>CAJUFX010000004.1:0-125897 GCA_910586395.1 uncultured Bacteroidales bacterium
AGGAAGGGCAACAAGAGATATAAAAACTTTTTCATTGTCTAACTCCTTTCGTGTTTATCGGGTTTTTCCCGTCCGGCGGCGTGGGGTGGGAGTGTGTTGCCGGACGGGACAATCGGTAGGATTATGGGGCCCAAGATTTGTTATTTTCGAAGAAGAAAAGGATGGTCCAGTAATTTTCCAATTGAGAAAGTGTTGGTATATAAGGCCGCCACATGCGTTGATGTATGGTGTATTTCCCATTGTCTTTTTGTACGACCATGATTTTGAATGTATGTGGCATCACGTCACCGATATCCACATTTTCATCTATATAATAGACGTAAGCATTTTCTGCTGTAATGCTCTCCTCACCCTCTATTGCGAAAGAAATTTCTATTCTTTCTTCCCCCGATCTGTTAAGATACCATACGGCACGTAGCGTGTTGTCGTTGGATTTGTAATTCTTTTTAACATATTGCGTGACGATATTGTCCGCCTCCTGTTTGTCGATAGGCTTGTGGTCACAACTACTGATTGTTATGAGAATCATCAGTAACATCAGTAACTTACTTTTTTTCATGGTTTGACTCCTTTCTTTTTATATCAAGAGGTAACCGATTTTCGGCCACCTCTTGACCAGTTATTTTAAATGTCACATCACTGCCGCTTTCTATCGTAAAGCCGGGTTTGAAATCAAACTCGTTGGCCGTCAACTCGACGACGGAACCGGTTTCAGACTTATGTCAGAATGCAAATTTGAAACCGATGTTAAGGCCGGTGTTGCTGAACGGCAGGACGAAGTCGCTGCGGACAACATTTTTTCCAACGGCGTTGTCCAATACATGGCTGTAGGCTTCGTTGCCGTAGGCATTGCCGACCCCTATCCAATGGTCGCGGTAAGCTACGGATGACATCAATGTAAACTGCCATTCGGCGAACATTGAGACCGTAGGCGTAAAGCGGCAGTTAATACCGAAAGCCGCCGTAAAGCCGACGGAAGTCGTTACGAGGCGTTCGTGCCCCAATCGGCCGAAACCGCCCCAATCCTCATCAGTAGCCACATCCCAATAACCATATTCATTTTGTTGCCTCGCATACTGATTACCTAATTCCGTTTTTATATTATGGGTCACCATGCCGACCATCAGATTGAGCCCCATTTTAAGATAGGGATCCCAACGTCTAAAGCCCGGCGATACACGTAAAGAGACACTTAAATTACCGATATGACTGTCGAAATCGTTTGCAAGCTTAATAGTTGTCCAATTAGTTAATTTAACTGTGCCATACCACAATCTTTCCGTATTATCTGACATAACTATATGCCCGGAAGTATCACAAGGAAACAATTGGCTTGCAGAAAAACCACTCTTGATATAGCCTATGCCTACCTCTATGGCCATATAGCGGTTGAATTGGTAACCGAAACTCAGACTACCCTGCCATCCCCTGCCTAAAGTCCGCTTTATTTCTTTACGCTCTTTTTCTGTCTCAAAAGGCATACATGCCCTGAATTCATCAAAATTCAGTGCACCTGTATAGCCACTCCCCATTTTGAAGCCGTAGCCACCGCGCAGGTCGAAATAAAACTTTTTGTCAGCTTTAGGCCAACCCTTGCGCGGCGTATAGACCGCCGCTGTATCTGTTGCGTTCCTTTCTGTCGCCGGAGCCGGCTGCCGGGCGGAGAGCGCACCGCCCGACAGCAGCGTCCAGACACTCAGACAGAAAAACAACTTATTCATTGTATGCCGTTTCATATCTTGATGTGTTTACAATTATCTAATCAATACTTTCAATACGTAGGTCTGTTCCGGGGTTTTCAGCAAGGCCAAATGCAAACCTTCGGTGCCGATACCGTGAACACTGCATCGGTCACCTTCGAAATCCGTCTCATAGACCAAATTGGCGTTGTAAATGCGCATCTGCGCTTGCAAGGCGGATACACCGCTCAAACCCAGTACGAGAGAGTGCTATGATAATCTTTTTCATGACAATAAAAGTTTTGAAGTTAGACAATAATATGAATTTTAGTTAAAGTCCGTCGCTTTCATCATACGCTTTAGTCGGATTCAATCCGGAAGCGTACGGCTCGTGCGATTTTGGTTTGGGTTAAAGTTTGCTTAGTTCAACAATCCGGCGGTCGGCGGTGATTCGCCTTTTGAAGTGATCCTGCGGGGACGGGTCTGTGAGGTGCCGGTGTCTTAGGTGGAACAAACCCTTTCAAGGCCGCCCGCAGGCGGCTGTGCCCAAGTTATTTTTGCCGATATGTGCGAGATGTCGATTCATCGGTCCGGCGTTTTTCAGGGTTTGCGTGCCAAGGGACTGCACGGGGGAATGATGATACAAAGGTAGGGATATTTCTGAGATATGCAAATTATTTTTGCTTGTTTTTCAAAGATTTGCATTTTAATTATTTTCGCCGTACCTTTGCCCCTGTTTTTTCGAAGAGGGGGAGCGCGTGCTTTAATTTTTAAGTCATTTACCATCAGCGATAAGAAATCCATGCGCCTTACCATTCTGCATAAAAAAACCTTTTTCAACGCACGTTTTTCCCTTGCGCTTTTGACGGTTATAACCGCGTTTTTTTCCGCCCCGCTCCAGGCAACGGGACGCGACCGGCAACCGGCAAGCGACCCGGTGGAAGAGCGCGACCGGCATTCCGACCACAGCATACAGATAGGTTGGATGCAGACCCGCGTCTATAACGAATACATCGGATTCCTGCCTTACGAAGGGCCGCAGTTCGGCCTGCTCTACGACGGACGCCGCGCCATGCGTCCGGAAAATATGTTTCAGGAATGGCGCATTCAGGGCGAAATCGGCGGATTGATGAACCCGTCCCAATCGCGGCGGCAGACGAGCGGCCGCCTGCAAGTCCACTATGGCTTGGGTGCGGCGGTCTTCGAGGCGCGGGGCTTCGCGCTCCGCGTGGGCGGGCAACTGCAATGGGACAGCCGCCTTTTCTATCAGCCGGCCTACGGCAACAGTAGTCTCCAAGTGGGCACCCAACTGCAATTAGCGTTCAACGCACGCTTCGGCTACGAATTCCGCATCAAGGAGTTTCCCATCCGCCTGCATTACCGCATCGCGCTGCCGCTGCTCGGCGTCGGCTTCGCGCCCGACTTCGGACATTCGTATTACGAAATTGTCGATATCAAGGGTGAATTGGGCCGGCAACTCATCGCGACGAGCCTGCACAACGTATGGAACCTGCAGAACGAGTTCGGCGTGGATTTCGTTTTCAAGCGTTGCGTGCTGCGGCTTTCGTATGTCGGCTACTCGCTTTGGAGCAAATATAAAGGCATCGCACAGGAATGGCACAGCCACGGGATTCAGCTCGGCTTTGTGATTCGGATGGAAAATGTAAGCGGACGATGAAAAACACCACGGGCAACAGATTATACGGCACAGTCGGCCGCTTCCGGCGCAAGGCGTTACGGTATGGCCGGAGCGGGACGCTCCTGCTCATCGTCCTGACGGCGGCGGTGTCCCTATTGCCGTCCTGCCACAAGCTGGAGGGCGAATACAACGACGCGCTTTACAATTATGAGGTCCTGTGGCGAACATTAGACGAACGTTACTGTTTCTTCACCTACAAGAACATCGACTGGGACAGCCTTTACGATGTCCACCTCGCGCAACTCAAACGTTGCCGGACGTCGGACGAAATCTTCAAGACCTATTGCGACCTGATGGCGAACCTCCGCGACGGGCATGTCAACCTCTATGCCGCGGGCGACGTAGGCCGCTACTGGAAATGGTACACGGATTATCCGCGCAACTTCTCGCCGGAGGTCGTGGAACGGTATTACCTCGGCGACGGCTACCGCATCGCGGCCGGCCTTTCCTATACGATTCTGCGGCCGGAATCGGACCGCAAGATCGGCTATATCCGCTACGAGAGTTTCAGCGACGGCTTCGGCGAAGGCAATCTGATCAGCCTGTTCAAATATCTGGAACCCTGCTACGGCCTGATCATCGACGTGCGCGACAACGGCGGCGGCAACCTCGACTACGCGGCCTCGCTGGCGGGTCACTTTGCGGACGAAACAACCCATTACGGCTATATCCGCCATAAGACAGGGCCGGGACACGACGACTTCTCGACACCGGCGCCGCGCTACATAGAACCGTCGGAACATATCCGCTGGCTCAAACCCGTGGTCGTGCTCACGAACCGGCATTGCTACAGCGCGACCAATACGTTTGTCTGCATGATGCGGCAACTGCCGAACGTCACGATTTTAGGCGATTCGACGGGCGGAGGCGGCGGACTGCCGTTCAACGCCGAACTGCCCTGCGGCTGGACGTTCCGCTTCTCGGCCGCCCCGATGCTGGATGCGGACGGCAAACAGATTGAGAACGGCATCGCGCCCGATATTTTCTGCGAGATGGACACCGTGGCCCTGCGCAACGGCATCGACAGCATGATTGAGACCGCGACCGACCGATTGCAGGCGGCCCAATAAGAGGCGGGCGAATCCGCACGTCCGGAAAGCCCGCGCCACCGGATAAAAACAAGACACCCGACCTCATTTGCATGAAATCGGGTGCCTCGCATCTTATCGTTCAACCCAAAATTTTGAGTCGTACTCCATAGGAGAATCGAACTCCTATTTGCAGAATGAGAATCTGCTGTCCTAACCGTTAGACGAATGGAGCGTTTCGCGGCAACCGCCATATAACAGCGGCTTTCGGAAAGGCAAAATTAGGACTTTTTTTTCTATTTCACAAATAAGGCGTATTTTTGCATTATCTGCCAAAACGGGATGCGGCTGAACCAAGCCCCTGAACGGACATGGGGTCCGGTTCAACCCGTTTTGACGAACGACACCTTGTAGATCATGACCCTTATGAAGAATATCCGGAATTTCTGCATCATCGCGCATATCGACCACGGCAAAAGCACGTTGGCGGACCGCCTTTTGGAATATACCGGCGCCGTGAGCCAACGGGACCTGCAGGCGCAGGTATTGGACAACATGGATCTGGAGCGGGAACGCGGCATCACGATCAAGAGCCACGCCATCCAGATGCGCTACAAACACGAGGGCGAAGAATATATCCTGAACCTCATCGACACGCCGGGGCACGTGGACTTTTCCTACGAAGTCTCGCGGTCAATCGCGGCCTGCGAGGGGGCGTTGCTGATTGTCGATGCGACGCAGGGCATTCAGGCGCAAACGATTTCCAACCTCTATTTAGCGTTGGAAAACAATCTGGAAATCATCCCTGTGCTCAACAAGATGGACCTCGACAACATCATGCCCGAAGAGGTCAAGGACCAAATCGTGGATTTGGTAGGCTGTCCGCGGGAGGACATCATCGCGGCCAGCGGCAAGAGCGGCATGGGCGTGGAGGAGATTTTGGAAGCCATCGTCAAATGGATTCCGGCGCCGACGGGCGATGCGGAACAGCCGTTGCAGGCCTTGATTTTCGACTCGGTTTTCAACCCGTTCCGCGGCATCATCTCGTATTTCCGCATCATGAACGGCCGGATACGCAAAGGCGACAAGGTCAAGTTTTTCCATACGGGCAAAGAGTACGAGGCCGATGAAATCGGCGTATTGGGCTTCAAGCCGATCCCGACCGAAAGCCTGTCGGCGGGCGACGTGGGTTATATCATTTCGGGCATCAAGACGTCGGCCGAAGTCAAGGTGGGCGATACGATCACGCATGTGGAACGGCCGTGCGAAAAGGCCGTGGAGGGCTTCGAGAACGTCAAGCCGATGGTGTTTGCCGGCGTTTATCCCGTCACGCCCGACGACTACGAGGAACTGCGGGCCTCGATTGAGAAACTGCAGCTGAACGACGCCTCGCTGACGTTCGAACCCGAATCGTCCATCGCGCTGGGCTTCGGCTTCCGTTGCGGCTTCTTAGGGTTGCTGCACATGGAAATCATACAGGAACGTCTGGAACGCGAATTCAACATGGACGTCATCACGACGGTGCCCAACGTACCGTACAAGGTGACGACGACCAAGGGCGAGGAACTCGACATCTACAACCCGTCCGGGCTGCCCGCCCCCAACTACATCGACCACATCGACGAGCCGTACATCCACGCGCAAATCATCACGAAGGCCGATTACGTGGGTCCCATCATCAAGCTCTGCATCGACAAGCGCGGCACGCTGCTCAACCAGGTCTATCTGACGACCGACCGCACGGAACTGAGTTTCGAGATGCCGCTGTCGGAAATCGTCTTCGACTTCTACGACCGGCTCAAAAGCATGTCGCGCGGTTACGCCTCTTTCGACTACTACCCGAGCGGCTTCAAGGCATCCAAACTCGTCAAGTTGGAAATCCTGCTCAACGGGGAACCGGTGGATGCGCTCTCGACGCTGATTCACGCCGACAACGCTTACGCGTTCGGCCGCCGCATGTGCGAGAAACTCAAAGAATTGATTCCGCGCCAGCAGTTCGACATCGCGATTCAGGCGGCCATAGGTGCGAAAATCATCGCGCGGGAGACCGTGAAAGCGGTGCGCAAGGACGTGACGGCCAAATGTTACGGCGGTGACATCTCGCGTAAGCGTAAATTGTTGGAAAAACAGAAAGAAGGCAAGAAACGGATGCGGCAAGTGGGTAGCGTGGAAGTGCCGCAGTCGGCCTTCCTGGCCGTGCTGAAACTGGATTAGCGGATTTCCCGTCCGCATTCGGCCTCTGCGATATACGTTAAGATTTTTCGTATAATTTTTCGTATATTTGTCCCTTTGTTGTTCGCGCACCCGTTCCGCACACACGCATACGCCCGCGAGGCGGGAGGGAATTTGGCGCGAACCAACCGACAAATAGCGCTTTATGAAATCTTACCGTCTTCAAAACAACCTAATCGGCTGGTTCGTATGGATCATCGCCACGGTCGTTTTCGTATCCACCGCCGAAAAGAGCGGCAGCTGGTGGGACTGCGGCGAATACATCGCCACCTCGACCAAGCTCATGGTCGGACACCCGCCCGGAGCCCCGACATTTCAACTTTTAGGCGCCATCGCCGCCCTGTTCGTCGGCCGTGACCCCGCCCAAATGGGCCATGCGGTCAATATCCTGTCGGCGCTGTGCAGCAGTTTCTCGATCCTGTTCCTGTTCTGGACCATCACGATGATTGCCAAGATGCTTATGCTGACGGTTTACCGCAACCAAGACGCGGCTTTCGCCGGCATCGCGCCCAAGGCTTACGAACCGGCGCCGCTGGCCCGCATCCTGATTTTCGGCGCGGGCATCGTGGGCGCGCTCGCCTACACGTTCTCCGACTCGTTTTGGTTTTCGGCCGTGGAAGGCGAAGTTTATGCGATGTCGTCGTTCTTCACGGCCATCACGTTCTGGGCCATCCTCAAATGGAATTTCGCGGCCGACGAACCGCACCACCTGCGCTGGATCATCTTCATCGCGTTCCTCATCGGCTTGGCCATCGGCGTGCACCTGCTGAACCTGCTCGTCATCCCGGCCATGGTCTTCACGATTTACTACCGCAAGTTCGACGCCTCCCAAAAAGGCTTCTGGTACGCGCTCCTGCTTTCGGTCGTGTTGCTGGCGGGCATCCTGTGGGGCATCGTGCCCTGGACGGTCAAGCTGGCCGGCTATACGGAACTCTTTTTCGTAAACGGCTTGCGGCTGCCGTTCAACTCCGGCACGTTCTTCTACCTCGCCGCGCTCATCGCCCTGCTCGTATGGGGGCTGATTTATTCGACGCGCAAGCAGAAAGTGCTGCTCAACACGGTATTGCTCTGCCTGAGCTTCATGCTCGTCGGCTACTCCACTTTCATCACGCTCGTCGTGCGCGCCAACGCCGACGTGCCCATCAACCAGGGCGAAAACAAGGACGCCATCAGTTTGCTGGCCTACCTGAACCGCGACCAGTACGGCTCCAGGCCGCTCTTGTACGGCCAGTATTACAACGCGCCCATCCGCGCCGTGGAGCCCGAAAACCCGCAATACAAACGCGACGAGGCAACCCGCCGCTACGTGCAGGTCGGCTACTCCTCGCAGAAAATAACCTACGACCCGGCCTTTTGCGGCCTGTTCCCGCGCATCTGGTCGAACATGGAATCGGGCGGCCGGCCCTGCGTGACGTACAACAAGCTTTGGAGCGGCCATACGGGCGACAAGCGGCCGACCTTGGGCGAGAACATCCGGTTCTTTGTGCGTTACCAACTCAACTGGATGTACTTCCGCTATTTCATGTGGAATTTCGTCGGCCGTCAGAACGACCTCATGGGCCGTTGCTACAATCCGGACGGCAGCCGCGACGTCTTTCAGGGCAACTGGCTGTCGGGCATCGGTTTCATCGACGAGATGCGTTTGGGTCCGCAGGACAGCCTGCCCGACTATTTGGCCAAGAACCCGGCGCGCAACACGTTCTTTTTCCTGCCGCTGCTCCTGGGCCTGGCCGGCCTTTGGTTCCAATACCGGAACGACCGGCGCAACTGCTTTGTCGTCTTCCTGCTCTTTTTCATGACCGGCATCGCGATTGCGATTTACCTGAACCAGCCTTCGACCGAACCGCGCGAACGGGACTACACTTTCGCCGGCTCGTTCTATGCGTTCGCGATATGGATAGGCCTCGGTGTGACGGCCTTGGGCTACTGGCTCACGCAACGCATCAAAAAATCAAACGCCGCCCGATGCGCGGCGGCGGCTGCCGTGACGGCCGTCTGCCTCGTCGTGCCGGGTGTCATGGCGCAACAGGGCTGGGACGACCACAACCGCGGCCAACGCACTTCCGCCCGCGATTTCGCGCGCAACATGCTGGAGAGTTGCGAACCGAACGCCGTGCTGATTTGCGACGGCGACAACGACACGTTCCCGCTCTGGTACTGCCAGCAGGTGGAGGGCATTCGCACCGACGTACGCGTCATCAACAGCATGCTGGCGCACAGTTCGTGGCTCATCCAGCCGCTGTTCCGGCAGGCCTACGAATCGGCGCCGCTCAAATTCTCGCTGCCGCACGAAGCCTACGAAGACGGCATGAACGACGCCGTATTCGTACAGGATCAGATTCAGGCGGCCTATCCGTTGCAAAGCCTGCTCAAATTCGTGGCCAATCCCGACCGGAGCACGCAGCTCCGCGCGATGAGCGGCGACTGGTACAACTACATCCCGACCAAAACCGTCTATCTGACCAAGCCCGACCCGGCCTACCTCGCTTCCACGGGCCTCTATACGCCCGAACAGATAGCGGCCATCCCCGACCGGCTGGAATGGAAACTGAACAAAGACAACCTTTCGAAATCCAACCTCGCGATTCTCGACATTGTGGCCAACAACCTTTGGGACCGCCCGATCTACTGCACGAGCCCTTACGCCCATCAAGCCTACCTGCCGTTAGGCCAGGCGCAGATGGAGGGTATGCTCTACCGTTGGGTACCCTATACGAATTACCGCACCAAAGCCGCTTTGGGCGAACGCACGAACGGCATGGCCGCCGACCGCAGTTTCCGCCTGCTTACGGACAGCCTCGACTGGGGCTCCATTCCGCAAGACTTGGCCCTGGATCCCGAAACGCGGACGTGGAGCATGCAGGCGCGGCAGCAATACAGCCTCGTGGCGACCGCATTGGCGCAGGAGAACCGCATGGCCGATGCCGTGGCGGCCTTGGACAAGGGGCTGGCCTTTTTCCCGGACAGCGTGCTCGGCTACGACACCGACATGATCCGTTACCTGTCGCTTTACTATGCGTTCGGCGCGGAAGACAAGGCCGAAGCCGTCGGGAAGCGTCTGTTGGAGGTGTTCGAACGCCGCCTGCAATACGTGGAATCGTTCCCGCCCCGCTTCCGACGCAGCGTGGAAGCCGAACGCCAGCAATGCCTGCAAGTCATCCAGCACATACGGGACATCGCGAACGCCTACCGTTCGCCGGCCTTGGCCAACTCGGCCGAACGCCTGTTCTCGATGCGGTAAGACGCGGTCTGACCCGACGGTATGAAACGGCTCTCGGCCCGATAGCCTGAGACCATTGAAGAACATAAAACAAGCAAAAGCCTCATGAAGCGTTATCAGACATGGAACAACCTGTTGGGATGGCTCGTATGCGCCATCGCCTGCACGGTGTTCATCAGCACGGCCGAACGGACCACCTCGTGGTGGGACTGCGGCGAATATATCTCCACGGCCGCCAAACTCATGGTCGGCCACCCGCCCGGAGCCCCCACGTTCCAGATTTTAGGCTGCATCGCCAATATCTTCACGTTCGGTGACGCGACCCAAACGGCTTTCGCCGTCAATATCCTGTCGGCCCTGTGCAGCGGCTTCACGATCCTGTTCCTGTTCTGGACCATCACGATGCTCGGCAAGAAACTCTGCTGGGCCGTGGCGCGCCGGAAGGAATCGGCGGCCGACCTGCAGACCAACTCGATGCCGTCCGATTTCCGGCCTACGCTGTTGCAAAGCCTCATGATTTTCGCGGCCGGCATCATCGGCGCGCTCGCCTATACGTTTACCGACTCGTTTTGGTTTTCGGCCGTAGAGGGCGAAGTGTATGCGATGTCGTCGTTCTTCACGGCCATCACGTTCTGGGCCATCCTCAAATGGGAAAGCCATGCCGACGAACCGCACCACCTGCGCTGGATCATCTTCATCGCGTTCCTCATCGGCCTGGCCATCGGCGTGCACCTGCTGAACCTGCTCGTCATCCCGGCCTGCGTGTTCATCGTCTATTACAAGAAATTCCAGCCCTCGCGCAAAGGCTTTTGGTACTCGATGCTGCTCTCGGTCGTTTTGCTGGCGGGCATCCTGTGGGGCATCGTGCCCTGGACGGTCAAACTGGCCGGTTATTTCGAACTCTTTTTCGTGAACGTGCTGCGGCTGCCGTTCCATTCCGGCACCGTGTTTTATTTCCTCGCGCTGGCGGGCGGCCTGGTCGGCGGCCTGCTCTACGCCTACCGGCGCAACAAGGTCGTGCTGCACACCGCCTTGCTCTGCCTTTCGTTCCTGCTCATCGGCTACTCGACCTTCCTGACGCTCGTCATCCGCTCCAACGCCAACGTGCCGCTCAACGAGAACGAACCCAAAGACGCGCTGAGCCTGCTGGCCTACCTCAACCGCGAGCAGTACGGCAGCCGGCCGCTGTTTTACGGCCAGTATTACAACGCGCGCATCATCGACATCAAGGAAGTCTCGCCCAAATACGTCCGCAACCCCGAAACCAAACGCTACGACAAGGTGGGTACGAACGTCCAATACGTCTATGACCCGGCGCATTGCGGCCTGTTTCCGCGCATGTATTCGAACAGCGACAGCGGCGGCCGCAACCATATCAAATACTATAAATTTTGGAGCGGCACGACGGCCGACAACGGCACGCCCAAACCCACGATGGGCGAAAACCTGCGGTTTTATTTCCGCTATCACCTCAACTGGATGTATTTCCGCTACTTCATGTGGAACTTCGCGGGCCGTCAGAACAACCTCCAGGGCTTGGGCTATAACGAGGACGGCAGCCGCGACCTCCTGCACGGCAACTGGATTTCGGGCATCGGCTTTCTGGACAAGATGCGGCTGGGGCCGCAGGACAACCTGCCCGACTACCTGGCGAACAACCACGCCCGCAATAAATTTTATCTCCTGCCCTTGCTGTTGGGCCTGGCGGGTTTGATTTTCCAATACCGCGCCCACCGGCGCGACTGTTTCGTCGTGTTCCTGCTGTTTTTCATGACGGGGCTGGCCATCGTGACTTACCTGAACGAACCTTCCACCGAACCGCGCGAACGGGATTACGCCTATGCCGGCTCGTTCTACGCCTATGCGATATGGATAGGCTTGGGCGTCGTGGCGTTGAGCGAATGGCTGATGAAACTGCTCAAGAAACCGCATGTGGCCGTACCGGTGGCGGTGGGCGCGCTCTGCCTCATCGCCGTGCCCGGCATCATGGCCAAGGAGGGCTGGGACGACCACGACCGCAGCCACCGCACGGCGGCCTACGACTTTGCCAAGAACGCGCTGCTCTCGTGCGAGGACGAAAGCGTCGTGATCGCCAACGGCGACAACGACACGTTCCCCGTCTGGTACTGTCAGGAAGTGGAGGGCGTGAAGAACAGCGTCCGCATCGTCAACAGCGCGTTGGCCAACAGTTTCTGGCACATACAGCCGCTGTTCCGCCAGGTCTATGCTTCCAAGCCGCTCAATTTCACGCTCTCGTTCGACCAATACGGCCAAGGCGTCAACGATTACGCCTATCTTCAGAACGGCCAAGAAAACAAATCGGTGGAACTGGCTTCCTGCCTGCGCTACATGGGCAACCCGCGTTCGCAGGTCATGACGCGCGACGGCGAGAAAATCTCGGTGTTCCCCACGCGCAACGTCAAGGTTACGGTGCCGATTGAAAAGATGCTGGCTTCCGGCTTCCTGACCGAAGATCAGGCCGCGCGCTGCCTGCCCGAAATCAGCTGGCAGATTCAGAAGACCGACGCGCTCTACCGCGTGGACATCGCGTTGCTCGACCTCATGGCCTCCAACTTCGCGAGCCGGCCGCTCTACTTCATGAGCGCGGGCGCGCAGGCCAACGTGCTGCCGCTGCCTCATCTGGCGCAATTAGAGGGCAACGTTTACCGCATGGTGCCTTACATGAACGAGAACCGCCGCGTTATCGGCGACAACGGCGTGAACACCGACAAGACCTACGACCTCTACGTGAACCGATTCCGCTGGGGTAACCTCAACGATCCCAAGACGGCCATCGACCCCGAAAGCGCGGCCTATTCGCGCGCCGTACGCTACCAATACATCATGCTGGCCAAGGCCCTGATGTTCGAGGGCAAGCGCGACTCGGCCGTGGCGGCCTTGGACAAGAGCCTGTATTTCTTCCCGCACGCGCAGGTGCCGTTCGACGGGCTGATGCTGTATCAGGTGGAAGCCTACCTGCAGGCCGGCGCTTTCGAACAGGCGACCGCCTTGGCGCAACAGCTCTGCCGGATTTACGGCCACCGCCTGCAATACGCCGAAAGTTTCCCGCCCCGCTTCCGAAACAGCCTGATGGAAGAGATACGCGAATGTCTGTCGGTCATGGCGGAAATGGAACATATTTTAAGCCCGTTCGTCGGCCGGGAGCCGGCGCTGCAGGGCAGTATCGATATTTGCAAAAACACGCTCCAAGCTTATGGATACTAACCTTTCTATGCCCGAACCCCGGCGAACGGGGTCCCAAACGGGCAGTGCCCAACGGCCGACCGGCCTGACACTGCTGTGCATCCTCACGTTCATCGGAAGCGGCTTCAATGCGCTGACCTATCTGTTTATGGCATCCAACCTGCAGAACGTCAAGGAAATGCTGCTTTACAACGACGCCTATGCAGACCTCTATGCCGGCATACCCGGCATGGAGGAGGCCATCAACTACGTCATTTCGTTGGGACCGGGTTTCTTTTGGATGCAGACCCTGCTCTATGCGGCTTCGTTAGCCGGTGCCATCTGCATGTTCAAGCGCATCCCCGCCGGCTTCCATGTCTATACGATAGCCCAATGCCTTTTGATTCTGTGGAACATGTATCAAACCGGCTGGGGCATACCCTACGGCACGATTTTCCTCTCGGGCGCGTTCGTCGCTTTGTACGCGATGTTCCTGCCCTGGCTCAAGAACCGGCAGCCGCTGCCGCCCTACGACCCGAACCGCGGAGATAACGGAGACGATACGGCGCAGGACGCACCGTCCCACACGATACAGGATCCGGATCAAGCGGGTCAAAACGACAACCTTTCAAACGAAAACTGATTCATTCATCCTTTAATACTGTTTCTATTATGACGGAAAAAATGCAAACGCTTTTGCGCGACTCGGCCGCCGCCCGCTGGACGGCCTTGATCCTCATCGCCTTGATGATGTTCTTCGCCTACATGTTCGTGGACGTAATGTCGCCCCTGCAATCCCTTATCGAAGGGGCGCGCGGCTGGACGCCCAATGTATTCGGCACCTATGCAGCTTCCGAGTACATCCTCAATGTATGCGGCTTCCTGATTCTGGCCGGGATCATCCTCGACAAATGCGGGGTCCGCTTTACCGGCACGCTTTCGGCTTCGCTCATGGTGGCCGGCGCCGCCATCAAGTACATCGCCATCAGCGACTGGTTCCAGGCGACGGCTTTCAACGAATGGCTCAACTCGTTTTGGGTGGCCTTGCCCGGTAACGCCAAATTGGCCTGCCTTGGCTTCATGATTTTCGGCTGCGGTTGCGAGATGGCCGGCATCACGGTGTCGCGCGCCATCGCCAAATGGTTCGAAGGCAAGGAAATGGCACTCGCCATGGGCTTGGAAATGGCCATCGCCCGTTTGGGCGTCTTCGCCGTACTGTCGCTCTCGCCGTTCTTAGCCGACAAATTCGGCACGGCCGAACAGGGCAACGTCGTCGTGCCGATTGCGTTCTGCACCGTATTGCTGCTCATCGGGCTGATCAACTTCATCGTCTTCACGTTCATGGACCGCAAGCTCGACCACCAGTTGGGCAAGGGGTCGGAAACGGCCAACGAAGAGGACCAGTTCAAGTTCAGCGACATCAAGTACATCTTCAGCAGCAAGATGTTCTGGCTCATCGCCCTGCTCTGCGTGCTCTACTATTCGGCCATCTTCCCGTTCCAGCGTTACGCGACCAACTTCCTCGAATCGACGCTGAGCATTCCCTCGACCGAAGCGGCCAACATTTTCCGCTGGTTCCCGATCCTGGCCATGATTCTGACCCCGTTCTTGGGTTCGTTCATCGACTTCAAGGGCAAGGGGGCCTCCATGCTGATGTACGGCGCCTTGATCATGATTGTCTGCCACCTTTCGTACGCTTTCCTGCTGCCCATGTATCCGCACAAATGGTTCGCGTTGCTCATTACCGTGGTATTGGGCGTTTCGTTCAGCCTGGTGCCGGCCGCCCTTTGGCCCAGCGTGCCCAAAGTCATTGACGGCAAGATTCTGGGCAGTGCCTACGCGCTGATTTTCTGGATTCAGAACATCGGCCTCTGCTTTGTGCCGAAAATCATCGGCAACGTGCTCAACGCCACCAACCCCGGTGTGGCCGAAGCGCGCGAAGCCGCGATGGCGGCGGGCGACGTGTTGCCGGCCTACGACTACACCGTCCCGATGATTATTTTCGCCTCTTTCGGCGTCGTGGCTTTCCTGTTGGGCATCTGGCTCAAACGGGAAGATATCCGGAAAGGCTACGGCCTGGAACTGCCTAATGTCAAGAAATAATTTTCAGGATACAGGGGGTTGGTTCTCCCTGTATCCGCCAAACCGGCGGCCCGCAACCGGCCGCCCGCTAACCATAACCCGATACTTCTATGGACAATGAGACCTTGAAAACCGAGACGCCGGCACCGGCCGAACGCTCGTTGAACTTTATCGAAGAAATCATCGAAAAGGACCTGGCCGCCGGCAAAAACGGCAAACGCGTACACACGCGCTTTCCGCCCGAACCCAACGGCTACCTGCACATCGGACACGCCAAATCCATCTGCCTCAACTTCGGCATCGCGCAGAAATACGGCGGCAAGACGAACCTCCGTTTCGACGACACCAACCCCACGAAAGAAGACACCGAATACGTGGATTCCATCAAGGAGGACATCCAATGGCTCGGTTTCAAATGGGACGCCGAATTTTACGCTTCCGACTATTTCGAACAGCTGTACGAATGGGCCGTGCAACTCATCAAGGAGGGCAAGGCCTATGTCTGCGACCTGAGTCAGGAGGAGGCGTCCGAATACCGCGGTACGACGACGCAGCCGGGACGGCCCAGCCCCTACCGCGACCGCTCCGTGGAAGAGAACCTCGACTTGTTCGCCCGCATGCGCAAAGGCGAATTTCCGAACGGTTCCAAGACGCTGCGCGCCAAAATCGACCTGGCTTCGCCCAACATGCACATGCGCGACCCCATCATGTACCGCATCATCCATCAGGAACACCACCGGACGGGCAACCAATGGTGCATCTACCCGATGTACGACTACGCCCACGGCGAAAGCGACTCGATAGAGGGCATCACGCACTCGATCTGCACGCTGGAGTTTGAGGTGCACCGGCCGCTCTACGACTGGTTCATCGCCACGCTGAAAATCCACGCGCCGCAACAGATCGAATTCGCGCGGCTCAACCTCAGCTATACGGTCATGAGCAAACGCAAACTGCTTCAACTCGTGCAGGAGAAGCACGTCATGGGCTGGGACGACCCGCGCATGCCGACGATTTCGGGCCTGAGGCGGCGCGGCTACACGCCGGCTTCGATCCGCCTGTTCGCCGACAAAATCGGCGTGGCCAAGCGCGACAACACGATTGACGTCTCGCTGCTCGAATGGTGCGTGCGCGAAGACCTGAACAAGAAAGCGCAACGCGTCATGACCGTGCTCGACCCGGTCAAGGTCGTCATCACGAACTACCCGGAGGGACAGACGGAAGAACTCGAAGCGGTCAATAATCCGGAGGATCCGACGATGGGCACGCGCAAGGTGACGTTCTCGCGCGAACTGTATATCGAACGCGAGGACTTCATGGAGAATCCGCCCAAGAAATATTTCCGGCTCTCGCCGGGTACGGAGGTGCGGCTGCGCTACGCCTATTTCGTGCGTTGCACCGACGTGGTCAAGGATGCCGGGGGTAACATTACGGAAATCCATTGTACGTACGACCCGGCCTCCAAGGGCGGCAACTCGCCCGACGGCCGCAAGGTGAAAGGCACGCTGCACTGGGTGTCGGCCGCCCATGCGCTGGACGCCGAAGTGCGCGTGTTCGACCGGCTGTTCAGTTCGCCGACGCCGGACGAGGTGGAAGAAGGCCAAACGTTTTTGGACAACCTCAACCCGCATTCGTTGGAAATCAAGCGCGGCTGCAAGGCGGAGGCGTTTCTGGCCGATGCCGGACCGCTGGATCATTTCCAATTCGAACGCCTGGGCTATTTCAACGTCGATCCGGACAGCGCGCGCGAAGGCCGCCTGATCTTCAACAAAACGGTGGGCCTGAAAGACACCTGGGCCAAAGAAAACGCGAAGGCATGAGACGGTTGGCGCGGACGATAGGGATATGGGCAATGGCCATCGGCCTGCTGACGGCCATATCGTGCCGGCACGCGGCCACGGACGGACGGACGACGGTGGAAGTCTGCCTGAACGGAGGCGCGGGACGCGACCTGACGCTCTACGAACTGCGTGCCAATACGGGTACGGTGGCTGTGGAAAGCGTCCGGCTGGATAAAAACGGAACGGGCGTTTTCCACTTCACGGGCGACAGCCTGAGCCTGTTCGTGTTGCAGACGGAGCCGGTATCGGACACGCACGCGGCGGACGGGCCGGACGGCCGGCGGCGTTCCCGCAGGGACCTCCGCGGCGACGAGCCGCAGGCCCGAGGGGAAGCGACCGACGGCGAAAACGCGATGGCAGATGCGGCGGGCGGTTTAGAGAACCGTCTGGTACTGTTCCCGACGCCGGGCGGCACGTTGCGGCTCGACGCGGAATACACCGACCTGCCCGGCACCGCCCGCCTGACGGACGGGCAAGGCGGTTCACTCGACAGCCTGCACATCCTGCCGTTCCAACGGACGCAACAGGCAGCCGAACGCCTGAACCGCAAAGCGTCCGACCACTGGATGAGCGTCCGCTACCAGGACGATGCCCGTCACATCTACGACTCACTCGTGCAACGGCTCGACCAATGCTACCGCACGCAAAAGACCGAAAGCCTGCGGTTGGCGGCCCAATACCCGCACACGCTCATCCCCATTTATTTGGCACAATTGCAGTTCGGCAACCGCCCGCTGTTCAACCCGCAGGACTCGGCCGACCTCCGCACGTTAGCGGAATGGGCGACGGCCATGCGGGAGGCCTTGCCGGGCAATCCGCACGTAATCCGTTTTTCGAACAACATAGAGCGATTGGAACAGTTGCAACGGCTTCAGGCCCTGCAACGCGAACAAACGCGCCGCGCGCAAGACGGACAGCCCGAACGGCGGCCGTCCGACCATGCGTAAAAGGCCTTACCGAAAACATGAAAACCATACAAGTAGATCACATAGACCTTAAACTGGAAGCGGGTAAAAAACTGTTTTTCGCCTCCGACTTCCACCTCGGCTCGCCCGCCTACGACAAGAGCCGCACGCGGGAACGCAAGATTATCGCGTGGATAGAGGCGCACGAAGCAGAAATGGGCGGCCTGTTCCTGCTCGGCGACGTGTTCGACTATTGGTTCGAATACCGCTACGTCGTGCCAAAAGGCTTCGTACGGCTGTTCGGCACGCTGGCGCGGCTGACCGACAAAGGCATTCCGGTCTTCTTCTTCTGCGGCAACCACGACACGTGGGTACGCAACTACTTCCAACAGGAACTCGGCCTGCGCGTCTGCGAACAAAACGCGCGGCTTTGGGTAAACGGTGTCAAATTCTACGTCGGCCACGGCGACGGCTTAGGGCCGGACGACAAGGGCTATAAGTTCATCAAACGCCTGCTCGCCGCCCGCTGGAGCCGCACGTTTTTCGCCATGCTGCATCCGTGGACGGGCTACATCCTGGCCAGCGGCTTCTCGCGCCGCAGCCGCAAGGCCGACGAACTTAAGACCGACCGCCGCGCCTACGAACAGAGAAAGAACGAGAACCTGACGTATTTCATGCGGGAGCGGTTGGACGAAGAACCCGACATCCGTTACTTCATCTTCGCGCACCGCCACTGGCCGCTGTTGCAGCCGGTAAAAGCCCTGGACGAAACGGTGGAAACCGACTGCCGTTACCTGAACGTAGGCGACTGGCTCCAATATTTCTCTTACGGCGTTTACGACGGAACGGACTTGCACCTCGAAGGCGAATGTACCGAAAAGAAATTTTAACGCTGCCCTGCCATGAAAACGGCTGAATTCACTTTTCTCGGAACGGGCACTTCGCAAGGCGTGCCCATCATCGGTTGCCACTGCGCGGTCTGCCGCTCGGACAACCCCAAAAACAAACGGTTGCGCACGGCGGGACTGATCCGCCATGACGGCAAGACCGTGGCCATAGACGCGGGGCCCAATTTCCGCGAACAGATGCTGGGCGCGGGCGTCGATCATTTGGACGCCATCCTGCTGACCCACCCCCACCGCGACCATATCGGCGGCCTGGACGACGTAAGGCCTTACAACTATTACGACCAACGCGCGATGCCGCTCTACGGCACGGCGCAGACGCTGCAAGGCGTGCGCGAGAACTTTCCCTACGCGTTCGAGGAACACCCCTACCCCGGCGCGCCCCAGTTCATCCTGAACGAAATCCACCCGAACGGCGCGCCGTTCCGTGTGGAAGGGCTGTCGGTCCAGGCCGTCGCCATCGAACACTACCGCATGACGATCGCGGCTTTCCGCATAGGCGATTTCTGCTACATCACGGACGCGAGCGCGGTCTGCGCCGATTCGGCTGACCTCATACGGGGTTGCCGGATTCTGGTCGTCAACGCGCTCAGACGCGAACCACACCTTTCGCACTTCACGTTGGATCAGGCCTTGGCCTTTATCCGCGACCTGCAACCCGAACGGGCCTACCTGACCCATATCAGCCACATGCTGGAACACGAGGCCCTCTGCGCCGAACTGCCGGAAAACATACGGCCGGCCTACGACGGGCTGACGATCGCATTCCATCCGGGCGCATAGCCGACGCGGCCTGTCGCCCGGCCTTTTGCCCGGCCTGTCGCTGTCGGGTCACCCGAAAAGCACCTTTGGGCCCGACGGCCTAACGTCGGGTCACACGAAAAAAAATTATGACACTATGAAAGCCTACTTGGACCTCCTCGCCACGATTTTGGAAAAGGGCATCGAAAAATCCGACCGCACGGGTACGGGCACGCTCAGTTACTTCGGCTATCAGATGCGGTTCGACCTCGCCGAGGGATTTCCGCTTTTGACAACCAAGAAACTGCATACACGCTCCATCTTCTACGAACTCCTGTGGATGCTCCGGGGCGACACGAATATCCGATACCTGCATGACCACGGCGTGACGATCTGGGACGAATGGGCGAACGAAAACGGCGACCTCGGCCCGGTCTATGGCCAACAATGGCGCCGTTGGGCCGCACCGGACGGCCAGATTATCGACCAGATAGCGGCGGTCGTGAAACAGATCCGCGAAACGCCCGATTCGCGCCGGCTCATGGTATCGGCCTGGAATCCGGCGGATGTCGATCAAATGGCCTTGCCGCCCTGCCATGCCTTTTTCCAGTTCTACGTGGCCGACGGCAAACTCTCGTGCCAACTCTACCAACGGAGCGCGGACGTGTTTCTCGGCGTGCCGTTCAACATCGCCTCTTACGCGCTGCTGACGTCGATGATAGCCCAGGTCTGCGGTTTGCAGCCCGGCACTTTCATCCATACTTTGGGCGACGCGCACCTGTATTCGAACCATCTGGAACAGGCGCGGTTGCAACTGACCCGGACGCCGTATCCGCTGCCGACGCTGGAACTGAATCCCGCCGTGCGGAATTTGGACGATTTCACCTACGAAGATATCCGCGTCCTGAACTACCAGGCGCATCCGCACATCAAGGCCGATGTGGCGGTATAAGGCAAGCCCCGACATAAGGCAAGCCGATTAAAAAATCATCCGCAAAAAAGCAAAACATCAATATGGAAAAAATCGCATTGATCACCGGCGTGACGTCGGGTATCGGTCGGGCGACGGCCGAACGGCTGGCCGCCGAAGGATTCAAACTCATCATTACGGGACGCCGCGAAGATAAACTGAAAACGGTGGCGGCGGGCCTGGCCGAAAAAACGGCGGTGTTGCCGCTCTGCTTCGACGTACGCGACAAGGCGGCGGTGGAAACGGCCTTGAACGGCCTGCCGGAGGCGTGGAAAGCCGTCGATGTCTTGGTCAACAACGCCGGTCTGGCCGTCGGGCTGAACCCGTTGCAGGAGGGCGTCGTGGACGACTGGGAACGCATGATCGACACCAACCTCAAGGGCTTGCTGTACGTGAGCCGCGTCGTGTTGCCGTGGATGACCGCACGGGGCAAGGGCCATGTCGTGAACCTCGGCTCGATTGCCGGCAAGGAGGCTTACCTGAACGGCAATGTCTATTGCGCCACCAAACATGGCGTGGACGCGCTGAGCAAGGGCATGCGGCAGGATCTGCTGCCCTACGGCGTCAAGGTGACGCAAATCTGCCCGGGCGCGGTGGAGACGGAATTCTCGCTCGTGCGCTTCAAGGGCGACGCCGAGCGCGCCGACAAGGTTTATCAGGGCTTTACGCCGCTTTCGGCCACCGATATCGCCGATGCGATCGCGTACTGCGTGCTGTTGCCGGCGCACGTGAACATCAACGACCTGGTCATCATGCCGACGGCCCAGGCCAATTCGGGGATGTTCCACAAGAAGCTGTAAGTTGTTTGGGGCTATAGGCCGACGCGCAAACACAAATCCACGGCACTTCAAACTCTGAAGTATAAATTAAAAAGGGGAACCGAAATCGGCTCCCCTTTTTTCGTGCCACACGCGGCACGCCCCCCTGCAACGAACCGGATTTAGGGCAACAGAATCTTATACGCCACGCGGCCGGCTGTAAAATCGTTTAGAGAGCGGAAACACCCGCCTCTACTTATAAAAATTCTTTTGGAACGCGGCGAACTCGTCCTTCCCGAGAACGCATCTTTTCCACCAGGCCCGCAGAAAGCCCGTCCCGTAACCGGTCAATTGTATGAAAGAGGCCGCAATGGCCAAAACACCGATTTTCAAACTTTTATTTTTAAAGGCGGCATCCGTGCCAATCATCAACGCGAACAACAATAAAAGACCCATCGACCAAGGCCAGACGAACGCGCCGAGCAATAACAGCACGACCCCCACCGTAAAAACGGCCGGCAAAAGATGCACGGGTTTCAGGGATTCCGGGTACTTTTTATACAGGTTGATGCGGGCGATGCCGGAATTATGCACCTGCCTGAAAAACTTACGCAAATCCGTCCGCCGTTTATGCCATACCCAGGCCTCCGGGAACAGGCGGCAACGGTAACCGCCTTTGAATATACGGATGCTGAAATCTATGTCTTCGCCGAAACGCATGGCGGAAAAACCGCCCAATGCCTTGTAAACGTCCGTCCGCACCCCCATATTGAAACTCCGCGGATAGAACTTGTCCATCTTTTTGCGGCCACCCCGTATGCCGCCGGTCGTAAAAAACGAGGTCATGGCGTAATTGATGGCTTTCTGCACGTCGCTGAACGAATCGTGCGCCCGGTCGGGACCTCCGAAAGCATCGGCCGGCGCACGCCGCAACTCGGCCTCCACCTCCGCTAAATAACCGGCCGGCAAAATACAATCGGAATCCAATATCAGAGCGTATTCGCCCTGACAGCGTTCCACACCGTAATTGCGCGTCCGGCCGGGACCGGAATTGGGTTTCGTATAATAGTGTACCGCCAACCGGCCGGCATATTGCGCCACCACGTCGCGGCAAGGGACGGTCGAACCGTCTTCCACAACGATCACTTCGAAATCCTTGCAGGTTTGCGTTTCAAGACTTGCCAAAAGCTCGGCCACCTCGTCCGGACGGTTGTAAACCGGAATGATGAAGGAATATTTCATGTTTTTTTACTTACGGCCTACACCGCATTCATAACTTGTACCCGTACAAAAATACAATAAAAAGGCGTACCTTTGCACGGTTGGTTAAAAATTAATACCTCATGAAAAAGACGATTGTCTGCAGCTTGTTTCTAAGTCTGCTTTGCGGTCTCGGCCTTTCAAACGCCCAGACAGTTTCCGTTTCGAAGGTTCCCGCACCCACCGATCCCGTCGTAAAGAATTTCGAGAAATTCCATGCCGACGATGCGGAGAACACGACTTGGTACGTTTATCAAGACCTCCAAGGCAATGAATTCTATTTCGCGACCTTCACGCGCAACGGCGACCAAAAACGGATTTACTACAAGAACAACATGTATGTAAGTCTGATGACGGTCATCCCGATCGAATACTGCCCCCGCAAAATCAAGAATGTGACGGCCTCGTTGCATCCGGACTTTAAAATGGCCGAACTGGTTTACATGCAATCCATCTATAGTCCGTTTTATCGCGCCACGCTGACGAAAGGCAAAAAGAAGAAAGCGGAACGCATGACGATGATATTCTCGTCGACAGGCGAATTGCCGGCGAATGAAAATGACCCGATTTTCGAGATAATCAAGGAGTTGGACGTTACTCCGCCTACAAAATAGGCGGAGTAAGCCTACCGGCTACACCAGCGTTTCTTCGGTGCCCTGTTCCCGGTTCAGAAAACGCGCCATGACGAAGAAGAAATCGGAAAGCCGGTTGATGTAACGCAACGCGAGTACGAAACAGGAAGCGTAATTGACGCCGCGCGTCACTTCCGCGGCCCAACGCTCGTAGAGCGCCATGACGCGGCGTTCGCAACGGCGGCAGATGCAACGCAACAGATGCGCGTAAGCCGCGGCGGCACACCCGCCCGGCAGGATGAAACCACGCAAAGGCGCCAAAGCCGCCTGCATCGCATCGATTTCCCGCTCCAACTTTTCCACATCCTTACCCTCTATAAAACTGTAGGTAAAAGGCTTGTTCGTTCTGAAATCGAAAGAAAGCAAACTGCCTATCTTAAATAAATCGCGCTGAATCTGCAATATCAGGGCGCGGTACTCCTCGCTCAACACCTGGTTGCCGTAAAACGAATAGAAACAGCCGATGGCCGAGTTGAGTTCGTCCAACTGGCCGTAAGCCTCCACCTGGGCGTCGGCCTTGCTGACGCGTTGGCCCCCGATAAGGGAGGTCGTGCCGTCATCGCCCGTTTTCGTATATACTTTCATCGTTTATCCTCCGTATTGTTGTTACATTGACTTCAATCCGACGCAAGCGGACGGCCCGACAGGTCAAAACGGGGCCGTCCGCATCGTCTTCCACGACGGATCACATGCTTTTTTTATTCCCCGTAGAGTTCGTTCCACCACGCCGGCTCTCCCTTAAGATAACGGTCGAACCAAGCCAGAATCGTCTTCTCCCATTGGATGCGCTTGGGCAAATCGACGATGCCGTGGTCTTCGCCCTCGACCGTGACCATGGCCACGGGACGGCCCAACAGGCGCAAGGCCTTGTACATCTGATAGCTCTCGCCTATGGGTACGTTGTGGTCGGACGTGCCGTGCAACAGCAACAAGGGCGTATGCACCTTGTCGGCACTGAAAAGCGGGCTCTGATCGACATAGATGTCCTTGCGGTTCCAGGGAAAGGAGTTGGCGGCCGCTATGGCGTTGTAGATATAACCCCAGTAGCCTTCGCCCCAATAACTGGAAATGGAACTGATACCGGCATGGGAAATGGCGGCGGCGAACAAATCGCAGTGGCTGACGAGGTATTGGGTCATGAAGCCGCCGTAAGAGGCGCCGATACAGCCTATCTTACCGGCATCGATAAACGGATAGCGTTCGCAGGCCTGCTGTACGGCCGCCATGATTTCGCCACCGACGGTCTTGGCCCAGTTATTGACGTGGCGCGCGGCGAATTCCTTGCCGTAACCGATGGCGCCGGAGGGCTGCAAAACCAGTACGACATAACCGTGCGACGCCCAAACCTGTTTGGGATAACGCATATCCAGCGACTTGGGCGTGGGCGACGTCCCGCCGTAGTAATACGTGATGCAGGGGTATTGGCGCGTGCCTGTTTGCAGTTCTTCGAGCGTCAGGCCGTCGGGCAGATAGAGCGTACCGTTGATGCTGTCGCCGGCGGGCGTCGCGAATTTGAGGTCGAACCAACGGTTCGTGGCCACGCCCTTGTCCGCCAGCTCCCGCTGCGGGTCAAGCAACCGTTTCTCGCTGCGGCGCGCCTGCGGGTTGGCCAACGGTCCCTTGCTCAGATAAGCGCGGATCGGCTCGTCGGCCGTCGTACCCGTGTAGAGCAGTTGGTCGCCGGCCATGGCCATGCCCTCGGTATTGGTGGTTTTCAGCGGCACGCGGACAAAGACAGGTTGCTGGCCGTCAAGGCCGCTACCCATGCGGTAGGCGTAGAGATTGACACCATCGCCGTCGGTGCAGCGGAGATAGACATAGCGGCCCGAAGGCTCGAACGCAAAGCCGTCTATGGAGGGCCTGAAGTCCCGCCCGACGAAATGCGCCTTTTTGGTGGCGATATCGAAAACAAACGGAACGTTGTTGTAGTCGTTGGCGTAGAGTTCGTCACCCGGCTGGCTGGCATTGACGGCCGCATAGTCGGAGAACATGGTTTCGGATCCGACCACGAAGAGCTGACGGCCATCGGACGAAAACGCGGCACCGGATACAAACTGCGTGGTCTGCCACAGCAGTTCGGTTTCTCGGGTCTCCATGTTCATGATGTATATATTCTGACGGATGTAAGCCCGCAACGTATCGACCATCTCCGAGGTGGAGAACAGAAGCTGACGGCCATCCGCGCTGATGTCCTGCACATCGGCCGACAACAACCCGTAAGTCAGCGGTTCGAGCCAGCTGTTTTCCGTCTTGTTCCGACGGGTGAACCGACCCGCCTTGCGGTCGGCGGCCCAATCGGCCAAATGACTCCGCAAATCGAGTTTATAAAGGTGCGTCCGGTCGTTGTAGTAGGGCCATTGGTCGGCCGGCGAACTGAGGCTCTTCAAGCCGGTCTTGTTGGCTTCCGGCCGCGTCACGACGCCCACGACCATATAGCTGCCGTCGGGTGCCCACGTGAAACCGCCTAAATCTTCGGCGGTCTCGTAAACCGGCCGGGCCGTCTCGCCCAACACACCGACATAAATGCGGGTTTGCTTGCCCTCGCGCTGCATATAGCCGTAATACGGTGCGGCCGGCGCGAAAGCGAAATTGGAAATGCCCTTGTAAACGGCCGTCACCGAGCCGTCGTCGGTGCGCCCTACCGTAAGGCTGCGCTCATAGCCGCTGCGGTCGGCCTTAACCGCCGTCAACGTCACGGCGTAATAGCGGCCGTCGTAAGAAAGCTTCGGCCAAGCCACGCGTTCGCCGAACAGATAGTGCGGCAGGTCGTAACGTTCGCGCGGTTCAAGCCCCAACACCAAGGCGGCTTCGGGTCGGGCGGCTTGCGCGGCCGTGGAAACCGTCAATTCAGGCATCGCATACGTACGGCCGGGTTCCACCAACGCCCGCACGATAAGCACGTGCAGACCGGGTTCCACGGCACCGTTATAAGTCTTGGCGGCCGGCCGGGCCGTATCGGCCACAGCCTGTCCCTGGCTCAACACTTTCTTGCCATCTACATACAACTCATAGACCGGCGCGAACTTCAACGCATATTCGGCCTTGACATAGCGGTCGGCCGTCAGATAAGTGCAGAAGTAACGCCAGGCGATACGGGAGTCCGCGGATTCGGCTGACGCACCGGCCGCCGCAGATGCCGGTGTCTCGACCGTCGCGCCGGCCGGCATCGCATGCCAATACAGCGCGCCCGCGCCCTGCCGCAAGGCCGCGCCGTCAGTCGGACGGCTCAGCGCCAGTTTTTCCATATCCACACCCGGCAACGCGAGGATGCGCGGCGTATCGAACGCCTCGCCCTTGATATTTTTTTCAGCCTTGAAAGCCGGCGAGGCCATCTCCCAGACGTCCGACACCAACCAGGTCTCGGCCGAAAGGCGTTGTTTCGCCGTGTCCGACACGACCGCGGACGCGCTTTCCTGCGCCATGAGCGCACCGCCGGAAACGGCCGTAACACCGCCCGACAGACTGCCTGCAAACAGCAAGCCGCCCACGAGGGCGGCCGCTTTGATTCTTCGATATATCATCATTCTGTTTCGTTAAATTAAATGCAACGGCCGCGGCATGCGGCCGTTTTCTTATTTTTCCGGAATCACGACGGGGAAGTCGTAATCGAAATTCATCAAGTTCATCTTCTCCATTACCTTTCCTAAGAAATCCTGGTAATAGGGCGTGAACGTAAACGTGTTGGCATCGTAATACTCGCACGACAGCGGTTTGTTGCCAATCGCCCCCATATCCACCGACGAGGTGTTGTATTCTTCGAGTTCTTCGTAAGGCACCACCGATTTCAATACCGGCATCTGCCCGTAGGCTTCACGCAACAGCAAATCCACCACCTTGTCGGCCAACGTCGCCGTCAGACGGCGGTCGTATTCGCGGCATTCGCCGGCACGCGCGAAATAGCCCGTAATCTGCGCGCGGGCGTCTATACCCAGACGGCGCGAAATCTCGCTGGCCACAACGCCGCTCACGCCGCCGAAGCGCGGATGTCCGTATTCGTCTTTCTCCGAACTGGCGTAAACCACATCGCACTTGCCGGTTTCTTCGTTATACCAACGGATGCCTTCCGATACCGCGATAATCAGGTTCCGCTTCGGATTGCGCTTATACATCTCATTGACGCGCTCAAAGAAGAAGTCCTTGCGTTCGCGCGTAATCTCCACTTCCGGCACCAACGCCAGATTCGCGCCGCCGAACGTCGCCGTCCCGGTCAACCAGCCGGCGTCGCGCCCCATAACCTCGACCACCATGACGCGGGAGTGCGATTCGGTCGTCGTCTTGATCATGTTCGTCAGACGGGCCACCGTACGCGCGGCCGTCGGGAAACCGGGACAAATAACCGCTTCGATGTCCTTTCCATCCACATGGTGCATGGTTTGCGTGCGCAGGTCGTTGTCGATGGTCTTGGGAAAACCGATGACGGGGATACCCTCCTGTTCGTAGAGTTTTTTGGCCGCGCCGTTGGTGTCGTCGCCGCCTATCGTCACGAGCACATCGATTTTATAGCGTTTCAAATTGTTCATGATTTGCCCCACGCGGTCTTCGCCCGGTTTGGACGAAAACGGATTCGTACGGCTCGAACGCAAGGCCGTTCCGCCGTAACAGCCGTTGTACGGCTGGCAGGTCAGATCCATGACGTCACCGTCGCCCAAAAGGCCTTTCCAACCCTGACGGATGCCGTAAACCTTGTAGCCCAACATCGAAGCGCGGTTACGTACGGCTTCGATGCTCGAATTGATGGCCGGCGTGTCGCCGCCGCCCGAAAGAATGGCAAGCGTCTTGCCCTTGAACAATTTGTTTTCTAAGCTCATATCGATTGTTTTTTTTATAAATCGAAACAGGTCGCCACGTTGCGTGCGATTTAAAAGACAAAGTTACTGAATTTTTCCAACAAACAAGGCGTGGCCGCCGAATTAAACCCGGTTCAGGAAATCGCGGACGAACGCCGCGCAGGCTTCCGGCTCTTCCCAAAAGCCCATGTGTCCGCAAGGCAGCCACAGAATCTCGGCGCGTTCGCACAACATGGCCTGACTCATGACCTTGGAAACGTTCTGTTTCTCGTCGTGACGGCCGATGATGAAACAAAACGGCAAGGGGGCGGAGGCGGACGGCGAACAATGCTCTGTTGCAGCCGACTTTAGGGAGCGAAGCGTACGTGGAGGCAAAACAGAGACATTGTCGCCGTCCGCGGCAGCTGAACCAGCCGCTGTACCTCTGGTCAGAACCGGCAGATAACTCTTGCGCTCGGCCAGCCCTTTCTGAATGGCCAAAATGGCTTCCAACGACATCGCGCGGCCGGCTTCGGTCAAGGCGGCGATTTTACCGGCCATGCGTTCGCGGTTCTGCGGCGCGAACAGCGTCGGCATAAAGCGCGTCACAAAGTCTTTCTTGGCCTCGCCGCCCGCTTCGAGCAACGCAATGGCGCGGCGGCGCTGCGCCAGTCCCTCCTCGCCGTCCTGGGCGGCCTGCGAGTGGAACAGCACGATACCCTTCACTTTTTCGGGAAACAGGTCGGCCACGGCCAAAGCGACATAACCGCCCATGGAATGCCCGACCAACACAGCTGCCGCCACGTCCTCCGCCCGCATGACGGCCTCCACGACCTGCGCGCAGAGCGGCACCGAATGCACGTCGGAGAGCACCTCGCTTTGGCCGTGGCCGGGCAGGTCTATGGCCAGCACGCGGTTTTCGGCCGCCCATACCTCCGTCATTTCGCGCCACACCCAGGCGCCTTCCATCAGCCCGTGCAACAACACGACCGCCGGTCCCGCGCCCGATATCGTATAATGAATCCGCTTACCATCGCAAACGACATATTTACTTTCCATGAATCCAATTTATAATAGTTTTACTATGTAAACAAACATTTTCGCCTCTATTTATCTATAACACAATAGACAGCCTTAACAAAAAATGCTATGGGAAAATTTAATGTACTCTTACCGCAAAATTTCATATTCAGAACCTAACTCCACCTCGAAGTCCCCCATTATATTCACATTCCCTACCGCATCCAATACAAGTTTAGCTCCATTTTGCACCTTTACATTTTTTACATTAATATCCCCATAATAATTTAAAACAGTTGTATTCTCTGTAATAACCCTATCAAACAAATCTATCGATGGCGCTGATGCCGCCCGTACCGCTGCATATGCATCCACTAAACCATAACCCATTTCTTCGTGCCACGTTCCATTAGGCATCCCCGAAACACCTCGATAATCATATCCTCCCACCTTTTGTGCCGTACTTTCTATAACATTTCTTACCTGCAAAGCCGTTAGATTAGGATTCACCGACAGAACCAATGCCGCAACTCCTGCAACATGAGGACACGCAGAAGAAGTACCATTAAAATCGTCTCTGTATTTTCCATCTGACGTTGTCGTAGGAACACGTACACCCGGTGCCATTACATCCAACATCGATCCATAACAACTACCCCAATTTTCTTTATCACAAGATTTATCACTTTTTCTTTCCCCATTCGGACTAATCGCACCTACTACTAAGATATCGGTGTTACTCTTAGCAGGATAACGAATTGATGTATTATTATCATTCCCAGCAGAAAAGACAACTACCGTACCTTTCCCATTACGACCTCGGATTAAAGCATTTTTTATAGCATCATCAATAACAGCAGAAGGGGCATATCCTCCCCATGAATTACTGATAACGTCTGCCCCATTCCGCCAAGCCCAATTAAACCCATTTGCCAATTGCTGGGCTGTATTTCCAAAAGTCAGAGCACAACTTACAGATATCAATTTAACATTCGGAGCAACCCCACTGACACCTATACTATTGTTTTGTTGAGCGGCAATAATTCCCGCACAAGCTGTTCCATGAGATCCCCTTAAACACGAAGGTGTTGTATCTGTTTCAGCATCATATCCCATTCCATAAATATTATTTTCCAAATCCGGATGATCCATTTTAATTCCCTGGTCAAACACAGCTACCTTTATATTTGGCGAACCCGTCGTTAATGTCCAAGCACTCTCTGCCCGAATATCAATATCTGCCGTCTTACAATGCTGACCCGTATTTTTTAAACCCCATTGATTACCAAAATACTTATCATCCGACAACAATAAATCATAATACAGAATTTCTGGCTCTGCACTTTCAAACATGCCAGTCTCATAAAATAGATCTGCCGCTTCAATTGCATTCAACGTACACTCTTTTGTGCAAGCTAAAGTCATCCACAAAGGCATAAATTCATTATATCCAATCACCTGTATAGCATGCTTCTTAGCGAATTCAGCCAATTTATACCTATCTTCTTCTTTGAACAATTTGACATAAAATTTACTTGATATACTCAATGGTTGACCCGAAATCATATATGCCGGTATAACTTTTACCACATTATTCTCTGCCAAGATTTGCTGAACATACTTTTCATAATCTTGCCATACCGTATTTTCTGGGAATTCTATTTCTGTTATAATAAATGAGGTATCTTGTATTGATTTCATTTTGTCTATCGGAACAAAAGTTTGCTTTCTACTATCTACATCCATCTTTTTTACACCAATAATAGGAAGCATCTGCCACCGTCTAAATTCATTACTATCTATAACGGAGTTCCAAACAACAGATATTCGAGAATAATCTTTATCTAAATAAACCCGCTCGTTCTTGTAATAATAAAACAATTTTTCTTGTGAATTGTCTTGCGCATTAATTATTTGTCCTATAAATAGGATAAAAAACGCCAAACAAGCTTTTTTCATATTTTCAGATATTTTTGTATGATACATTCAATGTTATGACATCCGTATCTTTAATTTTCGGCGTAACAATGGATATCAACCAAGACGGAGCGGCCGTAGTCATATCCTCATGAACCACCACATCCATAACATACTTATCAACATCTACCTTGTTAAGACTGATATTTATATCCCCGACACCACTTACCGACTGCCCCTTGACCAAAAGCAAAGAATGTTTCACAAAATTGATTTTCGGCAATTCTACATTCTCACAAACAATATGCTTCTTTAGTTTTTCTTCACCATTGACAATGACCACTTCATTTTGAACAATATCAATAACTCCACACTTATTGTCATTGGGTAAATACTTTTCAAATGTCATTTGCATCGGATAATCCTCATCCTCTTCGCAACTGAATCCAACGAACGACATCATGAAACATAGGCATATTGAACTCAATTTCACTAATAAATGAGTCTGGTCAATTTTTTTTCTAAAATAAAAAGAAAACATAAACACGCCCCCTTCTGTTAAAATTCATAGAGCAAGATACTTTTTTTTTACCAAATCACCAATTTTTATACAAAATACCTTTATTTGTTCTCGTTCAACAGCCGGCCGCGCTCGATGCGCGCCGCGCGGTCTTCTTCGGCCGACAGGCCTTCCTCTTCTTCGTAGGCCCGCACTTTGACGTAATTGCGCCATTTCTCCAACACCTTCTCCATATCGTCGGGTATCGGCGCCGAAAAACGCAACGTCTGCCGCGAGGTCGGATGTACGAAGCCGATTGTGGCCGCATGCAGGGCCTGGCGCGGCAAGAGGTCGAAGCAATTCTGCACGAACTGCTTGTATTTTGTAAACGTCGTGCCTTTCAAAATCTGGTCGCCGCCATAAGTGGCGTCGTTGAACAGCGGATGCTTGATATAACGCATGTGGCAACGGATCTGATGCGTCCGCCCCGTTTCCAACACGCAGGAAACGCGCGTCACATAGCCGAAACGTTCCTCCACCCGATAATGCGTCACGGCCTCTTTGCCGGCCGAACCGTCGGGATAGACCGTCATGACGCGGCGGTCGCGCACGCTGCGGCCGATGGCGCCCTCTATCGTGCCTTCGTCTTCCTTGAAGTCGCCCCACACGAGCGCATGGTACTTGCGTTCCACCGAATGGTCGAAGAACTGCTTGGCCAAAAACGTCTGCGCCATCTCGTTCTTGGCCACGAGCAACAGCCCCGACGTGTCTTTGTCGATACGGTGCACGAGATAGACCTTGCCCTGCACGTGGTACATCAACGCCTGCACGAGCGTGCCTGTAAAATTGCCGAAACCCGGATGCACGACCATGCCGGGCGCCTTGTTCACGACCAACACGTCGTCATCCTCATACACGATATCAACCGGGATGTTTTCGGGCTGAAGTTCGAATTCGTGCGGCGGATGCGGCAATACAATGCTGATGACATCGCCGGGCTTGACCTTGTAGTTCGGCTTGACCGCCGTACCGTTCACGAGGATATTGCCGGCCTTGGCCGCGTTCTGTATGCGGTTGCGCGCCGTACTCTGCAAACGGTCAACCAGGAATTTGTCGATGCGCAGTTGCGTCTGTCCCTTGTCGGCCGTGATGCGGAAATGCTCGTAAAGTTCGGTGCTTTCTTCGTCCGAACCGTCCGCGTCCGAATCCGAATCCGAATCGTTTCCGGCTGACCCGACGGGTGAACCGACGGCTGAACCGACGGCTGAACCGACGCGCAGGTTCATGTCCATGTCCGCCCCGACGTCCGTTGCGGCCTCAGGGTCTTCGCCGGCCGCCCCACAAGCCGTCCGCCGCGTTTCTTCCGCATCGGTCCTGCCGTTTATCTTCTTTTCCATAACTTAAGGTATCACGATTTTGGCATAGGCGCTGCGACCGTCCGCCCCTACGAGCCGCAACACGTAAACGCCCGGTTCCAGCCCGTCGGCCGGGCATTCGGCGCGGAAACGTTCCCGCCGGCACAGCCGCCCGTCTATCGTACTCAGTTGCAGATAGGTATCGACCGCCGACCAACCTTCCGGCAACACGATGTGCAACACCTCGCCCCGCAAAGGATTCGGATAGACCCGCAGCGGCTGTGCCGATGACGGCGCGCCACGCCGCACGCCCCCCTCGTTGGCCACCGGCCGGCGCGCCGCCATGCCGAATGCCGGCCGCAGCATCAACGCGCCGTGGTACATAATCGGCCGCCAACGCCATGCGTGCGTTTCGGCATCCAGATAATAGTAATGGGTATGCGCCCGCGCATCGTTGTTTTGGTCGAAACCGAGATTGAGGAACGTGCCGCCGCTCTGACGGATGCCGACGAAGAACCGGCCCTGCGGCAACACCATGCCGCCCTCACCTAAATTGTAGGTATAGAAACGGTTGAGGCCTTCCTCAAAAACCGGATAAAGCCAATCGCTTTCGTAAAGCAAAACGCCCGGCACATAGCCCTCGCCCCGGTCGCCAAGCTCCGCCCGCCACACACAGATGCTGAACGCCGCCGAATTGGCATCGTTGTAAGAGCGGTTGAAAAACAGCCGCAAGGCCGTCAGCGTATCGGGCTGCCGCAACGAAAAACCGACGGCCAGCGCGCCCCCCGCATACGTGGGGCCCAAGCCGGCCTCGGCCGTACCGTCGTCGTAAGCGAATTCATCGCCGAAAACCTGAGTAAAGGCCATCGTGTCGTTACGCGGACAGAAGTCGGCCGTATAAGCGGTATCGGCATCTTCCAAGTCGCCGCGGTACTGCACGATATGCTCCAGACGGCAGACGCGCGGCGCCGTCGCGTCCCCGGCCGTCCAGTCGGCGAAGTCGTAGCCGAAGGCCGCCGGCGACAAATCCGGTTCGGTCGTATAGCCGCGTTGCACGAACGGATAGATGACGGCCTGCGCCATGCTGTCGCCCGGATACGTGTACAAAACCGCGCCGTCGACGTCGCGCAACACATACCGATACCCGGCTCGCGCCACCTCCTCACCCAAATGGGTCATCTTAAAACCGAATGTCTTGCGCAGGTCCGACGCATTGAAATGCCGCCACGGTACCCGCATATAGTCAGCCGTCACGGTCGGCGCGGCCTCCACGAAAGCCATGTCCGTCTGCCGCGTCCGCCCCGGCGTCCGGCCGTAATGCAGATATACATAGTCGATATGCCACTGCCCGCCGCCCGTCCGCAAGTCGCGGTCCACCGACGAATAAGCCCGGAAACGGAACCTGAAATCGCGTTTGTTGAAACCGGGCGTCGTGATCGGAACCTCCACATAGCGGAAAAAATCCATATCCTGCACCTCATGCCGACCGGCGCTATCGAGTAACGGGCAGAACTCCGAAAGGCTCATGCCGTCGCTGCCCCACATCCGCACCCACATCGACAGTTCTTCGCTGTAGAACTCCAGCAACAGACGGTCGGACGCGTTCGGGCTCTGGCCGCGGTTCGTGCTGTCCCACAGACTGCCCCAACCGCCGCCCGGCTGATAATAGAAACTCAAGATGATGGAATCCCCGGTCGTCAAGGCGCGCGGCACAGGGTCGAAGACCGAATCCAGACGGATGGGACGCGACGTCAGCGTGTCGGCCGAAAACGAAACGCCTAGGCCGCCGTGGCGGTAAAGCGCCCCCTTTTCGTCTATGGCGTCGAACGTCGCCACGCCGTAAGTAGGCGGATAAAACGCATAGGCGTTATTGACAAAGGCCGATTTATCCTGCCATAAGTCCGGATCGGGATAAGGCCCTTCGTAGGAAAAATCGTCGAAAAACGGCAACAGCACCGAACCGCCGGCCTGTGTTCCCAAGTGGCCATCCGACCGCATACCGGCCGCCGTCTGCCCGGCATAAGCCGCTTCAGCCGTCCGTTCCAAAAGCGCGTTGCTACTTAGTTTTTGCAAACGCAAACCGGGGGCGGCCGTATCGGCTGTCCCGGCAAAGGGCGCTGCAAACATCCCCGCGGACAACGCTACCAACGGCGCCGCACAGGCGAAGCCACCGCCAAACCCTAGGCCGCACAGACACGCGAGCGTCCTCCCGATCAGCCGAAGCCCGAATTTCCTATTCTTCATAATCCTCATCGGTAAAATCCGTCCAATCATCATCCAGCGAAACGCCCGTCTCCGCATCCACCGCCGCGGCATCTACAGCCGCCACGGTATCCAGGCACGTACTGTCCACCTCATCTTTCCGCAACCGGTAACGCGGCCCCTTTATCTTGTCCGAAACGCCTATCTCCAGATCCACACGCGCCCCTTTCGGAATCGGCATACCGGCTTCTATCGCCTCGCCCGCATAGAACTGCCCCAATACGGCGCCGCCCGCCACAGACGGCACATAGGTGACGCGCCCGGCCTGCAAGCCATAAGTCTCCAACAAAGAAAGTGCCTGACGGTGCGACAAATCGATTAAATTCGGCATCGCGATGCGCGGCCGTTCGAAAGCCGCCGTCACGACATAGAACGTGCGCCGCCGCTTGACGATATCGCCCGGCTTGGGCGTATGCGAAACCACCGCGCCCGGACGCTGCGAGAGGTCGAATACCGAATCCCGTATCACGAACCGGAACGCATAGCGTTCTTCGAGCGACTGCAATTCCGCCAGCGTATAGCCGCTCATGTCCGGCACGCGGATCTGCTGGCCGTGATGCGTGAAAAACTTCAGCGAATACAGGGCTACCACCACCAGCAGCACGACGATGAGTATCATCAGCGCGATCTGTTTCCAGAAATCGAACGTCCGGATGTATTCCCACCACGTCTGCTTCGGTTTCTGCCGACCGCGCGGGGCAGGACGTGACCCGGCGCGCGTCCCGACCGATGCACCGGCCCCGGCACGCGCCTGTTCCCGTTTGTTTCGTCTGCTTCTATTATCCATATTTTCTCAACTTTCATTCAACGGTACCCTGCGGCACCCTGATACACCACGCCCGACTTAATGGGCGTCCGACCAGTTTTCGGCCGCCTGCATCTCCACCTCTATCGGCACCTGAAGCGGCAACGCCTGCTTCATCTCCGTCTCAACCAAGTCTCGCAAAGCCGCAAGTTCGGCACGCGGTACGTTGAAAATCAATTCATCATGAACCTGCAACAGCATGCGCGCCGCAAAGCCCTCTTTTTTCAGCCGGCCAGCGATCCGGATCATCGCCAGTTTAATCATATCGGCCGACGTACCCTGTATCGGCGCGTTCACGGCATTGCGCTCGGCGTAATTGCGCACGACCGCGTTGCCGGAAACGATATCCGGCAAATAACGGCGACGACGGCACATCGTCTCCACGTAACCTCTCTCGCGGGCCGTTTCCAACACACCCGACATATAGGATTTCAGACCCGGATATTGCCGGAAATACTTCTCTATGAGTTCGGCCGCTTCCTTGCGGCTGATTTGCAGACGTTCGGCCAGCCCGAAAGCCGATATGCCGTAAATGATACCGAAATTGACGGTCTTGGCCATGCGCCGCATCGCGGGCGTCACCTCCTCCAACGGCACGTTGAACACCTTGGCGGCCGTGGCCGTATGCACGTCCTTGTGGGCGGAAAAGTCCGCCTGCATCGATTCGTCGCCGCTCAGCGAAGCGATAATCCGCAATTCTATCTGCGAGTAGTCGGCCGAAAGCAGCAAATCGTCGGCACCGTAAGGCACGAACGCCTTGCGGATTTCGCGCCCCATTTCGTTGCGGACGGGAATGCTCTGCAAATTGGGATTCGTCGAACTCAGACGTCCCGTCGAAGCCACGGCCTGATTGAACGTCGTATGAATACGCCCCGTCTGCGGGTCAATCAGTTGCGGCAAGGCTTCGGCATAAGACGATTTAAGTTTGCTCAAGCTACGGTATGAAAGCACTAAGTTGACGATCGGATGTTTATGCGCCAATTTCTGCAAAACGTCCTCGGCCGTACTCCATTGCCTGGTCTTCGTATGCTGGGGCTTGTCGGTAATCTGCAATTTTTCGTAAAGGATTTCCCCCAATTGCTTGGGTGAACCTATGTTGAAAGACTGGCCGGCCAAGGTGTAGATTTCCTGACTCAAAGCCTGCATCTTCCGCTCCAACGTCTGTCCGAACGCCTGCAAGCGTTCCGGTTCGACCTTGACGCCGTCGGCCTCCATCTGTGCCAGCACGTAAACCAACGGCATCTCCATGTCTTCGAACAACGTCATGCTTTCAGTCGCTTCCAGACGTTCCCGCAAGGTCTCCCATACCGGCCACGCATAAACGGCTTCCTGCAGGCAACGGCCCGCGGACGTGGCGGCCGGCAGGCAACGTTCATGCAACACCGACTCCACGATACGCGCGAACTCATGCGCATTTTCAGGATCCGACACATAATGCGCCAGCAAAACATCCCGGCAGGCCCTGCATTCGGCCAGACGTTCAACATCCATGCCCGCATGGCGGCACAGATGCCAAAGCCGTTTGACATGATAGACGGCCCAAACGTGTCCGCGCGCCAAGACATGGCTTTCGAACCAAGCCTTTTCGGCTGGCGAGGGCACCTGCGGCAAATCGTAACGGAATACGCCTTGCTGCGGGTGTCCGAACATCCAGCACGTCATGTCGGCGTAACGCCAGTTGTTTTCGTCGCTACACGCCACGGCCACGGCCAAAGGTTCTTCCGTGCCGAACACACGGCCGAATTCCCGTTCCAGCGTTTCAAAATCCGCCCATGCCTGCGTCTTCGCGCCATAGACGGTCCCGGCAACCGTTTCCGGCCGGACATCGGCCACAGACGGATTGGCCGGGGTTTCCGTCAGCGATGAAAACAAATCGGGTCCGGCCGGTACGGCGGACTTAGCCAGCCGGCCGCGACGACGGGGCGTCGAACCGGCCGCCGTTGCGGCCGGTTCGACCGGAACCGACATCGGTACGGCCGCTATCGCCTGAACCGCCTCTTCCGCAACCGTAAAACCGTAAAAATCCCACAGACGCCCGACGAAACCGCGCATCTCCAATTCTTCGAGCAAAGCCTCGGTCGCCGCTTTGTCGGGGCGTTCCAAGCGAAGCGCCTCCTCATTGAAAGCGACGGGGGCGTCCAACATAATCGTCGCCAACCGCTTGGAAAAAAGCGCCTGCTCCGCATGCGTCTTAATCAACCCGCCCATGCGGACGGGCGTTATCGCGTCGCTGTGCGCGATCAATTCCTCTATCGTATCGAATTGCTGCAACAATTTCTTCGCCGTCACCATGCCGACGCCCGGAACGCCCGGAATATTGTCGGACGCGTCGCCGCCCAAGCCCAACAAATCGATGATCTGGGTCGGAAACTTGACACCGTAACGCTCACAGACTTCCGGTATGCCCAAAATCTCGACGCCACGCCCCTTGTACGGCGGTTTGTACATGAATATGCGTTCGCCGACCAACTGTCCGTAATCCTTGTCGGAGGTCACCATATAGACGGTATAACCTGCCGATTCGGCTTTCTTGGCCAAGGTCCCCACCAAATCGTCGGCTTCATAACCCGGCATTTCCAGAATGGGAATCCGCAAGACTTCCAAAAACTGCCGTACGTATGGCAGGCAACGGCTTAAATCCTCCGGCATTTTCTCGCGGTTGGCCTTATAGTCGGCATACGCCTCGTGACGCGTCGTGGGGGCCTGCGTGTCGAAAGCCACGCCGATATGGGTCGGCCGCTCTTTTTTCAACAGATCCAACAATGTATTGGCAAAGCCGAACACGGCCGACGTATTCAAACCTTTGGAATTGATGCGGGGGCTTTTGCTTAAGGCGAAATAGGCCCGGTACACCAAAGCCATACCGTCTAGAAGAAACAGTTTCTTATCCGTCTGTGGCGTCATTTCTTTCTATGGTATTTCGTGTTTTTCAAAACACCTTTTCCGGATTCGCGACCCAAGCGACTCACTTTCCGTAATGAGTTTCATAGTAGGCCCTGTAAGCGTCCAAATCCTGCGTCGCGCGGAGCGTTTCAAAATTATCTTCGGAAATCTCGCCCCAAAAACCGTCTTCAGGCTTTACGGACGAAAAGACATACGCATTGGACGACAAATTCTTGGCATAATCGTTCGCCCTTTCGAAATCCCGGAAACCGGAAATCACGAACATCAGATCGTTTTCGCCGAATGCTTCGGTCGCGACCTCCAAATCCAAATCCGAATAGAACTTGTGGTTGATGTCTTCTATACGGACCCGCATCGCGCGGATGTTGAGTTTCTGCCTTTCACAGATGAAAATCACGTGATGCGCCGCATAAGGGTCTTTCTGCACGAAAGCCGTTTCCTCTACGACGGCCTCCGCAGGCGTCCCACCCGCATCCTGCGCCAAACGGCTATCCACGGGCTGAACCGCAGGCGTCTCCGGCTTGGGCATCCGCTTGACCTCCCGTCTCGCACGCTCCAGCAACACGTCGATCCGCTCCGTCAGTTCATGATCCGGATAAGAATTCTTGAAATTCTCCAACAACGCGATCATTTCCTCGTAACCGGACGTATGTGCCAGCCCGACCGCCCGCAGAAACATGAGTTGCGGCTTGAACGCATTGACCGGATAGCGCTGTTCTATGCGGTTGACGGCATCCAACATCTCCACAAAACGATTCGCGGCAAAAAACTGATAGGCCTGTTCGTACCACGTTTGGACTTCCTGTTCTCCTTCGGCCAATTTCTGGAAATACGTGGGGTCGTTGATGCGTTTGTCCTGTTCCGTCCCCGGATATTGCTGGGCCAACAAAGCGGCATACTGCTTGTAATGGACTTCGTCGCCGCGTTTATGGTAAATCTTGCAAAGGTTTTCGTATGCGGAAGGGATATAAGCCGACTGCGGATATTCGTCTATGAGCCGCAGAAAATAAGGTTCGCCCTGCCGGTCTTCGTCCAGACGGTCGAAATAAACGACGCCGACATAATACAGCGCATGCTCTATGATGGAATCGAATGGCTTCATCGCGCTGTCGCTTTTCGGTATGGAAGTCAGATAGTATTCGGGATCTTCCGGTGTCAGTTCCTTGGCGGCCGCTTCTTCCACGCCGGCCGCTTCTTCGTCCAGTTCGTCCTGCAAGGCATGCAAAGCCGCCGCCGGGGGCTTGGAGGCGAAACACCAAAGGTCTTCCAGTTGCCGGCGGCCCCATTTGCGCACAAACTCGTTGTAGCCCGCCGAACGCGCCTGATTGTTGTAGAAATACCACGAAGCCGCCGCGCCCGACATCGGCGCCGACGCCCCGGTCCTGGCGGCCGTCTCCTCCGCCTTGCGCTGTGCCTCCGCCTGCCGCCGCTTGTAATCGTCCACCTGCTGCCTGCCGTATGCCAGCCGTTCGGCCTCGTTCATGCCGTACAGCATCTTGACCGTATCGGCCGCACTCAACACACGGTAATGCGAAACCAACTCGGCCAGATACTTGCTGCGCGAGGTCACCGTATAATAGTCTTCGTCGTCTTCGGCCACATTCTGCGCGGCCATCGCATAATAGCGTTCCGCGCCGATATAATCGGCCTTGTCGTAATAATATTCCGCCAATTTCTTGGCGGCCAACAGCATACGCGCCGCATCGCCGGCACTGGCCTCCAGCGAAAGGTTCATGTAATCCACGCCCGTTTCCTCGTCGCCGTCCGTAAACGCGATTTCGCCCAAAACGTAGTAAATACGGCCGAAATAGGTCGAATTTTTGGGGTCTTTCAGCAAACGCTGCAACGTCTTGATGATGTCGTCGGCCGAAAAACTGGCCGGGTCGTAACACAGGGCGCGGTTCAGCGTCGCGTTGAACGACATGGCCAAAGGCGGGTTCAATTTCAGGCAGGCTTTATAGTAATTGTTGGCTTCGAAATTCGCCCCCTTGCGTTGGGCCAACTGCCCGAGGATAAACAGAATGCGCGCCTGCTGGTCGCGGTCTTTGAGCAAGCCCAAGGCCTCCTGTAAATACGGTTCGGCCTTGTCGTATTCCTCCTGAAACAGAAAATACTCGGCCTGCACCTGCGGCAACAGCACACGCGTTTCCTTGCGCAATTCTTTCTCCGGTTGCTGCGCCACGCGCGCCAGGAAACCCACGGCCATATCGAACTCGCCCTCCTGTATGTAAGTGCGGGCCGACCACAACATGGCATCGAAGTGTTCGGGATTTTTGGCGAAATCGGACATGACCATGTTGAGCACCATGCGCGAGCGCGAGAAATCGCGTTGATAGAAAAGCCCCTGCGCCATAAGCAGATACGCGTCGTCTATAAACTTGACGTATTCGACGCCCCGTTCGATGATCGAATGCTTCTTGACCGCGATCATCGCCTTTTCAATCACGCGGTTCGTATATTGGGAAGTCAGCGCCGTGTCCCGCTCCGAACCGGTCTTGAGCACCGGCAACACCTCGTAATAATTCTCCGTAACTTCCTCCTTGATAACGGTCTCCACCTGTTTCAAGGCTTCGACGCCATTCCAATAGACATTATAATAGGAAGTGAGGTTGTGGTAGTTACGCGTGAAAAAATTGTTCTTTTTCGTAGAACAAGCCGCAAGGCAAAACAAGCCGGCAAGGCACAGGCCCCACCGGCACCATTTTGCTATTCGGTTGGCAGAGGTTCGCACAATCATAGGCATTTTCCGAAACGGCATTGCGTTATCGAACAGGCGGACGAGCCGACGGCACCGGCCCTATTCCTCCATCTTCTTTTCAATGGCCGTATCGTAAAGGACAGCATAATCGCCGATTTTTCCCATCGGCATATCCTCCACGACGATTTTACCGCCCGTCACATGGCCCAAATACACCATGGGGACGCCGCTTTCCATCATGAAATCTTCGAATTCGCCGCCCACCTGGCTATCGACCGAAACCACGACGCGACCCTGACCTTCGCCAAACAGATAGGCGTCGCGGCGGAAGCTGTCGTCCAACAGGATTTCGAAGCCCAGACGGTTGACCATGGCCGATTCCAACAGCGTGATCATCAGGCCGCCGTCCGAAACGTCGTGCGCCGAATTGATGAGTTTCTCGTTGATGAGGCCAGCCACCGCCTGATGCAGTTTGAATTCCTCGTCCATATCGAAGTAAGGTGCCGGCGAATATTTTACATGGCGGTAGTGATAGAGATATTCGGAAGAGGCGATGTCGTCCTTGACGTGACCCAGCAGATAAATGGCGTCGCCTTTCTTCTCGAAGCCCAAGCCCATGCGGTGGTCTTTGTCCAGCAAGCCCACCATGCCGATGGAGGGCGTCGGATAGACGGCCTCCACCTGGCCGCCCTTGCTGTATTGGTTGTAGAAGCTGACGTTACCGCCCGTGACCGGCGTGCCGAACTTCTCGCAGGCCGCGCTCATGCCCTTGATGGCGCCCACGAACTGCCAATAGACTTCCGGATTGTAGGGATTGCCGAAGTTGAGGCAGTTGGTAATGGCGAGCGGATAACCGCCGGAGCAGACGATGTTGCGGGCGGCTTCCGAGACCGCGATTTCGGTACCGACCAACGGATTGGCGAACACATAACGCGAATTGCAATCGACCGTCATGGCCAAAGCGCGGTCCGTATATTTGAGATTGACGACGGCCGCGTCCGAAGGCATGTTGGTGCTCATGTTCTTCGTACCCACCATCGTGTCGTACTGTTCGTACACCCAACACTTGGACGCGATATTGGGTTGCGCGGCGAGAAAGCGCGTCACGTCGGGAATCTCTTCCAGTTCGAGATCCTTGACCGTATGGATGTCGAAACGTTTGGTCTTGGCGAAATATTTAGGCTCCTTGTACTTGCGGTCGTAAACCGGCGCGCCGCCGCCCAACACCAGCGTCGAGGCGGGCACATCGGCCACGAGTTCGCCGTGACGGTAGAACAGCAGGCGGTCTTCGTCTATGACCTCGCCGATTTGCGCGCAGTGCAGGTCCCATTTGTCGAAAACGGCCTTAATCTTGTCTTCCTGACCTTTCTTGGCGACGACGAGCATACGCTCCTGCGATTCGGAAAGCAGGATCTCCCAAGCCTCCATGTTCTGCTGGCGGAGCGGCACCTTGTCAAGGTCGATGCGCATGCCGCTGGCGCCCTTCTCGCTCATTTCGGACGTGGAACAGATGATGCCGGCCGCCCCCATGTCCTGCATGCCGACGAGCGCGCCCGTGGCGATGACTTCCAGCGAAGCCTCCATCAAGAGTTTTTCCTGAAACGGGTCGCCCACCTGAATGGCGGGAATGTCATCGGCCGAATTCTCGGTGATGTCGGCCGAGGCGAAGGTCGCGCCGTGGATGCCGTCCTTACCCGTGGCCGAACCCACGATGAACACGGGGTTGCCCTTGCCTTTGGCCACGGCCCGCGCGAGGTTTTCCTTGCGCATGATGCCGACCGACATCGCATTGACGAGCGGGTTGGTATTGTAGCATTCGTCGAAGCCCACCTCGCCGGCCACGACCGGCACGCCGAACGCATTGCCGTAGTCGCCGATGCCTTTCACGACACCACGTACCAGATGCCGCGTATGGGGCAGGTCTATGTTGCCGAAACGCAAAGAGTTCAACTGCGCGACGGGCCGCGCGCCCATCGTGAAGATGTCGCGGTTGATGCCGCCCACGCCCGTGGCCGCACCCTGATACGGTTCAATGGCGCAGGGATGGTTATGCGATTCGATTTTGAAGACACAGGCGTAACCGTCGCCCACATCGACCATACCGGCATTCTCCTCCCCCGGCGCCACCAGCATCTGCTCGCCCGACTTGGGCAACGTCTTGAGCCATTTGATGGAGTTCTTGTAAGAGGCGTGTTCCGACCACATTACCGAATAGATGCTCAGTTCCGTAAAATTCGGCGTCCGTCCCAGAATCGCCTTGATTCTTTCGAATTCTTCGGGCAGCAGGCCCAGACTTTCCGCTGTTTTTAACGTCACCTTTTCGTCGGTGCGCTGTTGTTTACCGGTCATATGTTTTTACTGTTAAGGTATTGGCATTGTTAAAGCGTGTAAATCCGTGCAGTCCGCACGTTTCAACCCGCTACATTTCAAGCGGGTAAAGTTAGCAAAAAAACGGCAATAAAAAAAGTGCTTCCGCCTGTGGCGGACACGGTGGCGGACCTTGGGACACCTTCCGCGATTTCCGACTTGCACAATCTTTCATCTTTCACTACATTTGCACTACGTCTGGAGACAGGAAGCGGTTACTGCCGCGCCCGACGGGGCACGGCGCGAAAAAAACTTGAAAAGATAATTCAAAACACTCAATATCATGCAGAAAGACACGCAAATCTTCGATCTTATCGAACAGGAAAGAAAGCGTCAGACCTCCGGCTTGGAGCTGATCGCTTCCGAAAACTTCGTTTCGGATCAGGTCATGGCGGCCATGGGTTCGGTCATGACGAACAAATACGCCGAAGGTTATCCCGGCAAACGCTACTACGGCGGTTGCCAAATCGTTGACCAAAGCGAACAGCTGGCCATCGACCGCGTAAAACAATTGTTCGGCGCCGAATGGGCCAACGTGCAGCCGCACTCCGGCGCGCAGGCCAACATGGCCGTACTGCTCGCCTGCCTCAAGCCCGGCGACACGTTCATGGGTCTGGACCTCTCGCACGGCGGTCACCTCTCCCACGGTTCGCCCGTCAACTCGTCCGGCCTCCTCTATCGTCCGGTCGCCTATATGGTGGATGAAGAGACCGGCACGATCAACTACGACAAGATGGAGGAAGTGGCCTTGCGCGAAAAGCCGAAACTCATCATCGGCGGCGCCTCCGCTTACTCCCGCGACTGGGATTGGAAACGCATGCGTGAAATCGCCGACAAAATCGGCGCCATCCTCATGGCCGACATCTCGCACCCCTCCGGCCTCATCGCGCGCGGCCTGCTCAACAACCCGTTGCCCCACTGCCATATCGTGACGACCACGACGCACAAGACGCTCAGAGGTCCGCGCGGCGGCTTGATCATGATGGGCAAGGACTTCGAGAACCCCTGGGGTCTGACCACGCCCAAAGGCCAAATCAAAATGATGTCGCAACTGTTGGATTCGGCCGTATTTCCCGGCATCCAGGGCGGTCCGCTCGAACACGTCATCGCCGCCAAGGCCGTGGCTTTCGGCGAATGCCTCAGCGACGAATACTTAGCTTACGTAAAACAAGTCAAAGCCAATGCGCAGGCCATGTGCCAGGCGTTCATCGCCAAAGGCTACAAGGTCATTTCCGGCGGCACCGACAACCACTTGATGCTGATTGACCTCCGCACCAAGTTCCCCGATCTGACGGGCAAGGTGGCCGAAAACACGCTGGTAAAGGCCGACATCACGATCAACAAGAACATGGTGCCGTTCGACAGCCGCACGCCGTTCTCCACCTCCGGCATCCGTGTGGGTACGCCGGCCGTCACGACGCGCGGTCTGAAAGAAGCCGACATGCCGGTTATCGTGGATCTCATCGACCAGGTGCTCTGCGACGTGGAAAACGAACAGGTGCTGGCCAAGGTCCGCAAGACCGTCAACGAAATGATGTCGCCGCGTCCGCTGTACGCTTGGTAAGCGGCATACGACGGCTTCGGCCGTATCAGTGCAAGAAAAGCGGAGCAGCCTTTGTTCCGCTTTTCTTATAACGGCGTGACCCGACGGGCCCGCCCGCAAGACCGGTGCGGAACCGCCGCCCAACGCGACCCGACTTGAATCAACCGAGCGCAACCCGACGCATTTCGGGTTTCAACCAATCGATTAAACATACATGAACGAACAGGAAAAAGCGGCCAGACCGCACGGAAAATGGCCGAAAATCCGCAATCTCTCGATTGCCGTACTCGTCTTGGTTTTGGCGTTATTCATAGGCTTTCGGTTTTACTTTCCCTACGGGGAGGGCGTCAAGACCGGTCAATTGAATTATGTAGTCCGGAAAGGCGTCATATTCAAAACATTCGAGGGCAAATTGATTCAGACCGGCTTTTGGACGAACCAACCTGGCAAAATCCAGTCGAACGAATTCAATTTCTCGATCGCCGACAAGAAGATTGCCGATTCGCTGATGCGGGCCGGCGGACAGATGGTGGAACTGCACTATGTGGAATATTTCGGCTCGCTGCCTTGGCGCGGCCATTCGAAATACGTCGTGAACGGCATCGTCAACATCACGCCGGTCATCGGAACGGAAGCGCAAGCGTTGCCCCCCGTGGAGGCCGTGACGCCCACCTCTTCCAATCCCATTGAGGGCGCGGCGGCCATTCAGTAAGCGTTGCGGACGCGGTTTCTGACACGGGCGCGGACGCAGAGGCAGACGCGGAGGTTCCGTCAAAAGCGACGGGCCGGCGGAAAATTTCCGTCGGCCCGTTTTTTTATCGCTTGGCTTATTGATGAACCCGAACTCCGATAACAACGAAGCGGATCGCCTTTAGGACAGCTATTTCAAAGGTGCGTCAGAAAGACCGAGATACCCCGTCTATTTCCGTAAAAAGCGCAAACAAGAGAGCATCCAATCCGACAAGGCTTTCTCGGCGGGCCGTTTGCCCACATTGAGGAAAATGCCGAACTTTTTAAGAATAGGAATCCGGCAGGTCTCCACATATTCAATGAGCGTGCCTGAGGGATCTTCGTTGTAGGCGAAATGACCGGCCGCGTCCCCCATGCCGAAATTCGGATTGAGCTTCATGCTGTCCACCGTGAAAGGCCGGTTCAGGGCCGCGGCTTTGTCGCGCAAGGCGTCCATGCGGCGGATGTCGTAACAGATCTGGATAAAACCCAACTCGCCCCACATGCGGTTCTCGAAAATCTTACGGCAAGGCGTCGGACGGTCCAACGCCTGAATGAGTTCTATTTCGCTCGTTCCTAAAAGTCTGGAGAAATTACCCTGCCGCGGGCGGCTCTGCCCCAACAGCACGCGGCGGAAACGGACACCCGGCGTCCCCAAGGCCGACAAATCGGTGAACTCATCCGTCGTATCGCTGTGCACGAGGTCGTAATCGAGCATGTCGCGATAGAACGCGATAGCCGCCTCCATGTCGTGCGTCCCGACCAGACCGCCATAAACGCCGCCGGTCGGTCTGTTCTCGTTACAGAACCAAGCTTTTTCATCGGAGATTTCCACAATCTGGAAACGGTTGCCGTAAGGGTCGGTCAGATAATAGTAATCGCGGCCCAACGCGTCTTTATACATCGCGCTGACGGCCGCCTTTCCGTCCATGTGAAACTTATGCGCCCTAACCGCGCTGCGGCATTTTATCTTGCAGGCATAGACGCCGTAGTCGCCGGGCATGGGATCGAATTCGGGGCCGCGCGGCGTAAAGCCCGTATGCTGCCATATTTCGAAGCCGCCTCCGCCTTGCAGGTTCATCGCCAGAACGGCATGGCGCGGACGCGGCTTTCCGCCCGTATAGGGCAACATGAACTCGGCCGGTGCCTTCTCGTCGAAAATCACGACGTCGGTTCCCAAGTTCGCCTTGTACCACGCAAAGGCTTCGGCCACATCCGAAACCCCTATCCCCACCTGTTGTATGCCGCAAATCAGCGGCTGTCCGCCGGATTGCATTTCATTTTTCCGAGCCATATTCCCTTTTTTGATAGTTTTAAAACACGTTGGCCGGCGACGGCCGCAAGACCGACGCGGGCAGCCGTCAATTGGGTTTTACCTTGCCGACCAACGCATAATATACGGCCGGGATGTAACGTTTGAAATAGACCATGAGCACGTCTTTACGGCAAACGTAAATCTCCTTGCGGTTTTTACGCACGGCGCGCAAGATCATGCGCGCGCAGGTCTCGGCCGTGATGCCGTTGGCCTGGGCGTGGTCCATGACGCCGTATTCGGCGCCGTCTTTCGTCAGCGCGTGCAACGAGACGTCGGTCAGGATGCGCCCCGGACAGACCATCGTGACGCGGATGCCGTTGCCGCTTTCTTCGGCGCGGAGGGTTTCGAAGAAACCGTGCAGCGCATGTTTGGCCGCCGAATAGGCCGAACGTTGCGGGAAGCCGAACAGGCCGACGATACTGCTGATGACGACGAAATGTCCGTTGCGGCGGCCCAACATGCCCGGCAGCATGGCCTTGGCCAGCTGCACCGCGCCGAAGTAATCGGTCTCCATCAGACGGCGGTCAATGTCCATGGGCGTCTCCCGCACGAGCGACCGCTGGCTGATGCCGCCGTTGAGCACGAGCAGATCCACGGCGCCGAAACGCTCCGTCACCTGCCGCGCCGCCTCGGTCATCGATGCCGGATCCGTCAGATCCAGCGGCAAGACGACCGCCTTTTCCGGATGCGCGCACGCGCGGCGCACCTCCTCCAACACGTCGGCGCGTCGCGCCGAAAGCAAGACCGTACAGCCCTCGGCCGAACAGGCCAACGCCAAGGCCTTGCCGATGCCCGAAGAGGCCCCGGTTATCCATACGACGGTATCTTGGTTCACACGCATATCGCAATCCAAACGTTGATGTTAATTACTGAAACTACGGCTAATCGTATTCGGTTTGGTATCCACCCCGACATTGATGCTGCTCTGCTTTTTGTCTTCGGGCGAATAGCCCATGTCTTTCAGCACGTCGTTGCTGATGTCGTTCTTGGGGTCGGCATACAAGAGGTTGGCATTGTCGCTGCGGTCGAAAACAAAGACATAGCTACGCTGTTTGGCCTTTTTCTCAATGGCGTTGTAAATCTTGTCCTGAATCGGCCGTATCAGTTCCTCGCGCTTCTTGAACAGATCGCCGTCGTTGCCGAAACGTTTTTTCTGCAATTCCTTCGCCTCTTTCTCTTTCTGAACGATTTCATTCTCGCGCCGGTTCTTCATGTCTTGGGTCAAAAGCGGAGCCTCGTTCTGATAACGTTTATAGAGCGCATCGATTTCCGCGAACTTCTCTTCGATTTCTTTTTGCCATTCAATGGCCAACTCGTCTATTTGCTGTTGGGCCGCTTCGAACTCCGGCACATTGGAAAGGATGTAACGCGTATCGACATAGGCGTATTTCTGCCCGAACGCAACGGCCGTAGCGCCCAAAAGCAACAAGGCCGCAAACCAAATTTTTTTCATGGCTTTAGATTTTTAAACTATCAAAACCGCTTGTTATGCAAAAAACGCACCAAACCCGCCGGCCGCCTTTTCTTTTTCCCATACACGCAACCGACGCCATCAACCGTTGGGAACCCGACGACCGCACTTCGCCCTGCCCCACACCTTACCAATCCAAAGACTGGTTGATCGAGAAATGGAAATGGCTGCCGGCCGCATTGTTGTCGCCCGGCACGGGGTCGAAACCGTAGCCCCAGTCTATGCCGAACATCCCCATGGCCGACAGATAGAGCCGCAGGCCGACGCCGGCCGACTTATAGAGGCGGAACGGATCCAATTTGCTGGAAATGGCCCAGCTGTTGCCGGCCTCGAAGAAAGCCAAGGCGTAAATCGTGGCCACCGGATTGTTCGACAACGGGTAACGTACTTCCAACGTCATTTTGTTATAGGCCGTCGCGCCGCTCGTGGGCGAAAGCGAATTGTTGGCATAACCGCGCATGCCTATCAGTTCGCGGCCGTCGAGCGCGAAGCCCGTCAAGCCGTCCCCGCCGAGGAAGAAGCGTTCGAAAGGCGGATAGCCCACTTCCTTTTTATAATAACCCATATACCCCAAACGGAAACGGGCGTTGATGACCAGATTCGCGATCGGGTTGAAATACCAGCCTGCCTTGAACGAAATCTTGTAATACTCCAACAGTTTGTAGCGGTCTTCCACCTTGTCGCTTTGGTAGAGTTTGCTGCCCAAAGCGGCGTATGGCGGCGTCAGCTGCACGGTCAGCGACAGGGAGGAACCCGTTTTAGGGAAGAAAGAGGCGTCGAGGTTCTGACGCTGCAACGTAATGGCGTAATTGACGTTATGGCTCACCCCGTTGTCGAGAATTTCATTAACCTCGTAATTCTTCATCGCATACCGCTGATACGTGACGGACTGATAGAGCGTGAAGAAATCGTCCGGCCATTTGAGACGCTGCCCCAAACCGACTGAAACCCCGTCTATATCCAGGCGGCCATAACGGGCATCCTGCTTGGAGAAGTTGTTTGACTGCATGGAGTGGTTGTAGGAGACGCTGAACGCCAAAGGTTTCTTGCCGCCCAACCAAGGTTCGGTAAACGAAGCGGAAACCGACCAGTAATACGTGCCGTTCGACTGGGCGCGCAGGCTCAGTTGCTGCCCGTCGCCGGAAGGCAAAGGCCGCCAACGGTCTTTCTTAAAGATATTCTTGATCGAAAAATTATTGAACACGACCCCGACCGTACCCACAATCATGCCGCCGCCCCAACCGCCGGAAAGTTCGAGTTGGTCGGAGCCCACTTCCTCTACCTGATATTCCAGGTCGGCCGAGCCGTCGGCCCGCGGCAGAGGTTCGGCGTTCAGCGTCTCGTCGTTGAAATAACGCAACTGACGCAAGGCGTTGATGGAATTGACCAACTCGGTGCGGCTGAACAGCTGGCCCGGCACGGTACGCGTCTCACGCAAAACCACATGGTCGTTGGTGCGCGTATTGCCTTTGAGGCGGATTTCGTTGAAGCGCGCCTGATTGCCCTCCACGATGCGGATCTCGATATCGACCGTATCGTCATATACTTGTGTTTCGACGGGCGTGGCACGGAAATAGAGATAACCGTCGTCGAAATACATCGCATAGACATCTACCCCGTTTGGGTTCATCATCAGGTTCTGATTGAACTTTTCTTCGTTGTAGAGGTCGCCTTTCTTGATGTTGAGGATGGCCTGCAACTGCTCGTTCGTGTATTTCTTATTGCCGACGAAATTGATGTTGCCGTAATAGTAAGGGTCGCCCTCGTAGAGTTTAATCTTCAAGCCGATACGCTCCGGACTGATCGTATAGAGCGAATCGCCGAGCACGCGGAAATCCCGAAAGCCCTCGCGGTTATAGACATTGACGAGCTCCTTCAAATCTTCGCGGAAAGCCGAAGGCACGTATTTGGAACGTTTCCAGAAACGGAGCGGGCTGATCTGCTTGGTGTTTTTGAGTTTCCGTCTGAGCCGGTTGTCGGTGAACGCCAGGTTTTCCTTGTTGCCGGCGTTGGAAATCGATTTGGCGAACTTTTTCCAAAACGTGCTGCTGGCATCGTCCACACGCTGGGCCGTATTGCCCTCGAAATCGATGTGCGCGATCTTGACCTTGGGGCCTTTGTCTATCTTAACAATGAGTATCAACGCATTGGAAGAGGCCGTATCGACGCGTTTGACAACCTGAACCTTGCCGTTCATATAGGCTTTGTCCATCAACACCTGCTGCGCTTTTTTCTCCAACTGGGCGATCTTGTAATCGGTCACGACGTCGCCCTCCTTGATGGATATTTCCTCCTTGATTTTATTCGTGATAGAGGTGGTTGAACCTTCATAGACGATGCCCGTCACACGCGGCCGCTCCTCCATATACAGATCCAGATAGATGCGGTTGCCCTCTATCTGCGTGGCCGAAATCTGGATATTCTCGAAAAGTCCCTGCCGCCACAACTTATCGACGGCATCGGAAATAAAATCGCCGGGTATCGTGACGCGCTGTCCTACCTTAAGGCCGGAAAGATGGATCAGCGCGTTGTTATCCAAGAAATTGACACCGGAAACGGTGATGTCGGCTATCTGATATTCTTTGGGATGGGCGTATGAAACCATCCCGTCCGTCATGTTCTGCGCGACGACCGTAGCGGTCAAACACCCGCAAAGCCATACAACGCAACAGATAACCAACCGTCCGTATTTCATCGCGCCGCTTCCTCTCCTTCCCCGGCCACCTGTGAAGCGGTTTTGCCGAAACGACGTTGCCGCTGCTGGTAATTGACAATGGCCTCGAAAAACATTTCTTTCGTAAAGTCCGGCCAAAGGACCGGCGTGAAATAAAGTTCGCTGTAAGCAATCTGCCAAAGCAGGAAATTGCTGATCCGGATCTCGCCGCTCGTACGTATCAACAAATCGGGATCGGGGATGCCGGCCGTACACAGGTATTGGCCGAACGTCTCTTCCGTGATTTGGCCTGCGGCGAGTTGCCCGGCGTGGACGGCCTCGGCCATGCGGCGGGCGGCCTGCGTAATTTCCCAACGCGCACCGTAACTCAAGGCCAATACCATGTCCATGCGCGTATTGGCTTCGGTCTGCCGCAGCGTATCTTCCAATTCGCGGCGGACGTCCGGCGCAAGACTCTCGGTATCGCCGATAACGCGCAAACGGATGCCCTGCTCCATGAGCAGGGCCGTTTCCTCACGCAACGATTTGACAAGCAAGCCCATCAAAGCCTGTACCTCCGTTTGCGGCCGATTCCAATTCTCGATGGAGAAGGCGTAGAGCGTCAGATAACGGATGCCGGCTTCCACGGCCGCCTCGGTGATGCGGCGGACGGTCTTGGCACCCTCGATATGGCCGGCCTGCCGTTCCAGACCGCGCGACGTGGCCCAACGGCCGTTGCCGTCCATAATGACGGCAATGTGCCGCGGCAGGCGTTCCGGTACGATCTGTTCTCTGAAAAGCATGCGCCTTAGAGGTTTTTACGTTTATAACGCTGGATGGCGGGCGTCGAATAGGCCGGGCATTCTTCCTTGGTGCGGCCGAGTTTGACCGACACCGTGATGCCCGCGAACGAATACCAGTCGAACGTGTTTTTATCGCCGCGCTGGGCGCCGACGGCATGCTGCACATCGGCCGGATCTCCGAAATACGATGCAAGCGGTCCGTATTCGGCCATCAGACGGCCCCCATCGGCATAAACGCCGCTCACATCATCTAAATAATCGGAGAACACAAGCCGCATCGTCCATTCCAAACCGATGGATACACGCGACGAAATGCTGTAACGAAGCCCGATGCCGAACGGCAACGCGAACTGGGTCAGCGAATAATTTTTAGGACCGTCGCTCAAACCCTGCCCTTCGGTATGCAACGGCTGCAACGCAACCCATTCGGTACGGTCGTTCGCCGGATTGAAATAATAGCCTTTCGGGTTATGGAAACAGACGGCGGCACCGGCCGTCAGATAGGGCGTAAAACGGTATTGGCGTTCGCTGCCGATAAAGAAATTCAGAAAATTGACTTCCATCGTGGCGGCCACATCGAACAAATCGTTCCGAAAATTCAAATTGCGCGGATTGTCGAAATGCTTGTCGTCGGCCTGAATCCGGCCGTAAGTGACGCCCAAACGGAACGCCCAGCGCGTATTGATGTTGTAACGGTAATACAGGCCGCCAGCCGCACGGGTTTGAGAGAACAGACGCTTCGGATTGATATCGCCCAGATAAAAAGACCCGCCGGCCAAAAGGCCGATTTCCGAACGCTGCGCCACGGCAACGGCCGGCATCAAAGTCCATAAGCATAACGTCACAAGACCTGCCGCAAACAGTCTCTTCATGGCTTTAGAATTAAGGATAAACGCGCGCGGCGCATCGGTTTTATGACACCGCAATACCTTGCAAAGGTAGCACAAACCGAGCACAAAAGCAAGCCCGACCGTTTGAAGCGCGGTGCGCCGCCACGCCGTGGCGTGCATTCCGGAAAATATTGCCGAAGAAAACTCGTTTTCGAGAGGCAATACTTTCCGAAATGCAAGATATGTCATATCGGAGCGCACCGCGCTTCAAACGGCCAAGACAACAAGCCCTTGGTTTTGTCGAGGTGCCGGAAACCTTGGCTTTCAGCCGACGTTTAACCGCCTCGGCATAGTTTGAGCGAGCTCAACTCTGCTCTCGGCTTAAATTAAACGTTCACGGACGGCGAAGCCGGACGTAAAGGTCCGGTATCCGGACCGGCCGTATCGGACGAACCGCCTGAAGAAAACTCGTTTTCGCCCTTATGGGACGACTTCTCCCGACGGGCGCCGGCCGTCGGCTCCCCACATGAGTTTTTGCCGCAAGGTCGCGAAAAAAGAATGGGGCCTGAGGCGCAGCGTGGTCAGTTTGAAATCCGCCTGACGGATACGGAAACACAACGGCCCGTTCAGACTGCGGATGTCTGAATCGAGTGAAAGCCGGAAATCGGCCGTATGCGGCACTTCCACTTCCAGAGGTTCGGTGCAGGGCAACAGCACCGGCCGCACGGTCAGCGTGTGCGAAGCGATGGGCGTGATGAGAAACGCCTCCATGTCGGGCGAAAGGATAGGGCCGCCGCAACTGAGCGAATAAGCCGTGGAGCCCGTGGCCGTCGCGAAAATGACACCGTCGCCGTGGTAAGCGTTCAACAGCCGTCCGCCCGCGCGTACCTGCACGGAGATAAGCGATGCCGTATCGCACTTGAATACGACGGCTTCGTTGAGCGCGTATGGAAACGGCAACAAGCCGGGGCGTTCGGTCTCTATCTCCAGAACCGCGCGCTTTTCCTCATCGTACCGACGTTGCCGCAAGGCATCGGCCAACTGCGCGATCTCATGGCGGTCAACCCCCGACAGGAAACCCAACGACCCCATATTGACCCCCAAAACCTTGACGCCGCTGTCCCGCACGAGCGGCAACGTGTCGAGCAACGTGCCGTCGCCGCCCAAACTCAACAATATATCCGTAGCGGCGGGTAAATCCGCATCGAAAACCGGCGCGTCGCCTAAATAGGCTAAGCTACGGTGCAGATACAACTTGAAAACGCCGTCCGCCTCGCCCTGTTTGAGGTGTCGCCACAATTCGACCGTCAGCGTACGGTCGGAAGCCATGCGCCCGCCGCCGAACAACGCGACGTGCAGGACGGAAGAGGTTACCGCGTCTTGATCCATTTGATTGTTTTTTCACCGGCTGTGCCGCTCAACCTAAGCACATACAGGCCTTCCGGAAAATCAGCCACCGGTATTCCGCATCGCAGGCCGGCGGCGACCGTACGGCTCAGACAATGCACACCCCGCATCGAATAGATCGCAAGATGCGTGAAACCGTTCGGCACCTCCACGTACAGCACGTCATGCGCCGGATTGGGATAAACGAGCCGGCCGTCGGTCGGCGAGACGTTTTCGTTGGCCGTCTTCTCATACCGGCCGTCGATACGGCTGTACAACGTATCGTTCAGCGGATTGTTGTCGGGCGTGGCCGGCGAAAGGCATATCACGAATACATACCAGGCCGAATCCGACATGTCAACGGTTTGGTCGAATGTATAGACGATGGCTTCGCCCGCGTCGATTTTCGGCAGGATGCCATTAAGATGCCGCGTCCCGTTGACCACCGTCTCTATCGGAACGTCGCTCGCCGAAGTCCGACCGCGGTTCTCGATACGGACAGCCAGCGTCTCTTCTTTGCCGTAAGGCTTGCGACCGGCCATCGGCGACGTCAAAACCGTAAGCGCCAAATCCAATTCGTCCGCCTGCACGCGGGTTATTTCCTGCCTGTTGTTGCCGGGACGCTGATCCAAAACCCATTCCGCCGAGACCGCGATGCGGTAGGTGCCGGGTACATGCAAATCGATCGGATTCGGGAACGTATAATCCATTTCGGTATTCCCTTCCATCGTAGGCACTTCCTCCCGCTGTACCTCTTCGCCGTTTATCGTCAGGACGAGCGGTACGTCGTGAATCGTCACACGGCCGTTGTTGCGCAACCGTACCGTCACAGCCAGCGGATCATTGTAGGTATCGGCCTCGGCCGGCGACACTATGGCCGACAAAGCCACGTCTTTAAGACCGTAACCCGCTATCGTCAGATTATCGATGCACAACGTACGGCCGTCGGCCTCGCTCTTGATCCGGAACATCACGCCGTAATGTCCGGTTTGCACCTTGAACGGCAACTGGTACAACTGATAGTCCGGATGGCTGACCACAGCGTCCGACAACAACTCCCGAACCATATCGCCGCCGGCATCCGTCTCATCGTAATGCAACAGATAGACCTCCAGCAACTCTTCGGACGCATAAGGCGCGCTCATGTAAAAATCCAGCGTGTATTCGCCCGCTTCAGCATAAAAACACGGCAGTTTCCAATCGTCGTCCGCCGCTTGGCCCGTTCCCTGATACCGGACGTAATAACGGCCGGCATAAGCGCTGTCCGCGTTGCGGCGCAACTCCCAACCGATCCGGTCGCCGTTGCGGTCTTCCACATTGCCCGGCAATACGTTGTTTTCGAAATCGTAACCCAACGGCAATTGCGCCATGTCGTCGGCACGGAACAATACGGTCAACGTATCGTCCGAACGGTCGAACTCGTGTGACATGCCAATCCAAACCTTTATGCGATGGTTGCCGGCCACCGACAAATCCCAACGGTCCGGCAACGTGAAACGCCGTTCCGACAAATCGGCCAAACCATTCTCAAGCCAATAGGTCCGAACCGGCAAATCGTCCATCTTGTACAAAATCGGCACGGAATCGTAAGCGAGATAACCGTCGTTGCGGATTTCCAGTTCCACTTCGGTCGTCCGGTCTTCGTCGCAGCCGGTCACGCGCCGGTAGGCGATATCGGTCAACGCCATGTAGGAATAAGAGGCTGAAACGCTGTCCAAAACCACGACGTGGTCTATCCAGTTACTGCCGCCGTATGCCGGCAACTGGGAATGGAACGCCACGAACGCGGGGCCGCTTTCCTGCGCCTTAAAGTGAAAACGGTACGATTCGTATTCGGTCGTCAACGCATCGACCCGCCCGATATTCCGGTCGAAATCGGCCACGCCGTAGCCTTTGGTCGAATAAACCAGACTCAAACCCGCTTGGGCCGGGTCGAGCCGGTCTTGGCTGCTCTTGGCGTAAAAAGCCAGCATATAGACCGTATCTTTCTGACATTGTATCGGCGGCAAAACCAAATAATCGTCCAAAACCCCGTCGGACGCCAGCGTGCGGGCGGCGTAAGGCGCCTCATAGGCGCCGTCTTTCACGAATTGCCACGAGGGTTCGGCCGCCAGAGACGATATGCGCCATTCGTCTTTCGTCTCTTCCGTCAAAAGATCCCGATACGGCGGATAATGGCTTTTCAAACTGCGGACCGTCAGCTTGAACGTATCGGTGATGACCGCGTCGCCGTCCTGCGCCCAGATGCGGACTTCGTTCAACGTATCGCGCGAAAAGTCAGCCGCCTTGTTGAAATTGTGCCGACCTATGCCGCCGGCCGCCACCGTCTGTACCGCCGACTCGGAAACAACCGCCTGTCCGCCGATCCTGTAATAAAACTTCAGACGCGCGGCGCTTATGGCATCGCCGAAATTACGGTAGCCGCACTTGATGTACACATTGCGCTGTCCCATCTGGGCGCCGACGGGAATATCGACATACGCCAGTTCCAAATCCCGCCGCTCAACCTCGAACAGGCCGACATGGTCAAGATAGACGCTGAAATTATCAACCTCCAAGTCAACGTCTTTAGAAATATAGGTGTTATAACGGAATGCCAGTTGATAATTGCCGGACTCGGCCGGTGTAAACGTATATCGGGCCTGCGTATATACAGCGGTGTTGATTTCGTTTTTACCCGTCTGCACGATCTCCGAAGCGCCGCCGAAAGCGAACGCCTCCCGGCATATCATGCTCTCTAAAATCACATTGTGGTTATTGCCGCCGGCCCGCGACATATAACTTAACGTGTAGGTTTTGCCGCCTTCCAGATACAAGGGATTGAAAACCATCCAATCGTCGGTCGTATGCCCTCCGGAGGACGACATAAAGGCTTCCCCGCCCTTGGCCGCCGCTTCGCCGTTATATACCGGCGCGTTGGTAAGTTGCCAAGCCTGCCCGTTGTGGTTTTTGTCCATGAAGTATGCCGACGACGCCAATAACGCGGAGGCCGTCATATCCACGCCCATCGGGTCGAACTCGTAATAAAAATCCCCGCGGGTCGGTTCATAGGGATCGACTTCCAGATTCCAAACGGCTATGCCGCCGCTGATATTATCGCTATGCGCCTTCAAGACCAAATGATAGACGCCGTCCGCGGCCGCCGTGTAAAAAAACGTGGCGACCCGCTCGTGGCTGTTCGAAAAACCTTCGTCCTTCCAATAGCCAGTCATGCGGCTTTCATCCAAAAAATCAACGTCCGTCATGTAAGCCGACAACTTTTCGGCGGCGGTCGAAAGCCCCGTGTAGTGGAAACGGAACCGGTAGGTCTGTCCGCCCGACAGACGGATGCCCGGACCGGCCAAACGCGCGTTATTATCGGTACCCGACGTCGCGATATAGGCGCAGGCCTTTTCATTCTGCGTACCGAATTGCCAGGTGGTCTGCGGTGTATGCGCGTCGTAAAGGGCCGTCCAGCGTTGGTTGAGCGTATTGTTGTCGAAAGCGAACGTGAACGGAGGCTGGTAAGGTGCATCGTAAATGGCGGCGAAAACCGGCGCGGCCGTATCGTTTTCCAACGGATCGCCTGAAGGACGGTCGGTCAGAAAGACCCGGATGCGGTTGGAGCCGGAAGACAACACGGCCGGTTCGTTGAAACTGACCAACACCTCGCCGCCCACCGGAATGTCTTGAATGAAACTCTGCTTGACGACCGTCTGCGAACCGACCGTGTAACAAAGCGAAAATTCCGTCACGGCCGCCGTCCCCTCGTTGCGCACCCAGGCGGAAACGATCTGCGGGGCGGTGCTGTAATGCGAAACGGGCGTTACGATTTTGCCCATGGCCAGGTCGTAGGGACTTTTTTGCGAAACCTCGATGGATTTGATGCGGAGTTTGCGACCGAGTCCGTCGCTAAAAATTTCATCTTTGGCATAAAACGTAAACGTCAAGGCGTAAGTGCCCGATGCGGCCGGCGAAAAATCGTAGGTTACAGGCGCCTGTTCGCCGGCGGAAAAACCGGCCTCGTTGAAAACAATCAGATTGTCGTCGGCGTCAGGTAAGAATGTAATATCGTAACCGTCATCTACGGACTGATTTTCAGGTGCCAGACGCCAATAATAATTGGCATCCGAAAAAACCGCATCCGTCTCATACACGACCGTCAGACGATACGTGAACCCTTGCTCGAACCGAAACGGCCGCGTCACCAGCGTGGCGTTCATATCAATATCATTCACCGTGTACGTCGGATACAAGGCGTCCCCAGACGCCGTTTCAATCGCCCATCCTTCCGGCACACCCATATCACTGGTAAACTGATACAAACCATTGTCCTTACCCGGCGCAGACGCTGTACCGAAATCCGAGGCATAAGGGAAATTACTGTAAGCCTGAGCGGAAACCGGTTCGGATAAACAGCCCAAACCGACCAAACCTATCCCGAAACACAGGAAAATACGGGTTTTCAGAACCTCATATAACTTTTGTAATTTCATGCCGCTTTCCATGATTGTGGTTTACTATAAATCTGACACACCTATTCTAAAAACAGACAAATTTACAAATTCACTACCTTTGTACAAAATTTACGCCCAAGCCGAGCGCAAATCGTGCAGGTTTGCCGAAGCGCGCGGTAAAATTTCACGCTATGCCGCAAACAAAAAAAATCTTCACGCTGGACATCGATTTGGATTTTCTCGACAATGTGTATGTCTTGGGCATCCAAGCCCCCCTGTTACCCCTGCATCGCCTGGCCTACTTTTTGAATGAACGCGCCCAATGGAATCTGACGCGGGTGGACGATTATTCGGTGCATGAAGCGGATTGCAACAGGCCGAACGGCGTTGTAGGCGGCGTTGTAGGCGGCGGGGCGGTAGGCGGGACGGAAATGGGCCTGCGGCCGGGCGGGCCAACGGATAGCCGGCAGGCGAGCGAAGCGAATCAGCCGGAAGACGAATCGGAACTGTACGCGCTGTTGCAACACACGTTGCCGTTGGATCGGCTGAATGTCTTTTTGCTGGAAAACAAAAATCCCGAACCGCTCGTCAAGGCCGAGAACTGCGATTATTTTCTCATGGCCTGCGGCGAGACAGCCCGTTACGACTTCGACGCACTGACCGCCATCGTGGAAGGCATAGAGTCGGTTTTCAGCGTCTATCCGATCGATGTAAGACGACACGACGCACTGAAACGCTTTTTCATGATAAAAAAACGGTTTCCTGAGATATAGAGGAGAATAAGTGGATTTTATCGCAAAACAAGAGACAAAATAATGAAACAGCATCGACGGGCCGCGCAACGGACGGCGAAAAGACTTTACCTGACGGGCTTGGTGGGCCTGATGTTGAGCGCGTTGAACCCAAGCGCGGCGATGGAGGCGGTTTCCAAACGGCCGGCCGAACGGTTGCGGCAGGCCGACAGCCTGAGCCTCTACTATGCCGAAGAACTTTACCATGACCCGAGTTTGGCCGATTCGCTCGCGGGCTTACAGGATGATTTAAAGACCGCTTTCGCCAAGCCCGCCCGTCTCGATTCGCTGGAGACGGCTTGGAAAACGGCGATGAGCATCTTGGAACGCCTGCCCGACGGCACGGCCGGCTTGGCCGAGACCGCCGGTTACCTTGCGCGACAGGTCGCCAAGGTGCGTCCGGAACAGACATGGCCGGCGCGTTTGCGCGTGTGGCGGCTGTTGTACGAAAAAGGCGTTTGGCGCTTGGGAACCTACCGGAACGCCTTACGGGCGGCAGGCAACGGGGCGCGGGCGGCAGGACGCGGACAGCAAGACGCAGGCAACGGGACGCGGGCGGCGGCTTGGCTGGCCTTGGCCGAAACGTATCGGTTTCCGCACCCCGACTCGGCGCATTTTTACGCCACGCAGGCCTTGGCATGGATAGAGGCTGAGACGGCGGGGGCGACGACGGCGGGGGCGGCTTCGGCGGGAACAGCCGATTCGGCCACGGCGGCACGCGCCCGTCTGCTCATCAGCAGCCTGGAAGCGCCGTTTTTCTCAGTAAGCGGCTTGCACGCCTATACGCCCGGCCGGCCGATGCTGTGGTCGGTCTGCGCCAAAAACGTGCGACGGCTACCCTATCGCATTTTCCGCGTGCCGGCCGAAGACCGCCTGAATTTTTTGAGCGGCATGATGCCGTTGGACCGCTATGCGGCCGACAAACAGCCGGTGCGGGAAGGCGTATGGTTACTTGACCGTTTTCCGCAAGACTGTCGGGAACACCGCGCCGAACTGAGCCTGCCGCCCTTGCCGGCCGGCACCTATCTGCTGGCGGTCGATAACAAGGTTTTTCTGCCGTTTCAGGTTTCCGGCTTGGCGTTCATCGATTTAGGGACAACCGGATTCACGGTCGGCCGCAACAGCGGAGAGCCGGTTGCCGGCGTGACACTCGATATCTTCACGGCCCAATACGATTACGTCAGCCATCTGAACCGTTACGAACGTCTAGGCGGGACGCGGCGGTCACAAGCGGACGGCGCCGTTTCGTGGGAGGACTTACAGGGAGAAGAAACGGCCGGCGGCGAAGCGACGGGCCATGGACGGCAAGCGGATACCGGGGCCGAGGCGGAAGCACGGCGGGAACGCTTGCGGCTGAACCGCTTTTTCCTGTTGCGTCAGGGCGAAGACAGCCTGATCCGGACGTTCGTCCGACCGCCTTTCTCGGTTTGGAACCGTGCGGACGCGCAACCGGATGATCTGGACACGCTGGCGGGCGTGCATTTCTTCTTGGACCTGCCGGTTTATAAGGCCGGCGACAGTGTCCGCTTCAAAGGCGTGCTATGGGCCCGCAGGGCGGGGAAAGGCGCGCCCTTTACCTTGGCGGGACGCAGACTGATATTGTCGCTGGGCGCGCCTGACCCGCTCGGGCGCCGCGGCCGCAGCCGACAGGCGGAAGACGAAACGCCCTATCTGTATGCTGAAACCGACAGCCTGGGCGGGTTTACGGGCGGTTTCCGGCTGCCGGACGCGGCGACCGCCGGCCTTTGGCAGCTGCGGGCCCGGCTGAACGACCCGGCCCGACCGACAGAACGAGAGAAGCCGGCGGGTGCCATTTACATAGCCGAACACTATCCGTTCCATTTCCGCGTGGAGGCTTACCGGCCGCCGCAATTTGAAATCCAGTTGGAAAACCGTGACAGCGCGGTGTGGGGACGGATCATGGCTTTGGACGGACAGGCCTTGACCCACGGCAACGTCCGCATAGACATCCGTTTGGCGGACGGGAACTTCTGGCAACCCCGGCCGGCCGGCGCGGCGGGCGATGCCAAGACCTGGCAGGCTTCGCTGACCACCGATGCCGACGGCTGTTTCCGGCTGCCGATTCATCTTTTCACGCATTTGGAAGCAACGCGGCCGGACGATGCCGATGCCCTGCAGGAAAGCCGCGCGTGGGGCGGCTACGACCTGACCTGCACCGTGACCGACCTCAACGGCGAAATACAGACGGCTTCGCTTTGGCTGCCGCTGCAAAGCCAACCGTGGCGGGCGGAACTGCTTGTGCCGGAAAACCGCTTGGCGGACAAGGCGGACAAGACGGCCACAGACCGCGCGGCGGCGCAGACGGCCGACACATTCAAACTCTTGGTCCGTAACGCCTTGAACGAAATACGGACGGCCTACTGCCAACTGACCATCTACCGCCTGACCGATACCCTGCCCGACCGCGCTTTCGACCGCCGCTTCCCCGAACCCGACCGTTACCTGATACCGCTCGAAACGTTTCTGCGCGACTTCCCCGACGAGCCTTATTTTACATCGGCAACCCGGCAGGCCGCCGCCAAGCGGCAGACCGTCTTTACGCACGACGGCCGCGACACGGCCTTTACGGCCTGCCTGCCCGACGGTCACTACGCCTACCGCGTGCGGATAACGCATCCGTATGTGGCGGGGCGAACCGACAGTTGCGAAGGCGTCTTCACACTCGGCCGGCAACCGCTTGTGCCGGCGGTCTATGCCGATTTCGAAAACGACAGCCTGCGCCTGCGTCGGGTCGTTCCCGAAACGAGACCATGGGCCGACGATACGGCCTATGCCGCCACCCACCTCTATTACAGCATCGAAAACCGCAACGGCCGGACGAAACAGGGCTGTCTGCCCCTCAACGCGGCCGATACGGCGGCTGGCTTCGACCTGCTGGCCCTCGGCTTTACGCCCCACGACGACCTCAACCTCCTGCTGGCTTACGTCTGCGGCGGCCGGCTGTTCCAGCAAAGCCTGTACCGCCCGGGACTATCGGCCGAATCCCCTTTGACACTCACGATAGACCGCCTTTCCGACAGCGCGCGCACAAAGACGGCCGACACCTTGACGCTGCAAGTCAGCCGCGATGGCCAAAGTCTGCCCGGCCGGCCGCTGACGCTCGCGCTCTACGACGACGCGCTCCATGCGTTCGCGCCCGAAAACTGGTTTTCCGGACGGCCGCCGCGTATCGTACCGCCGGCGACGCCGACACCTTTCGACTGCCATTTTTACGGCTACGACCCGCTTTGGTTTACGCAGGACGCGGCTTATACGTCGCCCGACGCCTACCGTTTCGACCTCGACCGGCGTAGTCAAGACCGGGGCGGCCGGAAAACGATGGCCCTCGGCATGCGGATGGCCAAATCGGCCGACGCCAATGAAACCGCCTTGACGGCGGCTACCGGCGCCGCGCCATATGCCGAAACGGGAGCTGAGACGGCGGCGGAGACGGAACCCGGCCTATCCGGCAACCTGCCCCGGCCGCGCGATGAACAGCCGGCTTCCGTCTATTTCTTCCCGACCCTTTACAGCGATGCCGACGGCCGCCTGCAGTTGCCGTTCCGCCTGCCGGCCGCCCCCGGTCGCTACCGCTGGGTCGTCGCGGCCTACGACCGCGACCTGCAGGCCGCCTACGCGACCCAAACCACACGGGGCTTTCAGGATTACCGGCTTTCCTGGCAACCGCCGCGCTTTATTTATGCCAGCGACAGCCTCCGTCTCTCGGCCAAGGCCACGCGTCTGGATGCGGTCAAACCGCAAACGGGCCGTATCGTTTGGGAAATAGCGGGACAACGCTACGAAAGCACGCTGGCCTGGACGGCCGGCGAATCGGAAAAACGCCTGACCGCCCCCGTCGTTTTCAGTCCGCGGGACAGCGGCACGCTGGCGGTCAAACTGTACCTGACCGTCGAACCGGACGGCACCAACGCCACAAACGCCAACTCCGCGGCCGCCAACTCCCAAGGCGACGCGCTCCAAACGCAAATTCCCGTGCTTCCCGACCGCCTCTCCCTGCGCGAACACATCCCGTTCTATATCCGGCCCGGGCAACAAATCACGATGACCCTGCCCAAGACGCTGTGCGACGCGCTTCGGCAAAGTCCGACCGTCGATACGGTCTTCTTTTGGCCGACCTCCCAATCTCAACGCATTGAACTGCTATGCAACGAATTAACATTGGATTCGGCCGACCACGCCTACAACGCCCTGTGGCACTACCTCAAAGCCCGCTTGCTGCACGGCGACAAGTCCCGACAGACCACCAACACCTATCAAAGGCTCTGCCGGTTTCTGACGCCCGACGGCGGCTTCTGCTGGCTCAAAGGCCAACCGACCGACCCCGTCCTGAGCCTTGCCATCGCCGAAGCCTTAGCGGCCAACGCCGCGGACGACCACGACGTACGCTACCTGCTGCAACACGATTTGCTGCCTTACCTCTATGCCGTGCCAAGCGAAACGGAAGCCACGGACGGCAAGACCGCCGCAACGGACAGCCTGCCGTCGGCCAACCGCCTGCGCCTGCTCTATGCCGCCTCTCTCGTTTACGGCACCGCGACAGAACACTACCTTCCGGACGCTCGCCACGACCTCGACGCCTTTGCCGCCCATGCCGACCGCTATCCGATAAGCGAAGGCGTCCATGGCCTTTACGCGCTCCATCTGCATGGCGACACGGCCCTGTTCGCCCAAACCTGGCAACATTACCGCCGCGCCGCGTTCCTCAGCGAAGAAACGGGTTTGTCGTGGAGACGGAACGACATGGGACGCAGTCAAGGCGAAAGGCTGAAAACGGCCTCGCTCGTCTATAGAATGGCGCGCAGCCGGCACGACTATCCGACGGCGGCGGCCGTGAGCCGCTGGATCGGCCAGCAGAACCGCACGACCGACCTGTTGTCGCCGGCGGCGGCCGTACGCCCGATGGACGTGCTGACGCTCGCCTATAACGAACGGCTCTTCCCGTTGCCGGCCCTGCCCCTGCAAACGCCCGCCACTTGGAAACTGCAAGGCCGAAAACTGACGATAGACTGGCGTACGGCCGACGACGCACAAGGCCAAGCCGCGCCCGAGGCCGCAACCGCGCCCCACAGCCCACAGCCCCAAGCCATAGCCACCCCCGCCGGCCAAGGCATCCCCGACTCCGCCATCCACCTGTTCGGCACCTACGGCGCGCTGACGTTCGGCTACACGCAGAAACTGTCGGCCGTGGCGGCCTCGCCCGCCTCCGACCTCCGCGCCGAACTCCTCGTCCCCGCCGGCTTAAAGCAAGGCGACACGCCCCTTTTGCAGCTCCGCATCGAGAGCAAACGCCCCGCAAGCTACGTCCGCGTACGCTTCGGCCGCCCGGGCGGCAGCGAATACGGCACGACCCGCGCCGGCTTCGTCTATAAAAACGGACTTGCATTTTACGAAAACATACAGACCTCCGGCACCGACCTATTGATACCGTTCCTGCCGGCGGGACGCTACCTGCTCTCCTATCCGCTCAACGCGCAGACGACAGGCCGGTTCGCGCTGCCGCCCGCCACGATCGAGACGCTGCTCGAGGCCGCCGACAGTTTCTCGGCCCACAGCCGCGCGGCCGTCATCCGCATACAGGCAGAATAAAAAAGGGGCTGTGTCAAAATTTGCATTCTGGCACAACCCCTTTGACTTTTTAAGGTGTGTCAGAGAGGTCAAGATGCAAGGCATTGAGGGTGAGGGCAAAGGAGCTTACTAAAGTAAGTGACTGAGCCCGAATCCCGATAATAACGCCGCAGATTGGCCTTTATGACACGCCGCCTTTATTTTTTCAGGAACGCCTCGTAATAGGCCTCGGCCTGGGCGAACCAGTCGGGGCCGTACTTGCGGATCAACGGTTCCTTTAAGAAACGGAACACGGGAATTTGTTTCTTACGTCCCAAGCGCATGGCATCCTTGCAGATGTCCCAACGGAAATAATTGACCGCATCGTAGTCGGGATAGGACGTGATGCGGATCGGAAACAGATGGCAGGAAACCGGCTTGCGGAACGCATCCTCGCCGGGCTTAATCGGCAAGGCACCGGCCATAAATGCCTTTTCTATCGCGCACAACGCCATGCCGTTGTCATCATACACCAAATAGGCGCATTCGCGCCGCCGGATCAAAGGCGTCACGAAACTGCCGTCTATCGGCAACACTTCGAAGAGCTCGCCGAGGCGTTCGACCACCTCTATCCCCTCTTCGCTCATATAAGGCTTGAAATAAGGATAATAGCGGTCAAGCAACGTCAATTCGGCTTCCTCCAAAGGGGCCCCGGCATCGCCCTCCACGCAGCAACAGCCCTTGCAATGCGCCAAGTCGCAACAAAAACATTCGGTAAAGACTTCGTCCGATACCAACGTATGGTCAATCGCTACCATAATCAATCTCTTTTCTTTTTTTTCCTTACCTTTTCTTTCTCCGCAAAGAAAAGGTAAGACCAAAAGAAGCTCCCGCTTACGGATTTCGGTCTATGCCATTACAGGTCGCGTTCTAAAAATTTTAAACTCGCACATGCGTGCTCAAACAGCAAAATTTTTGACGCCCGCTCCTATATGTCAGAACGACCGAAATCCTATTGCGGTTTCTTTTTTCTTGCGGTTATTGAACAAAGGGGCTGTGTCAAATTTGGCACAACCCCTTTGCCTATTTAAGGTGTGTCTGAGCAATTATTTAACGACCTTGATATTCTCGCCGCAGTCTTCCACAATCTTCTTGTAATACCAATCGGGATAAGCGGGCTGAGACGGAAATTCGACGCGGTCGGGGCCATATTCGGTCGTCTTGAAACGGCCATTCTCATCCACTTTCTTGATATTGCCGTCGATGTACTTAACGAGCAGATATTCGTCCAGATTCTTCCAGGTCTTGAACATCTCGTCGGCCGCCGCCAAAGAAAATGCCGTCGCCGCCTGCGCCAACTTGGCCGCATCGGTTTCGCCGGCGTACTTGGCGTCCATTTCGGCCACCTTGGCTTGGAATCCGTTTTCCAAAGCCGACTGCACTTTCTGAACGTCCACGATCATATCGCTGTAACGGCTGTAAACGAAGTTGGTCACACGGTTGAACAGCCAGAAAGCCGAAGTGGGCGAATATTCCACCATGCTGCCGTTACCCACGCGGAAACATTCGGGAATCTCCTTGATGCCGCAATACATCGGCGCATAGCAGGTCGAATACGTGTCGTCCACGCCGAACCACAGGATGCCGCCGATGGCGTTCGGCAGGTTGGAACGGCTCTGCGTCACGAACGAAAAGCCGGTCTGCTGCGTGGCCGTCGCACGTTCGTGGATATATTCCCGGCCATCCACGGTAAAGCCCATCGGACGCCAGCGGTAAGGGCAGCCGTAAGGGCCCGCGCCCAAATCCTTGGTCATGTCCATCGACGTACCTTCGTAGTGGTCGCGCATGAAATCGAACATATCGTTGAGCGTCAGCTCGCGGTTGGGCTTGATCCAAAGCGGCATGCGGTTGGCGGGATTCTCGCCGCGCGCATAGTCCTCATACTGTCTGACCGCATCCGGGTTGGCCTTCATGAAGCCGGCCCATACACGCGCCTCGCAGCCACGCATGGCCGAGAACGTCAGCGGCGCATACACGTCGCAGAAACTGAAGTCGGCGAAACTGCCGCTGTAAAGGCCGATGGCCTTGGCGTAATCCACGACATCGTGGGCATAGATACATTCCAAACCGGGCAGGTTCAGTTTCTTGGCCATATCCTTGGACGTAATGGACGTCTTGCCGTCAGCCGGTTTGATTTTCGTGATGCGCGCCTGGTTGGCGTGACCCGAAATATAACCTTCGGGAATACGGTAAGCCACCCATACGGCGCCTTTCGTATTACGCTTGGCATCGACGTTGCCGTTCTTGTCCAAAATCTTCTTCCCCTTGCCAATCAACTCCATAATCCATACTTCGTTGGGGTCGGCAATCGAGAAACTCTCGCCCGACGAGGCGTAGCCGTAAGTGGCCATGAGGTCGGCGATTGTACGGATGGCTTCGCGCGCCGTCTTGGAACGCTGCAACGCAATGTAAATCAGACTGCCGTAATCCATGATACCCTCCGGATCCACGAGTTCCTCGCGGCCGCCGTAGGTCGTTTCGGCGATGGCCAGCTGAAATTCATTCATGTTGCCGACCACCGAATAGGTCTCGCGCGCCTGCTTGATTTGGCCGAGTTTTCGGCCGGTGTCCCACTCGTAGATGTCCAGCATCGCGCCCTCCGGATACGTGGCCGCCGGATAATAGTAAAGTTCGCCGTAAAGCACGTGCGAGTCGGCCGCATACGAAATCATCGTCGATTTGTCTTTGGACGCCCCCTTGGTGACAAGGAAGTTGGTGCAGGCTTGCAGACTTTCGCCCAAGCCCAAGGCCCCCGCCAGCAGCAGAAGCCCCCATTTGGTCAGTTTTTTCATGGTATCGATAGATTTTAGTTTTTCTCTTCGAGACACGTTTTTGCGCCACGGCACAGCTCGAACAAGTTCGGCCTCTGCGCTCACCTTGCACGAACTTTGGCTGAATCAAAACGTTCCTTTTCAAGGCACGTTTTTGCGCCACGGCATAGCCCGAGCGAGCTCGGCTCTGCCCGTTTATTTTCAATGAAGTTCGGCTGCGGTTCGGCACAGTTCGAGCGAGCTCGGCCTCTGCGCTCACCTTGCACGAACTTTGGCTGAATCAAAACGTTCTTTTTCAAGGCACGTTTTTGCGCCACGGCCGTCTGAAAACAAGTTTTCGACGGCTCGTTTGGCTGAATCAAAACGTTCCTTTTCAAAGCGCGTTGCGGATTTTCGGATGAACCCCAGCCGCACAAAGCCGCCCCGTTCGCCCGTCACACGGGGGCGCGCCCGCAAGGCCGCCACCGCCGGATTTAATCCAAAGGCTAAACTTCAAAATTAGTAAAAATACGGCAGACCGCCAAACAGACGGTCCGGAAGCGGCCGGCCGCGCCATATTGGAAATTTATGCTATATTTGCTGTATGACTTATCGTAACCCACGGTATGATTAAAAATGATCGCCTCATAGCATTCGCCGTTTCCGCCCTCCTCTACCTGTTTGCCGGGAACACGACCGTCCGTGCCGCCATTTTGTCCAGAAGCCGGGGACAACAACACCAGGACTTGGAAATGCGCTACGATTCGTGCCGCCAAATGATCAAATCCGGCCTCAGCAGTCATTTGTCGGACTACATACACTGCGCCTATACCGAATTGGAAATCGGCAACCAACTCCAGAATCACGAAATGATCATACAGGGTTACATCGATTTAGGCCGGACCCTGTACAGCATGGGGAAATACGATTTGGCGCTGCAAAACATCCATAAAGCCTTGCTCCTGCTCCAAACGCATGAATCCGATACCCAAAACGCCGACGCCAACAAACTGACGGGCGCCATCTACACCAAACTCTGCGAACCCGACCTGGCCGAAAAATACCTGAAGGAAGCCTATACCTTTTATTACCGGAACAACGATACGACCAACCTCATCAAAACCATGGGCGAGCTGGCCACGGTACACGGGCAACGCGGCGAATACGAACGATGCCTATCGGGCTTGAACGAGTTGTACTATCTATGTTACAAATACGAAAAGCCCCATTTGCAACTTATCGCCCTCCTGAACATGGCCCTGGCCTATAAATCATCCGACCAAGTGGAAAAAGGCCTGCACACGTTGCACCGCATCGATCTGGAGATTCCGGACTCCTTGATAACGACCCGTCCCGAATACCATACGGGCTACCTGCTTCAGCGCGGCGAACTGTATGCGATGCAAGGCCGCCATAAAGAGGCCTGCCGGGATTTTCAAGCCGGCCTGCGCATGGCGCAAGCCGCCGACAACTGGGAGGCTCAGACCGATCTGTTTAAAAACCTTTCGCTTGTGAGCCTGCAACAAAAACAATACGACTCATTGTCCGACTGGTTCCACGGGTTCTTGGCCGCCCAAGATTCGTTGAAAAAACACGCCAATCCGAACCGCATTTCCGAAAAAGAGCTCATCTACGATATAACCAACAAAGACAAACAATTGGAAAAATTGGAACTGCGCATCTGGCAGAACCGCATCATCGTGCTGAGCATTACCGTTATCGTGATCCTGCTGCTGGGTTTCGCCACCTATCTGTATTACCATCATGCCAAAATTCAGAAAGCCAAAATGGCGCAATGGCATCAGGAACGCAAGCAGGACAAAAACACGATGACCGATATCGCCATTTATTTCCACGAATTGAAGACGGTGGTCCGACAGGTGTCGCAGACCTTACATGAAGCGGGTCGCACGCTCCCCGACAACGAGAAGCGAAGCATCCAGCAATGTTGCCTGCAACTCAACGATATCGTTTCCGAGAACAAAGCCTTGCTGAACAGTTTTACCGACGCCCGCTACAGCGATTTCATCCGGCAACTTTCGGCCGCCTATCCCGAACTCTCGAACACCGAAAAACGCATTTGCGCCATGCTTTTGGTCGGTTTCAGTTCCAAAGACATCGCCAACGTGCTGAATTGCTCGGACCGCAGTTTAAACAACAGCCGTTCCAAAATCCGAAAGAAATTGCACATTCCTGAAAAGGAATCCATCCTCCAATTCCTGAAATCGCTCTGACAGGCCGTCGAACCGGTACAAAAACCCTATTTTAAGCATCACTTCCGACCTACGTTTTTGAAAATAAAAAATAATTGAACATCAGTTATTTATATGAATAAATGATAATATTATGATATAATATGATAGGTCATTTATTTGGATTTGAATATTATTTTATTCCATCTTTGTATGTTGCATCACAGCAACGAAAAAAAATGGTTCAATTCAAAAACAACAAAACTATGAAACCCAAAAAACATTTTTTCTTGGCCATGTTGGCGGCCTGTTTTATCTCAGCCTGCAGCTTGGCTAACCCGGCACCGTCCGTCAGCGCGGCCGGAACGGAGGCACCTCACCGCAAAATTTACGCCTACTTCCAATCGAATCAGGATTTCGGAGTCGGGGAATACGGAATAGGCTCTTTCTTCGCCGACAATCCCTCCGTGACCACCTTGGAATGGTCTTTCAGAGGTCAAAACAGCCTCTTTACCGGGGCGGTCGCCAACGGGGTTTATTACGGCCTGTCCTATTTGTTTTTCGACGCTGCGCCTCCCATCCCCGACGACATGATTGCCATTGAAATGAAAACCGGCAACAGACGGGTCATCGGCCCCTGGACCGACGACGAAACCATGAGAGTGCAGGATATGACGTACAGTTATGCCGATTCCACGATGTATGCCGTTTCCTACGGCTTTATCCGCGAGGGGGAAAACGACAAGGCGTCGCTGATATACAGCATCGACTTGGAAACCGGCGCCATGACGCGCGTCATCGACCTGGATCCCAACACCCAGATTGTCTGCATCGCGGCCGATTACGAAGGCAACCTGTACGGTATGAGTTACGACGGCATACTATATATATTGAATCTCTCGAACGGAGAAGTAACCGAAATCTGCGAAACGCCTTACAAAGGCGCGCAGCATTTCTGGGGCATGGAGGCGGACCATACGGACGGCAGCCTCTATTGGACCGTGCTTTCGGAACAGATCAACCCCGATGTCTATCACTTACTCCGCTTCGATTTAAAAGCCAATCCCGTAGCCTATCAAGACCTGGGGGAAATCGCCGGCTCGACGAGCACCGCCTCGCCCTTCGGTCTGTACATTCCGTATGTCTTGGCCGGAGAAGGCGTGCCGACCGGCGCCACGGACATTTCCGTAACGCCGAACGCGCAAGGCGCTTTGGAAGCGACCCTGAACTGGACCTGTCCGACCACCACGTTCGGATACGAACCGCTGACCGAACTCAAATCCGTCATCATCTTGCGCGACGGCCAAAAAGTGGCCGACCTTACCGGCGCGGCTCCCGGCAAAGCCATGACCTATACCGACAAAACCGTACCTGAACGCGGCTACCACGAATACACGATTATCGCCGTCAACGAAACGGGCGAAGGCGAAAAGGCTTACGCCAACCGGTACATCGGCCCCGACTTCCCCGCCAAGGTGACGAATGCGCAAGTCGCCAAAGTGGACGGTTGCGGAGATCTGAAACTGAGTTGGACGGCTTCGAACGGCGGCGAGAACCACAGTTATGTCGATCCCGCGAAAGTAAGTTACCGCATCGTCCGTTATCCGGATTCCGTCGTCGTGGCGGACAATCTGAAAGAGACTTCTTTTGAAGACAAGTCTTTGCCCGCGCTGAAAGGGTACAGTTACGGCATCTTCGCCGTCAACGAAATCGGCGAAACCGTCGTCGTTACCGACCGTAACGTAGCCGGCCCCGCTTTGGACGCCGCCTCTTACTTTACCGCTTTCGACTCTCAAGACACGATTGACAATCAGTGGACATGTGTCGATAACAACGAAGACGCCTGGTCTTGGCAAGTCACCACGATGTACGGGTTCTACCAATTCGGCGAAGCGGTGCCCGTCATCGAATATTTCGTCAACCCGGGCCTGACGCCTGCCGGCTCCATCGACGACGCCGACGACTACTTCATCACGCCGCCTTTCCTGCTCAAAGCGCGTACCGGCTATAAAATCTCTTTTGACTACCGTTGCCTGAGCAAGGAATCGTTGGAAATCACGATAGGCAAATCCAATACGGCGGAAAGCCAAAGCGCCGTGGCCTCGCTGGAGCTGACGCCCGCCGATCCTTACGTCGAATTCGGCTATCAGGAAATCGCGCTGCCCCCCTTGGATAAAGACGGCGTCATGGCCGTAGGCCTGCACCTGACGTCCCCGATCAACGCACAAAACTATGCCTATCTGCAAATCACCAACCTGAAATTCGAATCCACCGGCCCCGTCAGCAACGAACGGGATGACGTCTTGGGAGACCTCCGCATCAGCACGAACCGCGACCGGCTGCATATCGACGGCGATTTCGACCGGGCGGAAATCTATGCGTTGACCGGCGTCAAAATGCTGGAGACAACCGAGCCGACCGTTTCCACGGCCTCGTTGGTACAAGGCGTGTACTTGGTCCGTATAACGCGCGACCACCAAAGCCGCACGTTCAAATTCGTCGTAACCCATTAATAGGACCTCTCCATGAAAAAGATATTATTTAGCCTGGCTATCTGCATTCTATCGCAGATAGCCTTGGCGCAGAGAGCGGATGATTATACGTTCCGTTCCTCTGTTCAAACCCCTTACGAACCGCTGCCCGAAACGGCCTTGACGCTGGCCGGCTCGACCACCGTCAAGGACGAGACGTTCAAGACGACCTTTTTCAACGATAACACGCAGGTCAACTACTCCACGGGCAATGGAATCGAAAGCTATACTGTCGTCCCCTTGGCCGGCATTCCCATCGGTTTCGATTTTACGTTCGCCGATATGGTCTGCGACAAATTCGTGGCGGCCGGTACCGGCTTCATCTTTCTTTCGCCCAAAACCGACGAAAAGGTTCAGATTACCGGATTGGCGAGTGGATCCATGGTTGCGAAATGGTTTCCGACCATCGGCATCGGTGTGGGATCGACCGGAGGCGAGGCGTACGGCATAGAGAGTACGGCCATCCGCTATCTGTTGCAGGGCGAGGAAGGCGATCGGACGCTGACCGTGGAATATGTCGATGTCTCTTACCGCGACGCAACTCACCCGTTCAATTTCCAGATCAAACTCTATGAAAGAAATTCCGAAATAGAATTGATTTTCGATGGATTTAAAATCCCCAATACCGGCGCATGGACGGTCGGTTTTACCGGCAAGGAAACCGATCATTTTCACCTGAAACCGACGGACAACCAATGGGAAAAAGCCGTCAGAATTGTCTCTTCCAGCGCTTACGCTTATGCGAACGACATACAAGGTTCGACTTTCCCGGAAGGCCTGCGTTACCGCTTTACCCCGCCGGCCGCTCTGCCGCCGGCCGATGTGAAAATCACCGGCATTTCCGAGACCGAACTCACGCTTGACGTGACGCCCAATGCCAAAGGCGAAAACGTATTGGTGGTCTTGACCGATGAATTCAAAAAAACTACATCGCCCTGGTCCCCCGTTATCGGCCAAGCTGAAGACGGCAAGACCTACGGCGTAGGAGACAGCTTGTATGTCATCGACCAAAACGGCAAGCCGCAACAGTTCGGCGGACGGGTCATTTACAACGGGGAAGCCAAAAACGGCATCGTCTGCCGACCGGAAGGTCTGCAAGGCAACACGCTCTATTACTGCGCCGCCTTCAGCTACAACGAAACGCATGGCTATTCCCGCGGTTATGTTGCCGACGATACGGTCAGCCCGGCGTACCTGCCTTTCCATGAAGGTTTCAATTCGATGAATTATGACGATATGCCAACCCGTTGGCCCGGCACACAGAACTTTTCCGCTCAGCAACTCACGGATTCGAAAGGCACGGAATATGTAGCGCAAACCTATCTTTATCCTTCCAATAACGAATCCGTATTGCTTTTCCCGGCCATGACGTATCCCCAAAACCAGAATCTGCGCCTTACGCTCAATTACCATATGTCTTGGCTGGCGACCCCAAACTATACCGAGAAACCGCTGACCAAAGCGGATTGGGCCGAACTTGACTCCATCGTCTTCGAATACAGCACCGACGGCGGCCAGACCTTTGCCTATGCCGGCAATTGCATCACGAAGCAGAATGCGCCTGATTTTACAGGCACAAAAACCGCTATGGATCTCGTCTTCCAGCAACAGACGCTGCGCATTCCCAACTTCGGCGGCGGCCATGCGTTGTTGCGGCTCCGTTATGTAGCGAAAGACAACCAAGAAGGACGGGGCGGCGTTTACATGAACATCAACGATATACAATTATCCGCGATTGATTTATGCGATTATCCGGCTCTGGTGACCGTTGAGGACGCCTCCATTACCAAAGACCGGGCCGTTGTACGCTGGGTAGCCGGCGACAACAACGAGACCGTCTGGAACATGAAAACCGAAATCCGGGAAGCCGACGGACAATGGCAAGCCTGGGGCAAGCCGCAGGAAGTAAGCGGTTCGTCCTATCAACTCGAGAATCTGACTTCAAACCGCAAATATCGGGTCAGCCTGCAAGCGGTCTGCGGTACCGGCCAACTCAGCCGGTGGGTCAGCACTGAATTCAACAGCGGTTGGGAAGCGGCTTTCGTCGAGGATTTCAACGAACTGGAAGCGCGATACGTCGGCGGTGTATTCATGCAGTTCGACCTGCCGGCGCATTGGGCCTTGTCCTGGAACAACGCCTCTCGCAAGCCGGACTCCGTCTCCGCCTCGTTCATCGATCCGAAATACGAGGTCATCGGTGCGTGGAAACGCTACAAAACGGAGGAATTTCCCGTATCGGAAGCCCAAAACAAAGCGGTTTGTCTGCCTTTCTATTACTTTGTAGGCACAACGGCCCTGCGCCTGCCGACCGTCGATATCCAATCCGGCCAAAAAACCCGTCTGGAATTTGATTATGCCTATGGCCTGGTCGATGAAGAAAGCGGCGAACTCCTGGATCCGTATATCCAGACGGAGATAATGGATCAAATGTACCTTTGGGTTTCCACCGATACCAAAACCGAAAAATTCGCGCTGAAAGACACGGTAAGTTGCTGGTCATTCGCAACCTTGCGCGAAAATAAGAAACTGGAAGGCCACATGTCCATCGACCTTTCGGCATACAGCGGCGATATCGCCGTGGCCATCGGTACCTATGCCTGGGATAGCCCGCATGTACTTTTCCTCGACAACATCGGCATTGTCTATGATTGTCCGGCCGCCCGGCGGCTGACGTTGCAAGCCGGCAGCCTGACCGAGACGTCCGCCGTCCTGAACTGGCAAAGCGACCCGACCCACGACGCTTGGACGGTCATCCGCCGTGACAACGGAAAGGAAAGCACGGAGACGGTAAGCGGCACCAGCATCCGCTGGGACAATCTCCTGCCCGCCACGACTTATACCGTCCTGGTCGGACAGCCCTGCGCCGACACGGCCGACTGGAGCCATATCCGCTTCACGACCGGCGGCATTCCCTGTAACGCGGTTCAAAACATCGCCGTTTCGGCCATCGGACAACGGAACGCCACGCTGAATTGGAACGGAGAGGCGGCCAAATACCGCATACGCGTACGCCCCGTCGCCGCAACGCCGGAAGCCGCCGTCGATTGGACGGTTTACGAAAGCGAGACGACCTCTTACACGTTCGCCAATCTGACACCCGACACGGACTATGAAGGCGCGGTGCAGTCCGTCTGCGGGGAAGCCGTCGGCGATACGACCGGCTACGTGGCGTTCGAGCACTTCAAGACGGCCGCCATATCCTGTTTCGCGCCGACCGGCATTCAAGCGACGCAGGTGGATTATTTCTCGGCCACCATCGGCTGGCAGGGCGAAGCGGGCGCCTATGAAATCGAATACCGCCGCGAAGGCGCGCTCGACCTCATCGCCCGCCACAGCAGTACGGCCAAAGAATACCGCATCGAAGACCTGAATGCCGATACCCGCTATGAAGTCCGGCTGCGCAGCATCTGTTCGGCCGGCGACACCAGCGTTTGGAGTGCCTTTGTCGGGTTCGCCACCGCAACGGCTCCCGAATGCGCCGAACCGACCGACTTGAAAACGGAAGCCATCACGCTCAACTCGGCCCGCCTGACGTGGACGGCCAATGAGAACCACAACGGCTTTATCGTCCGCTACAGCAAGTCGGCGCCCATTGCCTACGACAGCATCCGCGACATTACCGAATCCTACTGCGAACTGACGGATTTGGAACCGGAAACGATTTATCTGTGGAGCGTCATGTCGGCCTGCCGCGGCGGCCGGTACAGCGGCTGGGCCACACGCCAAAGTTTCAAGACCAACGGGGTGGCCAACGAGTCCGTGAACGACAAACGGTTCGAACTCTATGCGGACAAAGGCCAGATTCATATCCTGAACCATGCCTCCCTGCCGATGGAACGCGTGCGGATTTACGACGTCCAAGGCCGTCTGCGCCATGACTTTGCCGTTCGCACGAACGACAACGCCATCCTGACGACCGGCGTCGGCAACAGCATCGTGATTGTGGAAATAAAAAGCGAAGGACAATACCTGCGCTACAAAATCCGGATGCCGTAACCCCATCCCTCTTGGTTAACACGCAAAAAGGCGGTCAAATAATTGACCGCCTTTTTGTTTATCAGCCTTTATCTCGCCTTAACCTATTTCTTGAATACCAAGGCCACGGCGACAAACACCAGCACCAACGCCAAAGCGTGGTTCCAACGCAGATTTTCTTTAAACAAAAGCGCCGAGAAAACGACGAAGACCAAGAGCGTGATGGCCTCTTGGATGATTTTAAGCTGATACAATGTGAAAGGCCCGCCGTTGCCTTTGAATCCGAGGCGGTTGGCGGGCACTTGACAACAATACTCAAAGAACGCGATTCCCCAGCTGAGGAGTATCAGGAGAATCAAAGGCATGGACGAGGGCTTGCCGGCTTGGGATGCCGCATCCGCCACCGCCCGGCCGCCCCATTTGAGGTGGCCGTACCACGCGAACGTCATGAAAATGTTGGAACACAACAGAAGCAGTATCGTGGAGAGCCCCCTCATCGCGGCCTTTATTTCTTAGCGGTTTTCTTGGCCTGCTTGGCCTGCTTCTCCTTGCCCGTCTTGCCGGCGGCTGCCGTCTTCAACGCCACGAGCAACGTATGCTTGGGTACACTCTCGCCCACCTTGACCGCAATTTTCTCCACAACGCCATCTACGGGCGCGAGCAGTTCGTTGTTCATTTTCATCGCGTCCAAGACGAGCAGTTTGTCGCCCTTGGAAACGCTGTCGCCGACCGCCACGAAGAATTTCCGTACCGTACCCGGCATGAAAGCCAATACATGATTCGGATTCTGCGGCGCGTAAGCCTGTTTGTTCTTATATTTGGCCGGCAACGTGGTTTCGTAGATCGATCCGCCTATCTCGAGGCTTTCCGCCACAATCAACGTCTCGTCCGTTTCCACGGCCACGGCCGTTTTTTTCTTTTCAGACATAATTCTTTAACATATTATCACTTAAACCGCGACCCGAAGTTTGACGTTCGGGCCGCAGATTGGTCTTTATCGCACAGGCAAAAGCGCGTCAGAAAGGCCAAGATGCAAGGCGTTGCGGATGAGGCGAAGGAGCGCACCCAGGTACGTAACTGAGCCCGAACTCCGATAACAACGAAGCAGATTGGTCTTTATCACGCACTTTTTTAAAACGGGGGGATGCCATGCTTACGTTCCGGCACCGCCTCCGATTTGTTATGGGAAATCTCAAGCGCGTGGATAACGAACGAGCGCGTCTGTTCGGGCGCGATGACGGCATCGACGTAGCCATAGGCCGCCGCCACGTAAGGATTTGCGAACTTCTCCTTGTATTCCTCGATTTTCTGCTGCCGCATCTTCTCCTGATCCTCGGCCTCCATGATTTCCTTACGGAAAATAATGTTGGCCGCGCCTTCCGATCCCATGACGGCGATTTCGGCCGTCGGCCACGCGAAAACGAAGTCGGCGCGCAGGTGGCTGGAACACATCGCGATATAGCCACCGCCATAGGCCTTTCTCAAAATAACCGTAATCTTGGGCACCGTCGCTTCCGAATAAGCGTACAGAATCTTGGCGCCGTGGCGGATAACGCCGGCATGTTCCTGATCCACGCCCGGCAGATAACCCGGCAAATCGACGAGCGTCACGAGCGGAATGTTGAACGCGTCGCAATAACGGATAAAGCGGGCGCATTTGTCGGAACTGTCCACATCCAGCACGCCGGCCATGACGAGCGGCTGGTTCGCCACAAAACCGACCGTCTGTCCGTCCACACGGCCGAAACCGACGACGATATTGGCGGCGAACAACGCCTGCACTTCCAGAAACTCGGAATCATCGACAATGGCCTTGATGATATTGCGCACGTCGTAAGGCTTGCGCGGATCGGCCGGAACGATATGCCCGATCTTGAACGTCTTTTTCGGCAGTTTCGGCGTAAAGACATCGGCCTTCTTCGTATTGTTCCAAGGCACGAAACTGACAAGTGACTTGATTTGCTGGAAACATTCCTGTTCGCTTTCGGCAAAGAAATGCGCGTTACCCGTGATTTCGGCATGCGTGCGCGCGCCGCCCAGATCCTCCTGCGAAATCTCTTCGCCCAACACCGACTTAATGACGTCGGGTCCCGTAATGAACATCTTGGAAATCTTATCGACCACGAACACGAAGTCGGTCAGCGCGGGCGAATAAACCGCGCCGCCGGCACAAGGGCCCAGAATAACGGAAATCTGCGGAATGACGCCCGAAGCCTTCGTATTGCGGTAGAATATCTCGCCGTAACCGGCCAAAGCGTTCACGCCTTCCTGGATACGCGCGCCGCCGGAGTCGTTGATGCCGATGATGGGCACTTTCAGTTTCATGGCGTGATCCATGATCTTGCAGATTTTCTTGGCGTGCATATACCCCAGCGAACCGCCGGCCACCGTAAAGTCCTGCGCGTAGATGCAGACAGGATAATTATTGATGGTACCCGTCCCCGTCACAACGCCGTCGCCCGGCAGATACTTCTTATCCATGCCGAAATCCTTGCCAGAATGCTCCACGAACAAATCGTATTCATGGAAACTCTCCGGGTCCAGAATGGCTAAAATACGCTCGCGCGCCGTCAGTTTTCCGCCGGCTTTCTGCTTCTCTATCGCTTTCGAGCCCCCGCCCAGCAAAGCGTTTTCCATACGTGCCCGCAAATCGTAAGTCTTCTCTTTTACAGACATAAAGTTTTGTTTTTTAGTTTTTTGCTTGCTTCCGAACTATCGCAAAGCAAAACGAAGATAGCACTTTTTTTCGGTTCGGCATTTATACCATCTCCACGCTTTGTTAAATTTTGTTAAATCGCGACGCGTCCATCCGTCCGTTTGCCCCGGCTCGATGCCGTCAGTCAAATTTCCAAGTCCTTAAAAAAAATTTTTCGATGCTTTTTTAACATTTTTTAACATTTGTCTTGCGGCTCTGCTTTTTTTATGCTAATTTTGTAGCATTGTACAAGGTGTGTTTTGCGAAATCGCACGCGACGGAACGATTTGGATAACCTTTTAATACTCTAAATACCATGAAAAAAGTAATGTTTGTTTTGGCTGTGGCCAGCATGTTCGCTCTCTGCAGCTGCAAAAGCAATCAACCGGCGGAAGTTGTTGAAGCCGTTGAAACCGAAGTTGTAACGGAAGAAGCCCCGGCTTGCGCGGAAACCGCTGAAGTGGTTGAAGAAGCTCCCGTTGCTGAAACCGTAGCCGAATAATTTTTATTCGCTACATAAGAAAAGCGGTTCCACTCAGCGTGGAACCGCTTTTTTATTACCTTCTCCGAACGGTTCGTGAAACCGGTCACGCCCGTGCCGCCTGAACCGCATCCTCCGCCAACTGCCTTTTCAAAGCGTCCGCATCCGGAAACCGGCGTTCCTCCCGCAATTTCCGTCGCAAATCCACATGCAGCAGTTTGCCGTACAGGTCTCCAGAAAAATCCAACAGGTGCGCCTCTACGGTGCAGATGGTTCCCGAAAACGTCGGACGGGAACCGATATTGAGCATCGCGCGGTACACACGTCCCTCATCCCCGATACGGACATCGGCGGCATATACGCCATTTTCAAGCCTCAAAGCCGCCGCATCCGCATCGATATTGGCCGTGGGGAAACCGAGCGTGCGTCCTATCCGCTCGCCCGCCACGACCTTGCCGCTAAAAGATTTATTCGTTTCCACGCGCTTCCACCTAATTGATTCCGGCCATCGCTTTATTCCACCGTCAGACCGTAAGGCATACGGGCCATGACCACGCCGCGGGACTGCCGGCGCGCCAGTTCGACCGCCCGGTAGAGCGCCGCGCCGTCTTGCCCCAACTCCTCGGCCAAAACCTGCGAAACCTTGAGGGCGCGTATTTCTGTCAGACTCTCCATCAGCAATTCGTACGAAGACTTCTGTTTCGGATAATCGGTCACTTTATACAGCTCCACGCCCGCCTTTTCGGCCGCATAGGCGATGGCGTCTTCCAAACCGCCCAATTCATCCACCAGCCCCACGCGCAAACCGTCCGTACCGGTCCAAACGCGTCCCTGACCGATGCTGTCAACCGCCGCCGGACTCATGCCGCGGCCGGCGCCCACCTTGGCGATAAAGCCTGCGTAAACGTCTTCGATGTTACGTTGCTGCAAGGCCCGCTCGGCCGGTGTCATTTCGCGCGTAAACGCAGGCGAACCGGCGTAAGGATGCGTCTTTACCTCATCCCAACTGATCCCCAGCCGGCGCGACGTCTTGGCAAAATTCGGAATCATGCCGAACACGCCTATCGAACCCGTCAGTGTGGTCGGCTGCGCGAAAATACGGTCGGCCGCACACGAAATATAATAGCCGCCGGAAGCCGCATACGCGCCGTACGAAGCCACCAACGGTTTCTTGGCCTTGGCCTTCAAAACCTCCTGATAAATGATGTCGCTCGTCAGCACCGAACCGCCGGGCGAATTGACGCGCAACACGATGGCTTTCACGTTGTCGTCGTCCGCCGCCTCCTGCAACGCTTTCACGATGTTCTCGGTGCCGATTTCGGTCTCGCTGCCCTTGCCCATGCCGATCTCGCCGTTGGCGTAAATCACGGCGATCCGGTCGGTCGTCTTCACGAGCGGTTCCGGTATGGCGTTGTAATCGGCCACCGAAACGAGTTTCAAATCCTTTTCTTTCTCCACGCCCATCTTATCCATGAGCATGGCCGTAAAGTCTCCGGCCGGCGTCACCATATCGACGAGACCGTGGGCCAAAGCCTCCTCCGGGAACATGCCGTAAACCTCAGCCGCCGCTTTGTCCACCGCCGCGCGGCTCATGTGGCGGCCGGCCGCCACATCTTCGGCGATACGGTCCCACATCGAATGGGCCAGACGTTCGTATTGTTCGCGGTTGGCCGGGCTCATCTCTTTCTGAATATACGGTTCCACCGCGCTCTTGAACTTGCCGTGACGCAGAATCTGCATATCCACACCCACTTTATCGAGCAGACCCTTGAAAAACATCACTTTCATTTCCAAGCCACGGAAATCTACCGCCCCTTCCGGTTGCAACCCCAGCGTATCGGCCACCGTTGACAGCCAATACATGTTCTGATCGTAGGCATCGGCATAAGCATAGATGAACTTGCCGCCCGCCTTGAAATCGGCCAGCGCGGCACGCATCTCTTCCGCATGCGCCGCCGAAATCGAGGCCGTCAATCCCGGCCGCAACACGATACCCTTAATCTGGTCGTCCGTCTTGGCGCGACGGATCGCTTTCAACAGCATATTCAAGTCGGCCGGCTTGCCCATATTGTTGAAACTCATGTAAGACATCGGATTGTTGCTCGTGCGTTCCACAACCGGCGCCGTCAGTTCCACATTCAATATGGCCGGTTCCTTCAAAGGCGGTTGCGCCTCCTCTCCGAAAGAAGCCAACATGCCGCCCAATACGGCCAGCACGATAACCGTCCACAACAACGCGAACAGCAGAAATCCCACCATGGATCCGAACACGATTTTGAGAAAACTTTTCATAATATATGCTTTTAACTTTTAGACCTACAAATGTAGTGAAAAATTACATACCGATGTTTTTGTCAATCCGACGACCGTACGCTACCGGCGTATCCAAGCCAAAAAGGCCGCCCCGCGGACAGGACGGCCTTTTTTTACCGAAACAAGCGGTCTCCGGAACGCTAACGCGCGATGATGAGTTTGACCGCAAACCGGCGGCCGTCATCCAACCGTATCGCCAGGTGATAGACGCCTTGCGGATAATTCGCCATATTCAATTCCGCAAGGCCCGGCGTCAGCGTATAGGTACGCAGTTTGCGGCCGTCGGCCGCATAGACGTCCGCTACGCCGTTGCCTACGGCCTTCAGTTTGAACAGGCCGTCGGACGACGGATTCGGATACAACGCCATGCCGGCCTCTTCCAGCGTCTCGTTGGCGAGTTCACTCCTGAATCCGATCGTAACGGTATCCGAGAAGTGATTGTTATAAACCGCGCAGACACCGGCCTTATGCTCGGCATTCATCGTCATCGTAGGCAATGTATCGATTTGATACAGTGTATTCTTTATGTGGCGGCCGTCCAGGAAAATCTGGAAATAGTCGGCCGTCGAACCGCTCGGCATACGGTAAGTGAAAACAAAGTTACGCCCTACGTTGTTCACGGCCAAATCGATCGGATTCACGATCTGACGTCCCATGATGACATTCCGTGTAATCATTTCGGAGGTGCCGTTCTCATAGACGGCCTTCAGCCCCAACGTGCGGGGACCGTCCGGCAAATTCTCGAACGTATAGGTGGACGTCGTGGCCGGCACTGCGGCGACTTTCGCGCCATCCACATAAACCTCGAATTCCTTGGCACGCGCTATCGTCGCGCCGTGGTTCAACGTATAGGAAAGATCGTCGATCTTGAAAACGCTGGCATCGTCCGAAACGCAATGGATGGCGAAATAGCGCGCATTGTCGGGCAACTCGAACGTATATTCCTTCCACTGCTTTTCAGTCTCGATATAGGCACCGTCTCCCAACGCGATGAAGTTGGAAAAATTATCATCGGTCGAGGAATAGAGTACGACAAAACGTTCCGGTGCCGCCCCGCTGATTTGAGGACCGCAGGCCCAGAACTTCAACGTGCCGCCGCCGTCCACCTTATGGGCGATCCAGTCGTCGTTGCGGATCGTGAAGAACGAACACAGCATCTTGGAACCGGAATGGGTGCCGAGATAAATGTCATCGACCAACGACGGCGTGGCGGCCGACGGATTGAAAACGATATAGGCCTGATCTTCGTACATGTTTTCCCAAGTCACGCCGCCGAAAGAACCTTTCGATTTCAAACCGCCCAACTTATAGTCGCCTATGCCCGCTATCGCGAAGTCGGTATAAGACTCGAAACCGTCTTTGAAATGACGGTCGGCCGCCACATTCCAATCCAATTTGACGGAATTGAAGCCCTGCATCTCCAACGACGTGATTTCGGGTTTGGCCAGCGTATAGACGAAACCGTCCAGATTGCGGTCGCCGGAAGCGGACACCTCGACCGATTCCTTGATCAGACGGTCGTAATAATCGGCCGTGGCGAACAGATTGTAAACGCCGGCTAAAACACCGGAGAACGCCACGCGGCCGTCCGCCCCGCCCGTTACCGTAAAGGACGTGTCGCCGGAAGCGGACACCAGCGTAATCCGGGCATTCGCGACCGGCTGCGTGCCGGACAGACAGACATAAACCGGCGCATAGCCGCTGCCGACATAACCGAGCGGCAATTCCACCGCCGAGCGGCGGTCGGCCGTATTATGCTTATTGTAAGCGACGGCCCGCAACAGGAACGTGCCCTGTTTCGGGAACACGAGATCGCAAGTCGCTTCGGCGCCGGCCGTCAAACCGGTCTTGACGGTATCCAAAGCCTCATAGACCTTTCCGTCCGTCGAATAGGCGAACGCGATACCGTCTATGGTTTCCGCTTCCAGGCCGTTGATACCGGCCAGCGGCAGACCGTCGGCGTCAGTATCCGGATTCCGCCAGCTCAAACTTACCTTGACGGCCTCTCCGTCCTTACCCGTCAATACGAGATTCTGCAAGGCGGCCGGCCATCTGTGGAATTCGCGGTCGGCCAACGTGACCCGGACAGTCGTATCCCGACGGACATGCGCCGTCAGTTCCAACGTATCGTACCAGAACTCGGCCACACGAACCGCATAACGGCCGCAGTACATCTGCGAAACGACGGCCGTACCGGCCGCATCGGTCGCCTCGGTGTAATCCGGCAATTCGACGGGCGCGCTGAACAGGGGCTCCAATACGACAACGGCGTCTTTCACGGCCACGCCACGGGCATTTTGAGCTTCCACGCGGAAGTCGGCCTTCGGCCCCGCATAGCCGGCCGCCAACGTCGCCGTATGGGGCGAACGGCCGGAAGCGTTATAGGCATAGGCCCGGACATACCAGAAACCGCCATACGGCACGGTAATCACATGCGTGCCCGCCGCCGCGACGGCCGCCGGCTTCATCGTATCGGCATATACCACATCCCGTCCCAATTCGTCACGGAAACCGCGGTAAGGCGCGTATTCGAACACGATGCCGTCAAGGCTTTCCAATACGTCGCCACTCAGCGTCTTGGACGGATGCGTGAATTTCAAACCGACTTTGCCGGCGTCAAGATCGGAAGCCGCCTCATCCACGGTCAAATCCGTCGGCATAGCCGGTACGCTGACGCGCTTATAGTCCACGCTCAGATCTTCGATGTAATAGCTGTCGTCCGCCAAAGCCCGGAACTCGATTTCCAACTGACGGTTTTCGGTCGGCACAAACGTATAGGTGTGTTTCGTAATATCCTTGTTCGGGTAAATCCAAGGTTTACGGCCGTCCGCGTCCGGCGTTTCGGAAACATAGGGACTTGGCACGACGACCGTCGTATCCTTGCCGTTGATGGACAATTGCAACGGCTTCTTCAACTCATGCTGCCAACGGTTCCCGTAAACATATTTGCCATGGCCGCAAACGTAGAACGACAACTCGTATTCGACGCCGGCATAGACGTTGAGGCCCGCGCCGATTTGCAGACGGGAAACGGAGTCGTTGTGGATGGCGTAAGCATATTTGCCCGTCCTGACCACGGTATCCACCGCACCGTAACTGTTGAAATTTTCCTGCCGTCTCCAACCTTTTCCGAAAACGCTGACCGCGCCCAATTCGTCGTCCCCCTCGAAACTCGTGGCATAAGGTACCGCGGCATCGTAGAAAGAGCAATAAATGCCCGTTTCCGTACTGAAAATGCCGTAAGCGGTCTTGACACGCAACGCATAATAATTAATGCCCGTTTCAGCCCCTATTTCGACGGCCTCGCTGCTACCGGGACGCAGATTCTTCATCGTCTTGACCAACTCCCAACGATCGTCACGTTCGGCGCCGGTGCCACGCCAAAGTTCCACCTCCACCTTTTCCGACAATACATCGCCGAACACATTGGCGGTCGGCACGTCGAAATAAAGCGTCGCATCCGTGACGGAATTCTTATAGACCCGCAGGTCGGACACCGGCATGGCGGCCGCATAACGGTTGTTTTCCCCGTAATCGATATGGCACAGACCCACAAGCGGTTCTATATCATCCATGACTTTCACCACTTCCTTCGTTTTCAGATTGACACGGAACAAATGATAACCGCGAAAATAATTCATGACGTAAAGCACATCCGGGTCGGAAGCGAACGTTGCGGAACAGCTGAAACGCCCCGACTGCAAAACGTCGGACGGGATATTCATGACGCGCTCGGCATTCAGCGTTTCCATATTGACCCTGAAAACACCGCCGTCATCGTAAATCGTATAGATTTCGCCGCGGCTGTTGGCCGCCACGGTACGGAACTTTTCGCCGGGCTGCATGCCGTCTATCGTTAAGATGCTGCCGTCCGCCCGCAAATCCCAAAGCGTATCGCCGTAGAGCGTCAGACGTCTGAGGTAAGAAGACCGCGTGCCGGTCGGATACAGCACATAGATACTCTCCGTAACCGGATCGTACGTCATGTCGAACGACGCGCTGGCCGGATTGCTGACGGCCGACGACCCGACATAACGCGTGGTCTGGCTGTTGGGGTCATAAATGATGAAATTGGCTTTTTCGCCCAGAACGTCCGTGGCGATGGCGTACCATTCGCCCTTGATCCAGGCGCCGCCGATGACCTCACCGTAAGTCGAATAGTAATCTCTGAACGGAGAAGCCAGCAAATTGGGATACGGCTTCTCGGCCGCGAGATCCACCGTATATAGATTGAATTTCTTAAGATAATCCTCACTGTAACCCGTATAACCCATGAGGACATCGCCTTTACCGACCGGTATCTGCGCCGTCGCCCGCGGCGTCGTTCCGCCAACGGATAGAAGCAGACCCACGCCCAAACATAATTGTAAGAATTTCGTTTTCATTGATGTTTTATTTTAAATTTCACTTGCCATATACGCGGTGCCCCGGCCATTGAAGCAACGCTTCATGGCGCTCGGCTTGCCGTATATTTTATGTTTTATGTTGTTTCAATCATCATGCGCTTAATCTTCCCTCCGCAACGCATCGCCACGGCCATCATCCCCGTTCGCCCCTTATGCGTCCCGACCGCTCGGTTATACAAAGAAAGGTAAAGAAACGGCTTGACGGCCACGATACCGCTACTTCAAAAACTCAACTCCTGCGATTATCGTACACGACAAAGCTACACGGCAAAACACAAAAAACTGTTTCATTATTATTTACAAAAGAAACAAACCACTTTTCCGGCAAAAAACAAGTAGTATTTTGCATTTATGGAGCGCTTTGCTTAACTTTGTTTTATGATCGGTTCAGTTTGTCGTAGCATAGCGGCCTCACATATTCCAACCATATTGACAATATGGGTTTTATCTGTCTTTTTCGTCATTCCGGGACACGGGGCACCCATACCCGCCTCCATGACGGACAAGTATGAATCGGCCGTCAGGTGCCTTTACACCGATGAGGATTCTGCTTCCCTGTATATCAACGAGGTATATGACTATGCCGTTTTGAACAAACTGCCCGTTCTGGAAGCGCGGATTCTGTTGCTGAAAGCCGAAATGTTGATTTACCAAGGCGACGTCGATGAGACACTGAGCATCTGTTCGACCGTCCGCAAAATCGCGCAAAACCGGGGAGACCGCGACTTGCTCGTATCCGGTCAGTTGCTGGAAGGCTATTGCTACACCGATCTGGACATGTTCGACAAAGCCTATTCGACGCTGTCCTCCGCGCTGAACATGGCGCAACAGACCCATGATACGACGGCGCAAATCAAGGCCTACCTCTTTTTAGGCATACTGTACGACTTGCAGGCCGACACGGAACAGGCGGTCGGTCTTTTCAAGAAAGGCTTGGAACTGGCCGAACACAGCGCGAACGCCATATTGAAAATAAGGTTGCTGAACAGTCTCTCGATTACTTATGTGCGAGAGGGGAAATTGGAAGAAGCCCGAAGCAACCTGTCGAATTGCATCCGTTATGTGGAAGACAACCGTCTGACTTACGGTCTGGACCGTCTTTACATCAACATGGCGCTGGTAATGACCTCCATCGGACATTTGGACAGCGCGCTGGCCTATGCACGCCATGCGCTGGACATAGCACAAAGCCGCGAGAACCGTTCAAGTATCGCCAAAGCCCTGATATACAACGGGCATATTCTTTTTCTGCAGGATAATATAGCGGAAGCCAAACTCATGTTCGGGCAAGCGGACAGTCTGGCCCTGGCCTTAGGTGCGAAAAACATGCACTGCCTCATCTTGGAATATTACGCCGAAATGGCGAAAGCGGAAGGTGCCTTTAAAGACGCCTATATATATTTGGAAGCCTTCAAGCAATGCGCCGATTCGCTTACCGAGAGACGCAACGTCTTGAACATGCTGCGCCTGCAGATGGAAAACGAGGCGGCGCAAGCCGAAATGGAAACGCAATACAAACTGTACCGGCTCGCCCTCATCACGATCATCATCGTCTTCGTCCTCGTCTTGGGCGCGATCTTTTTCGTTTACGAATACCGGCGGCACCGACGGCGCGAACAGGAAGCCCGACAGGACGCCCGGCGGGAACGGATGCGTCTGGTGTCGGAACTGGAACAGAGCGACAAGAAAATGGTGACCCAAAGCATCTACCGCCAGAAAAAGAACAAAGACCTGTCGGAAATCGCCGAAAACCTACGCCGCCAACGCGCGCAATTCAAACCGACGAACCAGCCGCTCATAGACAGCGTGATTTCCTCCTTGGACTCGTTCAGCGGTGAAGAACGATGGGAAGATTTCGAAATATATTTCGAACGCGTACACACGGGCTTCATGAAGAACCTGCAGAAGAAATACCCGGATTTAAGCCTGACGGAGAAAAAACTCTGTGTCTATCTGCATCTCGGCATGACGACGAAAGAGATCGCGAACATCCAGCACGTTTCGTTCCGCGCCGTGGAACAGGCGCGTTACCGTCTCAGAAAGAAATTGGGACTGAAAAAAGAGGAAGACCTCGTCAACTTCCTGAACCGGTTTGACGCGGAATAAAGGCCGACGACGCGCGGAAGGCCTGCATACCGCGCTATCCCGTTGCGGTCACCCGAACGGATATCTTGCGTCATAATGGGGCATTATTCACGTTTTTTTGCTAACTTTACGCTTTTCCGCATTAACACAACGTGCTACCATGCAAAAGCAACGCCCCATCTACGCCATCGGACACCGTAATCCCGACACCGACTCCATCTGCGCGGCCATCAGCTACGCCCACCTCAAAACGGAACTGGGTGCCAACGTCGTGCCGGCACGGGCCGGTTCCATCAACAAGGAAACCGCCTTTGTATTGCAGTATTTCAAGACGGAAGCCCCCCTGTTGCTGGCCGACGTCTATCCGCGTGTGGCGGACGTCTTGACCGACTGGGAACTCACCATCAACGAACGGCAGAACCTCCGGGAACTGGCGCATATCATGGCCGGACAAGTCAATGCCATTCCCGTCGTGAACGACGCGCGGGACTTGGTGGGCATGGTCACGGTAAGCGATGTGGCCAGACGCTATTTCGAGGACGTGGGCATGCAGAAATTCTCGGAATTCAAGGTCTCGCTGGCCGAGATGGCGCATGTCTGCGACGCCACCGAAGTGGTGGCCGGCGACCTGAATCAAATCGTGGCGGGCGAAGTTCGGATTGCCGCCGGCAGCCTGCAGACCGTCCAAAACAACGTGACGCCCGGCGACGTGGTCTTGGTGGGCGACCGGACGCAACAGATCATGACGGCCTGTATAGAGGGGGGCGTCATCTGCCTGCTGGTGAGCGGCAACGGCGCCGTACCGGACGAGGTCATAACGGCCGCCCGGCAGCACGGTACCGTCATCCTCTCCGCCCCGCACGACACTTACACCTGCGCGCGGCTCATCAACCAATGCGTGCCGGTATCGTCCATCATGAAAAGGGACGTCATCAGCTTCAAGCCCACGGAAATGCTGAGCGACGTAAGGGGCATCATGGAAAAGCACAAGCACCATTACTATCCCGTCGTGGAACACCGCAAACTCGTGGGCATGCTGAGCGGCGCTTCGGTGCTGGTGCCGGAAAAGACCAAACTGATTTTGGTGGATCACAACGAGCGCAGCCAGGCGGTGGAGGGCATCGAACACGCGCAGATCCTCGAAATCATCGACCACCACCGCCTGGGCGGCATACAGACCAACGAGCCTATCTTCACGCGACAGGACCCGGTGGGTTGCACCTGCACCATCGTGGCCGACATGCACCTGCACCGCCAGGTGCCCATCCCGCCTCAAATCGCGGGCCTGATGCTCTCGGCCATCCTCTCCGACACCGTGCTGTTTAAGTCGCCCACCTGCACGCCGCACGACCGGGAAATGGCCCAATACCTTTCCAAAATCGCCGGCGTGGATATACAGGCCTACGGCAAGGAATTGCTCAAAGCCGGGTCGGATATCAGCAACATGACGCCGGAAGAGATGTCGAAAAACGACATGAAGGAGTTTTTGGTGGGCCGTTACCGCGTCAGCGTCAGCCAATGTTCGGTATGGGAACGCCAGCAAGTGCTGGACCGCAAGGACGAGATTCTGGAAGCGTTAGAGAAGATGCGGATCAAACGGGGCTACGACCTCTCCTGCATCATGATTACCGATGTGTCGGAAGAGGCTTCCGCCCTGTTGTTTACCGGCGAACCCAAAAAGTTGATCGCCGAGGCCTTCAACTGCGAGCCCGACCGCAACATTGTCCTGCTGCAAGGTGTCATGTCGCGGAAGAAACAAGTGATTCCGCCGCTGTTGGAAGCGGCCAAGATTTTGGGGCTGTAGTTTTGGAATGTAAGCACGACGAGGCGACGAGGCGGCGTGGAGGCGATGAGGCACGACAAGGCGTGGCGACGCGAAGCGGTCTATGTGGTGTAAAGCGACGAGGCGGCGTGGAGCCGATGAGGCACGACAAGGCGTGGCGACGCGAAGCGGTCTATGTGGTGTAAAGCGACGAGGCGGGAAAATAATAAAGGGCGACCCGGAACGGCTGCCCTTTGAAATGTGGTCCCACTTGGAACGTTTATATTTTGATAATCTGTTATTTATATTTCAGTCGTTCGATTTTTATCGCAGCCTGGCCGATTGTTATTTATGTTTTAATAGGTTTATAATTTCGTCTTTGGCGGCCAAAAGTTCTTCAAGATGCTTGATTTCGCTCTTGAGCCGGGTTACTTCCGATGCGTCCGTACTGACGTGGATGGGCGAATGATCGATGGTGTTGGTGTGGCCGTTTTGCACATGGCCAATGCCGCCATCACGGAGCATATTGCCTTCTCCGCGAATAACCCATTCGATATTTAAATCATCGAAACTATTAGATATTATCAGCAGATTATCGACACTCAAACTACTTCCCGCTTTTAGAAAGCCGTTTGACAAGCCTGTCCTCTTCGAAAAGGCATACTGCGTAATACCTTTTTTTTCAATATATTGTAATATCCGCTCTTTGGGTGTCATAAAAATGTTCGATTTTTATTTGGCGTATTCGATAAAAATCGCGTATTTTGTCCTATCCAATCACAAATATAACAAAAAAAAACAAAAAATGACTGCAACTATCACAAAACGGGTGCTTTTGGCACCGGATCTTCGCCGGTTACTGGGCATCACCCACAGCGAACAGTTTGACCGGGTTCTGCCGGAATTGGTCAAATTCGGCGCGTTCAAGCCGGCCGGCATGCGCTGGCGTATGTACGAAGATGATTTTGAACGTTACTTAGATGCCAAGCGGGCCGAAGCGGCGGCTAAGTTGGCGGAAAGGAGGGCGTTATGACGCCGGAAGAACTTTCGGACGGCATAGCGGCCATGTTGGCCGCCGGCTCCGACACGAAGCCTAAACTGCCGCACAACAGCAAGGCGGTTATCCTGAATGCTAAAGAAATATGCGAACGCTTGAAAATCAGTCAGCGTACCCTGTACCGCCGCCTGGCCACGGATTGGGGCAGCGGCTACTGGTTTTTTAAGATCAATGATAAATGGCATATCCGGGAATCGCACCTGGAGGACCTTATCGGCTTGATGGAAACAGGTCAGATAAAGGTTTGACGACACACCGGCGGAGGGGTCTGCCGGCTTACCCCCGATGGCGATAGCTGTAGGGTTTGGCCGCTGTGGCGAGGGATCGCCCGGCGGTCTCGATGGCGGGCGCGCCTGATACGCGAACGAACGGTGGGCGGCACGAGCGTCCCTCCAGCTGGACCCGGAGGGGGCACACCCGCTCGGAACGCTAAGTAAAGACACAACATTATGGAAGAATTTCAGACGATGAATGGCATAATAGACGCTGCATGCGAACGAGCTAAGAGGTTAGTGCAGCATCCTTGTTGTTTCGAACTAGAAGAACAATCCGGCGGCCTGGTGCTTCGTGCTGTGGCCATTTGCAACGGCACCGCATATAAGAGCAAGGAGCAGCGGCTGGGACGGAATCGGGAGCAACTGGCGGTGGCCCTGTGCCTGCATAGCCTGACGGCCCGGCTGATTACGCTGATGCACAATCAGCGCGAAATGGCCTATGATATTATCGCGAAACGGAATTGCGGCATACAGGGGGACCGTTTGGCTTCGTTAGGGCACTTGTGGCGCTGGATTGAACGATATGGCAAACGTGTGGACTGGAACACCGGGAACGTGAAAGACCGGTGGGCTGATTATACGCGCTCCCTGCGGGGCATTATCTGCGATTTGGAAAACATTGAGCCAGCTAAGGCATCGCCATTTTACGACAACTATAAAGGAAAGTTTTTCACAATTTACACGATAGCAATGCTTTGTGACGACATAGACAGTTTTCCCGGGATGATTCCGGAGGTGTTGCCGGCGGAGCAGTTGAGCCTGTTTTAACGGGCTTTGAAAATCAGTCGTTTGCCCCTTCCTCGATAATAAGGGATACTCGTTCCAAGAAAAAGGGCTGTAAAGTGAATAGAAAAATGAAGCGAAATCGATGGTACATATCGGGTCAGATTACGGGCCTGCCCTACGCCCAGGCGTGGGATAACTTCGTCCGGGCGGAACGGGCGGTTTACGAACTGGGCGGCGTGCCGGTCAACCCGATGCGGTTCTGTATGCCGCGCTGGAGCTGGCGGCGCTGCATGACGCTCTGTATTTGGAAACTGTTGTGGTGCCGTTTCGTGGCCATGCAACCGAACTGGCCCGTGAGCCGGGGCGCCCGCATAGAGCGGCGGATCGCCCTATGGTTGGATAAAACGATCCTGTACCTGTAACATGAAGCCCGTCAATCACAACGGCAAGAAAAGCAACGTGATTTCGGTGCTGAAGCGTAAGAATATGCGTTTGGCTAAGGATATAGAGGAAATGGACCGCACGGGCTTGACGCCCTTGCAGTCGGAGTTCATGGATAAGTTGCAGCACAACCTGCGCGTTTGCGCCTGTCCGAGCCTGTACAGCCAGGGCATGACCACCGGCCGCACCAACTATGTGGCCTCTATCCGCTGTGATGACAAGTGTTGTTTTATCTGCAACTTCGCCCGGCAGAAGATGGTGCGCCGGCGGTATATGGCGTGGTTTCAGGAAAACCAAAAGATACTGGTGCTTCAGGATGCGCGCGGCCGGCTGCGCTACTCGACCCGGGCGCAACGCGACAAGTGGCCGGAGTGCCGCCAGGTGGCGGAGGTGGAATACGACCTGATGCACCTGACGCTGTCGGTACCGCACTACCCGGACAAAGGCTTCCGGGGCGAACGGTATTACTACGACACCATAGCGGCCCTGTACCACCGGCTGCGGAACAAGCTGCCATACTTCCGCGACAACGTGATTGGCGGCGAATACGGCATAGAGACGACCAACCCGGACAACCTGCACATCCATATCCATTCGCTGCTGCTGGTCAAGCGCAAGCGTCAGAGCCGGAACCTGCTGCACTACGAGATATTGCGCGAATGGAACCGCATTACCGCCAACCCGGACAACCCGCGTACGGAGATAGAGCCCGGGCAATATCCGTCGGTCAAGGCCGGCAACCGGCTTATCGACGACGACTATGTGGCCGCGCTCGACCCGAAAGGGGCCACAATTATAGGACTGGAGGTCATCTATACGATCGATCCGGTAACCGGAGAAAAGGTGCGGGCCACCGAGTGGAACAGCGAGGCGATGATACGGGCCGTGATGGAGACAATCAGTTATCATTTCAGTCCGCAGACGTTCGACAAATCGACGGGGGGATTTGACCTGGCGTTGCTGGCCGAGATAAAGCCGGTTATCTACCGAAAACAACTGTACCGTAAATTCGGCGTGCTGCACGGCGAAGCCGCGTTGAACATCCGGGTGGAGGCTGCCGATGGAGAACCCGGGGAACTGGACGTGATGCAGCGCGTGAACATAGGCGATGCCGTTCTGGACGAGGAGACCGGCGAACTCATCGAGGAGCCAAAACGATTTGTGCTGACAAGTCCGAATTACGTCTTCCATGACCCGGACGACAACTATAAGATACACCTGAGCCGCGCCGGCCGCCAGGAAGCACGGAACCTGAAAGCGCACACGACCGTACAGGCGTTGCTCGAACTCAAACAGATCATCAAGGATTCATGCAAATGATCATAAAACAATTATTAACCTAAAATCTTAAAAATCATGCAAAAATTATTGGCAATCGGAACGGTCGGCAAGAAGATCGCCGTTTCGGGAAGCGAACGGTCCCGCAAGTTCGAATTTTGGTTGAACGTGAACGAGACCCGCACGGATGCGGACGGCAAGGCCTACACGGTGACGACGCCGGTACACTGCACGGCGTTCCGGCCGCTGTCGGACGAGGAGTTTGGCAAGCGGCTTACGCCCGGCTGCGGTGCTATTGTGCGCGGCTTGGCGGAACCGCTGCTGGTGGCGCGCGACGGCAAGCAGTTCGGCGCCCTGAGCATCCGGTATGCGGACGTGCATGTGGTCGGCCGGGACGTACAAGCCGGCATGAGCGTGTCGGCCGTCGGCTACGTGGGCATGGCCGATACCAATACGGTAAACGAAATGCAGGTCTGCAATTTCTCGATGGCGGAGAACCTGTTGGATAAGCAGACCGGCGAAACCCGCGCCCTGTGGATGCGCTGTGCACTGTGGCGCCGGCCGGACAAAACAAAGGTTTTCGGGTACATCGCACCCGGGACATTGGTCGCAGTCGATGGCGCGCCCTTTGTGCGCCTGTACACCGACAAGACCGGCGAAACGCGCGTGTCGCTGGAATGCCGCGTGGAGAACCTGGACCTGTTGGGCGGCAGAAAAACCGGCGATGGGGCGGCTGACGATCCGGCATCCGCGGAGGTCGGGGGCGTTTCGGATCCGGAACCGGTCGGAAGTGAGCCGGCGGCTGGGGAACAATCCGATGGCGGAAGCGTTGAGGAACCGGTCAAGAAAAAACGCAAGGCTCCGAGAATGCAACCGCCGGTAGGTATAGGTTGGAACGCGTCAACGTTCGACAGCGGGGCCGCCGCCGATGATCTGCCTTTCTGATGGGAAGCGGGCGCAAAAACGCCCGCTTTTTCGTATGCCATTGTATGCCATTGTGTGCCATTGTATGCCACGCAATATTTTGTATTGCAATTAGTTGTGAAAATCGGTAGGTTTGTAAGAAATTTTGGTCAGGATATGGATAAGAAATATGTGCAGAAGGTAATACCGAGTGTATCGACGGAACGGTATAGAAAAATGTCAGCGGTAGAATTGAGAAAAGAAGCCTTGCTGATATTTAATACAAAATGCAAAGGAACGATTGTTAGAAATTTACATACAGGTATTCCTGTTAAGGTGGTTTCCGGCAAAAAAACAGCCTATGGTGAAGCGATATATAGCAAAAAGGTTGCAGTGATGACGGTTCTTGCATTATTGATAGAATATGCTTGTTATTCCAATTGGGGTGCCCGTAAAGAAAAGGACAACAAAAATGTTATAGGCTATTACAATTTTAAGGCCCATGTTTTTATCGATAAAAAGAAAGAATGTGTACGATTAGCAGTCCGAGCTATGGCAGATGGGGCCTTTTATTACAATGTTGAAGTAAATAAGAAGAAATAAAAAAAAGAGTGTTGGCTTCGGGTACAGACTGGTTACTGTGGCTCAACACTCTTTCAAGCTTCTTGCGAGGCTCATCATCACAAAAGTACAAATAATTTCAACAAAAACAAAAAAGTTATGAAACTCAAGAAGCCGATTTGCAAGATGAGCGAGGAGGATTCGCGTGCGATGGCGGCGGCTCATGCCGGCACCCGTTCGGCGAAAACCAAGAAAACGAGAACCAAAAAGGCCGCCGGCAAAACCGGCTGCAAGAAAACGACTACTAAGAAGCGGAAGAGGTAATGATGGATCAGTTTAAGAAGTTGGGGGATGTGTCCTGGGAAGATGCGGATATAAACCGCTTTTCCCGGTTGGATCGGTATTGGACGAACAAAAGCAGTGTGCTGCGTGGCAAGATCCACGAACGTAGCACCAAAGTTTATGTACAGAAAGCCGTCGAGCAAATCGGACTGACGCCTGCCGACATGATGAAGGAATATCGGCTGAAAGGCGTGGAGTTCGGCCGATGGCTGAACACGCCGGAACGTTACGACCATTTTTGTAGCGGGATGCTGGCCCTGGAAGACTTGGCCAATGTGATGGGGACGCATAATTTGGGGATGGATCACCATATAGGATTGGCGTTCGGCGCACGTGGTAACGGCGGGCGTCGTCCGGCGGCCGCCCATTTCGAACCGCTTACATTCATGATCAATCTGACCAAAGAAAACGGCGCGTCCTGTTTTGCGCACGAATATGGCCACGCCCTGGACTATTTCTTTGGGATGTACGTCGATTTGAATACGTTGTCTCCGTCCTTGAGCGGTGGCCGCGAAGTCGGATCTTCGCATTATTGGGGCAAGAGGGGAAAATACCGCCGCATGATGTTGGAGATTTTGACCCATATCATGAAGACGGAATCCTATAAGCGGTGGCATAAGTCAAAAAGCCGCAACTACTACTGCAACCATACGGAAATGTTTGCCCGTTGTTTTGAACAATGGGTTGCCGATGAGTTGCACAAGAAAGGCGTCGTCAATAGGTATTTGACTGTGCAAGCGGAGCTATACGCCAAGGGTTCCGCCTACCTGTCCGAAGATGAAAAGAAAACCGTTTGGCCGGAAATGAAGCGATTGGTAAAGGAAATGGCTAAGGCGGCCAATGAAAAATAGCATTATGGAAACAACGACGAAAAAAGCGCCGGCAAAACCGGCGGCCAAGCCGAAGTGCAAGCACCTGGTGCTGGATACGGAGGCCCAAGAATTGTTTAACAAGGCGTTTAACTTGACGGGCGAGCCCACCGAAAAACAGGCGGTGACGTCTATCCTATCCCGTTTTTGCGAGTTAAACGATTTAACAGACGTGCATAATCCCACGGATGTAGCGGAAATTGAGCGACTTAAAAAGTTAACTTGCGATAAAGTTAACTGCGAGTTAAACGCCGAATTAACTCAAGTTAACAGCGATTTAACCCGAGTTAACGACGAGTTAAAAGCCGAGTTAACTCAAGTTAAAGACAAGTTAAACAGCCTGCAAATGGAGTTGAACGAAGCCGGGCGAAAACTGACGGAAGCCGATTTGAGCGGCGAAAAACAGGCGGCGGCCCTGGCGGCGTCAAGGGCGGAAACGGCGGCGGCACGTGGCGGACTTGAACGGACATTCGGCCGGCTGAACTGGCTGCTGCTGAAATGGTGCGCAGCACGTCAGGCTAAGGAGACCGGCAAAGCGTGTACGCCTGAACAAGCCTTGCGGCTGTTGTTCGAGGGGTATATCGCCGGCCGGTTCCACGTATTCACAAAGCCGAACGGCCGCACGATCGAGGTATTTAAGGAACGGATAAAATCTGAACAAAATGGGGCTGTTGGAAAAGGTGAGGAACAAGCGGAATGAGATGGTGTTTGAGGCACTTGCCAAAAAGATATCCAGCAGCTTGGCCGCCTTCTGCGAAGGTATTCCGCTGGCCGACGGCGAAAAGGAAATGGCGGTGATGCTGTCGCCGCGCAAGGACGATACGACGGTGTATCTGGTGGCGTTGAACGAACACGGTCAGATCGTGCGTGTGGCGACCCGGTATAGCGGTGTGGAGTTGGCTGCATTGGTAGGCGGTAAGTTGAAAGCGGCGGGCGTGGATCTGAACGGTATCGGCACTGCATCCGCAATGGTGGAACCTTTAAACGAAACGGACGATGAGCGTATTGGATAATGTGGGCGGCGCGGCCGCCGGATCCGTCAAGCAGCCGGGCGGCAAGTTGCCGGCGTCGGATGACGCCTTGATTGCAATGTTTTTGGATGAGACGGAACCCAAGGAGAAAGGCAGCGATATCATCGATACGGGGGTCTATCCGGATTTTGAGGCCCCGGCGCCGCCGGAATATGAACCGGAACCGTGGCCGTCGGATGGCGGCCTGACGGACGACACCATGTCGGGCGCGGATGACCTGGGCACGGACGGCGAAAAGGTGCTGCTGTCGTTGGCCACGCTGCCGGTGGAAACGATTGTGGACACGGTCGATATTACGCTGACCGAATTGATTGTGCGCGGTTGCAAATTGGAAGACTACGAGGGCAAGGACGACGACAAACTGATGACGACCGAGGCCGACAAGGCGGCCCTGGTCAAGGCTACGGAACGTTACCTGGAAAGCCAGTCAATCCGGGTCACGCCTTTGACCGGCCTGTTGGTGACGGTCGCCCTGGTCTATGGCAAAAAGATGATGTACGGCATGAAGTTGAAAAAACTGGTGGCCAAGGCGGACGCCATGGCGCGCGAACTGGACGCCTTGCGTGAGGCCAACGCCCGCATGGCGGTTGAACTACGGGCCCGCGAAGCCCAGGCGGTGGACGACGATGAAATAACGGATGCGGTTTGGCATGAGGTTAAATAAGTTGTTTTTGATATTGGGCAAGAAAGGGTCGGGAAAAACCTACTACACCATTCACACCCTTATCGAGCAATACCGGGCGGCGCATCCGAAAAAGAAGATATTGGTTTACAATACGGATGACCATGAGGCCTACCGGTATATTCCGCGTATTGACAAAGGCGACCTGTCTCGCTGGACGGGAGCCGGGTTATACCGCATCTGCGACGCGGCCACGACGGATGTATTGGCCGGCATCAACGAGCATGTATATAACGGGCTGGTAATCTTCGAGGACGCCTCCAAGTATATCAGCAAGCGGCTTCAGAAATCGGCTTGGGATTCTATCCTGAATAGCAAACAACACAACCTGGATATGGTGTTTCAGTTTCACGGCTTCGCCGCCTGTCCGCCGGAAATATTGCGGCAATGCGACGTGATCACGATGTTCCGTTGCGATAGCCCGGCTTATCGGCGCGGCGACCTGGTGGAATACGAGGCGGTAATGGCCGGCTGGAAAAAGGTCATGGCCAGTAAGGCGGATTATCCGCATCAAACGGTAGTAGTGGCGTAGGTATGGTTATACGGGCGATGACATTGAAGGAGTTGGCGGTGGCCTACCGGGTCAGTCGATCGACGATGAGGCGGTGGCTGACGCTCCATACCGACGAAATCGGCCGGCGTCCGGACGGCCGTCAGGCTTATACCGCCCGGCAGGTGGAAATCATCTATCAGGTTTTGGATCTTCCTGAATTGGAAACGCTGGCAAAATAATCGTTTCAAAGTGCTCCAAAGTGGCTCAAAGTGTTCCAAAGTGTTTCAGTGCTCTTTCCGCGCGTCAGACTTTTGTGTCCGAAAGTGAAGTGAACGGAAGTCTAACCAAAAACATTGAGAGATGGGCAAACTGAACAATTACGCGGGCATTATCGCGTTGGCGACGTTGGCAATCGTGGCTTATCAGGTCTTTTTCGCGAAAGACAAGAACGGCGAAAGCAAAACGAGCGCGTTTATCGGCCGCATGGGGCTGCTTAAGTAGAGGCCATGGAGTATAAAGAGTTGTTGAACCGCGCGATGGGCCCGGACGGCCTGTCCGCAAATTTTTTAGGAAAAAAAGAAACGATTATGAGTAGTGTGGTTTTTCAAAAAAAGACCTTCAGAATGACGGTCAAAAATGATACGGCGGAAGACCTGACATTTGCATTGGTCAAGGGCACTTTCCCGGATCTGGGCGAAATCAAGAAAAAATATGCCGACGTGAAAGCCATTTTGGCCGACGGCGATTTTTTCACGGTTGGCGAGGGCGACGCGGCCAAAAAGGCAAGTTGCAAGGTAAGCGGCAAGACGTCGGTCAAGCATCTTCAGGAGTTCTTTGCCCACGGTTTCGAGGGCGAGATTACAAACCTGGAAATGATTTCCAATGAGAAAGGCAACTTTCAAGAGGAAATCCAGGCCGTTATTCCGTCGCCTTTCGAGGCAATGCCGGCGGATTCCGTACCGTTGAGTCAGTATCTGGAACCGAGTCAGTACGACCAGAACCGCGTTATCGCGGAGAATATCCGCGTGCCGCTGTCGCCGCTGGCATTGGTAACGTTTACCGTACTGGCCAACAGTTACGTCACGTATGTATTGACGATCAATTCGTGGTCGCGCTAACCGGCAAAGGAGGTGGATATGTTGAAACCGAATGGATTTGCCGATTTCTACAGCCGTAGCGCCCGTACCGATGGCGGCGCGGACGTTGCGGCCACGACCACCACGGGGGCGGACGGCAAAACGAAGTGGTCGCCTGAAGCCTGGTCGGCCTTTATCGCGTCGCTTGGTTCGCTGTTTGGCAGCACGCTGAGCGGTGCGGCCAATGTCATCGACAGCACCAACAACAGCAACAATGCGGCCTTGCAGACGGCCGGCGCGCAAAATGTGGTGCTGCCGGGAGCCAGCAACAATAACGCTTTGCTGTGGGTGTTGGGTGGCGGCGTTTTGTTGCTTATCCTGTTGGTGTTGGTCTTGCGTAAGTAGTGTTCGAATGTAGTATTTGTGATTGATTGTAGATTCAAGCCTGGTTATGGAGGTTATAGTTGGTAATGATATGGGCGTGAATCCGGCGAGCGTTAATCTGGACACGAATGTGGCCCGGGTTAACGCTTCGTTGTTTAAGGATTTGTCGGCAGCCGAGCGACGGTTGGTGCTGTTGCATGAAGCCGGACACGTCTTTTTCGATTCGGTGGACGATGAGGCGTTGGCTGACCGGTTCGCCATTGAAGTGCTGGCCGGTAGCGAGCCGGAGAGTTTGCGGAAAAGTGTTGCCGGGTTGGTATCGATATTGTCGGCTTGCGGTGTGCCTGATGAACGGCTGAAAGGCATTGTCCAGACGGCCTTGGAAATCGACTATGAGCGTTTTGGCAACGAACATGCCGGCATGTTGCTGGCCGAGTTGGACGGCCGGGTGGCGTCGATGGATCCGATGGTGGCCGGTGCGTTGGTCAACACCGCCTCACAGGTCATGTCGGTCGCTGTATCGGAACTGATGGGGCCGCGCGCCGACTGGTTCAAGGGGGATGCCGGCGGTACCAGGCAGAACGAATACAAGAATGAGTGCATCCGGCTCTGCACGCGCTATTATTGCGCGTCGCTACTCAAGAATTACTATGTACAGGGCGAGGATTACATATACAACCGGCTGCTGAACAAGAGCCGCACGTATAGCGCGGTGCACGGTTATCTGCGTGACTATCTGAAAGACAAAAGCATGTTTTCGCGCTCTTTCGCCAATGAAGTCAATTTTTACAAGGAAAAGAATTGCGCTTGGGCGAAAAAGGTCATAGACCAGGAGGTGGAAGTACAGAGAACGTGGATTCATAAGGCTTTTGTGGATGCCGGCTTGGTGCCGGATGAGAATGCCGGCAATAATCGTATATGGATATTATTGATAGGAATATTGGCGATAATTTATTTGTTATGAAACAGAAAAGAACGGGGCGGCGTACAGGTGGCCGCCAAGCGAATATAGTAGGGACTGCCAGCAGCGCGTCCGGTTTTGGCGGATTGAGCGGTGTGGCTGGCAATACCGGGGTTACGCTGACCAAAACAACCAGTCCGGTTTCCCCGGCTGGTCTGAGCACGGTGGGCGGTGGTTTACAGGTAAGCGGTTCTACCAGGGTGACGACGCCTGTTGTGATAGGCGGCGGGTCGTCCGGTTCCGGCGGTTCATCGGGCGGCAGTACCGGCGGCAGCGTGGTTACCAAGCCTGCTGTGACACAGCCGACGACACCTACGGTAACGCCGAAACCTGTTGTGACACAGCCGACGACCCCTATGGTAACGCCGAAACCTGTTGTGACGCAGCCGACGACCCCTACGGTAACGCCGAAACCTGTTGTAACGCAACCGACGACCCCTACGGTAACGCCGAAACCTGTTGTGACGCAACCGACGACACCTGCGGTAACGCCGACGCCTGTTGTGACGCAACCGACGACACCTACGGCAACGCCGACAATACCGGTCGTCGTCATCGAAAAACCGGTGTCAGGCAGTGGCAATAGTGACTTGCCCGTGGAGACGTTGCCGGTCGTCGTCATAGAGAAACCTATAACGGGTGGTGTCGATACGACGCCGGTTGTAACTCCGTCGCCGACAACACCGGATGTCCATGACGACAAGGAAGCGGATAATGGCGGTAGCGCAGGTTCCGGCTTCGGTGACCGGTTTGTGGTCAATCCGTCGGTAAAGGACAAGTTGGAGTTTAACGAAGAAATGAAAACAGAGGATGTGGTTATGGAAGAAAAGAGTACAACGCCAGGATTCGGCGGTATGGATGGATTGGCGGAAACGGTAGGCGGCAAAATTGAAGATGTGCTTACCGGAGAAACTGAAGAAGCCCCGTATGTTACACCTGGATTTGGCGACGGGTTCTATACCCGTATTCCCGAGGACGGCATGGAAATGCCGGAACCGGAAAAAGTGACGAACGAAAATCCGAAAGTCCCGACCGCCAATACACCGGCCAAATCGGGAAGCGGCAAAAAGTGGGTGTGGCTCATTGTCGCTGTTGTTGCCGCATGGTTCATTTTCAAAAAGAAATAGCCATGGCGACAGTGACAGGCAACGCACGTTTTGCGTTGAATCCGCGGTTTTCCGAGCCGTTGGAGGTTGTGACGGTCGAAGCTTGTGCGGAACCGGATAAAATCAGTTCAAACGGCAAGACGGAAGCAAAAAACGACCAGCCCGTAGGGTGGAAGCCGTCTTATTGGCTGTATGCAGCCGTCGGAGTGATTGTTTTGTATTGGTTGTTAAAGAAGTAAGGATATGGCTTTAAAAGATTGGGGGCCGCTGACGGCGGCCAAGAAACAGAGTGAGATAGCGGCGGCGTTTTCGGCGGTCAAAGACAACTGTACGCTTGATTCTATTGACCAGGTGAAACAAAAGGTTTTTGATTGGCTCAAACAGAAGTACAAACTGAACCAGGCCAAATTTTCGACTTGGCAACGTTTTTGGGGCCAGGCCAATTACGAGAAGCACGTGATTTATTTGCAAAGCCTGGTGGATGCAGAAATAGAAGCGCGGGCGGTTACCGTATCTTCTACTGGCAGCAGTTCGAAATCCGGCAGCTCGAAGTCCGGTACCGGCAATGGCTATGGCGACGGTACCGACGTCGCCGCAGGCGGTATTCCGACCTGGTTGATTGTGGCCGTGGTCGGCGTGGTGGCGGTCTTGCTCATCAAGAAATTCCGAAAGAAATAATGAGTACGCGTGTATTGGTGCCGGTTTTGGCGGGCGTCGCGGGGTATGCGGCGGGCTTGATGTCCGGACGAAAGGACCAGTCAGGCAACGCCGTGCTGTATTGGCTGCTGATTGCCGCCCTGGTGCTTGGCTTGCTTGCCGGCGGTGTATTGCTGTATAAAAGGGCTACAAATGGATAATGATAAATTTGTTTCATATGGTATGTTGGCGGGTATCGCCGTCTTGGTGGTGGTTATCGTAGTGCTGTTACTTAACAAACTCAAACCCGAGGAGGACGTCACCCGGTCTATCAAACTGGATGAGTCCAAACTCTCCTACAACAACACGCAGTACGTATTATATGCGTCGCAGATGTACACAGCCATGGTTGGGGCAGGCACCGATACCGATACCATTATGCGGGTGCTTGGCGCGCTTATCACGACCGAAGACTGGAACGCGCTCGTCAAAGCATTCGGTACCCGTAGTGTCAAGAAATGGTTTGGCTATACATTTTCCGGCACGCTCATCGATTGGCTGACCGACGAACTGTCCGGCAAAGAACTGAAAAAGGTAAACGAGGTCTTGGCCAAGATAGGCGTAACGATATAATTGAAGTATGAAAAGACGTTGGGCAATAGTGATTGTGTTGATGGTTTTGTTATTGGCCGGATTGCTGGTGGCGTTTGGCGACAGGATTTTCGGAAATAAGAACGGAAACCATGGCGCGGCATCCGGCGCCACCAACCCCGGAACGCCGGCGGAAGTACCGTCGGTATTTCCGCTGAAAAAAGGCAGCCGAGGCGAAGAGGTGCGCAAGTTGCAGCACTATCTGAACGGTTGTCTGCAATATTACCTGGTGCTGACCCCGCTCGATGAAGACGGCATTTTCGGCGCCAAAACCGAGGGCATTTGCGTGACCGTCACCGGCGGTCGGGAAATTACGGAAGAATTTTATAACCAATATATAAAATGAAGATTATAGACACTATTGATGAAATCCTGTCCGGAGACAAGTCGTTGCCGGTCGTAAATGTGGCCATCGATACGGTCAGTATCTGTAAAGCCGTAGGCGTAATGCTTATGGGGGGTGTACTCTTTTTGTTGATACAAAAACTGTTGCAAAAATAATGGAGTGGCAAAACCTGCTGTTTGCTTCCCGGGTGACGGAGAACCGGGAGGCTTTTTGCAAGAAAGTGCTGGATGTGTCCGACCGCCTGGGTATCAATCCCGACTGGCTTATGGCCGTGATGTACAAGGAAAGCGGATTGAATGCGGCGGCTTACAACGCGCAAGGCGGAGCCGTCGGATTGATCCAGTTCATGCCGGCGACCGCAGCCGCCCTGGGCGTGACGTCGGACGTGATGCGCCGCCTTTCCAATCTGGCGCAACTGGATTACGTTTATAAATACTATTATCCTTACAAGGGACGCCTCAACAGTTATCCGGACCTGTACCTGGCCACGTTTTTTCCACGCGCGTTGGGGTGGGCGGATGAGCGCGTCATTGAGAGCGGAACGCTGTCGGCTACCACGATTGCCTGTCAGAACCCGGCTATCGATATGGATAAGAACAAACAGATTACGGTGGGCGAATTTCGGGCCTATTGTTACAAGGGCTTTTCGGCCGATGTAGTGGAACGGCTCAAAAAAAAAGCGGTAAGATGAGAGTGTTGAACATGGTATCGGCGATGTGCCTGCTGACGGCCGGAGCCCTGATGCTGTACAGTGCATTGCGGTAAGATGGATGTAGTTGCGGTTATGCAGATGGTTTGCAGTTTCGTGTTGGGAGGTGGGCTTTCAACCCTGCTGACAATTCGCACAGTTCGGCATAACCACCGGCGTGACGCTGAATTGGGGGACTTTCAAGGTTTGAGGGATATTATTGAGGGGCAGGGCGTTGAAATCGCCGGCCTGCAAAAACGCCTCAATGAACAGGCAGCAATTTGGCGCACGACGTGTGGCCAGTGCAGTTATCGGGTGTTTTTCCTTGAACAAGAAAAAAAACTGAATGAACTGAATGAAAGGATTTCAGCGCGTGCGGAATAGGCTTGTATGGCTTCTGGTGGCGGCCATGCTGACGCTATCGATGGGATGCAGTCCGACCAAGCGGTTTGTCCGCCTGGTGGAGCGGTACCCCCATTTGGTGCGGGACACCACCATTGCGGTCATCGATACGGTGGTGTTGCCGGGCATGGTCGCTATCGATACGATGTTGCCTATGCCGGCTGATACGGCACATATCGAGACACCTCGGGTGTCAGCTTCGTTTACCCGGCTGTTCCGGGAAGCCGATAGCCTGTTTGACCTGCGGGTGCGAGTGGACTTGAAGCCGGACACCGTGTATGTACCGCATGAAGTGCGCGTGCCGGTTTATCGGCCGACGGTAACAAAAAAACGCTTCCCTTGGTGGATTGTCCCGGTCACGTTGGGCGAAGTGGTGGTGATATTCATTTTTGCAAAATTAAGATAGTTATGAAAGGGTGTTTGACGGATGCCCAGCGCAATATGCTGGGCGGCGATATCATCGAAGACCGCGGCGATGTAATCTATGTGGGGATCTTTGGCCGTGGCGAAGACGAGAGCGGCAAAGAAAACTGTGTGATTCGGAAAATCGAGGAAGTGGAGGATCCGGAGACCGGCTATATCACCGTGCGGACGCTTTACCCGGATGGAAACAACCATGAGTTTACCGACACCTGGGCGGATCGGGAAAAATACAATTACAAATACGCAAGAGCCAAGTAACCATGTTTCACGTAGATAATTTGACCGGGCATGTCCGGATGCGTCCACGTCAGGAACTGGCGCGGACGGTGCGTTATGTGGCCGAAAAAATCGGCCTGGCCACCCCTGTTAAGGACGGCCTGATGCCGGCCGCCGATAAGGCAAAGTTGGACGATTTGGGGTTGGCTACAACGGTTAAGGACGGCTTGATGCCGGCGACCGACAAGGCAAAACTGGACGGTCTGGGCGGTGTCGATGAACTGGGGGAGATTGATATTGCTGTCGAATGTCTTGATAACGGTATAGGTGATCCGTCCGGATATTATGAAGAAGAACGTTATGTTAGGCTTCATTTTCATGGAGGCGCAAGTTCCGATATTGGCGACACATTTGACTTGGCGGTTATTGATGCCATGGGCCAAACAAATGTCATACGCTATTTTCTGATAACCAATGACGCCGGCTATGATATCAATATTGTGGTCAGCGGATCGGGCTATATGCCGGCAGATACCGTGGTCCAAGCCGGCTGTGTCCGGGAAGCCTCTCTCTATCGATGTGGTGATGGGACGTTTGTGCTTACCATGTCGGACAATTTGGAAATGTATTAGTATGAGACACTATTTTTTGAACGGACGTTTATATAGATGTCCTAAAATATCGAATTATCAAGGGTTGGAGTTTCTGACGGATGCCCAGGAAACTTTTTTGACGGCCAATCCGGGAGCCAAGGTACATGAGATCCGCGCCTGTATGCTCGATGCGGACAAACCCGTCGATATGGAGGCGTTGCAAGCGGCGGCCAAGCATCAAGTCGATAGCATGGCCGAAGTCCGGCTGTCGGAAATGATAGACGCCCGGCAAAAGGAAATCGCCTTTGTCGTCGTGCAACTCGGACAGGATGGCGCGGCTATGACGTTAGAGGATGCCAGGGCGTTTTTGCAGGAATACGACCGAATCAACGCCGCCGTCTTGGTGGCCAAAACAGCGGCCTATGCCGCTATCGATGGTGCTACCACTCCGGCCGAATTGGATGAAATTGTCTTACAATTCAGTGAACAACAATATGAGCAGGCGAGCGTATAACGTGCAGCATACGTTACCGGGGCTGGTGTTGGATTTGCCGCTCTATTCCGCATCGCTGAAACACATGACCGATCGATGCGGCAACACGTTGCATGGATTTGGCGACGGTATGGCCGCACAGACTGTGACACAGAATGGGATGACCGGAATACGGATGCCGTTGTCATATACTTCAATGCCGCAATGGACGTTCGAACCTATTACAGACGGTTGTTATACTTATTCCTATTTTTTCGTAGATGGCGGTGTCCGCGGACACGGTTGGGCTTGGGAGTGTATTACTTATGGTGGAGGTTCAGCGACAGTCGAATTGACTTCAGCGACCAGTTCGGGAGGAATAAAACTGAGGTTGTTCGCAGGATTAAGCGGATATGGTGGAGCATCTTACGGGTATAGTGACGAAATACATTTTGTGACGGTAGCCGTTGAAGGGGCACAAGTCGCATTGTATGTCGATGGCGTTAGGGTCGCAACCAGCGAGAAACTGAAATATCGGCCATTCGATTGCGTCGGCTTGCGCTGGGGTGTGTCAGACAGGAACAACTCGTCCAACGCCGTTTTCCGCCAGTTCAAACTATTCCGCCGCACGCTTACGGCCGATGAAGTGGCTGCACTCTACGCCGAAGAGCAGAAGTATCTGACCGTCGTCTAAGCGTCACCATTGTACGTTGCTCAGGAACTTGCGGTTGTCCTGCTCCGACAGGTGGATATAGACCATGGCCGTATCGACCCGTTTCAAGCCGCCCAGGTTCATTACGGCAAATACGTTGCCCGTTTTCATCGCGATATGAGTCAGGAACGTATGTCGGCCCACATGGCAGGTCAAATGCTTCTGCAAACCAAGTATCATGGCAATTTGTTTTAATGCGGCGTTCAGCCGGCAATCGAATCCGGCCGTCTTGTTCGGAAACTCAAAGCCGTAACGTTTCCATATAAGGAACGGTTTGCCGCCGAAAAGGTCTTTGAGCGGTAAATGTACCTCCGCGCTGGAGCTATCCTCAGTCTTGATTGGCACCAGGTGCAGCAGGTCGCCCCGGATCATCGAACTATCGAGGCGCATGAAGTCCGAAATACGTAGCCCGGTGTAACAGATAAACAGGAACATTTGCCGGTAATCTTCCAAATGTTCCGGCAAAGTGCCGGCCTCCAGCAAGGTCAATTCATCAGCCGTCAGGTAAGGACGACTGCCTTTTATTCGGGTTACTTTGAAATTGGCGTACGGATGCTTACCCGGTGGATAGGCATAGATACCCTCTTTATACGCCAGGTTAATGTATGTCTTCAACACTTTGTGATGGCCGGATATTGAATTACGTGCAAGGCCGTCAGCCAGACAAAGCCTGTCGAATTCAGCCAAGATATTGTAGGTGAGTTCGCAGAATTTTAACCCGGGAAACCATTTGGAAAAACGCCGTATTGTTTTCTGATGACTTCGATAGGTGCCGATTTTATAATGCTGACGGACGAGGGCATGTTGCATGAAATCCGTAAACACCGGTTCCACCGGTTTGTCTTCTTTGTGGCGGTGCGGATAAAGGATAGAATCTAAATATTCGGCCGTAAAGTTCTCGCCGGCTTGAAGTGCGGTCGCTTCGAGTTCCTGAATAGACTGCTTTTTCTTATACAGAAGTGTATTCAACAACTTTTCGCCGGGATGGTTGATGATTTTTTCGCTAACTTTGTCCCATTGCTCCGGAGAGACGTAAACATTGGTGGCGATAACGCGCTTTTGATCGCGGTTAAAGGTAACATGTAAAACAATATGCTTGTCAGCCCTGGAAGTTTTATAGGTCGCTTGTCTGAATGTGTATCGAGCCATGATTTGAGGTTTTTAGCTGTGACGCAATGTGTTGGATAACGCGACCTAAAACAGCGTTGATAATCAGGCGCGGCAAGAATTTTGTCGCGGTTTTATGGCCGAAAATTTGTCACAGATGGAAAAGCGGAAACGGTGCACAACTGCCTGCAATGGCACTTGTTTTCGCTTTTTTTTTACCAAAACCGGTTCCTTTGGGATGAAAAGACAGAAAGAAATTCGCCTTAACTAATTGATTTCGGGGCGTCTATTCGTATTTTTGACACCCCGGAACCTGTGGTCCCACTTGGGCTCGAACCAAGGACCAACTGATTATGAGTCAGCTACTCTAACCAACTGAGCTATGGGACCCCTATCGCGAAGATAGAATGCAAAGATAGGCTTTTAGGGGGAATTTCACAAAAAACAATTTGAGATGACCATCAAGAACCTGATATTCGACTTGGGCGGCGTATGGCTGCCGATAGACGAAAAGCGGACACTGGCGGCCTTCGCGGCCCTGGCCACCGGCGACGCGGCCGCTCAAAACGCGACAAGCCCGATGGCTTTGGCCGCGCGGCTACAACCCACCGTGCTGGCCTACGAATTGGGCCAAATCAACGACGCCACCCTCCTCGCCCGCCTCCGCAACGCCTTAGCCGCCGGCACCGCGAAGGCCGCCACAACCGACGTCCCCTCGGACCAAGCCCTGATCCAGGCCTGGAACGCCATGCTGCTGCCGTTTCCGGAAGCGCACCGGCCGTTGCTCGACGCCTACGGCCAACGCTACCGTCTGTTTCTGCTCAGCAACACCAACGCGCTGCACATCCGTTGCGTGGAACAGGACTTCCAAAGCCGCTTCCCCGGCTGCAAACCGTTTCTGCAACACTTCGAAAAAGCCTACCTCTCGCACGAGCTGCACCTGCGCAAGCCGCAACCCGAAATCTACACGCACGTCTTACACGACGCAAGCCTGATTCCCGCCGAAACGCTTTTCATCGATGACCGCGCCGAGAATATCGCGGCGGCCGCCGCCCTCGGCCTCCACACCCGCCTGCACCCGGCAGGCGCGCCGCTGACCGACCTGCCGCTTTAAAAGCCGCCGACACGCACGGCCAACGGTACCCGCCGCACGCATAAAAAAAACGGCCTGTCCGAAGACAGGCCGTCGCATATTGTGGCTTATAACTCACTTATCCCTTGTAGAAAGGCATCTTGACCACCTGCGCCTTGAGCAGTTTCTCACGCACCTTGACAAAGATTTCGGTGTCGGCCTTGGAGAAAGCCGTCGGCACATAGCCCGTACCGATGTTCTTGCCCGTGGAGGGCGAAGGCGCGCCGGAGCAGACGTGGCCGAGCACCTGACCCTGGGCGTCGCAGATTTCGTAGCCCGGACGCGGAATGCCGCGGTCGATCATTTCAAAGCCCACGAGCTTGCGTTTCAGACCCTCGGCCTTGAGTTTTTCCATATAAGCGCGGTCGATGAAGTCGTTGCCATCGACAAATTTCGTAATCCAGCCCAAACCGGCTTCCAAAGGCGACGTCTCGTCGGTGATTTCGTGACCGTAGAGGCAGAAACCCATTTCGAGACGCAGGGTGTCGCGACAACCCAAGCCGCACGGCATGATGCCGAACTCCTTGCCGGCTTCGAACACGGCGTCCCAGATCTCCAGACCCGCTTCGTTGGGGAAATAAATCTCGCAGCCGCCCGCACCCGTATAACCGGTCGTGGAAAGAATCACGTTCGGCACGCCGGCGAACGTCAACTTCTTGAACGTATAGTACTCCATGTCTTCGATCGGCGTGTCGGTCAGTTTCTGCATGGCTTTCAACGCCAACGGCCCTTGTACGGCCAACTGCGACGTTTCGTCGGAGGCGTTGTAGAGTTCCTTACCAACTTCCATACCCATCTCGCGCGCATGGGAAGAAGCCCAAGCCCAGTCCTTGTCGATATTGGCCGCGTTCGGCACCAACAGGTATTCCTGCTCGCTGATGCGATAGACCAGCATGTCGTCCACGATACCGCCCTTGCCGTTGGGCATCGTCGTATATTGCACCTTGCCGTCGGTCAGAGCCGCCACGTTGTTGGTCGTCAGTTTCTGAACCAAGGCGAAAGCCTTGGGGCCACGCACGTAAAATTCGCCCATGTGGGAAACGTCGAAAACGCCCACTTTCTGACGTACATTATTGTGTTCTACGATAATACCTTCATACTGAACCGGCATGTTGTAACCGGCGAAAGGTTCCATTTTAGCCCCCAATTTGATATGGGTGTCTGTAAAAACCGTCGTTTTCATATTTTTATAATGTATTGATTTTCTATATTCACTGCTTCGGCGTGTTTCCATCGGGTAACCCGACTCTTCCGCCCTACTCGGCCGTCCGGCGTCTTTCGCCCCGGTCCGGCATCTGGCAATGGCCGACAAAAACCGCTCCCTGCTCTATCATGAGCTTGTCGGCGGAAACATCGCCTTTCACGACAGCCGACGCCTTGAGGCTCAAACTCTCCGAAACCGCCAAGGTCGAGACTTCCACCGTACCTTCCACTTCGGCCGAACGGCAGACCACCTGCCCTTCCACCTTGCCCTGCGGCCCGATGACCAGTTTGCTGCCGATTTCCAATTCGCCCTTGAACGCGCCGTCGATTCTCAGACTGCCCGTACTCTTGAACTTACCCTCGAACGCGGTACCCGTACTGATGATATTGACCGTCGCGCTGTTGTTTTCTTCTTCGTTCTTTGCCATAACCGTATTGTTTTACCATTCGACTTCCTGTCGCAAAGGTACGTTTTTTATCCCATTTATTCCGTGTCCGCATCCTTTTCGCCGAAATAACGCGGCGTATCCCGCGTCACCTCGCCCAAGCGGTTGTTCGTAGGCAACCGCAGGCTGATCATAATCTCGTGCGATCCGGCGTGATGATTCCGGATCTTGCCCAAGCCCACGTCGTAGCAATAACCGATTGCCAATTTGTCGTATATCGTGACGCCCGCCATCGCCTTGACCGCCTCATGGTAGCGGTAGCCGGCCCCCACATAGAACCAACGGAGGATCTCGGCCCGGAAGTCCACCTCGAATTTAAACGCGCCGCCGACATACATGCCCCGCACATAGGGTTGCAACAGCAATTTGTCGTTGATCCGACCATAATACGTCGCAAACAGATAAACGCCGAAATCGGGCGTATAGTAGTCGTTCTTGTCGTAAGCGAACGAGATGAGGTGCGTGGCCGAAGCCCCTATCATGAAACCGCCGGAAGAGAAAGCCAGCCCGAAATCCAAATCGGGTTTGATGTCGCTGTCGTCTTCAAGACCGATGATCGGATCGCCGTTCTGATCCAAAATAATGTCGGATCCGCGGAAATTCTTATACAGAAGTCCTGCCGAAAGCCCGAGCTGCAACGTATTGCTGCCGCCCAAGTTGAAATGGTACGAATAGCCGGCCTTGAGGTTGAGCGTGTGGCTGCGGCCGAAACGGTCGCCGACGATGCTCGCGCTGAAACCCGAATTAATTTCACCGACGTAACCCTCCAAATTCAGCATGACCGAAGCGGGCGCCCCCTCGAAGCCCACCCACTGATGGCGGCCGAACAAAGTGGCCTGTATCTGGTTGTCGGTCCGTACGGCCGCCGGATTGAAGTTGACGGCACTGAACATCTGCTGCGAAAAAATCGGCGCGTCCTTCTGGGCGAAAACCGGACACAAAATCCCCGTCAGAATCAAAAGAAGTCCTGTTATCCGTCCCGCTATTTTATCCGTCTTACGCATCATGCCTCCTATGCCTGCCTTATCGCTTACTGTTTATTTTCCGCTGTTTTATTGTCCGCTTTGGTGCCGCAATACCGCCAAAGCCTCCGCTACCGTAATACGGTTGCCCTGATAGAACGCCGCGATATAACATTCCCTGCCGCGATCCAACAAAAGACGTACCAACGCACGCACCTGCTCAATATCGGCATACGTATCGCCGATATTGTATTTGTACAGGCCGTCCTTGTCCATATAATACGTCAGTTTAAACGACGGATCGATGTTCAGGACATCTTGATAATACCCCAACGGGTCTTCCAACGGATGCCGGAACGCGCCCAACTGCAACTTGAAATAAACCTGGTCGCTGTAAACGAGCGGCACCTCGGCCAACGGATAATCGGTACCGGCAAGTTCGTTCTCGGCCTCCGGATTGAACAGACGGAACGAAACGCGGCGGTTGAGCCGGTGCTCCTCTTCGGTACGCGCGTTGCGGATCAACGGCCGGCTCTTGCCGTACGACTTGGCCACGATACGGTCGGTATCGAATCCCTTCTTCTCGACATAAGCCTTGGTGCTTTCCAGACGGCGGTCGGTCAAAGCCTGGTTATAGGCCGCGCTGCCGCGTTCGTCGGCATGCGCTTCAATCTCGAACATCATGTTCGGATTCTTGATCGCGATGATGATCATGCGGTCCAACTCGCGGAAGGCGTCCCTTACAAGGCTGTCGCCGTCGAAATCGAAATAGAGGTTATTGACGTAGGCCTCGTCGTTGAGTTCCGCCAACTTGGGCGTACATTCGAACAGCACGTAATCGCGCGTGACGACCGTGCGGCGCAAATCCGACATCTCGACGGATTTGGGTAACGACGGCTTGCCGTCCGAACCCATCGTCGTGATTTCTATCTGATAGGCCGCATTGGGCGCGACATCGATATAAGAGACCTTGCCGGCCTGGTCGGTCAGCGTAATCAAGGCCTTGTCGTCATTGGTACGGACAAAGAACGGCTTGTCGGCCGGCCGTTGCCGCGTCTTGTCCTCGCAGACTTCACACTTGACGCCGGGCGGCACCACCTGCAGCTTGGTACGGCGCAAGGGATCGTTCATCCGTTTCTTATAGTCGTTGACGTAACGGGAATCGACACGCGCCACATCCTTGCGATGCGTGGTAATCGCGGCGATAATCTCCTTGGCCGACATGCTGTCGTTCAAATACTGCGTCAAATCCTGCTTCTCGCCGGTCGGTACGACCGCCATGCCGAAAATCGACTCCAACTTATGCGACGTATCGCCGGCGGAAGCCGACGTATCCGGCAAGGGAGGAGGTGGCGCCGCCATCAGCGAGGCGGAATCGGAGAAGTTCGTGCTGTCGGCCGCCAAAGACGCCATCATGAGCGAATCGGCGATACGGAGGCTGTCGGCCAGCCGTTGCGCGGACATAAGCGAGTCGGCCAGCCGTTGCGCGGACATGAGCGAGTCGGCCACCCGCAGGCTATCGGCCGCAAAGGCCGCGGCCGCGATCGAATCGGCGATACGGAGGCTGTCGGCTTGCGCCGCCGCCAAAAGCGAGTCAGCCAAATGTTTGGCCGCCATCGCCGCATAAATTTCCGTACTGTCTATCGGGGCGTCCGGATGCGGGAACAACAGGTAATCGGGACCGATGTAAAGATTGTCGCGATGACCGGGCCTGGTATAGCGGTTGCTGGCAAAAACGACACGTTCCTGCGCCGAATCCCAGACCAGACCGTGGTCGTCGAACGAAGAATTGACCGGTGCCGGAATATGTTTGACTTTGGAAGCCTGACGGCGTTTCTTGTTGAACGTGGCGATATAGAGATCCAAACCGCCCATGCCGACAAAACCGTCCGAAGCGAAGACAAAACAGGTATCGTTGAGCCATTGCGGGAACGCCTCCCGGAAATTCGTATTCACCAACGTATCGAGCCGAACCGGGCCGCCCCATTCTTTGTTGAGCTGCACCAACTCGCCCCGCGCGTCGGCGGGCTTAGCTTTGCTTTTAGACTTGGAAGAGGCACTGCGGCTGCGCGAAGAGGGCGAAGCCACCTTGCGCTTGCGCGTCGTCTTGGCCGGCGGCGTTTCCGGCACACGCTCCATATACCAAATATCGGTACCTGTCTTGCCCGAAGCGTCCTTGACGACGAACAACAATCGGTTGCCGTTGGGCGAAACGCTGGGCTGTCCCGCCTTTCCGACGAAATCCGGCCCGTTTTCGTAATGGTTGAACTTGAATTCGGCCAATTCGCCCCAACTGCCGTCGCTCTGCCGTTTGACGGTATAAACGCCGCTCTTATCCACCTGACTCCACATGAAATAACCGATCTGACGGGCGGCATCGTAAGAGAACGTGCCGATATTGCCGTGCAGCCCCTTGAACGGTCCCTGCAACAGCTGCGGATTGCCCCAAGTCTTGGTTTCGGGCTGATAGGAGGCTGAATAAAGACGGGAATAACTGTGTCCCGTACGCGGATCCATAACGGTTTCGCCCTCCAGGGGGCGCGTGGAGGTAAACACCAGTTCGCCGTTGTCGAGCAACACGCAACCGTATTCGCTGAAAGCCGTATTGAGCGCGCTGTCGTAAGTCAGGACCGTCTTGGGGTAAACCGGCGCGCCGGAATCGGTAGCCGCCCGACCCAAGGCCAGCATGTCCCGCCAACGTTTAACCGGCAAGCGGTAATGCGCCATCGTATCCAAAACGGAATCGATCGCGGCGTAATGGCTGACGGCAAACAAGGTGGACATATAGTCGCGTAGGAAATCGCGGCTCCGTTCGCCTTTGCTCCAAAGATAGTTGAACGAATTATAAGCCGCTTCCGGATGGTTCAGTTTCTGTTGGGTCAAACCCATCTTATAATAAATCCGGATGGCTTTCGCCTCGTTCTTCTCTTTGGTCAACGCCCGGTTGTAACGGTCGGTCGATACGATATACTGTTCCTGCCGGTACGCGGCATCGCCGGCCTGAACCAGTTTCCTGACCTTGCCTTTGAACGCATACTCGCCGGTCGTATCGGCCAAAAAAGACGGCTGGGCGGAAACGTCGCCGCACAGCCACACACCCAAAATTCCTACCGCCAGAACCGGAAGCCCAATCCGTCTCGTCAGGCTTGCCTTCAAGGCCCTCACTTTCTTAACAGCTTGTTTTGTTATGGGTTCCATGTGCTATTTAATAAAAACCGTCACCGTACCTTTCTTGACGTATTCTTGTCCGTTCTTCCTTATCGTCACCACGAACAGGTAATCTCCCGGTTTGACGGTCGCGCCTTTAAACGTACCGTCCCAGCCTTCCTGCTGCACCGAACGGAACAATTCCTGCCCGAAACGGTCGTAAATCACAAGGTCGGTCCCTTTCATGAATATGTCGTTGATGCCGTCTCCGTTCGGCGAGAAAGCATTCGGAATATCGCCTATTTCGTCCGACAGGCCGATACGCACGTGCAGGGAATCGCGGCAGCCGGTCACGGCATCCCGAATCGTCAACGCCGCATCGCAATCCTCGTAAAGCCGCAACGTGGAAACCGACGCGGCCGTACTGTCGTGGCGTTCCAACATCTCGGCGGGCGTCCACTCATAGACATACTGCCGGCTGCCGCCCGTCGCTTCGGCCGACAGACGCACCTTGGTGCCGAACGGCACCTGGATTTCGTCGCGGCCCGGCAGAATCCAACGGCCGTTTACTTCAAACGCCTGCAACTCGATATACTGCGTATCAACTTGGGTAAAGACGTACAGCGGTTCGTCCGACGGTTGCTCCGGCACATCCGGATTGGTGGGCGCTTCCGGATTTTCGGGAACATCCGGTGTTTCGGCATAAACCAAAGTCGTATCGCGGCCTATGACCATCAGCCGGATGAGCGGCGCGTCTATCGTCAACGTCAAGACCTCGCCGTGACCGGCATCGGCCAAAGGCTCATAGAGGCTGTCGGCCGTCAGCCGGTACCAGTCGAAATAATAACGGGCCGCATTGCCGCCGTAAGCCTGGGCCGAAAGTTCAAAAGGCGCGTTGATGCAGGCGGTATCCACGTCTTCGATCGCCATCGCGAACGTGCTGTCCACGAATATGGCCACCGTGTCATAGGCCTGACAGGCGGAACGGCCGAAATAAAACGGCGTCGCCGTATCGATGCGTTCGGTCGAGGTCACTTGGAAATATTCGTGACGGTTGTACAATCCCTTGGTCGCGAATGTCGTTTCCGGGGCGTCCGGCGCTTCGGGATCGCTCAGGCTGACGCGGTCGGCGGGCTGCCATACATAAGTATAGTCGGCCGGCGTGCCGTATTGGGTCGCCACCACACTCAAACCCACGCCCGATTGGCCGTAAACGGCCGTATCCCGTTCGGAACGGGCCAGAATCGCATACGTGTAAGCGGCCGTACGGATAAGGGCCGTATCGGTGGCATTGCAGTCGTTCTGCGCATAGAAACGAATCTCGGCCGTGTCGGCGGCGGAAGCGGCGGCCGCGAAACGCATCCAGGCGACTTTCTCCGCACCGGCCGGATCGTCGTTTTCGCGAACCAGCGAATCCTGAAGCGGCGTCAGCAAGGCGTCGGTCAACCACTTGTATTCCGTCCCCGTCTCCACATAGGCGTCGAGTTTGTCCGCATAGGCATACGCGCTGTCGCCTGGACAATAATGGCTTACATGCAATATCCCGGCCGGCAAAGCCGGAATCGCATCGACGGGACGCACCCTGATCGTTGTGTCGCGCGAACCGCAGCCATTGGTCGTACGGATCACCAGCCCGAATTCGGTCGTAAAGCCACCGCCTGGCGTGAGTTCGCCAAGCGTCAACCGGTTGTCTTCAATGCGGCTGCCTTCGTCGGTCGTTACCGCAGCGGTCGGATCGTATTCGGCCGGCCATGTCCAACCGGCCTTATCGATTTCCCCGTCGGGCATCACGACAAAGGCCACTTCCGTCCGCGTCCGACACGGATAAGGCGGGCGCGTCAGACGGGCTTTCGGCGCGGAATCCCTTATGAATACGGCGTAGCCGAGTGCCTGGCTCAAACCGCAGGACAAGGGGTTGTCGAGTTCGATAAAACGTACGCGCATCGTGTCCGCCCCGGCTTTGGAAGCCGTAAAGACCGCCCGCGACGCGCTGTCGATCGCCGTCCCCGTTGTCGTACGCGCCCATCCGGCGGGAGTTTCCCATACATAACGAACCCGTGCGGGCGCATCGGCATGCGTCAGTTCAAAGACCAGATCGCTGCCGATACACGGCCGGTCGGCCGGCGTCAGTTCCGTGTGGTCGGCATGATAAAAAGCCTGCAACGTGCCGTTGAAAGGAGCCGGCGGATTGATCGTCACGGTATATTCGAAAGGGGCGGCCGTACCGCAGAGCGCGCGCGGATAACAGCGAATGGTTTTCGTCAATTCGTCGGTTTCTTCGTAACGGCCCACTTTTATAAGGACTTCGGCCGAGTCGCCGCCCTGCAGGATTTCCCAACCCGCCTCGTCGGGCACCTCCCAACGGTAGGTTACGCTGATACCCTCCGCCAAATCGGCCTCGGCCTTGAACGCGACCTCGGCCTCCATGCAGACACGCGCCGGACCTATGATGCGGCCATCAATGGCCGGAATCGTGTCGGCCTTGAGCGCATAGACCACGGGGACCGCGTTGGCGCACCCCGCCGTATGCCGCGGCGTAAACGTGAGCCGCACCGAGTCGCCGCTGTGCCAGGCCACATAAACCAGACTGCTGTCGGGCGCGTTCGGGAAATCGAATGCCAGCGGATTTTCGGGGTTGACCACGGCCGCATCGGAACCGAGATAGGCCACGCTCAAATCATAGCCCGTCCCCGACGTCCAGCCGTTGAGCGGTTTTACTTCTATCTGCAACGTACTGTCCTTGCAGACCGTTTCGTCCGCAATCAATTCCAGACGCGCCGTATCGATCGGTCGCGCCGCCCGTTCCACGGGCCGGCTTACGGACTGGCTGTTCGCTCCGCATTTGGAGACCACATAGGCACTTACCGTACCGGACGAGGAATCCGGCAACACACGGCAAGTCAAGCCGCCCGGTTCCTGCCGGTTGCTTTCCGTCAGCGTGCCGTCGGCGGCATAGACGCGCCAACCTTGCGGGAACACCCAGCGGTAATGCTCGATACTGCCTATTTCGGACGGCACGGGCGGACGCAATTCATAGACCACAGCCGTACCCGCGCAAGGCGTTTCGTTGAACGCGTTCGCGCCTTCGGTAACGAATTCGCGCGGCGGCAAAGCCGGCACAAGTTCTACAAGCGTGGACGTCAAGGCATTGCCATCGGCAAAATAAGCACAACGGCGATTGTCGGGGTCGGTCATCGGCGATACGCGGATGGCGCCGGCCGTCTCGCCCACAATCACCTTGACCACGGCGGCCGTCGTATCGGCCACATCGTCGGCGAAACGCCACGTGTCATCGGGGAAACGCCAGCGGTAAGCCGGCGCGGCGTGCTCGTTCTCCACGCCTATCCGTACCTCGCGGCCGGGACAATACGGCAGTTCCAACGTTATCGGAGTGCGGTCGTCCAAATCCGGATCATACCAGAACAAGCGCCCCAGACTGCCTACCGAAACGGTGTCGGTCAGATGCAACGCAATGTACAACGTATCGCTCCAACGGCGGCAGGAAGCGCGGCGCGCCGCCACCATCAGGTGTAAATCCTCGCCCACAGCCATGCCCCGCTTGGGTTCTATGTAAACACTGTCCGGCCCGTCGTCCAAGGTGCCGGACGGCGCGGTCAATATCGCATAATCGGCATAAGCCGGCAACATCTTCCAATCGTAAAATACGGTTTCGTCCACGGCCTCGTCGCTGAAAGCGGCCGCCACCCACAACAGATTGGCGCCATGCAGACAGAGTGTATCGTAAACCGTATCGCCGGCCGCGCTGGTTTTCAAGTTATCGAACCATTTGGCCGTGGGGCGTTCCGGAATCCGGAGCAACGGTTTGATTTCCAATGGATCGGACAGCATTCCATCGCCGCAGGCGTTGAAGCCATAGACCGTTACCGTGCCATCGGCCACGGCATAATCCGGATAGGCGATTTCAGGCTCAACCGTCGTATCGGTGCGGCCGCCGCGGAACGAAGCCGTCCATACATAACCCGTAGCCGACGCCACCGGTTCCACCTCCACCCGGATCGTATCATCTTCGCAAAGCGGAGCCAACGGTTTGAAAACCGGCTTTTCGGCCACGTTTATCAAGGCCTGCGGCTCTATGGTAAGCGGCTTGGAAACGGACGGGCCGCAGATATTTCTGGCGTGAACCGACAGATGGAGCGGGTCGCCGGCCGCGCCGACCTCAACGTCCAAGACGTAGGGCAGTCGGTCGGCCTGGAGGCTCTTCCAAGTGGTTGTGCCGTCCAAGATTCCATCGGTGGCAGCCGTCTTTCCGCCGTTCCAAGAGAAATGGAGGCGGTTTTCATCTACGGCGGCCTTGGACGCGCGTTTGGCGCGGCGGTCGGCTTTTCTGGCGGCCACCGGATCCACCGTCTCGGCTTCGGCCGTCGTCAGGCTCCAGTGAAAGTCGGGTTTGATGCCGTAAGTGTGCGTGCTACCCACACAGGGCGAGAGGCTGACCTCATCGACGGTTGCCGTCGGCCAACCGTCCTGCATGGCGTCGCGCGTCAGCACCGTAAAGCGGTCGTAAGGCAGGGAGTCTTCCACCGGGTCGTTGATGAACCGGATCGTATCCATCGGGAAGAGGTCGATGCGGAGGCTGTCGCCGAAGCGTTGGCAAACGCTTCGGCGCGCCGCTACATATATAATGTAGGCGCTGTCGGCAAAATCGGGAACATTGACCACGGCACGCGTTGAGTCGGCCGCATCGGGTATCGTCAGGGCCTCGGCCTTGCCATAGGCCGTGAACCAACCGTAGCTGAGCGCGTCCTGCGGCGCGCCGGCGGTACCCGCCGGCGACAGCTCCGCCTTGACGGCCATGCTGAAATCGCTGCGCAGACACAGGCTGTCGGTCACCAATTCCGCCTCAACGCCCGCCGCAGGGTCGTAGCCCGCCGCAAAATCGGGCGACGGCACCGGCTGCACGCGCAGGGGCGGCGACAGGATGTCGGCCTCCGCAATCTCTATCGAATCCGAACGGTGCCCGTCTCCGCAACCGTTGTTCGGCACCACGAAAATCTTGCCGGGTTTGTAAACCGTCGTATCGAAAGACATCACAAAGTGATCCGTCGTGTCGGGCTTTTCGTGCCAAGGCGTGTACCAGACATATTGGCCCGCCTTGGGTACGCCGTCGATGGTATCGGCCCCCGTGATCGAAACCGCCTTGTAGGTCAGTTTTTCCTCATTGCAGATATAGTCGGACACCTGCACGACGGCATAAACGTCCGTCAGGCCGATGGCGTCGTCCGTCTGAACCGTCAAGCCCGGCAAATGCGCCTCAGCGCAACGGTTCCTGACCACCACTTGTATTTCCAACGTGTCGCGGACCGTCGGCAACGTCATCCGGAGCGTATCGAGCGTCGCCCAGTCGGGTTCGCCGTCGCCGTCCGCATCGGCCGGCACGTTGTTCAATGTGAAATTCCCGCCGGCCAACCGTTTCGTCACCGGGTCATAGACATTGGCGAAAGCCTCCGTCGAATCCCGCCGCCAACGGAAATAATAACTTTCGCCCGTGGCGTCCAAGGCCGACAGATCCAAATAATAAGCCACCAGACCGCCATCGGTGGCGCAAGGCTTGGTCTGAATATGCTTGCCATCGTTTGCCTTGTCGTACAAATAATTCCAAATCCGATCCTCGCCCGGCAAAGCCGTCGTATCGGTCGGCCGCAACGCCACCGTCAGCGTATCGCCAAAGCGTTTGCAGGTTTCGTGGCGGGACGTCAGCCAAAGGTAATTGACGTCGAGACCGTCGGCTTCCTTAGTCAGCGTCCAGAGGCTGTCGGAAGCGTTGATACCGGCTCCGGCCGTCCAACCGGCCGATTCATAGGCCTCGAAAGCCGTCACCGAGGCGTCTTCCGCCGTCAAGTCCCACGCATAATGGAACCGCCAGCCGGCCGCCCCGGCCGCCGCCACATCGTTCGGACCGGCTTCCAATACCTTGGGTTCGCGCAAACAGATCGAATCCATGACCGTATCGCGACCTATGACATGCGCCGCATCGTAAACGAAATCGGTAAAATCCGTCCGGGTCAGCACCGGTACCGCCGGACGCCGGAGTACGGACGCTATCTCGAGTTCGTCGTTGTCGGGCCTTACGCCGCAGACATTATAGGCTTCGAGATAGACCTTCCCCTTATCGTAAGCGAACGTATCGGCGAATGAAATCTTGTAAAAACCGTCGTCGGTCAGGCGGCCGGCCGCGCGGTCGGCCACAGAATCCGCCACCCGTACCGTATCGGTCCTGTCGCCCCACGGATAATGGAATACGTAATGCGTCGCATGGCTCACCGGTTCGAACGTAAACGAAACGGCTTCGTATTCACAGAGGTTCTCATCGGGACGATCGACCTCGATCAGACCGGCGTCGATGACCTTCGAGATAGGCCGTATCGTATCTTCCTTGAACGAAGACGTGTCGCAATGCGAGACCATGGCCGCCCTTAGCCGCATCGGATCACGTCCGACCACCATTTTAAGCGTATCGTGATAGGGCGCCGCGCTTAAAATCTCCCAGTCACTGGCCGCCAGCGCGTTCCAATCCGCATCGGTATAGTCGGCTTCCAGCGGACGGACGTCGAACGACGCATAGTAGGCCTCCGGATGCTGTAACTTCTTGTTCAACGTATAATAAACCGTATCCCCCTCGCAAGGTGTACGATCGATGCGGCCGCCACCGGTCTTGTTGTCGGGATGCGCGTCGAGAAAATCGCCTTCCACCGCCAACGTGTCCGTCAGCCAGACCGCGATATCCAACGTATCGCCTATATTCGTCGCCGCGCAGTCGTAACGGCTTGAGGCCACACGTATCGTCACGCGCTTCTGGCCGCTGATCAAAGGCACCGTAAAATCCACCGTATCATGATCCTTGTCCGGATAGGATGCCGACCATCCGGCCGGATCGTCCGGGAAAAACCATTTGAAAAAGACGCTGTCGTCGTCCTCCGAACCTTTTTTCACTTGGAACGTATAGAGGTTGCGGGCGCAAAGCGTATCCGGCCGGCCGCCGACCATTTCGGGGAAACGGCCGTCTATGACCGGCTGAGCGGTATAATGCTTGACTTTGACAGCCAGCGAATCCCGGTTATGGTCTGCATAATTGTCGAATCGGAAATTGCAACCGTCTTCCTCCTCCGCTTCCGAAATCGGTTTCAGGCCCGGTACCTTGGTCTTTTGACCGACGACATAAATCGGCTCATCCTCATGGTCGCCGACCCGCACCGTGTAGAACATGCTGTCGATACCCGATTGCCAATCGGTCTGCACCCAGTCGTTCCCCGGCCATGTAATCTGATAATCCTCCGCCAAATCGGCTTTCTTGAACCGGTAAGTCAGCGTGTCGCCGCGGCAGGGCGTCGTATCGCCCACGACATGCACCCGCACGAATGGATGCACGAATACATTCGAATCCAAATATTTGCCATAACCGCAACGGTTTCCGAGCCGCAGACGCACGGGGCCGCTCGTCGGCCCGACCCGGAGTTGCACGCGTTTGTCGGTATTGGGCGTCGATTCGGCGAACGTCCAACCCGCCGGTGCCACCCATTCGTAATCCACGCGGTCGGATACCACCTCAGGCCGTCTGTCGATGTCCTCGCCTATGTCCGCCGACGTGAAATAACTCTCGCGCGAAGTCGAATACAGATCCAACGCCATCCCTTCGCAAAGCGTATCCCAACCTACGGCACGCGTATTGGAAAGCAAATCTTTCGTCGTCAGCGTATCAATGATCTTGATATAATAGATACCGGTATCGCCGCGACCGCAATTGTTGTACGCATAAAAACCGACCTTGACGTCCTGCACTCCCTCGAAATACTCACGTGCACCGGCACGAACGGACATCGTGATCCAGGACGAGTCTTTCTTGACGTCGGGATTGTCGGGTTTTCGGCCTTTTTCAAAACTGTAATCTATTTTTATATCACGGATGAAAACATCGTCGTAATCCACGAGACGGAAAGCATCGCCGCCGCCCGGTTCGAAAATCGAATCCCCTTTAACCTGCAAACCGAACTGCTGCGTGCCGCTTAACCATGTATGATCCTGCCACGTCGTATAATTGCAGACGAAAACACGTTCCGCCGCCTTCTGATCACCTTCGCCTAAACCTTCTTCCACAAGATCTTCCCAACGTGTTTCCGTATATTGCGGCGCTATGCCTTTTCCCGTGATGGGATCCCGCAAGACGGGCGGCAGGGGCGGATTCTTAACGAAAACCTTGAACATTTTGCCGTTGGCACCCACTTTTTTCAGGTTCCAAAAGCAATCGTTGGACGGATACACGCTCACGTATATCGTATCACCCGTACGGCCGTTCCAACTCGTGCGCGTCGTTTTGAATTTGTGGATTTCCTTGTCGCCCGGATCCTGCGGCAATTGCTCCCAATTGGCCGACGAGCCGTCCGGCTTTTTCGGATCTATGGTATAATGCTTCGCATTGGATAGCTCGTCGAAATATTTTTCCGACATCTCGTCCATTGATAGCCTCAGCACGACTTCCTCGCCGGCGCACACGTTCCCCTGCGCTTCCAGATTGTATTCGATGGGATGCGCCTCGTCTTTAAAGGAGGCGATGGAATCCTGCCGGTGCAGTTTGATTTCAGCCGTATAAGTGAAATCCGCCGGATAACCGCCGCGGGCGATGCACGTATCGCAACGCACCGTCAGCTTGACCGTATGTACGTTGGTCTTTCCGGCCAACACCCGCAACATGATACGGCTCTTCCCCTTGCCGAAACCCCAATCGGCTTGGTTGTCCATTTTTTCCGTCGCGTATTCGAACTCATCTTCGGCGAAACTCCAATCGTAGGTATAGTAATACTCGGGCAACAGTGTCTTGTCTTCCGCGTCCAACCATGCCTGATAATCACCGAAACCCAGACTAACGTAACCGTTATTCTCAATATAACCATTCCATAAATCGTTGCCGTAATTCCGGCAAATCGTCGTATTGGGCGAATCCTCCGAACCGTCCACCTCCCAATGATCCATGTCGTCGGGCAACTCTCCGCCCTCCTTTTTCTTCAACGTAACGATGCCCACATCCTTATACAACCCCTGTACAATAAACGGCTTCAGTTCCTTCTCCTTAACATTCGTCCGATACTTCGAACCGTTTTTACCATCGCACGTATAAGGCGTCACGACCACTTTGCCGTCCTTGAAGTTGGCCCCTTTAAAGGTATGCATCCATATAAAATCACCATCGGCTGACACATCTACAAATTCACTCTCCCCATCCGCTATGTCTTGTTTTTCCTGTAGAGGAGTCCAACGCAAATGAAGCGAGCCCGGTGCGTATTTGGTTTGATAATCCTCATCGACGGGCATTTCAAACCGAATGGGAATATTCTGACAGACAGGCGGTGCCCACGTTATATCCGAAGCCGGTTCGGCTTTCTTTATCTGCTTCAATTCCAATTTTCCGACAACGGCTTCGCTATTCTTCCCCATTTTGAGCGTAATCGTACCGTCAACGGGCATCTCCGCGAAATTAAACGGAATCGTATCGCCATACTTATTGCCGTACAATGTGACGGGATAGCCGAACGACCCGACCCCATCCGTCACTTCCCAGATACACGTATCATTGGCACCTTCCGCGCACAACCAGACTTCGCTCCGGATATCGAAACCGCAGACGGCCGTCGGATCGAAATTCGTCGGGCGCAATACGACGATGCGCGAATCCGCCCGCAATGCGTTTACGCCCAGGCCAAAACAACCGGTCAGAAGCCCGATGAGCCGAAGCCATTTTATGAAGAAACGCCCGTTTTTACGCATCATGGCAAATACAAATAACTATTGGCCAACACCTTAAACCCTATTCAGGCTGGCACCGGCTATCCAAAATCGGGTAAAGTTACGCTTTTTAACACTAATTAACAAGAATATTCGTACCTCTACGCTTCGCGTAAAGATACGCTGGCTCGGCAGAAAAAAATAGGTTTCCGTTTTACAGAAGTCCGGCGGCGTCTCGGCATAATCCAAGTAAACTTGGCTTCTGCTCTCAACTTGCACAGACTTTCGTTTTACAGAAGTCCGGCGGCGTCTCGGCATAATCCAAGTAAACTTGGCTTCTG
>CAJUFX010000004.1:125997-167781 GCA_910586395.1 uncultured Bacteroidales bacterium
CGCTCGACTTGCACAGACTTTCGACTTTTCGTACCTTTACGCTTCGCGTGAAGATACTCCGTCTCAACAGAGCCAAATAAACGCGCCCTTGTCAGTGCGCTGTTTAATATCCAAAATGATAATCCAAATGAATTTGTCTTATCCTTAGGATATTAAACTTTCCTTTGTTTATTTGGCTCTGTATTCGACTTTTCGTACCTTTGCTCTCCTTTCAAAACCGGGTATTATCCTATGAATGATTTTGGCTATCAAAAGATTGATGACTATTGCGACGAGAAGACCGAACGCCTGGCCGCGCTCTACAAAGAGACGCTGACGCTCCTTGGGGAAGACCCGGCGCGGGAGGGCCTGCTGGCGACGCCGACGCGCGTGGCCAAGGCCATGCAGTTCTTTACGCAGGGCTATCATCAGGATCCGCAGGCCATCCTGCGGTCAGCGCTGTTTGTGGAAGACTACCGTCAGATGGTCATCGTCAAGAACATTGAGATTTACTCGCTTTGCGAACACCATATGGTGCCGTTTTTCGGCAAGGCGCACGTAGCCTATATTCCTAATGGAAAGATCGTTGGACTAAGCAAGATACCGCGCGTCGTGGATGTATTCGCGCGGCGGTTGCAGGTACAGGAACGGCTCACGACCCAAATCAAACAGTGCATACAGGAAGTGCTGGAACCGCTCGGCGTGGCCGTCGTCATCGAGGCGCAACACCTCTGCATGTCGATGCGCGGCGTGCAGAAACAGAATTCGGTAACGACGACCTCCGACTTTACGGGGGCTTTCTTGAAAGATCCCCGGACCCGCGACGAATTCATCCAGCTGATCGGTTGCGATTTAAGGTAAGGATGGCCAAACTCAAAACCATATTCCACTGCCGCGAATGCGGCGCGTCCTCGCCGAAATGGCTGGGGAAATGTCCGACTTGCGGGGCGTGGAACACGTTTGAAGAGGAGATCGTGGCCGCGCCCCGCGCCGGCGGCAAGGGTGGCGCCGGGTTCGGCGCGCGGCAGACGCCGCGCGCCGCCGCGGCCCCAGCCCCCCGCCCGCTGGCGGAAATCACCGGCCAAGGTCCGGAAAGGCTGACGCTCGGCGACGCCGAACTCGACCGCGTGTTGGGCGGCGGGCTGGTGCGCGGCTCCCTCCTACTCGTAGGAGGCGAACCCGGCATCGGAAAATCCACGCTCATGTTGCAGGTCGCCCTGCAATTGGATGCATACAAAATCCTGTACGTCAGCGGGGAAGAAAGTGAACAACAACTCAAAATGCGGGCCGACCGCATCGGTCTCAGCACCGCGCCCTGCTTTATCCTGACCGAAACCTGCGTGGAACGGATCATCGAACAGGCTGAAAGCCTGCAACCGGACATCGTCGTCATCGACTCGATACAGACACTTTACAGCGAAGACGTCGAGAGTTCGGCCGGCAGCATCGTCCAGATCCGCGAATGCGCGGCGCGCCTGCAACAGTTTGCCAAAACCGGCCGCATCTCGGTCTTCATGATCGGACACATCACGAAAGAAGGCAGCCTGGCCGGCCCGAAAGTACTGGAACACATCGTCGATACGGTCTTGCAGTTCGAGGGCGACCGCCATTACGACTACCGCATCCTGCGTTCGCTCAAAAACCGCTTCGGCTCCACGCACGAGATGGGCATCTACGAGATGCAGGCGCAAGGGCTGCGGCAGGTCAGCAACCCCTCCGAAATCCTGCTCTCCAAACGCGAGACGTTGTTGAGCGGTACGGCCATCGCGGCCACGATGGAAGGTTTGCGCCCCATCCTCATCGAAGTGCAGGCCCTGGTCGGCGGCGCCACCTATTCGGTGCCGCAACGCTCGGCTACGGGATTCGACCTGAGGCGGTTGCACATGCTGTTGGCCGTCTTGGAAAAACGCTGCGGCTTCCGGCTCACGCAGAAAGACGTCTTCCTCAACATAGCGGGCGGAATCCGCGTGGAAGATCCGGCCATAGACCTTGCCGTCGTGGCGGCCGTGCTGTCGTCCGGCACCGACATCGCGCTCTCGCCCAAAGACTGTTTTGCGGGCGAAGTGGGGCTGACCGGCGAAATCCGCTCCGTGAGCCGCATCGAGCAACGCATCGCGGAGGCCGAACGGCTCGGCTTCGAGCGCATCTTCATCTCGCGCTACCACCGGCTGTCCCGTCCCGCCGGCACCGCCGGACACCGGGACGCCGCGCCTATCAAAGTCGTGCAGGTGGCCAACCTGTTCGAACTCTTCAAGAACGTGTTGCCTAAGGAAGCGGCGGCACGCCAAGACGAGCCGGGCGAATGACCAACCAAAACCGACAATCCAAAACCGACAACCACAAACCTATAACAACCGGAACTTATACGGAAATACCATGAAAGTCTGTTACACCAAACGGGATCTGATGACGGAGGTAAACCGCCTGCGCCGTGAGAAAGGAGAGACCATCGGCTTCGTCCCCACGATGGGCGCGCTGCACAAAGGCCATCTGTCGCTCATCGAACGGGCGCATTACGAAAACCACGCCGCCGTCGTGAGCATCTTCGTCAATCCGATCCAATTCAACAACCCGGACGACCTGAAGACCTACCCGCGGACGCTTGAAGCGGATTTAAAGCTACTGGAGCCCTTTGATATAGACCTCGTTTTCGCCCCCTCGGCCGAAGAGATGTATCCGCCGGGCGAACCGATAGAGCACTACGACTTCGGCGCGCTGGAACGCGTCATGGAAGGCAAGAACCGGCCCGGCCATTTCAACGGCGTGGGCGTCGTCGTGGGACGGTTGCTCCACATGGTGAACCCGACCCGCGCCTATTTCGGCGAGAAAGACTACCAGCAGATCGCCATTGTGCAGGAACTCGTACGGCAGTTGAAACTGCCGGTAAAAATCGTTCCCTGCCCCATCGTACGTGAAGACGACGGCCTCGCGCTGAGTTCGCGCAACCTGTTGCTCACACCCGAACAGCGCGCCATAGCGCCGGCCATCCACCGCATCCTGCTGGCCTCGGCCGACCTATGCAAAGCGGCGCACCGCGACGACGCCGTGGCGCCGGCCAAACACATGGTGGAACAAGCCGTGGCCGACGTGCCGGGCATGACGCTCGAATATTTCGAGATTGTGGACGGCCGCACGCTGCAGCCGATCGAGACGTGGTACGACGCCCCCGAACAAGTGGGCTGTATCGTCGTGCGACTCGGCGACGTCCGCCTGATCGACAATATCCGCTACGGCAAGTTTTAAAGATTTATGGAAAGCACAGCAGCCTACACCGACGATAGCATCGTCAAACTCAAATGGAACGAACATATCCGGTTGCGGCCGGGCATGTACATCGGCAAACTGGGCGACGGCGCCTCCCAGGACGACGGGATTTATGTATTGTTGAAAGAAGTCATCGACAATTCGATAGACGAATTCGTCATGGGCAACGGCAAGAGCATCGACATCCAGATAGAAGACGACCGCAGCGTCACCGTCCGCGACTACGGCCGCGGCATCCCGCTCGGCAAGGTCGTGGAGTGCGTTTCGGAGATGAATACCGGCGCCAAATACGACTCCAAAGTCTTCAAGAAATCCGTCGGGCTCAACGGCGTCGGTACCAAAGCCGTCAACGCGCTCTCCACGGCATTCTGTGTCGAATCCGTACGTGACGGCCAGAAGAAACGCGCCCGTTTCGCGGGCGGCGAACTCATCGAAGACTGTCCGCTCGAACCCACGAACGAAAAAAACGGCACCCGCATCAGCTTTACGCCCGACGAAAGCCTGTTCGTCAATTACCGTTACCTGCCGGAATACGTCGAAAAGATGCTGTGGAACTACGCCTACCTCAACCGCGGCCTGACCCTCGTCTATAACAAAACCAAGATACATTCCGACAACGGCTTGCAGGAACTGCTGGAAAACAACATAGACGGCAAGCCGCTCTACCCCGTCGTCTATATCCAGGACGAGGACCTCGAATACGCGTTCACGCACGTCGAAAACAAATACGGCGAAGAATACCACTCGTTCGTCAACGGCCAGCACACGACCCAGGGCGGTACGCATCAGGCGGCGTTCCGCGAGGCGTTCGTGCGCACGGTCAAGGAATTCTACAAGAAAGACTACGACCCTTCCGATATCCGGACTTCGCTCGTGGCGGCCGTCAGCATCAAGGTCATCGAACCCGTCTTCGAATCGCAGACCAAGACCAAGTTGGGCTCGCTCTATATGGAACCCAACGGCGAGACCATCCGCAACTTTGTCGCCAACTCGCTCAAAAAGAATGTGGATAACTTCCTGCACATCCATCCCGAAGTGGCGGAAGCCCTGCAACGCAAAATCATCGAGGCCGAGAAAGAGCGCAAGAGCATGGCCGACCTCAAGAAAATCAGCCGCGAGAGCGCGAAGAAGGTAAGCCTGCACAACCGTAAGCTGCGCGACTGCCGCGTACACTACAATTCGAACGACGAACGGCGTCTGGAGACGACGATTTTCATCACCGAGGGGGATTCGGCCTCCGGCTCCATCACCAAATCGCGCGACGCCAACACGCAGGCCGTATTCAGCCTCAAAGGCAAGCCGCTCAACAGCTACGGCCTCACGCAGAAAATCGTCTATCAGAACGAAGAATTCAACCTCCTGCAATCGGCCCTCAACATCGGGGAAGACCTGGAAGGCTTGCGTTACAACAACATCATCGTGGCCACCGATGCCGATACCGACGGCATGCACATCCGCCTGCTGTTGCTCACGTTCTTCCTGCAGTTCTTTCCCGACGTGGTCAAGAGCGGACACGTCTATATCCTGCAGACGCCGCTGTTCCGCGTGCGCGACAAACAGGAGACCGTTTACTGCTATACGGAGGAAGAACGCCTCGCGGCCATCGAACGTTTCGGCAACAAAGCGGAGATCACGCGATTCAAAGGTTTGGGGGAAATCTCGCCCAACGAATTCAAGACCTTTATCGGCCCGCAGATGCGGCTCGAGCCGGTCATGATGAAGAAAGACGACAGCCTGAAAGACCTCCTCGCCTTTTATATGGGCAGCAACACGCCCGACCGCCAGGAGTTTATCCTGCAAAACCTCCGCACATCGGTGGAAGAATAGCAACCGCCACACGACAAAAAAAGCGCCGGCCAAAAACCGACGCTTTTTTTATACCCCCACATTTAGGTGTGTCAGAGATGTCAAGACGCTAGGCATTGAGGGTGAGGGCAAAGGAGCTTACTGAAGTAAGTGACTGAGCCCGAATCCCGTTAATAACGCCGCAGATTGGCCTTTATGACACGCCTATTCCACCGTGACCGACTTGGCCAAGTTCCGCGGCTGATCCACGTTGCACCCGCGCTGTACCGCGATATGGTAGGCCAACAGCTGCAAGGGAACGCAGGCCAGAATCGGCACGAGCATGGCCTCGGTCGGCGGGATCTCGATATAGAAATCCGACAAGGCCTTGACGGTCGTATCGCCCTCCGTCACGATGGAGATAATCCGTCCCTTGCGGGCCTTGACCTCCTGTATGTTGCTCACGATTTTCTCGTAATTGCCTTGGTTCGTCGCGATAACGACAATCGGCATCTCGTTATCCACAAGCGCGATAGGACCGTGCTTCATTTCGGCGGCCGGATACCCCTCGGCATGGATGTACGAAATCTCCTTGAGTTTCAACGCGCCCTCCAGCGCCAGCGGATAGTTGTAGCCGCGGCCTAAGTAGAGGAAGTTGCGCGAATACGTGAAAATCTTGGCGAAATCGGCGATGCGGTCGTTGAGCAGCAACGTCTTCTCGATCTTGTCGGGCAACGTATATAATTCGTTGATGATGGCGCGGAAACGCGATTCGGACACCGTCCCCTTGGCCTTGGCCAACGAAAGCGCGACGAGCGTCAGCACGCACACCTGCGCCGTAAACGCCTTGGTGGAGGCCACGCCGATTTCGGGCCCGGCATGGATGTAAGTGCCGCTGTGCGTCGCACGCGGGATGGAGGCCCCCACGACATTGCAGATGCCGTAAACGAACGCCCCCTGGTCGCGGGCCAGATTCACGGCCGCCAACGTATCGGCCGTCTCGCCGCTCTGCGAAATGGCGATGACGACATCATCCTTGTTGATAATCGGATGCCGGTAGCGGTATTCGGAAGCGTATTCCACCTCCACGGGAATGCGCGCCAGTTCTTCAATCAGATACTTGCCCACGAGGCCGGCGTGCCAGGACGTGCCGCAGGCCGTAATGATGATGCGGCGCGCCGAAAGGAACTCCTTTTGATGATCGATGATGCCCGACAGCGCCACCGTGTTGCGTTCCACATTGATGCGGCCGCGGAAACTGTCGCGGATGACCTTGGGCTGCTCGTAAATCTCCTTGAGCATGAAATGCGGATAACCGCCCTTTTCCAACACCTCCAGATTGGTCTCCAGCGTCTGTACGAGCGGCGTCTTGCGCACGTTTTTCAAATTGGTGACCCGCAAGGTCGGTTCGGCATCGGGACGCACCGTCATCACGGCGATTTCCTCCTCGTCGAGATAGATGACCTTCTTCGTGTATTCCACAAGCGGCGTGGCGTCCGACGCCAGAATGAACTCCCCGTCGCCCACCCCGATGACAAGCGGGCTGCCCTTGCGGGCCCCGATAACCGTATAGGGGTCGTCTTTCGACATAATCGCGATGGCGTAGGCCCCCACGACCTGGCTCAAAGCCTGATGCACGGCCTCCTCCAACGAAATGCCGTTGTCCATGCGGATAAAATCGATGAGCTGCACCAACACTTCGGTATCGGTTTCGGACGTAAAACTGCGGCCGTGTTTCTGCAACTCCTCTTTCAGCGTCGCATAGTTCTCTATGATACCGTTATGAATCAAGGCAATATCCGCATACTGCGAATAATGCGGGTGGGCGTTTATCTCATTGGGCAGGCCGTGGGTCGCCCAACGCGTATGCGCGATCCCGATATGACCGCTCATATCCTTGCCTTCGACAAAACGTTCCAGATCGGCCACCTTGCCGAGCGTTTTATACAGATGCAAGCCATCGTTGTTATACACGCAGACGCCCGCGCTGTCGTAGCCGCGATATTCCAGACGGTGCAGACCTTTCATCAGAATCGGGTAAGCCTCCCGATTTCCCACATAAGCGACAATACCACACATAGCTGTTATGCTTCTTTTCTATTTTTCATGCGGTGACCCGATCCGCCTTGCGAGCGACGGCCGGAGGCCACCCTATTCCTTCACTTCCGTATAAATCAGTTCCAGTTTCATGGGTGACCCGTTTTCGGCCGACGGTCCGTTGAGTTTGACAGCCCGCGGCGTACCGTAACGTTCTTCCGTGGACGGATAGATATAAAACGGTTCCGGCGTCGCTTCCTCATAGAACAGCCGTTGCAGGTAGCGCGTCAGCGTCAGACGGTATTCCTTTTTGTCGGCGCTCCACGCACCGCCCTGGTTATAGGCGGCGTCCAACGATTCCGGCACCGTCAGCGATTGCGGCACTTCGATGCCCGAACCGTTGGCGGCCGAAGCGGCTTTCAAAACCAGATGCGCCCGGTTGATGATGATCCGACGTCCGGCAAAGAGTTCGCGCACGTTGGGCAGGACACAGCCGATATAGGCGCCGCCCGAAGCCGCCAGATAGACGTGCCTAAGCCCCGCCGTACTGTCGCCGCGCATCTGCGCCAGAAAATCCCGATCGGTGGACGTACCGTAATCGCGCTCCACTTTCGTGAAACGCACGGGACCGAAACCGAACACGCTGTAACGCGGCGTCTTTTCATCGACAAGCCCGTGATATACGATGATGCGTACGCCCTCGCCCGAGCCGAAATTAAACGAAACGACGGAACTTTCGGATTCCGTGCCGGCCGCTACGCTGCGCAGGCAGATACCGGGATAATATTCGCTGAACACCGACTCTCCCTGCGCATAGGCATCCGCCGGCAACGTCATGAGCGACAGGCCGAAAGCCGGGTCAAGCCGCGCGCTGAGAGCGGGCACGTAAGTGGAATTATTCACCGTATCGGTCACCGAGTCGAACGGACGCGGCGTAATCGTGAACCCGTTTCCGGGAAGTACCGCCGGATCGTAAGCGACTTCCGACGAAACCGAATAAAGGCTGTCCGCATGGCCGCTGTCCAGAAGGTCTTCCGTCAGCCGGTGAAGGTTCAAGCGGATAGGACGGCCGTAAGTCACGTCCTCCTTTTTCGGATAAAGCGAACTGTACGGCATGATCAGCACGACCGAATCGACCGAGACCCCGTTGACGGTATCGGGTACGAAGCCCAGATCGTCCGTATTGCTGCCCGCATAGTACAATTGGGAATAGACGTGATAGTCGGCACGGCCGAAGACGCCGTCCTGCATCGACCCCAACAGCATACGCTCGGCATTCTGCACGATCAGACCCGTATCGGGCATGGTGTACACGACGATATCGAAAGCCGTATCCTGATAATGTTCCGTCAGAAAATCCCGGTCGCCCAACTCTTCACCGAGTCCGGAGTTCGGATCTTTACGACAGGCCGACAAGACCACGGCAAGCGTTATGAGGACAGACAGCCCCCCGAACGGGACGGCGGACATTCTACTTTTCATGGGGTAAAAACTTTTCGTAAAATTTACCGCAGGCCATCGTGAACCCGCTTTCGCCGGGATAGTCGAGCGTCGGCTTCTTGGCGGCGGTCAACGATTTGACCAAGGCCGGCGCCAGGCCGGCGGCCTTGTCCGTCAACACGACACCATCGGAATAATCGACGGCGAACTGACAGAGTTTCTCGTAATTGAACGGCGCGTATTTCTCGCCGACATCTTTCGTCGCCATCTTGTCCGACTGGAGTTTACCCAACAAATCACCGCTCATCGCCCCATCGTACCCTTTTCCGGGAAAAACGGAACTGATGATCTTGACCTTGGAAAACGCCGGATGCTCATGATAAGCCTTACGGATGTAAAACGGCACCAGAGACGTGAACCAACCGTTGCAATGCACGATGTCCGGAATCCAACTCAGTTTCTTGATGGCCTCCAACACGCCGCGCGCAAAGAAAATCAACTTCTCGTCGGTATCGGCATACGGCATATTGTTCTTATCGACCAGCATGTTTTTCTTGTGGAAATACTCCTCGTTGTCGATGAAATAAATCTGCATGCGGGCCGCCTGAATGGAAGAGACCTTGATAATCAGCGGATGGTCGGCCTCGTTGATCACGATGTTCATGCCCGACAGCCGCAACACCTCGTGCAGTTGGTTGCGCCGTTCGTTGATACAGCCGAAACGCGGCGTGAACATGCGTATCTCGGAACCGGCTTCCTGTACGGCCTGCGGCAGGTAACGCCCCACCATGGCCTCTTTCGATTCCCGCACATACGGATAAACCTCTTGGTTGACATAAAGGATCTTGGCTTTTTCCATAGCGTGGGCGTGTTTAATGTGAGAATGCTGTTTCGATGCAACTATGCATTTCGCGAAGTTACTAAAAATATCGCAAATCGCAAAATTAAAGGTCGCTACGGAGCCGCTGCAAGGCCCCTTGAAAGCCCAAGATACCCGACACGGAAACCCCGGATGAGAAGACAAGGGAGCCTTAGTCCACGGGGACGACCTCGGCGGTGTCGGAACAGGCGGCGGCCGTGGACAGAGAACGGACGGGATGAGGGGACGACGGGATGGGGTTAGGGAACGGGGACGACCTCGGCGGTGTCGGGACAGGCGGCGAGGAGGTCGGTGACGGTTTGGTGCAGGACCGGGTGAACCAAGGCGGGGGCGATGTCGCAGAGCGGGAGAAGCGCGAAGCGCCGTTGGGGGAGGCGGGGATGCGGCACCGTCAGCAGGGGGGTGTCAAGCACGAGGGTGCCGAAAAACAGGATGTCGATGTCGATGGGACGGGAAGCGTATGTCTTGGACGGTGCCGCATCGGCGGCCGCTTGGGCGGCAGGGACGGTTTGCGGGGCAGCTTGCGGGCAGACGGCAGACGGGGCGGCTTGCGGGACGGCAGACGCTTGCGGGCAGACGGCAGACGGGCAGACGGCCTGCGGGCAGACGGCTTGAGGGGCAGCAGACGGGGCGGCTTGCGAGACGGCTTGCGGGGCGGCAGACGTCGGATGGCCGCAAGCCGCATCAGGCTGAGGGGCCGCCGGCGGCGTCTCCGACGCCGCGCCCCGCCTCCTCCCCAACTCTTGCTCGATTTGCAACAGCGTCCGCATCGTGACGTCCGGCACCAGCGCGGTTTCGACGGCCAAGGCCACGTTGTAGAACGGGTCGGGGCTCTCGAAGCCCCAGGCCGGCGAGCGATAGACGCGCGACGCGCGCACGACGCGTCCGACCCGCGCGGCGATCAAGTCCCGCGCGCGCCGCAGGTTCTCCCGCACCGGCCCTATATTACCTCCGAGCAACAAATATATCTCCATACCTACCTTTTCCCCCTTTTTCCTCCCCTTGTATCGGGACAAGCAGAACGCCAGGCGACTGGCTCGCCAACCGCTTAGATCGCAAGGACAGTTCCAAACTCTGCGCAGCCGACTTTAGCACTGCGTGCAGAATCCGGGCGGCGGCTCAGCCGACAACCAATAGCAAAACCTCTGCGCAGCCGACCTACGAGCCGCCGCACCCACTTACCGCGGGCGCTTTGGACGCCGCCGCGCCTTGACCGGTGCCTTGGCCCCGCCGTCCGAAACCGAATCCGAAGCCGCCTCCAAGTCGCGCCGGATCAACTTCTCCGTGCGCGCCGTCGCCTGCTTGCCCAGATACAGCCTGTAATCCTCGCGGAGCGTCTCTTCCGGCGTCAGCCCCGGCCGCGCCGCCGTCGAATCCGACAGATGCTCCTTCACAACCTTCTCCTGCCGCCGCTCCTGCGCCTTGGTCAGCGCGGCCGCCGGCAGTTCCTCGTTCCAGCCGCCGCCCAACGCCTTGTAAAGCTGCACGAGCGCGATCTGTTCCTCGCTCACGTTGCGCACCAAATCCAACTGGGCCGAGAAATACTTACGCTGGGCGTCCAATACGTCCATATAACTGATCACGCCGTTGAGATACTGCAAATCGGCCAATTCCACGTATTTGAGCGCGGCATCCTGCAAGTTCTCCAGCAACATCGTCTCCTCGCGCGTCTTGCGATAGACGACCATCGCGTCGTTCACCTCGCGGAACACCGTCAGCACCGTCTTTTCATAACGCGCCTTCTGCTGCATGTACTGTTGCACCGAAGCCCGGTAGCGCGCCTGATTCGTGCCGAACGCGAACAAGGGCGTGGTCAGCGTCGCAATCGGATAAAGATAAGGCGATTGCAACAGGTTCTTCCAGTCGTTGTTTTCCAAGCCGCCCTCCAGGCTCAGCCGTATCGAAGGGAAACGGCTCGCGAAATAAAAGCCCGCGTTCGCCATCGCCGCGTCCAGTTCCGCCCGCGCCTGCCGCACGTCGGGTCGCCGCAACAGCAAATCGGACGGGATGCCCGCCGACAGGTCGAGCGACCGCCGCGACGCCATCGGCAAGGCCGAACGCTCGATGCGGGTCGGGAATTCCCCGGCCAGCCACGCCAACTGATGTTCTTTGAGCGCGATGCGTTTTTCCATATCGGGCACCATGGCCGCCGCCGAAGCGTATTCCACAATCGCCTGACGGTAAGCCGTCTCGGACGTCAGCCCGCCCATGAACCGCAGCCGCGTCTGCTCGGTCGTCTCGCGGCGCACCGCCACCGTCTGCTCGATGATTTCCATCTGCCGGTCGAGCGAAACCAATTCGAAATAAGCCGTCACGACCTCGGCGATCAGGCTCATCTGCAACGCGCGCTGCCCCTCTATCGACGCCAGATAGCGGTCGGCTTCGCGCTGGGAACGCCAGACCGAAGCGCCGAACAGATTGAACTCCCACGACAACAGACCTTTCACGTGCATCTTGGGATCCGGCCCGTTGCCGCTCGTCCGGTCGGCATAATATTCCATCTCGTTCTGATAGGAGCCGAAAGCCGACAGTTTCGGCAACTGATCCATAATCGCGCCGCGCCCCGTATAACGCAGTTCCCGTATCTTGGCGATGGCCGACTGCATGTCCTTATTGTTTTCCAACGCACGGCGTATCAACCGGTTCAAGACCGTATCGGCGTACAGCGTCCACCATTCCACATCCGAAAACGCGAGCGTATCCACCCCCGTAGCCTGTCCCAAAGCCGCACCGCCTTTCATGATTTCCGGCCGCACCACCTCGGCCGGCAACGCCCCCCCGGGCGCGGGGCACTGTTTCTGCATCGTGCAACCCGACACGGACACGGCCAACAGACACGCGGCCATCCGTCCGAAACCGACACGTCCCCAACCGCAAACGCGCGACACGCCACGCGAACCAAACACCCAAACCAACCTCATCAGCATCCCTTTTTCCTCCTTTCAAAACGCGCTTTCAACCGATAGACCCAGACAAAGAAATAAGGCACGACGATACAAGCCGTAAACAAGGCTATCAGCATGCCGAAGAAAACGCCCGTCCCGATGTCGCGGCGGCTCTCCGCCCCCGGTCCGGAAGCGAATACGAGCGGCAACAAGCCCAGGATAAAGGCCAAAGACGTCATGATGATAGGCCGGAACCGCAGTTGCGCCGCCTTGAGCGCGGCCGAAACCACATCGCTCCCCTTCTCCACCTCCTCCTTGGCGAACTCCACAATCAGGATGGCGTTCTTGGCCACGAGGCCTATGAGCATCACGAGGCCGATCTGGAAATAGACGTTGTTCTCCATGCCGCAGAGCCACACGCCGAGATAGGCGCCGAAAACGCCCACCGGCAGCGACAGAATCACGGCCACCGGCACCGACCAGCTTTCGTACTGGGCCGCGAGGAACAGAAAGACGAACAGGAACGCCAAGGCCAGCACCATGCCCGTCTTGCCGCCCGCATGTTTCTCCTGATACGACAGGCCTTTCCATTCCACACCCACGTCGGCCGGCAGATGCTTCTGCGCCAAACCGGAGAGAATGGCCATGACATGCCCCGTACTGTAGCCCTGCGCCGCCTCGGCCTGAATCGTGGCCGCGTTGAACATATTGAACCGTTGAATCGCGCCGGCGCCCGTCGTATATTCGGCCGTGCCCAGCGTCGTGATGGGAATCATCGCGCCCGAAGAACCGCGCACGAAAAACAGGTTCAGGTTGTCCTTGTGAATACGGTAAGGCGCCTCGGCCTGCATCTCCACGCGATAGACGCGGTTAAAAAGGTTGAAGTCGTTGATATAGAGCGAACCGGTAAATGTCTTGATTGTCGAGAAAATATCGGCCATCGGCACGCCCAACAGCTGGGCGCGGTCGCGGTCAACGTCGAAATAGAGTTGCGGAATATCCCGCTGGATGGAAGCCGAAACGCCGACCAGTTCCTTACATTGGCCCGCCAACAGCACGAGCGTATCGACGGCCTGTTGCAACTGCTCGTAAGAAAGGCCGCTCCGCGCCTCGAGCACCATCTCCACGCCGCCCGACGCCCCCAGCCCCGGAATCACGGGCGGAGAGGTCAGGAAAACCTTGCATTCCGGATACTGCGAGAACTCGGCGCGCACCTCGGCCATCGTCCGGTTCATATCCGTATTCTCCCGCTCCTCCCACGGTTTGAGGATGACCGTGAGCGTGCTGCGCCCTTGGTTCGTGCCGATACGCGGACTGGAGCCCGTGACGTTGAGCACGTACTGCACGTCTTCATGCGCGAGCAGATAAGCCATCGCCCGGTCGGTCACGCGCCGCGTGCGTTCCAGCGTCGCCCCCTCCGGCAGTTCCAGTTCGACGGTAAAATAGCCCTGGTCCTCTTTCGACATGAAACTCGTGGGCACCAAGCGGTTGAGCAGCAGAATCCCCAGCAGCATGAGGCAGAACAGGCCGGCGAAACGGCGCGAATGGCTGAGCGTATAGCGGATGCCCCGCTGATAGGCGGCCGAACCCGTCTCTATCCAAGCGTTGATTTTGCGGAATATCCAGGCCTTGGGACGGTCCGCCGCTTCGGGTTTGAGCAGGCGCGAACACATGACGGGGCTCAACGTCAGGGCCACGATGGTGGAAATGATGACCGAAACGGCGATCGTAATCGTGAACTGGCGGTAAAGCTGCCCCGTGATGCCGCCGAGAAAGCTCACGGGCACGAACACCGCGCAGAGTACGAGCGACATCGCGATGAGCGCGCCGCCCAAGTTCCGCATGGCCTTCTTCGTGGCCTCGTAGGCCGACAGTCCCTCGGTCCGCATGATGTGATCGACGTTCTCGACCACGACGATGGCGTCATCGACCACGATGCCGATGGCCAGAATCAAGCCCAGAAGCGTCATCAGGTTGAGCGAGAAGCCGAACGCGAGCATGACGCCGAACGTACCGATAAGCGAGATGGGCACGGCCACGATGGGAATGAGCGTGGCGCGCCAGTTCTGCAACGCGAGGAAGACGACGAGGATGACGAGCAGCAGGGCCTCGATGAGGGCGCGGAAGACGTGGTGAATCGAATTGGAGATGTATTCCGTGACATCGAACGGAATCATATAGCTGATGCCCTCCGGAAAATTCAGGCTGATTTCCGCCATGGCCGCCCGCACCGCTTCGGCCACGTCCATGGCGTTGGCGCCCGGCAGGAGGCTGATGTTCATCACGGCCGCATTGCCGCCGTTGATGCCGCTCTCGGTATTGTACGACGAGGCTTCGAGCGAAATGCGCGCCAGGTCGCGCAGCCGGATGATGCTTCCGTCGGCGTAGGCGCGCACGACGATATCCTCGAACTGCGACACGGTGGAAAGCCGGCCCTGCGCCGTAATCGGTATCGTGATGTCGATGCCGTCGGCGGGCGCCTGCCCCAACACGCCGGCCGCCGACTCGCGGTTTTGGTCGCGGATGGCCGACTGTATATCCTTGACGGTCAAACCATAATTGGCCAACTTATCGGGTTCGACCCAAATCTTCATCGCGTAATAGCGGCTGCCCACATTGCTGACCCGTCCCACGCCCGGCACGCGCCGCAACATGTCCAGCACGTTGAGCGTGGCGTAATTGCTCAGATAGACCTCATCGAACTTGGGCGTGTTGGACAACAGCGTAATCGTCATGAGCCGGCCCGACGCCTCCTTTTCGACCGAAAGGCCGTTGGTCACGACCTCGGCCGGCAGGCGCGACTCGGCCAGCTTGACACGGTTCTGAATCTCGACGGCCGCCAAATCGGGATTCGTCCGGATATCGAACGTGACCACACAGGAAAAACCGCCCGAATTGCTGCAGGTGGACTCCATATAGAGCATGCCCGGCGTGCCGTTGAGCTGCTGTTCAATGGGGGTGGCCACGGCCTGGGACACCGTCTGCGCGTTCGCGCCCGGATAAGAGGCCGAGATACGCACCGTAGGCGGCACGATCTTGGGGTATTGATCGACCGGCAACAAAGCCAGACCGATGAAGCCCACGATGACGATGATGACCGAAAGCACGGTTGAGAAAACCGGGCGGTCTATGAAAAAGTCGGATTTCATCGGACGGAGTCGGTTTGGTAGAGATCGGATATTTGCACTTTCTGCCCGTGGGTCAGTTTGTGATAACCCTCCGTGATGACCTGCTCGTTAGGCGCAAGGCCGCGTTCCACGATGACCGAATTGCCGATTTCGGGACCGGTTTCGATAAACCGTTTCTCGCAGACGCTGTCGGGACGCACGACAAAGATATACGCGCCCCCCTTTTCGATGATGAGCGCGCGCATGGGCACGACCATCGCGTCCTCGCGCACGTCCAACAACAGTTTCACGCGCGTCACCTGCCCCGGCAACAACACGTAGTCGGGATTCGGCATGGCCGCCCGCACCGTGAACGTGCCGGTCTTGGGATCGACCTGCGGATCGGCGAAATCCACAAGCCCCGTATAGGGATAAACCGTATTGTCGGGCAAGGTCACGGTAATGGACGGATTCCATTTGCGTTCCGCCACTTTCTGACCGAGTTGCACGTTGCGTTCCTTGCTGCGCAGATAATCCATGCCCGTCATGCTGAAATCCACGCGCACCGTGTCGCTCTTGACCACCGTCGTCAGCAACGACTTGCCGCCGGGCCCCACGAGCGTACCCACGTCCACGTTCCTGCCGCCGACATAGCCCGAAATGGGCGAACGCACCGACGTATAGCTCAACGCCATTTCCGCCTGCGTCAAGTCGGCCTCGCTCATCTCCACGCCCGCTTTCGCGCTCTCCCAGGCCGCCACGGCATTGTCGTAGTCCAGACGGCTGGCCGCGTTCTGCTCGTACAGCGGTTTGATGCGGTCCAGGTCGCGTTCGGCCTTTTGCGCCAAAGCCTTGTCTTTATTGAGTTGCGCCTTGGCCTTTTCGACGCGCGCCCGGTACAGTTTGGGGTCGATCAAAAACAACTGCTGCCCCTTCCGCACATAGGTTCCCTCGTCGAAATACATCTGTTCGAGATAGCCCTCCACGCGCGCGCGGATTTCGACCGACTGCTGCGCACGGATACGCCCCACGTATTCGCCGTAAACCTCCATATCCTTGATTTCGATCGGTTCGGCCGACACTACGGGCAACTGCGGCGGTTCGGGACGCGCGCGCAACAGGAAATAAAGTCCCGTCACGGCCGCCGCCGCACCCAACAAGAGCCGGACCCATTGCCTGAACGTCAGGTGCGCGAACCAATGCTTCGCCTTGATGACAAACGTCCGCACGCGCGCGGCGAAGACCATGCCGCCCCGGCGGGACCGGTGCCAAAGCGCCAGACCTTTCTCCTGTATTTGCTGACTATCCCACTGCATACGCTGAAACATTTAAAACCCCAACGGCGGACGCGGGCATGAAAATCCCGCCCCCGATTGAGGAAACCAAATATAAGGATTTTAGAAACGATAACCGAGCCCTATCGCGAAAATATTCGTGAAACCGCTGCCCGTCCCGGCGTTCAAATCACATTGGATATTGAGCGTGAAGCCGTTGATATCCGCAGAGAGGATAGGCGAAAAAACATTGGCCTGCGAGAGCGTGCGGTAGGCCAACCCCGCGCCCACGGCCAGATCGCCGCACAGATAGAGCCGGTACATGGCCGCTATTTCCAACACATTGTAAACGCCTTGATTCATGAACGTCACCGTGCCGCTCACCTCGCTCGCCATCAGATCGGATTCGATTTCGAAATGGTTGCCGCGTCTGGCCGAAGGCGCCGGCACGTCCTTGTCGTGCCAGGCTACTCCGCCGTACACCGCGAACTTTATCGGCGTACGCGACGTCACATAGCCCAGACCCGTCTCGCCACGGTTGAGGTGATAGCCTGAAAGGCCGCCCTGCACGCGCAGGTTCGGCATGACCCAACCCGTATAATGGACGCCGGCCTGTATGTCGAAAACCGTGCGCGACGGCGTATCGAAATCGTCAATCGGCGACAGGGACGGATTGAGGCCGCCCGAATAAGCCGGGTCATACATGCCGCCCGTCTGCAGATTGTCGATATTGACCGCCCAGCGCCGGAAACCCGCCTGCAGGCCGAAACTGAGCCGGTGCGCCGGATTGCCGCCGGCATCTTTGGCCACGACCCAATGGTAGGCGTATGTAAAATGCATGGACAAGTCCGACACCGCGGCGTTGTTGAGCGTATTCGTATAGATATCCAAACCGACCGACATCGTGCGGTCGAGCAACAACGCGTTGTAGGAAGCACTCAGCACCCGGATGGCATAATTCGAGAAAACGCCGTTCATCTGGGATTTATAATTGAGGTTGAACGCGTGATTGGAGCCGTAATCGTAAAACGTCTCGCCACCGATACCGGCCCGCGCCGGGTTGGACAAAACGGGCAAATCGAAATTCGCGGAGAGCGGGCTATCCTGCTGGGCGTAAACGGACGGGAAAGCCGTCAAGACCCCTCCTAAACAGAACACCATCCGCCACAACCACCTGCCAGCCCGCCGACCCGTTTCCCGACCATTAGATTCCATCACCTCTCTCCTCGCCTAATCCAAAACTGAAATCCAACCGCTTTTCCGGACGGCCTCGCCGCTCTCCAACGTGATGACGAGACGGTAAGTGTAATTGCCCGCCGTCACGTCTCCGGGTTTCCAAACCGGACTGTCCCCCGTCTTTTCGAAAATCAGATCACCGCCGTTATTGTAAATCCGCATGTTGACCGATGCGATACCCTCGCCGAACACCTTAAACACCCGGTCGGCGGGACGGGCGGAGTTCCGCAACACCGCATTCGGCACGTAAATCACCGGGGCGCCGGAGTGTTCCTCGCCCGGCCGCACGCAAACGCTGTCGTAAGCGCGGCAGCCGAAATCGCCGTAAGCATCGGGCGCGGGCGTCCGGCCACCGCCGGCCAGACTGTCGGGGCCGTAAGCCGGTTCATAGCCCATGACATAAACCAAGACCGTATCATCGGCGACCGTCAGCGTAAAGGCGGCCTCCTTGCCGGCAATGCCGTCGTCCGCATCCGTCCACCAGACATAAGCCGTGGCGCCGGACGCCTGCAAGGCCAATTCGTCGCCCGGCGTCACCGCCGTATCGCGCGGCGCGATGCGCACCTCCGGCATCTCGCGCCTATAGACCGAAACCGCAGCCGTCCGATTGCTGTCGCGCACGGCGCAGAGCCGCTCGCGCCGCACGGCCACCGCATAAACGCTGTCCGCCCCTTCGGCGGCCGGGCGCGGCACACGCTTCCACGCGGCCGTCCGCACCTCCGGCGCCGACGTCACGTCGCCCAACAAATCGGTCACGGCCGACAACAGGCCGTTGGCATACCAATACACGCTGTCGAAGCCGCGGCCGCTGACCGTGTAGGTCGGCGCGCCCGCCCCGCAGACCGAATCGGCCGAAGCCATCAAGATCGCCTCCACCGGACCGGCCGTCAGGTCACCCGACAGGACCTCGACGCGCAATTCATTGGAACGCTTGCCGTTATTGACCACACACGGCCAAGTCGTATTATAAACCGCCGCACACACACGGTCGCCCGCCGCCGGACGGTAAACATATTCCACCGCAGCCGGCAAACGACCTGAAAACACCGGTTCGTCGTTCACATACCAAACCACCGAATCCACATGTCGATGACGAAGCAGACCGTAATGCACTTCCTCACCCTCACAGACCGAAGCGGCGGACGCCGCCGCCTCGACCGACAGCGTATCATGAACCCGGCCGACGAGCCACAAACTGTCTTCCATGACGCAACCCTCGTTGATCGCCCCCAGACGCAAAACACCTGAAGCCATCTTTCCCAAGACAGGCGACGGATAAACCTCCGTCATTTCGTAAATCCGACCGGCATCGTCCGTTCCCGCCAAGATTAACGACCGTTCCGTCCGAACGCCGTCTTGATACCATACGGCATAGAGCGAGTCGGCCTGCGAGAGATGCAATCGCACAGCCAAAGGATCACCGGTACAACCCGAAAGCAACCGGGCCGTTTCGCCATCGGTCATCGCCTCCGGCTCCAACCAAGTCAAAACAGGCGAACTGCCGCGTTCAATGGTCACCGTATCCGACATCGCCAACGGATTATAAACACAACGCGCCGTCGTGGTACCTTCCGCCCAAATCCGGTCACCTGCCTTGAATGCCCCGCTGAACCGTTTCAGTTTGCCCAACAGAAAATCCGACATCACCGGCTCGTAGTCGAAATCATCGAACGTCATGTGGGCACCGTTTATCAGCCAACGCCAAGTCTCCACATGCCGCAGGTCGGTCACCTCTATCGTGACGGGGTCGCCGTCGCAGACCACCTGCGGATCGGCCAATACGATATGCAACGTGTCGAGCGTCTGGGAAACCTTGACGCTTATGCTGTCGAACGCGACGCAAGCCGGATGGTCGTAAGCCGTGGCCCGGGCCGTAAAGTCCCTAAACGTACGCACCTTGGCCCATGCCGTCTTTTGGTCGGTAGGACCGCGCTCCAACACCTCATAGCCCTTGTCGGGCGAATCCACCCGCAGCCACTGCACGAAAGCCGCATCGGCCGTGGCCCGCAACTCCAGCGTCGAGTCGGCGCAGGCCGCCGATTCCACCTGAACCAGCGACAAAGCCGGACGCCGGTAACTTTTGACCACTATCTTATTGGATACATACCAGGCCGCATCAACCGCCTCGCACAAGCCCTCTCCCTTGACAAACCCGTCCACATACACGACATCGCCGTGTTCTACGGCCACATTCAATTGCTTCGCATTGACAGCCAATACTTCCGTAACCTCCTGATTTAAACCGATGACGCGCGTCCGTTTCCATACCAACGAGTCGAACAACGTCAGAATGCTGCTCCCATAGCGATCGAGCGAAAACCAAAGGCTATCCTCGTCGCAAAGCAGGGTATCACTTACCTGTAATGTCAACTTGAAATCGAGATTGCTACCGTCAAATCGCTCCACACGCACCGAATCGGTCTGGATACAGCCATATTCATTATAGGCCCACACGCGATACATCACCTTATCGTCCGGTGAAACCAAAGGGGTCAGCGACGTCTTCTCCGCCACATCGACCATACCCGTCTGCGGCCACCAATAAGCCATGGCCGCATCCGGCGACAGACGTCCGGTTTCCGCAAGACCGTCGTCCGGCAAATCCGCCACACCCGGTACACCTTGCGCCAACAGATAGGCTTTCAACGAAGGGGTTCCGTCCGGCATGTCCGTCGTCCGCTGCATGGCATCCACCACATGAAGCCGGGTCTCGGCATTTTGGCACAACAACGTATCAGGACGTGCCCTGAACGTATGCGAAATCGGCCGACCATTCTGTAAATCAAGCGAATCCATCACATAAGGCGCACCGTTGCACGCCAGCGTGTCATGGAAATACGCATAGACCAAACGGTCGCCGGGGAAGAACCAAGCCGTCAACGTCGTATCTTCTTTCTTCACAATCCAACTCTGACGCGCCTTCTTATAATCCGATTCCGCCGTCATAATGGAAAAGCCCATATATGCCTTTCCGGAAAAATGCTGCGGAAACGCACGCCAAGCCAACTGCGTAGCCATGCTGCCCTCGCAGATGCTGAATGGCACCTCGTTACCGAGCTTGACATCAGAAAACTTAAGGTTTACCCCCGTCTCCACGGCTATTTTGACCACGGCCGAAGTCGTAACGGCCGGACACCGGTGTCCTGTATCCTGTACGCGTAATTCATAAACCTTAGGCTTGTCGGGCGTCGTATTCAAAATGCCGGTCGCGGAAACCGCCGCACCCGTCTCCCGGTCTGTCCATTGGTATTCGTAAGCATCTTTCAGCCGGGCGACAATTTCATCCACCGACAATTGCATACCCGACAAGGCTTGAAGTTCCTCCATCGTCCCCCCGAAACCTTCTAACGTCATTTCGGAGCCCGCACAGACCACAGGTTGCAGACTTTCCTGAGGCACGCCACCGGGCGGACGAAGCCAAGCCTGCGTTACCCCCCGCAACTGCAACGGCATTTCTTCAGAATAAGCGTCCAAGACGTTATCGCACGTCCGCATGCTGCTCATCAAGGCCGCCTGCAACGGCACACCGCGTTTGTATAACGCAGGCTCGTACGGCACACTGTCCGGACGATTTATCGGATACCACGCTTCACCGGCCCGAATGAAAATCTCCGGATTTTCGCCCCAAAACTTACCGTCCAACTTAAAATAAGAACCTTCCACACCCTCGCACCACGGGAAAGCCGGTTCAGGCACCATAATGAGATCCGGTCTCCGGCGATACCCCACCGTAACGCGAACCGAATCGTAACCCTCGCAACCGTTGGGCGTCGTGAGCCGCACCACGAACGTCTGCGTGCCTACTACCGCTTGGTCTTTCTGCAAGTCGCCACTGCGGTCGCCAAATCGGGCTGAATCAACAGCCGTTTCGAATAAAAGCCCAGTATGGATAAAACGACCGGCCAAGGCGTCAGCCCGGCTCTCCGCCCATTCAACCGTTATCTTGCCCTCGTATTCCGGCAACCAATCCGGCACGGAAGCCGTGGGTTTCAAAGACGGACGGTTATGCCCCTTATACGGATCGCCGACCGCCCACAAGGCCACCGGTTCTTCAGAACAAAGCATCGTGTCTTTCAGCGTCACGGTCATAAACCCGTTGTACATTCCGCTGATTTTCTGAACATACTCAGAGATGCGAGGGATATCCGGGTCCAAGCACTTCTGCGCATTGTAAGCACGCAATCTTATTTCCAGCCCATTGTAAATCACCATTGTCAGCGTGTCGCCGGAAATCCGGTCGGGATAGACGCCGCTGATTTGCTCGCCGCCCGCAAACCACGTATAACGGATGTTTTCGGAAGCGGGTGTCTCGGGATAAAAACGAACCACTGTCCCCTCGCAATATTCAGTTGGTGCCTTGTCGCGGACAAAGCGCGGCACAATCGTCTCGCTGACCAAGGACACGATTTTGATGCCTATACCCTGGGATTCGACCGTGACCGCCGGCGCACAACCGACGGATTTCGTTTCCAAACGATAATACACGCTGTCGCCGGCCACGGCATCGACGGCCGTGGACAACGAGACCGGAAATCCTTTCAAAATCCAGTTCTGCGTCCGGTAGTAAGCGTCCGCGGCGGCGAATTCGGCCGAAGCGCCGAGATTGCGGCCGTAAGCCGCATTGTCGGCAAAATCCGACGTGGCATAATAGCCTTTCGCCACAGGCGCTCCGCCCGGCTTCTTCACATACCAGACCAAACGGAACTGCGACGGCAGGTATCTCAAATCATACGTATAAGCAATAAAAGAACTACCGGCGCAAACCCCGGACGCCACCGATGGATCGACATAGACCGAACCGGCCTGCGCCGCCCGTTTCGGCTCCAGACGCGGATACATCGCTATCGTCACCAGCGAGTCGTCCAACAGACAGGCGCGGTCGCTTTCGGTAATCACGGCCCGATAGAAATCATGATAGCCGACGCGCGCTACCGTCGTATAATCCATGACGCTTTCATTATCAACCATCCGTTCGTGTTCCACATAACGGTCGGACAAGACCTCCGCATCGTTGCGGTACCAACGCAGGCGGAAGCGGTTGCCCGTATGGCGGTGCAGAATGCCTAACGAAAGTGAGTCGCCGCAGGCGGCGTTGATTTCGTCCGAACCAAAAGACGGCAAAGCGGTCATATAACCCGGATAAACGACGTTAGGATAAATCACGGCCGATGTCGCCGTCGTATTCTTGACGCATTGCTTGTCGCTCGTCAAAACGCAATGCAAGCGGTCGCCGGATTTGAGCTGATAAGTCGAGAATATGGAATCATGCGAACGCAGCGCCTCCACGTTATTGATAAACCAATCGTATCGCGGATTTTCGCCGCCGTTCACGCTCTTGGCGGCAAAACGCATTTCGGTCTGTTCACAAGAAGAACCCGAATTCAAATCCACGATTTCGACCGTGGCCGTCGTCGCCTCCATAAAGCGGATGGTATCCGAAAAACGCCATACGGCACGTGCCTCAAAATCGGCCACATCCACATATACGACACAGCGCGTATAAAAACGCAGCGTCGCGTTTGCGCCATTGACAGGTGTCTCGAACACGGGGGGGGCTCCCGCTTCAAGGCTTTCCACCGACCAAAGGTAGGTGTATTTCCCCGAACCACCGTGCGCCCTGACATTCAATTGTACCTCTTGGGACTCCCCCTTATCCGATTCCACACAGAACAAAGGTGGATCCATCGTGATTTCAGCCCCGATCTCCGCCCCCAACACATTGACGTTTTGCAACATCTCCAATTTGCAATAAGCGTCTTCAAGATGCAGTTTGAACCACTGCGCGTCAGAGAGCGGAAGCGACCGGTTTTCAACCCGCACATGTTCTTTGGCGGAAGAAGCCTTTTCGGTCATAACCGGTGTCTCCACCAACGAAGCCGGCTCCCAACTCAACGTATAGGCCGCCTCCGGACTGCCCCAAAACTCCGCATCGAGGATGGCAGGCGTATTCATATCCACCATCGTATCCGGAATGAAATCGAGATTCAGCGTATTGTTGCGCACCATGCACTGCACCGTGTCATAGCCCGAACAGCCGCTACGGTCGGTAATCTTGCAGCGATAGGTGTAATAGCCGGGTTCCCGGGGCGTAAACAGCGGATACTGTTCGCGCGTATCGGTCATAGCTGGCGCATAAGGCCGCTCCACATACGAAATGTCCTCCCATTCGTAACGGATGCCGCCCTCCGCCCAAAAACGGATGGCTTCGTTGACACACATAGTCGTATCGGGCAGGACACGCACTTCGGGCGGCGCGGCAGGACGCGCATAAGCCGTATCGAAAGAGGGAAAGACGGTGCCTTTGTTGGCGGCCCCCATCACGACGAAATGGCTGTAGTCGTCCGCTGTCGGATACTTATCTCCCGCCACAAGATCGATGACGCCTTCGGCCGCCTCATGGCTGCGAATGACGAAACGGAACAGAATATCCCCCGATTCGGGTTCGAAATACCGGCCGTTTCCAATCCAACTGAACGTAAACACATGGTCGGGCAGATTCTTTACCGCCTGCTCATTGTAGGACGATTGTGAACCGCTACGCAGATCGGCATGGATATTCGTCACCCCGCCCGTAGGCTCCACGACCGCATAATCCGGGAAACGGAACGCCACTTGGAAATCACGAATCTGAATCGGCTCGTCCACTTCGATATAGACCGGCAGGTCGTAGGTCTGACCCGGGCACAGCTTGATGTCCGGAATAACCAGACGGATGGACGGGCTCCAATCCGCCGGCTTCACCTCCCGCGTCTGTTGGGCGTGGGCGCACAAAAATGTCAGGCCGCCCCATAAAGCGACCGCCGTGAACAACCGCCGCATCGCGGCCGTTTTAAAAAATCGCATCGCACTCCTCATAGGGCGTATCAATCAAAAGCGTTCAACGGCATGGTGTGGTTGTACGGACACGACAGGCAACCGCGGTACGTCAGCACGAACTCATGCGACGGCATCGTGAACCGGTGCCGGATGTTGCCGAGCGGAATATCGCAGGCGTAACTGAACGTGAAGTGCGGTCCGATATTGACGCCCGCCATAATGACGGCCGCGTCCAGACGGTAACCGGCGCCGAAGTGGAGCAGATCGCCGTAGAACACACGCATACTTATATCCAAGTTGGCCGACTTGCCCGCCATCCGCATGACCAACATCGGGTACAAGGCCCAATTATGGTTTATTTTTCCCAAATAGCCGAAATAATAATAGGCATGGAGCGCGAGCATTTTAGACTCTTTGGTAATCCGGATGGGCAGATGCTGCACCGACACCCCGGTCACGATCTCGCGCGTGTAAAACTCGATGGCCAGACCGAGGTCGAGGTTGGGCTTGGTCTTCATATCGGCGTCCACATCCGCCCCGATGGAGCCGTCCGGCAGAATGATGTCCTTGTAAAAGCCGTGCATGACGCCCGCGTTGAGGCCGAACGACATGAACGCCTCCTGCCCCACCTGCAAATGATAGGCGTAAGACAGTTTGGCGAGGAAGTTCGTCTCCACGTTCTGATTCCATTCGTAAACCGTCAGCCCCACGCCCATCCGCTTACCCATGAAAAACTGCGTGGCGTTCAACGTACGGTAGGAAGGCCGGTTGCGGCCACCGCCCCACCACTGTTCGCGGTCGGTCAGCGAAACGCGGAACAACTCGTCGGTTCCCACAATGGCAGCCGGACTGTAAAACAGCCGGTTGGCATAGAACTGGCTGAACTGCGCGTCCTGCTGAGCGCGGACGTTCCCCGCCAACGCGAGGAACGCCGCCGTAGCTATGATTGTTTTTTTCATCATTTTCATCTGCCGGCCTCCTTATTTCTTCTTAGTGAATACGGTGACCGCACCCTTGACATACGTAAAGCCATCGACGGTGGGCAACTTGACGCGGTAATAATACGTGCCGCCCTCCACCTGCTTGCCGCCGCGCTCGCCGTTCCAGCCCAAGCCATCGTCCATGGCCTTGACGAGACGGCCCCACGAATCGTGGATTTCCACTTCGAATTCCGGGAACAGGATATTCGCCTCCGGATAATTCGGGTCGTTGAGCACCATGGCGTTCGGCAACGGCAACACCGTGACGGCCACCGAGTCGTAACTGCGGCAACCATGCCCGTCGGTTACCGAAACATAAACCGTGCGGTCGGCACCCTCCTCATAGACATAATCCGTCTTGTAGAGGTTCTTCGCGCCATGTTGCGAAACGACGCCCTCCCCGTCGGCCAACGGATTGTAGTCGTAGAAATGATACCACGAGAAGCGGTTCGGATGCGCCGTAAAGAAGACGATCTGGTTTTCGTAGTAACGGTTGTGCCGCATCGTGGGGATGGCCTCCAAGGCCACATGCTGCGTAAGGTAGTAGGCCACATACATCTGTACATGTACCGACAGCCCTTCGCCGTTGCGTTCCGTTATCGTACAGCCGAATTCGGTCGTTTCGCCGTCAAGGAACAGCGCAAAGACCGAGTCGGGCAAAGGCGCGTAACCGTAAGCCGCCAATTCTTCGTCCGTCAGCGGCTCGATGCCCTCCCAGGCGTAAACCAAGACCGGATCGCCGCCGGAAGCGAACAACGTGACGAACGCGACGCTGTTCTCACAAGCCGTGAAACGCAACGTATCGCCTTTCGCAACCATCTGCAGCGTCGTATCGGCCGTTTCGTTGCCATCCTCATCGAGCCAAGGCAGGAGCGGCGGCACCACGACGGCCAGACCCGTCGAATCGAGCGTGAAACTGCTGCTGACAATCAGTTCCACCGAGTCGGTTATCGTACAGCCATATTCATTCGTCACCGTGGCGTAGAACCAATGCGAACCGCTTTGCGGAATCGGACGCGTCGATGTCGCGGCCGCCGTGGGATCGTGCAGCCATTCGGCCGGCGACCAGACCACCGTGCTGCCCGCTTCCAAACCAGAGACGCTGATCGTCGCGCTATCGACCACCGTTACCGTTGACGGCTCCGCCTGGAGATTCAGATGACCGTCCGAAGGCAACGGCCGCACCGTGACGAGAGCCGAGGCACAGGCCGTCGGATTGACGAACGGCAAGGCGGGATCGGCCGTCACACGGACATCCACGGCATGTTTGCCGTCTTCGCGCGCCGGCGCGGTAGCCGGGTCGAACACAAACGTCGCCCCCGTTGCGCCGGCGACTTCCGCCCCGTCTATGAGCCATTGGAACGTCGGATTGTCACCCGCGTTATGCGGCGTAGCCGTGAGTTCGTACAACTCGTTGGCGCAGAGATTGAGCGTATCGGGCGAAATATCCACCGTCATCACAATCAGTTCCGCCTCCACCTGCTTCTCGCCGCAATAGTTGCTGACCGTGGCGCGTATCATCGTGCCGCTCTCCTCCGGTTCCGCCTGACCGTAGTCAAACACGGACAGACCGTCGAGTTCCGGCAACGGCTCGTAGTCGGCCGCGCCCGGACGTTTGATTTCCCAAGCATAGTTGTACGACTCGTGTTCAGCATTGAGCGCGAACGTATAGTCGTGGCCGCGGCAGGGTTCTTCCTGAGCCTTATCCGGGAGGAACGCGAGATTTTCGTCGATCGGTTCGGAAACCACGAGCGTCAGGACAGGCGTCGTATCCCGGTAACGGTAATTCGCGGAACCGTCCGCATTCTCACCGACCGAGTCGGCCAGAGCGACGGACATGAACTGCCAACCGTTCATATCGTACGTCACACCCAAAAGTTCCAATTCTCGACGCGAATGCTTCATATCGAAAATTTCACCGAGTTCCGGATCCTCATCGCCACCGTAACGTTTATCGTCCGCTATGGCATGCCATTCGTCGTCGGCCGTTTTTCTGTAGTGCCACTGGCGCGTCGCTATCGCTATTTCATCCACCTCCGACTGAACGCCCTTACGAAGTTCCACATTGAGAATGGTATAAGCGTCGCCTAAACCGCAGGTCAGATAATAGGCGGAGGAAATCTGGTGTTTGGCCGCCGGATCCTCGTTTTCCAGATGAACCCCGATCACGAGACCGGTCGGCAAGTCCATCGCCTCCAAATCCTCTACCGTCGTGCCGAAAGGCAAGGTGTCGGCCGTGTACATGTAGTCGGCATGCCATTCCAGCAACAGGTCTTCGTAGATACGCAACGTGGCGGTATCGGAATGACGACCGGCAAACAGCGTGCCGTCCTGCTGGTCAACATGGTCGGAAGCCTCGAAGCAGCCGCTCCGCAACACCGCGAAATAGTGCGTGGAGTCGTGTTTTTCGTACGTCAAAGGCTTTACCGTGAGGTTAGCCGCATGCAGCGCGTCCCCCGTCGCATCCGTAATAAAGAGGCCGGACGCATCGTTGGGCGTGTTTACCGGCTTGTCCGCGGACGCAACGCCCTTGCTCGGCGCAATCTGGTACCAGTCGAACGTTTCATAGCCGTAGAGCGCGCGTTGCTCGTCCGTCAAAATCACGGCATCGTCCGGCAACGAGCCGTCTTCCTTAGGTTGACCGCCCACATACACCGTCGCCTCCAAGGTCGTTTGATTGAAGCCCGCGTAGTCGGAGGCCGGGTTCGGATTAGCCGTCACGAGAATGTGCAGGTTTTCAACCGGCCTTACGACCAGCGTGGCGTCCGGATCGCTATACTTGTCGCCACCGTCGGACACCTTGAAGCGGAAGCGGTAACCGTCCATGCTGTAAGGCACGTCCGGAATCGTCAGCACGGCCACGCTGTTGTTCATGGTTTCCGTCGCGTTCCAATCGGTCATCGGCACCGGCTTCCAGGTGTTGTCGTCCGCGCCCGTCGTGTATTCCCAAGACCGTTTGGCCGCGTCGTCGATGTTCATATTGGCCGTGGCCTTCAGATAGGCCGCCGAACCCTCGCAGACCGTATCCGGAAGCGTGGCGCCCAAGGCCAACGCATCCTGTACGCGGATCAACACCGTGTCGGAATTCGTTATGCCGCAGCAGTTCTCCACACGCATGAACACCGAAATAGAGTCCAGACCGAGCGGCACGTCGGTCAGCGTCAGCACGCCACCGCTGCCGTCATCCTTGTAAGTGTCCGTCATGGCATTCGCAAAAGGCAAGCCTTCCGCCGTCTTAACGAAATCCTCCACCGACACCGCTGCATTGTAAGCGGCGCCTTTCTGCATGCCGTCCGCATAGAGCACATACCATACGGCCGGTTTCTGTTCGCACGAAGCGCCGGAACCTACCGCCGGCTTGGGGTTGCTCACCGTCGCGGTCAAGACCGACGAAGGCGTACCCGAAGACAGTTCCCACTTCGACCGGCTGAGCGTTATCTGCGGTGTCGTATCGATATGAACGTACTTGACCGCACTATACATCGAGAAATCCTTGCAGGCCGAACCGACAGGCGCCGTCACGGCGATACGGTAATAACCGCTGTCGCTCACGTAAGTCGGATCTATATCCAAAGACAGGTGCGCCTGATGCGGCGTGCCGTAATCGGCCGTCACCGTAATGGTGCCGTCGTCCGCCACTTCCGCCCACGGTCCCGCCGCGGTTTTGGCACGCTCCCACTTGATGTCGGGTTGCCAGTTCACATTCAAGACAGCGTCCAGTTCCAAAGCCGACTTGCCGGCGCAGATATCGTCGTCAGCTATCGTCAGATCGTCTTTCCAAGTCGGCTTGACCTCCACATTAAGTTTGAATTCCAATTCTTTGGCCTCGCCGCAAGCCGTTTCCGTTTTCAGTACCCAGATGCCCGAATCGGACGGCTGCACCGGATCCAGCGTCAGTTTGACCGGATCGGGAATGCCCTTGGTCGTCGTGCCCGTAAACGTGTTGGCGTTGCCGGCGTCGCTATCGGTCGAAGCATCGCCCGACGTGCCGCGCCGTTGCCATTTCCATGCGATTTCGGACGGAATCGTGGCCGAAAAACGTTCGATGGCCGCTTCCAAATCAACCGATCCGCCTTCGCAGACCGCCAATGTGGTCTGAGCCGACGTCAAGGCTTTGACGCCCCGGTCGATGCGCAACAGCGCGTAAGCCGTATCGTATTCCTGACTGCAATCGGTATATACGACCGCCCTTATTTCCATCGAATCGTACAATTCGTGGAAGCGGTCGCCATTCCGATTCAACGTCAGCGTAACCGTATCCTTGCTCAGTTCAGCGTTAAGGATCCAGGAAACGGCCGGTATGTTGTTATCGTCATACGAACATGTACCCGCCCATTTTTCGGCCGGTGTCGCGGCCGGATTGACATATACCAGATTGCTGGTCCTTATCTTACCGTCTTTCATAGGTTTCACATCGAAAACCATCGTCGTGATCTTCACCTTATCGAAATCCGCCGTTCCCGGATCCATGGTGAAAGCCACCGACGCATCCGTAGAACAGATCGTATCGTTGCGCATCGTCCAGACCGGTTTTTCCCGCAGACAAACGTCCCATTCCGCAAACAGATCCGTCACGGCGTCACCGTTCTCATCGTACCAGTCGGTCTGGGAATGCTTGTCGTCGGTCACAAAGACATGGATGGCCTTGTTGAGCCACCAATCCTGCGGGTGCTCTTTCGTGGAAATGTAAACCCGGCGGCGGTCTTCGTTGCCGTTGGCGTCCGTGCCGTAACGGAATTTAAGCCCCGCTTCGGTCAACGTCTGGAGGTTGTCTCTATGGTGGCTGTTCGTTCCCGCCTTGTTGATGATCCATTCATGAACGATGGTGCCGTGTCCTTTGGCGCCGTTATGGTACAATACCATCGTGTCGCCGTAATAGAAACAGCCCGAAGCCGTTCCTTCCGGTTCAACCGTCCCGGCATGCAACGTCGTCTGCGGCGTGAAATAGGCAGGCTCCGTCCGCACGCTGTGTTCGCATATCGAAGACGGGGTCACTACAAGACATCTGAACCGTATCGAACTGAGTTTGTCTTCCGTAATCAGATTGTTTGTAACCACATCCTGGAAATAACCCGGTTTGATCGTAACCGATGCCGTTCCGGCATTTTCCACATTACCCTCCAGATTTTTCCAATTCCGACCGTCGTCAAAGCTGACACGCCATTGGTAAACCAATTGTCCGTCCGTCCAAGGCACCAAGGCCGTACCGTTCACATACTTCACGCCGGCTGTCACGGCTTTGGCCGTAAATGTGACGTCTTCGGTCGGATAACCCTTCTCATTCACCAAGACCGGACAGTCAGTCGGATTCTTGGACACCTTGATGGTATCGTATATCTGGATCTTCATGCCCGTGATAGCGGGATCGCAGACACCGTTCGACACCAGCGCGCGGAGCGAATAACCGTGCGTGGCATGCTTCCAAGTCCAGGTAGCCGGATAACCGTCCGCGGGCATGGGGTTGGACAAGCCGTCCAACGACACCGGGAAAGCCGCGCTGGGATCCAAGACGGAACGCCAGACGGAATCACCGACATTGACTTGGTCCGCCCGGTCGCGCAACGGATGGTATTCGTAACCCGTGATCTTGCCCGTATAGCCGGTCAAGGTTATCGTCGCGTTACCGTCGTAGCAGGCCGGATCGGGCGTCATGCTCAGCTTGCCGGCCTTGGGTTTCGCATTTACCGTCAACAGGGCCGCGTTCGACGTCACCGAGGCGCAGACCTTGTTGCCCGTAATGCGCAGACGGTAATAACCGCTGTCGGTCAGGTTGGAGGCGCGGTGCAGGACATCCCCGCTCGCATCCTTGCTTTTGGTCGTCCAATCGCTCTCCTGAGCCGTGGCCGGATCTTTCTGCGTAAACTGCAACGTCCAAACGATGCCCGTCACATTGGCCTGCGTCGCCGTAACGCCATCCTTGAGCTTGATGTCGAAAGGCGTTTGGTCGCAAATGGCGTGCGGCAGATTCAACGCATCCATCGACGACAGGTATGGTTTCGGATAAACCGTCACTGCATAGGCCGGCGTTTCGTCCGACGTACCGCCGGTCGTCGAATATTTCAACTTGAATTTGTAGGCCGCCGGACCGGCGCTGAGTCCCGGCGCCGGACGTCCCGACCACGTCATCGTAAACGGACTCGTCGCGCTTACCGTCACCGTGCCGCCCTCCGCCGGGCTACCGGCGTTCAGATCCGTCCAATTCGCGCCGTCGTCTTTGGAGTACTGCCACTGGATCGTCGAGGCGTCCACATTGTCGGCATTGTTGCCGCTTACCTTGATGGCCAACTCTATGTCGCCGTCGCTACAGATTTCGTTCTCGCCTTCCAGCAACAATTTGGTGGACGCGTTGACCTGCGCCTTGATGACATTCGACTCCTCGTCGTCGCAAGGCGTGCCGTCCACAACGACCCAGAAATGCCAAAGTCCCGTTTGCGTGAACTGGAACTCATAGCCGGTCATGAAATTGGGTCTCGTTTGCTCTTGCGCTTTATCGGGTTGACCGGATCCGTTGTCGGGTGCATAATGCAACGTCGCCGCTATTTCGGCCCGATCCACGCGTTGGTGTTCGCCGCCCGTAAGCGTAATCTTATGCGACAGGCCTTCGTCGATGACCAAGGGGTCGGCGGTCGTATGCTCCCATGCGATAACGGCCTGCGTAAGCGGTTTGATGGTCTTGATGGTCGTTTCCGCTATGCTCATGGCACAAGCCGCGCTCTTATCGATAGCGTATAAGCCCGTCTTGGCCACGAAATAATAGTACGTCTGATTTTCGTACATCTTATTGTCGTAAGTCGCCGTTACGGAAGTCGCTTTATCGTTCTCCGTCGCGATCGGGCTTACGCTGCCGGCGATGATCTGCGCCTTCAGGTCGGCGGCCGTCACCGGCCTATCGAACGCATAGAGATCGAAACCGGTCGTATTGTTCTGTACGATGTCGAACGTTACGGTTTCCCCGCTTTGGAAACATACCTCGCGGCCGTTGGCGCCGGTGTATCGGATTTCACCCGACGGATAAACCATGACCTCCTTGACGTCGGAGTACACTTTGGCGCAAGGCGAAGCCGTTTCCGGATTCTTAACCTCGTAGCGGACATAATATTTCGTGGGTTCGGTCGGCGTGCTCGGCAACGCCAAGTCCGCCTTGGCCGAACCGGCAGCGCCCGTCACGTCTTTGGGCACCGTTTCCGTCGCACCGCCCGCAGACGGATCCGTTTCATACAAAACAAAATGTATCGTGGCGTTGGCCGGTGCGAAACCGCTCGCCGTCACGCTGATGTTCGTATTCGACGCCCCGGTGCAGACCGCCTGCGGTGCGGTCAGCGTGCCGGCCGTCAACGCCCCGTATAGCGAAAGCGTATAAGTGCCGATTTCTTTGTCGCAAGGCCCGTTGGCCACTTGCGCGCGGAACTGATACGTCTTGACCGCACCGGCCGCCGGAAGCGTCAACTTGCTGTCGGTCAAGCCTATCGTCAGTTCGTTGGGCGTCGTGCCGTCGGCCGCCTGCCAGCTCGTCCAATTGGCACCGTTGTCGGCACTGTATTCCCACTCCGTCACCTCGGCCGCCGGCGTGGGCTGCGTGCCGGAGGTCTGAGGCGTAAACACGAGCTTCAGCGAGGCGCCGTCCAAATCGGTCGTACAATACGACATGGCGGTCTTGCCGGCCGCATCGGCCAAAGTACCCTTGGGCGCGACGCTCGTAAACACGCTGACCGGGAATTGTTTTTCAAGCGGGGTCGTCCCGTTTACCACCGGACACGTTATATTATAGGTAGGCGCGCCCGTCCGCTGATAAGCGCGCGTATAAGTCTGTGTGAGCTCATAATCGCCCTGGAACGTCGCCGCATCCGGCGCATCGGTAGCCGTGACGGAATTTCTGCCGCTACCGGGTGCTTTGAATGAATAGACGGCATCGGTACTCAAGCCTGTCGAAGAACTGCAATTCGTACAGATCCATTTGTTCGTGATCGTCTCCGTCCGCGTTTCCGTCTTGTCTTTCGAGTCGGTCAACGTATTGAGAGCCGGTGCCGTATTCAGCTGCAACTGAATCTCCGTTCCCTCGCATACCAAATGATCGGGTACTTCGGTCGTCTCGCCCTTTTTCTGCATCACGGCCTTGAGGCTGCTCTCGTTGGTCAAGGTCGGATTGGGACGGATGACGAAATGAATCGTGTCGGTCGTCGCCGTGTTGGCGCCGTCGCGTTCCACATCCACCCAGAGCCGCCACTCGCCCGGCGCCGTCATGCTGCCGTCGGTTTTCGTGGAGAACGGGCAGGCCGTCGCGCCCGACGCGATGTTCGAGCATTCCTTGCCTTTTTGAATCGCGCCCATAACCAATTTGCCGCCGGCATCCTCCGTTACCGGGGCATAATACCACGTGGCCTTGGTCACAGCCGGCCGGCCGCCACTCGCCTTAAGCATGAACGTCTTGCCCGGATCCGCTTCGGCCGAACAGATAGCCGTAGCCGTAGCCGGCGTCAGCACCACGGTCGGTGCATCCTTATCGACAATGGCTTCCGGATCACAATTGGCGAGCACTTTGACGGTAAACGCCTTGCCGATGCCACCGTTCCCGGCCGTGGCCGAGGCGGCGTCCGACCATACCTCGGTCGGACAGTTGTAGCCTACCGTCAACTTCGTCACTTTGACAAAATACTGAGCAGACAAATCCGAAGTCGTCGGCGTGCCCACATCCGTGGATTGGACGTTCAGCGTCGCGGCCGTCGCACCGGACACCGCGGCCGTCTTGCCACCCTTGTACCACTGGTAGGTAACGGTAGCCGTGCCGGCCGCTACCTCAGACTCCGTGGCGGCGTCCAGCTTCACGCTCAACTCCGTCTCTTCGCCGGGACAGAGCGAGAAATCCGTCGCCGACTCATTCGTCACCCGCACTTCGGGCCGTTCGCTGAACGCGAGTTCGAACGCGTCGGAAACCACTTCGGCCGTACAGTTGGCGTTATTCATCTTGACCGTCGCCACCAACAGGTATTCGCCGGCCAACGTCATGCCGAACTGGTCGGTCTCCTTGCCCGTAACCGTCAGACTCTTCAATTCGACGCCTTGATAGACGTCGCCGTTCTGCAAGGCCGTACGGTTCGTGCCGTCCTTTTTATACCATTTATACGTCACCGCCTTGCCGTTGTTCGGCAACGGGTCGTTCTTGAGCCGCAACGTCACGGTCGCCCCCTCGCACACATAGGGTTTGCCGTCGGTACCGGTGCCGCCGCCCGTAGCCTCCACGACCGGTTTGTCGGCGTAAGGTTCAGGCGTAATCTGCACGGTAACGGTGTTGTTCAGCAACACGCTGTCGGCACAACCGTCGGCCGTTTCGGCATAGACCTGGAGCGTGTACTTGTCGGAAACCACCGTGTTGTTGTTCGCGCCCGGCGTGCCGCCGTGAACCGCCGTGAACGAATAGCCGTCGGACGTTGCCGGCGCGTCGCCGGCAACCGGCGATACGGCCGTACCGTTCTTATACCAGCGGTAAGTCCACGTCGTGCCGGTAGGCGCGGCGGGCTTGGCATCTATGTTCTTGGGCGTCAGGCTGACCGTGGCCCCGTCGCAGACCGGCAGCGTCTGCGCGTCCATCTGGGTCGGCATCACCGGCATCGGATTCACGATGCGCACGCCGGCCGTACCGATCTTGTAAATCGTGTCGCAGGTCTGGTTCGCGCTCGTGCTGTTGATAGGCGTCGTACGCGCGAACGTATGATAGGAATAATAGTAGTCGGTCTGCTTGGCCGTGATACCGGCCGTCGCGCCGAGATCCACCGTGCCCGTCGTACCTACCGACGTCGCGCCGGCGGCCGCAGCCGCTTTCGGATCGGCCGGCACCGTCGCGCCCGTACCCTTGAACCATTCGTATTTGGTGTGCGTCGTGCCGGCAGGCAAAGCCGGCATGTCTTTCAAGTGCAGGTACGCATGCGGTCCGGCACACATCGTCAGCGAGTTGTCGTCGCCGGCCGTCACGGCGGCCGCCTGCGTGGCTTCGAGCGAAACCATGATTGACGCGCCGTTCACCACCGTCGGCTCCGGCATCGCCCCCACCACATATTCCACAACGGACGTCTTGAGGTTGTTATTGTTGCCCGTACGCGTCACCACCGCATAGTAATAATGCGAACCGGGCTGTTTGAAATCGTGGCCGCTTACCGTCTCTGTCGAGGGATCGAACGTCAGGTCGCCCGTCAGCGCGTTCGGCACCGTGGACTTTATCGATCTGAAATCGGCGTCCGCCTTGCTGTTGTAACTATGGAACAGTTCTATCTTCTCAATGGTACGGCCCGCCATGTTCTGCGCCACAATCTTGACCGTGGGCCAGGCCGCGGCCGCCTCGCCGACGCAGACCGTGAAAGGCGTATGCTCGTCGCGGGCGGTACCGTCGCGGCCGTTCTGCACCGCATCCTTGTCGCAGGCCGATACTTCAACCGTGAATGTCAGCGTTGTATCTTTCGTACAGCCGGCCGCCGTCGTAGCCCTGACTTTCAATGCGTAAGTCTTGGTCGCCGGCGCGTTGGCGGTCTCACTCGCATTCAACTTCCAACAGCTGCCGCCCGTAACGGGCGAAGAAGTGCCGCCCGCCGTCGGCCAAGTATAGGTGTAGGTATAACCCAAGGCGTCATTCTGAACAACGGTCAGTATCGGCGTCTCGTCCTTGCAGACGCTGGTCTGGTAGCCCGCCACGCCACCCGTCGTGGCCGTAAACGCGCCACCGAGTTCCGGCAGCGGGTTCACCGTGACCGCAACCACGGCCGTATTGACGGCGGCCGAACAGGCCGCGTTGCCCGTCGGCGTAGCCGTTATGTGGACGTAATAACTACCGGCCGCAGCAGCCGTGGCAGGCGTCGTATAGGAAGTGCCGGTGGCGCCGCTGATGGACTGATCCTGAGTCGGGTCAGGCGTTACGCCGTCGCCCGCGCGCAGTCTGTACCACTGATATGCCACCGTCGAGCCGCTCACGCTGACCGCCGGCACGCTCAACGTAGCCGTCGCCCCCGCGCAGATCGCGCCGGAGGCGGGGTTCACCGTGACGGTCGGCGCCGTCAGGCTCGGCAAGGGCGTGATATTGACCGTGATGCCGGTCAAAGCGGCCGTCGAATCGACGCAACCCTCGGCCGTCTGGCCATATACCTTAAGCGTATAGACATCCGTTACCTTGGCCGTCGCACCGTCCGCGTCGGCCGTTACCGAAATCGCGTTCAGGTTCGGCAACTTACTCGTGCCGTCGGCCGGATAGGCGATTACCGTCGAACCGGTGCCGCGCTTCTTATGCCAACGGTAAGTCCAGGTCGTGCCCGCGGCGGGCGCGGCCGGCGTCGTAGTCGTCGTCAGGTCGAACGCATCGCCGTCGCATAGGTTTTTCGTCTCTCCCGCCATCGCCGTCGGCAAAGCCGGTTTCGGGTTGACGGTTAATTGGCCGACAGCCGGCGTCGGGAACAATTTGGTACAGGACTTCGTCGTCGCCGAAGAGTTGACTGTTGTGGTACGGACATAAGAACGATAGGCATAGTAGTAACCCGCATCGGAGGCGGACGCCTGACCTGAACCTGTCAACGACAACACGGCATCATGCGAAGCAAATGCACCGCTTGTCGGCGGCGTGGCCGGCGGCACGGTCAATGACGAAGCCGACTTATACCAATGATACGACCCGCCAACCTTACCGTTGTCAGGCTTAGTATCGCCGTTACCGCTTTCCGGAAGACCGCGCATCTGCAGAAAGACCGGTGTGCCGACACAGACGGCCAACGTCTTGTCGGTGCCCGGCGTAAAACCGGGAGCCGTCGGATTGTCGGTCGAGAGGTAAACACCGCCCGCCGGGTCTATCGTAATCGCCGGCATCGCGCCGATCACATATTCCACCGTGTCGGTGTAGGTGGGCGAATAGCCTGTACGTTCTATCTTGGCATAGTAGTAGTGCGAACCTGGGGTCTTGACCGCAGCCGGCGCACCGGCCGCTTTGGGATTGAACACATAGTCCGACACGAATGTCATCGCCGCATAAGGCGTTGTCTGCCCCGTACGGTCCGTGCTGTGATAAAGTGTTACACTTGTTACGGCGGCCGGCGCACCGGCCGGTATATTCGCCGGCACCACATATACTTCCCACCAAGTCAAATCCTCCTCACAGACCTCAAACGCCTTTGTCTTACTGTATTCCGTTTTACCATCCGTAATTTTATCCGGATCACAGGCACTATAGTTCACGTTGAACGTCGCAAACACACTCCGCTCGCATACCTCGGAACCATCGTCCAACTTAGCCTTGGCCGCCACCACACAGCGGAACGTCTGCTTGCCGGAAGCCGAAGCCGTCGGAATCACATATTGCGACCCCTTGTTGCCGCTATTCGTTACCCCGGAACTCAATTGCGTCGAGCCGTTATACCATGTATAGGTATAGTCGGTATGCTTGAGCGAACCGGTTTGTAAACCATCATTGGTATTGACTTTCAATGTCATGGAAGTTCCGTTGCAAACGTTGATCGTCACCGCCTTACCGTTACCCGCCTCCGTTACCGCGTCGGCCGAGATGCTCGTGATGAAATTGGCCGTATCAGGCAAGGGGTTGATGATGGGCTGAATGAAAGCCGTCGTATCGCGAACCGTACAGCCGTTGTCCGTCGCCGAAACCGTCAAACCGTAAAAACGGGTGTTCAATACCGTACGGTTGGCCGACGTCGTGGCCAGCGTCAGTACTTTTCCTGTCGTACCGGTATGAATACCATCTCCGGAAGGTACGTCCAGAAACGTCTTTGCCGTCACATTGGCTTGGCTCGTCGCATAAATCCATTTATAGGCAGGCGTGCCCGCCGAAGCCGATGCCCCCGAACCGATCTGCAAGGTCTCGCCCGCACAAACGCCGGCCGGCGGATTCAAAGCGATGGTTTTATTGTTGATCGTCGGCGTAGCCTTAACCGTTACCGAAGCTGCCCCCGAAGGGCTCAAGGCCGTACCGCCTTGCGGCGTCACCACCACAACGAATTCCACAGGCGTATTGCCGGCCGTCACCGTCCCGAAAAACGACTTATCGACCGTCAACGTCTCATAGCCGTTGGCCGTCGCCGCATTCAGCGTATATTTATCAGACGGTACATTATTATAGGTAGTACCGCCTTGTTTGTATCGCAGTACGATGCCGCTCGTAGCCGGTTGTGCCGGCGTCATCGTCAACGTAACATCCTGCAGATCATTCGCGCAGAATGTCGTCGGATTCGCCGTCAGCGTCACATCACAATTGTCGGCCTTCTTGACGTTTTGAGATACAACCGAAGCCGCACAGATCGTCGTGTCGTAGCCGGCGCCTGTAAGATTAGACGCGATGCGTCGGTTTTTCGGCGTTACCTGGATCGTGACATTATTATTGTAAAGCGCCGTTTCCGGAATGACCATCGTCAAAACCGAAGCCGAAGTATCGGCCACATCATGCATGCCACCCGCCGCGAAATCTGAATAAGCCCACTTAAAATAATTACTGTTCGTACCGCTATAAACCATCGTAACCGGTTGTCCCGGACAGAATTCGGTCGGACTGATGGTACCGGCCGTCGGCTTGGCCAGCACTTTTATCTGCACCGTATCCGAATAAGCCGTACATCCGTCGTTGGTATTTTTGAAACGCAAATTGGCATTATTCATAGCGGTAACGCCATCCACCTCATAAGTTAAGGTGACAGGACTAGGCGTATAACCGGTATTTTTACCTACCGGCCCTGCAAACACCGACCCACCATTTGGAGCCGCTTCCAACTGATACTGATCGGCGACCAACCACATTTGAGACAAGCCCACCGTCATCTCGAATTTCTCTCCGTCGCAGATGCCCGATGTCGTCAGTTTGGCCGTCTTGCCCGCCAAAGTCGGCTTTTGGACATAGTGCTTCTTGACTTCAAAGGACGCCGTCTTGACCGTTTCACCGTCTTTGGTAACCAAGACCCTGAACCAATAAGACTTACCGTTATCATAAACCGTTTTGTCTATCGTATTCAATGCCGGAAACAAATTAAAAACAACCTGATCCGCTGTCATATTCGGCCAGTCACTATAGTTGTTACCGTCCGCACTCATTTGCCATTGCAATGTCGCGCCGGGTTCCTGATTCCGAATCATCAAGTCTATCTTGTCATCGCATAATGTAAGATAGGATCCCGTCTGTGGAACTCCATTCACAATGGCCACGATTTCACCCTTTTCCAGATTGGAAGCCATCGAAACCGTGACCGGCTTGGAATAATTGCTCAAACCGTCTTTTGTCGGATCTAACACGCAAGAAGCATTATAAACAATCCTGTATTGCTCCTCTTGAGTCGGATAACGCAGACTTGGCGCCGCCAAAACAGCCAACATCCCCTTTTCCGTTATAAACGACTCGTTGCCGACCGTTGTTCCGGCAGGTGTCGTTGCCCAAGTGGTCCAAGTGTTACCGTCCGTTGACACCTGCCACAACAAATCGGCGAGCAATTCAAACTTAGCATTGTTTGTTGCTACATTCGTAGTGAAATAAAGCCGCACAGGACTGCCTGCAACAACCGCCGTATCGGCCGGCGGCGCAGTCAGAAAATCCGGTCCCGGATGCTTAACCGTATAGTCGTTGCCTCCAGTAGTCCAAACATATTCTTGACCACAACTGACACTGAAATCCTTACCCGCATAAGCGGTCTCAAAAGACATACTGGTTCCTTTCGGTGTCGCATCCATTGGGTTAGCCACACGGGTGAAACCCGCCGCCCATTCCGACCAACCATCAGCTGTCTGATAACGCACATACACCCACTTGTTGGCAGCACTCGCCCAATGAAATGCCGCCGCGCCGGTCTGCTGCTGGCAAGCCGTCTGTTGCGCGGCAATATCCGCAGTCGGCATCCACCATCCCAAAAGCGAGTTGGAGAATCGCCATTCAGTCGCAGGCTTGGCCACACCACCCGCTACCGTCAATACGGCCATTGTCTTTTGCGGATTGGTCTGAACTTTTATCGTCCATGTGGTGGAAGCCATCGTGCTACTTTTTTCAAAACCATGCGTCGCATCAAAGATGACCCCCCCCCCGAAATCCGGATTAGCCGTAGGTTGCACCAATGGATTTTGATCGTGCTCGTTAGACGATGCCAAACAAGAAGGCGACCAACCGTAAGCACCATCCGCGTCGCACAACTCCTGACGAATGACCCATTGCCAATCGGTAACCGTAACGCCCGCCGGCGCCGTAGCGAACATATCGAATGAGCCACTCTTCGTACCGCAGTCATAGTTTGTAATTGTAAACTCCGGCGCAGCCTGCGGCTTGGTCGGTGCGATAATAATGGTATCCGTCTCTGTGACACACCCGTTGTTCCACACATGCCTTACATAGTAAGTCCCCGGGTCGGACAAAAGTTGCAACTCTCCCCTTACGCTGGTGGAAGTTCCGTTGGCACTCTTGTCAATGCCATTCGCAATTTGACGGATAACGGCTGAACTTACAGCACTGGTACCATCGGACGTCTTAGGGTAATAACAAGTCGAACTCCAGGTAGGATGGGACGGGCTATACGAGCAGTTATACCGCAAATACACCTTTGTATTTTCCTGCATGCCGCTTACGACATCCCATGCGCCCGAAGTTACCGTACGCGTATAATCCTCCGACATGCCCTGTGTATTGCCGAAAACACTGCTCACATGCAGATACAATTTGGGCAAGGTAGCGACCTTCGCTTCAGCGGTTTTCGACGAGACCTCCTTGCCGGTAGCCTTGGAGCCTTCGTACACCGATAATTTGAATTTGCTTAATCCCAGCGATTTATAGGCGGCCGCCGACATCGTGACCGTCAGTTCCACCGACTTGTCGGTCGTCGCGCTGTTCGATCCGTCCGCAAACTCCATCTTCACGTCGCTCCATGCCCCCGTACCGTTGAGAACGTTGGAATTACCGTCCATATCCATGAACGAAGTGTGCTGGTCATCGCCGAACACATAGTGGTAGGCACCGCGCGTCGCACCCTGCGGAATCTTGATGGTACCCTTAAGCACCACATCATCGCCCGGACAGAACGAACCGCTGTGCCCCGGAGCAAAAGAGGGTTCGAATTGGGTCAATTCCGGAACCTGCTCGATGAAGATACCGCC
>CAJUFX010000005.1:0-34353 GCA_910586395.1 uncultured Bacteroidales bacterium
ATGCTCTCTCCCCAAGAGAGCCGTGTTTCCGCATCGGCCGAACGTACCTACAGGTCGTTTAATATCATTTTATTGGCTTTGTCGATGACCGATCTGTCGAGGGAGGCCAAGTAGATTTGGGTGGTTTGTTCGGAGTCGTGCCCCAGGCCTTTGCTGATAACCGAAAGTGGAATGTGTTTGCTTTGGGCGATGCTGGCCCACGAATGGCGCGCTACGTATAGTGTCAAGGGGATAGGGAGGTCGGCCGACAAGGCCACTTCTTTTAGGTGTTGGTTTGTGCGGGAAAGCATGTTTCGGTATTGGTTGCGGCTTTCGTCAGGACAGGTGAGAATGGGCAACAGGTAAGGGCTTTGGCGGCTCACGGGGTATTTGTCGATGATTTCCTGCATACATTTTTCCCACTTGATGCATATGGTTTGTCCGGTCTTGCGGCGGCGGTAAGTCAGGATACCGTGGCGAAGATCATTCTTTTTAAGATAAGCCATATCGATAAACGACATGCCGCGCGTATAAAACGCGAACAGAAACATATCGCGGGCGAAATCCAAGGCGGGCTTGGCCGATAAATCGAGATGCTTGATTTTTTTGACCGCTTTTAGCGGAAGGGCCCGCTTGACGGTTTTGTCGATGCCGGTATAGACATGTTTGAACGGCAGGCGGTTGTCGGTCAGTTGGTTTTCGACAGCCCGGTTGTAGGTGGCCCGCAGGATGCGCATATAAAACGAACTGCTGTTCCGGCTAACGCCCCGCTGTTTTAGATAGGCTTCGTACAGCAACATCAGATCCGAGTTGATTGCATGTAATGAAACATCTTTTCCTCCCAGAAATTGCTGAAAACTGCTGAGCGCGGAACGATAGGCTTCCGCGGTGCGCGTTTGCCCCATTTGCTGTAGCCGTTCAATCACACCGAGCATAAATTTGAAATAGGCGGATTCGCTGGCGGTCGCCTGGTTCCGCCCTGCCGCTCCGGTTGCAATGGAGCGGCAGGTACTTTTCTTGATACTTTTCATATTCTTGGTTAAATTGGATTGCTATTATGGTATTGGTTTGTGTGGCTCGTATGCGTTTTCGGCAGTCCGAAAAATCCGTACAAGGTAAGTGCATTCGTTGAATTATGCCTTGGAATATTATTTATTTGGAATACAAGTCTTTTCAAAAAAATACTTGCCTTCGTTTTGTGTTCCATGACTTGAAAAAAACGAGAGAAGTGTTGAAATATTACCTGTATATTGATGAGTGTGGAGACCATAATTTGGAAAGGTATGATCCGGTTTCCCCGATTTTCACGCTTTGTGGTATGCTGATGACACGAGAAAATCGGAAAGTTCTTGGTAAGTCATTCGAAAACTTGAAAAAAGATTTTTTTTCGGAACAAGGGATATCATCATTCTGTTGATATAAGGAAATGGAGATGGGAATTTTCGATTTTGAATGATGACGATATCAGAGAGCGATTCTATGCCAGTATCGCATATATCTTGAAACAATATGGTGTGTATGTCATAGTAAGTTGTATCATCTTGAAAGAACAGTTGAAGAAATTCTGTTTCCGTGGCGAAGAAGAGGATGCTTATGGCTTTCCTTGATGTATTTGCTTGAAAGGAGCCTATTAGACAAAAAAAGAGCAACCGAAAGGTTGCTCTTTCCACCGGCTACTGTCGATCCCTAAAATCGTTACTTGCGTAAGCGAACCATTTTGTTAAGCCGAACGCAGAGGCGATGTCTTGCATCGACTATGCTGAGGCGAAAAATGGTGCGCGCAAGCGAAGTATTTTCATTCGCTATCGCCATAAAGTACTTGCTTCAATTCCTCCTGTGTCGGCAGATAGGTCATGTACTTGGCGGCAAACACCTGCTTTTCGTCTTTTGGTAGCGTATATTTCACTACGGCATCATTCTTTTCTGCACAGAGTACAATCCCCACGGGCGGATTGTCGCCGGGATTCATCAATTCCCGTGTGTAATAATTGACATACATTTGCATCTGCCCCAGGTCTTGATGAGTGAGCGCATCAATTTTTAGGTCAATCAACACGTAACAACGGGCCGGGATGTTGTAGAATACAAGGTCTATATAGAAATGTTGTCCGTCAAGCGTGATGCGCTTTTGGCGTGCCACAAAAGTGTAGCCGCGTCCCAGTTCCAAAAGGAAATGTTGCAATTTGCTGATGAGCATCTGTTCCAAATCGCCTTCAAGGAAATGTTCGCCCTGCTTGATGCCCAAAAATTCCAAGACGAATGGGTCGTGTATGATTTCCCGTGGCGCTAAAGTTTTGGGGGCGGATGTCTGTATCTCTGCCTTTACCTTGTCTTTGTCGCGGCTGGCCAATATCCGTTCGTAAAACATGGTGTTGATTTGGCGTTCCAACTGTCGTGTACTCCAGTTTTCCGCTGTACATTCGGTAATATAATAGTTGCGCGCTTCTTCGTTTTGCACCGTGAGTAATACCCGCCAATGTGTCCAACTTAATTGGTCACGCAGTGCGTGACCTTTTGGGTAAGACAAATAAAACTGACGCATTATTTTGAGGTTAGTTGTTGTAAATCCACCTCCATATTCCGTCATCATTCGTTTCGAAAGGGCTGTAATCACGCCTTTCCCGTATTCTGCACGCGCCTTGCCTGCTTGTTCATACTCTACAATGTATTTGCCGATTTGCCAATAGGCTTCCACCATTGTGGAATTGACGGCTCGAGCTATCTGTCGGCGGGCGTCATCTAACATCCGTTTGATTTGTAAAAACAGTTGTTCCTCGGTGTTATGTTGCGGTGTCAATGACTTATTCTGTTCCATATTTGCAAAGTTCAAAATGATTAAACTCCATTTCTCTTGGGGAGAACATAAGTCTATCTATGGCAAAAGTACGTAAAATGTATCACAAGTGATATTTTGGGAACGTTATGTTATAAAAATTTATTTTCCCTACATTTACTCGTTGCGACGCAACTCGTGAACGTTTTGCTGAAGCCGAGGGGAAAAGCCAAGCTTGCTTGGATTATCCCGAGGCGAAAATTGAGTGTAGCGAAATTATGAACACCTCTGCTAAAAAAATATGGTGTGAATAAAAACGTCGGTCGAAGACCAACGTAGGATGCATCTCGGCAGAGGCAAGCGTTTCTATGCTCGATGCGAAAATGCGTGCGCTCACGGTGTTCGCCCCCGCAACGCATACTTCGCGACGAGGGTACTACCTTTACTCGCGGTGGCTCCACTCGTGAACGTAGGATGCATTTACGCGCGACTTTGTCGCGCATGAAGTCAGGCATCGCCTCAGCCATTGAAGTAAACTTCATGGCGTTCGGCTTGTACTGACTTTCGACAGAAACAAGTGAAAATCAAAGATTTTTACTTGTCGGCCTTAAATTTCAGTCGAATTGCACAACAGCGTTTTACATTCGGCTTCTATTTAAGTCCGGCAAGAGGGTTCAATCATGATTGAACCCTCTTGCTTCTACTCTATTTTTCAATGAAGTTCGGCGGCGGTTCGGGCATTAAAGTAAACTTTATGCCGCTCGCCTTGCACGAACTTTCAATTTTCACTACATTTGCACGCGTTTTTAATGGGGTAGGAGGTGTTGCGGAAAGGCGGATGCACATTGCCGCCCCAAGGGTCACACCCAATACCCAACCCGCGTCGGGTCACCCGCGAAAAACACACGAAAACAACTCAAATTTTTAAGATATGAAAACGATCAAATTTTTAGCGTTTTGTTTCGCTATGATGGCGTCTTTCGCTTTGGTTGAAGTGAAGGCGCAGGCTACGTCGCTCGAAGCTGAAACGACGGTGGAAGGCCCTTCCATCAAGTTCGACAACACGACCTTCGACTATGGCCAGATCGAACAGGGACATCATGGCGACTGTGAATTTACGTTTACCAACGTGGGTACCGAACCGCTGTTGCTCTCCGACGTGCGCGCGAGCTGCGGTTGCACGACGCCGTCCTGGACGCGCGAACCGATCATGCCCGGCAAGACCGGCACCATCAAAGTGCATTACGACACCAACCGTTTGGGCGGCATCAACAAGGCGATTACCGTAACGACGAACGGCAACCCCGAACGCGTGGTGTTGCGCATCGCGGGCAACGTAAATCCGAAAGCCAACTAATTTCAATTTCCGATCATGCCTGCTATTTCAGAAAAAGCACAGAAAATGCCGGCTTCCCCTATCCGGAAGCTGGTGCCGTTTGCCGACGCGGCCAAAAAACGCGGCACCAAGGTCTATCACCTCAATATCGGCCAGCCCGACATCGCCTCTCCCAAAGTGGCGTTGGACGCGGTCAAGAACAACACGCTGCCGCTGGTGGAATACAGCCACTCGGCCGGCAATCTTTCGTTGCGTAAGAAACTCGTCGAATACTATGCCAAGAATGACATCCGTGTTACGGAAAACGAAATTCTCGTGACCAACGGCGGTTCGGAAGGCATTCTGTTCGCGTTCATGACCTGTATGAACCCCGGCGACGAAGTTATCGTGACCGAGCCGTTCTATGCGAACTACAACGGTTTCGCGATGACGGCCGGCGTGGTGACGCGCCCGATTATCTCCAAGATTGAAAACGGCTTCGCTTTGCCGCCGATTGAGGAATTCGAGAAGATGATCACGCCCAAGACCAAGGCGATTTTGATCTGCAACCCGAACAACCCGACCGGCTATCTGTATTCCAAGGCCGAATTGGAGACGTTGGCGCAAATCGTCAAGAAACACGACCTGTTCCTGTTTTCGGATGAGGTCTATCGCGAATTCTGCTATGACGGCGAATCCTATTTCTCGGTCATGCACCTCAAGGGTATCGAAGACAACGTGGTGTTGCTCGATTCGGTTTCCAAGCGTTACTCCGCTTGCGGTTGCCGTATCGGGGCGTTCATCACGCACAATAAGGATGTATATGCGGCCGCGATGAAGTTCGCCCAGGCCCGTCTGTCTCCGCCTTCCTACGGCCAGATTTTTTCGGAAGCGGCCGTGGATACGCCGGACTCCTATTTTGCGGAAGTCTTGAACGAATACACGAACCGACGCAATATCGTCGTGGAGGCCATCAACAAGATGCCGGGCTGTTTCTGCCCCAATCCGAAAGGCGCTTTCTACGCGGTGGCGCGTCTGCCGATTGACGATGCCGACAGGTTCTGCCAATGGTTGCTGGAGGATTTCAGCGACAACGGCGAGACCGTCATGCTGGCGCCGGCCACGGGCTTTTACGCCACGCCGGGTTCGGGCAAGAACGAGGTGCGCATCAGCTATGTGCTGAAAGCCGACGACCTGCATGCCGCCATGCGCTGTTTGGCCGCCGCGTTGAAGGTATATCCGGGCAAGACGTGCTAAGGGTGACCCGACGCCGGATGCCGCTCCGTCCGCTCCACGCCGTATCACGGCTTCGTTTGAAACCGGAAAGCGGCAGGGCTGGGAAACAAAACGGAAAACCGAACGGTAAGGGCGTTGGGATAAAGATTTTTTAACGGAATAAAAATAGTAAAACGAAAATAAAGATGGCAACAAAAACCACCAAAAAAGCGGCTGCGAAACCGGCCGCCAAGAAACCGGCCGCGCCTAAGGCGGCCGCCAAGAAAGCCACGCCGAAAGCGGCGGCTAAAACTACGGCCAAAGCGGCTCCCAAGGCTAAGGCCGGCTATCGTGTCGAACAAGACCTTTTGGGCGATATTCAGGTGCCTCAGTCCGCTTTGTACGGGGTTCAGACGTTGAGAGGTATCAATAACTTCCACATCAGCAATGTGCCGATGAACCGTTTCCCCAATTTCATCGTAGGTTTCGCCTACACGAAATGGGGCGCCGCCATCGCCAACAACCAAATCAACCCCAAACGTGTCGATAAGAAACAGTTGGATGCCATCGTGAAGGCCTGCAAGGAAATCATCGCCGGCCAACATCACGAACATTTCCTCACCGACATGATTCAGGGCGGTGCCGGTACGACGATGAACATGAACGCCAACGAGGTAATCGCCAACCGTGCCCTGCAGATTATGGGCCACAAGCCGGGCGAATACCAGTACTGCAACCCCAACGACCACGTGAACTGCTCCCAGTCCACGAACGACGCTTACCCCACCGCCATGCACCTGGGGCTGTATTTCAGCCATGTGGAAATGGTGGCCGAGCTCAAGAAACTCATCGCTTCCTTGGAAAAGAAAGGAAAGGCTTTCGCCAAGATGGTGAAGATGGGTCGTACCCAGTTGCAGGATGCCGTTCCCATGACGTTGGGTCAGACGTTCAACGGCTTCGCCGAAGGTTTGAAGCGTGAAGTGGCCGCTTTGGATGCCGCCGCTCAGGAATTTCTGACGGTGAACATGGGCGCTACGGCCATCGGTACGGGTATCAACGCCGAACCGGGTTACGCCGATGCCTGCACCAAGGCTTTGGCTTCCGTTACCAAGCTCAAGATTAAGTTGGACAAGAACCTTATTTTCGTGACCTCCGACAACGGCGGTGTGGTCAATTACTCTTCCGGCCTCAAACGTCTGGCGGTTCGTCTGGGCAAGGTCTGCAATGACCTCCGTCTGATGGGTTCCGGTCCCCGCTGCGGCTTGCAGGAAGTGTTCCTGCCCGAGATGCAGCCCGGTTCTTCGATTATGCCCGGCAAGGTGAACCCCGTTATTCCGGAGGTGGTGAATCAGGTCTGCTTCCGCGTTATCGGTAACGACCTCACCGTGACGATGGCCGCCGATGCCGCTCAGTTGGAGTTGAACGTCATGGAACCGGTTATGTGCTATGCGGTGTTTGAATCCATCGAGTTGTTGCAGAATGCTTTCAACACCTTGCGCACGCTGTGTATCGATGGCTTGAAGGCCAACGAGAAACGTTGCCGCGAGATGGTGGAGAACAGCATCGGTATCATCACGATGCTGAATCCCTACATCGGTCACCACGAAGGCGATGTAATCGCTAAGGAAGCCAAGGCCACCGGCGCGAGCGTCATCGATTTGGTTCTCAAAAAGAAATTGATGACCAAAGCCGACTTGGATAAGATCATGAAGACCGAAAACATGGTCAATCCGGTGAAATTGAATATCAAGGTAAAATAAATAGGACCGCGGCTTCCTGAACGGATGCCGTCTCCGGTTTATTTGCGTGAAAGCGGCTGTCCCGTAAGGGATGGCCGCTTTTTTTGTCGTCGGACTTTTTTTTCATCTGTTTTCGGTTTCATGCGTATATTATATGAAAGGAGAGGTATGGATGATGAAAAAAGATGGCGGAATGGACGGCAAAGACGCGGTCGGCGTACAGGTGGGAAAGGGGCGGTTTCCGGCCTTGATGGCGGCTTTAGGGACGGCTTTGGGCGGATGCTTGGCGGCCTTGTGGGCACCGGTCCGTCGGTATTTTTATCTGACGAAGCGGGATGCGCAGGGTTTCGCGGTGTGGTGCGGCATCATGGGGCTGACGTTGGCAGCCAAATGGGCGTACCCGAAGTGGGAGGCGGCGCGCCTGTCTAAAGACAGGCTACCGGCCGTGCCGGCTATGCCGGCGGCCGGGGCGGGGACGGGCGGATTCGGGAAGTTTGGCGGGGCAGTGGCGGGCGGCCGTATGGCGGGTGCCAGCGGTTGGCAGGCTGCGGGCGGTTACGGAGCCGCAGGACAGGCTGCGGGCAATGGAACCGGTACCTCGGCTTCTTCGGGCGGTCTCGTGGCTTCCGGTGGCCCCGCGGCTTCTTCTGGCGGCCACGGCTCTTGGCCCGCGGCTTCTCCCGACACCGCCCGCCCGTCCCCGCGCGCCGCCTCCCCTTCGCCTTACGGGTCACCCTACCGCAAGAAAGCCTTTACCATAGACCTTAACCTCGGCGACACGCTCGACTTTCAGCAGCTTCGCGGCATCGGCCCGGCTTACGCACGCCGGATTGTGGCCTACCGCGAGCGTTTGGGCGGTTTTGTAGATAAGCGGCAACTCATGGAAGTGTGGGGCGTGGACAGTGCATTGTATGACCGCATCGCCCCCTCGCTCGAATTGGCGTCCGGGCCGGGGCAGACGGTGCGACCGACCCGGCCGCTCTACATTAACTGCATGAGCGTGCAGGAACTCAAACAGCATCCGTACCTCGACTACTATCAAGCCAAGGAAATCGTGCGTTTCCGCGAGCGTTACGGCACGTTCAAAACCGCGGCCGATCTCCGGAAAGTCAATCTGATGGACGCGGAGACTTACCGCCGCATCGCACCCTATGTCTCCACCGCGATTCCGCCTGCCGACACCCCGCCGTCCTCCTCCACTCCCACCTCAGCCAATCCCGCCGCATCCACGCCGTCCGCCTTTTCTTCCGCTGATACGGCGGCTGTTTCCACGGATCCGCCATAACTTTGCTCCATTCGCCGTACCGCGGACATGACCAACGCAAACATAAAATGCGAAATATCACGCTTAAATAAATTAAATAACGTACCTTTGCTCTTGAAAACCGCCCGGCCAAACGCCGCAAAGCCATGAACACGATACGGAAAATAGGCTGTTTCTATATAGACGGATTTAAGGAAATGACGATAGGCAAGACGCTTTGGATCATTATCTTGTGTAAGGTTTTTGTCTTGTTTTTCGTATTGAAGCTTTTCTTTTTCCCCAATCGGTTGAACGCCTTGCCGGATGAAGCGGCCAAGGGGGCGTTCGTCGCCACAGACTTGATACACCGCGCGTCCGGTTCATCCGTCGGCTCATCCGCAACCAACGTCGGCTCATCCGCAACCTTAAACGCTAATCACTCACTAAATATTCAACAACATGGAAAGCATTGATCCCGCTCTGATAGATTGGTCGCGCGCCCAGTTCGCGCTCACGGCCATTTATCACTGGCTGTTCGTGCCGCTCACGCTCGGCCTCTCGTTCATTGTAGCCATCATGGAAAGCCGTTATGTCCGGACCGGCGATGAATTTTGGGCGCGTACCGCCCGGTTCTGGATGCGGCTCTTCGGCATCAACTTCGCGCTCGGCGTGGCCACGGGGCTGATTCTCGAATTCGAGTTCGGCACCAACTGGAGCAATTACTCGTGGTTGGTCGGCGACATCTTCGGCGCGCCCTTGGCCATCGAGGGTATCCTGGCCTTTTTCATGGAATCGACGTTCGTGGCCGTCATGTTTTTCGGCTGGAACAAGGTCGGCAAGAAATTTCATTTGGCTTCCACTTGGCTCACGTGTCTCGGCGCGGCTATCTCGGCCTGGTGGATTCTCGTCGCCAACGCTTGGATGCAGGCGCCGGTGGGCGTGGCGTTCAACCCCGATACGGTGCGGCACGAGATGATGGATTTCTTCGCCGTCGCGTTTTCGCCTGTGGCCGTTTTCAAGTTCATCCACTCCATCTTGAGCGGCTGGGTGTTGGGCGCGGCTTTCGTTATCGGCGTCAGCGCGTGGTATCTGCTTAAAAAACGCGAGACGGAGTTCGCGCTTAAAAGCATCCGGATAGCGGCTGTCGTAGGACTGACGGCCGCGGTGCTGTCGGCTTGGAGCGGTGATTTTTCGGGCCGTCAGCTGTTGGAGAGACAGCCGATGAAATTGGCGGCCGTGGAAGCGCTCTACGAAGGCGGGCAGGGGACGGACCTGAGCGTCATCGGCCTCGTCAATACCGACAAGCATTGGCGGGATGATGCGCCAAGTCTTTACGGGGGGCTTTATTTGCCCAAAGGCTTGTCGCTCATGGCCACGCATACGCCCGACGGCTATGTGCCCGGCATCAAGGATATACTCGAAGGCGGCTATCCGTTGTCGGACGGTTCGCGCGCGCTGTCGGCCCAGGAGAAGATCGACCGCGGCCGCAGGGCGGTGCAGGCTTTGGCCGACTACCGGCAGAGTCAGGCGGCGGGCGACGAGGCGGCCGCCGTGGAACACCGCCGCATTCTGGACGAGAACATGGCTTATTTCGGCTACGGCTATTTGGACGCGCCCGAAGACCTGATTCCGAATGTGCCGCTCAACTATTACGCTTTCCGCGTCATGGTGGGCTTGGGGCTGTATTTCATCCTGTTCTTCGCATTGGTTCTCTTTTTGGCTTGCCGCAAGGACCTCTCGCGTTACAGATGGTTGCTGTACGTGGCTTTGTGTACGATACCGCTCGGCTACCTCGCCGGACAGACCGGTTGGATTGTGGCCGAATGCGGTCGTCAGCCGTGGGCGATACAGGATGTGCTGCCGGTTTCGGCGGCGGTTTCGGATGTGGGCGCCGGGGCGGTCATGACGACGTTTTTCCTGTTCCTCGCCTTGTTCAGCATCATGCTGGCCGTCGGCATATCGTTAATGGTCAAGTCGGTCCGGAAAGGACCGGCTATGGTTGAATCGTTAAAAAAGTAAGACTATGGATACCTATGTTTTTTTACAGCATTACTGGTGGTTTCTCGTTTCCCTTTTGGGCGGGATTTTAGTCTTCCTCCTGTTTGTGCAGGGTTCCAACTCCCTATTGCTCTGCGTCGGTTCCACGCCCGAAGAACGGAAACTCATGGTCAATGCCACGGGGCGTAAATGGGAATTTACGTTTACGACGCTCGTCACGTTCGGCGGCGCGTTCTTCGCTTCGTTCCCGTTGTTTTACAGCACGTCGTTCGGCGGCGCGTACTGGCTGTGGATGATTATCCTGTTCACGTTCGTGTTGCAGGCGGTATCTTACGAATTTCAGTCCAAGGCCGGCAACCTGTTGGGGCAGAAAACCTATCAGGTCTTTTTGGTCATCAACGGCGTGGTCGGTCCGTTGCTGTTGGGCGGCGCCGTGGCCACGTTCTTTACGGGCTCCGGCTTCTATGTCGAGAAAGGGCAGCTGACGCAGGCCGTGATGCCGGTCATCAGCCGCTGGGGTAGCGCGGCCCACGGCTTGGAGGCCTTGCTCAACCCTTGGAATGTGGTGTTGGGCTTGGCCGTCTTCTTTTTGGCGCGCGTGCTCGGTCTGCTGTATCTGATCCGTCAGGTGCGGCACGAGGCTTTGGAACAACGTTGCCGCAAGGCCCTGCCGGTACAGAGTCTGCTGTTCGTCACGCTGTTCGTGGCCTTTGTCGTGTATCTGTTGCTGAAAGACGGTTTCGCCGTCGATGCGGGCACGGGTGTGGTTTATAGGGAACCTTACAAATACCTGCATAACTTCCTCGACATGCCGGTGGTGGCCGTCCTGTTTCTCGTTGGCGTGCTGTCCGTGCTTTGGGGCATTGGCAAGACCGTGTTCTGCAAGACCTATCGGGGCGGCATCTGGTTTGCCGGCCTCGGGACGGTCGTGACCGTGCTGGCGCTTTTGCTTTGCGCCGGTTACAACGGCACGGCCTATTATCCGTCCACGCTCGACCTGCAGAGCTCGCTCACCCTCGCCAACAGTTCCTCCAGCCTCTTTACACTCAAGGTCATGGCCTATGCCTCGTTGCTGATACCGTTCGTGCTGGCCTACATCGTCTATGCCTGGCGCGCCATCGACAAAAAGCGCCTCACGATAGAGGAACTGCGCGAAGACGAAGAGGCGTACTAAACGCTTGACCGCAACGATTGGGTGGCCGCCGCCAGCCCATGGCGTCCATCCACAACGAAGCCCGCCGGGAGAGATTCCGACGGGCTTTTTTCTTTGGATTTTTTTGATTTTCGTCAGATTATTTCTTTGGAAAATTTCAAAAATTTGACAGATTATTTGTTTGGAAAATTTCTATTTAGTATATTTGTATTCTTAATAACAGAATATTATGTCATACTATAAGCGGATGATAGATGCCAGTCTGTCGGTATGGGCTTTAAAACGGGTGCATAAGCCTGTTTTGTTGCGGGGCGCGCGTCAGGTGGGTAAGTCAACGGCGGTTCGACATTTGGGCGAAAGTTTTGCTAACTATGTGGAGATTAATTTTGAAAAACAGCCGGAATACAAGAGCCTTTTTCAAGATAATCTGGATGTGCAGCGGATAGTGCCTCAGATGTCGGCCATGTGCGGCAAGCCGATTACGGCCGGTAAGACCCTCTTGTTTTTCGACGAGATACAGGCTTGTCCGGAGGCCATCATGGCCCTTCGTTTCTTTAAGGAAGATATGCCGTTGCTCCATGTGGTGGCGGCCGGTTCCCTCTTGGAATTCGCTTTGGCGGAACTGCCCACGTTCGGCGTGGGGCGGATTCATTCCATATTCATGCACCCCATGACGTTCGATGAATTTTTGGAAGCCAATGGCGAAACGCTGCTGATGCAGGCCCGCGATAATGCCTCGTCCGATAATCCGTTGCCCGAACCGCTCCACGAACAATTGGTAAAATGGTTGCGTACTTATATGTTGGTGGGCGGGATGCCGGAAGTGGTGAAGAAATGGGTGGATACGCACGATTTCCTGCAGTGCCAGGAGATACAGGACGATATAGTGGTGAGTTACGAGGACGATTTCTCAAAATACCGTAAGAAAATAGATCCCGTGTTGCTTAGGCGCGTTATGCGGAGTGCCGCCGTTCAGGCCACGAACAAGTTTGTATATGCGCGTGTGGGTGAAGGCTATAAGACGAACGAGATCAAAAAAGCCTTGGAAATGCTGGTGCTTGCCGGCATTTTGATTCCCGTTACGCATACGGATGCCAACGGGTTGCCGTTGGGTAGCGAAGCCGACAGCGCCTATCGGAAGATGCTGTTGCTCGATTCAGGGCTGATGCTCCGCTTGCTCAATATGACGATGGGCGATGTTTTGCAGATCACGACGCAGATTCTTACGGCTAGTGCGGCGGATTTGGTCAATAAAGGTCCGATGGCGGAACTGGTGGCGGGCTTGGAGTTGTTGCGATACCAAACGCCCAATCTTCGCCATGACTTGTTTTATTGGTATCGGCAGGCTAAGAATTCGCAGGCGGAGGTGGACTATGTGACGGCGTATAAGCAAAAGGTATTGCCTATAGAGGTCAAGGCCGGGACGCAGGGCGGCATGAAGAGCCTTTGGCTGTTTATGCGCGAAAAGAAACTCACCGAAGCGGTGCGCTGTTCTTTGGAAAATTTCGGTTCATTCGAATACAAAGATCAAGAGGCCAAAGACGCTGTCCGGCAAGTGCGGATATGCCCGCTGTACGCGGTCTCAAGGGTGTAGGGATGCACCTTCTTTTGGGGAAATACTGTGTTTATGGCAGAAATCTGTGGAAGACCATAGAAAAACGATAGAGTCTGTTACGTTTTTTATTTCAATAAATATTATATTAAATTTCTTTTGAATAATAGGACTTTAATATTTCTATAAAATGGGGTATTTTTTGCTCTTTGGCAATTTGAAGCATTTTAGGAAAATCATAGAAATCAACTTGGTATTTTTTTGTTTTGTCATGAGCTATAGATAATTTATCAAAGGATATATCTGTAAATCCCCCGGTACTCCAAATTTCAAATACAAATTGTTTATTTCGGATACTATCTTGGCGTAAAGCCCAATCTTTTATTACAGGTATTTTTTCGGATAACCATTTTTGGTCTATTAGACCAAAAACCGCAAGTCTTATCTCGAAGACAAACGTAGGGGGAATTTGTAACGTTCTGAAAATGTTTTTATTGCAAATAGTATTTAGATAAAATGGAATAATACTATCTGCTATTTCTTGTGAAAAATAAGGTTGAGTCTCTTTGCTGTGTAAAGTGTCCTCCATCGGATAATCGATATTCTGTACAAATTCTTTTAAATTATCTATTTTCAGTTTCATGGTTGCGACTTGTTTCCAAAAGATAAAGTAAATAATTCAATTCTTAAAGCTTATAGATGCAAATCGGTTGGCAAAGATATGTAATGTATATGTATAGTTTGCTTTCTTCGTCTTGTGGCTCCTTACTTACATTGAATGTGTTATACGTTTTCGCTCAACAAATATAGTACTTTTACCGGATAAACACGAACCTCAATACCCCAATCCGAATTGCCAGAGGGGGATGGTGTTGCCGGTGGCGAATTCGATGTCGTCCTTGACAACAAAGGCGTTCGGGATGCCTTCTATTTGCTTCTTGCCTTTCTTGCGGCCGCCGATTTCAAACGTGTAGTCGTTTATCCAGAAGTCCGAGGCGGAAGAGGTGATGACGTCGTGGCCGACGCGCATCTGGTTGAAGAAAAAGGTCTCGCGGACATTCCCGATTTCGGCTTGGTCGTTGGCGAGGGTGTATATCAGGTTGGGGTTGTCGAGATAGATTTTGTCCACTTTGCCCAAGCCGCGTATGCCGCCGGTATCGTCCCGGAGTTGCGCGATGAGGCCGGCTTCCTCTATTAGGAGGCAATAGTCCGCCACGCTGTTGCGGCTCACGTTGAGTGCCGAGGCGATGCTGCTGATATTGGGTTTGAATGGGACGCTTTTAGCGATAATCGCCAGCAGTTGTTTCAATTTCCGGCCGGTCGAGACGTTCATGCCGGCGTATTGGGGAATGTCGGTTTCCAGGGCGAGGTTCACGATTTGCTGCAGGTGGAGGTCACGGTTCTCTAAAGGAAACGGATAGTAGCCTTGTTGAAGGTATTGTGGGAAGAATTGGAGCGGATGGAATTTCGGTGGAATTTTTACCTTGAGTTGCAGGATGTCGTCCAGCGTATATACGGGCAATGCCACGTTATGGAAAAATTGCAGGTATTCGCGGAATGAGAGGCCTTGCATGTGATACATGGCGGCCCGGCGGCTCAGGTCGGCCACGCCCTTGTTGATGTCCAAGACGGAAGAACCGGTAAAGACGACTTGCAGTTCGGGGTGGTAGTCGTGCATGAGTTTCAGTTCTTTCGACCAGTCTTTGTAGCGGTGTATTTCGTCGATGAAGAGGTGTTTACCGCCCCGTTTGACGAAATCGTCTGCCAAATCCAACAGCCGGTGGTTGGCGAAATAGAAATCTTCGGCCGTGACATAGAGTGCGGCTTCGTCGGCCAATCTGTCTTTGATATATTGCAGGACGAGCGTCGTTTTGCCGACGCCGCGCGGTCCGGTCAAACCAATCATGCGGCCGCGCCAGTCGATGCGGTCGTACATATAACGATGGAAACGGGTGTCGGTTTCCAGCAACAGTTTGTTGAAGCGGTTTTGCAATTGATCCATCTTCGGGTGAGTTTAGAAGTACAAATATACAAAAATTGCTCATAAGTTGAGCAAAATCCATTAAAAATTGCTCAATCATTGAGCAATTTTAATCATAACCTTGGCCCGCGTTTTTTGCAAACTTGCTTCTGCCTGTGATTTTCCGTATTTTTGTAATTCTGCGCGATGCGTTCGCGTGGTTGTGAATGAAGCGTGAATGCCGGGCGGCTGGCCGAAGGGTCATGGCACCCGTAATGTGACGAAAGCAAAAGCGATATGAAAGTAGCTTACAGTTGGCTCAAGGAATATGTCGATTTCGATTTGAGCGCGGAAGATACGGCGCGGTGGTTGACCGACGGCGGTTTGGAAGTGGAAGGCGTGGAGGCCTACGAGAGTGTGAAGGGCGGTTTGCAGGGCTTGGTCGTGGGCGAGGTGCTGACGTGCGGGGCGCATCCCGATTCCGACCACCTGCACCTGACCACGGTGAACGTGGGCGGCGAACAGCCGTTGAACATCGTCTGCGGTGCGCCCAACGTGGCGGCCGGCCAAAAGGTCATCGTGGCCACGATAGGGACGGTGCTTTATAACGGCGACGAGGCGTTTACGATTAAGAAATCCAAGATCCGCGGCGCCGAGTCGTTCGGCATGATCTGCGCCGAAGACGAAATCGGCGTGGGCGCGTCGCACGACGGCATCATGGTGTTGCCGGCCGATACGCCCGTGGGTATGCCGGCCGCCGACTATTTTAAGATTCACCGAGATACGGTACTCGAAATCGGGCTGACGCCGAACCGGGCCGACGCGACGTCGCACATAGGCGTGGCGCGCGACTTGGCGGCCATGCTGCAGATAAGGGAAAACAAAAATGCCAAGTTGAAATATCCGTCGGTGGACGGCTTTAAGGCTTCCGCCTCGCCCGCGCCCGTCAGCGTCGAAGTGACCGACGCGGCGCTGTGTCCGCGTTATACGGGGCTCAGCCTCAAGAACGTCAAGGTCGCGCCTTCGCCGGCTTGGTTGCGGGAACGTCTGCAAAGCGTCGGCATACGCCCCATCAACAATGTGGTCGATGTGACGAACTACGTGTTGATGGAGACGGGGCAGCCGCTCCATGCGTTCGACCGCCGGCATATCCAGGGCGACAAAATCGTCGTGCGGACGGCCAAGGCGGGCGAGACGCTCGTGACGCTCGACGGCGTCAAGCGCGAATTGCAGCCGACCCACCTCATGATATGCCATGCTGAAAACCCCATGTGTATCGCGGGCGTGTTCGGCGGCGAGGAAGCCGGCGTGCACGACGACACGACGGCCGTATTTTTGGAAAGCGCCTACTTCAATCCGGTCAGTATCCGCAAGACGGCGCGGGCGCACGGCCTCAATACCGACGCTTCGTTCCGTTACGAGCGCGGCGCCGACCCGAATATCACCGCCTACGCGCTCAAACGGGCGGCTCTGCTGCTCGGCGAGGTGGCCGGGGCGGAACCCGACGGCGCCATTGTGGATGTCTATCCGCAGCCGATAGAGCCGGCGGTCGTGGATTTCAACCTGCCGCGTATGCGGACGCTCATCGGCAAGGCGATTTCGACCGAAGAGACGCAGAAAATCCTGTCGGCCTTGGAAATGACGGTCGAGCCGCTGCCGGACAAGGCCGACACGTTGCGCGTCAAGGTGCCGACCAACAAGCCCGACGTGACGCGCGAAGCCGACTTGACCGAAGAGGTGTTGCGCATCTACGGCTACAACCGCATCGAAATGAGCGGCCGTCTGGCCTACGCGCCCAACGCGCAGCCCGGCAAGGGCGACGAGCGCGTGCAGAAGCGGGTGTCCGACCTCTTGTCCGACAACGGCTTCATCGAAATCATGAACAATTCGCTCTGCAAGCAAGCGGACGTGACCGAAATAGCCGCCTATGCCGAAACGGCGGTGGTCTTGGCCAATCCGTTGAGCCAGGAATTGAACGTGATGCGTCCGAGCTTGCTTTTCGGCGGCTTGGCTTCGGTGGCCTTCAACCTGAACCATAAACAGAATAACCTGAAGTTTTACGAATTCGGCCGGTCGTACCGCCGCCAGCCCGAAGCCGCCGCCGACGCGCCGGTTTCGACCCGCTTTGCGGAGGCGCAACACTTGGCCCTGTGGCTTACCGGTCTGGAGCAGGCGGAAAACTGGCGTGACCAACCGGCGCGGCAGAGTGATTTCTACAGCCTCAAAAAGGCGGTGGAACAGGTCTTGCAGAGCCTGCGTCTGAGTGGGACCGCCGGCGTCAAGATCAAGACCGATGAGGCGCAATGCCCCGGTTTGCAGTACGGCTTGCAATACGAATGCAACGGCAAGACGCTCGTGGCCTTCGGCGAGGTGCAGCCGCAGTTGTTGCGCCGCTTCGACATCAAGCAGCCCGTCTTCTATGCCGACTTCAACTGGGACGCCATACTTCAATGTCGGCCGGTCAAGCCGGTCGTCTATCAGGAAGTCGCCAAGTTCCCGGCCGTGAAGCGCGATCTGGCCTTGCTCGTGGACCATGCGGTCACGTTCAAACAGATAGAAGCCGCGGCGCGTCAGGCAGAAAAGGCCTTGTTGCGGGAAATCCGCCTGTTTGACGTCTATGAGGGCAAGCACCTGCCCGAGGGAAAAAAGTCGTATGCCGTCAGCTTTATGCTGCAAGACCCTGGCAAGACGTTGACCGACAAACAGATTGAAAAGGCGATGGAAAAGATTTTCAATAGCCTTAAACAGCAGGCCGGTGCGGAATTGCGGTAAATAGTTAATAAATTAAAAATATAAACGATATGTTTAAACACAGTCTTCGGCCACTGCTCATTTTGGCCATCGGGTTGGTCTCCATGCCGCTTTACGCGTTGGTTCCGCCGCAATATACCGAAAACGAAAATTACAAAGCTAAGGGTTCGGTGCAACGTATTGTCGTCAAGACGTTCGAGGCCATCGATAAGTTCGACCATGTGGAATTGGGCGACATGTTGGAACATCCGGTCATCGTTGAATATTCGGCGAACGGTAATCAGTCGCGCGTGACGGAGTTGAATCAGAAAGGCGATATGCTTTTCTATTTTACGACCGAGGAGAAAGACGGCCAACCGAGTACGCAGAAGCGTTATTCCAACAAAGAGTGGATGGATGCTTACAGTACGTTCGAATACAACAAAGACAAATTGCAGTCCGAGACCGTTTACAACGCCGATGGCGAGTTGTTTTATACGGAAGTCTATACCTATAACAAAGCCGGACAGTTGCTCAATGTGACGCGTCGTAATCCGCGTGGTGAAAAGTTGCAGACTATTGACTATGCTTATGACAATGCCGGTAATTGTACGATGGAACGGTTGAAAAGCAAGGAAGACCGTTTTGTTTATCAAAAGAATATGACTTATGATGCACAAGGCCGTCTGACCGGAGAGGAATACCATAATCAAGAAGGCATTCTGACATCCAAGACGGATTACAGCCACGATGCGAAAGGCAATATTACCAATGTGCGTCGCGGTGTGCCTGGCGGTGCGGTCAGTACGATGCGGATTGCCTACGAATATGACGCGCAGGATAATTGGACGCGTTGTACGATATATGCGGGCGAGCATGTGCCGACACGGGTCATCGCGCGTCAGATAGAATACCGTTAGGCATGGCGGGCCGGATGTCCGATGTCGGATATCCGAGTTAGGTGTCGAATGCCATAAAAAAAGCCGGTTCCGTAAAGGACCGGCTCTTTTTTTTGCGGGTTTCGCGGGACGGGAATCGCCTCACCGCACATCAGCGTTTAGTCGTGTCATTCCGCAATCTTCCCCTTGAAGTTCGCGCTGTACGTCTCCCAGTCCTGCGTCTTGTAGGCGTCGTCTCCGAAGAAATGCAGTACGGCCTCGAACTGTTTGGCGTTCATATAGCCCGGAATGACCTGCAGTTGCTGACCGCTCTCGTCTAAAAACGTGCAGGACGGATACGACATGCGGTTCTGTAGCAGGATGACCGCCAGCTGGTGGATGCCGCGCCGTCCCTCGCCCGGCACATAGACGAACGGCTGGCCGTTGATGACGACCGTATCCTGCCGTTCGGCGTTGAGTTTGACGGCGATGAAATGCTGGTTCAGGTAGTCGATGATTTCGGGGTGTGCGAAAGTCGTGGCGTCGAGTTTCTTGCACCAGCCGCACCAGTCGGTATAGACGTCCACGAAGATTTTTTTTGGCGCCAGGCCTTGTTCCGCACGCGTCTGGTTCATCTCTATCGCTTGTTCGAACTGAAACCAGTTGATGCGCTCCTGGGCGCGCAGGCGGCCGGTCGTGCTGCTTATCAACGCCGTGCCGGCCATGAGAATCATCGCGGCCACAATCAGGCCGGAGATCAGATTGGAGAATTTGGTTTTCATATCGGTTTTACTGTTTTTTCAAGTCGTAAGACGTGGCGCGAGGTGCGGAACGTCTTTGGTGCGACGTCCGTGCCGTGTAGGCCTCGCCCGTGTAATTACCAGTGCAGGGCGGCCTCGTCGAACCATAGGTTCTGCGAGCGCATGACCTGTTCCACGATGTCGCGCACGCAGCCTTCGCCGCCCTTGATGTGCGAGACATAGTCGGCCACCTCGCGGATTTCGTGCGCGGCGTCGGCGGGGCAGGCCGATACGCCCGCCAGTTTCATGAGCTCGTAATCGGGAATGTCGTCGCCCATATACAGCACCTCTTCGCGCTGTAGGCCGTGTTCGGTCATATAAGCTTCGAATTGTGCCCGTTTATAAGGCACCTGCAGAAACACGTCGTGTATGCCGAGAAAGGCCATACGCTGGCGGATGCACTCGCCCTTGCCGCCGGAGATAACCGCCACGCGGAAACCTTTCTTCACGGCATGGTGCAGGGCGTAGCCGTCTTTGACGTGCGCGCTTCGGATTTGCGTCTCCGGGTCGATGACCCATACCTTGCCGTCGCTCATCACGCCGTCGTAGTCGAAGATCAAGGTCGTGATCTTGTGCAGTTTCTCTTTGTAGTTTCCCATAGGTTTTTTGTTTTAGGTTTGAAAGTTCGTGCAAGCCGAGCGAAATGGAACATGTTTCACCGAGGCGCAGCCGAACTTCAATGAGCGAAGCGAAATTAACGCGGCCGCCGCACGAGGCCGCCCCGGTTGCGCGGCCCGCAGGGGGCTTGCGCGCGAGGCCGTCCGGCCCGCTACGGCTACGGATGCAGCCGCTGTATCCAAGCCGCCAAATCGTCGTAGAGGCGGCGGTAGTCGTCCGGTAGCGGCAGATCCGCGAGCAGTTGCCGGTGTTTGTCCAGCGTGCCGTCGTCGCGGCGCAGGGCGGGGCCCGTCTGAGCCTGCAAGGGCGGCATGCGCCGCAGTTTCTCCGCCGTCTGTTCGATAATCGGCTGCAAGAGCGCGAGGTCCAGCCCGCAGGCTTGCAAAATCTGTTCCGCCGCCGTGTACATCAGGTTGCCGTAGTTGGAGGCGAAGACGGCCGCCAGATGCAACCCCAGCCGTTGGCGCGAATCCACGCGGCGCACGTCGGCACTCAGGCTGCGCGCTACCGTCTCCAGCAATGCAGCGGTCTCTTCATCGTTCGCCTCCACGCAAATCGGCACTTGGCGGAAGTCGATCGCGTCGCCGGGGCTGAACGTCTGCAGGCAGTAAAACACGCCGTGCCGCGGCGCGATGTCTGCAATGGCTTGCAGCGGCGTGGCGCCCGAAACGTGCGCCACCGCCGTGCGGCCGGCCGTCAGCCGCAACATCCGGTTCAAGTCGGCAATCCGTCCGTCCTGCACGCAGAGCAACAGCAGGTCTTGGCCGGCCGCGCATCGCGCCGCCTCCGCCGCGTCGTGCGTCCGAATTTCCGTCACACGGTGCCCCGCGGCGCGCAAGGCCGCCGACAGGTGCGTGCCCACACGCCCCATGCCCAAAACCGCTATGTCCTTACAGTCTTTCATATCCCTTTCCGCGCGCCTCCCGCCGATACGTCCGCGCCGCTTATGTGGGCGACCAATATCGGCACGATTGTGCTTAAAGCCGACAACTAAAGCAACACCTCTGCATAATGTCGAGATTCCGTAGAGCGTAACTTCAATGTCAGTGCAAGGCGAGAGCAAAGGAACTTGTTCCATTTGCCGAGCCTCAGCCTGACATCAACGCGAAGCGTTAAAAAAGCGGGCTAGTGTTTATAGGCTCGTTCGCCTTTTATCTTATTATTTCCGGTCCTCCAAAATGCGGCGCACCGTATCGGCGTCAATCTCCGCGCGTTCGCCCAAACGCGTGCCGCGTTTCCGGAACCGTTCCACAATCACGTCGATGAAGCCGGCCGACATCTGCGGATAGTCGGCTATGCGCGTGCCTACGCCCAAACTGCGGAAGAAAGCCTCCGTACGCGCGATGGCTTCGTCGATACGCTTGTCTTCGCCGTCCTCGCGCAGGTTCCACACGCGTTCGGCAAACTGCAACAGTTTCTCGCGTTTGGAAGCCCGCATCACCTTGTGCAGGCCAGGCCATACCAAGGCCAACGTCTGCGCGTGGTCCAAACCCTCCAAGGCCGTGATTTCATGACCGATCTGGTGGGTCGCCCAATCTTCGGGCACGCCGGCCGCAATCAGGCCGTTGAGCGCCATCGTCGCGGCCCATACCACGTTCGAGGCCGTGTCGATGTCGTCGGGCTTGTTCACATAGTTCGCGCCCTCTTCAATCAGCGTCAGGAGCAAGCCCTCCGCAAAGCGGTCCTGCACCTTCGCGTCGGCCGGATAGGTCAGATATTGTTCGGTCACGTGGATGAACGCATCCACGACGCCGTTGGCGCGTTGGCGCGGCGGCAGGCTGAGCGTCACCGTCGGATCCAGCACCGAAAAGCGCGGAAACACAAGCGGCGAATGAAACGCGAACTTCTCTTGGGTGGACAATCGGCTGATGACCGCGCCGGCGTTCATTTCCGAGCCGGTGGCCGGCAGGGTCGCGACGCAGCCGAGCGGCACGGCCTTTTTCACTTCCGCGCCCTCGGTGCAGATCGTGTAAGGGTCTTCGCCCTCGAAGCAGGCGGCCGCCGCGATGAATTTGGTGCCGTCCATGACCGAGCCGCCGCCCACGGCCAATAAAAAGCCGATATTGTCGCGTCGGACAATCTCCACGGCCTTCATGAGCGTCTCGTATTTGGGATTGGGTTCAATGCCGCCGAACTCCGTCCATTCAAAACCTTTCAGCGCGTCACGGACCTGGTCGTACACGCCGTTTTGCTTGATGCTGCCTCCGCCGTAAGTCACGAGGACTTTGACGCCCGAAGGGATGTAGCGGCCGATGTTGGCGATTTGGTTCACGCCGAACAGCACGCGTACCGGATTGTATAATTGAAAATGTCTCATGTCTTTGGTGTTTTATTGGGTTCAAATCAACCCGTCCCGCCCGCTCAGGCTTAGAGCGCCAGCGGCTTCAGCCCCTTGGCTAAGAATGCCGGCAGTTCGGCGATGGGCATGCGCGTCTGCTGCATGCTGTCGCGTTCGCGCACCGTTACCGTATCGTCTTCGAGCGTCTGCGTATCCACCGTGATGCAGTAAGGCGTGCCGATGGCGTCCTGGCGGCGGTAACGCTTGCCGATCGTGTCTTTTTCCTCGTATTGGCACATGAAGTCGCCGCGCAGCAGGTTCAGGATTTCCTTGGCCTTTTCCGGCATGCCGTCTTTCTTGACGAGCGGCAGGATGGCCGCCTTGTAGGGCGCGAGGAAAGGCGGAAACTTCATCACGACGCGTTCGCTGCCGTCTTCAAGCGTCTCTTCGTGGAAAGCATGGCTCAACACGGCCAGGCACATGCGGTCGAGCCCGATGGACGTTTCCACGACATAAGGCGTGTAACTTTCGTTGCGGTCGGGGTCGAAGTACTGGATTTTCTTGCCGGAGAACTCCTGATGGCGGCTCAAATCGAAGTCGGTGCGCGAGTGGATGCCTTCCAGTTCCTTGAAGCCGAACAGGAATTCGTATTCGATGTCGGTGGCCGCGTTGGCGTAGTGCGCCAGTTTCTCGTGGTCGTGGAAACGGTATTTTTCGGCCGGGATGCCCAACGAGCGGTGCCATTTCATGCGTTCCTGCTTCCAATATTCGAACCATGTGAGTTCCTCGCCCGGCGCGACGAAAAACTGCATCTCCATCTGTTCGAACTCCCGCATGCGGAAGATGAACTGACGGGCGACGATTTCGTTGCGGAACGCCTTGCCGGTCTGCGCGATGCCGAACGGTATCTTCATGCGGCCGGTCTTCTGCACGTTGAGGAAATTGACGAAGATGCCCTGTGCGGTTTCGGGACGCAGGTAAACGGTCGAGGCCTCGTTATCGACCGAGCCGATTTTGGTCGCGAACATGAGGTTGAACTGGCGGATGTCCGTCCAGTTGCGGCTGCCGGAAATCGGGCAGACGATTTCCAGTTCCTCTATGAGTTTGCGGAGGTCTTCAAGGTTGTTGTCGGTCAGGTCCTGATTCATGCGGTGGCTCGTCGTCTCGATTTTCTGACGGTATTCCAGCACGCGCGGGTTCGTGCTCACGAACTGTTCGCGGTCAAAGGCGTCGCCGAACCGTTTGGCGGCCTTGGCCACCTCTTTCTCTATCTTCTCTTCCCATTTGGCGATCTGATCCTCGATGAGCACGTCGGCGCGGTAGCGTTTCTTCGAATCCTTGTTGTCGATCATCGGGTCGTTGAACGCATCGACGTGGCCGGAGGCTTTCCAGATGGTCGGGTGCATGAAGACGGCCGAATCCAGCCCCACGATGTTTTCGTGCATCTGCACCATCGATTTCCACCAATAGTCACGGATATTGCGTTTGAGTTCCACGCCGTATTGGGCGTAGTCATACACCGCGGCCAGCCCGTCGTAGATTTCGCTGGAGGGGAAGATGAACCCATACTCTTTGGTATGGGCTATCAGTTTTTTGAATTGTTCTTCGTGAGATGCCATTATGCCATGAGTTTTTTATACTTGAAGCGTTTGGGTTCGGTATCGCCCAGACGTTTTTTCTTGTTCTCCTCGTATTCGGTGAACCCGCCTTCGAAGAAATAAACCTGCCCCTCGCCCTCGAACGCCAGGATATGCGTGGCGATACGGTCGAGGAACCAGCGGTCGTGCGAGATGACGACGGCGCAACCGGCGAAGTTCTCCAAGCCCTCTTCCAACGCCCGCAACGTGTTGATGTCGATGTCGTTGGTCGGCTCGTCCAGCAACAGCACGTTGGCCTCGCTTTTGAGCGTCAGCGCGAGGTGCATGCGGTTGCGTTCGCCGCCGGAGAGCAGGCCGGCCTTTTTGTTCTGGTCGGTGCCGTTGAAGTTGAAGCGCGAGACGTAGGCGCGCGAATTGATGAGGCGGCCGCCCATCTGGATCTGTTCGTTGCCCTCGGAGATAACCTCCCAGACGTTCTTTTCCGGGTCTATCGCGGCGTGCTGTTGGTCCACATAACCGATCTGGACGGTCTCGCCCACCGAGAACGTGCCGGCGTCGGGCTGTTCCATGCCCATGATGAGGCGGAACAAGGTGGTCTTACCCGCGCCGTTCGGCCCGATGACCCCCACGATGCCGCCTTGCGGCAGGGCGAAGTTGAGGTCTTCGAAAATGAGTTTGTCGCCGAACGCCTTGCGCACGTTCTTGGCTTCTATGACGTTGTTGCCGAGGCGCGGCCCGTTCGGGATATAGATTTCGAGCCGTTCCTCTTTCTGTTTCGTGTCTTCGTTCAGGATTTTCTCATAGGCGTTCAGACGCGCCTTGCCTTTGGCCTGCCGCGCCTTGGGGCTCATGCGCACCCATTCCAGTTCGCGTTCCAGCGTCTTGCGGCGTTTGGACTCGGCCTTTTCCTCCTGTTCCAGACGTTTGGTCTTCTGGTCGAGCCACGAACTGTAGTTGCCTTTCCAGGGGATGCCCTCGCCGCGGTCGAGTTCGAGAATCCAGCCGGCCACATGGTCGAGGAAGTAGCGGTCGTGCGTCACGGCGATGACCGTGCCCTTGTATTGTTGCAGGTGCTGTTCCAGCCATTGGATCGATTCGGCGTCCAGGTGGTTGGTCGGCTCGTCGAGCAACAGGATGTCGGGCTCCTGCAACAGCAGGCGGCAGAGCGCGACGCGGCGGCGTTCCCCGCCGGAGAGCACGCTGACCGGCGCGTCGGAGGGCGGGCAGTTGAGCGCGTCCATGGCGCGTTCCAGTTTGGCGTCCAGATCCCAGGCGTCGAGCTGTTCCAGTTTCTCCATGACCTCGCCCTGCCGTTCGATGAGTTTGTTCATCTCGTCATCGCTCATCTCTTCGGCGAACTTGGCGTTGATGGCCTCGTATTCTTTCAGCAGATCGACCGTCTCCTGTACGCCTTCCTCCACGACTTCCTTCACGGTCTTGTTCGGATCCAATTCCGGTTCCTGTGCTAAATAGCCCACCGAGTAGCCCGGCGAAAACGCCACCTCGCCCTGATACGACTTGTCCAATCCCGCGATAATCTTCAAAAGGGAAGACTTTCCGGAGCCGTTCAGACCGATGATGCCGATCTTGGCCCCGTAGAAAAACGAGAGGTAAATATCTTTCAGTACCTGTTTGTTGGGGGGGTAAATCTTGCCGACCCCCACCATCGAGAAAATGATTTTCGGTTGTTCTTCCGCCATAATGCTGAAACGTGTTTTAGTGTTATTCGGACGCGTTTTTGTCGCCGCGCCATCAAAACAGCGAAGATACGATTTTTTGTGGAATTTTACCGCGTGTTACGGCAGGGTGGTTGGACGGTCAGTTGAACCGGTCGGGAATGGTTGTTTTATTGCTGTCCGAAAGTATGTTATAAAGGTATTGGCGACTGTCCGCAGGTGGATGTGCCGGTCCGCAGATGGAGGAACGCCCTGAAAGGGTCGGCCTCAAGGCTGGCTTTCGATGGCCGAAAGCCAATATGCGTTGCGTTGCAGGAAACTATCGGCTTGTTCAATCAGATACGTCTTTCTCAACGCTTTCAACGCGGCCGCATCCTCTCCGCACATACTTTCGCAAAAAGGCACGCGATCGTCAAACGTGCCAAAACATTGGCACTGCCGCCGTGTATACGCTTCTCGGTCGTATATGAAAAAATAGGAATTGGAGATCTTACCTTTCTGGAAAGCGGTATGGATATAAGGGTGGATGCGGCACCATTTCTCTTCCCAGGCATTGGCCTCCGCTAAAATATGCATCAACTGCAAGGAAACATCATTGCCATAGCCGTTCGTCTCCGTGTTGGGCAGAAACCCCTGCCGCTCGCAGAGGGTCATCAAGTGTTCGAACAGGGAATCCAAATCGCTTAAAAACTCTTCCTGTTTTTCGATTTTCTGAGATCTATCACTTTTCATATAAGTCTGATAGACGATATATTCCCGCTCCCTGAATGCTTGAACCGCCCGGTTTATTTCATGTCTTTCCGCTCCCTGTGCCTTGTGCCACACCTGATATAATGAATCCGTCCGCGCGCTGTCAAAACAGGAATGCCGAATATGAAGGAGGCTTAAATAAGTCTTGACGTCAAAGCCGTATTTGCGTGTCAGATGGTCCATCGTCTGGCGGGCATGCAGGGTATCGTACCGGTCCAACATGATGCCCAAAATACCGACATGCTCTAAACCGGGAATGGAATCGGTCGGCAATGCCGTCCAATCCCGTATAAGCGTCTCATAATTGCGGGTTTCGTAATAGGCATCCAATAGCGAGTCGCATTGATAAAACAGGGTGTTCTGTGCTTTGAGCGGCACCGCCGACAACAAGAAGATGAAAAGCAGGTGATGAGATTTCATGACAAACAGGATCTTAATTTGTAATTATTTGATTTTAGTATGTTTATAATTGCAGGCTTGATCTTTTATCTATCAAAGAAACGAAAATTTTAGGAAAACAATTTAATAAGTGGGCTTCGGCTGCACCTCGATAGAGTAACAACAAGTTTTCCTCTGTGCTCGGTCTGCACGAAGTTTATTGTGTGAACTTTTGAATAATTTATTTTGAGCCGGACAGTAATGCGTGTTCTGTTTTTGCGCCGTATTTTTGCATTATCATTTACAAGAGACAATCATTTGCATTATAGAAAAATGAAAACAATAAATCTGAAAACCGCAGCCATTGCAGCCTTGTTCGGAATCGGACTGCTTTCCGGTTGTGTGAACCGTACCGCAAATCAAAACACGAGTGACGATATGAAGACATTGAATCTTACGCAAGCATGGGACAAGACGTTTCCGCAGAGCGATAAAGTGAACCACAGCAAAGTAACCTTTACCAACCGTTACGGCATCACGCTGGCGGCCGACATGTATGTCCCGAAAGACGCTTCCGGCAAGTTTCCCTCCATTGCTGTCTGCGGCCCGTTTGGGGCTGTCAAGGAACAAGCCGCCGGACTGTATGCCCAGACCATGACCGAGCGCGGTTTCCTGACCCTCGCGTTCGACCCCTCCTATACCGGAGAGAGCGGCGGTGAACCCCGTTATGTGGTGTCGCCCGACATCAATACGGAGGACTTTTCGGCGGCTGTCGATTTCCTTGCGACCAACGACAAGGTTGATCCTGAACAAATCGGTATCATCGGCATCTGCGGTTGGGGCGGCTTGGCCATCAATGCCGCGGCAGCCGACCCGCGCATCAAGGCGACCGTCGCTTCGACGATGTACGACATGAGCCGCGTCAGTGCCAACGGCTATTTCGATGCCGACGATAACGCCGAAGCCCGTCACGCACTTCGTAAAACATTGGCGGCACAGCGTACCGAGGATTTCTGCAACGGCTTCCAGAAACCGGGCGGCGGTGTGCCCGATGAATTGCCGGCCGATGCGTCGCAGTTCTTCAAGGACTATCACGCTTATTACAAGACTTCGCGCGGTTATCACGCCCGTTCGCTCAACTCCAATCAGGGACGGAATGCGACGGAAGCCATCCCGTTCATCAACTTCCCGCTTATGAGCCGTGCGGACGAAATCGAGAATGCCGTACTGATCATTCATGGCGAAAAGGCGCACTCGCGCTATTTCGGCGAGGATGCGTTCAAGAAGTTGAAAGGCGACAACAAGGAACTGATGATTATCCCCGGCGCCAACCATACGGATCTTTACGACAATCTGACCGTCATTCCGTTCGACAAGTTGGAAGCATTTTTCAAGTCAAATCTTTAAATCCAGACGCAGCGGCGCTGTTCATTGAGTTCGGAGAGCGCGTAGGGGTCGGCAAGAACGTGAAGATCGGCAAGGAATGTCCGTATCGGCCGTGGCAACATCATCGGCTGGGACAGCATTGTCGCCAAAAGTATCGGAGAGGGCAACGTGTTGTTGGTCGGAACTCCGGCGAAGATTGTCAAGCGGGAGGTGCGGTGGGACGGCCGCACGATAGGCGAATACATGAAAGCACAGAGCCGGGCGTGAAGAAGAAGCGCCGCATTGTCACACCGTTTTGCCGTATGCGGCTCGGAATGCCGTGTTGTTTTGCTGCTGTCGAAAAGTGGAATATGGGTAGAGCATGGTGTTAAATCTGTAATGTTCCCCAAGAAAAATGTAGTTTTGCATTGAAAGTTCCCCAGGAAAAATGTAGTTTTGCATTGAAAGTTCCCCAAGAAAAATGTAGTTTTGCATTGAAATATGCAGATTGTTAATGTATAGGAGTATCATTACGGAATTACGCCGATGGAAATTGCAGGAAAATCGGAAGCCATTGGTGCTGAATGGGGCGCGGCAGGTTGGTAAAACCTATATTTTGAAATCATTCGGTCGGTCTGATTTTCAGAATGTCGCGTATGTGAATTGTGATCGTCAGCATGATGTCGGAAATATGTTTGTCGATTATGATATTTCGCGTATTTTGCGGAACATCAGTGCTATAACGGGAGAGCCAATTACTCCCGGTAAGACGCTGGTCATATTGGACGAGATACAGGAAGTGCCGGCGGCTTTGGCCGCCTTGAAATATTTTTGCGAGGAAGCGCCCGAATATCACATTGCTGTCGCCGGGTCGCTGTTGGGCATTGCCTTGCATGACCATTCATCATTTCCAGTCGGAAAAGTCAATATGCTGACGTTATATCCCATGACGTTTGACGAATTTCTGTTGGCTTTGGATAAACAGGCATATCGGGATATTCTGTGTCAAAAGGATTGGGATAGTATGCAGGCCTTGCGTCATTCGTTTGTCGAGTTGTTGCGTCAGTATTATTATGTGGGCGGTATGCCGGAAGCGGTGCTGTCTTATGCCACCACGGGTGATATATGGGAGGTGCGCAGGATACAGAATGAAATCCTGGCCGCTTATAGGAACGATATTTCCAAACATGCGCCGGCATCGCAAATCGCGCGCATCAATATGGTCTGGAATGGCATACCGGCTCAATTGGCGCGGGACAATAAGAAATTCATATTCGGAGCCGTAAAGAAAGGGGCGCGCGCCAAAGATTATGAAACAGCTATACAATGGCTTGTGGATGCCGGTATTGTGGTTGTGGTGAACCGGGTGAATAAAGCGGTTCTGCCGTTGAAATTCTATGAGGACGCTTCGGCATTCAAACTGTTCTTGCACGATTGCGGGTTGTTGGGGGCTTTGGCGCAGACCCCGCCGGCCGAAATGTTGGTGGGAAGCCGGGTTTTCGAGGAATACAAAGGCGCGTTTACGGAAAATTACGTCTTGCAGCAATTACGAGTTTTGCCGGAAACATTTTTGTATTATTACACGAATGGTGATTCCACGATGGAAATAGATTTTGTAGTGCAGTATGGCGCTTCGATTGTCCCGATAGAGGTCAAGGCCGAGGAGAATTTACGTTCAAAGTCGTTGGCGACGTTCATGAAAGCCAATCCGCAGATGCGGGCCTTGCGTCTGTCTATGTCGGGATTCCGTCGTCAGGATTGGTTGATCAACATACCGCTGTTCGCGGCCGGCATATCGCTCGAAGCAGTGGCCGATGAGGTCGGAGGGTTCTCAGGAAAATGAAAATCATGGTATGAAGATGGATGAGAAGCAAGAAGGATCGGCGGTGTATGAGGCGGTGCTGACCGCGCACGGGATTCGGCCGACGGCGGTGCGGAACCTCGTATATAAGGCGGTTCAATCGTTTGAAAATACGTTTAGCCTGACGGATTTGGAAGATGCGTTGGAAAGCGTCGATAAGTCCACGTTGTTCCGTACGCTGACGCTGTTCGCCGAGCATCATCTGCTGCACGAAATCGAAGACGGCAGCGGTTCGAAAAAGTATTGTCTGTGCCGGAACGATCACGAATGTCGGGTGGATGAATTGCATTGCCATTTCTACTGCGAGGCCTGCCACAAGACGTTTTGCCTCGACCATACGCACATTCCGGTCGTGCGTTATCCGGACGGCTTCCAACTCCGTCAAATCGATTATCTGCTCAAAGGGCTTTGTCCCGATTGCAGCCGCAAACGGCGCGGCTGAACCGTTCCCGCGCGTCGCTTTGCGGCAGGCGGTGCGATGCGTGCGGTGCGATGCGTGCGGCGTGATGCGGACGGCCAATGGTGGGGGCGGCTGACCGCCACGCTTTGCAACCGGGTTGCATTTCCGTTCCTTTATTTTTGTAAGGAAAAAGTGTTTGCGGGATATGGAAAAATCACATAAAATCATATTGGGACGTATCGTGGCGGCGGGTTTGCTGTTCGCGGCGGCTTACCTGCCGTTCGCCGCGCCGGTCTGGCAAGTCGGTCTGTTCGTGGCCGCCTATCTCGTGGCGGGGGCGGATGTCGTCTGGCGGGCCGTCCGGCAATTGTTACGCGGCCGTATGCTGGACGAGCATTTTCTCATGGCCGTCGCCACGCTCGGCGCGTTCGCGATAGGCGAGTATCCGGAGGCCGTGGCCGTCATGCTGTTCTATCAGATCGGCGAGTTGTTTCAGGATGTGGCCGTGGCGCGCAGCCGCCGGTCCATTTCTGCACTCATGGACATTCGCCCCGATTACGCCAATGTGGAGACGGCGTCGGGTTTGGAGAAGGTGTCGCCGGACGGTCTGCCGGCCGGTAGCGTTATTGTCGTCAAGCCGGGCGAGAAAGTGCCGCTGGACGGCGTCGTGCTGTCGGGGACATCCGCGCTCGATACGGCCGCGCTGACAGGAGAAAGTGTGCCGCGGGAGGTATCGGCCGGCGGGACGGTGCTCAGCGGCAGCCTCAACCTGAGCGGCGTTTTGCGTGTGCGCACGACGGGAACTTACGGTGAATCGACGGTGGCCCGCATCCTCGATCTCGTGGAACATGCCGATACGGGTAAGGCCGCTTCGGAGAAATTCATCACGCGTTTCGCGCGTGTCTATACGCCGATTGTCGTCGGCGCGGCCGTGCTGTTGGCCGTCGTGCCGCCGCTCGTGGCGGGTGGCGGGTGGCTCCTGTGGCTCAACCGGGCGTTGATTTTCCTTGTGATTTCCTGCCCGTGCGCGTTGGTCGTGTCCATCCCGCTGACGTTTTTCGCCGGCATCGGCGGGGCTTCGCGCCGGGGCATTTTAATCAAGGGTTCCGATTATTTGGAGACGCTGGCCCGCGTCCGCACGGTGGTGTTCGACAAGACCGGCACGCTGACGCGGGGGCGGTTTTCGGTGACGGAAGTCCGGCCGGCCGGGGCGGGCGGGTTTTCCGAAGCGGATTTGACGGAACTGGCCGCTTTGGCCGAGGGTTATTCCGACCATCCCGTGGCGGTTTCGTTGCGCGAGGCCTACGGCCGGCCGATAGACCGGTCGCGTGTGTCGGACGTGGCGGATTTTGCGGGCGAGGGCATAGCCGCCCTGGTCGATGGCCGCCGCGTCTTTGCGGGCAACGGGCGGCTGATGCGGCGGGCCGGTGTGGAATCCGCGGTCTGCGGGACGGTCGGTACCGTGGTGCATTTGGCTGCGGACGGGATGTATGCCGGCTATATCGTCGTTGCCGACATGATAAAGCCTGAGGCGGCCGAGGCCGTCGTCCGCCTCGGAAAGGCGGGGGTTGCCAAGACCGTCATGCTGACGGGCGACCGTTCCGAAGTGGCCGAAGCCGTGGCGCGGGCCGCCGGCATAGACGAATGGCAGGCGGAACTGTTGCCGGGCGACAAGGTGGCGCAAGTGGAGCGGTTGCGGCAGTCGGGGCCGGCCGCCTTGCCGTTGGCGTTCGTGGGCGACGGCATCAACGATGCGCCCGTTTTGAAGCTGGCCGACGTGGGCATCGCGATGGGCGGTATCGGCAGCGACGCCGCCATTGAGGCGGCCGACGTCGTACTTATGGACGACAACCCGCTCAAAGTGGCCGAGGGCATGCGCATCGCCCGCAGGACGCGGCGCATCGTCGTGCAGAACATGGTGTTCGCCATCGGGATTAAATTCGCGATGTTGCTGTTGGGCGCGCTGGGCGTGGCCGATATGTGGGAGGCCGTATTCGCCGACGTGGGCGTGACGGTCTTGGCCGTGTTGAACGCCATGCGGGCGATGCGGACGAAATAATACCTATCTTTGTGCTTTGAAATTCTAAAAGGAAGCGCGTATTATGAAATGTCATAGCGGACAATACGGGATGACCGGCATGAAGGGCGGCTGCCGAACGGGATTACGTCATGGCGGCTTGAACCGCATCGTATGGTTGGCCGCGGGGCTTTGTTGGATTGCCGGTTTAGGCCTGTCGGGCGGGCCGGCTATGGCGCAGGTGCCGCAACAGCCCGTTTCCGATCAGATCATGTTTCATGGCGGGCCGCTGCAGGCCTATTACACGTATTTGGTCAATTTGGACCGCAACCGCATGGAGTCTGTACCGGCGGCCGTGGCGGAGTTCGAACGGCTGTTTTTCCAGGCGGCGTCCGCCACCTGCGATTCGGCCTTCCTCATGTTGGAGGATTTCGCGATGACGGTTCTGGATCAGGCTGCATTTAACGACTTGCTGCTCAAAGCGGCCGAATCGGCGCGCTCCGCGCGCGAAAAACAGGCCGCCGAGAAATACGTCGCCTTGTTGGAGAAGAATTATTTTATGGTGCGTCAAACGCCCGATGCCGTTTCCGTTCGTCCCGATTTCGACGCCATACGCGAGAGGTTGGGACGCTATTTGAGCGACGGCACGCGCACGTTTTTCGTCTTGGTGGCGATGGAGGAGGAAGAACCCTGCGCCAAAGGCGACAGCCTGGCTGTTTCGTGGCAGACGTTGGCCAAACGTCTGGTCGGTTGGGAGCATTTTCTGGAACAATACGACGGTACGCTGTATGCGTCCGAGGCGCGGCAACGGCGTGACGCTTATTTGGAAATGCTGATTTTCGGTTTGACGGAAACGCCGGTTTGTGACGGTAGCGGCCGTTTGAGCGCCGAGGTGGAGGCCGTTTACCGCATGTTGTTGAAACATCCGGTCGGCCATACGGGCCAAGTGTTGGCCGACTATTGGAAAGTCCTTTCCGAAAACGGTTTCCGTTGCGCCGAACCCGCTGTTTTGTTCTTTACGTATTGATGCGATTGAGGAGAATCCGTCGGCTGACGTTTGGCCATTCCAGATCTGCCGTTGTCCGCCCTCAGGGCGTGCGTGCGGACACGGCCTGTTCGAACGCTTCCCGGTAGGAATCTGAAACCGGCAGGTATTCCGATCCGAAAATCACGCGTTGCCGTTCGATGCAGTCTATTTTGTTGAGATTGACGATATAGGAGCGGTGTATGCGCAGAAAGGGCGGCGCGGGCAGAAATTCCGCGAGACTTTTCATGTTTTGCAGGCTCATGATGTCGTGCGGCGTCCGGCTGCCCGGATGCCGGCTTTCGCCGTTCGGATCCAAGTGAATCAGCACATAATCCTTGACGCTTTCGATATAGCGTATGTCACGCAGTTTGACGGGAATCGTCTTGTAGTCGGCCTTGATGAAAAGCGTTTCATCCATGTTGGCCGTCATGGGCTTGCTTCGCCCGCCGGCGCTCTCTTCCGTGCCGGCTGTTTCTACGTCCGCCGCCATGGCTTCGCGCTCCAGACGTTTCGCCGCCCGTTCGCAGGCGGTCAGAAAATCGGCATACGAGGCCGGTTTCAGCAGATAGTCCGCCGCCTCCACTTTGAAACCTTCCACGGCGTATTGTTCGTAGGCCGTCACAAAGACTACGGTTGTCCGTTCCGGCATAAGCCGGGCCAATTCCAAACCGTTGAGGTCGGGCATCTGTATGTCTAAGAACGCCAAATCTATGTCGCCCTGTTTCAGGCGTTCCAAGGCTGATACGCCGTCCGGGAACGTTCCTTCCAGACGGAGCGAAGGCGTCTTGCGGACGTAACTTTCCAAAAGCCCTAAAGCCAGCGGTTCGTCGTCCGCGATGATGCAGCGTAAGGTTTCCATCACGAAATCGTTTGTTCTTAAGGTTTGTTTCTGTGCGCCTGCCCAAGGTTCCGTCCGTCGTATCATGTCGTCCGGCGCCGTGTTCTCCGCATATATGCGGATCGCTAAAAGTAGCGCGAACGTTGACACTTCCTATCTTCACAACGTCAGTTGCAAAGTCAGTGCAAGCCGAATGCAAAACAAACTTGCTT
>CAJUFX010000005.1:34453-107904 GCA_910586395.1 uncultured Bacteroidales bacterium
CTTCACAACGTCAGTTGCAAAGTCAGTGCAAGCCGAATGCAAAACAAACTTGCTTGATTTTGCTGAGGCGAAGCCTGACTTCACAACGTTAGTTGTAAATATACCGCAAACTCCGAACCGTCGTTTTTCAGCGTAAAGACGTGCCGTTGCGGATAGAGGTATTCCAGCCGTTGGCGCAGGTTCTGAAGGCCGATGCCGGTGTCGCCCGACGAGATCGGTGCGGTATCGAAAACAGGGTTGCTGCACGTGAATTCGAGTATGCCGTTAGCCGCGTTCCATTTCATTGAGAGATGGATGAGCGATTTGGCGGAAGCGGGAATGCCGTATTTGAACGCGTTTTCAATCAGGTTGATGAATAGCAGCGGCGCGATTTGCGGGTCTTGTCCGGCTGCCAATCGCTTGGGATCCGGAAAATCGATGGAAAGCGTGACGTTCGGACCGATTCTCAGGCTCATGAGCCGGATGTATTGTTGAAGGAACAGGATTTCACCCGAGAGTGGAACCGTGTTGCGTTCGCTCTCTTTCAAGACATAACGCAACAATTTGCTCAAGTCGAGCAGGGCTGTCTGCGCCTTTTCCTGGTCGAAGGCCACGAGCGCGTAGATGTTGTTGAGCGTATTGAACAGGAAGTGCGGATGCAGTTGGCTCTTGAGGTTTTTCAACGCCATTTCGGTATGTTCCTTTTCCAAGGTCTGCCGGTGCATTTCGCTTTGATACCAGTTGGCCGTCATGCGGATGGCCACGCTCAATCCGCAGGTCAGGACCAGCATCGTGCTGTTCCGTATCGCGAACATCCAGGGGGAGGGACCGTGTTTGCGGACAACCGTCTCTGCGTCCATGTCGCGCAGGGCGTTGAGCCATTCGTGCCACAGGTGTTCGCCGAAAAGCACGCATACGATCAGCACCAGGTTCAGGGCCAAAAAGATGCCGAGTTTTTTTTGCAACAGACAGGTTTTGACCCAAGCGCAGTAATTGGTGTAGAAAACGATGGCGCACGCCGCCGGCATGGCGGCGAAACGCAAGAGGTCGTGGAGGCCGATCTGATGGTCGCGCCCCCAGAAGAACAATGGAAAACAAATGATGATGGCCCATAGGCAGAGGTGAACAGCGATTTCTAGGGCTTTCGGCCAGGGTTTTGACGACATGGGCGGTAGGGGTTAGGTGTGTACAAATATAGTGAATTTTTACTACGCTCGGCTGGTGCCTACTACGCTCGGCTACTCGTAACGGAGTGCCTCGATCGGGTCGAGGCTGGCGGCTTTGCGGGCCGGGTACCAGCCGAAAAAGATGCCGGTCACGGTGCAGACCGCAAACGAGAGTACGACCGAGTAAAGTTGTACATAGACCGGCCAACCGGCGATCAGCTTGATGGCCACGGCCGCGCCCACGCCGAGCAACACGCCGATCAGGCCGCCCGATACGCTGATGATGACGGCTTCGATGAGGAACTGCCACAGGATGTGTTTCCCTTTGGCTCCGATCGACATACGTAGCCCGATTTCGCGTGTCCGTTCGGTCACCGAAACGTACATGATGTTCATAATGCCGATGCCGCCCACCAACAGCGAAATGCCGGCGATGCAAGCCAATAGCACCGTCATCAGGTTGGTCGTCGAACTCATCATCGAACTGAGTTCTTCCTGTGAGCGTATCGTAAAGTCTTCCTCGTCGAATTCGCCGAGGCGGTGGTTCTCGCGCAACACGGCGCGGATTTCCTCTATGGCTTGCCGGCTCTCTTCTTCGCTCGTGGCCGAGGCATAGATGCCGCGCAGGTGCGTGATGGCTAAAATGCGCTTTTGAACCGACGTATAAGGTGCCAGAATCAAGTCGTCCTGATCCTGTCCCATCGAATTGTAGCCTTTTTTCTTGAGGATGCCTATGATTTTGAAAGGTGTCTTGTTGAAACGGATCGTCTGTCCGAGCGGGTCGCCGTTTTCGCCGAAAAGTTCGTCCGCCACCGTTTGTCCGATGACGCAGACTTTGGAAATACGGCGGATGTCGTCTTCGGTGAACATCTCGCCCCGCGCCACGTCATACATGCGGATGCCCGTGTAGGCCGTATTGACGCCGTAAAGCGTCGTAGGCGTGTTGTTCGCGCCGTAAATGGCCTGACCGCTCGAATTGACCGAAGGCGAGCAGAGGTCAATGTGCGGCAGGTCTTTGATGTTCTCGTAGTCCGTTAATTTGAGGCTTTCCATGTCGGCCGCGCTTTGCCGCACGCCGCCCATCCGCATGTTGCCGGGGTGGATCATGATCATATTGGAACCCATTTCCGAAATCTGGGCTTTGATGCTGCGTTTCGAGCCCTGTCCGATGGCCAGCATTGCGATGACCGAGGCCACGCCTATCATGATGCCGAGCATCGTCAGAAAACAGCGCAACTTATTGTTGTTGAGCGCGCGGAATGCGATTTGTATGAGGTTTTTCCAGTTCATGGTTCAAGTTCTTTTTCGGGTGACAAGTGGTGCAAGGCGAACGCAATGGAGTTTACTCAAATTGCTGAGCCGCCGCCCACTTGCAATGCGAAGCATTATCCGACTTATTCGTCCTCTTTCGGGAGTTGTGCCAGCACTTCGGCGGCCGACCGCTGTTGCGTCTGACGGGTGTCTTCAATCACGTGGCCGTCTTTGAGGACGATGTTGCGGCTGCTGAATTGGGCGATTTCCGGGTTGTGGGTCACGAAGACGATGGTGCGTCCCTGCCGGTGCAGGTCTTGGAACAGGCTCAGGATTTCGTAGGAAGTGCGGCTGTCCAGATTGCCCGTCGCCTCGTCGGCCAACAGCAACACCGGCCGGTTGATGAGCGCGCGGGCGATGGCCACGCGTTGCTGCTGGCCGCCCGACATTTGGTTCGATTTGTGGTAAAGCCGCTCTTTGAGCCCCACCATTTCCAGAGCCTCCACGGCGCGTCGGCGGCGTTCGGCCGCCCCGACCGCCGGATTGTAGAGCAACGGCAGTTCCACGTTTTCCACCGCCGTGGTTTTAGGCAACAGGTTGTAAGACTGAAAGACGAAGCCGATTTTGACGTTGCGCAGCGTGGCACGCTGGTTCTTGTTCATGCTCCGCACGTCCACTTCGTCTAAATAGTAATGGCCGGAAGTGGGGGTGTCCAGACAGCCGAGGATGTTGAGCAGGGTGGATTTACCCGAGCCGCTCGTCCCCATGATGGTTACGAATTCGCCTTCCGTGATGCTGAAGTCTATGCCGCGCAGGGCCTGCACTTTTTCCGAACCCACGATGAACTGACGGCGCAGTGCTTCCACGCGGATAATGGTTTTGGACGTTGTATTCTGCATATCGAACGGGTGTTGTCGGTTAAGGCCGTTTGGGGGCGTTGCGGCGGTCGGAACCGGGGCGTTTGGGCATGAACGGGCTCTCGGCGGCCGGGGCGGCCGCTTCCGGGGCACCGCCGTTCTGGCTTATGCCGGTAAACACTTCATCGCCGGCCTGCAGGCCGTCTAAAATCTCGTAGTAGATGCCGTCCGAGACACCGGTCTTTACCTGCCGCATCTCCGGTTGGCCGGCCGTGTTCTTTACCCAGACGATTTTAACCGAGTCGGGGAGACGGGGCGGCATGTCCGGGTCACCATGGCCGGTTTCAGGCCTTTTTTCCGCATCGTGTCCGGGTCTGTCCGCCATCCATTCCGCCGGCGGCATAAAGCGCGTGGCTTTCAGCGGCAATAGCAACACGTTGTTTTTGCGCATGGCGTAGATGCTCACGTTGGCCGTCATGCCCGGTTTGAGTTTCTCCTGCGGGTTGGGCGCGTTGATGACCACCTCGTAGGTCACGACATTGTTGGTCGTGATCGGTTCAATCCGCACCGAAATCACCTCGCCTTGAAAAATATCGTCGGGAAAGGCATCCACGGTAAACTGTACCGTCAGGCCTTCCGCCACTTGACCTATGTCGGCTTCATCCACGTCGGCTATCACCTGCATGTCCGTCAGGTTGTTCGCAATCGTGAACAGCGTCGGCGTGCTGAAACTGGCCGCCACGGTCTGCCCCACATCGACGGCGCGGGAAATCACGACCCCGTCAATGGGCGAATAAATCGTGGCGTAACCGAGGTTGGTTTGGGCTTTCTTATAGGAAGCCTTGGCCTTTTCATACGAATTCTTGCTGCGGTTGTAGTTGTATTCCGCCTCGTCGTAGTTGCTTTGGCTGACCATGTTCTTGGCGTACAATTCTTTGGTTCGCTTGAAGTTCTTCTCCTGATATTCGAATTCGTTTTTCGTGGAGTTCAAATCCGCCTGGGCGGAATTCAATTCCTGTTCCAATACCGTCCGGTCTAATTCGGCGATCACTTGGTTGGCGGTGACGCGGCTGTTGTAATCCACAAAAATCTTGTCGATGATGCCCGAAACCTGTGTGCCGATTTCCACCTGGGTGATGGGTTCCACGGTGCCGGTGGCGGTCACGCTGTTTTCCATGCGTCCGCGTTCGATGCGGGTCGTTTCCCAGGCGGCCTGTCCGCGCTTGTCGTTCTTGCAGGCATAAAACAGGCTGAACGCGAGTCCTATAAGGAAGATGAAACCGATTTTTGAAATGATGTTGTTCATGGTCTGTTAAAATGAGATGGGTTGATTCTGATAAAAATTGAGCAGGCAGAGCGACAGGACGGCTTGATATTTGGCTTTCAGCATTTCGCCCGTCGCCGACACAAAGTTGTTTTTCTCGCTGAACATATCCACGAGCGTGCTCAGGCCGGCCTGGTATTGTTCCCGCATCAGGTTGTAACTTTCCTGTGCCGCCTCCATCTGCAATCCGGCGGCCTTGTAGCGTTCTTGGGCGGCTACGGCGTCCTGGTGCAGGCTTTCGATCGTGGCGAGCAGGTTTTTCTGCGCGGTCTGTAATTCCAATTCGGCGCGTCGGGTCTGCAAGACCGCCTTATCGACGGCCGACTTGGCTTCGCGCCGCTGGTAAATCGGGATGCGGATGCCGAGGCTGACGTTTTCGTTGATGTTGTTGCCCAATTGATTCAGGAAAGCGAAGTCGGCCGATGTATAATAGCCGGTACCGACGGCCGCGCTGAGCGTAATTGACGGCAACCGGCCGGCTTTGGCCGTTTTCTCGTTCAATACCGACGCCGTGATTTCCGATTCGGCCGCCTTGATTTCCGGCATCGTCTCCAAGGCCGTATAATAGACGGTATGGAGCGACGGCACCTCTTGGGTGATCCGCAGGCTTTCCACGTCGGGAAAGCGAAGGCTCATTTCATCATCCAGATCGAGTTCGAGCAGTTGTTTGAGCGCGAGTGTACTTTGACGCACCTGATTCTGTGAAACGGTCAGGTTGTAGAGGTCGCCGCCGTATTGGGCTTTGAGTTGGGCCAAGTCGCTGAGGTTAAGACTTCCCACTTCGTATTTGGCCTGCGCCTCTTCGTACTGCATCCTGGAAGTCTCCAAAATGGCCGAGTCGGTTTTCATGCTTTCCACCGCATACAGTACCTCCAAATAAGCGTTGGTCACGGCCACTTCGATGTCGTTTTCCGCCTTATCCACCAAAAGACGGTTCGTTTCCAAATCGATTTTACGCTGTTTGACCGTGTTGTGCAGTTTGCTGCCGTTGTAAATCACCATATCGGCGCTGAGCGAATAAGTCCCCGTATATTGCGGGTTGGAGACGAACCGGCCGTTGGTTTCGTTGAACGTGTTGCCGTTCGTGAAGCCTTGGTTGCTGCCGAAATTGAGCGACGGATAGCGGGCCGCTTTGGCCGTCTTAAGGTCGGTGGCCGCCGCCTCGTAGTTGATTTGCGCGTTGCGGACCTGTAGGTTGTGTTGCCGCGCATACGCGATGCAGGTTTGCAGGTCCCAGACGGCGGGACGGGTAAAGACACTGTCGGCCGGCGGCGGGGCCGTGGGTTTGGCGACCCCGTGGGTGGGAGTGCCGGCTTCGACAGTGTAAGACGGATGCCGGTCGGACGTTTCGGGCATCTCGGGCGTTGTAGCCGGTCGCCCGAATGATGCCATCGGCAACGCGGCGCAGAGCCAGAGCGTTAAAAAGCTTTTTCGGTTCATTATCGTGAAGGTTGGTCAAATGTGCTTTGCAAAGTGCCTTGGCTTCGTGGTGTATGCGCAACCGGAGGTTCGGATAAACGTGATGCCGCAGGTTTTCGGAAAGCAGAACAAAAGTAGTGGCGATGTTGTTTTCGGAACAAATAAAATAGAAGTAACCCCGGATTTTCCCGACGGATCCGTTGAAAAAACCGATGAATAAATTTGGCCGGTTCGGGAATTTTCTCTATTTTTGAGTTTGATAAGCGACGTTACACCTAAAAATTACGGTTATGACGCACAACCGCACCTTATCGTTGCTTGGAAAGAACAACTGGTCCCTACCCGCCTGCGGGCGGTCTTAGAGACGATCTTTTCCAAGGCGCGTTTTCGAGCCCCGGCATAGCGGGAATGGTATTTTCCCTAGGGTCGGCTTAACGAAAACGTCGGGTTTCCGTATCTGCAGTTCCGCAATCGTCCGCAGGCTTTCATCTGTCGTGGTCGGCCGTTGCCGTCGTGTCCCGATACAGGCACATCGTCTCTGAAATTATTCCTTAACCAAATGAATGTTATGTCAAATCCTTAAAAACGTTTCAACCATGAAAACAAATAAAGTCGGAGTCTGGTTGGCTATGTTCATGCTTGGCTCTATCGGATTGCACGGCGCATCGGTACACGTGTGTGATTTCTTATTGTCCGAGCCGGATGCGCCCCCGGTCTATCAGTCGTTTTTCGATGGCAATCCGGTGTATTATCAGACGTGGGAACAATATGAATATAAGTGGGATGGCGGTGTTACGATCAAGGAACACGGTTTGGAGGGTGATACCTTGGTGGACGGTGTTTTATATCACAAATTAAAGGTAGGAAGCGCCGGGTGGTGGTATCATCAGGAAAGGTCTGACTTTTGGGTGCGCGAGAGCGAGTGTCACGATAAGGTATGGGTGCGTCTGCCGTGGGATGCTGTCGGCCGGGATATTTTAGTGGTGGATATGGCGTTGAAAGAAGGGGATTTATTTCCGATCAGCACGGAGCCCGATACGGTTTATTACAAAGTGGATTCCGTATATTATCAAGAACACGAAGGCGGCAGGTTGAAACACATCCGTCTGAAACCGACTACCGATAATGCATGGACGAGGGCGTTGGAAACCATCAATAAGGATAATTATCCTATTGATGGCGATTGGCAATCCCGCCATTTGGAATTCATAGAAGGGGTGGGCAGTAATTTAGGCTTCGCATATCCGCGCTTGGGATTGTTTAAGAGAGTGGATTCTTTGTTTAGACCGTTTGAAAGAAATGATTCATTATGGCTGCCGCTGAAGGGATGGTATAAAGGAGATAATATATTGTATCTTTATGATTATATTGTCTGTATGGAGCGAGGCGGTACGTCATTCTATACGCATCCTGATTTAGAGATGGTCAAGTGTACGGATGCGTATATGTTGATGGAATATGTCTGCTATGACGAAGGACCTATTGATCCTATCATTCCTGCGAACGAATCCGTCCGTTCTTTGTCGCGTTACCTGCGTGTGTCGCCGAATCCGGCGCAGGCGCGTGTCACGTTGCAATGGGCGTCCGAAGCGCCGGTAGCCGGCGTGTGCCGTATCGAACTCTACACGTTGCAGGGGGTAAGGTTGCGTTCGTTCACGACCGACAGCTGGCCCTATACGCTGCATGTGTCGGACATGCCGCATGGCACGTATATGTTGCGCGTGTCGCCCGAAGACGCTTCAGCTGCATGGCAAGCCACGGCACGGGTCGTCGTACTGTAAATATAAATCGGGGGGCGGCGCATGCCGCTCCCTTAATCAAGAATTAATCAACCATGAGAATAAATGAAGTCGGAAGTTCAGGAGTGGTCGTGTGGTGTGTGGGTATGATTTTCTTGCTTGGCAGTTATGTGGGTCTGCCAGATGGAAATGTATATGCGTCCAATGTATTGCCGGCGACCGATACGGTGCAAACCTATCAATCCTTCTTTGATGATAATCCGGTTTATACCCAAGTGTGGAGCAATGGATGTGCGGATGGATTGTGCCCGTATGTAAAACGACATGGTCTGCTTGGTGATACGTTGGTGGATGGTGTCCGTTACCACATCTTGGCCATTCCTGGCGAAGATAAACTGTGGTGGGGAGGAGACCGCCTCAACCCCAACTATATAGATGGGGTGTATTGGGCGCGTGAAAGTGAAAATCATGATAAAGTGTGGGTACGCATGCCGTGGGACAGTGCCGGACGTGAGACATTGGTGGTGGATATGAATTTGAAAAAAGGGGATACGGTGCAGATGTATGATTCCGGTTCTCCTAATTATGTGGTCGATACGGTCTATTATAAGGATCATCCGGGGGGACGTCTAAAACATATACGTCTGAAGCCGCAGTCGTCTTGTCATGCATGGACGGAGGCGTTGGAAAAAGCCAGTTTGGGAAGTTCTTGTGATTGGAAGGCGCGTCATTTGGAATTTATCGAAGGGGTTGGAACAAATTTAGGCTTTATCTATAGGCGTATTCGTGGTGAGGATTTGAGTTGGGCCAAGTATTATTACGATTGGTGGGGACCGATGATTTGGTATGAGGAACCGGAGTTGTTGGCAGATTATGTTATTTGTGTGGATAAAGACTCTGCGGCTTATTATGAACACGGAAATATGGAATGTGTTGATTGTTATACAGGGAGTTTTGAACAAGATTTTTGGGATTATGATCCTTATGCGAACGAATCCGTCCGTTCTTTGTCGCGTTACCTGCGTGTGTCGCCGAATCCGGCGCAGGCGCGTGTCACGTTGCAATGGGCGTCCGAAGCGCCGGTAGCCGGCGTGTGCCGTATCGAACTCTACACGTTGCAGGGGGTAAGGTTGCGTTCGTTCACGACCGACAGCTGGCCCTATACGCTGCATGTGTCGGACATGCCGCATGGCACGTATATGTTGCGCGTGTCGCCCGAAGACGCTTCGGCCGCATGGCAAGCCACGGCACGGGTCGTCGTACTGTAAATATAAATCGGGGGGGGCGGCGCATGCCGCTCCCTTAATGTCAAATCCTTAAAACGTTTCAACCATGAAAACAAATAAAGTCGGAGTCTGGTTGGCTATGTTCATGCTTGGCTCTATCGGATTGCACGGCGCATCGGTACACGTGTGTGATTTCTTATTGTCCGAGCCGGATGCGCCCCCGGTCTATCAGTCGTTTTTCGATGGCAATCCGGTGTATTATCAGACGTGGGAACAATATGAATATAAGTGGGATGGCGGTGTTACGATCAAGGAACACGGTTTGGAGGGTGATACCTTGGTGGACGGTGTATTGTATCATAAGATACAGGTAGGAGGAGCGGGGACGCGTCAAGCAATGCCTGAATTTTGGGTGCGCGAAAGTGAGTGTCACGATAAGGTATGGGTGCGTCTGCCGTGGGATGCTGCCGGCCGGGATATTTTAGTGGTGGATATGGCGTTGAAAGAAGGGGATTTATTTCCGATCAGCACGGAGCCCGATACGGTTTATTACAAAGTGGATTCCGTATATTATCAAGAACACGAAGGCGGCAGGTTGAAACACATCCGTCTGAAACCGACTACCGATAATGCATGGACGAGTGCGTTGGAAACCATTGATAACAAAAGTGAGGGGAGTCGGATAGACAGCAACTGGAAATCGCGCCATTTGGAATTCATAGAGGGGGTGGGCAGTAATTTAGGCTTCGCATATCCGCGGTTGGGCTTGCTTAAACAAACGGATTCTTTGTTTGAGTTGTTGGAAAGAAACGATTCATTATGGATGCCGTTGAAAGGTTTGTATAGAGGGATGTGTCATCAGTTACTTTATCTGTATGATTATATTGTCTGTATGGATAGGAACGATGAATTGTTCTATACGCATCCCAATAGTGAGATGGTCAAGTGCTCCGATGCGTATATGGTAATAGAGGAACTTATATATGACGAGGGACCTACCGATCCTTTCAATCCTTATGCGAACGAATCCGTCCGTTCTTTGTCGCGTTACCTGCGTGTGTCTCCGAATCCAGCGCAGGCGCGTGTCACGTTGCAATGGGTGTCCGAAGCGCCGGTAGCCGGCGTGTGCCGTATCGAACTCTACACGTTGCAGGGGGTAAGGTTGCGTTCGTTCACGACCGACAGCTGGCCCTATACGCTGCATGTGTCGGACATGCCGCATGGCACGTATATGTTGCGCGTGTCGCCCGAAGACGCTTCGGCCGCATGGCAAGCCACGGCACGGGTCGTCGTGCTGTAGGTCGTTGCAGGTGGGGCTGAACCGATTGTCAGAATCATGGTGGCCGTTCTGCGGCGTTGTCGCGGGACGGCTTCCGTTTGCCGGCGTGCATAAAAAAAGCGCCTGCGGTGTGCAGGCGCTTCGGTTTTCCGTGCCCTCGCGGAGACTCGAACTCCGGGCCCAATGATTAAGAGTCATTTGCTCTACCAACTGAGCTACGAGGGCGAAAACGGCGGCAAAGATACGACTTTTTTTTATTATTTCAAGTTAAAAGCGGATATATTTTCCGTATTTGGTTATTTCGCGGGAAGTTTGCAGATTTGTAATGGATTTTACGATAATGTAAAAAGCGTATCATGGACTTCTTCAAGGAATTCGGACGCGGTTTGCGGGCTTATGGGCCGGCGTTCAAAATGTTGTTTTCACGGCGTTTCGCCTGGTTCATGCTGTTTCCGCTTTTGGCCTGGGGGCTGTTTTTCGGTATAGGCGTCTGGCTCGTCGAGTGGATGGGGGCGCCCGTCAGCGCGTGGATTCACGGCGGTATCGCCCGTTTGGTCGGCGACATCGGCTGGCTGCACAATGCCGGTGCCGTCGTCGCGTTTCTGTTCCGCATGTTGTTGCGTATCGGTTATTTTCTGCTGTTTCTGACGATAGGGGGATATGTCGTGCTGATCGTGCTGTCGCCCGTATTCTCTTGGTTGAGCGAACGGACCGAAACCGCGGTCACGGGGCGGGAATATCCCGCCGACTTGGGGCGTTTTCTGCGCGAGATGGGGCGCGGCATCCTCATCGCCCTAAGGAATACGTTTTTGCAACTGTTGGTTTCCGCTCTGTTGCTGTTGCTTTCGTTCATCCCGTTCGTGGGGCTGGTTTCGCCGGTCTTGCTGTTTTTGAGCTCGGCCTATTTTTACGGATTCTCGTTTGTCGATTATACGATAGAACGCCGTTATCTGCAAGTTAATGAGAGCGTCCGTTATGTGAACCGGAATATCGGTTTCGTCATGGGCATCGGGTTGCCGTTCGCGGCGGCCTTGCTGTTGCCGTTCGGGCGGTTTTTAGTCTGCGGCTATGTCTCGCTCGTGGCGGTTATGGCGGCGACGATGGCGGTTTGCGATAAAACCGTATCCAACCGTAACAATCTGTAAAATGAATTTTACGTTTGTTACGTTTCCGTATGGCATGGCTATGCCAAAACGTTTCCTCGGGAAATGTCGCTTGTTTCTACGCTATTTTCAATGAAGTCTGGTTGCGCCTCAGCCATCGAAATAAATTTTATGGCATTCGGCTTGCACAGACTTTCATCTTTCACTATCTTTGTATTCCATTATAATGACAGATAAGATATGAAAAAACTTTTTGTAGCGGTCTTGTTTCTCGCAGCCGCGTGTGGTTTGACGCATTTCGCCCAGGGACAGACGCTTAAATTCGGCCATATCAATTCGATGGAATTGATGCAGGCGATGCCGGAAACCGATTCGGCCCAGGCGCAGTTGCAGGCTTACGCCGCCGAATTGGAGAACACGATCAAATTGATGCAGACCGAGTTGGAGAACAAGCAGATGGAGTACCGTAACGGGCAGAGCCAGTGGTCGGATTTGATTCGCGCCACGAAAGAACGCGAATTGCAGGACATGTATGCCCGGACGCAGGAATTCATGAACCAGGCCGACGAGGATTACAAGGCCAAGTCTCAGGCGTTGTTGGCGCCCATTACCGAAAAGGCCAAGCAGGCCATTGACGAAGTGGCCAAGGAGGGTAAGTACAACTATATTTTCGACACGAGCAGCGGCGTGGTGCTTTACGGTGCCGAGGGCGACAACATCATGGAGCTGGTCAAAAAGAAAATGGGGCTTTAAAACGCTATTTTTACAGGGAAAGCCGTCCAAGCGGGCGGCTTTCTTTGTTTATCGAAGGAAGGCGCTAACGCCGAAAATTTTTAAACGCATGAAAAAGGTATTGGTAACGGGCGGCACGGGCTATATCGGCTCCCATACGGTGGTCGCTTTGATAGAAAAAGGCTATCAAGTCGTTATAGCCGACAACCTGTATAATTCCAACGAAGGCGTATTGAATGCCATCGCCGGCATTACGGGCGTCCGCCCCGCGTTCGAGCAAGTCGATTTGGCCGACGAGGCCGCCTGCATGGCTTTGTTCCGCAAGCATGCCGACATAGAGGCTGTCATTCATTTCGCGGCCTACAAATCGGTCAATGAATCGGTTTCCAAACCGTTGGATTATTACCGCAACAACCTGAACAGCCTGATGTGGGTGTTGCGCGGCATGGAGGCGGTCGGCTGCAAGCGCATCGTGTTTTCTTCCTCGTGCACGGTTTATGGCCAGCCGGACGTGTTGCCGGTCAAGGAGACGATGCCGTATCAGGAAGCGACCTGCCCTTACGGCAATACCAAGCGCATAGCCGAAGAGATTTTGAAAGACGTCGTGCGGGCCGACCGCGACAAACACGAGGGGCGTTCCGAACTCAAGGTCTTGTTGCTGCGCTATTTCAATCCCATCGGCGCGCACGAATCGGCTTTGATAGGCGAGCTGCCGAACGGCGTGCCCAACAACCTCATGCCGTTCATCACGCAGACGGCGGCCGGCATACGCGAATGCCTGTCGGTGTTCGGCTCCGATTACGATACGCCGGACGGTACGCCCCAACGCGATTATATCCATGTCTGCGATTTGGCCGATGCCCATGTCTGTGCGATGGAGTATATGGCTTCCGATGATTTCAGCGGTTGGGATGCGTTCAATGTCGGTTGCGGCCGGCCTTACGGGGTGTTGGATGTCATCCGGAGTTTTGAAAAAATGTCGGGCGTGAAGTTGCCTTATAAAATCTGCGGCCGCCGTGCCGGCGACATCGAAAAGATATGGGGCGACGTTGAAAAGGCGAATCGGAAGTTAGGATGGCGGGCCAAGCGTGGTTTGGACGAAATGACTTTGAGCGCCTGGCGATGGCAGCAACATTTACAAGAGAAGGCATAGCGGAACTCGTGGCCTCGGCCATGCGGTTTCCGCCTACGGCCGGGCAAATGGAGGCCATCGACGCGCTGAGCCGTTTCATCATCCGTTTCCGCGAGCCGGTGGGCTTTGTGTTGAGCGGCTATGCGGGTACGGGCAAGACCACGCTTGTGGGCGCGCTGACGGCCGCTTTATCCCGTCTGAATATCCAAACGGTGCTGTTGGCGCCGACGGGCCGTGCCGCCAAAGTCATGGGCGGCTATGCCGGCCGTCCGGCCTATACGATTCACAAATACATCTATTATACGGGCTTGGATGAGTCCGGCTTTCTGCGCACTTCCCTGCGCAAGAACAAACTGTCGCAGACGCTGTTTATCGTGGACGAAGCCTCGATGATGAACGAGGACGAAGGCTTGCTGTCCGACCTCATGACGTTTGTCTATACCGGCTACCGTTGCCGTCTGCTGTTCGTGGGCGACCGCGCCCAGTTGCCGCCCGTCGGTTCTTCCTACAGTCCGGCCCTGGAGGTCGATTTCCTGAACCGGCATTTCGCGCATCTGGACGTCGATTTCACGGAGACGCGCCTGACGGAAGTGTTGCGGCAGGCGGCGAGTTCGTTGATTCTTTCCAATGCCACCTATCTGCGGCAACGGCTGTTGCAGGACGATTTCACGTTGCCGGTTTTCGACCTGACCGGTAGGAGGACGGGCTTGGACAACGGGGATGGGGCACCCGGCGTTGAACCGGATAAGGTCGGGTCACCCGAAAGTTCGTGCAAGGTGAGCGCAAATGAAAACGTAGTTTTCGATTTGCCGAACCGTAGCCGAACTTCACATGAGCGAAGCGAAGGTAAAACGAGCGTCGGGGCTCTTGTAAAAAAAGACCTGTTCCAACTCAAAGGCGAGGACTTTGAAGACACGTTGCAAAGCGTCTATGGCTGTTCGGCCCGCGAGGACGTTGTGTTTATCACGCGGTCCAACAAACGCGCCAATCTGTTCAACAAGGCGATACGGGAGCGCGTTTTCGGTTTGGAAGAAGAAGTTTCGGCCGGCGATTTGCTCATGGTGGTGCGCAACAACTACTATTGGACGGAGCAGATGGAAAAAATCGGTTTCCTGGCCAACGGCGATATGATAGAGGTGTTGAAAGTCAGACAGTACAAAGACTTATACGGTTTCCGTTTCGCCGATATAGAGGCGCGGCTGACCGATTATCCCGACGAACCGCCTCTGGAACTTAAAATTTGTCTGGATTGTCTGCATGTGGAGGGGCCGTCGCTGAGTTATGCGCAGAACCGGCAGTTGTGGGACGAGGTTATGCTCGACTATGCGCATCTGCGTACCAAGGCCGAACGGGTCGCGGCCGTCAAGAAAGACCCATACGTCAATGCGTTGCAGGTCAAATACGCCTATGCTTTGACGTGCCATAAGACGCAGGGCGGGCAGTGGCCGACGGTATTCGTTGATCTGGGTTATTTTACGGACGATATGCTGGAGGCCGACTTTTTCCGTTGGCTCTATACGGCTCTGACCCGCGCCGAAGACCGGCTTTACCTCGTCGGATTTGATGAAAAATGGATGTTCTGAAATTTTTTTCCGCCAGCCTGTAACTTTCGGCCGGCCTTGTCCGTCTTCTTTATAAAGGCGTCAGTGTCGCGATGGGGTTTCAGAATGGATAAATTGGCATGGCTTGCATGGAGGAAAGGATTTACAATCAGGTGGTGGAGGCTTGTGCCGATCGATTGTACCGGTTTGCGTACCGTTTGTGCCGGGATGCCGATGCGGCGGCCGATTTGGTGCAGGACAGTTTTCTGAAACTTTGGGAATACGAATATGAGGTAAAGAATCCCGTTGCTTTTTTATACACCGTGCTGTGTCGTGCCTTTACGGATGCGGTGCGTCACGGTCGGCTGAGAGAACGTTATGCGGTGGAGATGGCGGAGGCCGGCTTGTCGGAAATATCGCGGCAAGGCGACCGGGCGATGGAACGTATGGAATGGCGCGACTATCTGGCGGAGGTGATGGAGGCGTTGCCGGCCATACAGCGGACGGTCTTGTTGTTGCGCGACTACGAGGGTTACAGTTACGGGGAAATCGGCGAGATGACGGGACTGCACGAATCGCAGGTCAAGGTGTATCTGTTTCGGGCACGGGTCAAGTTGAAGATGATGTTACAGAATCGGAAATAAATGCAGGACGAGAGAAAAATAAGGTTGAACGGGATGCCGCTTGAGGCTTGTCTGCTCGATTATGTGGAGGGCGTGTTGCCGGTGGAGGAAGCGCGGGCGGTGGAAGCCTTTTTGGCGGAAAACGCGGATTGGGCGGCGCAGGTCGCGTTGTTGCGTGATCCGACGGGCATGACGGCTTTGGTGACCGGCGGTTCCGCGCCCGATGTGGAAGATGGAACGTGTCCGTCGGAACTCAAGGCGCGTCTGTTGCGGCCTGTGGAGGGCCGAGTGTCGCCGGCGCGGTCTGTCCGGCCGGCTTGGTTCGCGCGGCATGTGCGGCGGCGTACTTATCAGGCGGCCGCGGCTGTAGCCGGTTTGTTGTTGGTTGCAGGCCTCGTATTGCGGACGGTGGAACGACCGTCTGAAATACCGTCGGCCACGAATACAGTCCGGCAACCGGCGTTTTTTGGGGATAACCCGGCGTCGGATCCGTTAGTGGAACCGGTTGCGGGAGTCGAGGCCGGATCGGCCGGGGAATTTTGGGCCCTTTCGGCGGCCGTCGCGGTGCATGAGACGGTGAAACGACTTGAAACCGAAGCGGAAACGACCTCTGGTGCGCCGTCGGTCGGAGCCATGTCGATGGGCAGGGCCGGATTATCGCGCGAACGGCTCGCCGTACCGCCTTTAAGCGCTGGCAACTTGCCGGCCGAATGGCTTGAAGCGCGTAAACCGTCGGATCTTTTGGCGCGGGCCGAGGTGGGCGGTGTCGCTTCCGCTTCGGTGGCACTGGCGCCGGAAGTGACGGGCAGACCGGCTTCGCACGCGGCGCGCGGCCTTTTGCGGGAACCCTCCGAAATTTTGGCGCGGGCCTACGTGACGTTGGCGTGTCGGATGGAACGGCAGCGGATCCGCAGGCAAATAAAAAGGGAAGTGACGGCTTCGTTGCAGGCCGCGGCGGAAACGTCTGCGGATGTCTGGAATATATATAATTGAAAAATCGTGAATATATGGCAACTTATATAAGAATTCGTATCCGTACCCTGTCGGTCTTGACCGCGCTTTGCCTGCTGTCGCCGGTCTGTGCGCAGGGGGCTTGGCGGACGGTGCAGGCCGTATCCACGACGCGCTATGTGCCGGAACAGGCTGCGTCGGAAAGCATGTCGGCGGTATCGGCCGATACCGCCGCGCCCAAGACCGGAGAGGTCGTCCCTGAGGATGACCGTCCCGGGAAAAATTCTTTGACCCGTGACGCGCAGGGCGGGCTGACGTTGCAGGTTGTCTCTTCCAGTTGGTTGGCTGTCCGTTTGGTCGGCGACGGCGCACGGGCATCCGCCACGCCGGATATATATGCGGTCAAGGTAGCGGACGGCGTCTATCGTTTCGAAGGACAGACGGGGCGGTTCGACATAGACGGTCCCATCGAAAAACTGCATCTGACGGTGGTGGACGGTTCCGGTTTCGAATTGTCGGGCGTCAGGCCCCGTCAGGAATTGGACGTCACGGTGCGGGGCGGCGGCACGTTCCGCATCCATGCGGATTCCGTTGCGGACAAGACGGCCGACACGTTGGCGCGGCTTTCGGTAACGGCCGGACGCTGGGGCTTCGTTTCGGCCGAGGCCTGGCCGTCGCGGCAGGCTCAGGTGTCGATGACGTCCTTGTCTTCTGTCGGTTTGAACGCGGCCTCCGTTGTCCGTACCATGTCGGGGGACGGCGGGGTGTTCGCCAACCATTTCGTTAAGCCGAATGCAGAGGCGATGTCTTGCATCGACTATGCTGAGGCGAGAAATGGTGCCTTGAAAAGGAAATCCGCCGTATCCGGTTTATCCACCGCAGCCGATTCAGTTGCCGCAGTCGGTTCACCCGGTTCATCTGGTTCACCCGACGCCCTCTATGTTTACACTCCGCCGGCGCAGGAGACTTCGTCTGTTTCCGGGGGGGGGGCTGCGGCGGAGCCGCTGACATGGGTTCAGGATTGGGCGGGTGGCTATGTGGATGGCTTTTTGCCTAGGGCATGGCGCAAGAAGCATCGGTTCAGAGGGCATTGGATGGGCTTGGAATTCGGTTACAACTATTATCATACGGCGCACGGTGGTTTGGGGACCGTTTGGCCCGAAAATCCCAACGGTTACGAAAACCTGCAATTGAATTACGGCAAATCGGGCAGTTTCGCCTGGAATGTCTTTCAGGTCAGCGTCGGTTTCAACTCCGTCCATTGGGGCTTGGTCACGGGCATGGGGTTCCAATGGGACAACTATCGTTTTGACGAAGCCGCTACGGTACCGATGCGTGAAAACGGCAACGTCGCGTTTCATCCCTATGCCGGTGGGGACGAACGGCACTATATCAAAAGCAAAATGGGCGTATCCTATTTCCGGATTCCGGTGCTGTTCGAATACAACCATGCTGAACGATGCGGCCGTTCCTCGTTTCATGTTTCGTTGGGCGCGATTCCCGCCGTCAAGATGATGGCTTGGGCAAAGCAGAAGTACGAGGCGGCCGACGGCCGCCGTCATAAGGATAAGTCCAAGGGCGACCTGTATATCAATCCGTTCAAGGTCGATGTCGTCGCTTCGGTGGGCTGGGGACCGTTGAGCGTGTATTTCTCCTATACGCCCACGCGGCTGTTTTTGAAAAACAAGGCCGTGGATTTGACGCCTTTCGGGTTCGGAATCTGGTTAGGCATATTTTGATAGGCTATGGCAGCGTCTTGGTTTATGTGGACGCGGTCGAGGACGAGAATGTTGATGTGGCGCAAAAACGTGCTTTGAAAAAGAACTTAAAAAAACAACGATATGAAAACGAAAAATTGGCTTGGAATCATAGGAGTGCTCTGCCTGACGGTCGGTTTGATGCAACCGGTCTGCGGCAAGCAGAAGAATATCAAAATCAGGAAATCGGGCGTTATGTTGAAAAATACCTATCGGCCGGGACCGTTCACGCAGATAAAGGTGGGCCGTATTTTCGACGTTGAGGTTTATCCATCCGACGCCGATTCGGTGGTCATTATCGCAGACGAAAGCCTGATGCCTTATATCGAACTGCGACTCGAAGGTCGGACGCTCCATCCGGATATGGCGTTCAAGGGATTTCGCAATGTCTCCATCGAAGTGGCCGATCCGTTAGTCAAGGTCTATTGCCGGCAACTGACGGGCATTGAAGTTTCGGGCGGAAGTGAATTGGAGACCAGGGGTGTCTGCGATGCGGGCGGCGGTAAATTCCGGGCGCATTGTTCCGGTGCCTCCGAGGCGGTTTTGGCATTGACCGGCGTGGGCGACCTCGTGGCGGAGATGTCCGGGGCGGCGGAGGTGGCGATTTCGTTGGCGGAAGGCACGTCCTCCGTCATGTGCCGGACGTCGGGCGCGTCGAAATTGGACCTTAGGACCGGGGCTTTGTCGGATTTCATAGGCGAGGTGTCGGGCGCGTCCGAACTCAAACTGTCCGGTTCTGCCGAAAAGGCCAGTATGGAAGCCTCCGGGGCGGCGGGCCTGCGTGCCGGAAATTTTGTGATCCAAACGGCTGTTATTCAAGCCAGCGGCGGAGCCAATGCCGAACTGGCTGTAGAGAAACACTTGCAGGCGACCGCTTCCGGAGCGGGCCGTATTGTTTTTTCCGGGAATGCGGCCTATACGGCCAATACGTCGGGGGCGGGCTCCGTCTCCAAACGTTAGCGTGTAGGGCGTGGAGGGGCCGGGGCATTCCGCCTCCCGATGTGTTTTGCCGCCCGATGCGGCTCGATGCGGCCGTTTATGGAAAAAATTGTATTTTTGACGGGCGATGTCCGGTGGTGCGCCGAAAGGCGGGGTGTCCGGGTTCGCCCGTTAAAAGTATCCGATTATGAAGAATGCCGTGTTGCCGGAGGGCTTGCCTTCTCCGGCTTATATTTTGGACGAGACGCTGTTGAAACGCAATTTGGAGAAGATACGTGCCGTGAGTGAGGCTTCCGGTGCCGAATTTATTTTGGCGCTCAAAGGGTTCGCGATGTGGAGCGCGTTTCCGATTTTCAACGCGGCCGGTTTCAGCAAGGCCACGGCCAGTTCGCCCTGGGAGGCGCGTTTGGCGATGGAGGAGATGGGCGCGCCGGCGCATACCTACGCGCCCGCCTATACGAACGAGGAGATGGAGGAAGTGGCTTCGATGAGCAGTCACATCACGTTTAACTCGCTCTCGCAGTTCCGCCGTTTCGCCGACAAGGCCAAGGAAATCAATTCCACGGTGTCGTTGGGCTTACGGGTGAACCCGGAGCTGAGTATCGTGGAAACCGACTTATACAACCCGTGCGGCGAGAACTCCCGCCTCGGCGTGCGCCGTTCGGAACTGCCGGATCCGTCCGTCTGGCCGGCGGCTTTGGAGGGCATGCACTGCCATGCGCTCTGCGAGAGTTCGGCGGCTGAGAGCGCGTTGCTCATACGGCGGTTTGAAGAGAAATTCGGCGACTATCTGCCGCATTTGCGCTGGGTCAATTTCGGCGGCGGTCACCTCGTGACGCGGGCGGGCTACGAAACGGATGTTTTGGTCGGCGCGCTGCGCGATTTCAAGGCGCGGCATCCGCATCTGCACGTCATTTTAGAGCCGGGCAGCGCGTTTGCGTGGGAAACCGGCTACCTGCTTTGCACGGTGCTGGATTTGTTAGAAAAACCAGGACAGCCGGCCACGGCCATCGTCAATGTCTCGTTTACGGCCCACATGCCCGACTGCTTGGAAATGCCCTATAAGCCGCAGATTGTCGGCGCGTTCGACCCCGAACATCCCGAAAAGGGCGTCTGCCGCGTTGCGGAAGGCGCTTCGCTCAGCGGCTGGTGCCGGGAAGACATCCGGCCCGAAGAATGCCGTTACGAATACCGCATTGGCGGCAACAGCTGTCTGGCCGGCGACCAGATCGGCACGTGGAAGTTCGACCATGCGTTGCGCCCCGGCGAGATGCTGCTGTTCAACGACATGATTCATTATACAATGGTCAAGACCACGACGTTCAACGGCGTCAAGCATCCGGCCGTCTGCATCGTCAAGAACGGGCAGCTGATTTACAAGCATACGTTTACATACGCCGATTACAAAAGCCGTCAGTCGTAGCGATAGCCGCCTGCCGCGTGATGGTGGTGCGGGTTGTTAGGCCAACGGGGAACCGGCGCATGGCGTTAGAGGAAAATTATGAAAAAGGCAGTGGTATTTACGGGGGCGGGCGTGAGCGCCGAGAGCGGCATCGCCACGTTCCGCGACAGCGACGGGCTTTGGGCGAATTACCGCATCGAAGACGTCTGCACGCCGGAGGCTTTGGCGCACAACCGGGCGCAGGTGCTGGAATTTTACAACATCCGCCGGCGCGAACTCATGGGCTGCAAGCCCAATCCGGCGCATACGGCCGTCAAGGCCTTGGAGGCGCGCTACGACGTACAGGTCATCACGCAGAACATCGACGACTTGCACGAGCGGGCGGGGAGCAGCCAAGTGCTGCACCTGCACGGCGAGTTGCGTTGCCTGCGCAGCGGTACGCAGCCCGAACGCATTTACCCCATTGAGGGCTGGAACGAAGCCGTGCAGGCCATACAGGGCGGCGGCCGTCCGGAAGACCATGTGGCCGTGTGGCGGCAGGACGAGGCGGCCCGCGACGCTTACGGCGATTTGCTCCGGCCGCACGTCGTCTTTTTCGGCGAGTCGGTGCCGAACTTTGAGCCGGCCACCGACTTGGTCAAGCAGGCCGACCTGCTGATTATCGTCGGCACGTCCTTAGCCGTTTATCCGGCGGCCGCGCTCGCCCTGTATGCCCCGCCCGCCGTGCCCGTCTATGTCGTCGATCCGAAGATTCCCGACGTCTCGGCCCTCCGCAATCCCGTCACGTGTATCGCCGAGCCCGCCTCGGTCGGGATGCCGCGCCTGGCGGAGGAACTGCTGCGGGCGTGACGGGCTTGTTTGTTTCTGCGCTTGCCTTTCACTATCTTTGCATGCTACGCGGGGGCGGTTCCGGTTTAGACGTGCCGTAGTCCCGCCTTAAACCCATCAGAATATGAAAATTGTAGTCGCCTATCAGATACCGAGAGACCCGTTTCTCAATCTGCCCAGAGCCTGGGAGGTCGTATTCCCGGAAGAGGGCAAGGAATATTTTACGGACGAGGAAATCATCGAACGCATCCCCGATTGCGAAGTGTTGCTTTCCATTTTCAGCCGTCCGGTCAGCAACGCGGTCATAGACGCCGGCAAGAAACTGCGGCTTATCAGCAATTTCGGCGTCGGGTTCAACAACATCGACATCGCCTACGCGCGATCCAAAAACATCGCGGTCACGAATACGCCCGTTTCGGTCTGCAATCCGACGGCCGAACATGCCATGGCGTTGATGCTGGCCGTCAGCCGCCGCGTGGGCGAGTGCAACATCACGTTGCGTACCAAGAAAGAAAGCATTTGGGGAACGATGCGCAATCTGGGCCACACGCTGGAAGGCAAGACGCTGGGCATTGTCGGCATGGGGCGGATCGGTCGGAACGTCGCCAAGAAAGCCGAGGCTTTCGGCATGAAAATCGTCTATACCAACGCCAAGACGGAAGAGCCCGGCTACAAACGCCTGACGCTGGAGGAACTGCTCAAGACGGCCGACGTCGTGTCGTTGCATGTGCCGCTGACGCCCGAAACGCAGGGCCTCATCGGCAAGGCGGAACTGGCGTTGATGAAGCCGCAGGCCATCTTGGTCAATACGTCGCGCGGGCCGGTCGTGGACGAGGCCGCCTTAGCCGACCATCTGGAAGCCGGCTATCTGTTCGGTGCCGGGTTGGACGTGTTCGAACAGGAACCCCATATCCACGCCAAACTGTACACGATGCCGAATGTCGTGCTGACGCCGCATGTGGGCAACGGTACCGTTGAAGCCCGTGTGGCGACGGGCGTCGAGGCCTTGGGCAACATCCTGGCCTTTTTCGCCGGCGCCCCGACCAATGTGGTGAACTAAATGAATTTTCATTTGGCTCTGTTCACGCCTTTCACTATCTTTGCAACTTTGAGATTTTTACGATTTAAAAAACTAAGGTATTATGAATAAATGTCTTCACTACGCTTCTGTAACCAAAAAAGTTACGTTGGCGATTATCGGCGGGTTCCTGATGATATTCCTGCTGTTGCACGCGGGCATCAATCTGTGTTTGTTGCGCGACGACGGAGGCGAATGGTATAGGGCCGCTTGCCATTTCATGGGTACGAATGTTATTATAAAGGTATTCGAATATGTTTTGTTCGCGGCCTTTATCCTGCACATTCTGTTGGCTATCGTATTGCAGATTCAGAACTGGCGCGCCCGTGGTCCCGTAGGTTACAAAATACCCAATAAATCGGCCACGCGTCCCGGTTCCAAATACATGATTTATACCGGTATTTTGGTGCTTATCTTCCTGGGCATCCACATGATGAACTTCTACTTTGTCAAGAAAGGCTGGGTGGAAGGCCGTTATCTTGTAGAACTCAGTAGTATAGACAAGGTTGATCCGGCCGTCTTGGAACAGAACCAAATGCAAATCGTGTCTTTGTTCCAGGCTCAGGACGGAGATGCGTCCAACGCTTATGGTATCAAGTCGGTGGCCGATGATTTGACCAAAGACGAGCTCGCGCTCTTCGGCGATGGTTTCACGGCTTACGAACCCGACTTCTACAACATGGCCATCACGTTGTTTTCCAATACGGCTTATGTGCTCATCTATCTGATTCTGATTGTCGCGCTGGCCATCCACCTGCGCCATGCGTTCGGTTCGGCTTTCCAGACCTTGGGTTGGAACCATCCCAAATATACGCCTTTCGTCGAAGGCTTCGGCTTGTTCTATGCCGCATTGATCGGCGTGATGTTCGGCATCGTCCCGATTTGGTTTCTCTTAATCTATTAATGCTAACGCGTAAAAAGAAAAGATATGGATACGCTTAATTCAAAAGTACCGGCCGGTCCCATTGCGGAGAAATGGACTCGGTACAAATCGGAACAGCATTTGGTGAACCCGGCCAACAAGCGCAAGTTGGACGTTATCGTCGTAGGTACCGGTCTGGCCGGTGCTTCGGCTGCGGCCAGTTTGGGGGCTATGGGCTTCAATGTCAAAATATTCTGCATTTCGGATTCGCCGCGCCGCGCGCACTCTATCGCGGCTCAGGGCGGTATCAATGCGGCCAAGAATTACCAGAACGACGGCGACAGCGTTTACCGTCTGTTTTACGATACGGTCAAGGGCGGCGACTACCGTGCCCGTGAAGCCAACGTCTATCGTTTGGCCGAAGTCAGCAACGCAATCATCGACCAGTGCGTGGCGCAGGGCGTGCCTTTCGCCCGCGACTATGCCGGTTATCTCGACAACCGTTCGTTCGGCGGCGCGCAGGTATCGCGTACGTTCTATGCCCGCGGTCAGACCGGTCAGCAGTTGCTGATCGGCGCTTACGGCGCGTTGAGCAATGAAATCCACAAAGGCAGCGTCAAACTTTACGCGCGTCGCGAAATGATGGACGTCGTCGTGAAGGACGGCCACGCCTGCGGTATCGTCTGCCGCAATCTGACGGACGGTTCGATTGAGCGTTATTCGGCGCATGCCGTATTGCTCTGCACGGGCGGCTACGGTAACGTCTATTTCCTTTCCACGAACGCGATGAACTCCAACGGTAGCGCGGCTTGGAAAGCCTATAAGAAAGGCGCCTGCTTCGCCAATCCCTGCTTCACGCAGATTCACCCGACCTGTATTCCGGTACACGGCGACTACCAGTCCAAACTGACGCTGATGAGCGAGAGCCTGCGTAACGACGGCCGCATCTGGGTGCCCAAGAAAATCGAAGACGCGGAAGCCATCCGGGCGGGTCGTCTCAAACCGACCGACATCGCCGAGGAAGACCGCGACTACTACTTGGAACGCCGCTACCCGGCTTTCGGTAACCTCGTTCCGCGTGACGTGGCTTCGCGTGCCGCCAAGGAACGTTGCGACGCGGGCTACGGCGTGGGGACGGGCAAGGCCGTTTACCTCGATTTCGCCGAGGCCATCCAGCGTTTGGGCCGTCAGCGCATCGAAGAACGTTACGGCAACCTGTTCCAGATGTATCAGAAGATTACCGACGACAACCCTTACGAGACGCCGATGATGATTTATCCGGCCGTCCACTATACGATGGGCGGTCTGTGGGTCGATTACGAACTGCAGACGACGTTGCCGGGCCTGTTCGCGTTGGGCGAAGCCAACTTCTCCGACCACGGCGCGAACCGTTTGGGCGCTTCGGCTTTGATGCAGGGGCTTTCCGACGGTTATTTCGTCATCCCCTACACGTTGCAGAACTTCTTGTCCGACCATATCCACGACGGTCATATCCCGACCGATCTGCCGGAATTCGAACAGACCGAAAACGCGGTCAAGGAACGCATCAACCGCTTGTTCTCGATTAAGGGCAACACCTCGCCGGACAGTTTCCACAAGCAGTTGGGGCACATCATGTGGGAATACGTCGGTATGGGCCGAACCAAAGAAGGGCTGACGACCGCCATCGAGGAAATCCGCAAACTGCGCGAACGCTTCTGGCAGGATGTCAAGGTAACGGGCAAGGCCGACGAGATGAACCCCGAATTGGAAAAGGCGTTGCGTTTGGCCGACTTCCTCGAAATGGGCGAGTTGATGGCCGAAGACGCTTTGGAAAGAGAAGAATCCTGCGGCGGTCACTTCCGCGAAGAACATCAGACACCCGAAGGCGAAGCCAAGCGTGACGACGAACGTTTCATGCACGTGGCCGTTTGGGAATACAAGGGCGAGGGCGAACGTCCGGTCCGTCATCAGGAAGCCTTGTCGTTTGAAGCGATTAAAGTGGCGGTTCGGAATTACAAATAGTAGAAAGGAGAAGCAATTATGGATTTTACACTGAAAATATGGCGCCAGGCTGGCCCCAAAGTAAAAGGAAAATTTGAAACTTACCCGATTAAGGGCATTTCTCCCGACTGCTCTTTCTTGGAAATGATTGACATCCTCAACGAATCGTTGGTGGCCAAAGGCGTGGAACCGGTTTGTTTCGACCACGACTGCCGCGAGGGCATTTGCGGTATGTGCAGCCTTTATATCAACGGACATCCGCACGGCCCCGACAGTCAGATTACGACCTGTCAGCTCCACATGCGCAAGTTCAAGGACGGCGATACGATTTGGATTGAACCGTGGCGTAGCGCGGCTTTCCCGGTCATCAAAGACTTGGTGGTCGATCGTCAGGCTTTCGACAAGATCGTACAGGCCGGCGGCTATATCTCGGCCACGACCGGCGGGGTACCCGACGCCAACGCGATTCCCGTCAGCAAGAAACATGCCGATACGGCGATGGACGCGGCGGCCTGCATCGGCTGCGGCGCTTGCGTGGCGGCTTGCAAGAACGCTTCGGCCATGCTGTTCGTTTCGGCCAAGGTCTCGCACTTCGCCCACTTGCCGCAGGGTAAGGTGGAAGCGGCCAAGCGCGTACAGGCCATGGTCAAGAAGATGGACGAACTCGGCTTCGGCAACTGCACCAATACGGGGGCTTGCGAGGCCGAATGCCCGAAAGGCATCAAGATAAGCCATATCGCCAAACTGAACCGCGAATTTATTTGCGCCAAGTTGGGATAAACGGCATGTCATAAAGGCCAATCTGCGGCGTTATTATCGGGATTCGGGCTCAGTCACGTACGTTAGTACGCTCCTTTGCCCTCGCCCTCAATGCCTTGCATTTTGACCTCTCTGACACACCTTGGAAAGGAAAGTCAAAGGGGTTGTGCTGAAATGTAAATTTTTGGCATAACCCCTTTTTTTATTTGTTTTTTTTCGGTCGGGTCACCCGAAATCTATATCAGCCATTTTCCGATATTGAATACGAGCAACGAAACCAGATAAGCCGTGGCCGTCGTGTAAAACGCCATGAACAGCGGCCATTTCCAGCTGCCGCTTTCTTTTCGGACGGCCGAGAAGACGGCGATACAGGGCAGGTAGAGCAACACGAAAGCGAGAAAGGCGGCGGCCGTGAGCGGCGTGAAGGCCTGGGCCGGTTCCACGAGGACGGAAAGCGTGCTCACGACGACTTCTTTGGCCGAGATGCCGGCTAAGAGGCTGATGCCCATCTTCCAGTCGAAGCCCAACGGACGCAGGACCGGTTCGATGAAACGGCCGATGGCGCCGAGGTAGGAATCCGCGATGTCGGCTGGACGACCGTCGGCCGAGAGCGGAAAATAGCCCAAGGCCCAGATGACGAGCGAGGCCACGAGGATGATGCCGCCCATCTTTTTGAGGTATTGTTTGGTCTTGATCCAAAGCCCGTAGAGCAACGATTTGGGATTTGGCCAGCGGTAGGGCGGGATTTCCATGACGAACGGGCTCTCGGCCGACGGCAACAGCGTCTTGCGGAACAGCAGGGCCGAGAGAATCGACATCGCGGTGCCGGCGAGGTAAATCAGGAAGATGACGCTGCCCGCATGGGCCGGGAAGAACGCGCCCACGAGCAGGATGTAGATCGGCAGCCGCGCGCTGCACGACATGAACGGTATGATCAGCATCGTGATGAGCCGGTCCTTGCGGTTCTCGATGGTGCGGGTGGCCATGACGGCGGGCACGTTGCAGCCGAAACCGATGATGAGCGGAATAAACGATTTGCCGTGCAATCCGATTGTATGCATGAGTTTATCCATGATGAACGCCACGCGCGCCATATAGCCCGTCGTCTCCATAAAGGATATGAACGTGAATAATATCAGTATGTTCGGCAGGAATACAATCACGCCGCCTATGCCGCTCAGGATACCGTCCAGCAACATGGCTTTAAGCATGCTGTCCGGCAACAGCCGTTCCAGGCCGGCGTCAAGCGTGTCCATACCGTATTGGATCCAATCCATCGGATATTGGCCCAACGCGAAAGTGGTCTGAAACATAAGCCATAGGAAACAGAGGAAAATGGGAAAGCCCCAGAGGCGGTGGGTCAGGATGGAGTCCAGCCGGTCGGTCAGTGTCTTTTGCCGTGACGGTGTTTCGGCCGGCGTATAGGCTTCTTTCAACGCGCCGCGGATAAACGCGTAGCGGGCGTCCGACATCAGGTGGGCCGGATCTTCGTCGAAAATGGCTTTGATACGTCGGGTTTCGGTTTGCGCCAAGTCTTCCAGTGTCTTGAAGTCTTGCAGGCAGCGGAGCGGCTGCAAGACCTCGGCATCCTGTTCCAAAAATTTGATGGCCAGGAAACGGGAGGAATACATGTCCGAAAAAGCCGGGTCTTTCCAGATGAGCTCCTGCAATTTGCGGATGGCCGTCTCGATTTCTTCGGGATAGGGAATATGCGTATGGCGCAGGTGCGGTTCGGCATCGTTATACACGGCCGCGATCTTGTCGGCCAGCGGCGCGATGCCCTCGTGCCGGGACGCCACGGTGGGCACGACCGGCATACCCAACAGTTGCCCCAATAGGTCCGTGTCCAGACGCGCCCCCGTCTTTTTGAGCTCGTCGAACATATTGACGGCCAGCACCACCTTGCAGTCCATGTCGATCAACTGGGTCGTCAGGTAAAGGTTGCGTTCGATGTTGGAGGCGTCCACGACGTTGAGCACGACGTCGGGCTGGTGGTGGAGCAGGTGTTCGCGCACGAAGCGTTCCTCCGGCGTGTAGGGCGAAAACGAATAGGTGCCGGGCAGGTCGGTCAGTTCAATGCGGTAGTCGCGGTAGTCGAAGCCGATGCTTTTGGCATCGACGGTCACGCCGCTGTAATTGGCCACGTGTTCGAACGCGCCCGACAGGGCGTTGTACAGAGACGTCTTGCCCGCGTTGGGGTTGCCGACCATGCAGACTTCGATGGTCTCCTTGCGGGCGGAGGGGAAGGCCGTGGCGGCCGTCAGGGTGGGGGTGGGTTTGGCGGCATGGCCGGGGTGTGACGCGCGGTCGGGCGTGGCGGTTGCGTTCTGTCCGCCGTCCGTTTCCATCGCAATCGGCCTGTTTTCCGCTGGCATCAACTCTATTTCAATCAAGGCCGCCTCGTCGCGCCTGAGCGAAACCTCGCTGTGCAGGATGCGGAATTCCACCGGGTCTTTCATCGGGGCGAACCGCAGCGTTTCCACGGTCTGACCCTTTACAAACCCCATCTCCACCAGCCGCTGTCTGAAAGCGCCGCGTCCCTTTACCTTGAAAATACGGGCCTGTTGCCCTTCTTTGAGTTCGTCTAAAGTCATAACATGCATGTCGTTGCCATCTATCCTGAATCGCCGTTTCCGTCCGTTGCGGACGTTTCGGCGCCAACTCCGACAAGGAAACAAAGATACACACGTGCGCGCGGGCGCGCAATCCCCACAGTGGGGTATAATACCCCCTCGGAATACCCAAAAGGTGTCAGTCCGTCGTCCGCCATGCGGAGAATATTCGGGTTATTCGCCGCAAATTTGCGGAGAATATTTTGGCTATTCGCCGCAAAATGCTATCTTCGTCCTATGAAAAAGTTTGAGAGACCACCCGTTTATATTTGGCAACGGTCGGATTGGCCCGCGTTCAGATGGCAGGTGGAGCGTTTGCTTGCACCTATGGAACGGTTGAGCCGTTTGCATGGGCAGTTGATTGGTCGGATGTCGATGTTGGGTTTCGGGGATAAGGGGAGGACTCAATTAAGCGCCTTGACGGAAGAATTGCTCAGCTCTTCGGATATAGAAGGCGTGAAGTTGAACGCCGATTCAGTACGCAGTTCGATAGCCCGTAAACTCGGTTTCGGGGTGGACGGATTACCGGTGGAAGACCACTACGTGGAGGGGTTGGTAGAAGTCATGCTGGATGCTGTTATCAACGCCGATAAGCCGATGGATGCCGCCCGCCTGTTTGGATGGCATGCCGCCCTTTTCCCGATGGGGCGGAGCGGTATGCATCGTATAACTGTGGGGGACTGGCGTAAGGGCGAAGAACCGATGCAGGTCGTTTCCGGGGCAATGGGACGCGAAAAAGTGCATTACCAAGCGCCATCTTCGGATAAGGTGGAAGCGGAGATGAACACATTTATCCGTTGGTGTAATGAGAGCGGCGATACGGCGTCCCCTTTTCTGAATGCAGCCATAGCTCATCTTTGGTTTGTGACCATTCATCCTTTTGATGACGGAAATGGCCGTATAGGGCGTACCATAGCCGATATGTTTTTAGTGCGGGCCGATGGAGAACATACCCGTTATTACAGCATGTCGGCGGAGATAAATCGGCAAAAGCGGTCCTATTACGACATATTGGAACGCACCCAAAAAGGGGATTTGGATGTGACGGAGTGGGTGTTGTGGTTCTTTCGGTGTCTGGAACAGGCCATTGCCAATGCTATGAAAACGCAGGAACGGACATTGGAGAAAACAGTCTATTGGGATAGATTCCGCCAGGTTGAGGTAAATGCCCGGCAGCGTTTGGTCGTGAACCGGTTGTGGGATGGGTTTGAAGGCAAACTGACGACTTCCAAATGGGCGAAAATGTGCCATTGTTCGCAAGATACGGCCTTGCGCGATATCAATGATTTGATAGCCAAAGGCATGCTTCGCGACAGTGGGGAAGGTGGCCGGAGCAAACACTATCTGTTGGTTGATATGGGATAAAAATGTTATCTTTGTAGAAATAGAGAAAGAACGGTAAATCAAATAGCTGAATTTGAGTTTCAATCGACGGAATGCAAATAAATTTAGTATGGTTCAACCGAAATATCGTTTATTCAGTTCTTCCGAATGGATTTTCATCCTGACGGGATTGGCGGTGGCGGTGCCGTTGATATTCTTCCATTTGGGGCATTTGCCGCTTCGGATTTGGGATGAGGCGCGTTTGGCCATCAACGGTTACGAAATGTTGCAGAACCACCGATGGCTGGTGACGACGTTCGAGGGCGCGCCCGATTTGTGGAATACGAAACCGCCTTTGCTGATATGGTTGCAGGTCTTGTCGATGAAGTGTTTCGGCATCCATGAAGTCGCGTTCCGTCTGCCTTCCGCCCTCGCGGTGTTTCTGACCTGCGTGCTGTTTTATGTCTTTCTGCGGTCGTATCTGAAAGATTTCCGTTTAGGTTTCGTACAAAATATGGTGTTGCTGACGACGACGGGGCTTTTTACATGGCATGGCGGCAAAAACGGCGACTACGACGCCTTGCTCATGCTGTTGTGCAGTGCCTATTGTCTGTCGTTTTTTCTGTTTTTGGAAAAAGGCCGTTTGGCGAATGGGCGGGGAACGGCGTATATATATGGGTTCTATCTGTTTCTTTCGCTCGCCCTACTGACCAAGAGTTCCGCGGCTTTGTTCTTTTTGCCGGGGCTGTTGCTCTATACCTTGTTGTCAAGGCAGTTGTTGTCGCTCTTGAAGAACCGGCATGTCTATATCGGTCTATTGATTCCCGTCGTTTCGGTCGGTGGATATTATATCTGCCGCGAACTGGCGGAACCGGGTTACCTTCAGGCCGTTTGGGCCAATGAATTCGGCGGCCGTTTCATGACGGTCATCGAAGGGCATCGCGAGCGTCCCTGGTTTTATGTCAGGAATCTTTATGCGACCCGTTTCAGTTTTTGGTTTTTCATGGCGTTCGGCGGCGCGGTGTTCGGTTTATGCGGCTCGGACCGCCGTATTTACAGACTGACGTTGTTTACCGTCGTTTTGTCGGGCGTTTATCTGTTGCTGATTTCGTTGGCGCGTACCAAATGCTTATGGTACGATATTCCGCTTTATCCGTTTTTGAGCGTGCTGACCGCCGTTTTTATCTGCCTGATATTCGATGTATTGAAAAAGAAAGTCGGTGTTTGGACGGCCTGTGTGTTTCTGTTCTGTCTGCTGACTCCGGCCGTTCTGCGGATTTACAGCATCGGTTATATACCGCGCGAAACGTCCGGTTGGGAAGCCGATACGCATGTCAAGACCCGTTATCTGCGCGATATGTGTCGGCATCCCGAAACTATGGCTTCCGGCCGGTCTTATGCCGTCGTGGATGACGCCTATCATGCGCACCATCTGTTTTACATCTATCTGTTGCGCGACAACGGTTTTCCGATTCGTCTGACCCGGCGGGAAGACCTGCAGGCCGGCGATATCGTGCTTTGCGACCGGCCCGAGACCGCCGATTTTCTGAAGCAGACGTTTGAGACGGAATTGTTGTTGAAAGACGGTGCGTTGGAGGTATATGACTTGGAAGCGGCGACCGCGGCCTGTCCGTCGGACCGTTCCGAATAAAATATGGAAGATATGGATAAAAACGTGATGGAACTTTCTGTGGTCGTTCCGATTTATAACGAGTCTGAAAATCTGGCCGTGTTGCACCGGCGTCTGACCGAGGCGGTTTCGGCTTTGACTGACCGTTACGAGTTGATATTCGTCAATGACGGTAGCCGGGACGATTCTTTTCCGCGCTTGTGTATGTTGGCGGCGGCCGATCCGCATACGGTCTATGTCAATTTCAGCCGTAATTTCGGTCATCAGATTGCCGTGACGGCCGGTCTGGACTATGCCCGCGGGCAGGCGGTCGTCATCATCGACGGCGATTTGCAGGATCCGCCGGAACTGATACCGGAATTGTACCGCAAGTATCAAGAGGGTTACGAGGTGGTTTATGCACAACGGGCCAAGCGCAAGGGGGAGAGTTGGTTCAAAAAGGTTACGGCCAAATGGTTTTACCGTATTTTGCGGAAGATTACGAATATCGATATGCCGGTCGATACGGGGGATTTCCGCTTGATAGACCGCAAGGTCGTGGATTGTTTAAAACGGATGCCCGAAAAAAATAAGTTCCTGCGGGGACAGATCGCCTGGATAGGTTTCCGTCAGACGGCCGTCCTGTTCGAGCGTCAGGAGCGGTTGCACGGCAAAACCGGCTATCCGTTTTCCAAAATGTTGAAATTCGCGTTGGACGGCATCACCGGCTTTTCCGACAAACCGTTGGCATGGGTGACGAAAACGGGATTCTGCATTTCGGCCTTGTCGTTCGGCATCATCGTTTACGCCCTTTGCGCCCATTTCATTTTCCGGCAGACCGTTTCGGGATGGACATCCATTGTCGTGAGCAGCATGTTCCTCGGCGGCATCCAATTGTTTTCGATCGGCATCATAGGCGAATACGTGAACCGTATCAACAAGAACGTGTTGAACCGACCGCTCTATATCGTGGAAAGCACGAATGGGACGGAGACGGCGGGTTTTTGAAAAGGTGCGATTTTTGATTATCTTCGCGACACAAAGGAAAAAACTGTATTATGGATTTATCATTGATTTTTACGATTCCGGGCAAGCCGGGTTTGTTCAAGCTCGTCAGCCAGGCCAAGAACAGCGCCGTGGTGGAGGCTTTGGCCGACGGCAAGCGCATGCCGATGTTCAATCTCAATCAGGTCAGTTCGTTGGCGGAAATCGCCATCTATACGTATGGTAAAGAGGTTTCGTTGGCGGATGTCTTCCGGGCGATCTATCAGAAGGAGAATGGCGGGAAGACGTTGAACCATAAGGCGGATGCCGCCGATTTGAAGAAACTCTTCGAAGAAGTGCTGCCGGAATACGACCGCGAACGGGTCTATGACTCCAACATCCGTAAGGTGGTGCAATGGTATAATATTCTGCAGGAGAAAGGCTTGGTGGATTTGGAACCGTCCGAATACGAAAAGGCGGAAGCGAACGTAGCGGCCGCGGAACAGCCTGAGACGGTTGCTGAAGAGGTAAACGCCCCGGCCGCTCCGGCGGCGAAAGCCGCCAAGGCGCCGGCCAAGCCCAAGGAAACCAAAACGGCCAAGGCCGACAAGCCGGCGCCTAAGTCCGCTTCCGCCAAGGGCGAAGCGACGGCCGAAAAGGCGGCCAAGCCGGCCGCTAAATCCGCCGCGAAGAAAACGGCGGCCAAACCGGCCGCCAAGAAAACCGATAAATAATGGACGGACATACCAAACGGGCGGACGTCGCCTTTACCGTAGTCGAAAACCGGCGGCTGAATCCGCGTTTCGTGCGCCTGACGTTGCAGGCCGCGGCCGGCTTGCAGCCGGCGGAAGCCGGCCAGTTCGTACAGGTGCGCGTGCCTTCCAGCCTGCACAGTTATTTGCGCGTGCCCATTTCGTTGCACGAAATCGATGCGGCTCAGGGGCGCATCGCGCTCTTGGTGCAGGAGGTGGGGGAAGGCTCGCGCTGGCTGGCTGCCCGTTCAGCGGGCGACCGCCTGGACGTGCTTTATCCGTTGGGCACCGGCTTCCGCCGTCCCGCTTCGCCCTCGGCCTCGCTCCTGTTGGTCGGCGGCGGTTGCGGCTTGGCGCCGCTGTACGGCCTGCTCAAACAACTTAAACAGGGCGATGCGCCGCACAGCGGCCGTATCGCGTTCCTGACGGGCGCGAGAACCGCCGCCGACCTGCTTCTGCAGGCCGAGATCGCCGCGCTCGGCGCCGAGGTCCATGCCTGTACCGAAGACGGCTCGGCGGGCGAAAAAGGCCTCGTGACGGTTCATCCGGTGCTGCAGGCCTGCGCGTTCGATCAGGTCTATACCTGCGGCCCGACGCCCATGATGAAAGCTGTGGCGGCCGCGGCGCAGGCACACCACGTGCCGTGTCAGGTCTCGTTGGAAAACAAGATGGCCTGCGGCATAGGCGCCTGCCTCTGTTGCGTGACGCCCGACAAGGACCGGCACCACCGCTGCGTCTGCACCGAAGGGCCGGTCTTCGACGCCGATATTCTGGGCTGGTAAGCCCTGTCGTTGCATGCGATTCCGCGCGGATGCCGGGCGATTTCGCCTAAGACCGCGTCCCGATTCATGTCCGTCCGGCAACCGACGGTTCGCGGCAGGCCACCCGCAGGCCGTTGCCCGGAATCGGTCGCCTAAAAACAAATACCGATGAGCACACTCAACTTACAGACCGATATAGGCCGTCTCACACTTAAAAATCCGGTCATGACGGCATCCGGCACGTTCGGCTACGGCTTGGAATACGCCGATTTCTGCCATCTGAACGCCTTGGGTGGCATGGTGCTGAAAGGCACGACCTTGCATCCGCGCGAGGGCAACCCTTATCCGCGCATGGCCGAGACGCCGGCCGGCATGCTCAACGCCGTCGGCCTGCAGAACAAAGGCGTCCGGACGCTGATAAAGGATTTACTGCCGCCGCTTCAGGCACATCTGGCGGCCGCCGAGGCCGAAACAAAAGCCGCGCAAACCGACGGTGCGCCGGCCGCTCAAACCCCGCAGCCGCCGACGCGTATCCTCGTCAATCTGTCCGGTTCCACGGTCGAAGATTATGTGGAGGCGGCGGAATTGCTCGATGCGGCCGAAGCCGTTTCCGGCGTCGAATTGAACATATCCTGTCCGAATGTCAAGCAGGGCGGCATGGCGTTCGGCACACGGCCCGATACGGCGGCCGAAGTCGTAAGCGCCGTGCGCAGGGCCTATCGCGGCCCGTTGCTCGTCAAACTCTCGCCCAACGTGACCGACATCGCCGAAATGGCACGGGCCGTCGAGGGAGCCGGTGCCGACGGTGTCGCGCTCATCAATACGCTTTTGGGCATGGAGGTCGATATAGAGAAAGCACAGCCCGTGCTTTCCACGATAACCGGCGGCCTTTCAGGACCTTGCGTCCGCCCCGTGGCCTTGCGTATGGTCTGGCAGGTGGCCAAGGCCGTCAAAATCCCCGTCGTGGGCATGGGCGGTATCGTCGATGCGCGCGACGCCATCGCCTTTTTAATGGTGGGGGCATCGGCCGTTGAGGTCGGCACCGCCAATTTCGAAGATCCGGCTTCGGCCGAAAAAATAGCGGACGGCATCGCGGCTTACATGCAACGAAAAGGCATAGCCGACGTGCGTTCGCTCATAGGTATTATATGAGAAAAAAAAGAAATTCAAGCTCAAACGGCCGCGGCAAACAGACCGCCGGCCGTCCATCGAAACAGAGTCGCCGTGCCGCATCGGCCGGCGACCGTCACAACGAAAATAGAAACGACAAACGCCATAGCCGGGACGGCAACGAAGCCGTATCCGGCCGAGGCCGTAACGGCGGCGACCGCCACCGGCATATCCCCGAAAGCCTCCGTCAGTACGTGACGGGCATCGTCGATATGAAATCTTCGGGCAAGGCCTATCTCCTGCCCGACAACAAGGAAATAGCGGATGTCTTTATCGCCGCCAACCATACCAAACATGCGTTGGGCGGCGACCGCGTGCGCGTACTTCTGTTCCCGCACCGCGGTTCGGTCGGCAAACTCGAGGGGCAGGTCGTGGAAATCCTGCAGCGCAATAAAAACTATATTGTCGGCATTGTGGAACGCAGTGGCGCGTATTATTTCCTCGTGCCCGACAATCCGTCCGTACCCGTCGATATCTTCCTGCCCAAAGAGACGCTTAAGGACGCCAAGGACGGCGAGAAAGTCGTCGTCCGCATCACCGACTGGCCGCAGCATCTCAACAATCCGGTCGGAGAGGTCATCGCCGTGTTGGGGCAGCCCGGCGACAACCATGTCGAGATGCAGTCCATCCTGGCCGACTACAATTTCCCCTTGGCCTATCCCGCGGCCGCCGAGGCGGAAGCCGCTAAAATGAAAGACGAGGTGACGGCGGCCGACCTTAGGCAGCGGCGCGACTTCCGCGACGTCTATACGTGTACGATCGACCCCGCCGACGCCAAGGACTTCGACGACGCGCTGTCGTTCCGCACATTGCCCGACGGACAGGTCGAGGTGGGCGTGCATATCGCCGATGTCTCGCATTTCGTCAAGCCGGGTTCGGCCATCGACCGGGAAGCCTACGACCGCGCCACGTCGGTCTATCTCGTTGACCGCACGATCGCGATGTTGCCCGAACGTTTGAGCAACGACCTCTGTTCGCTCCGCGCCGACGTGGAACGCTTTACGTTTTCCGCCGTCTTCACGATGAAGCCCGAAACGGCCGAAGTGACCGATTTTTGGTTCGGCAAGGGGGTAATCCGTTCCAACCGCCGCTTCGCCTACGAACAGGTGCAGGCCGTGTTGGAAAAAGCCGGTCTGACGGAAACGCTCAGCGAGGCCGCGGCTCAGGCGCCGGATCCCAAACCCGCGCTTAAGCCCGACGAAAAAGACGCGCTGACGTCCCTGTTCCGTCTCTCGCAAAAATTCAAGGCCGCGCGTTACGCCAAGGGGGCGATCAACTTCCATTCGCAGGAAGTCCGTTTCCATTTGGATCCCGTCACGGCCAAGCCGTTGGGCGTCTATATCAAGGAACAGAAAGAGGCCAACTTCCTCGTAGAGGAATTCATGTTGTTGGCCAACCGTTATGTGGCCGAATGGGCGGGCAAGCGCAAGAAGCCGTTCGTTTATCGCGTGCACGACGAGCCCAATCCCGAAAAACTCAACACATTCGTGGAGTTCGTCCGCAAGTTGGGCTACAAGATGAATACGCGCAGCCGTTCCGGCCTTGTCAAGTCGTTCAACACGCTCTTGGATTCGGTGGTCGGCAAGGCCGAACAGAATATGATAGAGACCATATCGGTGCGCACGATGGCCAAGGCCTATTACTCGTCCAACAATATCGGGCATTACGGCTTGGCGTTCAAATATTATACGCATTTCACATCGCCCATACGCCGTTACCCCGACCTGATGGTGCACCGCTTGCTGGAACACTATCTCGGCAAGGGCGGTCCGGTCGATTTGAACGCGCTCGAAGAACGTTGCGAGCACAGTTCCGAAATGGAACGCCGCGCCGCCGAGGCCGAACGCGCCTCCGTCAAATACAAGCAGGCCGAATACCTGTCCGACAAGGTCGGCGAGTATTTCTACGGCTTGGTGTCGGGCGTCAGCAAATGGGGCATTTATGTGGCGTTGGAAGGCAATTACTGTGAGGGCATGGTGCCGTTGCGCAGCCTGACCGACGATTTTTACGAACTGGACGAGGAGAATTACCGTGTGGTCGGCACCCGTACCGGACAGTCCTATAAGTTGGGCGACCGTGTGAAGATTCGGGTCGATTCGGTCGATATGAACAAGAAGCAGATGAATTTCTCTTTCTAAAAGGATTGCTTTTTAGAAAAAAAGATGCTACCTTTGCAGTCCGTTTTGCGGCGAGAATTGCATTGACTGCACGTAAAACTTGTTTTTAAGTACGGATAATTAACTATTTAAGAAAAGAGAAATCATGAAACGCACATTTCAGCCCTCCAAGAGAAAGCGCATCAATAAACACGGCTTCAGAGAAAGAATGTCCACGGCCAACGGCCGCCGCGTATTGGCCGCCCGTCGCGCCAAGGGCCGGAAACGTTTGACGGTTTCGGACGAACGATAAACGCGGGTTTATCGGAATTGTAGAATTTATTCGCCTGTCGCTTGACGCGGGCGATACAAGGTCGTTGCATGCTTGCCTATGCGTCGGCCGGCAGATAAATAAAAGAGGCGTCGCCCGAAAGGAGCGGCGCCTCTTTCGTTTTGTGCGGAATCCATCGTGTCCTTTTTAGGCGGTGTCGCCTCAAACAAGCTTGTTGCATTTGCTCTTGCCTTTCATTATCTTTGCATAATCTAAGACTTTAATATAATAGCCTAACAAGGAGTATAAGATGATGCAATTAAGACACGTTGTGAAAATATGGCCGATACTGGTCATCGCTCTGCTGTCGGCCGCCTCGGCAGGTCGGGTAGAGGCCTCGGAACCGGTGGCGAAGCCGCTTTCCGTTAAGAAAAACACGCTCAATACGTGGGAATTGAAAAAATCGACGTTCGACGGCATGGAAGTCCGGATGACGTTGGGGCAAATCAGCGATGTGCAAACGGTAAGCGTGCCGGAACACGGGCGTTTCCTGTCATTGGCCATCGACGGTTACGCTACCGTCGGTGAAATCGGGACACCCGCTTTGCCGGCCTATATCCAAATCATTGAATTGCCGCAGGGGGCTGAACCGGTAGTTGAAATGTTGCGCGACAAAGTCGAAATCGTGGATTTGTCGGCTTATGGCGACCATGTGCCGCTTTACCCGATGCAGGCACCGGTCAGCAAAGGCTCCAAGCCGGCTCCGGCTTTCGCTTACAGCCGTCAGGCCTACGCGGCCAAGGGCTATCAGGGACAGGCTTTGGTACGGGTGGAAATCATGGGCGAGAGCCGCGGCGTACGTCTGGCCAAACTCATTGTTTCGCCCGTCGAATACGAACCTTCGCAGAACCGTTTGCGCGTGCATACCGACATCGCTTTCGAAATCCGGTTTGAGGGGGCGGACTATGACGCCACGCAGGCCAAGAAACGGCGCTATCAGTCCAAAGGTTTTCAGATGGCCGGCCATCTGGGCGTCAATGCCGCGGCTTTCCGTTTGACGGAGCGGGCGTCCAAAGCCGTTAAAGCGGAGGATCAGCCGTTACGTTACGCCATCGTGGCCGATCCTAAATTCAGGGATTCGCTGCAGGGGTTTGCCGAATGGAAGCGGCAGCAGGGCTACGATGTCGTAGAAGCCTATACATCCGACGAAAATGTCGGGAATACGAGCGAATCGATCCGGAATTACCTTAAGACACTGTACGACCGTGCGACGGAAGCGGAACCCGCGCCCACGTATGTGTTGCTGGTGGGGGACACTAAAGAAATTCCGCCGTTTCCAAGCCGGGAGAAGGATCCGAATTACAACCGTCCCGCCGAACATGTCACCGACCTTTATTTCGTGGAATATACGGATGATAAATTGCCGGAAGCCTACATAGGGCGTTTTTCCGCCACGACGGTGGACGAACTGATGCCGCAAATCCGTAAGACGATGTATATGTCGCGTTTGGTCGGTCCTGCGGCCGATTTCATCGATACGACGCTGTTGGTGGCCGGCAATGACTCCCGTTACAATCTTTCGCATCTCAATCCGGCTTTGCGTTATATCGAATCCTACGCCGCTGCGGAAGAAGATGTCGCGGCGTTTTTCTACCCCGCGCCTACGTCTTCCACCGGCGAGATGGAAGACGAGATTATCGCGCGCATTTCGGCCGGTGCCGGTTTGATTTGCTATACCGGTCACGGGATGCAGGACGAATGGGGCGAGCCCAAAATTTCCATTGTCGTATTGAAAAATAAAATCTTCAACAAGGACAAGTATCCGATGATGATCGGCAACTGTTGCCTGACGGGGGCGTTCGATTTCAAGGAGGCCTGTTTCGGCGAGGAGTTGTTGCGTGGAACCGACAAGGGGGCGGTCGTTTACATAGGGGCGACGAACAGTTCTTATTTCGATGAGGATTTCTATTGGGCCGTCGGGTTGACGGGCATCGCGTCCGCCGGCAACAAGACCTACACCTACGAAAATACGGGGCGCGGCGCGATGGACTGTTTCTTTCACACGCACGGCGAACCCTATGGGGACTGGGCGGTTACGGCCTCCGATATCATCTACAAAGGCAATATGTCGGTGGAAAGTTCGGGCAGTGTTCTGACGGGCTATTATTGGGAGATTTATGAACTTTTCGGAGATCCTTCCTATCGGCCGTACAAAAAGAAACCGGTTCTTACGCCGATCGATTGTGCCGAAAAGACGGTGGTCGGCTTGGCTTCGTTGGAAGTGCGCACCGCGCCTTACGCCCAGTTGTCGTTATATGGCGAGGAAGGTATCGTGGCGGTGGTGTCGGCCGACGGTGACGGCGAGGCCAACGTGCCGATTACCGACATCCGGGCGGGCGAATACAAACTGTATGCGGGGGCGAGCGGTTATGCCGACAACGAGGTGACGGTCATGGCCGAGTTGCCGCAGGGCAAATTCATGTTCGTGGAATCGTTGGAGACCTATGATGGCGATCGTCCGGTAACCGCCGGCCAATACGGCAAGCGTTATGACGTTTCGCTTAAACTGAAGAATTTGGGTACGGAAACCGTGAACGGCGTCCAAGTCAGGATAACGTCGGACGACGCGTATGTCAAGGCGGGCGAACCTTATACCCATGCGGTTGCGAGCGAGCCGGGTTCCACGGTGGAATTGGACGGGAAACTGTATTTTACGGTATCGCCGGATATTCCGGACAACCATTTGGTACGCTATAAGGTGGAGTTGACGTTGGACGGCGCTTCGGAGCCGATTGCGAGAAATTTCCGGATGACGGTCGGTGCCTCCGACTTGCATTTGGTGTCGGCCGTCATAGACGATGCCGAATCGACGTCGCCCAACGGGGTTTTGGATGCGGGAGAAACCGTCAAGGTTTTGTTGACCGTATGTAACGGCGGTTCGACGGCGGCCCGGGCGGTGAAAGCCGCGTTTGCGTCGGAAAAGGATTATCTGATTTTCCCGGCCGAACCTGCGGATTGGGGCACGATAGAGGCGGGCGATACGTTGCGTCGGGAATTCATGTTGAGCGCGAAACCGGGCAATGCCCGTTACGATGTATATACCGTGGTTTGTGCGTTGGAGGCCGATGGCCGGAAACAGGAATTGACGTTTTCGTCCTATATTGATCCGGTTATCGAGACGTTCGAGACCGGCGACTTCAGTTTCGTGGCTTGGGATACGGCTTCCGACTGGCTGATTTCGGATTCGGCCGCTCATGGCGGCAGGTTCTGTGCGGCCAGTGCCTATATCGACAACCGCGATACGAGCCGTCTGCGTCTGAAGGTCGATGTCAAGCTGGACGACGAGGTCGGTTTTTATTACCGGACTTCGACCGAGGGCGTTACCGCGACGGTGGGCGATTTTCTGGTCTTCTCGATCGACGGGCGGATGCAGGGTCGATGGAATCGGGAAACACCGTGGACGTATGTCAGTTATCCCGTTCCGGCCGGCGAGCATACGTTGGAATGGCTGTATGTCAAAGACAACAGCGATGCCGCGGGAGCCGACCGCGTATGGATAGACGACGTGCGTCTGCCGGTCGGCAGTCACGCGCCGATGACGCCCAACGAATGCGTTTCCGATTTGAGTGCGGCGGGCGAACCGCTGTTTACGGTCATCGGGGGCGCGACCTACGAATTGAACCTGCGTTTCAAGGCGGTCAAGGCCGGCCGCGGCCGCCTGTATCTGCTCAATATGGCGGGCGAAAACGTCCGCACGTTGGCGGCGGATTTGCGGATAGCGGAAGGAGAGAGCGATTATGCGTTCTCCACGGCCGGTCTGAAACCGGGACTTTACGTCTGCGTGTTCGAAGGCGCGGACGGCCGGGCGGCGGTCAAATTTATCAAACGATAGACAAGGAGGAAAACGATATGTTCGACAAGAAAACTTATACGGCGCGCAGAGCGCAGTTGAAAAAAGACGTCCAAAGCGGCTTGATAGTGTTTCCGGCCAACGAAGAGGCGTCGGCCAATTATGCGGCCAACACTTATCCGTTCCGCCAGGACAGCAATTTTCTGTATTTTTTCGGTTTGCAGGAACCGGGCATGGTCGGCGTCATCGATGTGGATGCCGATCAGGACTGGATTTATGCCGACGATCTGACGATGGACGACATCATCTGGATGGGGCATCTGCCGAGCGTGGCCGAACAGGCGGCCAAGGCCGGCGTGCAACATACGGCGCCGGTCAAGGATTTGGTCGAATTGTTGCATAAGGCCGTGCTGAGCCACCGGCGCATTCATTTTGTCAATCCTTACCGCATGCATGTGGCCATCAAACTGTCGCAGTGGCTGGCCATGCCGCTGGGCGAACTGGCCAAAAACCAGTCGGTGGAACTCATCAAGGCCATCGTCAAACAGCGTTCGGTCAAGACGCGCGAGGAAATCGAGGAAATCGAAAAAGCCATGATCGTGGCGCATCAGATGCATACGGTGGCCATGCGCCTATGCAAGCCCGGCACCTACGAGTACCAGATTGTGGGCGCGATGGAAGGCATCGCGGCCTCCCACCACGGCGGCATGTCGTTTCCGCCCATCGTATCGATGAACGGCGAGACGCTGCACAACCATCACCACGGCCAGTTGCTGAAAGAGGGCCGTCTCATGGTGGCCGACGCCGGGGCGGAAGTGTTCTCCAACTACTGTTCCGACGTGACGCGCACCACGCCCGTGGGCGGCGTCTATAACAACCGTCAGAAGGAAATTTACGAGATTGTCCTCAAGGCCAATGTCAATACGATAGAAACGATCAAGCCCGGCGTGCCTTACCGCGAATATCATCTTAACGCCTGCCGGACGATTGCGGCCGGCCTCAAGGATTTGGGCCTGATGAAAGGCGATGTGGAAGAAGCCGTCCTGAAAGGCGCGCACGCGCTGTTCATGCCGCACGGCCTCGGACACATGATGGGGTTGGACGTACACGATATGGAGAACATGGGCGAAAACCTGTTCGGTTACGATGAGGAAACCAAGCGTTCCGACCAGTTCGGTCTCGCCTATCTGCGTTTGGGCCGCAAGTTGGAACCCGGTTTCGTGCTGACGGTGGAACCCGGTATCTATTTCATTCCGGCGCTTATCGACCTTTGGAAATCGGAAGGCAAATTCACCGATTTCATCAATTACGACAAGTTGGAATCCTACAAGGACTTCGGCGGTATCCGCATCGAAGACGACGTGATCGTGACCGAAAAAGGCTGTAGCGTCCTGGGCCCCAAAATTCCCAAGACCGTTCAGGAAGTCGAGGAATGGTGCGGCAAGTAGTAAAGTCGAAAGCGATTTAAAGAGAGCCAATAAATTAATCTTAAAAACTCAGTAACAATGAAGAAATTAGTGTTGATTTTGGGTGTGGCGGCCTTGTTGGTCGGTCCCATGACGGTAAAGGCTGGCGGCGTTTACGATGGTCCGGCCAAAGGTACTTCCATTATCGGTGCCCGTTTGGGGTTGTCGAACATCGTAGGTGCGAATGTGACTTATGACTACGCTTTGGCGCAGGTTTGGAAAGGGACGTTCACGATTGGCGGTCAGATCGGTTATATGTGGAACGGCCATTCCAATACTGTGAATTGGAATGGAGAAAGTTACAAACACAGTTGGAACAATCATTATTTGAGTTTCCGTGTGCGTACGACCTACCGTTTCAATGTAGTGGTGCCGCAATGGGAAGTCTATGGCGGTGTGGCTCTGGGCGGCGGCATGGATATCTGGAGCGATAATGAACGTATTTATTCGGAGGGATTCGATACGCGTCATGGTACGGGCGGATTCTTCTCCGGCGCGTTCATCCTCGGTACGACCTATCATTTTACCGACGCCATCGGCCTGAACCTCGAATTTGACTTCGGCGACTGGGCTTCGGCTTGGGTCAACCTGGGCGTACAGATCAAGTTGTAGTATCGGGGAAGCGGCGGCTCCGTATGAAGCCGCCGCTTGTGTAAGACAATCGTATAAATAACCAATAACCATGTACGGAAAATTTCAACAGTTCCTGCAGACGGAACTTAAAAACATTCAGGAAGCCGGTCTGTACAAGAACGAACGGATTATCGTGACGCCCCAAAAGGCCGACATCAAGGTCAAGACGGGGCAGGAAGTGCTTAACTTTTGCGCCAACAACTATTTGGGCCTGTCCAACAACGCCAAGTTGATTGCGGCGGCCAAGAAAGCTTTGGACGAAAGAGGTTACGGCATGTCGTCGGTCCGCTTTATCTGCGGTACCCAGGATTTGCACAAGGAATTGGAGCGTAAGATCGCCGAATTCTTCGGAACGGAAGACGCGATTCTGTATGCGGCCTGCTTCGATGCCAACGGCGGCGTTTTCGAACCGCTTCTGACCGAAGAGGACGCGATTATCTCCGACGCGCTCAACCACGCTTCAATTATCGACGGCGTTCGTCTCTGCAAGGCCAAGCGTTACCGTTACGCCAACGGCGATATGGCCGAACTGGAGAACTGCCTTAAGGAAGCGCAGGCGCAACGGTTCCGCATCATCGTGACCGACGGCGTCTTCTCAATGGACGGCAATGTGGCGCCGCTCGACAAGATTCTGGCTTTGGCCGACCGCTACGACGCCATGGTCATGGTCGATGAGAGCCATTCGGCCGGCGTGGTCGGCAAGACGGGGCGCGGCGTGACCGAACAGTACAACTGCCGCGGCAAGGTCGATATCATCACCGGTACGCTGGGCAAGGCGTTCGGCGGCGCGGTCGGCGGTTTCACAACGGGTCACAAGGAAATCATCGACATGTTGCGTCAGCGTTCGCGTCCCTATCTGTTCTCCAACTCCATTCCGCCGATGGTGGCGGCCGCCGCGATTCAGATGTTCGACATGATGAACGAGACGAACGAGTTGCAGGATAAACTGCATGAGAACACCGACTATTTCGTGGCCAAGATGAAGGAAGTCGGCTTCGACATCAAGCCGACCCAGTCCGCCATCTGTGCCGTGATGCTCTACGACGCCAAGCTGTCGCAGGATTTCGCGGCCAAGTTGCTCGACGAGGGCATCTATGTGACCGGGTTCTATTATCCGGTCGTTCCGAAAGGCCAGGCGCGTATCCGCGTTCAGCTTTCGGCCGGTCATGAACGGGCGCATCTCGACAAGTGTATCGCCGCGTTCACGAAAGTGGGCAAGGAACTGGGCGTATTGAAATAGGCTGCAGTGCTTTGAACGGCGGTGTCTCACCGCTTTGGAGCCGGTTGTCGCCACGCATGTGGCGGTAGCCGGCTTTTTGGGTGAAAAGAAGCGGGTTTATGAAACAGATGGAAAATGGTCTTACGGCGTGTTTGGAAATGACGGTGGGCGAGGCTGATTTGGCTTGCGTGCACGGTTCCGGCTCTTTGCCGGTTTACGCTACGCCGGCTATGGTGGCCTTTATGGAAAAGACGGCTTGCGCGTTGCTCGCGCCTTATATGGAAGAGGGCGAAACGACCGTGGGCATCGGGATGGAGGTCAAGCACCTCAAAGCCACGGTCAAGGGGCGGCGTGTCGTCTGTACGGCGCGGCTCGTGGAACAGGACGGCCGCAAGACCGTCTTTGAGATTGAGGCGAAAGAAGAGGATGCTGTGACGATAGGCAAGGCGCGGCACGAACGGTTCAGCGTCTTGGCCGAGCCGTTCATGCAGAAAGCGGCGGCTGAAGTCAAATAACCGAGGATAGCCGAATTTGGATAGATGAAAGCGGACGACAGATGAGCGCAATGCGTTATATAGCCAAAACCTTACAGGGCTTGGAGCCTGTTTTAGAGCAAGAACTCCAGCGCCTCGGCATAGACGGGGTGGAGCGTCAGAACCGTGCCGTCTGTTTCGAGGGAGAGCAGGCGGATTTGTACAAGGCGGTCTATAACTGCCGTACGGCCCTGCATATCCTGCGTCCCGTGGCCGAGTTCGACATAGAAAATCAGCAGGATTTATACGACCGGGTCATGGAAGTGGCTTGGGAAAAACTGTTCGCCGTCGATGCCGTCATCGCGTTCGACACGCAGTGTTTCGATTCGGTCTTCACGCATTCGCAATTTGCGTCGCGCCGCGTCAAGGACGCCGTCGTCGATCGGTTCCGCCGCCAGTTCGGCCAGCGGCCGTGGGTGGACGGCAAGGACTATCAGATTCGTATCGACGTCTATATGAAGCGGAACCATGTGGTCGTGTCGCTGGATGCGGCCGGGGCTTCGCTGCACCGGCGCGGCTACAAGGCCGAGCAGGGGCGCGCGCCGGTCAGCGAAGTGTTGGCGGCCGGGCTTATCGCTTTGAGCGGCTGGGAACCGTCTCAGGACTTTTACGACCCGATGTGCGGCTCCGGCACCATCGCCATGGAGGCCGCCATGATGGCGTCCGCCATCCCGGCCGGCTTCTACCGCAAGGACTATGCGTTTCTTCATTGGAACGACTACGACCCCAACCTTTGGAAAGCGACGCGCAAGGATGCCGATGCGGCCATCTGCGAGGCCGATGGGCGCATCTTCGCATCCGACATTCAGGCGCGCAATGTCGATATGGTGCAGGCCAATCTCGTGCAGGCGCGCCTGCATCATGACGTGCAGCTGTTCCAGGCCGATTTCTTCAAGGCCGACCCGCCTTGCGAAACCGGCACGCTCGTGTTCAACCCGCCCTACGGCGCGCGTCTGGCGTTGCCGGAGGCCGAGGATTTTTACCGCCGCATAGGCGACACGCTCAAGCAACGTTATACGGGCTTCGAGGCCTATGTGCTGTCGGCCCATGCCGAAGCCTTGAAACATCTGGGGTTGCGCACGCACCGCCGCGTCACGCTGTTCAACGGCCCGTTGGAATGCAAATACTACGGTTACCGCCTGCGGTAACGTTTAATTTTAATAACCGCCACGACGATGAAAAAGATCCTGCTGCTCCTGCCGGCTGTTTTTTCGATTGCCGGCATGCTTCATGCCCAAACCCTGCAAGACGCTACGCCATCATCTGAAGAAAACGGCCCATCGCAACGTCACGTCTATCTTTACGAAGATTTCTCAAACTCCGAAACTTATTTTGACACGGCCCACTGGGATTTGGCGACCGATACGAGTTATAAAGCCTTGTATTATACGGCGTTTTCAAATGCCGGCGGTTTGCCGCCCGAAGCCTTGTGGGGCTATGCGCCCTCTTCCGGCATGAGCCGGCGGATGTCGGGAACCTATCGGCTCGTTTCCAAGCCCCATGCCGTGCCGGCCGATGCACGTGCCTATATCGCCGTACGCTACGACTATTATGGCAATGTCGCCAGTGACAGCGGTGTCCGCAGTTTCGGTCTCTCCGCCCGTAAGGCGGGGGATGCGGACGATTGGGTATCCTGCCGTACGGTCAGCATCACGAAGAGCCTTGCGGAACCGACCCGTTTGGTGGCCGAATTGCCGGCCGGATACCGCGGCGAAGAAGCCGTTCAGGTGGCGGTTTGTTTCCAGACACAGATAGACAAGGCCTATTATTCGCTCTATTTCGATGACATCGAATTTTTCTCCTATCCCGAATCGCATTACGGTCTGGCTTTCGCATGGCGCGGCCGGCCTTATGCGCGCGAGGCGCAGACGCTGGATTTGGGGTTGTGTGTCGAAAATACCGGCAACGCCATGAAATCCTGTAAAGTCAGTTATACGTTCGACGGCGGTGCGCCTCAGACCCTGTCGTTGACGTTCGGGGATACGCTGATGCCGGGAGAGACCTATACGCTGTCCGGCTTTAAACCGGCGGGTTGGGAAACCGCGGCCAAGGGCCATCATGCGGTGGAATTCTGGCTGTCGGAAGCCGACGGCGTCGCGTTGTCCGAGTCGGCCATAGTCAAAACCGTCAAAACACTCAGCCTCATTGATCCGGAAACCTTCCCAACCTATGCCTATAAACCGTTGGTCGAAGAGTTTTCCAGTTCTTCCTGCAGTTCGTGCAAGCCGCGGAACGAGACGCTCAAACCGGTTTTCGAGGAATTGGGCGACCGGATATCCGTCGTCAAATACCAGATGTATTGGCCGGGCAAAGGCGATCCCTATTATACGGACGAGGGCGGTGTACGCAAGTTGTTTTACGATATATATAACGTGCCGGAAATCTTTTTGAACGGCCGGCGCGACCCCGCGAGCGGCGGTGCCGCCGGCATGAAGGCCCGGTTCTCGGAAAAGATCAACGCGGCCGCCTGGTTCAATATGGCATTCGATACGTTGGCGTTGGATGCCGACACCAATATCTATGTCGTGTTCAACGTGCAGTCGTCCGTGCCTATGGACGGCCTGCGCCTGCATACGGTCGTGCTTGAAAGGCAGACCGAGGGCAATGCCGGTTCCAACGGGGAGACGGAATTTCATCACGTCGCGCTGAAAATGCTGCCGGATGGCAAGGGACAGCCTCTCAGTCTTGAACCCGATAGCGTCTATACGTTCCGTTACGCTTTCGACATGAAACGCACGTTTATGGAAGAGGCGGATGATTTGAAAGTGGTCTGCTTCCTGCAGGCCGACAACGACAGCGTCATGCAGTCCGCCATCGGCGATGTGACGATGCGCATAGCGACGGCGCCGGATTTGCCGGTGGCCGTCGAAACGACCGCCTGGGTGTCCTTGCCCGTTTATCCCAATCCGGCTTCGGATAATCTGTATTTGAAAGGATTGCGGGCGGCTACGGTGGAGGTATTCGACATGGCCGGTCGGCGAAAGTACCGTCAGACGGGTATAGACGGTGATTACGTGTTGGACGTGCGGCATTACCGTCCCGGTTTTTATCTGATCCGGGTAACGGAAGGCGCCCGGGTCGCTTATGCCAAGATAAGCGTCGCGCGTTGATTTGTCAGTGCCTAGTTTTATTTGATTTTTAAACCTATAAAAACCAAGACCATGAAGAAAACCGCGTTTGTTTTCATGTTGATTGCCTCGTGTTGGAGCGTTGCGGCTTTTGCACAGCGCAATACGTATTTTGGGGAGGATTTCGGCGGACAGGCCATTCATAAAGATTATTGGGACGCCGATTCGTCCGAACAATTCACGAACCACCTGTTCTTTCAGAATCTGACCTCGGCCGGCGGGGACGCGCCGGAAGCCAAGATCGGTTATGAGCCGGCGTCGGGTATGGCCGACGTATTGAACGGGACGTTTCGGTTAATTTCCAAACCGTTCGAGACTCAAGCGGCTCCGACCTATGTGACGCTTAAATATTATTATGCGGCCGATAAAAGAAGTTTGAAGGCGAACCGGAGTTTCGGTGTCGTAGCCCGCAAGGGGAACGGCGAGTGGGTGACCTGCGCGTCGATAGACTCGTTGCCGATGCGGATACCGGCCACTGTCATGTGCGCCCGTTTGCCGGAAGACTTTGAGGGTGCGGAGGACGTACAGGTGGCCGTGCAACTGATGAGTACGCGGGATAACCGTCAGTTCGTTTTCGTCATAGACGATATTGAATTTTTCTCCCTGCCGACGGATGCGTATGCGGCCCGCTTGAACCTGCTTTCTTCGTTGAATGTGGGCGGCGTGCGGCCCGTGCTGGAATTCGCGATGAAGAATGTCGGGAATACGATGCAAAAAAGTTTCACGTTCTCTTATGTTTGGAACGACGGTCCCGCTTATACGCGGACTTACGAGCTGTCGTCGGACATTGGCATAGACGAGACCGTTTTAGTCGCGCTTCGTCCCGAAGGTTGGGATTCCACGGCTTACGGATCGCATAAACTGGATATATGGGTCAGTGCGGTGGACGGTACGCCGGTTGCGGAATCCGCTTGGCACAAGCGGACCTATACGTTCCATAACGTCGCCGAATCGGACATGTTTGCGAAAAAGATCATCGCGGAACAATTCTCAAGCGCCACCTGCAGTCCATGCGAGGTTTACAACACCCAAGTGTTCAATCCGGTCTTCGAGGCGCTCGGCTCTGAGGTGGTGTTGGTCAAGTATCAGATGGATTTTCCCGGTTCGGGCGATAAATATTACCGTCCTGAAGGCGGGGCCCGCAAGGCGTATTACGGCGTCAACAGCGCACCGAGTCTGGCGGTGGAGGGCAAATTGGTTTCATTGCCCACGTATGCCGCCAACGCCACTCTGTTCATGAATTACATGCGTGAACGGATGGATGGCGCCGGCAAAGCGTTTTTCAATATTGTTTTCGATACGTTGGCCGTGGACAGTACGTCCAAACGATTGAAAGCGGTCTATCGGCTGGAAACCAAAGGCAACTTGGCGAACGCCAGGCTTCAGACCGCTGTGTTGGAAAGGGAAACCACGGGCAACAGGGGATCCAACGGCGAGCAGTCGTTCCATCATATCATGATGGCGATGACGCCGGGCGTGGGGTCCGACGGCCATACCGGCGCGGTCGTGAATCTGGTTGCGGATACGGTTTACGAATTCCGTTATACGGTCGATCTGACGAACACCCACGTCGAAGAGTACGATGATTTGTTAGTGGCCTGTTTCATTCAGAATGAAGACGGCACGATGGAACAGGCGGCCATACAGGACGTGATTTGTACGGCGGACGGTTTGGCCAACGAGTCGGCTTGCGGTTATGCGCCCTTGGCGGTTTATCCGAATCCGGCCTCGGATCAGGTCTGTCTGCAAGGCTTGTCGTCGGCCGAAGTGGAGGTTTGCGATTTGGCCGGCCGCCGGCGGTTTGTCCGGACCGGCATAGACGGCGATTATACGTTGGACGTGCGTGATTGGCAACCGGGGCTTTATATCGTCAAAGTCCGCGAGGGACACAAGGTGTCGGTGGCCAGACTGAGCGTGGTCAGGTAAGAGGCGGGCAAGCGGACGTCGCGGCACGTCCGCTTGCCGTTATCGGTCTTTTTTTATAAATTTGCGAACTTGTATGCGGCTGAGTGGAATGCTCCGCCGGGTCAAGCAAAATAAAAACATAATAATAAACAACACCATGAAAAAAACACTTGTATTATTTCTTCTGGCAATGGTAAGCGGTTGGGCGATGGCGCAACGCATTACCTACATGGAGGAAGGTTTTCTTCAAGAAAACCCTTTCTTTCATACCGATATGTGGGATATGTCGGATCAGGCCGCCTATGCGTCCCTGTATTTTACCAATTCCAAGTCGGCCGGCGGCGAAGCGGCGCCGGAGGCACTGTGGGGCTATTACCCCGATGCCGGTCTGGCCACGCAGATAGAGGGCACGTTCCGTTTGACCTCCAAACCTTTCGCGATGCAGTCGGGGGCGAAAAACTACGTGTCGGTCAAATATGCGTACGAGGCCAGCAATACGACGGCGGTCAACATCCGTAAATTCGGGCTGGCGGTCCGCGAAGGGGACGGCGATTGGCGGATTTGCTCCGAAATCGCTTCCTTCCCCAAGACGAAAAGCGGCCTGTTGATAGCGGAGTTGCCGGCGGATATGGCCGGCGCGTCCGATGTCCAGATGAGTCTGTACTATACGACGCCCAAGGACGGCACGTATTATTTCCTCTATTTCGACGACATCGCGTTCTACGGTTATCCGGACGATTATTACGCGTTGTCCTACGCTTTCGACGGCAATACGTACACAATCAACGGCAAGTTGAATCTGAACCTCATATTGACCAATACCGGCAACCGGATGGATTCCTGCGAAGTAAGTTATACGCTCGACGGCGGGGCCGTCAAGAGCTTCAAGGCATCGTTCGGCAGCAAAGGCCTGTATCCGGGAGAAACGAATGTGAAAAGGGCTTTCACGCCGGAAGGTTGGGCGGAAGCCGGTTACGGCAAACATACGGTGGAATTTTGGCTTTCCAATGTGAACGGTGTGGCCGTGGCGGATGACAAGATTGAGAAATATACGAAGTATTTGTCCAAGATCGACACGGCCGATCCGTCGGTCAAGACGTTCCCGTTCCGTCCGTTGGTGGAACATTTTACGAGTTCCACCTGCGGTCCCTGCGCCGGCATCAACACCGAGTTGAATCCGCTTTACGCCACGCTTGAGGATGATATGACGCTGGTCAAATACCAGATGAACTGGCCGGGTAGCGGCGACCCTTATTATACGGCCGAAGGCGGTGCCCGTCGCGATAATTATGCCATTAACAGCGTACCTTCCGTCCGGTTGAACGGAAGCGAATATACGTTGACCAATTTGAATTCTTACCGTGCCGCGATCATGAAACAGGCCGGCAAATCCGGTTATTTCGGCCTGACGCTCGACACCGTGGCCATCGATGCGGAGCAGAAAATCCACGTCACGGTCAAAGTGGAAGCCGTGGGCGGTCAGGACCGGGCGATTCTGCATACGGTGGTTCTGGAAGGCACGACGCATAAAAACGCCTCCTCCAACGGCGAAAAGGCATTTCATAATGTGATGATGAAAATGTTGCCGGATGCCGCCGGCATGTCGGTCAGCCTGAAACCGGATACGGTTTACACGTTCTCGTACGTTTACGATATGACGCAGACCCATATGGAGGAATTCAACGACTTGCAGGTGGCTTGTTTTCTCCAGACGGAAAAAGGCGAGATCCTGCAATCGGCCATGGGAAGCGTAACGGGCTACAGCCAGGAACCCGGTGCCATCGTGAGTGTGGATTATATGCCCGCCTATATCTGTGCCGAAGAGATTCCGGCCGGCCTCATGCTGACGAGTACAGGCGGCTCGAAAGTGACTTCGGTGGAAGTGTCGGGCAAGGTGGGACGTGCCGGTACGCCGGTTACGAAGGAATTTGCCGTGGATATGACCTGGGGGCAGAGCGCTTATGTGGTATTCCCCGATTTGAAAGCGGGTGCCGAAGCCAAAGCCTCCGACACGGTGTTCTTTACGATAACGAAAGTAAACGGTACCGCGTATGCGGGTCGGGAAATAGGGCAGGCGATTGCCATCCGGCCGTCGGATAATGCGTTCAAACCGCTATTGGAAGGCTTTACGAGCGCCAGTGAGAACGGTAGCGTGGCTTTGAACCAATATTTGGACGCTCTCGATGCCGAAACCGCCAACGTTGTCAAATTCCCGATGGCGGGCGACCGCTATACGCGTGCGTTCTATACGCGTTATGCCGAGAAGATCGGGATTTCCGGCGCTCCCGGCCTGACGTTGAACGGTCGTCCGGTCGCCTTGGCGGAAAGCGGGGCGCCCGCGGATGCGGAATATCTGACGGCGCTCCTCGAAAAGACGCGTAAAAACAACAGTATCTTTACGATTACGCCTCAGGGCGATATAACGGTAGGTCAGAGCAGTGCGACCGGCGTATCGGGAACGTTCGACTTTGAAGGTCTCGTGGACGGCACGTACCGTCTGTACATGGTCGTGGTGGAAAGCGAGACCAAGCTCAATACGGGTACCAACGGCGAAACAGAATTCAAACGTACGGTACAGGCGCTGTTCCCCGATGAGAACGGCAACGCCTTGAGCATCCGTCAGGGTAAGGGTATGTTCCCGCTGAACCGCAGTATCTCCGCTTCCAAAGTGGAGAACTACAACAACCTGAGTTTAGTCGTTATCGTCAAGAGCGCGGACTTGAAAGAGGTTTTGCAGACGGCCGAGTTCCCGATTGTGAATAAAGTGCCGAACGAAGGCGCGGCGGCTTACGAGACTTTGGACGTTTATCCGAATCCGGCTTCGGAATACGTTTATCTCAAAGGGTTGGAAGACGCGGCGATCGACGTGATCGACATGAACGGCGTGAAAGTCTTCGGACGCGATGGCGTGAGCGGCGATTATACGTTGGATGTACAGGGTTATACGCCGGGCGTTTACGTTTTGAAAGTACGTGAAGCCGGCAAGGAATCCGTGGCCCGTATCAGTGTTGTGAAATAACCGTGAATGAAACGAAACGACGCCCTTCCCGTAAGCGGAGGGGCGTTGTTTTTAAATAAAAAGTAAAATGAAAAAAGTTTTGTTGGCTTTGGTGCTCCTGTTTGGGGTGCAGAGCGCGTTTTCGCAGGGTTTACCTTCGGTAAAAATCAAGGACATCAAAGGTCGTGACGTCAATACGGCCGATTTGAACAACGGCGGCAAGCCCATGATCGTGAACTTTTGGGCGACCTGGTGCAAGCCCTGCCTTAAAGAAATGTCGGCGATTGCCGATGCCTATGCCGATTGGGTGGACGAAACCGGCGTCAAGATGGTGGCCGTTTCGATCGACGACTCGCGTTCTTCCGTCAAGGTAAAGGCCATGGCCGATGCCCAGGCTTGGGAATGGGATGTCCTGCTTGATGAAAACGGCGATTTCAAACGCGCCATGAACGTGGCCAATCCGCCGCATGTGTTCGTATTGGACGGCAACGGCAAGGTGGTGTTCCAACACAACGGCTACAGCGACGGCAGCGAGGAGGAACTCATAGAGATTGTCCGCAAACTCAATGCGGGCGAAGAGATCCGTCCCCAATGAACGTTGTATAACCTCATGCATTTGAAGAAAAAGAAAGCATCCGATACTACCAAACCGTAAGAAAAGACAATGAAAAAGACGATAAGCGCCATGCTGGCGTTGTTGGTGACGGCAGTCGGCATGGCCTACGGGCAGTCCAAGTTCGAAGAGGTCATGAGCCGCGGTTCGTTGTCCGGCAATATCCAGATAGACGCGCAGATCTACCAGAAAGACTCGGCCATCGGCGCGCAGGACGTGCCGGAGAAGTTCAGGAGCAACAGTTATGCCTATTTGCAGTACACGAACGGCCGTTTCTCGATGGGGGCGCGCTTCGAAGGTTATTTCAAGCCGATGTTAGGTTATGAAGCCGCTTACGACGGCGCGGGCATCCCTTATTATTTCGCGCGTTTTTCCGGCAACATGATCGACGTGACGGTCGGTAATTTCTACGAGCAGTTCGGTTCGGGCATGTTGTTGCGCGCTTACCAAGACTGGAACCTCGGTCTGGACAATTCCATTTTCGGCGCGCGGGCCGTCGTGACGCCTACGGAGGGTATCACGATCAAGGGCATCGTGGGGACGCAGCGGCATTTCTGGGACAGGCAGGGCTTGATTCGCGGTATAGACGCCGACTTGTCGTTCAACGACTTCATCAAGCCCATGCGCGATTGGGAAACGCGTATCCGCATCGGCGGTAGTTTTGTCTCCAAGTATCAGGATGTGCAGGATATTACGGTAGCGGTGCCGAACGAAGACGGTTTGGTTTACAATTACAGTCTGAATCTTCCGAAAAACGTCGGTTCGGCGGCCGGCCGTCTGAGTTTGGAAAGCCACGGTTTCACGTTCAGCGGCGAATATGCGTGGAAGGCCAACGACCCGACGGCCGAAAACGGCTATATCTACAAGAACGGCCAGGCCTTGTTGCTGAATGCGGGCTACTCGATGCGCGGCTTCGGCATCCTGTTGTCGGCCAAGAGTGTCGATAACATGGGCTTCCGTTCCGACCGAAGCGAGACCGGCAATTACGGCATGGTCAATTATATGCCGGCCCTGACGCGCCAGCATACGTACAGCGTCGCCTCGTTTTATCCGTATGCGTGCCAACCCAACGGCGAGGTGGGTTTCCAGGCCGACATTTTCTATAAAATCAAGCGCGGTACGGCTTTGGGCGGCAAGTACGGCACCGATATCAAGGTCAACGCCTCGGTGGCCACGGCCCTGAATGAAAAGCCCGTGGGTGATGCGGCTTTGCATGAGCCGGGCACGCAGGGTTACAAGGCCGGTCTGTTCGCGGTGAGCGATTCCATTTATTTCGTAGATGCCAATATCGAAATCGCGCATAAGTTCAACAAGCATTTCAAGGCCACGTTGATGTATATGTACCAGCAGTACAACAAAGCCGTCGTGGAAGGCCACGGCGATTTCGTCAAAGCGCATATCGTGGTCGGCGACTTTACGTATATGTTCTTGAAAAAACACGCCCTGCGTCTGGAAGTGCAGTATATGAACACCAAGCAGGACGACGGTGACTGGTTGATGGGTACGTTGGAATACACGTTCGCGCCCCAGTGGTTCCTGTCGGTTTCCGACCTTTGGAATGTCGGCAATCCCGATCCGGCCAAGCGTTTGCACTATTACTATGTGTCGGCGGCCTATGTGCACGATGCGTTGCGTATCGCGCTTTCCTACGGTCGTATCCGTCAAGGTATCATGTGCGCGGGCGGTGTCTGCCGCGAATTGCCGGCCTCCAACGGTTTGATGTTGAGTATTACCTCTACTTTCTAAGCATAAAAACAGATAGAGATGAAAACGAAGATATGGGCATTGATGATGTTGCTGTCCGGGTTCGGCGCATGGGTTTGGACGGCCTGTGACAAGATTCCGGAAAACGAAACGCGGACGGAACTCCCGTTCTCGTTGCCTGATTGGCATGGAAAGTATGTCGTGCTTGAAGATTTTACGGGCGTGCGTTGTGTGAATTGCCCGGCGGCGGCTTTGGTGGCGCGTTCCATCAAGTCGCTGATGCAGGACAGTGTCATTTTGATAGAACTGCATCCGGAAAAACCGGCGTCATTGACGCGTCCGCATAGCGGCGACCCCGATTTGCGGAGTGCCGCGGCTCAAAGTTATTCGGACTATTGGCAGGTTCCCGGTTTGCCGCGCGGTATGATAAACCGCCGGCAGGCACCCGGTCAGCTTTTGACCGAAGGCACGTGGTTGGGAACCGCGGTGTCCGTTTTCGGCGAAGAACCGGTCTGTACGGTCAGCGTGACGGCTTCGTTGGCGGATTCTACGGTGACAGCGCAGATACAGGGCGAGTTTACACAAGATTATGCTGAGGCCGGTGACATTCATGTTATCACGATGTTGTTGGAGGATGGTTTTGTCGTGAAACAGTCCATCAACGGGGGCGAAGATCCGGCTTTCAACCGCAACCATGTGTTGCGTGCGACGTTCGGCAGCGAATGGGGAGCCAAGGTGCTGGATGCCAAACCGTCTTCCGGCAAGGAATTCACGCTGTCTCCCTCCCTCAAACTCGATGCGGCTTGGAAGTCCGATGAACTTTCGGTCGTGGTATTGGTAACCAATGCCGATACGCGTGAGATTTTGAACGCGGCGCAAGTACATTTGAATTAAAAACATCAAAAATATCAAGACCATGAAAAAAATATTGTTGGGTGGCCTGTTGGCTTTGGGAGCCGGTTTCGGATTGCAGGCCCAGACCATAGACGTTTATGTAGATGGCGTGAAAGCGTCTGAAGGCGATACACTGACCGTCAGTCGCGCCACAACGGAAGATGGCATGTTGAAAGCCTATACGATTTTCAAGAATGTCAGCCAGGAAGCGCTGACGCTGACTGGAAAAAAGACGGCTTCGCTACCCGAAGATACCGAAGATGGCTGGTGTATCTGGGGCGAATGCAAGACGTTGAATGACATTGTCGCCGATTTTCCGCTGGAGCCCGGCAAAATGTACATGGGCGGTACGGAATATTTTGATTTCACGCCGTTCGGTTATGAGGGTAAAGACGTATATGTTACCTATACGTTCTCAACTAAGGAGCATCCGGATCAGACGCTGACGTTTACGTTGCAATGGGTTTTGGGGAAAGGTCCCGAAAAACCGATTACGGTGACCGTGGACGGTCAGGAAGTGTCGAATGGTCAGTTTTTGACGCTGGAGCGGAAGACGGAAGAGGAAAAAATGTTGCATGTCGATATGACGTTCGAAAATCCGGGTACGGAGACGGTAACCGTTAAGGGTGCCAAGAAGGCCTTCTTGGCCGACGGTACGGAGGATGCGTGGTGCATGTTCGGTTCGTGCTGGATGCAGGACGTATTTACAGGGCAATGGGCTATGGAACCCGGTAAAATCGAAGAATCGTCGAAGGAGAATCCGATATATCTTGAATATTCGCCGTTCGGTTATGTCGGTAATGAAAGCGTCATCTATTATACCTTTTCGACGGTGGAAGACGAGTTCAATTCTGTCTATTTCGCCGTGCGTTGGATAACGACCGGCGGTGTGGCCAACGAAAATGCGGCCGACCTCTTGAAGACGGCGGTTTACCCGAATCCGGCCGTTGAGACGGCGCGTTTGAGCTGGGAAGCCGTGGAAGGCGCCGTGGTGCTGAATGTACGCAGCGTAAGCGGTCAGTTGCTGTACAGCCGCAGTGTGGAAGGCATGACCGAAGCCGAAATCAATGTGGCGAACTTTACGCCCGGCATGTATTTCTACACGTTGGAACGTCAGGGCGAACGTTTGGGTAGCGGTAAACTCCTTGTCCGTTAAGGAATAGCGGATAAAATTCTTGAAAATGCGCTTGGCGTTTTGAGAATTTTATAAAAAGATGTATCTTTGCAACCCTTTTGGTAGGTAAACGTCTTTCGGGCGTTTGGTGCCGAAAGGGTGCAAAGGGATCGAGATGTAGCGCAGTTGGTAGCGCGCAACGTTCGGGACGTTGAGGTCGCAAGTTCGAATCTTGTCATCTCGACTTAGATCCAAAAGCCTCTTTAGCTCAGCGGTAGAGCAGCTCACTCGTAATGAGCAGGTCGTGAGTTCGAATCTCATGAGAGGCTCTCTTTCAAAACAGAATCCGGTCGGTTATTCGGCCGGATTTTTTTGTTTTATCGGCGTAAACGGATGAAGTCTGGGTTTGGTATATGTACGGCGCTTCTGTGGCTGAGTGTGGTCGGGAGCGGAACGGGTCGGGCGCAACGCGCGGACACGGTGCCGGGCGAGGCATTGTTGCCGTTTTCGTTCCGGGAGGCGGGCGCGGACGCCCCTCGGGTGGCCGGTTTGACGAACGCCTGGGCCGGCGGCCTGAACGCCGCGCATATCGCCGTTTTGGACTTGAACGGCGACGGGGCGGACGATTTGATCGTGTTCGACCGGAACAATAAAAAGCCGCTGTGTTTTGTTTATGTGCCGCAAGCAGCGGCTGCGGAGAAAACTTCGGCCTCGGCGGCCGATTCGGTAGCCGCGGCCGCGCCCGCGCCCTACGTCTATGCGCCGGCTTATGCCGACCAGTTGCCGCCTTTGCGGGAATGGGTGCAGGCTTGCGATTACAACGGCGACGGCCTGCCCGATTTGTTTACGTTCAACGGCGTGTCAGGCATCCGCGTTTACCGTAATGTCTCGCGCTGGGAGACGGACGGGCGTGGCGAACCGGTCTATCGGTTGGCGTTCGCCTTGCAGACCGACCGTTTGCAGGCGCGGATGTACGGACAGTACGGCGATTTGTATTGCATCAGTGTGGATTATCCGGCCTTGGTGGATGTGGACGGCGACGGGGCGGTGGACGTACTCAACTTTTGGGTACCCTCCGCCGGCGATTACCTGCATTATTACCGCAATCATGCGTTGGAGACTTACGGCACGTTGGATTCGTTCGACTTGCGGATAGAAGATTGGAGCTGGGGCTGTTTTGCCGAGAACGAGGAGTCGAACGGCATCTATTTAGACAGTTGCCGGCCGGCGGCAAAGGCGGCGACGGAGGCCGGGGTTGCGGCCGGTGCGGCCTTCGGCAAGGCGCACGAGCCGAAGCACAGCGGCTCGACGATTTGCGCGTTGCCGCGGCGGACGGCGGACGGCCGGATTTACGACCTGCTGTTGGGGGATGTGGGCTACGCCGGGTTGATGTACCTGCGCAACGGCGGCACGCCGCGGCAGGCGCGCATCACGGCTTACGACAGCCTGTTTCCGGCCGTAGAGCCGGTGCGGCTGCCTTCCATGCCCGTCGCTTCGGTGTTGCCGCCGGGCGTGGCCGCGGCCATGGGCTGGGATACGGCTGCCATCACGCATATCTGTGTCTCGCCCTACAATACCGACGTTTTTTCGACGCAGGGCCGCGAGAGCCTGTGGATCTATGAATTGGATACGTTCTTGAACGCGCGGCGTTTGCGGACGGATTTTCTGCAGGCGGACATGATGGACTGCGGGGCGTTGTCGTGTCCGGCCTGGTTCGATTACAACGGCGACGGCTTGATGGACTTGGTCGTGGGCTATGTGGGCGAGCCGACGGGTGACCCGACGGGCGATGGCGGGGCGGAGGCCGCCGGCGGATACGGCGGTTTGGCTTTGTACGAAAACGTGGGCACCGCCGCCGAACCGGCCTTTAGGTTTATGACGGACGATTTTTTGGCGTTGAAGCGCGGAGGCTTGCGCGCCCGTGCCTTGTGTCCCGCTTTCGGCGATTACGACGGTGACGGCCGCCCCGAATTGGTGCTGGGGACGTTCGAAGGCCATCTTTCGGCCTACAGCCTGACGTATGACGGCCAAGGCGTGGCTGCGGAGGCCGTATTGCGCGACAGCCTGTTCCTCGGCCTGGAGACTTCGGGGCATACGGCGCCGGTTTTCTTCGACCTGGACCATGACGGCCGCTCCGACCTCGTGGTAGGTTGCAAGCAGCAGATGTGGGTCCATGCGACGGGGCGGCGTTATACCAAGTCTTCTCTGATTTATTATCGGCATACGGGCGTTCTCGATTCCTCCGCCGGCCACCCGTTCGTCAAGATGACCGACAGTTTGGGCGGCGTGGATTTGATTGACCGCAGTTTCTCCAATTACGGCTATGCGAAGCCCGCTTTCTACCGTCCCGAAACCGTCGGGGCGGCTTCGGCCGAAGCCTATCTGGTTTGCGGCGGCGAAAACGGCCGGCTTAAGGCCTATGCGTTCGACGGCCGCCGCTGGCAGGATACGTTCGCCTGCGCGGGTTATCTGCCGTGGTGGCGGGCGGAGGGCGGTGCCGTACCCGCGTGGTCGGTTGGCCGGCACAGCGCGCCCGCTTTGGCTGATCTGGATGCCGACGGCCTGCCCGACCTGGTCGTCGGCAACGCCTGCGGCGGCTTGACGTTTGCCTGGGGCATGCCGTACCGTCCTTTGACGTTGCCCAACGAAAAGCCCGTCTCCGAACCGGTCCGCCCCGCCGCCGCGCCGGGGAAGCCGCTTGCGGCGGCCGCTCCGAATCCGGCCGGCGAAAGCCTTACGCTCCGGGTGGCTGCTGCTGCGGCTTATACGCTTGCCGATGTTTCAGGACGGATCCGTCTTGCCGGTAGTCTGGCTGCCGGTGTCCATACGCTCCCGTTGGCGGATTTGCCTGCCGGCCTCTATGTCCTGCGCTTGCGCGTCCTTGCGCCGACGTCGGCCTGTCGCCCCGTCCAGTCGCTCAAAATTCTGAAACGGTAGTTTCGCTCAGACCTTTCGAGGAGCCGTTTGGGCTATTCCGTCCCGGTCCGCTTGGTGCCGATCGGGAACGTGCTGTTGCATGACCGGTATTGGGTGGATGGCTTTCGTGGCGGGCGGGCCACAATTTGGAACGTGCTGTTGCATGACCGGTATTGGGTGGATGTTGTCGGGGCGTGCGCAATCTCTTTTTTGTCAGCGGTTTGTTTTTCTTTGTGATATTTTGTTCGTTCTCTTTCCGGGCTTTGTTTTATTTTGTTTTTGATAAAATCGCCTGTTTGCGCTTCAAAAAGTTTGGCCGGTCGGTTATATATATATGTAGCTTTGTAAATGAAAAATCGGAACATCGCTTGCGATGTTCCGATGAAAAAGAGTAAAACGGGGTTCGATATATAGGTATAAGTTTAGCGAGGAAAATTTAGACAGACAAAGCGGTCGGGGCGCGCAGGGCGTCGTAAGCGTTTCACCTATTTCATATCTATCGGACAATCGTACAGACGGAAAATCTTATTCAAAATTATAAACTAAAACAAACGATGATGAAAAGATGGACATTAGCTCTGATGAGCATGATTATGTTGATTTTGCCGTGGATGGCTTTTGCCGGCGGTGAAGCAACGGGAAATGCGCCTGAAGCCGTGTTGCCGGAGCCGACTTTCAATCCGGCTTCCGGATCGACGGTTGCACCGGGCACAACGATAACATTCGATGTGACCGCGAATTTGGCGGATTATAATAATATAGCATTCGTACTCTATGTTGAAAATGATGATAATGTGGAGCTTGAATGTACAGCAGACTACCTTCTGAGTATTATAAACGGTGGTATAGGTGGTCAGGAGTTGGGTTTGAGTGAACCTAAACTTCAGGCAAAAGCCAATGCCTTTCAGGTTGCGTGGTTTATGGACGAAATGGGCTGGATGATGCCGGCTACCATATCGCCAACGGCATCCGGGGATGTTAAAATGCGGGCTCGCTTGGCTGCTTTGACGTCTGATTATACTGTTGTTTATTCGAAGATTGTGACGGCTACTTATACGGTGGAGGGTAAAATGGTAAGACCCGACGCGCCGTCTTTCAGTATGCCCGCCGGGCAAGTTGCGTCTGGAACCGAGGTTTCCCTCACGAACGGATATGAAGCGGACGAAGAGATGGCCCACCTGTATCCGATTTGTTATGTCATTGATGGCAAAGACGAAGATTTCGATATTAACAATGCGCTGATGATAGAGGGATCCAAACTGTCACAATACGATGGACCGATAGTAGTAGAGAAACCTATGACGATAAAGGCGGCGACGGCGCAGATTGATCCGACCACCTATAGTATAATTTGGTCCGAGATCGAGACGGTCGATTATACGGTTGGCGGAGGAGAACAACCGGAACAACCCGAAACGACTTATATGAAGTTTCAGCCTGAGTCGGGAAGTAAATTGACCATTGTCGAGGGGGCGAGTACGGGCGTATCGATTAAGGCTGTGGCTCAGGACGGCAAGAAAGGCGAGATATATTACAGAATCCTGACGGAGGATGGGGCGGATCAGAATGCGCCTATCAGTGAGGCGGATAAAAAGATAGCCGTCGAACAGGTGGGCAACGGATTTTTCGAACAGCCCATAGAGGTAAAAGAGTCGATGGTCAAGGCCGGTAAATTCATGGTGAAAGCGGCGGTTAAATTGGCCGACGGCTCGTTCTCGCCGGCGGTAACGGCGACCTACGATGTCGAGATTTTGCGTATGAAATTCCCGATTGCCTTGACGATGACGCCGCTTAGGGCGGAACTCATGATAGGCGAACAATATACCTATACGGTACAGGCTGACGCGGATGCCGAAACGATGGCTAAATATGCAAATACAGAGGCTGTAGTCGCTATCAAGTCGCTGTCGTCCCTAAAGATGTTTTCCGAATTGGAATATGCCTTTTTCAAAGAAGGCGAGCCGGAGAAGTGGGTTTCGTTTATGGAAGAGATGCAGGACGGCGGTTCGTTGGCTGAAATCACCACGGGCGTCAATATAAAAACGTTTGCGGCTTCCAATTTCAAGTTGCGGTTTACGATGGCGCGGGAATACAAAGCAGCCATGCTGAATATGAATGTTGCATTGATTCAGAGCCTTCCGGGCGCCTTGGAGGCGGAGACCTATGGCTATCTGGATTTGTCGGTGCCTATTGTAAAACGTCCCGCCGAGGATCCGGCTTTTTCACCTGCTCCCGGTTATATCGAAAAAGGTAAGACGGTGACGCTTTCCTGTGCGACCGATGGCGCGGAAATCCATTATACGCTTGACGGCACGGAACCGACGGCTCAAAGCCCGAAATATACGTCCCCGATAGCGGTCAACGGCTTGACGCCTATCAAGGCCGTGGCGTTCAAAGACGGCGGCTCCTCGTTTGTTGTCGAAGGCGTTTATTCGATTGTGGGGTTGCCGCAGATTACGCCGGCTTCCGGCACGGTGGTCATCGATTCGTTGGCAAAGATTACGCTGAAAGAGACGCCGGACGCCGAGATTTATTATACGTTGGACGGTACGGAACCCACGAAAACCAACGGTACCAAATATACGGCGCCGTTCCCGATAGGCGCTACGGTCAAGCAGCTTAAAGCCGTGGCCGTTTTGGGCGAAGACCGCTCGCCGGTGGTGACGGCCGAATACCGGATGATTCCGGCTAAGCCGCAGGTGTCGGTCAAGGCCGGTAAGGTGGCGTTCGGGACGGAGATGACGATTACTTGTCCGACCCAAAATGCCGAAATTTATTGGTCGTTCGGCAGCTCCGAGCCTATTTCCAAGGCAACGGGAAAATTGTATGACGGTAAGCCGATTACCTTGAAGTTGAGTGGGGTTTTGAAAGCAATCGCTTATTATGGTGCCGATTCCAGCCAGCCGTTGTCGGCTAAATATACGGTCGCTCTTTCGACACCGGAATTCAGTCTGACGCCGGGGGCGGTGCCGTCCGGCGCGCGCGTCACGCTGACGTCGGAAAGCAAGGAACTGAATACGAATCCGAACAAGAAATACCATATCGTTTATACGCTGGACGACAGCGAGCCTTCGAATAAAAACGGTATCGAATATACCGAGCCGATCGAGATAACGAAAGCCGTTACGATCAAGGCCATGACATGGGTGATGGGCACTAGTGGCGTTGAGAAATCGGAAGTGGCGAAGGCCGTCTATTGGCTGACGGGCGATGAAGCGCCGGTTGTGGAAGTGGCGGCCCCGACGTTCGATCCGGCCGCGGGCGAAGTGGAGAAAGGCACGCAGGTAGGTCTGTCCACGACAACGGCAGGCGCCAAGGTGTACTATACGTTGGACGGCAGCGAACCGACGGCCGCCTCTACGGAATATCAGAAACCGATTGTGGTCAACGAGAGCTTGACGGTCAAGGCTATCGCGATATTCGGCGAGAACAAATCGGAGGTGGTTTCGGCCGCCTATACGGTAAGACGTGAACAGGTTGACGTGATAACGCCGACCTTCGATCCGGCCGCGGGGGAAGTGGAAAAGGGCACGAAAGTGACGATTGCCTGCGTGACCGAAGGCGCGAAGATTTACTATACGGTGGACGGCAGTGCGCCGACGGCTGAAAGCGCCGAGTACAAGGAAGCGGTGGTGATCGACAAAGACCTGACGCTGAAAGCGATTGCGATGGTGGGCGAAGCCAAGTCGTCGATAGCGACGGCGGTCTATACGGTCAAGGCGGCCGGAACGGTGGCGGTTCCGACCTTCGATCCGGTTGCGGGCGAAGTGGAAAAAGACACGAAAGTGACGATCGCCTGCGCGACCGAAGGCGCGAAGATTTACTATACGGTGGACGGCAGTGAACCGACGGCTGAAAGCGCCGAGTATAAGGAAGCGGTGGTGATTGACAAAGATCTGACGCTGAAAGCGATCGCGATAAAGGGCGACGCCAAGTCCGCGGTGGCCGAAGCGGCCTACACGGTCAAGGTAGCCAACGAGGAGGTCGAACTGGCGGGCGTGAACGTCTATCCGAATCCGAACGGCGGCGCGTTCAGCCTGGATTTGCCGGTTCCGGCGACGGTGGAAGTGTTTGCGTCGAACGGCGTGTTGCGCGAACGCATAAATGCGGGTGCGGGCGTGTTGAGCCTGAGCCTCGACCGCAGCGGCATCTACTTCCTCCGCATCACGGGCGAAGGCCGCACGACGGTTAAACGCATCGTCGTACGCTAAGCGAAGAGAGGTGTTAGTTTGAGACAGGCGCCTTTCGCGGCGTCGGACAAGCCCCGGTCGGTTTCCGATCGGGGCTTCGTCTTATCATTGCGGCGCGTCCGTCGGCTGATCGTATGACGGGCTTACAGCCTGTGTGCCGGTTTAGTGTCGGGTCACCTGTAACGTACTCCCATATTTGGCGAAAAAATCGTACATTTGGGGGCTTTTAGCAGAAAATAAATTCATAAAACCATGATAAAGAGGATTTTGTTAACGGGTTCGTTCGGACAGATCGGCTCCGACCTGACCTGCGCTTTGCGTAAGATTTACGGCGGCGAAAACGTCATTGCCACCGACCTTTCGACCAAAGTAACCGATAAAATCAAGAACGGCGGTCCGTTCGAACAATTGGACGTTTTGGATGCCAAGAAATTGGCTGAACTCATAGACAAATATCAGGTGGACGGCATCTTCCACTTGGCGGCCATCCTGTCGGCCGTGGGCGAGAAGAATCCGGCTTTGGCTTGGAACATCAACATGCAGGGCACGATCAACGTCTATAACGTGGCCAAGGAAAAAGGCATCAAGCGTATCTTCACGCCCAGCTCCATGGCCGCCTTCGGCCCCACGACGCCTTTCGACATGACGCCGCAGGACACGGTGCTCCAGCCCAATACGATGTACGGCATCACGAAGGTGGCCGGCGAATTGCTCGGCAAATACTATATCGAGAAATACGGCATGGATATCCGCGGCGTGCGCTATCCGGGCATCATCTCCAACGAGACGCTGCCGGGCGGCGGTACCACCGACTACGCGGTTCAGATTTACTACGATGCCATCAAATACGGCAAATACACCTGCTTCCTCAAAGAAGACTCGATGTTGCCGATGATGTACATGCCCGACTGCCTCAACGCCACGATCGGTCTGTTCCAGGCCGACAAGAGCCGTCTGAAACACAACACCGACTTCAATATCGCGGGCTTCAGCGTGACGCCGGCCGAAGTGGCGGCATCCATCAAGAAATACATCCCGAATTTCGAAATCGAATATGCGCCCGACTTCCGTCAGGCCATCGCCGATTCCTGGCCCAACTCCATCGACGACAGCTGCGCGCGTGCCGAATGGGACTGGAAGCCGGCCTACGACTTGGATGCCACGACCCGCGACATGCTGGCCGTATTGGGCGAAAAGCACAAACAGGGCTTGTTTTAAGTCGGAAAGGCCAAGACCATGCGCATAGCGGCTTTGGTGTCAGGGGGCGTAGACTCGTCGGTGGTGGTTCACCGCCTGAAGGAAGCGGGCTACGACCCCTTTATTTTTTATATCCGCATCGGCATGCAGGGCGAGGACGGGTTCATCGACTGTCCGTCGGAGGAGGACATCGAGATCACGTCTTATATCGCCAAGAAATACGGCTGTAAGTTCGAGGTGGTGCCGTTGCACGAGGAATATTGGGACAGCGTGGTGCGCTACACGATTGATACCGTCAAGCGCGGCCAGACGCCCAATCCCGACATGATGTGCAACAAACTCATCAAGTTCGGGGTGTTCGAGCAGCGTTACGGCAAGGATTTCGACCGCATCGCGACCGGGCATTACGCCACGACCACCTGTGTGGACGGACGGACGTTTCTTTCCACGGCGGCCGACCATGTGAAGGATCAGACGTATTTTCTCGGCCAGATAGACTATGCGCAGGTTTCCAAACTGATGTTTCCGATAGGCGGCTTGCGGAAAAGCGAGGTGCGGGCGTTGGCCGAACAGGCGCATCTGCCGAGTGCGGCGCGCAAGGACAGCCAAGGCATCTGCTTTTTGGGAAAAATCAACTATAACGACTTTATTCGCCGTTATCTGGGCGAGAAGCTGGGCAAGATCGTGGAGAAAGAGACGGGACGGATTTTAGGCGAACACAAAGGGTTCTGGTTTCATACGATAGGGCAGCGCAAGGGCTTGGGATTGAGTGGCGGCCCGTGGTATGTGATTGAGAAGGACTTGGCCGACAACGTTCTGTATGTCTCTTGCGGCTATGACACACAGGCGCAATACGGCACGGAGGTGCGTCTGCGCGGTTTCCGCTATATTTCGGACGGTTTGCCGGCGGGCATGGAACTGCCCGAAGAAGTGTGGTTCAAGATACGGCATACGCCGGAGTTCACGCGGGCGCGGCTGAGCCGGAGCGGCGAGGGGGACGGGGCGGTCTGGACGCTGCGTTCCGAACGGCCGATTCAGGGCATCGCCTCCGGGCAGTTCGGCGTGCTGTACGTCGATTCGCCCTATGTGTCCGAACCGGCGGCCGATGAATCGAAGATATGCTTGGGTAGCGGCATCATTTTGTAGATTTACGGCCGGCATGTGTTTTGTGCCGGATTTCTCTCCGGAGGCTTGTCGGCAGAAAGAAAAAGGCTATCTTTGTAAATTCACTTACTATCTATCGAACGGGATTTATGGCGAAGCGGAAAATAGATTTCACGCTACGTGATTATTGGAATCAGGACAGCCTGCTGGTGTATAAGGAGGCCGTTTCGCGCTATCCTTACTGTGCGCCCGCCCGAGTGAGTCTTCTCTTGAATTTAAAGGCGTTGGATGATCCCGATTATGAACGGGAACTGTCGTTTACGGCCTTGGCCGTGCCGGATAGGCAACGCTTGCAGGAGGAAGTGCGCGTTGCGGAACAGGCGGCGGCCGTGGTGCGCGAACGGGGCGAACGCCGGATGCGGCAGGTGGCGGCCCGTTGGGCGGCTGCGAGCGCGACGACGGCCGTGGTGGGGCGTCTGATGAGCGCGGGCGGTCCCGCGGGGGCGGATGGCTCGGAGGCCGGAGAGGCGGCTACGCGTGCCGCGACGGTGTCGGCCGGCATGTTGGGCCGGGAGGTCGATTTCAGGGCCGTGGCGGCCAACGAGCCGGGTGTGTGGCAGGAACGGGACGCCACGGCGTCTGCGGATGCCGTTACAGCGGTAGAGACGGCGGGTACGGCCGGCGAGACGGCGACGTCCGTTCTGCCGGACGAGGAATATCCGTCGGCCCGTTCGCGTTCGTCACGCCGGAACGCGCGTCGGTTGGCGCGTCGCGAGGCGCAGAAGGTGGCCGAACGGGAGACCGCGGCGATGGCGTCCGGGACGGCTTCGGTGGCGGCGGCCGCGGTGGAAGCGCCGGCCGCCTCTTTGACGATTTCGATGCTGTGGACGGAAGAACCGGCAACGCCCGCGGCCGATGCGCCTCAGGAACCGGAACGGCGGCGGCCGGAAGTGTTCAACCCGTGGGCCGAGGTCTTTACGGCCAAACATACGATTTCGGACTGGTTGCAGGAAGAGGTCGCGGCGGAAAATCCCGCCGTGCCGGCCGCCACGGAGGCGGCTGTCGGGCCGGCGGTCAACGGGAACGCGCCCCGGACGGACAAATCCGCTAAGCCGGCTAAAACAATTGCCAAATCGTCTAAAACGGCCGCCAAACGCAAGGTCAAGACCGCGGCCGCCGCTACCGTGCCGCCGGCTCCCGCGGCCAAGCCGGATGTCAGGCCCGTTCCCGATTACATCGATCCCAATGAACTTATCGACCGTTTCTTACGCAAAAACGACGACCATATCCTGATACAGGTCGATGAAGCGCGCGACTACAGCGTGTTCGATCCCGACCGCGGCAGCCTGCGCGAAGACTGGAGCATGGGCAGCGAAACGCTGGCGCAACTCTATCTCAAACAGGGGGCGCCCGACAAGGCGATAGAGATTTATCGGTATCTGAGTTTGAAATTTCCCGAAAAAAATCGTTACTTTGCAAGTTTGATACGCGCGGCGGAGGCCGTCAAGAGCGGCAAGTGACGCCCGCCGGTATGGGACAATCGCCATAGCGGGCGTAGGGAATGCGGTGCTGTATGCCCGCCGGCAGCGGGTCACCCGGAAAGAAAAATATTACAACATAACCCTAAAAAAGAAGAGAACCATGGGATTTTACATTTTTATCTCGGTATTGATTTTGATCGTATGCGTGTTGTTGGGCCTGATCGTGCTGATTCAGAATCCGAAAGGCGGCGGTCTCTCCGCTACGTTCGGCGGACAGGGCAACCAGTTCATGGGCGTTAGGAAAACGGCCGACTTTTTGGAAAAAGGCACGTGGATCCTGGCTTCCGCGCTGTTGTTCCTGAGCCTTATTTCGGCTTATATCATCCCGCGCAATACGACGAACACCGGCGGTCCGTCCACCGAATTGACCGTGGACGGTTCGCGCATGGCTTTGCCGACCCAGTTGCCGGCCGCCGCGGAATCCGCTCCGGCTACGACGGCTCCGGCGGAAGCCCTGCCGATGGAAGCCGTTCCGGCCGAATAACCGGCGGCATACATATGTCAAATAGGTCAAAGCCGATGTCCTTTCCGACGTCGGCTTTTTACGTTTTGAGGATTTTGCGTCATGCGTGTTTTTTTTCTGCAAAATCCCTATCTTTGCTACTTCAACTAAAAATTATTAAGAAAATATGTCTGTACTTTCCAACCGCGTGCTGACGATGGCGGCTTCCGCCACGTTGGCCATGAGCAAGAGAAGCCAAGAGATGCAGGCTCAGGGCATCGATGTCATCAACCTGAGCGTGGGCGAACCCGATTTCAATACGCCCGACGTTATCAAGCAGGCCGGTGTGGCGGCCATCGAAAACAATTTTACGCACTATCCGCCCGTGCCGGGCTATATGGACCTGCGCAAGGCCATCTGTCAGAAACTCAAACGGGACAACGGCGTGGATTTCGAACCGAGCCAAATTATCGTCTCCAACGGCGGCAAGCATGCGCTCATCAACGTGCTGTTGGCCATGGTGAATCCCGGCGACGAGGTCATCATCCCCGCGCCTTATTGGGTATCTTATCCGGAAATGGTCAAGTTTGTGGAAGGTACGCCGGTAGAGGTGCGCGCCACGATCGAATCCGACTTCAAGATTACGCCGGCTCAGTTGGAAGCGGCCATTACGCCAAAAACCAAACTTTTGATTTTCAACAGCCCGAGCAACCCGACGGGCATGGTCTATTCCAAGGCCGAATTGCAGGCGTTGGCCGATGTGCTGAAAAAACACCCGCAGGTGTATATCCTTTCGGACGAAATTTACGAACTCATCACGTTCGACTGCACGTTCGAGAGTTTCGCCCAGTTCCCGGAACTCAAAGACCGCATGATTATCATGAACGGCGTTTCCAAGGGGTTCGCGATGACGGGCTGGCGTATCGGTTATATCGCCGCGCCCGCCGAAATCGCGTCGGCCTGCAACAAAGTGCAGGGGCAGATGACGTCGGCGGCTTCCTCCATCGCGCAGAAAGCGTCGGTGGCGGCCATGTTGCAGGACCCGAAAAATTCGCAAGACCTCAAGGATATGGTGGCGCGTTTCAAACAGCGTCGCGACCTCGTGCGCGAAGGCCTCAAAGCCATTCCGGGCTTCAAGGTGAACCAGCCGACGGGCGCGTTCTACATCTTCCCCGACATCTCGGCTTTGTTCGGCAAGAAATACGGCAAATACACGATCAAGAGCGGCGACGACATGGCGGAATTCCTGTTGGACGAGGCGCATGTGGCCTTGGTCGGCGGCGACTCGTTCGGCGACCCGAACAGCATCCGCATTTCTTATGCCACCGACGAGACCAAACTGACGGAAAGCATCCGTCGTATCAAGGAAGCCGTAGCCAAACTGGCGTAAACGGGTGATATTTGACATTCCGGGCCTGCCGGCCGCTGTGGTCAAGCCGTCCGTGATGACGGTTCAATCAGAAAGGCCGGCGGGTTCTTTTATTGGATTTAAAAAAATACAGATATGCAAAAACTGCTATTATTGGGCGATGAGGCCATAGCGCAGGGGGCATTGGATGCCGGCTTGTCCGGCGTGTATGCCTATCCGGGCACGCCCTCGACCGAAATCACGGAGTACATCCAAAACAACAAGGAAGCCCGCGAACGCGGCGTTCATTGTACTTGGAGTGTGAATGAGAAAACGGCTATGGAGACGGCCGTCGGCGTTTCGTATGCCGGGAAACGCGCTCTGGTATGTATGAAGCACGTCGGGCTGAATGTGGCGGCCGACCCGTTCACGAACTCGGCCATTACCGGTGCCAACGGCGGTTTGGTGTATCTGATTGCCGACGACCCGTCGATGCACTCCTCGCAGGACGAACAGGACTCCCGCTTTTATGCCCGTTTCGCGCAGATTCCGTGTCTGGAACCGTCGAACCAGCAGGAAGCCTACGACATGATCCGCTATGCGTTCGACCTTTCGGAAAGCATGCGGACGCCCGTGTTGTTCCGCGTCACGACGCGTATGGCGCACTCCCGCAGCGGGGTGGAACGCCGCGAGACGCGCAAGCCGAACGACCTTAAGTTGTGCGAGAATCCCAAGCAGTTCATCCTTTTGCCCGCCAACGCGCGCAAGCAATACAAGGAACTGTTGGCCAAACAGGAAGCGTTTGAGCAGCATGCGCGGAAAGACGGCTTCAACCGTTACGAAGACGGCGCCGACAAGACGTTGGGTATCATTGCCTGCGGTATCGCCTACAACTATCTGCTCGAAAATTACGAGAACCTGAAATGCCCGCATCCGGTGCTTAAAATCAGCCAGTATCCGATTCCGCGCGCCGATGTGCAGCGCATGATGGACGAATGCGAGCGGATTCTCGTGCTGGAGGAGGGGTATCCGATTTACGAAGAACTGCTGCGCGGCTACATGAACAACGGCGGCCGCATTTCGGGACGTTTGGACGGCACGTTGCCGCGTGACGGCGAACTCAATCCCAATATCGTGGCCAAGGCCCTGGGCTTGCCGGCCACGCGCGGCGAAGCGGTGCCGGAACTCGTTGTGGCCCGTCCGCCCGCGCTCTGCGTGGGCTGTCCGCACATCGATTCCTACCTGGCCTTGAACGAAGCGATGAAAGACCACGGCAAGGGCAAGGTGTTCGCCGACATAGGCTGCTACACGCTGGGCGCGATGCCGCCTTACAACGCCATCTGCTCGACGCTCGACATGGGCGCCTCCATCACGATGGCCAAGGGCGCGGCCGACTCCGGCCTGACGCCGGTTGTGGCCGTTATCGGCGACTCCACGTTCACGCACTCCGGCATGACGGGGCTGTTGGAAGCCGTCAACGACAAGGCGTCCATCACGGTCATGATCATGGACAACTCCACGACCGGTATGACGGGCGGTCAGGACTCCCACGCGTTGGGCAAAATCGAACAGATTTGCCTCGGTTTGGGCGTGGAACGGGAACATATCCGTCTGTTGAAGCCGCTCAAAGCCAACCACGAGGAGAACGTCCAAATCATCAAGGAAGAATTGGCGTATAATGGCGTTTCGGTCATCGTGCCGCGCCGTGAATGTATCCAGACGCTGAACCGCCGGATGAAGAAACAGCAAGCCGCCAAGAAATAATCCTGAAAACATAAGCATATCATGAAGAAAGACATTATATTAGCCGGCGTCGGGGGACAGGGTATCCTCTCGATCGCCACGGTCATAGGCCGGGCCGCCGTGGAAAACAATATGTTTCTCAAACAGGCTGAAGTTCACGGGATGAGCCAGCGCGGCGGCGACGTGCAGTCGCACCTGCGCATTTCGACCGACCCGATCGCTTCCGACTTGATTCCGGAGGGTAAGGCAGACCTGATTATTTCGGTGGAACCGATGGAAGCCCTGCGCTATCTGCCGATGTTGCACAAGGACGGTTGGATCATCACGAATACCGAGCCGTTCAAGAACGTGCCGAACTATCCGGACGAACAGGTCGTTTTCGATGAACTGAAAAAGCAGCCGCACGTAACGGCCTTCAACGCCGACCAGGTGGCCAAGGATTTGGGTTCCGCCCGTTCCGCCAACATGGTTATCCTCGGCGCGGCCGCCCGCCACTTGGGCCTGCCGTTCGAAGAGTTCGAGAAAGCGATCCGCGCCATTTTCGGCGCCAAGGGCGATGCCGTCGTGGAAAGCAACCTGACGGCCCTGCGCAAAGGCGCGGAATTGGGGAAATAGTTGCCCGGTTTCGTTATAATGAAAAAGCGTGCTTCCTTGCGGAGGCACGCTTTTTTTGTTTGAGTGCAAGGGCTTTATACCGTTGCGAAGTTTGGTTTCAGTGAAGCTGGCTTACTTGGCCACCGGGGCGTCGGCCAAGGCCCGCAGGCGTTTGGCGATTTCGTCCTGAATGGCCTGCATCTTCTGCGGTTTGCCGAGGTAGTAATGCACGTTCTGCATATAGGCGTCGAGGCTCAGGCCGTAATGCGCCAGAATGGGCGTGTAGATGGCGGCGGTCTTTTCTTCGAGGAGCGCCTGTCCGGCACCGGCCGGTATGGCCGCGGCCAGTTGCGCTTCGGCCAAGCGGAGGTCCATGCCGATTTCAATCATTTCTTCGGGCGACAAAAGCGGTTTGGGCGTATGGCGGCAGGCGGTGGCGAGGCAGAGGACGGTCGCGAGCGATAGCGCGGCGTATAGGATGCGTTTCATGGTTTCGGTTTTTGGATTTTCAATTTTCAATCTGCCATATATGCGGCGGTTCGGCAAAAGCGAGGCTCTCGTTTCCGTTTTGCGTCCGCTTTTCACCGCCTTGCATATACTGTGCGGGCAAACCAGACTGCAAAAATAAGGATTTTTTTTCGTACATTTGCCCCTTATGGGGCAAGATAGGATGCGCCTCGGCAGACGCTCAAGTAAACTTGGCGTCTGCGCTCGGCTTTCACTATCTTTGTCGCTTATGCACAGATGTACTTGGCACCTCGGCATACATTCAAGCAAGCTTGATGTCTGCGCTCGGTTTTTCGTACATTTG
>CAJUFX010000005.1:108004-140971 GCA_910586395.1 uncultured Bacteroidales bacterium
CCTCGGCATACATTCAAGCAAGCTTGATGTCTGCGCTCGGTTTTTCGTACATTTGTGCTTATGCACAGATGTACTTGGCACCTCGGCATACATTCAAGCAAGCTTGATGTCTGCGCTCGGTTTTTCGTACATTTGCCCCTTATGGGGCAAGATAGGATGCGCCTCGGCAGACGCTCAAGTAAACTTGGCGTCTGCGCTCGGCTTTCACTATCTTTGTCGCTTATGCACAGATATGTGCTTACGAAAAGAGACAGGGAGGATACATGAATATACTGATTGCCGGAGACGGGGAAGTGGGATTTCATCTGGCGCGCATGCTGTCGGAAGTGGAAGATCACAATATCGTGGTTGTAGATCCGCACAGCGAATTGTTGGAACGCTTGGAGGCCAGCACCGACCTGCTGACGATTACGGGCGACTCCTGCTCGGTCAGCGTGTTGGAGCAGGCCAACGTCCGCAATATGGATTTGTTGATTTCGGTCTTGCACGAGGAGGAACCCAACCTGCTCACGTGCATCATCGGGAAGAAGTTAGGCGCCAAGCGTACGATAGCCCGTGTCAACACGGCCGAGATGAACCGCGACGACCGGCGGGCGTTTTTTACGGGCCTCGGCATCGACCGTTACGTATGTCCGGAACGCATCGCCTCGAACGAGATTGTGAACCTGTTGCAGCATTCGGGTACGGCGGAGGTGTTTAATTTCGGGCAGAATCTCTTGCGTCTTATGTTGTTGCGTGTCCATGACGATGCGCCCTTGGTGGGCAAGACGCTGGCCCGCATCGCCGAGGAATATCCGCAGCTGGACTTCCGCGCCGTGGCCATACACCGCAACCGCCGTACGATTATTCCGATGGGGGACGACATGCTGATGGCGGGCGACTTGCTTTACGTCATCGCGCGGCCGGACAAGGGCGATGAGTTTTTCGCGCTGACCGGCAAACACGATAAGAAAATCCACAACGTCATGATCGCAGGGGCGGGACGTATCGGCAAGCAGACGACGCTGTGGATCGAGAAGGAAATGAAAGTGAAGCTGATTGAGAAAGACCGTCGGCGTTGCGAGGAGGTGGCGGCGGCCGTATCGCGCGACACGCTCATCATCAACGGCGATGCGACCGATTTGGACGTGTTGCGCGACGAAGGCATGGAACGCATGGACGCGTTCATCGCCGTGACGGACTCGACGGAGACCAATATCCTGGCCTGCCTCTATGCCAAAAAGGCCGGCGTCCATACGACGATCGCGCTTGTGGAGAACATCGACTATATCGATTTGGCGCAGACCGTGGGCGTGGATACGATTATCAACAAGAAACTGATTACGGCGAGTTATATCGCGCGTTTCACGCTGAACGCGGAGGTGGAGTCGTCGAAAGTGCTCGCCGGCGTGGACGCCGAGGTGTTGGAGTTCGTCGTCAAGCCGGACGCCAAGGTAACGCGCCGCGCCATCAAGCATCTGCATCTGCCGGAGGGCAGCATCATTGGCGGCGTGATACGCGGCGCGCAGAGCTATATCGCCGTGGGCGATTTCCATATCGAGGCCGGCGACCGCGTCGTCGTGTTCGCCGAACCCTATGCCGTGCGCAAGTTGCCCGGCCTGTTCAATTAATTCCGCCGTCCGCCCCGAAGCATTGCCATGAGAAACAAAAACACCGCCATTATCGTCAAATTGTTGAGTCTCCTGTTGGGGATGGTCGGCGTCATGATGATATTGCCGTTTTTATGGGCTTGGCTGTCGGGCGAATCGGCTTACCCCACGCGGGCGGTGTTCGGCGGTCTGGCGGCGGCGGGCATTCTCATCGGCTTGTCGTCGCAGTATATGCGCAAGGTGTGGCGGTATGCCGCTACGTTCCGCATACGCGACGGCTTCCTGACCGTGGTGCTGGCTTGGGTCGTCATGGCCTTGTTTTCCTGTTTGCCTTATTATCTGACGGGGCTGACCGATAATTTTACCGATGCGCTCTATGAGAGCATCTCGGGTTTTACGACCACCGGTTCTTCGGTCTTTCAGGATCCCTCCGTCTTGCCGGAGAGTATCTTGTTATGGCGTTCGCTCACGCAATGGATAGGCGGTTTGGGTATCATCATCTTCATGATTGCGGCTCTGCCCGCCATGGGCTTGGCCGGCTACGCACTGTTCGCGGCCGAGATGACGGGCTCGATGGATCACCGCTTCCAGCCCCGGCTCAAAGATACGGCTAAAATCATCTGCGGCGTCTATATCGTGCTGACGTCGGCCGAGACCGTGTTGTTGCGCATGGCGGGCCTTTCGTTTCACGATGCCCTGTGTCATGCCTTGTCCACGATGGCCACGGGCGGTTTCTCGACCTATTCCGACAGCCTCGTTTCGGCTTCGCCGCTCGTTCAGTATATCGTGTTACTGTTCATGTTTTTGGCTGGTATCAACTACATGATGTATTATTTCCTGCTCAAGAAACAGTTTACGCGGGTGGCGCGGGACGAGGAGTTGCGGGCTTACGGCATTTATATGGCGGTGCTCTGTCTGTTGGCTTCGGTGGCTTTGTATCTGTCGGCTTCGGGGCAGATGCGGGCGGAGGAAGCGTTCCGCCTGGGGGCTTTTCAATGCGTCTCCATCGGTACGACGACGGGTTTCGTCAGTTCGGACTTTTCGCTTTGGCCGGCCGGATTGCAGTGGGTGTTGCTGTCGCTCATGGTCGTGGGCGCGTGTTCCGGTTCCTCGACAGGCGCCATGAAGCTTTCGCGCTTTGTGCTGATGTTCAAGAATATGTTGTTGGAATTCAAACGGGCCGCACATCCGCGCGCCGTATTGCCGCTCAAATACAACGGCCGCGTCTTGGGGCAGGAGGTCATCCGTCAGGTATTGGCGTTTTTCTTCCTCTACGTGCTGGTGGGTATGATGGGTGCCGTATTCTTCGCGTTTTGCGGTTTCGACCTCGTGACCTCGTTCGCCATCTCGTTTTCGAGCATGAGCAACATAGGGCCGGTGACGGGACAGGTGTGCAGCCTGTGCGCCGTGACGGATTTTCCGGTGGCCGCCAAGTGGATTTCGATGTGGCTGATGCTCGTGGGGCGTTTGGGTTTGTTTACGGTCTTGCTCATCGGCATGCCGTCGTTTTGGAAAAATAAGTGATGATGGAAGATATTTTGTTGGATGAATGGTTTGAGCCGGTTGGCGTACCGGTGGGAGCCGATTGGCAGGGGGTGGCGGACGTGCATACGGAAGCGGCCGGCTTTCCCGACTTGTTGGGGAAGCGGATCGCGATTTTCAGCGTGGCCGAGAGCCGCGGAGAAGCCGGCGGTTACGCCTGTGACGGCGCGGACAAGGTACGCGCTTGTTTCTATCGGTTGCACCCGCGCGATTTTTACGGTAAGATAGCCGACTTGGGGACGTTGCGCTGCGGCGAGACGGTGGACGATACGTATGCGGCCGTGGAGGAGGTCTGCCATCAGTTGCTTTTGCAGGGCACGCTGGTTGTGGTACTCGGCGGTTCGCAGGATCTGACGTATGCGATGAGCCGCGCCTATGCGCGCATGCGGCAGGCCATCACGCTGCTGACGGTCGATTCGGGCTTCGACTTGGGGGCGCCGGTGGGCGCAATCGGCAACAAGTCGTATATGGGCAAAGTCGTCACGCAGTCGCCCAACCATATCTTCAATTATATCAATCTCGGCAATCAGGCTTATCTGAACGATGCGGCGGCTTTCGACCTCATGGACCGGTTGCAGTTCGACGACTACCGGTTCGGCCTGTTGCACGACCGCATCGCGGAGGCGGAGCCGGCCTTGCGCGGGGCGGACTGTGTGAGCGTCGATATGACGGCCGTCCGCAAGGCCGATGCGCCGGGCAACGCCTATGCGGTTCCGACGGGCTTCTCGGCCGAGGAAATCTGCCAGCTTATGCGCTATGCCGGCACGAGTTATCAGGTGTCGAGCCTCGGCCTTTTCGACTATCATCCGGCCTGCGACCGCGACGGTTGTTCGGCCATGTTGCAGGCGCAGATGCTGTGGTGCTTCGTGGAGGGCGTGGAATACCGGACGAACGACCATCCGCTGGAGGGTCAGTACGAATATAAGGTCTATAAGGTCATGGCCGAGGGCGACGAACCCGAGGCGGAGTTTTACAAGTGCAAGCAGACCGACCGCTGGTGGGTGTTGCTGCCGTGTACGGAGGAGCAGAAGCAGCGTTACGGCCGCCATTATTTCATACCGTGTACGTATCGGGATTATGAACAGGCCGTGGAGGGCAACAAGCCCGAACGCTGGTGGCGGGCGTACAGGCGCTTGAAGTAGGGGGACACCTGCGGAAACGTGTTTTGAGCGGTGGCGGCCTTGTGGGATTGGCCTCGTGGGCCAGCGTGTCGGGGCGCCGGAAGGCGAACCCGAACTATTCCATAAAAAAAGATAAGGATAATTAAAAATACAATAAGTTATGAAAAAACAATGGATGTTGTGGGCGATGGCGGCCCTGATCGCCGTGCCCGGTCTGGGTAACGCCCAGAAGAAGAAAACCGACGACAAGAAAGGCGCTTACGTCTTCACGGTGGCCAAGGAAGCTCCGGCAACCTCGGTCAAGGACCAGTACCGTTCCGGTACCTGCTGGAGCTTTTCGGCGATTTCGTTTTTGGAATCGGAACTGTTGCGCATGGGCAAGGGCGAATTCGATTTGTCGGACATGTATCCCGTTTATGTCTGCTACCAGAAGAAAGGCGACAAATACGTGCGTATGCACGGTGACGCTTATTTCCCGACGGGCGGCGCGAGCAACGACGTGGTGGATGTTTTGGAAACGCACGGCATCGTGCCGGAAGAAGTGTTCGCGGGCCTCAACTACGGCACCGACAAGCACGACCACAGCGAGTTGGACCGCGTGTTGAAAGGCTATCTCGACGCGGTGGTCGGCGGCAAGACGTTGACGCCGGCCTGGCGCAAGGCCTACAACGGCATCTTGGAAGCCTATTTCGGCGAGAACCCGGTGGAATTCGAATACAACGGCAAGACCTATACGCCGCGCAGCTTTGCCGACGAATTGGGCCTGAAGGCTTCCGACTACGTGAAGCTGACCTCGTTCACGCACTATCCGTTCTATACCTATTATGAAATGGACGTGCCCGACAACTGGAACCACGGCCTGGTGTTCAACCTGCCGCTGGATGAGTTCGAAGCCGTGGTGGATAGCGCCATTATGAAGGGTTATACGCTCGTATGGGGCGGCGACGTGAGCGAACGCGGCTTCTCTTGGAAGAACGGCGTAGCCATCGTGCCCGACGAAGAGAGCGAGGACATCAAGGGTACCGACCGCGACAAATGGGAGAGCATGTCCGACAAGGAAAAGAAGGACGCCGCCTATAAGTTCGAGAAGATTGTGCCCGAAAAGACCATCGACCAGGCCGAACGTCAGAAAGGTTATGACGAATGGACTTCGACCGACGACCACGGTATGCACCTCGTAGGCATCGCTTACGACCAGAACGGCAACAAGTACTATAAGATTAAGAACTCCTGGAATACGTCCAACCCGCAGAAGGGCTATATCTATATGTCGGAAGCGTTTTTCCGCGCCAAGACGTTGGATGTGATGGTGAACCGGAACGCTTTGCCCGAATCGGTAAAGGCGAAGATGGTCGAATAGTTTTGGCTTGACGTGGAACAGACTTTAAAGGACAGGGCCGCCGATGAGGCGGCCCTGTTTCAAAAATTGGCGCGCTATTGCGCCTATCAGGAACGCTGCCGGCAGGACGTGCGGCTCAAACTGTCGGGCTTGGGTGTGCGGGGCGCGGCCGAGACGGCGCGTTGGATAGAACGTCTGGAAGCCGAGGGCTTTTTGGACGAGAACCGCTTTGCGCGCGCCTATTGTCGCGGCAAGTTCCGTCAGAACCATTGGGGCCGCCGCAAAATCATCATGGGCCTGCGGGCCAAGGGCATTTCGGCCGGCGACGTGGCCGACGGCCTTTCCGAAATCGACGCCGGCGACTACGAAAGCACGGGGCGTGCCGTGTTGCAGACCAAAGGCTGGCAAACCGCCCTAAGCCGCGGCTTCGAGGCCGCGCTGCTCCGCGAGTGGGCCAAAGACCTGGCGGTGGAAGTGGGGGAAGACGACGGGGAGGAAGTGGAGGCTTTCTAATAATTCAAGCCGAACTGCCAAAGGGGAACGGTGGTGCCGTAGCCCGTTTCAATGTCGTCTTTCACGACGATGCCGTTCGGGATGTCTTCGATTTGCTTCCGGCCCTTGCTCCGGCCTCCGATTTCAAACGTGTAATCGTCCACCGTAAAGTCGGACACTTTTGAAGAAAGAATATCGTGGTTGACCCGCATTTGGTTGAAGAAAAACGTTTCCCTAAGGTTCCCGGTATCCGGCTTTCCGCCCGCCAATACGCCCATCAAGTTAGGGTTGTCTATATATACTTTCTCCACTTTCCCCAAACCGCTTAATCCGCCGGCCTCGTTCCGCAGTTGTGCGATCATACCGGCCCTTTCCAGAAAAATCAGGTATTCCGGTACATTGTTCTTGCTTACGCCGATTTTGGTGGCCAAACTATCCATATTGGGCTTAAAGGGGGTGAGTTGCGACAGGACGGAAAGCATTTTCTTGAGTTTCCGCGCCGTAGAAGCCTTCATATCGGCGTATTGGGGAATATCCGATTCCACGGTCTGCGCAATTACTTGTTCCATACGCATCTCAAAGCCGTTTTCGCGCGAGAACGGGTAATACCCCTCTTTCAGATAAGCCCGAAAGAGCGGCAGGGGATGCGGCAATTCGGGAATCGTACCTTTGTGCGCGAGGATGTCCGCCAAGGATAAGACCTCCGTTTTGATGTCGTGAAACAATTCCAGATACTCCCGGAACGAAAGCCCCTGCATGGCGTACATCAAGGCCCGCCGGCTCAAATCGGCTTCGCCTTTTTGAATATCGAGTACGGAAGAACCGGTAAACACAATGGATAGGTCGGCGTGTACGTCGTAAATCTGTTTGAGCTCCCTTGACCAACCTTTATATTTATGCACTTCGTCAATGCAAAGCCGGGTGCCGCCATCCTTTACGAACTCGTCGGCGAGCTCCACCAGGCTGTGGGTCGAAAAATAAGTGTGGTCAGCCGATACATAGAGCGACCGTTCTTCTTGCCGGTGTTGCTGGATATATTGGAGCACCATGGTGGATTTTCCGATGCCGCGCGGTCCGATGATGCCCACAAGGCGGCTCTTCCAATCGATGCGGTGGTACATATAACGTGTGAATGAAACGGGGGTCGTGCGCAACATTTCATTCATATAAGTATAGAGCGTTTCGTCGGTCATAGGGCTATAGTTTTCTGCAAAGATAGTAAAAATCCCTCAATAAGTGACGGAAACACAGAAATTTCTCCCTTAATGGGGGATATTTTAAAATCAAAAAATTTTTTCATCAGAATTTGGTGGTTTCAAAATATTGTTCTATGTTTGCAGTGTACTAAAACACTAATACAGTATAACACAACTTCAAAAATAGTAGCGATATGATTGAAATAAAGAATGTTGGCTTTAGGTATGGCAAGGGTGCCACGGTGTTGGAACAATTGAACCTGCATCTCAAACCCGGTTCTATCTATGGTCTATTGGGCGAAAACGGCGTGGGCAAGACCACGTTGCTGAAGATGATGGCGGGCTTGCTTTTCCCGAACGAAGGGGACATCCGCGTGTTGGGGTTTGAACCGCGCAAGCGCGAGGCCGCTTTCTTGCAGCAGATTTATTTTCTGCCGGACAGTCCGCAGGTGGAGGAAATTTCGCTGGAGCGTTATGCCAAACTCAACGCCTGTCTCTATCCGAATTTCAGCGAGGCCGATTTGCACCGCTATGTTTCGGACTTGGACGTCGATAGCCGCCGCGCGATGCACAAACTCTCGTTCGGGCAGCAGAAAAAGGCCATGCTGGCCTTTGCCTTGGCCTGCAATACGCCGGTCTTACTCATGGACGAACCGACGAACGGCCTGGACATTCCGTCCAAGAGCCAACTCCGGCGGTTGATTGCCTCGGCCGCGACCGAAGACAAGTGTTTCGTGATTTCGACGCATCAGGTGCGCGATTTGGAACAGCTCATCGACCCGGTTGTCATTATGGAGCGGCAGCGCGTGTTGCTCAACGACAGCCTGGCGGAAATCGACGCGCGGCTGTGGTTCGGCGTCGCGGCCGAGAAGCCGGAGAACTGCCTCTATGCCGAGCCGGCCATGGGGGGCTACTATGTCGTGACGCCCCGCACGGAAGGGATGCCCGACAGCAAGGTGCAGCTCGAAGCCCTGTTCAACGCCGCCATCGCCAACCGCGCTTATTTTCAGGAGACGTTCGGTCAAAACGGCGTACGGGGCGGCCGGACCGCGATGCCCGATACCCCGTCCGATCCGACTGTTGTGGAGCATAGGGGAGGCGAACCCGCCTCTCCCGCGTTGGAACCGGCCGACGCCCCGGTCGCCCGTATCCGTCCGTTCAAGCGTTTCGGCTACTTCCTGTGGGCGGAAATGTTTACGAAATACAAACAGTATTTCCTGATGTTGGGAATCATATTGGGCTTGTATCTGTGGAATTGGATGTCGTATCTGTTTTCGGCGGGCGATTTCGCGTCCGAAACGGTTTACGGCGCGAGCAGAGGCGTGGCGGCCTTGTGGCTCACCGTTCTCTCGCCCTATATCCTCTACCGCGACCTCTATCATCCGGTCAAGGGATTTTCGTTCATGATGCGGCCGGCCGGCAATGTGGCTAAATTCGCGGCCATCTGGCTGCAGTCGGTCGTCATTGTGCCGGTGCTATTGTTGCTGTGGTGCGGCTTGCTGGACGGCGTCGTGAGCCTGCTCACGCAACATACGCTTGGCGGTCATCCGCTGGCCACAGTATTCGGCTTTTTTCACGACGATGCAGCCGGCCTGCGGTTCGGGCCGACGTTAGCCTTGGCTACGGCCTTTATCTTTGGACCGCAGGCCTCCGTACTTTGGGGCACCTGTTTCTTCAAACGCCATAAACTTCTGAAATTGATGGCGACCTATTTCGTTTTGGTCTGTCTGTTTTCGTGGGTGGTGATCCGGCTGGCCGTCGTGTTGCCGAATTTCGAATTGGATTTGCTGAAGACCTTGGATGTGAAAACGACCGAGAGGTGGTTGGAGGCTTTGGCCTATACCGGTGTGTTTGGCCTGTGTATCGGCCTTTACGTATGGTCGTTCTTCAGTTTCAGACGTCGCCAGTTGTAAGCGGATGAGGCAAGGCAATAAGACCGCCGCGGCGCGTCCGGGGCAAGCGGATGAGGCTTCCCTGATGGCGGCGCGGCGGGTCGGGTCACACGTAAAACGATTAAAAGAAGATTATTATGGAATTTAGAGCAGACAAGGCCATATATCTGCAAATCGCGGACTATATAGGCGACCGTATATTGCGGCAGGAGTGGGCGGCGCACGACAAGATACCGTCGGTAAGGGAATTGAGCGCGCTCCTGACGGTCAATCCCAACACGGTGGCGCGCGCTTACGAGGTGTTGGAACAGGGCGGCATCATTTACAGCAAGCGCGGCATCGGCTTCTCGGTGTCGGAACAGGCGTTGGAGAAAGTAAGCGCGGAACGGCGGGAAACGTTCGTCAAGACGGATTTGCCGAATTTCTGCCGGAAGATGCGGCAGTTGAACCTGACGTGGGAGCAGGTGACGGAATATGCAAAATATATATAGCGGTATGGGAAAATTATTTACGGCGGTCTTGGGACTGCTGATAGTGGTAGGAAGCGGTCTGGGCGTCGCGAAGGCCCAGACCGTGGCCGGTTCGGCCGTGGACGCGCAAAGCGGCGAGCCGTTGTTATTCGCCAACGTCGTCTTGGTGCGGGCGGCCGACACGACGCAGATCACCGGGACTTCTTCCGATGCGGAAGGCCGGTTCAAGTTCCGGAAAATGGCGCCCGGCCGGTACTTCATACAGATTTCCACGTTGGGGTATCATTTGGCCAATTCGGCGGCTTTCGACATACGCGGTAAAAACGACAGCGTCGCGTTGCCGCCCGTCCGCCTGTCGCCGACCTCGTTGCAATTGCAGGAAGTGGAGGTGCGCGCCCGAAAGCCGATGGTGGAGATGAAGCCCGGCAAAATCGTCATGAACGTGGCCGAACACCTCGCCTCCACGACGGCCGAAAACGCCTACGAGATGCTGAAGAAGTTTCCAGGCGTGACGATCGACCACAACGACAACATCTCGCTCAACGGCAAGTCGGGCGTTCTGGTCATGGTCGATGGCCGCAACACTTATCTGAGCGGCACCGATTTGGCCAACTACCTCAAAGCCCTGCCGTCGCGGTCGGTCTCGTCCATAGAGGCCATTGCCAACCCCTCGTCCAAATACGACGCCGAAGGGGTGGGCGGCCTCATCGACATCAAGACCGACCGCAAGCGCGAACGCGGCTTCAACGGTTCGGTGTCGGCGGGCGGCGGCTTGAACCTCAATCCGTTTCAGGGCGGCCATACCAACGAGTCGCTGGACTTGAATTTCCGGACCGAAAAGGTGTCGGTCTATGGTAACCTTTCGTATTGGTATAATGACAGTCCGACCCATTATGATATGCAGACGACTTACGCCGACGGCTCTTCGCAAGGGGTGGAAGGCACACTCAATCAGTTGGCGCAGGGCATGTGGGCGCGTGGCGGTGTGGACTATTACCCGACCAAACGGGATGTGCTGGGGATATCGTACCGCGGTTCCGGCTGGTGGGGCGCCAACCGGACGGATGTGCCGATGCAGTGGTTCGATCCGGCGGGCGGCATCGTCCGTAGCCTGATGCAGGAGGCTGACGCGCACAACACGCACCAGAACCACAATCTGACGGCCAATTACGAGCATACGTTCGACAGCGTCTATCACCGCAAGCTCTATGCCGATTTTACGTGGATGCGCGGCGAGAGCGGCGGCTACGGCGACAACGCGCTGACCTATTACCGCGGTGACTTTGAAGAGGCCGTTGCCCGTGAGGCCTATTTTCTGAATCAACCGTCCGTATCGGACGTTTACGCGCTACGCATGGATTACGAACATCCGTTTTCGCAACAGAGTACGTTGGAGGCCGGTCTCAAATTCAGTTACGGGAACAACGATTACCAATATGTTTACGAGGTGGACGGGATGCGTGACACGAACCGTAGCAACCGCTATCTCTACAACGAACTCATAGGGGCGGCCTATGTCATGTACAGTCATAATTTCGCGAGCAAGACGAGCGTTCAGGTGGGTTTGCGCGGCGAGGTCACGGCTTTGAAGGGCTACAACCCGGAAATGGATTCGTCCCACAAGCGGGTCTATGGCCGGCCGTTCCCGAACGTGAACATCTCGCAGCAGATCGGGCAGAACCACCGGCTTAACCTGTCGTACCGCTACCGGCTTACGCGGCCGGCCTATTACAACCTCAATCCGTTCCAGACGCGTAACGACGCGACGAGTTATCACAGCGGCAATCCGTATTTGAACCCGGAGTATTCGCACAACCTGGATCTGACGTATTCGTACAAATACAATCTGTTCGTGACGGCGGGTTATGTGCATACCGACGGCAACATCAACAGCATGACCTATTACCGGAATGAGGACGGCACGTATTATTCGTACCGTATTCCGGAGAATATGGGCAAGGCCGATTTCGCGACCCTGTCGGTAAACGGCAACTATTCGTTTTTCGACCGCTGGCGTTTACGCTTCTTCGTGTCGGGTACTTACGGACACCGGACGTTCGACTATGCGTTGCCGGAGGGCGGTTACCGCCATGAGGACGTGCGCTGTTTCGACGCCACGGCCTGGTTGGGGACGGACGTCGATATCATCAAGACGCTGACGGCCGAACTCTCGGTCTGGGCGCGTCTGCCGTCTCGGAATATGTTTGAATATACGCGGCCTTACGTGGCCTTGAACCTGTCGGTCAAAAAGACGTTCTTCAAGGAAAAACTGAGCGTGACGCTGTCGGCCAACGACCTCTTGGGCATGGCTTGGTCGGAAATCAACCGCTATCCGGACGGCACGGTAAGCGATATGGCCTTCTATAGTGGCGGGCAACGGTTGTCGCTGTCGGTTTCTTACAATTTCGGCAACAACAAGTTGATGCGTGCGCGGCGGCAGGGCAAGGCGTTGGAGGAAAGCGACCGCATGGGGAGTGGCGGCGGAAACGGCGGACGGTAGGCGTCGGGTGGTTTGACCTTGGTTCGGCCTATGGTGCCGGTTCGGCCTGTGCCGGTTGGCTGGGGCGGTTCGGACTATGGTTGCTTGCGGCGGTCAGTCATGCGTCGGTTCGGCCTGCGTCGGTTCGTCCTGCGTCTTCGGCTTGCGGCGGTGGCGGAACGGCTTTGCTACGCGCGCGGCAGTTGCAGGATGAAGTGGGCGCCGGAACGCGCGGGCGATGCGGCGTCATCGGTTGATGCGCTTGGTTCGGCATCGGGTATTTCGGCTGGGGCTTCGGGCGCGAAGGTGAGCGCGCCCTGCATGCCCTCGGCCAAGCGGCGGCTGATGGCCAGGCCCAGGCCGCTGCCGGCCGAACGGGTCGTGAAATGCGGTTCGAAAATGCGGCTTTGGCGTTCCGGCGCGATGCCGGGGCCGTTGTCCCGGATGTGAAGCAAGAGGCAGGTCTCGTCGAGGCTTGCCTTTATGCGTATATGCGGCTCCGGTGTCTCGGCTTCCTCCATGGCCTGTATGGCGTTGCGCAGCAGGTTGGTCAGAATCTGGCGCAACCACTGCGGGTCGGCTTGAACCGCCGTTGCGTCCGGCAGGTCGAACGAAAACGCCGTCGGGGCGGGGAAGAGCGCGGCCGCGCTCTCCACGGCTTCCCGCAAATCGACCGCCTGCAATTGCGGCTGTTGCCATTGCGCCAGTTGCGAGAAGGTGTCGGCCATGCGGGTCAGCGAGGCGATTTGCGTGCGCAACAGTTCGCTGAAGCGGGCAAGCCGTTCTTCGAAGTCGGGCTTGCGGTCGCGGTAGGCGCGCTCCAACTGTTGCATCTGCAACTGGAGCGGCGTGAGCGGGTTCTTGATTTCGTGCGCCACCTGCCGCGCCATCTGCCGCCAGGCGTTCTGCCGTTCGGCCTCGGCCAGTTGCCGGATGCTGTCGGCCAGTTGCGCGGTCATGCGGTTGTATTGGGCCACGAGCGACCCGATTTCATCCTGCGAACGCCAGGCGAGCGGCGGCGGTGCGGAAAGCCGGTCTTCGGTCAGTTGGAGCGCGCCCATCTGCCGGCTCAAAAGTTTGAGCGGCCTCGTCACGTAGCGTGCGAGCAGCCAGGCAGCCAACAGCGTCAGCAGGCTGATCCAGACGAACAGGTTGAGGTAAGCGCCCCAATAGCGGTGCATGACGGTTTCCCAACTGCGGCCGAAACGGTCGTAAGGCAGCATGACATAGCCTAAAATCTCGTTGTCGGCGTTGCGGAACGGCGCGTAGGCCGTCAGGCTGCCTGCGGCGTACGGCCGGCGGCGCAGGCGGGCGGTGCTGTCGGCCGCCGTGTTCTCTTCGCGGATCAGCAGGTGGCTGTTTTTGGCTTGCAGTTCGTGGAAAAACGGGCGACGGCACAGCGGTTTCGGTTTTTCGGCCGAATTGCGGTTCGAAAGCAGGAAATGGCCGTCGCGGTCGAACAGATAGAGGTCTGTCGAGAGCACGCGCGCGATTTCCGTCAGAAATCCGGCGGTCTGCGTCAGGATGCGGTCGGCGGTCGGTGTGTCGTCCGGCATATCGTCCGAAGGGCTGGCGTGAGGTCTTTCCATGCCGGCGGTCGGAAATTCGTCCGGCGGGAAATCCATGAAGCGCGATTCCAAAGCCGTGAGTGCCGAGAGACTTTTTTCCTTGAGCCGGTCGGTCTGTTCGTCGCGGTCGATTTCCCGGATAAAGAAAAACGAAACGACGCCCATAACGGCAAAGGCGCAGGCCACGAGGCCGAAAACCGTATATTGCAGGCGTTGGGCGTAGGTGCCGGCCTTGAACAGCGTGCGGTGGCGCAGGCTTTCGATCAAAAGGCCCGCCGCGAAGAAAAGGACGAGGAAAAACGAGTAATAATGGAGCGATGAAATCGGTTTGAGGGCAGGCGTCGTCAGGACGAGCAGTTGCGCGGACGACAATTTCAACACACAGTGCAGATAGCCGTTCTCCCGTATGAAGACCGGCGCGTCTTCGGCGTTGATCCTCTGCCGCGCGTCGTCCGGCAGCTTGTCGCGTTCGGCCTCGGCCGTGGCCATCGTCTTGTCGCTGATGTCGAAGTCGTAAAGGAAATGGCCGCGGCGGCTCCACAGCGCGCCGTCCACATAATAGGCGTAAGAATAACGGTCGGGCATCTCTCCCCGGCGCAGGTTGAGTTTCGAACGCCCCCATTCGACGAAAACGTAGATGGTTGCCGCCGTGTCTTCCGCCGCGGGGGCGGTCAGGCCGTCGGTAAAGGCGGCCGTCATCGGGTCAGCCGTTGGATTTTTCGTCTGATCAGTCGTCGGGTCAGCCGTTGGAACCGTCCTTGAATCCGCCGTTTGATTCGTCGTCGGGTCAGCCGTCTGCTCAGCCGTCGGATTTTTCGTCTGCTCAGCCGTCAAGTCAGCCGTCAAGGTACAACGGTACAGATACGAGTAGTATTCCACGCCGTAGTTCATCGCATAGAGGCCGTCGCAGTCGGTCGCCTCGCCGATGCGGCCGGTCTTTTCGTCGAAGAAGTCCAGGCAGGGCACGATGTCCGACGAGTCGATCTGCAAGGATTCGTCCCGGCGGCAGAGCGTGAGGTAAAAATGATAGCCGCGCCAGTGGTTGGAGAAATACCGCTCTCTGAGATAGGCGGTCAGGCTGTCGGCGGCGGCTTTGTCGCTCAGGCCGGATCCGTTGCCGGAAAGAGCGTCTTGTGGGGCCGTCTCATCGTAGGATGCGGACACGGCGGCCGCGAGGGCGCGGGCTTTCGGGTCGTCGGCCAAAGCCGCCACACGTTCGGCAAACAGCCGTTCGCTTTTCAGGTCGCGCGGGCGGGCGATGCGTTCCGCCCATTGTTGCAGTTGTTGCCGTTCGGTGCGTTGTTGCAGATGGAATACGGTTGCGCTGACGGCCAGCGTATAAGCAAACAGAAAACCGACGGCGAACCATCCGGTCTTGCGGCCGCGTCTTGCCAAAAGCCATGCGCCGCCGCGGTACAGGGCGTAACCCGCCGCAAATGCCGCGGCGATCCACGCCGCCTTGCCCCAAGGCACCGTTACCGTCAAATCCAGAAAATCCATAAAGATACGTTTACGCTTGTCTCTTTCGCTCAGTGATAAGCGATCGTGCAAATATGCGCTTTTTTTCCGTAAATTTACAGGCAATTTCGAAAAGTCATGGCGGCGGGCGAAAATACGGAACGACTGTGGAATAGAGACTATGTCAAAGTGATGTGCAGCAATTTCATGCTGTACTTTTCGTTTTATCTGCTTTCGCCGCTGTTGCCGATATATCTGGCGGAGCGGTTTGCGGCCGACAAGGACACGATCGGGCTGGTGCTTTCGGGCTATGTGGTGGCGGCCTTGATCATCCGGCCGTTCAGCGGCTTTATCGTCGATGGTTTCGACCGCAAGAAAGTGTTGATGCTGTTTTTCGGTCTCTTTTTCGTCTGTTTCGCCGGCTATCTCGGCGCGGTGACGTTGTTGCTCTTCGCCATTGTCCGGACGTTTCACGGTCTTCCGTTCGGCGCGGCCACCGTGGCCAACAGCACCGTGGCCATCGACGTGCTGCCGTCCTCGCGCCGCAACGAGGGCATCGGCTATTACGGCCTGAGCAACAACCTGGCGATGGCCGTCGCACCCTCGGCCGGGATATGGCTCTACGGGCTGACCGACCATTTCATGCTCCTTTTCGTCATTTCGTTGGTTGTGGCAGGCCTCGGCTTCTATTGCACCACCACCGTCCGCCTGCCCGAAAGGCCGAAAGTGACGGGCCGGCCGCCCTTGAGCATGGATCATTTTTTCCTGACCCGGGCGTGGCTCCTGGCGGTCAATATCATGCTTTTCGGCTTGTGTTGGGGCGTGATGAGCAATTACGTGGCCATTTACGGCAAGGAGGTTTTCGGCATCACGAACGGGACGGGCGTCTTTTTCGCCCTGTTGTCCATCGGCCTCATCGTCTCGCGGCTCTACGGCGTCCGGTCTTTGCGCGAGGGCCATCTGACGCAGAACGCCTTGCAGGGCGCGGCGGTCAGTGCGGTCGGCTACACGCTGTTTTTCCTCTCGCCCGGCCTGTGGGCGTATTATGCCGCGCCCCTGCTTATCGGGCTTGGCAACGGCCGCATGTATCCGGCCTTTCTCAATATGTTCGTTTCGGTTGCGCGTCACGACCAGCGGGGAACGGCCAATTCCACGATTTTGGTGTCGTGGGACGTCGGCATGGGGCTCGGTATCCTGCTCGGCGGCCTGTTGATCGAATATGCGGGTTATGCGGCGGCATTCGGGCTTACGGCTTTTTCGCAAATCGCCGGCACGCTGTTGCTGCTGTCCGGCACGCGCCGTTTCTTCATGACCCGCCGCTTGCGGTAGGAGGCGGGGCGAATTTTATCCAAGTCTGTCGCGGGCGGATTTTGCTTGCGTTTGCTTGTGCGCTCGGTTTTTCTTAATTTTGCCTTGAATGGTTGAGATTCCGCAACAAAGAGGAATCTTGTAAGAAGACATATTGTAAGGGTAAGATGCGGGGCAATACTTATCGGGCGGACGATCTGCTGGCGCGGTTGGCGAAGGCTTACGGCTGGACGGACAAGTTCATGGAGTTCAAGACCAAGGACGCTTTCAAGCAGTTGGTGGAACCGGCCATGTTGGCGGCGGTTTCCCGAATGTGGGTCAAGGAGCGGGTCTTGTATCTCGACATACCGCATGCGGCGGCCAAAAGCGACATGCAGTACCGCTTGGGCGAGCTTAAGGAGGCCATCAATAAAATGTTGGGTCACCCGTATCTGCAAGCCTTGGCATTGAAATAGCGGGGAGAGGCGTTGTGTGTGCCCCGACACCCGTTGTCCGGCGATAAACGTTGGCTCGGACACTGGGTCGGGCATTAAAATTTGAGGAGAATTTATGGCGGAAGAAACCGTAAAAACGAACAGGCGGCCGCAGGTGACGGCCGGTCGGCTGACGATTGCGCAGACGGCGGCGGGTGTTATGTTGGAGGAAGGCAAACTGCCGCCCCAGGCGGTGGAGGTGGAGCAGGCGGTCTTGGGGGCGTTGATGTTGGATGCCAACGTGTTGTCGGAGATTGTCGATACGCTTAAGACCAAATATTTCTATAAGCCCGAACATCAGAAAATCTATCAGGCCATTACCGAACTGTTTTCGAGTTCGCAGCCCGTCGATATCCTTACCGTGGCGCAGGCGCTCAAGGCCAAGGGCGAACTGGAACTGGTGGGCGGCGCCTACTACATTTCGAGCCTGACGAACCGCGTCTCTTCGGGCGCGCACGCCGAGGCGCACGTCAAGATCATCCAGCAGAAATATATCCAGCGCGAACTGATCCGCATCGGCGGCAGCATCGTCAAGGACGCTTACGAAGACACGACCGACGTGTTGGAACTGCTCGACACGGCCGAAGGGCAGTTGCTCAACATCAGCGAAGACAACTTCCGCAGCGACTATATCGACATGCAGACGTTGGTCAAACAGGCGATACAGGAGGTGGAGGAAGTGGCCAAACTGGAGGACAAGATGAGCGGCGTGCCGTCGGGTTTCGTGGAACTCGACCGCATGACGAACGGTTGGCAGAAAGGCAACCTGCTGATCGTGGCCGCGCGTCCCGGTATGGGTAAGACGGCCTTCGCGCTGACGATGGCGCGCAATATCGCGGTCGAATTCAAACAGCCCGTGGCGTTTTTCTCGTTGGAAATGTCGGCCATCGAAGTCGTGAGCCGTCTGATTTCGAGCGAAGCCTTGGTCAAGGGCGAGAAACTAAAGAAAGGCAACCTGACCGAAACGGAATGGAGCCAGCTGCATACGAAGGTGGACAGCCTGGCGGGCGCGCCGCTGTTCATAGACGAGACGCCCGCGCTCACGATGTTCGAATTGCGGGCCAAGTGCCGCCGGTTGAAGATGCAGCACAACATCGGCATGGTCATGATCGACTACTTGCAGTTGATGCGCGGCGGGTCGGAATACAAGGGCAACCGTGAGCAGGAAATCAGCCAGATCTCGCGTCAGCTCAAAGGCCTGGCCAAGGAACTGCGCATCCCGATCATGGCGCTCTCGCAGTTGAGCCGTCAGGTGGAGACGCGCGGCGGCGACAAGAAGCCGCAGCTTTCCGACTTGCGCGAATCGGGCGCAATCGAACAGGACGCCGATATGGTCATGTTCATTTACCGTCCGGAGTATTACAAGATATTGGAGGATCCGGAATCGCACGAATCGACGGTGGGCAAGGCGTTCATCCTTATCGAAAAGCACCGCAGCGGCAGCACGGGACAGGTGCGTCTGCGCTGGGTCAAGGATTATGCCAAGTTCGAGAACGACGATGTTTCGGCGGACGGGTTTGCGGGCGGTTTCGGTGGCGACGGCACCGGTGGCGGTTTCGGCAATATTCCGGGCAATACGGGCTTCGACAGCGGCATGGGCGGTTTTGGCGGTGGTTTTGACGGTGGCATGGGCGGCGGTTTCAGTCAGCCCGCTGGCGGCGGCTTCGGCCATGCCGGCGGTGCGCCCGGCACGGTCATCACGATGCCTTCCAAGATGAACGACATGCCGCCGGCCATGAGACCGGACGATTTTCCTGGCGCGGGCATGCCGTCGTCGGGTTCGGCGGATACGGACGTGCCGTTTTAAAGTGCGGCGGAGTATGCGGCTGAACCAATTTCTTTCGGCGGGCGGTCGTGGCGCGGATGGTCGTGTTGGGATCGCTCGTGTTGGGATCGCTCGTGTTGGGATCGCTCGCGTTGGGATCGCTCGTGTTGGGATCGCGCTAAATCATGCCGATAAGGGGCGTTTTTCGCGTTGGTGCCGGCGGTGGCGATTGTTTCTGTGCTGTTTGTGTGGCCTATGTGGCTTGTTTGGCGGATGGGGAATGGTTCAGCCCTTGTATGCCGCGCAACTGCTCGTGCCGATGGATCAGGCGCAGACCAACCACCTCAAGGCTTACGGCGTGGCCTACTGGGTGTTGCAGTATGGCGGCGAAATCAGTTGGCTGCTCAATTATCGGGGCGGCAGTTTCCTTTTACCTTACAGTGCGGAAATAGAGCGGGAATGCCGCCTGCGGGATGTGAGCGCGGCGGTGCTTTCGGACGCGCAGGTGCAGGCCTTGCGGACGGAAATAGCCGGTGCGGACGTGAACATGGATGAAGTGCCTTTGCAGAAGGCGCCGCGCATCGCCGTCTATTCTCCCAAGAACAAACGGCCGTGGGACGACGCCGTGACGATGGTGCTGACCTATGCCGAAATCCCTTACGACGTGGTCTATGACGATGAGGTGATGTCGGGCATTTTGCCGATGTACGACTGGCTGCACCTGCACCACGAGGACTTTACGGGGCAGTTCGGCAAGTTCTGGGCGCGTTACCGCCACGAGGCCTGGTATCGGCAGGACGTGGCCGAGACCTTGGCGCGGGCGCGCAACTACGGCTTCACCAAAGCCTCCGAACTCAAACTGGCCGTGGCGCACAAGATACGCAATTTCGTCATGGGCGGCGGCTTCCTGTTCGCGATGTGTTCCGCGCCGGACAGTTACGACGTGGCCTTGGCGGCCGATGGCATCGACATCTGCGCCGAGCCCTTCGACGGCGACCCGATGACGCCCGGTGCGCAGCAACGGTTGGATTACAGCAAAACCTTCGCCTTTACCGGTTTTCAACTCGTGACCGACCCTTACCGTTATGAAGTGTCGGACATAGACGTGACCGAGACGCGGCCGCCCCATCTCAAGGAGGAGAACGATTTCTTCACGCTCTTCGATTTTTCGGCCAAATGGGACTGGATGCCGACGATGCTGTGCCAGAACCACGAGCGGCTGATACACGGCTTCATGGGGCAGAGTACGGCCTTCCGCAAGTCGCTCTTGAAGCCGAACGTGCTGGTGCTGGGCGAGAACGCCGGCCTGAACGAAGTGCGCTACCTGCACGGCACCTACGGCAAAGGCACGTGGACATTCTTAGGCGGCCACGACCCCGAAGACTACCAGCATTTCGTGGGCGACCCGCCCACCGACCTGAACCTCTATCCCAACTCGCCGGGCTACCGGCTCATCCTGAACAACATCCTGTTCCCCGCCGCCAAAAAAGAAAAGCAGAAGACGTAAGGGGGTATTTGATAGATATTCGTTGTGAGCCTGAGACGGCAAAAAAAAGCCCCCCGTTAAAGGACGAGGGGCAAACCTGATGTTTTCACAACGGAATAATCCTTATTGTGATTCGCTTCATTTTAGTGCGGCAAAGTTACTACAAAAAAGTGAAATGCGGAAAGATATAGTGATAGAATTGAGTTACAAGGGTTTTGGTTGAAGTGGCGATAATCCGTGAAGCCATTACAATCCCTGCCGAAGCCAAATCCTGACGCCGCTACGTTACTTGTTCGTAACCATGCCCGAAAATGCGACAAACGGGTACGAATAGCGAAACAAGGCTCTAAGGAATAGTGAGTTATCCATAACTCATGCGAAAAATCAGGTTACGGAAAAAGATTGCGCCGTTCCTCCCCGTTTTGCGTACCAACACCGGACTCTTCACCAACTAATTTTGAAACCCAAAAATTAAGGACAATGAAGAGTACATTTTCAGTAATCTACTACCTCAAGCGTCAGGTAGTGAAAAAGGACGGGACAGTTCCCGTCATGGGACGCATCACGGTGGACGGCAGCCAGACACAGTTCAGCTGCAAACTGACTGTCGATCCGAAACTGTGGGACACCAAAGGTGGACGTGTCACGGGCAGAAGCACGGCGGCACTCGAAACGAACCGTATGCTTGACAAGATGCGGGTACGCATCAACAGGCATTATCAGGAAATCATGGAGCGTGACAACTTCGTCACGGCGGAGAAGGTGAAGAACGCCTTTCTCGGACTGGAACACCGCTACCACACGCTGATGCAGGTGTTCCGCCAGCACAACGAGGACTACGAGAAGCAGGTGGAGGCAGGCATGAAAGCCAAAGGCACGCTGCTGAAGTACCGCACCGTTTACAAGCACATGCAAGAGTTCCTCGACATCCGCTACCATGTGAAGGACATCGCCCTAAAAGAGCTTACCCCGGCTTTCATCTCCGACTTCGAGATGTTCCTGCGCACGGACAAGCACTGCTGCACCAATACCGTGTGGCTGTACGTCTGCCCGTTACGGACGATGGTATTCATCGCCATCAACAACGAGTGGCTGACGCGCGACCCGTTCCGCGAGTATGAAATCAAGAAGGAGGAAACAACACGCAGTTTCCTGACCAAAGATGAGATCCGCCTGCTGATGGAGGGGAAACTGAAAAACGCCAAACAGGAATTGTACCGCGACCTCTACCTGTTCTGCGCCTTCACGGGGCTGTCGTTCGCGGATATGCGCAACCTTACGGAAGAGAATATCCGCACCTACTTCGACGAACACGAGTGGATAAACATCAACCGCCAGAAAACGGGCGTGGTGTCCAACATCCGCCTGCTCGACATCGCCAACCGCATAATCGGCAAATACCGGGGACTGTGCGGGGACGGCAGGATATTTCCCGTTCCGCATTATAACACGTGCCTTGCCGGTATCCGTGCCGTCGCCAAGCGTTGCGGCATCACCAAGCATATCACGTGGCATCAGAGCCGCCACACGGCAGCCACGACGATATTCCTCTCCAACGGTGTTCCCATCGAAACGGTCAGCTCCATGCTCGGACACAAGAGCATAAAGACGACGCAGATTTACGCAAAGATAACCAAAGAGAAGCTCAATCAGGACATGGAGAACCTTGCCGCAAGATTGAACGGCGTCGAGGAATTTGCAGGTTGCACCATCTAAAAAGAAAAGCCATGAAACGTGACACAATCATCATCGAGGACAAGGCAGTCAGCGTAACCGGTAACGACGTGTGGATGACCGCCACCGAAATAGCCGGATTGTTCCATACGACCGTCCCGGCAGTGAACGCCGCCATCAGAGCCGTCCGCAAGTCGGACGTGCTGAACGACTACGAGGTGTGCCGCTACATGCAGCTTGAAAACGGGCTGCACGCGGACGTGTACGCCCTTGAAATCATCATCCCGGTCGCTTTCAGGGTGAATACCTACAACACCCACCTGTTCCGCACATGGCTGGTGGGAAAGGCACTCTCACAAGAGAAACGGCAGACATACGTGATGTTCATACAGAACGGAAAAGCCGGGTATTGCTGATTGCACATACCCCATAAGACAAGTAAACGGGTAGCACCACAAAAGGTGTCACCCGTTTACTTTTTCATGAAACCGCCTCACTCCAGCGGCTTGCGGTAGTTCGCTTCCAGTACCCCGCGCAGCCCCGTTTCCGGGTAAAGCACCTTCCCTCCCAAAAGTATGAAGGGCAACACGCGGTTGTTGCGGTATTCCTGCAAGGTGCGCCGGCTCACACGGAGCAGTTCCGACACCTCGCCGTCCGTCAGGTAACGTTCCCCGTCCAGCGGAGGACGGTAGCTTTCCAGAAATGCGGACAGCCATTTCGAGCCTTTGCGCATATCCTGCACCACAGAGGCTATCGGCTCGTCTTCCATCGTAAAAACATCGTTGTTCTCGTTCATCATAACTTCGGATTCAGTGGGTGAATAAATCAAATCATCTGCCGTGCGGATAGAGCGTGCCGACAAGCGGTATCAGCCGCTTCACCTCCTCTGGCTTGTAATAGAACCTGCGGTTTATCTGCGAGTAGCCGATAAGCCGCCTGTCACGCAGCGTCTGCAACGTGCGCGGGCTTATTCTCAACTGCCCGCAGACCTCCTCGCCCGTGAGCCATCTTTCCATGCGCCCCGTGTCGCTTTTGCGCCTCAGGGCGGCGACCTTCTCCGAGAGTGCGCCGAATGCCGCCACCATCATCTCGAAAGTCTTTTTCTCGATAGATACTATTTCCATATTCATGTCATTTAGAGTTTGCCGCAAAGGTAACGAAACGGCATACAAGACGTATCGTTTTCCGCTGAAAGGCTGCCTGTTGCGCCGTTTGACCGGGTTACGGAGCCATCTTCCGCAAAAATCTTACGTGAGTCACGTAGTGAGTTGTTAAAGCCCCTTTTGTTTATTGCCGAATTTTGTCGCAGAAACAAAAAGAAAGGACTGAACATGAAAGTGATAACAATGGAAAGTTCCGCCTACAAGGAGATGATGGCGCAGATTGCGAACATCGCAGGGTACATCCGCGAGGCAAGGGACGAGAAGAAACGGAAGCGGGAAACCGAAGACAAGCTGCTTGACACGGCACAGGCGGCGAAGATGCTCAACGTGAGCAAGCGCACCATGCAGCGTATGCGCACCGACCACCGTATCGAGTATGTGGTGGTACGCGGAAGCTGCCGCTACCGCCTTTCCGAGATACTGCGGCTATTGGAGGACAACACAGTAAGGAACGAGGAAGGGACAATAGACACCCTGTTCCACAACCACACGCTGCGCACGGGCGGCAAACCAAAAGGAAGGAGGACATAGGTCATGGAACTGCTCACACGAAACAACTTCGAGGGCTGGATGCAGAAGCTGATGGAACGGCTCGACCGTCAGGACGAACTGCTGCTGGCGATGAAGGCTGAGGGGAAACAGCCCACTATCACGGAAAGCATCCGCCTTTTCGACAATCAGGATTTGTGCATGTTGCTCCAGATAAGCAAACGCACCCTCCAACGCTACCGCAGCGTAGGCGCATTGCCCTACAAGACGCTGGGCAAGAAGACCTATTACAGCGAGGAGGACGTGCTGACATTCCTTTCCAACCATATCAAGGACTTCAAAAAGGAAGATATAGCCTTCTACAAGGCTCGTATCCATAATTTCTTTCATAAATAACCCATTAAAACATTTTTCAGATGGCAAAGAAAAAAGACGAAAAGGACGTGCTGGTAGTCCGTGACGAGAAGACAGGCGAGATCAGCGTGGTAGCCGGGCTGAACGCGGACGGCACACCCAAGCGCACCCCCGCAAAAGCGGAGAACGCGCAGAGTTTCCTGCAATTCGACCGACATGGCGACGTGCTGGACAACTTCTTCAAGAACTTCTTCCGGCAGTGCAAGGAACCCAGCCGCTTCGGTTTCTACCGCATTGCGGCAGACCAAGCTGAAAATCTCTTAGAGGTGATGAAGCAACTGCTGAAAGACCCCGAAGCGAACAAGGAGCTGCTCGCCCCTCACAAGGTGGACACCTCCGACTATGAGAAGAAGGTGCAGGAAGAGATGGCAGCACAACAGACAGAGAAACAAGAACCTCAAAAACAGGAGAACATGGAACAACGGAAAGAACAGCAACAGGACAAATCCGAACAGATGCAGGGCAAACGTGGCTACCAGCCCATCGACGAGAGTAAAATCAACTGGCAGGAGCTGGAGGACAGATGGGGCGTAAAGCGGGACAACCTTGAAAAGTCCGGCGACCTTACGAAGATGCTCAACTATGGCAAGTCCGACTTGGTAAAGGTCAAACCGACCTTCGGCGGCGAATCATTCGAGCTGGACGCCCGCCTCTCCTTCAAGAAGGACGGTGAGGGAAACATCAGCCTCGTGCCGCACTTCATCCGCAAGGAGCAGAAGCTGGATGAGTACAAGGAACACAAATTCTCCGACAATGACCGGAAGAACCTCCGCGAAACGGGCAATCTCGGTAGGGTCGTGGACATTGTGGACAGGGAAACGGGCGAGATCATCCCCTCCTACATCAGCATCGACCGCAAGACGAATGAAATCACGGACATTCCGGCAAGCAGGGTGCGCATCCCGGAGCGCATCGGCAAGACGGAAATCACCACGCAGGAGCGGGACATGCTCCGCGCCGGACTGCCCGTACGCGACAAGCTCATCGAGCGCAACGACGGCAGAAAGTTCGTCACCACCCTGCAAGTGAACGTGGAGCAGCGCGGCGTGGAGTTCGTGCCGGGAACCGGCAAGTCGCCCCGTACCGCACAGACACAGGAAACCAAAGGCGACACATCGAAAAGTCAGGCGCAGGGCGGGGAAAATGCCGCACAGACCAAGAAGGAGCAACGCCGCAACACGTGGACGAACGAGGACGGCAGCATCCGCCCCATCAGCAAATGGAGCGGCGTGAGCTTCACCGACCAGCAGAAAGCCGACTATGTGGCGGGTAAAGCCGTGAAGCTGGAGAACGTGACCGACAAGCAGGGCTTCCATGCCACGATGTATATCAAGTTCAACCCGGAGAAGGGACGCCCGTACCGCTACGACACGAACCCTGACAATGCACAGCAGGTTGCTCCGTCCAACGAGAGCCGCACGCAGGTGGCGGTGAACAACGATGGCAAGACCAACGAGGCTACAAAGAATCTGAGAGAGCCGTTGCAGAAAGGTCAGACCAACCCGAAGGACGCCCGCCAGCAACAGCAGCAGGAGAAGCCGCAGAAGAAAACGGGCAAGGGCATGAAAATGTAATCCCGTGTCCGCCACTGAATCCAAAATAAAATCCAAAGTATCAACAAAAAAGAAGAAGACATGAAGACAATCATTGCAGAAAAGCCCTCCGTGGCACGTGAAATCGCCCGCATCGTGGGCGCGACAAAGAGAGAGGAAGGATATTTCGAGGGAGGCGGTTATGCCGTGACATGGGCATTCGGACACCTCGTTCAGCTTGCCATGCCCGACGGCTACGGCGTGCGCGGATTTGTCCGTGACAACCTCCCGATTATTCCCGACACATTCACGCTCGTCCCCCGTCAGGTCAGGACGGAGAAAGGTTACAAGCCCGACAGCGGCGTGGTGTCGCAGATAAAAGTCATCAAAAGACTGTTCGACACAAGCGAACATATCATCGTGGCGACCGATGCCGGACGCGAGGGAGAGCTTATCTTCCGCTACCTCTACCACTATACGGGTTGCACCACTCCTTTCGTGCGCCTGTGGATCAGCTCTCTCACCGACAAAGCTATCCGCGAGGGACTGCGGAAACTCGAAGACGGCAGCAAATACGACAACCTCTACCTCGCCGCCAAAGCGCGGAGCGAATCCGACTGGCTCGTGGGCATCAACGGCACACAGGCGTTATCCATCGCCGCCGGACACGGCACGTATTCCGTGGGGCGGGTGCAGACACCAACGTTGGCTATGGTATGTGAACGCTACTGGGAGAACCGCCGCTTTACGTCCGAAGCATTCTGGCAGCTCCATATCGCAACGGACGGTTGCGACGGCGAAGTCGTGAAATTCTCATCCTCCGAGAAATGGAAAGAGAAAGAACCGGCGATGGAACTATATAATAAGGTAAAGGCGGCAGGTTGCGCCACTGTCACGAAAGCCGAGCGCAAGGAGAAGACGGAGGAAACTCCCTTGCTCTACGACCTGACCACGCTCCAGAAAGAAGCCAACGCCAAGCACGGCTTCACGGCGGAACAGACGCTTGAAATCGCGCAGAAACTCTACGAAAAGAAGTTGATAACCTATCCGAGAACGGGAAGCCGCTACATCCCCGAAGACGTGTTTGCCGAAATTCCCAAACTGCTCGCTTTCATCGGCACACAGCCCGAATGGAAAGACAAGGTGCGGGCAAAAGCCGCCCCGACACGCCGCAGCGTGGACGACGGCAAGGTGACAGACCACCATGCCCTGCTCGTCACGGGTGAGAAACCGCTCTTCCTCTCCAAAGAGGACAATACCATCTATCAGATGATTGCCGGGCGCATGGTCGAGGCATTCTCTGAGAAATGCGTCAAGGATGTGACCACTGTCACGGCGGAATGTGCCGGAGTGGAGTTTACCGTAAAAGGCAGCGTCGTGAAGCAAACCGGATGGCGTGCCGTCTATGGCGAGGAAAAAGAGGAAATTACCATCCCCGGCTGGCAGGAAGGCGACACGCTGACACCGAAAGGCTCGTCCATTACCGAAGGAAAGACCAAACCCAAGCCGCTGCATACCGAAGCCACCCTGCTCTCGGCAATGGAAACGGCGGGCAAGGAAATTGAGGACGACGCACTGCGGCAGGCGATGAAGGACTGTGGCATCGGTACTCCCGCCACACGCGCCTCCATCATCGAAACGCTTTTCAAGCGCGGTTACATGGAACGCTGCAAGAAGTCGCTTGTTCCCACCGAAAAAGGACTTGCCCTCAATTCCGTCGTCAAGACGATGCGCATCGCCGATGTTGCCATGACGGGCGAATGGGAAAAGGAGCTGGCGCGTATCGAGCGCGGGGAACTGTCCGACGACACCTTCCGCAAGGAGATAGAGGCGTACACACGTGAGATAACCTCCGAACTGATCTCGTGCGACAAGCTCTTCGGCAGCCGTGACTCCGGCTGCGCGTGTCCCAAGTGTGGCACGGGCAGGATGCGGTTCTACGGCAAGGTGGTACGCTGCGACAACACGGAGTGCGGACTGCCCGTGTTCCGGCTGAAAGCGGGACGCACCCTGTCCGACGATGAAATCAAAGACCTGCTCACCGAAGGGCATACCAAGCTGCTCAAAGGGTTCAAGAGCAAACAGGGCAAGAGTTTCGATGCTGTTGTCGCCTTTGACGGGGAATATAACACGACTTTTGTGTTCCCGGAGGCTAAAAAGGACAAGAAATTTTCAGGACGGAAGAAATAGTATTAACTTTGCCACTTGTTCAGAGTAATGAATTGTTCTTCGATACCGGATTACACTCATACTTTGGATTTAGTGGTGGCACTCGGAGGGATACCGAGTGCCTTTTTCTTCCTTTTTCCAACCGATTATCCCGTTAATTATCAATCCGCTAAATCCAAAGTAATGAACAACAAGAAGAAAAACGAGGGTCAGACCGACTTTTCCTATTACGGTCTGTACCTGCTGGACTATCTCCGCACGAACAAGTTTGAACAGGCTGACGACACCGCTTTCATACGGGAACGGGCCGACCGTGCCGCCGAAACGTATGAGAGGGCACGGCTTGAAGGCTATCCCGCCGATGGTGCGCAGGAACTGGCGATGGACACGCTGCTGCGCGGGCTGCATTATTCCCGTTACGCCATCCTCCGCGAAGTCGTGGAAAACGAGTTTGCCGATGAAGTGCCGGAAGAGAAGCGTGAAGCCTTTGTCCTGAAACTGCTGCCGCTTGTCGGCAACGTGTTCTCCGTCTATGACCTCTCGGATGACAATTTCGCCCTGTCTTCCGATTACGACCTGCTCTACACGGAGCTGACGGGAGCAACCGTCCTTTACTTAGACGAATATGGCGTTTAACCGCAAACAGAAACTGCGGGACAACATCGAGGCGATACGGACGGCATTCATCCTTGACAGGGAAAATAGGACAGCGACAACCGAAGAGCGTGCCATACTTCAAAGGTACTGCGGTTTCGGCGGTCTGAAATGTATCCTCAACCCTGCAAAGGAACTGACGGATGCCGTCCGGTGGGCGAAATCCGACCTCGAACTGTTCGCCCCGACGGTGGAGCTGCACAGGCTTATCCGTGAGAACAGCAAGGACGAAACAGAGTACAAGCGGTTTGTGGATTCGCTGAAAGCGTCCGTGCTGACCGCTTTCTACACCCCCAAAGAGATAACCGACACCATCGCGGACGTGCTGGCAGATTACAGCGTCCGCCCCGCCCGTATGCTCGAACCGTCGGCAGGTGTCGGCGTGTTCGTGGATTCCATGCTGCGGCACAGCCCCAATGCGGATGTGATGGCTTTCGAGAAGGATCTGCTCACGGGTACAATCTTGAGGCATCTCTATCCCGACCAGAAAATGCGCACCTGCGGTTTTGAGAAAATCGAAAGACCGTTCAACAATTATTTCGACTTGGCGGTGTCCAACATTCCGTTCGGTGACATTGCCGTGTTCGACGCGGAGTTTCAGCGGAGCGACTCTTTCGGCAGACGCTCCGCCCAGAAAACCATCCACAACTATTTCTTTCTCAAAGGACTGGATGCCGTGCGTGACGGCGGTATCGTGGCGTTCATCACCTCGCAAGGGGTATTGAATAGCACCAAGACCTCCGTGCGTAACGAGCTGTTCAGTCAGGCCAATCTGGTATCCGCGATACGCCTGCCCAACAACCTGTTCACGGACAACGCGGGCACGGAGGTGGGCAGTGACCTGATTGTCCTGCAAAAGAACCTCAGCAAGAAGGAAATGTCGCAGGACGAGCGGCTGATGACCGTGATACAGACGGACACGAAAACCGCCCTGACCGACAACGCCTATTTCATCCACCACCCGGAACGCATCGTGCATACGATGGCGAAACTTGACACAGACCCCTACGGGAAGCCCGCTATGGTTTATCTGCACGAGGGCAAGGCAGCAGGCATCGCCGGGGATTTGCGCCGTATGCTCGACGAGGATTTCCATTACAGGCTTGCCATGCGCTTGTATTCGGGTTCAATCCGGCAGGCAGGAACGGAAGAAAAAGTTGCCGTTCAAAATAAAGTAGAGCGTCCTGCCATAAAATTGGAAACAGTATCCTCGGCGCAGACGGTGGAAACTCCGACAGAAAAGCCGCAACCCGCAGATGAAAAGCCGGAGATAGAACCGCGCCCGCAATATTCCGCAGGCGTGCAGCTCACCCTGCTTGACCTCTGGGGGATGACGGAAGAGGTCAGCCAACCGAAAACCTCCAAAAAGAAAAAGACGGTGAAAAAGGCAGTTACGGCAAAGTCCACTCCGCCCAAACCGAAAGTCACGGTTACACCGACAGCTCCAACTGCAAAACCCGCAATGGAGAATAAGGAGGTGAAAGCGGAGAACACCGCCAAGCCTGCCGACCCGGACGACATCTATGCCACACTGGACTGGGATACCAATCCTCCCATCAACGGTTTCTATGAAATGATGATGGGTTTGACGCCGGAGCGTAGGAAAGAACTTCGGGAACTGGCAAGGCAGCATAACGAGAAACAAGTGGCGGAAAAGACGGAAGTGAAAGCCGTGCCGGAAACTTCCCGTGAGCAGCCACGACAGGAGGAAACACAGCCGGAGGCAGTCGCCGCACCTGCCGTTACAGATACCCCATCGGAAGCGGTGGGGACTTTCCTTTTCCCCGACATCGAAGCGGAAAAGCCGAAGGAGGAAGTCGTGGACCTTTCTCCGCGTGCCTACCACCGCACGCCGGAGATGCACCTGCGCGAAGGGTCGCTGGTGGCTGACCGGGGGCGTCATAACATCGGCTACCTGAAAGACATCACGCCATACGGGGCGACATTCCAGCCGCTCGACCTGAAAGGATACCAGAAGGAAAAGGCGTTGTTGTATGTGTCGCTGCGTGACGCCTACGAGCGTCTGTACCGTTATGAATCGCTCCGGCGCGAGGCAAATGTTCCGTGGCGAGAGCATCTGAATACCTGTTACGATGAGTTTGTCATGCGCTACGGCAACCTCAACGCCAAGCAGAACGTGAAGTTAGTGATGATGGATGCGGGCGGGCGCGACATCCTTTCGCTGGAACGGATGGAAAACGGAAAGTTCGTCAAGGCGGACATCTTCGAGCATCCTGTTTCCTTCGCGGTGGAGAGCCATGCCAACGTAGGCTCTCCCGAAGAAGCCCTGTCTGCGTCGCTCAACAAATATGGTACGGTCAATCTCGACTATATGCGGGAGATAACCGACAGCACGGCGGAGGATTTGCTCACTGCCCTGCAAGGGCGCATCTACTACAATCCGCTCGTGACCGGTTACGAAATCAAAGACCGTTTCATCGCCGGAAATGTCATAGAGAAAGCGGAACGCATAGAGGCATGGATGGGTGACAATCCCGAAAATGAGCGTATGCCGGAGGTGAAGCAGGCGTTGGAGGCTCTGAAAGATGCCGAGCCGCAGCGCATCGCCTTCGAGGATCTGGACTTCAATTTCGGGGAACGCTGGATTCCGACGGGTGTCTATGCCGCCTACATGAGCCGGCTGTTCGACACGGAGGTGAAAATCGCCTATTCCGCAAGCATGGACGAGTTTTCGGTGGTGTGCGGCTACCGCACCATGAAAATCACGGACGAGTTTCTGGTGAAGGGGTATTACCGGAACTATGACGGTATGCACCTCCTAAAACACGCCCTGCACAACACCTGCCCTGACATGATGAAGTCCATCGGCAAGGACGAGCATGGCAACGACATCAAGATGCGCGACAGCGAGGGAATACAACTCGCCAACGCCAAGATTGACGAGATACGAAACGGCTTCTCCGAATGGCTCGAAGAGCAGTCGCCGCAGTTCAAGGAGCGGCTTGTGACGATGTATAACCGCAAGTTCAACTGTTTCGTGCGCCCGCGCTACGACGGCTCCCATCAGACCTTTCCCGACCTCAACCTGAAAGGGCTGGCAAGCCGGGGTATCAAGAGCGTCTATCCCTCACAGATGGATTGCGTCTGGATGTTGAAACAGAACGGCGGCGGAATTTGCGACCACGAGGTGGGAACCGGTAAGACGCTGATAATGTGCATCGCCGCGCATGAGATGAAGCGTCTGAATTTGGCACACAAGCCGATGATTATCGGGCTGAAAGCCAACGTTGCGGAGATTGCAGCCACCTATCAGGCGGCATATCCCAACGCACGTATTCTGTACGCTTCGGAGAAGGACTTTTCGACCGCCAACCGTGTGCGCTTCTTCAATAATATAAAGAACAACGACTACGATTGCGTCATCATGTCGCACGACCAGTTCGGCAAGATACCGCAGTCGCCGGAATTGCAGCAGCGCATCCTGCAAGCAGAGCTTGACACGGTGGAGGAAAACCTCGAAGTGCTACGGCAGCAGGGAAAGAACGTGTCGCGGGCGATGCTGAAAGGATTGGAGAAGCGCAAGCACAACCTTGAAGCGAAGCTGGAGAAGGTGGAACACGCCATAAAGTCACGCACGGACGACGTGGTGGATTTCAAGCAGATGGGCATCGACCACATCTTCATAGATGAGAGCCACCAGTTCAAGAATCTGACTTTCAACACGCGCCACGACCGTGTGGCGGGATTGGGAAACAGCGAGGGAAGCCAGAAGGCACTTAACATGCTCTTTGCCATACGCACCATACAGGAGCGCACAGGAAAAGACTTGGGTGCGACCTTCCTCTCCGGCACGACTATCAGCAACTCACTGACTGAATTGTACCTGCTGTTCAAGTACCTGCGCCCGAAGGAGCTGGAACGGCAGGACATAAGGTGTTTCGACGCTTGGGCGGCGATATTTGCCAAGAAGACGACGGATTTTGAATTTAACGTGACGAACAATGTGGTCCAGAAGGAGCGTTTCCGCTACTTCATCAAAGTGCCGGAGCTTGCCGCCTTCTATAATGAAATCACGGACTACCGCACGGCGGAGGATGTGGGCGTTGACCGTCCTGCCAAGAACGAGATACTGCACCATATACCGCCCACGCCGGAACAGGAGGACTTCATACAGAAACTGATGCAGTTCGCCAAGACGGGCGATGCCACCTTGTTGGGCAGGCTGCCGCTTTCGGAAACGGAAGAAAAGGCGAAGATGCTCATCGCCACGGACTATGCCCGGAAAATGGCACTCGACATGCGCATGATAGACCCGAATTACGAAGATCATCCCGACAACAAAGCGAGTCACTGTGCCAAGATGATCGCGGAGTATTATCAAAAATACGACGCCCAGAAAGGCACGCAGTTCGTTTTCTCTGATTTGGGGACATACCAGCCGGGCGACGGGTGGAACGTCTATTCGGAAATCAAGCGCAAACTGACGGAGGACTACGGTATACCGCCAAGCGAGGTGCGCTTCATTCAGGAGTGCAAGACCGACAAGGCGCGGAAGGCGGTGATAGACGCCATGAACGCCGGGACGGTGCGTGTGCTGTTCGGCTCTACCTCTATGCTCGGAACGGGTGTGAACGCCCAGAAACGGTGTGTGGCTATCCATCATCTCGATACGCCGTGGCGACCGTCCGACTTGCAACAGCGTGACGGACGCGGAGTTAGGGCAGGTAATGAGA
>CAJUFX010000006.1 GCA_910586395.1 uncultured Bacteroidales bacterium
GATGGTACTGCATCTAAAGTGTGGAAGAGTAGGTAGTCGCCGCCCTTACTAGGCCTCGGAGGTTTCTCCGGGGCCTTTTTATTTTGTTTCGCATGAAAACGGCGCGTCTACGGCGTTGTCGGGGCCTTGGCAGTTCGTTACATACGTCAGTATGCGCCTCACGCCAAGGCCTCTCCGCCTTGTATCCAAGCCGTTTTGTTGCGAAACCTCATGCCATGACGGTGCTGCTTTTGGCAAAACCACGCCGGATGAAACTGCGTTCATCCGGGCATGGCCTCGCCTCGCACGGACTTTATTTTACTACTCCAAGCCGTTTTGATGCGAAACCTCGCGCTTTTTTTACCCTCCGGGGTGTCGTTAATAACCTGTTCATTAAAAAAAAGGCGGCGGCAACCGCCCGTATCGGAATAATTTTTACTTTTGTCGTTGAGGAAACTTTAAAACCTTAAGATAATGGATAATATACAGGTTCTTTTGGATAAATTGCTGGTAAACGGGATGGAAATCGGCAAGAACATTTTGGTAGCGGTCGTTGTGTATTTTGTCGGGCGTTACGTGGTTAAGTACTTCAATAAGCTTTTTGCCAAAGTCTTGGAAAAACGCAAGGTTGAGCCGACGGTCCGGACTTTTTTGGCCAGTCTGATCAATATCTTGTTGATGACGGTCTTGCTTATATCCGTCATTTCGATTTTGGGCATACAGACAACGTCGATAGCGGCTTTGGTAGCTTCCGCCGGCTTGGCCATCGGTATGGCGTTGAGCGGTAACCTGCAGAACTTTGCGGGCGGCGTTCTGATATTGTTATTCAAGCCGTTTAGGGTCGGCGATATGATAGAGGCCGCCGGTGTGGCGGGGGAGGTCAAGGCCATCCAGATTTTCCATACGATTTTGTGGAGTAGCGACGAAAAGACGGTCATCATTCCCAATGGACTGCTGAGCAACGGCGTCATTAAGAATCTGAGCCGGAAAATCTGGTATATGGACAAGGAAAAATAAGCCGGGAAGGCGGCGAAAAAAAAGGCGGTTGAACAATCAACCGCCTTTTTTTTCGCCGTCGCTTTAGCGACGGCATGGCCGAAAAGTCGTCCGGCCTATTTTTTACGGGACGTCTTGCCTTTCGGTGCGGTTTTCTTGGCGGCCGTCGCTTTTTTGGCGGCGGGTTTGGCTTTTGAACCCTTGGCGGTCGCCGCCGTTTTACGGCCGATTTTCGAGGACTTTTCGGCCGTCGCCGCCTTCTTGGCCGCGGCGGGCTTTTTGCCGGCGAACTTTTTGTTCGTCAGCTCCAGGCTTTCCTTAATCAGCAGGAACGTCCGTTCGATATCCTGATCCAGGCCGACGGAGAAGCGGACGAGGCCTTCGGAAAGCCCCATGCCTTTTTGGAATTCCTCCGGAATCTCGCTCGACGTGCTTTTGCCGGAATTGCTGAACAGGGTTTTGAAATAACCGAGCGAAACGGCCAGGTAGCCGACGCCTTTTTGCTGCATCGTCTCCATCATGAAGTTGGCTTTTTCCGCCGTATCCAAATCGATGGCGATCATGCCGCCGAAGCCGTAGCCGGCATTCATCTGCTTTTTCATCAGCGCGTGGTCGGGATGCGAAGGACTGCCGGGATAGTTGGCTTTAAGGCCGATTTCCTTGAAGCGTTTGGCTAAGTAAAGTGCGTTTTCGCTGTGTTTCTGCATGCGGATATGCAAGGTATGCAGGTTTTTGAGGATGCTCGACGAGCGGAACGGATCCAAGACCGGCCCCAGCAGCATGGAGGTCCCGTTGTTGACGTCGATGAGCGAATTGATGTAGTCGGCCGAGCCGCAGATGGCGCCGGCCACGCAGTCGTTCTTGCCGTTGATGAATTTGGTCATCGAATAGACGACGACGTCGGCGCCTAAGCGTGCGGGCGAGAAAATCATGGGCGTAAACGTATTGTCAACGACCAAAAGCGCTTTGTGTTTGTGCGCCACCGCGGCCAATGCCGGAATGTCGGCGATACGCAGCATCGGGTTGCTCATCGTTTCGGTATAGATGAAGCGGGTGTTTTTCCGGATGGCTTTTTCCACTTTTTTCGGGTCGGTCGTATCGACAAACGTCACGTCGATGTTGAATTTGGGCAGGTAGTTCTTCAAGAAAGCGAACGTGCCGCCGTAAACGGTGGGGCTGGCCACGATATGGTCGCCGCTGCCGACGAGTTGGAGCATGGCATTCGTGATGGCCGCCATGCCGGAACCGGTTACCCAGGCCGCCTCGGTGCCTTCCATCGCCGCCAATGCGTCGGCCAGATATTTGTTGGACGGGTTCCAGTGGCGGGAGTAAAGGTAGCAGCCTTGAACTTCGCCGGTAAACGTGCCGGTCATGTCCTGGCCGTGCAGGAACGTGAACGTGGCCGAGTCGGTGACGGAGGGATTTACATCTCCGAACTCACCGAATTGCAGGCAATCCTGAATGCGAGAAGCTGGGTCGAATTTTTCTTTTTTCATACGTTATAATGTTTTGGTTAAGGTCGTATTTTCAGTTCTATGTATGGTTTACTTTCAGTTTCCGGCTTGCTCCTTTTGTTTGGCCAACAGCAGGTTCAATTCGCTCAGATAGCGGTCCGCCTCGAGAAAATCCATGGATTTGGCCGCCGCGTTCATGAGTTTTTTCACGACCTCTATGCGGTTCGCGAGAATCTTGGGGTTGTCGTAATCGACGATCGGGTCGGCGGCGAAGCCTGCCCGGCTTTCGGTCTCGACATAGGCTTTCGGTTCCGCGCCGCGCGCTACGGCCAACGAATCGTCTATCTTCTTGACGATGGGTTTGGGCGTGATATGGTGCGCCTTGTTGTAGGCCATCTGTTTCTCGCGCCGCCGTTTGGTTTCCTCTATCGTCTGCGCCATGGCGTCGGTGATGTGGTCGGCGTACATGATGACGAGGCTGTTCATGTTGCGGGCGGCGCGGCCGGCCGTCTGGGTCAACGCGCGCGCCGAGCGCAGGAAACCTTCCTTGTCGGCATCCAGAATGGCTACGAGCGATACTTCGGGCAGGTCGAGCCCTTCGCGCAGCAGGTTTACGCCGATGAGCACGTCGATGGCGCCGGCACGCAGGTCCTGCAGAATCTCCACGCGTTCGAGCGTATCCACGTCCGAATGGATATAGCGGCAACGGATGCCGTTGTTGGTCATGAATTTGCTCAATTCTTCGGCCATCTTTTTGGTCAGTGTCGTCACGAGCACGCGTTCCTGACGTCCGCAGGTCTTTTCAATCTCGTCCAAAAGGTCGTCCACCTGATGGGCTGTGGGACGTACGTCTATCGGCGGATCCAACAGGCCGGTCGGCCGGATGACCTGTTCCACGACCACGCCCTGCGCCTGTTCCAGTTCGTATTCGGCCGGCGTCGCGCTCACGTAAAGGGTTTGCTTGACCAGGTCTTCGAATTCTTCGAATTTAAGCGGCCGGTTGTCCAAGGCGGCCGGCAGCCGGAAGCCGTATTCGACAAGGTTGATTTTGCGCGAGCGGTCGCCGCCGTACATGGCCTTGATCTGCGGCATTGTCACATGGCTTTCGTCCACGACGAGCAGAAAGTCGTCCGGAAAATAGTCGATGAGACAATAGGGGCGGGTGCCGGCCGCCCGTCCGTCGAAATAGCGTGAATAGTTCTCTATCCCGGCGCAGTAGCCGATTTCTTTGATCATCTCCACGTCGTAAGTCACGCGGTCTTCAAGCCGCTTGGCTTCCAACGGCTTGCCGATTTCCTTGAAAAAGTCGATCTGTTTGCCGAGGTCGAGCTGGATTTCCTTGATGGCTTGTTGGATGCGCGAGGAGGAGGGTACAAAGATATTGGCCGGATAAATCCGTATCGTCGGATAGGTTTCCAGAACCGTACCGGTCAGCGGGTCGATTTTTTGCAGGCTTTCGATTTCGTCGTCGAAGAAAATGATGCGGTAGGCGTAATCATCGTAGGCCACGAAGACGTCGATCGTGTCACCCTTGACGCGGAATTTGCCGCGCGTGAATTCGATTTCATGGCGCGAATACAGGCTGTTGACCAAGGCCAGCATGAGGTCGCGTTGCGAGATGCGTTGGCCTTCCGATAAAATGATGATATTGTCGTGGTAGTCGTTCGGATTCCCCGTGCCGTAGATGCAGGAAACCGACGATACGATGATGACGTCGCGCCGCCCGGACAATAAGGCCGAGAGCGCGCGCAGACGCAGTTTCTCGATTTCGTCGTTGATGGAGAGGTCTTTCTCGATATAGGTGTTGGAAGCCGGGATATAGGCTTCCGGCTGATAATAATCGTAGTATGAAACGTAATATTCGACGGCGTTTTCCGGGAAAAACTGGCGGAACTCACTGAAAAGCTGGGCCGCCAATGTTTTGTTGTGGCTCAGGACGAGCGTGGGACGCTGTACTTCCTGTATGACGTTGGCCACGGTGAACGTCTTACCCGAACCGGTGACGCCCAACAGGACCTGCCCCTTGTCCCCCCTCCGCAAACCTTCGGCCAGCTCGGCGATGGCTTGCGGCTGGTCGCCCGTCGGGCGGAATGCGGAGGTGAGTTTGAAATCCATGGGGCGATTGGGTTTATTGATGGCAGGCGCGGAATTGTTCCAGCCGCTTTCTCAGTTCGGGCAGATCCTCCATCGGTACGAGCGAGACGCAGGCGCGCAAGCCCTGACGTTCGCTGCCCGTGATGCCGAGCGAAATCGCGCTGACACCGAAATAGAGCAGTTCGTGCAGGAGTTCGTCGCCGGTCATGTCGCCGTAACCGATCGTGAAATAGAAGCCGTCGGACAGATCCATGTCTTCGTCCTTGTCGTAAACGAGATGGAAACCGTTGTCGAGGAACATCTCTTTCATGCGGTGCGCCTTTTCGGCGTAAATCCGGATTTCTTTGATGAAGTCGTATTCGCCGTCGTTCACCGCTTTGAGGATGGCCGCCAGACCGTATTGGGGCGAGTGGGCGGTGCCGGAACTCAGCGGATAAATCGTGCCGTAAATCATCGTGCGGCCGAAGCCCGTGCTCGGATAGTAGTTCTTGAAGTTCGGGAAGTCGGTCTTGAACAGTTTGTCGGACATGACCATCATGCCCAGACGCTGGCCGGCGTAACTGAACGCCTTGGAACTCGAGATGAACAGGATGTAGTTGTCCGTATAATTGGCCACCGTGGCTTGGTAAGGCGGCACGCCCGGCTTGGAGATGTCTTTGCGGAAGTCCATGCCGAAGTAGGCGAGGTCTTCCATCACGATGACGTTGTATTTGTTGGCGAGGTCGCCGATGATTTTCAATTCTTTTTCCGTGAAGCAGATCCACGAAGGGTTGTTCGGATTGGAATAGAAAATGCTTGATATGTTACCTTTGGAGAGGTATTCTTCAAGTTTTTCACGCAACTTCTCGCCGCGGTAGTTGTAAACGTCGAACGATTCGTAAGGGATTTGCAATACCGCGTGCTGTTGGCGGTGTACGGCGAAGCCCGGGTCGATGAACAAGGTCGTGTTCTTGCCGGCCTGGGCGCGGCTGACGGTCAGGAAAGCCGCGAAACTAGCCTGCATCGAGCCTACGGTCGGCAGGCAGGATTCCGGACTGACCGAAATGTTGAGGAAATTCTTGACGAAACGGGCGATTTCCTTTTTGAGTTCGGGCGTGCCGTACACATCGGGGTAAATCGAGGCCACACCGTTGCGGAGTGCCTTGATTTCGGCTTCGATACCGATTTGGCAGGCGGGCAATCCCGGAATCCCCATTTCCATGCGGATGAAACGGGTGCCGGAAGCGGCCTCGATGTCGTTAATCAATTTCTTGACCTCGCGGATGGAGGCGCGTCCCACATTGGACAGATTGTTTTCGGACACGATTCTGTCCACCAATTCTTTAGGAATAACGGTATTAGCCATAGTATTTGTAAGGTATTTGATTTACAGGCATAGAGGGGAAACCAAAATCCCCGGCTTTACGTCGTTTTCGTTTAAGTTCCGAAAAGCAACGTAAAGTTAGGGATTTTTATGTACAATAACAAACGGTCGGGCGTTATAAAACAACGACCGGTTTGATGTCGCGGAGTGGTTTCGGACAATGCCAGAACGCGCCGTCTTTGGCGTTGGGGTTGAACAGGTAGAACATCGTGCCGTCGTCGCCTTTGATGGCGGCGAGTGCCTGTCCGACGGCGGTGGCGGGCGGTTGCGGCAACGCGATGCCGACCAAAGCCGTTTTTTCATATTCGGCCAAGACAACGGGCAAGCCTACGAAGCGTCTGACCAGACGGGCGTGCATGAGGGCGCGGTCTTTGGCATCGCCGGCCTTAAGCGCGAAAGCTTCGTCCGGAAAGAGCGGATGTCCTTCGGGTTTGATTTTCTTCTTGGCGTTGTCGTCGAAATAGGTGGCGGCGAAGCGGCCGAGATAGGCGATGACAGCTTCCTGACAGGTCTGTGCATCGTGGACGGTGGCCGTTTCGGATGCCGTGGCGGCTATGGTGCCGGCCGTAGCCGAAGAATCCGTGGCGCAGGCCGGGGACGTTTGGTAGAGGTGCAGCAGGCTGTCCACCATCGGTCCGCATTTATGCTGTATCGACTTGCTCAGTACTTCGCCGCAAGGGGCGTGCAGGTAGAGTGCGGTGGGGGCGCAGGGATAGGACTTGTAGAAGTCGAGCATGCGCAGGTTGTAGGCAAAGCGGTCGTTTTTTTCGTACAGACAGGGAATGCCTAATGTTTCCGGAAATTGCAGGCTGAGCGGCGCCGTGCCCAAGGCGAAACAACCGTCGTAGGAATAGACGGGTTCGGAACGTTGTTTGCCGGCCAGTTTTTCCATGACGTAGAACGGCGCCCCGCCGATTTCCACGTAGGGACAGCCGTAGATTTTTTCATAAAACGGCAACAATACGATGAGGCGGTACGTTTTTTTGTCCGCGCCCATGCGGCCGATTTTGGCCGCGTAACCGGCCTGATTGAGCATGAATACCGTCCAAGCCGCTTGTTCCCCGTTTTTGTTTTTGGGGTAGATGGCGACAGCCGCGGCCTGTGTCAGGCGATAGAGTCCCCAGTCGTTGAGATGGTGCTTTTGAGCCGCATCGTAAATCTGGCGGAGCGGGATGTCGAAGCGGCTTTCCGACAGTTTCTGCCAAAAGGCGGCGAGGTTTTTTTCCGTCGGCGCGCCGATGCCGTAGGTGCTGAGCCGCGGTTCGAGGTTTAACGTCAGTTCCACGCCGTCGGCCTTGACCTTGATTTGGTTGGACTGGATCAACTCGTCGTAGAACGATTCGGGCGCGGTCGGCGCCGAGGGGCGGTTCAGGCTGCGGAAATCGGCGGGTTCCACCAATGTGAGGGCGGGCCAAACTGTGTCCGGTTCGGATTTACTTTTCGGTATTTCTGGGAATTCCGGACGGTATGTCTGTATTTTATAGGCTTTGAATCCACCTAAAAGATGTTGGCAGAAATCTTGGTTGCATTGCCGGCGGTTGTCGCTGAATTGACCGACGACCTGCGATTTGACATGGGTTTCAAAGAAGTCCGTCGCCTCTTCTTTCCACTCCTGGGCTTTTTCTTTCAGGTTATGCCAAAATTCAGACCCGGTTTCCTTGAAGGATTCCTTGGCGTCTTTCCACCCCTCTTTCAGGTCTTCCTTGACGTCTTCGGCGATTTCCTGGGCCTGCTCCTTGAGGGCCTGCATCTTTTCGCGGGACGCGTTCGTGCCGGCATCCGTCCGTGCGGCCGCGGTTGTCGTGTCGCCCGTAATAGCCGTCGTGTCGGCGGTCGTTATAGCGATGCCGGTCGTGTCGGACGGGGAGGGCATGGCGCAGGCGGGCCGGCCTGAGCCGACAACCGTCAAGCTTAGGCATGCGGCGGCCGACCATTTCAAGAGGAGGCGGGTCATAGTCTTGTCGTTTAACTGAAGTATTCTTTCATGCGTTCGAAAAAGCCCGGGTCGCGCCGGTCGGGCGAGGGTTGCATGTCCGGCATTTCCTTGAGCTTCTGCAACATTTCTTTTTCTTCCTTGTTCAGGTTTTTGGGCACCCATACCTGTATGCTGACAATCAGGTCGCCCTTGGGCATGCGGTTCTGAATATCGGGCAGCCCTTTGCCGCGCAGGCGTAGCAGTTTGCCGGAGGGCGTGCCGGCCTCTAATTTCAGCCTGGCCTTGCCGCTGAGCGTCGGCACCTCCACCGAAGCGCCCATGGCCGCATCCACGAAATTGACGTAGTGCGTATAGTGCAGGTTCGTATGGTCGCGTTGGAAGAGGTCGTGCGGTAGTTCCTCTATCAGAATCAGCAGGTCGCCGGGCACGCCGTTACGTGGCGCGGCATTGCCTTTTCCCTGCATCGACAGCTGCATGCCGTCTTCCACGCCGGCCGGAATGCGGATCGTGATGACCTCTTCGGCCTTGGTCGTGCCTTCTCCGTGGCAGGCCGGGCAAGGGTTCGTGATGATTTCACCTTCGCCGTGGCAGGTCGGACAGGTCACGACCTGTTGCATGCGGCCCAGTATCGTCTGGGTTACCTGCGCCACGCGGCCGCTGCCGTGACAGGTCTCGCAGGTCTTGCGGCCGCCTTTGTCGGCCGCCCCGCTGCCGTGGCAGGTTTCGCAAGGCACCGATTTCCGGACCTTGATTTTCTTTTCCACGCCGTTGGCGATTTCTTCCAGCGTCAGTTTAACCGTAATCCGCAGGTTCGAACCTTTCATCACGCGTCGGCCGCCCCCGCCGAAACCGCCGAATCCACCGCCAAAGCCGCTGAAACCGCCGCCCCCGCCGAACATGCCGCCGAAAATATCGCCGAATTGCGAGAAAATGTCGTCCATCGACATGCCGCCTCCGCCGCCGAAGCCGCCCGCGCCGCTCATGCCGGCATGGCCGAACTGGTCGTAGCGCGCTTTCTTTTCGGGGTTGCTCAAAACGTCGTATGCCTCGGCCGCTTCCTTGAATTTCTCTTCGGCTTCCTTGTCGCCGGGGTTGCGGTCGGGATGGTATTGGAGGGCCAGTTTGCGGTAGGCCTTCTTCATTTCTTCGGGTGTGGCGTTCCGGGAAACGCCCAACACCTCGTAATAATCTCTTTTCTCTGCCATAAATGCGTTATAGCCTTTCTATTATATACCGACTACGACTTTGGCGTGTCGGATCACTTTGTTGTCTATTTTATAGCCTTTCTGCACGACATCCAGCACATGGCCTTTCGTCTTGCCCTCCGGCGTCGGAATCTGCGCCACGGCCTCGCTCCATTCCTCGTCGAACGGTTGGTCGAGGACCTCGATGACCGATACCCCGTTTTGTTCCAGTATTTTGGTCAGTTTGTGGTAGATGAGCGCCATGCCTTCGAATGCGGTGCCTTTGGCGGCTTCCGGGTTCAAAACGGTGGAGGCGGCGCAGGCGGCCGCTTCGGGGCCGAGGATTTCGGCGGCCAAAGCCCGTTCGAAATCGTCTATGACGGGCAGGAGTGCCAAAACGACATTTTCGGCCGCGGTCTTGACCAGGTCTAACTTTTCGCGCGCCGTGCGTTTGCGGTAATTGTCGAAATCGGCGTAAAGCCGGGCGTTCTTGTCTTTCCAATCCGCGATTTCGGCTTGCAGACGGTCTATCTCGTCTTCGGGGGCGGCTTCGGTGCGCCCTGCCGTCGTGTCTTCGGCCTCGGTCGCGGCCGTTTCCTCCGTTTCAATCCGCGGTTCGGCCGTCTCTTGTTCCCCGATCAAGGGCTCTTGTTCCAAATCTTTCTCTTCCATAGCGGTACGCTTCTTTTTGCTCAACATGATTTTTTAAGGGATTTTAAGACATGCGCAAAGATAGTGCCAAATTACGGATTATGCCAGAATGTCGGATAAATAAAAGAGCAGGCTTGCATCAGCAAGCCTGCTCTGAAAGATGGGGGGCGGAGCCTCCGAAAATGTCGGGTCACCCGCTAAAAAACGTCGGGTCACCCGAATAAGGCACGCCGTCTTAAAATATCAGCGAAAACAGCATGTAAAACAAGTGGGCCGCCACACCGGCGCAAAGTCCGCCGATCGTGTGGGCGAGGATGGCCTTGGAGGTCAGGTTGCGGTAACCCAAAGAGTCCAGCATGGCCGTATGGGTGGAGAGGAAGCCGCTCCAGCACATGCCCATGGCCGTGAAAACCGCGATGACGTTGCCATCCACGAAGCCTTGCTCAATGAATGTGGGCACGAGGCCGAGCGCCGCGCCCACCGCGCCGAGCGCCGTGATGGGGAAGGCCACGAGTTCGGGATGGCTGAAGCCGAACAACCATTCGAAAACGAAGTCGATTTTGCCGGCCAGCCACGGCAGGATGTTCACGCCTTCGAAAGCCGCGCCGGTATATGCGCCGTTCGCGCCCGGACCGAAAGTGAGCATCATGACGAATGTGGAGATGACCAATACGCCGGGAATAATCGCCAAGCCGAGATCGACACCGGTCTTGCCGCCGTCCAGTATGGCGTTGAGCGCGCGCAGGAAGACGCCGTTGTCTTGTTTGAACGAGATTTCCTCCTCGTTGCCGCCGGCCGCTTCTTCGATTTTGTACTGCGGATAGGATTTGAGGATGAAACGTTGCATGAGGCGAGTGGAAACGATGCTGCCCACGACGGCACCCAGCAGGCCGATGACGGCCCCGCCGCCGAAGCCTTTACCGGTCATGAACGCGATGACGATGAGGCCCATGCCGAAAGCCGTGCCGAAATTGGTCAGCGAGATGAGTTGGTATTTCTTGAAATAACGGCTGAAATTCTTGTCGTTGGCCAATGAAATGATGGCCGGATTGTCGGACAGGAACGTCAGTACGCCGCCGAGCGCCGCTACGCCGGGCAGGTTGAAAAGCGGCTTCATAAATGGTTTGAGGAGTTTTTCCAACAGGCGTACGACGCCGAATTCGACGAGCAGTTTTCCCAACGCCCCGGAGAGTACCGTGATGCCCATGAGGTAGAGCACGGTATCGACGAGCAGACGGTAGGAGGTGCCCATAATCGTGTTCAGCATGTTGGCCAAACCCATCCGGTGGCCCATGTAGCCGAATATCGCGAAGAATACGGCTAGGAAGACCAAGGCCTCGATGCTGCGCTTGGTCGTGAATTTTAGGTTTTTAAATGCCTTCATATTTGTTTTAAACTTCGATTTTCTCGTTTCAATAAACGGCCATTGAAGCAGGGCTTTATGGCGTTCGGCTTGCAGTTTATTTGATAGGTTGTTCTGTGTATCGTTCGGTTGATCCAGTGTTCGGTTGTCCGACGGTTGGTCCGGCGGGCTGCCGTCGGGTCGGGTCGCCCGTGTGCTCCGTCGGGTAATGCTTCGCATTGCAAGTGGGCGGCGGCTCAACAATTGGAGCAAGCTTCATTGTGCTCGCCTTGCACCACTTGTCACCCGTATATCTTACTCCCGTTCAAAGGCGTTCAGCCGCCAGCGGAAGCCGATGCCGACGTTGTGGGCTTTCGTATTGGCCGTGCTGGAACACCAATAGGCGTGCAGCCGGACGTTCTGACTGTTTTTGATCGGAAAGAATTCCACGCCGGCGCCGTAAAAGCCGTAGCGCCTACCGGGTACGACGGCCAAGTCCCAAAAGAGGTCTTCCGGCTGTTGTCCGGGCTGTAAATCCAGCGTTGCGGGGTTTTGCGCGTCGTTGTAGTCGAAACCGCCTTTGGCAAAGATATTGACGCGGTTCTTGATGTTGTAGTTGATGTTGCAGATGATCGAAAAGTCGTTGAAGAAATTCTTGCCGCCGCCATAACGGTTCATGTAGTCGAGTTCAATCGTTACCGGGCCGGCGTTGAACTGGTTGCCGAGCGAGATATAGTTGATGTAACGCCCCGGTTTGTATTCAATCAGATTGACCGACCACATGGAGTTGAAAACGCCGTAGCGGCCGTACCACATGAGGTTATAGGCGTAGAGCCCCTCGAAGCGGATGGATTTGGACGTGAAGGGCGAGTTGGCGATTTGCAATAAAATGGTGTTGCGTCCGTCGTTGGTCGTATATTGCCCCGAAATGCCGAATTCGTAACAGGCGGGGAGGAAGTTGCAGAAGTCGGAATAGAAATACACGTCGATGGGGGCCTTGTCATATTCGTAACCGCCTATGTACAAGACCTGTTTACCGGCCGAAACGCGCCAGTTTCGGTTGATGTCGTAGTCTAGGTAAGCCCAGTCGGTGGCTTCGAAAAAGTCTTGGGCCGAGTTGAGTTTGTTGAAACGGTAGCGGAAGTGGTACGAGAATTTGTCCGTGATGTTGCCGTCGAGAATGAAATTGAGGAACTTGCCGGCAAAGCCCGATTCATCCTTGCTTGTATCGCCGCTGTGGTGGTATTCCCAGTCGGCGCGCACGTCGAACTTGATGCTGATGGGCTGGGGCTTTTTGGCCGGTTTGACGTCGGGGGCCGGGGCGCTGGCGTCGGTGATGGCACCGGAGGCCTTGTCGGCGTTAGCGGCTGTGGTGGCTGTGGCGGTTGTGGTGGCTGTGGTGGTTGTGGTGGCGTCGGGGGCGCTTTTGCTTGTGCTTGTGGTGGCCGTTTTGCCACCTCCGGTCAGTTTCGGCGCGGCCGGCAGGGCACCCGTTTTGGGAACGGCCGGTTGGCGGACAGGTTGGGTGGCCTTCGGTGTGGCGGCTTGTCGTTCGGTTATGCCGTCGGCGGCCAGGGCGACCTTCGGGGTAGTTATGCCATCGGCCAATGCAACTCCGTCTGAAGCTATGGCAAGTCCTGAAGCGGCGGTGGCCAAGGCAGAGGCGGTACCGGTAGCCAATATGCCGAGTAAAAGTATTATCTTTTTCATATTGCGGCTGTTAAGTCGTTTTGGGAAAAGAAACCGCAAAGGTAACAATTTTTTGCGTTAGTTGGGGAATACTGCTCAGGTAGTTTGTATCTTTTAAAACTGACTTCAAAGTCGGTGATTATATTTTACTTAACAAAATCACTTTGTATTTTTGATGCAAATCACTTTGTGTTTTTGACGCGGTCGCTTTGTTAAATTGAGTTGGTCAAAGGTTGTTTTCACTGTAAGCGGTTGTTTCGGTGGTATAAACGGATACCCGTCCAACCGCTCCGTCAAGGGGGCGGTCACCATTGTACTTTGGATAGGTATAGAAACAATAGGTATTTGATTATATTGCATTTTAGGGTTAATTTGTGTAATTTTGCAATTGTACTTCAATTTTGCACAAACATTATGGAGGGTAAATATATTCAACGAGATATGACTGCGGCCATTCAGGAAGCCGCCGGTTATTTTTCCGTCATTACGGTTACGGGGCCGCGTCAGTCCGGTAAGACTACGATGCTCCGGCATTTATTCCCTCATTTGGTTTATTATTCGTTGGAGAATTTGGATGTTCGGAGTTTTGCCGAGCAAGATCCCGTCGCATTCTTGAATCAACACGAGGAAGGAATGATACTCGATGAGGTTCACAATGTCCCTCGGCTGTTGTCTTATATACAAGGTATTGTCGATGAAAACCCTGAGCGTCGGTTCATCCTTTCCGGTAGCTCTCAGTTTTCCTTATTGAAAAAAGTCACGCAATCGCTTGCGGGACGTACCGCTGTTTTTGAACTGTTGCCTATGGCTTATACCGAGATACGGCATTTAGTGGAAAGCAAAACGATAGACGAACTCTTGCTGGGCGGTTTTTATCCGGCGGTATGGGGCGGTCGTAATATCCCTTCGCTTCTTTATCCGGCCTATCTTCGGACCTATCTAGACAAGGATGTGCGCGATTTGTTGCAGATTAGGGATATGATGCAGTTTCATACTTTTCTGGGGCTTTGCGCCGGCCGTATAGGTTCGGTATTCAAGGCTTCGGAATTGGCCAACGAGGTCGGGGTCAGCGTTCATACGATTACCGCGTGGCTGTCTGTCTTGCAGGCCTCTTATATCGTGACCTTGTTGCCGCCTTATTTCGAAAATACGCGCAAACGATTGACCAAATCGCCTAAACTCTATTTCGTAGATACGGGATTGGCTTGTCATTTGCTTGGCATAGAAACGGTTGAACAATTAGCGCGCGATAAAATGCGCGGCGCTTTGTTCGAAAATTTTATCGTAATGGAGGCCTTGAAATACCGCTATAACCTCGGCCGGGAGGGCAATCTTTATTTCTATCGGGATTCGCATCAGAACGAAATCGATTTAGTAATCAAAAAGCCGGAAGGTCTCTATGGCGTGGAAATCAAGTCGGCCATGACCTATCATGCGGATTTTGAAAAAACCTTGCGACAGATGGCGCAGTGGGTTCATGAACCCGTGGTGGGGCGAGCCGTGGTATATACCGGCACGCTCGAAAATGCGCAAGGGATTGTACGGCTGTTGAATTACAGGAACATTAATAGTGTATTGTGTGAAACTAAAAACAACAATGATATGAGTTTAGATGAATTGCAGCAAAAGGTAATAGCAGAGTATGATAGCCGAAACCTAAAAAGTTCTGTTCGGTATAATCAATTGGAATATATTGTTGACTATTTGAAAAAACAATATGGCAATAGTGTGGATTGCTTGTCGCGAGGCAAGGAAATCTTGAAAGAGGAGTATCGGCAATATAGAGAAAAAGAAGGCTTGTCTGGAGCAGAAAAAAGTGCATTTAATGAGATGTATAATCAATGGAAAGTGTGCGAGTGTAAAGATTTATAGATCTCTTTATACAAAGGGGCGCCCGTTCGGACGCCCCCGCCTTAAAAACTATGAAAACCAAGAGAACAGATTTCAAATCGATATAGGGTCTGTTTGAGGTGAAATAGTCCCGTTGGTTATGTAGATGTTTTTGGTGTGAATTATTTGGCTAATTGTTTAATAAGTATATTCTTTATTATAGTTGTATCTTTTTCAGTATCTCTTATTATACGCTTTGTCACTCCAAAATCAAGATAACTGATAATAACCACCTTGATGCCATGTTGGGTCAGTATGTCTAAACGTCGTTGATCATATATTTTACGCTGTACACCTCGAGATATCCCACTGACAGTATTTTTGTTATCGAAAAAAGGTACTTTTTCAGAATGTTGTTTTTCGTGATACTCTATGACCAAATCAAGTTCTTCATAGTAAGCATCAACAGGCAATTTTACACCACTATCTCCGCGTAAGAAATCAAAACGATATTGTTGTGAGGCTGTTAGTCCTAGAATTTTATTGCATAAATTTATTACATAATATTCATCCGAATTCTTGCGAGAGTGCTGTGACGAATTCAAAGAGAATTGTTGTGGAAGGGGCGTTTTTGCGGCCATAAAATACCAATATATGTTTTTAGTTTTTCGTTCGGCTTGTACAAATGGAATTAGATTTAATTTATTTTCTCTGTCAAGCGCTCTCAATAAATTCCTAATTGGTAATCCTTCTCTGTGATCTGAATTGAAAATTTTATGCTTGATAAATAACGGCATCAAACTTTTTGCTAGTACACATCTTGGATTTGATGGATTGTCAAAAAAATCTTTTAATACAATATTTATTTCGTTTATTTTATCTGTGTTCATGATTCCTGTGTGCATGATAAGGATGTTGGTGTATTTAAATATCACAAAAATAACGATTTTAAATGTGATTCCAAATTTTGGGCAACTTCTTTGTCGGAAATTTTATATGTTATTGCATTTATCTATTAATCAATATTGTAACATTATGTAGCATCAGTCGCCGACGTATTCGTCAAAGTAGTCCGTCAGGGAGTAGATGTCGCCGTCGGCCGCTATCTGGTCCATGATTTCGCTCTCGTCCAAGCCGGTCTGTATGGTGATGCCGTTCCCCAAGTCCAGTTCCACGCCGCTGTATCGGTTGTGCAGTGATTGGTAAAGCAGGTAGTCTTGATAACTTACGGTTAGCGTTTCTGCCGGTGCCGCAGCGGGCGGGGTGTTGGCGGAACGGGTCGGGGCCTCGGGGGATTCGGCTTGGTCGGTAAAGGGATGGACGTCGGCCTTGATTTCCATCGCCGCGCGTTTGCGTTCGTCCTGCTTCCTGGCATAGCGCCCTAAGGCATAGGTAAAGAGGAGGCCAAAGACTATCAGCGTCAGACATCCTTTGGCGATTTTCGGTGCGCTGAGGTGGGTCGAATTCGTTTCTTTTTCTTCGGGAGGAGCGGGCTCGGATGACGATGGCGAGTTTTGAATATAATTGAGCTTTTGGATGATGCGTTCCAAATCCGCTTGCTTGCGGGCTTCTTCCGCCTTTCTCCGCGCTTCGTAGGCCGATAAGGGCGGGGCCGTCTGAACCGACTTTCGTTTGGACGCGGTTTTAGGCTTTGAGGCCGGCTTGCGTTTGGGGGCTTGTTTAGACGTCTGACCCGACTTGCGTTTGGGCGCGGACTTCGTGGCCAGTGTCGGCTGCGGTTGCGGTGCCTGCTTCAGCTTTGGCGCTTGCTTGGCGGCTTGATCCCGTTCAGGATTCGGTTGCTCCGCCTGCATCTGCTTCGTCTTCTGTGCTTGTTCCGGTTGCGGCGCTTGTTTCTGTTGCGTCTGCGCCTGCTTCTGCTTCAGCTTCTGCGCCTGTGGCGTGCTTTCCCTATCCATGAGTGTCGGATTTTTTTTGAACCGCCCCCAAATTTTCCCCAAAGGATTTCGGTTTGATATGGGGACGGTTCCTTGAACCATAAGGCCGTCTGTTGCCTTTACACGTTACGGCTTTTATTTTTCCCGTTCTTCGCGTTGTTTCACCATGCCGTGCTGCTTGCGGCCATCCGGCCCCGTCAGGTTGGCGAAGGGTAGTTCGCCGGCTCTTTGTTTGAAGTAGGCCAGCAGTTTGCTTTCGTCCGCCTCGGGGCTATCCGAAACGGCATAGTGGACATAAAGTTGGAAAAGATTTTTCAGCGTCTTGAGCCATTGGCCGCCGGAATGCGGACTGCCTGCGCCTAATTCCGTTTTGTAATAGGCTCTGATACGCTTTTTTAAGGCCGAGGATGTTTTGCCGATATAGAGCACGTTTTCGTCCGGTAGCCAAAATCTTATAAGTTCCTGTTTGAGCGTTTCGATTGTCGGACGTTGGCCGTCTAACCGAAAGTCCGGCAGGCGGTCTATCCAGGCCTGGATCAGCCCATCGTCGAAAACGGGTTGCTTGAGGCCGGTGGTGGCGGCCGGGTCGGCGCAGAGCGAAACGATATAGAGGCCCGCTCGCGTTTCGGGGCAGGTTTCGTCCCATTTTACGGTGTCGCATCGCGTGATGCCGACTTGTTGGAAGAGTTCTTTGACGGTTGTCATGATGTTTACATTTTTAATGATTAGACAATATATTGGCTCGAGCTGTTTTCTATCGTTTTTCGGTTTAGTGTCCGCCGTCTTTCGGGGCCGCCTTTTTCGGCCGGTCGGTCGCCGCCGGCGGATTCCCCGCGTCCCCCGCGTTCCCCGCGTTGCGGTTCAGCGCTTCCGCATAGACCTCGTGCAGGCGTCGGCGCAACGAGCGCGGTTGCAGCACCTCCACCGACCGGCTGCGTTTAAGCAGTTCCATCACAAAGTCGTTCGTGACGCGCAGGCGGACGCGTAGGGTCACAGAGGTATCCGTTTCTTCCAAAATTTCTTGGGAAGTGTGCAACGGAAAGGTTTTCAGAAAGGCCGCGTCCAATGTGTCATAGCGCAAAATGATTTCCTCTACCGGCATCGTCGGGTCGTTCCAGATGCCGAAACAGTCTTGGAACAGTGTCTCCCGGTCAATGCGCTCGTCGCGTTTGAACCGCTGGCTTGCGTCCATCGCCAGTCCGGAAATCCGATCTACGGCAAAGCTTTTCAGGCCGGCCGCGGGAGAGGCGGCCGCTTCCATCCGTTTGCCCTTGTCGTCCGCCTCGAAGCCTATGAGGTACCAGCGTTGTTGCGACTCTTTCAGAAAGTAGGGCTGCAATCTTTTTTCGACCACGCGGTTGCCGTGCCGGACCAGCGTGTATCGAAATTCGAGGACGCGGCCGCGCCGCAAGGCCTCCAGCATCAGCCCGAAGTCCGTGTGCAGGGCCGGCCGCCGGTGTTCGGGCAGGACGTATTGCTGCAACGTGCTGTCTTGGTCGATGGAACTCAGCATCTCGAAGTTGATCAGCAGGGCTTCGTAACTGTCGGCGTTGGCCTCGTGGTCGCGTTCGGCTATGTAGTAGCCGCGGCCGGCGCAATGCTTGATTGTGATGCCGAACAGTTGGTCGATGGTCTTGAAGTCGCGTTGCAGCGTGCGCAGCGAACAGGGCTCGCCCTCGCCGTATTCGCTGCCGTAGCCGAAATTCTCGATGTGCCGGAGCAGGTCTTCGGCCGGCACATAACGGGAGCCTTGGCGGTCGTTTAGCTTGTTGAGTACAAGCCCCATGCGTTTAAGTTGCGAGAATTTAGCCATGTCGGTCAGCGTTTCAGTTTTGAATTCGCCGGCAAAGATACGGCGACTAAACGACAAAAAGTGTCGTTTCGCCAAAAATGTCGTAAAATCTGTTCAACTAACACTTTTTTGTGTTAGTTGGGTAGGGGAGGGGCTGTGAATGATTGCTGTTTTTGTGAAATACAACGATAAAGTTGTATTGTTTGCAAAAATTGATTATATTTGCATCATGATTACGAAAGAGCAAGTTGAGAAATTCTTGGAAGATTTTAGTTTGAAGGTCAAAATCTTTGGAATACGTTTCCGTGATGAACGCCAGAAAAACCAAAGTAGTCTCGTTGAATTAGGTATCACGCCGAATCAACGAATGGAGGTTATCATGAATTTGAGCTGTTATGATTATTCCGAGGGGCCGATTGTGGATGCGTTGAATAATCAAGGGGAAATGTGGGTGTTTGGCAAAGATGTAAGAGGAAACGAAGTCTATATCAAGATTACGCTTGGAAAACCGAACTCACATACGATTTGTATTTCGTTCCATAAAGCGGAGTATCCGATGTCTTACCCATTAAAGAATGATGGCAATGGAAAATAACAAGCTGTTACCCGGAGAAAAATACTTTCAGGAAGTAAGAACTGCAACTTTCCGAAAGGAGGAATTCTCCTATATTCACACCGGAGTCATTGATGAAGATGGCGAGATGTGGACTACCACCGAAATGGATGAGGCCAATATTTTTCAGGTATATAACCAGTACCGCCTAAAACATGGTATTCCCTTCCCGGATGAGATTTCCGGAATAAGGGAACACTATGGATTGTCTGCTGCAAAAATGGCGCAGATACTCGGTTTCGGCATAAACCAATACCGAATGTACGAAGACGGAGAAGTCCCGAGTGTTTCAAATGCCCGAACCATTATTGCCGCCCGCGAGAAGGCTGTTTTCATTTCTTTTGTTGAAGCCGCCAAGTCGGAAATGAGCGAACGCGAGTATCAGCGTATCAAAAAGAAAGTTGAGGCTGCCGATGGTGATTACAAGTCGATCGGGCAACCGTCTGAATACACCGGTTTCCGCTCCATGTCTATAGACAAGATTGCCAATATCGTGCAGGCTATTATCGCTAATATTGGACCAACATTTGTGACAAAGATGAACAAGCTCCTGTTCTATGCCGATTTTATTCATTACAAACAGCATGGATATGGCATAACGGGTATTGCATATAAGGCGCTTCCTTATGGCCCGGTTCCAGAGCAATGGGGGAAACTTTATAGTTCGCTACCGGGAATTGATATGGCGGAGTTTGTTTATTCGAGCGGTCAGAGCGGCATCAGGATGGAAGTGGTTGAGAACGCCGAAAATATACTTAGTGATACAGAAATAAACACTGTCAAGATGGTTTGCAGATTATTCGCAGAAATGAATGCCGGAGAGATCTCTCAGACCAGCCATCTCGAAAAAGGCTGGATTGAGAACAAGGATAGTCGTTCCGCGATTTCCTACCAAAATGCTTTTGCGCTTAATTTCGGCAGATAAAATAGAATCCTATTTTGGGGCTAATCGGCCTCGAGTTTATGTAAAAAAAAGCCGCCCGACACAATGGTCGGACGGCTTTAGTGGCTTTATCGGCAGCCCTTGGCGCGCTTTCCGCAAGAAAAATCCCGCGCAAATCTCCCGCGTTCCGGGCCAAGATTAGCTCAACTCGTGGATGACGAGGCCGGAACGCAGTTTCGGCTCGAACCAGGTCGTCTTAGGCGGCATGATGTTGCCGCTGTCGGCGATGTCGATGAGCTGTTTCATCGAAACGGGGTAGAGCGCGAAGGCCACCTTCATTTCGCCGTTATCGACGCGGCGTTTGAGTTCGCCCAAGCCGCGGATACCGCCTACGAAGTCGATGCGCTTGTCGGTGCGCAGGTCCTTGATACCCAAAACCTTGTCCAAAACCAAGTTGGAGAGGATGGTCACATCCAAAACGCCAATCGGATCCTGGTCGTTGTACGTGCCCTGCTTCGCGGTCATCTTATACCATTTTCCGGCCAGATACATGCTGAATTCGTGCAGTTTGGACGGTTTGTAAATCTCGGCGCCCATTTCGGTCACGTCGAACGATTCTTTCAACTTTTCGATGAGCTGGGCTTCGGTCAGACCGTTCAAATCCTTGACCACGCGGTTGTAGTCGATGATTTTGAGCTGGCTGTCGGGGAAGATGACCGACATGAAGTAGTTGTATTCCTCCTTGCCCGTATGGTTCGGGTTCTGACCGCGTTTTTCCTTGCCGACCAAGGCGGCGGCGGCGGTGCGGTGGTGGCCGTCGGCCACGTACAGCGCCGGAATTTCCTTATCGAAGATTTCGATCAGACGCGCGATCGTCGCCTTGTCGTTGATGATCCAGAAGTGGTGGCCGAAGCCGTCTTCTTTTGCCACGAAATCGTAAATCGGCTTTTCGTTCTTCACGATATTCTCGACAATCTGATCCACTTCCTTGTGGGCGGGGTAGGAGAAGAATACCGGTTCCACGTTGGCGTTCGTGATGCGGACGTGAATCATGCGGTCTTCTTCTTTGTCCTTGCGCGTGAGCTCGTGTTTCTTGATCACGTTGTTGAAGTAGTCGTCGATGTGGCAGCAGGCCACGATGCCGTACTGCGTGCGGCCGTCCATCGTCTGGGCGTAGATGTACAGTTTTTCTTCGGAATCCTGAACGAGCCAGCCGTTTTTCTTGAACATGGCGTAGTTCTCGACCACCTTGTCATAGACCGCCTGGCTGTGTTCGTCCGTGCCTTCGGGCAGGTCGATTTCCGCCTTGGTCACGCGCAGCAACGATTGCGGATTGCCGGCCGCCTCTTTGCGGGCTTCGGCCGAATTCAATACGTCGTAGGGGCGGGAAGCCAACTTCTCCACCACGTCCACCGGGGGACGGAACCCCTTGAATGCTTTGATAATAGACATAATATAAAGTATTTAATTTTTATTCTTTTTTTTACGCTTCGCGTGAATAAACGCGACAACTCTTGCCTTGGCGGCGTAAGCCGCAAAGGTACGCAAATTTCTTCAGCCGTAAAAACGGACGGTTCCGCGCTCCGTTTTTAGAACGGCAGGAACGAGAAGTCGCGGCCGTAGCCCAGCATCTGCGCCTTAAAGTCGTCCGGATAGGAAACCGTCACGTCCGTTACCTTGCCTTGGGCGTCGGTCTTGAGTTCCAACTGCGGGTTTACGAAGCCGCCGTAAGGCGCCAGTTCCAAGGCCGCGTAGCGTTCCAGCACCTCGCGGTGCAGTTCGGGATCCACCTTGATGCCGTAGGCTTCCACTATGCGCTTGCCGGCTTCGTAGTCGCCTTCCGACTTGATGCGTTGCATTTCGGCCAGCAGTTCACCGAACAGCCCGCGCAACTTGGCGTAGTCGTTGATGCGGACATAGGTCTTGCCGTCGCGCTTGAACATTTCCACGACGTTTTCGGCCGCGCCCTTTTCATAGACCCAGCGGGCAATCAGGGCCCGGTTGCGCATGTGGGCTTCCTCAATGTTCTTGCCGGGTTCAATGCGCACGAGCTGCGTCATGAGGCCGTTGCGGATATAGCTGTCGTATTCGGCCTTGAAGACTTCAGGCGTGTCGAACAGCCCCAGTTCCTGCATTTTGTCGTCGGCGATGTAGTAAAGCGCGAACAGGTCGGCGCGCGCCTCTTCCAACGTGGAGGAGAAACTCTTTAAAGCGTCGGAAGCCGTGCCGGGCAACAGTTGGCCGGAACCGTGGCCGAGGCATTCGTGCAGGTCGGTATGCAGGTTGCTGCCGAGGGCGCCGTGCGTCTTGGCGCGCGCGATTTCGGCCTCGTCGCAGGCAAATTCGGCTATCAGGCTCTTGCCCTCTTCGGCCGATTTGTTATAGGCGTCGGTCAGGTTCTCGATCGTGACCGATTTGGAGCCGTGGTCGCGGCGGATCCAGTCGGCGTTCGGCAGGTTGATGCCGATGGGCGGGGTCGGGAAGCAGTCGCCGCCGAGCTGCACCACGTTGATGACCTTGGCGCTCACGCCCTTGACCTCCGCCTTGCGGAAGCGCGGGTCGATGGGCGAATGGTCTTCGAACCACTGGGCGTTGCGGCTGATGATGGCGGCGCGTTCGGTCGCGGCCGTGTTCTTGAACTGGGCCGTCGCCTCCCAGCTGGCTTTCAGGCCGAGCGGGTCGCCGTAGGTTTCGATAAAGCCGTTGTTGTAGTCGGTCAGCGTCGAGTGGTCTTCCACCCACAGCACGTTGTATTCGTCCCACGTCTTGAGGCTTCCGGTCCGGTAATATTCGATGAGTTTGTTCAGGTGGGCCTGCTGTTGCGGCGTTTCGGCCACTTGCGCGGCCTTTTCGAGCCAATAGACGACTTTTTCGATGGCCTCGCTGTAGAGGCCGCCTACCTTATATACATTCTCCTTCAGTCGGCCGTCCTGTTTTTCGAGCCGCGAGTTGAGGCCGTAGGAAATCGGCTGCGGATCTTTCGGGTCGGCCATGGCGGCATAGAACTTTTCGGCTTCCGGCGTGCTGACGTTCAGGTAGTAGTTGCAGGCCGACCCTTCGATCAGGCCCGTGGCCGGGTCTTGGTTCACACGTTTGGCGTAAAGCGCCGGGTCAAACAGAATGGGCGTCAGGAAAGCCTGCAGGGCTTCGGCCGTCTTCAAACCCTCGCGGTTGGCGTCCAAAACCGGTTTCAGGTCGCTGTGCGCCAGCAGTTCGGCGAAATAGGCCTCCGAAAAACCCGGTTCGAATTTGTCGCCGCCGTAATGGTGGTGGATGCCGTTCGAGAACCATACCCGTTTGAGGTAGGTTGTGAAAGCGTCGAATTCCGAGGTCTTGCGGTCGCCCGTATAACTGTTTTCAATCGCTTCCAACGTGTGACGGATTAACAAGTTGTAGCGGAAATTCTGGTCGTAGAGCATGTCGCGGCCGCAGAGCGCGGCTTGGCTCAGGTAATAGAGCAACTCTTTCTGTTTCAGGTTCAGACTGTCCCATTCGGGTACTTGGTAACGCATGACCTTCAGGTCGGCGAAGCGGTCGATTGTGTAGCGGAAGTCGTCCGCGTTCTTGGGCTGGTAGCCCTTGCAGCCTACGAGGCCGGCGGCAATGATTGCCATGAGCGATAAGTTTTTAAGACGCATGATGTTTATGTGAATTGAATTGACAAAGGTAATGAAAATTTTCACTATATTTACTCGCGTCTGCGACTACCCGCGTCTGCGGCTACCCGCGTCTGCGACGCTCGTCAATAGAAGGATGCGTTTCGGCAGATGCCACACGCTTTTTCTCCATCGGAAACGTTTATCGCGTACTGCGTTCGCGATAAATACTTCGTCATAACAAATTCAAAATAAATTTTGCATTTGCTATGCTTTCGATGTCATGGCTTCGCCTAAACGTTCGCTTTCGCGCACCATTTATTCACGCTATAATTGTGCATCGGCAGTGTTCATGATTTCGCTACGCTCAATTTTCGCCATGGCATAGTCCAAGCAAACTTGTCCTCTGCTCATGGCTTATCAAAATGGTTCCCTTGGAATACAGCGTTTGGTTCTACGCTTGACTTTCACTATATTTGTGGCCGTTAATTTAATAATCCGTAGCCATGGAAAAATCGAAGATAGACCTTTTCTTCGCCGGACATGCTGAAATGTTCCCGGAGAACAAGTTGCTGATTTTGAAAGAAAAATTGGAGAGACTGCCGGAAGACCGCTTTTATACATTGCAGACGGCAAAGACGCACAATCCGCTGATTATGCTGCTGATTTCGTTTTCAGTCGGCCTTATCGGCGTCGATCGTTTCCTGTTGGGGCAAATCGGTTTGGGCATCCTCAAGCTCATTACGCTCGGCGGGCTCGGCATCTGGTATATCATTGACTGGTTCGTCATCATGGAGTCAACGCGCACCGAGAATTTCGAGCGCATCATGGATCGCATCTAACCGTATCTAAATTGAATCGCGGAGTGGAGACGGTACGGAACGGCGTTTCGGACGAAGCGGGAATTTCGGGCGAATCGGCCATGCAACCGAAGTTGGAGCCTTCGTGGCTCAGGGTGTTGCAGGCCGAATTTTCGCAACCGTATATGTATGCGTTGCGCGATTTTCTGCGCGCCGAGAAACGCCAATCGACGGTTTATCCGCCCGGGCCGCGCATTTTCCACGCGTTCGAGGCCACGCCTTTCGAGGCGGTCAAGGTCGTGATTTTAGGGCAGGACCCTTATCACGGGCCGGGGCAGGCCGAGGGCTTGTGCTTCTCGGTGCCGGAGACCATGCCGCTTCCACCTTCACTCCAAAATATTTATAAGGAAATACAGGACGATATCGGTTGCCGGCCGTTGCCGAACGGACATTTGGAGTCTTGGGCGCGGCAGGGCGTTTTCCTGTTGAACACGACGCTGACGGTGCGCGAACACCAGCCGCTCTCGCATAAGGACCACGGTTGGGAGACGTTTACCGATGCCGTCATCAAGGCCTTGTCGGCTCAGCGGGAGGGACTGGTCTTTCTGTTGTGGGGCAGTCCGGCGCAACGCAAACGGCCGCTTATAGACGAGACGCGGCATACGGTGCTGACGGCGCCGCACCCGTCGCCTCTGTCGGCCTACCGCGGTTTTTTCGGTTGCAAACATTTCTCTCAGACCAACCGCCTGTTGGCGGAGCGTGGCTTGACACCCATCGAATGGGGGCAACCCCGATAGGGCTTTCCCGGGAGATGGGGCCGTTTGGTCTCGGGAGGACTTGGCCGTCCGTCCGTCAATCATCCGTCATCATGGGGAAAATCCAAGACAAATCATGAAAATAGGCATCATCAACGGCCCGAATCTGAATCTGTTGGGCTTACGCGAACCGACGATTTACGGGCAAGAGGGGTTCGAGGCCATCCTCAAAGCCTTAGAGGCGCGTTATCCAGCCCATACGTTCGTTTATTTTCAGTCCAACATAGAGGGCGAACTCATCGACGCCGTGCAGGATATGGCGTTGCGTCAGGGGTGCGCGGGCATTCTGCTGAACGCGGGCGGTTATACGCATACGTCGGTGGGCCTGCACGACGCCATAAAGGCTGTGTCCGTGCCGGTTTTGGAAATCCATCTGTCGCAGGTGGCGGCGCGGGAGGAATTCCGGCATACATCCCTTATCGGGGCGGCCTGTCGGGGCAGTATTGCCGGCTTCGGCAAAGACAGTTACCGTCTCGGCGTGGAAGCCTTGGTGGCTGCTTTGTAGAATTTCTTGGGATTCAGTTGGTCGAACCGTCGGATCCGACGAAGATGATAATCCGCTACGATGGACCTTAAATAGGTGTCGTCCACATAGGCGTGGCGAGGCAGGAGGTCGTAGGCTGCGCGGTATTGGCGGCGCATCTTGAAAAAGGCGCGGTAGGCCTTGAAGACGGCCGAAAATTCCAGCCATCCGCCCGATTTCAGAAACGAGAGCGCGGCCACGAAATCGAGCACGAGCCGCATACAGAAAACACGGCGGAAACGGCCGGGCGTCAAATTCTTATATAAAAGACACAGGTTGTTGCGGAAATTGAGGAAGGTCTTGCGCGGCGAACTTTTGGGGAGCGTGCCGCCGCCTATGTGATAGATTGTCGAATCGGGACAGTACAAGATTTTGTAGCCGAAATTTTTGAACCGCCAGCAGAGGTCGATTTCCTCCATATGGGCGAAGAATGCCGCGTCCAAGCCGCCGAATTTACGGTAGAGACCGGCGCGTACGAACAGCGCGGCGCCCGAGGCCCAGAAAATCTCGCGGGGGGTGTCGTACTGGCCGCGGTCTTCCTCCACGTGGTCGAACAGGCGGCCGCGGCAGAACGGATAGCCCAGACGGTCGATGAAGCCGCCCGCCGCTCCCGCGTATTCAAAGTGGGTCTTACGGTCGTAGGCGCGCAGTTTGGGCTGGGCGGCCGCGGCCGACGGATCGGCTTCCAGCAGCGCGATGACAGGCTCCACCCAATGTGGGGTCACCTCTATATCTGAATTGAGCAGCACGTAATAGTCGGCCTCCACTTGGCTCAAAGCGCGGTTGTACCCCTCGGCAAAGCCGTAGTTGGCGTCGTTCTCGATAAACCGGATTTGCGGATAGTGTTGGCGCATGAACGCGACGGAATCGTCGGTGGAGGCATTGTCGGCCACGATGACTTCGGCGGTCTCGGCCGGTGTGTGCTTTAAGAGCGACGGCAGAAACCGTTCCAAAAAATGCCGGCCGTTCCAGTTCAGGATCACGACGGCCACCGAAGGAGAAGTGCTCATGTTTTCTATCCTAATGGTTAATTGCAAAAATACGATTTTTGGCGGAAGTTTGTGTGAATTCAATTTAGAAGTGCAATTTTTCTAGGAGCGGAATCGCGATATGTTCATCAAGTGATACGGGAAATAAAACAGGGAAACTATGAAAAGTCCCCTAGGAACAATTAACTTTATTCCATCAAGATTGGCACCGGTTCAGCTATTGGAGGAAAGTACATGTAAATTTGTTATGATTAATAAAATGTGTAACTTTGAAAATTGAGAAGATTTATCGTCCTTCAAAACCAGACCATATCAGTTGTTTCTTGAACAAAAGTGTGATTATTGTTTATTGGGCCGTTTGACGGTAGGAAAAAGGTTGTAACAAAATAAAACAGAGAATATAAATAGATGGTAGGATTATGAAAAGTAGAATAGCGATATTGCTTTTGAGTCTCTTTTGGGGGAGTCATACCTTAGGCCAACAGACTCTTTTGTTTGACAGTGGAAGGTTGGTGGACAGTGTCTTATCCACGGTTCCTACCAGAAACGTTGTGAACACAGTCACGGGAGTCGAGGTTACCTATGATTTCTCGTCGGCGGTCATCCTACAAGATGACCTTTTTTCCGGCCATTACCTATGGAGAATAGATGGTTTCGGCTTGAATGCAGAGTCCGGCACACCGTCCACTCTATTAAGGATAGATCAATTCGGGATTCCGGACGGCAAGGTTTGTCAGATTGAGGTTGTCGAAATGGCATATAAGGATTTTGAATATGTGTTGTCTCCTGCACGCCCTCCACTAGTTGACGATGGAAACGAGAGCCATACAAAAGATAATGTAAAACCGATAGACCCGACGATTGCGATCTATCCCGAACAAATAGTACAGGAGGAAAGTATTCAACAGTATAGAGGAAAGTATTCAACAGTATAGAGGAAAGGGCATTCTTAATGTAAGAGTGGCTCCGATTCAATATAATACATCTACGGGTAAGACACGGGTATTTACACACATCAAGTATGTTGTGTCCTTTGCTGAACAGCTCCGTGTTTATTCGATAGGAGACACCCTTACCCGTTCCGTTTCGGCTAGTGATAATTTTCTGTTGAATACACTGTTAAATACCCTTGACGAAGGAAAGCAGAAGGCAGGGGCATCGACACAATGTCACTTCTTATGTGGGTTCTAATGCGGTCTATAAGACAAAAACAGCTGGTTATATAACTGTATGTATATCAAATTATAACAAAACTCCTTATATTGATTAAGGTACAATTCCAGCAGATGTTTACATCCAAAATGAGACAATAACAGGAACTAAAACATATATAGGAAAAATCATAAAAATTGGCACAAATGTTACGGATAGTAAGCCACAGGGGGATGTTGTAATTAAAGCAGGCTCGACTGTCAATTTCTACGGTAATGACGTTCAGATACATCCCGGCACGACCATCGAGCAGGGCGCGGATGTCACCATAATAACCCAATAAAGCACAAGGTTATGAAAACAAGATTTTTATTTGCTCTGTGTCTGTACTTTTTTCCGACAATTGTATGGGCAAACCATGATATAATTTGGAAAGGAGATGCTTTGTGGAAGGTATGGTCAATGTATCGGGAATATTCTCTTGCAGACGGGAGTAGGGAATACCGAACCGATCAATATTTCCTCGGAAAGGACACAACAATCGGAACCAACGCTTATCGGCCGGTGTTTTGGCGGGAAGACAGTGATGCTAAAAACGAAGTCTCGGCGGGTTATGCGCTTCGAGAAGACAGCGTTCGGGTATATGTCTATGATTATACCTCTCAGAAGGAATATGTTCTTTTTGATTTTTCCCTGACAGAGAATGATGTTTTGGCCATGGACTGGATGGAAGAAACAGAAACGTGCAAAAATCCGGTATTTCGGATACTGGCCGTCGGCGATACCATTATTCCAACCTCTATCTGGCAAGAAAGACTTCATTACCTGAAAGTGTATGATACCGTCCATCAAGTTACAGATATGTGGTTGTCTGAGGTCGGTTCTGCATCGCATGGCATAGTTTGGCATCGGGATTTCGGGCGTTCGTTAGACACAATCGAAACCGTACTCTGTGTCAACGAAGGACAAATTTATAGCAATTCAGAGTATGAAACTTGTTATATTTCTATGGATGAAAGTTTTCATGTTTCCGAAAGAGGAAAATTGACATACATTGCAACGCCGGGAGTTTTTGATATGCCATTGGATTGTTGTCATCATGTATTGGCCGCGGAATTAGGGAAAAGCGTATATATCATAAAGTACAAAACAACCATTTCAAACTATAAGGATTGGACCTATGATTTCCTTCCGTTCTTATTTCAAGGTGTGGAATATATGGAAGGGGATAGTGTTGAAGTGGAGGGATATGTTTCAATGTGTTATGATTTAGGAGGGCGGCTATATTCTGAACTGAAACTCGAGAACATCTGGAAAATAGGCACCGCCTTGATTGATAGACAACAAAAAGCCAAACTGAAGCTAACCCCCAATCCCGCCAACGAGACGATAACGATCAGTGCTTCGGGCTGCAACCTCCGGCGGATGGAGATATTAGACGCCAACGGACGTGTCCTGTATGCTACCACATTGAACGGTGCGGATTCGTTCCGTTATAACGTATCGTGGATGCCCTCGGGTGTTTACTTGGTTCGCGTAGAGACTTCCTGTGTGGTTTTAACGGAGAAATTTTCGGTAGAATAATTAAAGGGATGTATATACGAAGGCCTTGGCCGTATATTCACATGTGCCATATGGACCGACCTCGAATTGAGGTACTGCGTCTCAGGGGTGAAACCGTATCTGCATCTGCCTTGTCCGAAGTTTGACGGGCGGTTTTGTAAAGCCCGTAAGATTGGCGTAAATTTGTATCTTTACTTTAATGGACTTTCATAAAAATAGAACTATGCTCGCAGTAAAGAATATCAAAGGGCTGGTGCAAATCCTGCCGGAAGACGTCCGCTATGTGGCGGGCGCGGATATGCAAAAATTACAAGTGTTGGAAAACGCCTATCTGTGTATGGAGGGCGACCGCATAAAGGACTTTGGCGCGATGGCCGGTTATGCGGCCGCGAAAGCGACATGGGGCGGAGAGGTTGAGGAAATAGACGCGCACGGCCGTTTCGTGTTCCCGGCTTTCTGCGATTCGCATACGCATATCGTCTATGCGGGCAGCCGCGAGATTGAATACAACGACAAAATCCGCGGACTGTCTTATGAGGAAATCGCCAAGCGTGGCGGCGGCATCCTCAATTCGTGCGACCGCCTGCGGGCGGCTTCCGAAGACGAGTTGTTCGAGGCCGCCAAGGCGCGTTTCGAGGAAATGATGGCGTACGGTACGGGCGCGATGGATGTCAAGAGCGGTTATGGGCTCGATCTGGAAAGCGAACTCAAGATGCTGCGCGTCATCGCGCGGCTCAAGGCCTTGGGCTTGGCGCAGGTGCGCGCCAACTTCCTGCCCGCGCATGCCGTGCCGCGCGAATATGTCGGCCGTCAGGGCGAATATGTCGATCTGATCGTGCGCGAGATGATTCCGGCGGTCGGCAAGGAGAAACTGGCCGACTTCATCGATGTGTTCTGCGACCGCGGCTTCTTTACCGTGGCGGAGACCGACCGCATGCTGGAGGCCGCGGCCGCCTACGGCCTGCAACCTAAAATCCACGCCAACGAACTGGATTTTTCCGGCGGCATACAGGTGGGCGTCAAGCATCACGCGCTGTCGGTCGATCATCTGGAATATGTAGGCGAGGCGGAAATAGACTGTTTGAAAGCCTCTTGGAAAGACGGCCGCGGCACGATGCCGACGGTATTGCCGGGCGCGGCTTTCTTCCTCGAAATGGAACTGTCGCCGGTGCGCAAGATGATGCAGGCCGGCTTGCCCGTGGCTTTGGCTTCGGATTTCAATCCCGGTTCCGCGCCCTCCGGCAACATGCAGTTCGTCCAGTCGCTGGGTTGCATACGCTATAAAATGTATCCGGAAGAAGTCGTGCACGCCACGACCATCAATACGGCCTACGCGCTCGGTCTGAGCGACGAGTTGGGCGGCATCGGCCGCGGCCGCCGCGCCAACGTGTTCATCACCAGGCCGATTCCGAGCTATGAATACATGCCGTATTCGTTCGGCAACAACAAAGTGGAGACGCTGATCCTCAACGGCCGCGTCGTCAAATAAAACCGGCCGGGTCTTTGGGGAAATCGCCCGCCGCCCGTTGCGGGTCGCCGCCGTCCGTTGCCCGTTGCGGGCCGCCGCCCCGAAAACCGCCGTTAAGAAATCACACGCCGTTTATGAAAGTCTTGTTCCTGCCGGCCTGGTATCCGCACCGCCGCGACGCGATGTGGGGCTTGTTCGTGCGCAAACATGCGCAGGCCGCGGCCCGTTACGAAGACGTGCATGTGCTGTATGTGCAGGCCGAGTCGGGCTTGAGGCATAGGTTCTGTGAAGAACGGACGGCCGCCGGCGTGACCGAACATTATGTGTATTATCCGTTGGACGGCCCCGGCGGCCGGGCCGGCCGGCTGTGGCGTTGCGCCCGGGCCTATGCGGTGGGATTTAAGCGTGTCTTCAAGCAATGGGGCCGTCCGGATATCGTGCATGTGCAGGTGTTGGACAAAAATGCCTTGGCGGCTTTATGGTTGAAGATACGTTACGGTATTCCTTATGTGGTTACGGAGCATTGGACGCGTTACATGTTGGGGACGTTCAACGGTTTTGGATTGCGTCGGCTCATGGCTTTTGTCGTGAAGCATGCCGAAGCCGTGATGCCGGTGTCGGAGGCCTTGGGCGCGGATATGCGCCGTTGCGGCTTGGCGCATCCGGATTACCGCGTCGTTCGCAATGTCGTGGATGGATTCTTTTTCGAGGACGGGGCATCGGCCGCGCCGATGACTGGACCCGCGCCGACAACTGAAACGGCACCGGCATCGGCGGCAGGCGGCGGGCGACGGGCTGAGACCCCGGCCGTTCCGCGCAAGTGTATTGTACATGTATGCAGTTTCGCCGAAGCGCAGAAAAACAATTTCGGCCTGTTGCGCGTCCTCAAAGCGTTGAGCGACCGACGGGACGATTTTATCTGCCGCATGGTCGGCAACGGACGGGATTGGGAGGCGACGCGCGCTTACGCGGCCGCCTTGGGCTTGCAGAACCATACGGTCTTTACGGGCGAGGTTTCGCCGGCGGGGGTACGGGCTGAGTTGGCGGCCGCGGATTTTAGCGTATTCTTTTCGCGCTACGAGACGGCTTCGGTCGTCGTGGCCGAGAGCCTTTCGGCCGGTCGGCCGGTCGTATGCACCGATATTCCGGCCATAGCCGAAATCATGGATGAGCATACGGGGCGCATGGTGCCGGTGGAAGACGAGGCCGCCTTGACCGAGGCCTTGGACTGGATGTTGGATCACGGCGGCATGTTCGATGCGCCGGCCATGCGGCAAAAGGCCAAGGCGTTGTTTTCGGCCGAAACGGTTGGGAGGCAGTTCGCCGAAATCTATCGTGGAATAGTGGCAAATGACCGTCTGTAGCGGTATTCAAGGCTTTTTTTCGTTATTATTGGGTAGTCGGTTCCGGATTTATACTTAAAATTGGGGATTGCCGTACATGGCGGAACGTGGTACTTTTGCAATCGAAATCGAGAGAAAATTCACGGAATCATGAGAACGGTCGGAATGCGGGTTATGACGGCGTCGCTGTTATGGGTGCTGTCGGGCATCGGCATCGGTCTGGCGCAATCCTATACGATATCGGGTACTGTGACCGATGCCGTGGACGGTACCCCCATTCCGGGCGTTTACGTCATGGCCGGCAAATACGGCGCGCAGACGGACGGGCAGGGGATGTTCGAAATAAAGAACGTGCCGTCCGGCACCTATGTCGTGCGTACGATGTACTATTCTTCTTATACGAGCGATCAAGCCGAGGTCGAATTGAAATCCGATACGAAGTTGGATTTCAAAATCAAGGAGCAGGCGCTTGCGTTAGGCGAGGTGGTGGTGACCGGCACGCGTACCGAGCGGCATTTGGCCGACGTGCCGGTACTCACGACCGTGATTCCGGGGCGCGAAATGGAGAAGGCGGCCGCGGTGTCCGTGTTGGAGGCGTTGGAAGACGTGGTGCCCGGTATTGTGAGTTCCGATAATGCGATGGGCAACAATCTGCGTATCAAGGGGCTCAACAGCCGTTATATCCTGTTTCTCGTGGACGGCGAACGGCTCGTTTCCGAGAGTGCGGGCGGTAATGTCAATTTGGATCAGATAGACGTCAATCAGATTGAACGCATCGAAATCGTGCAGGGGGCGGCCTCCGCGCTCTATGGTTCGAATGCCGTCGGCGCCATCATCAACTTCATTACGAAAGAACCGGTCCATAAGATAGAGGCGGGCGCGAAAGCCTCTTGGGAAAATCCGAACGTCTTGCGGCTGCATGCCGAAGTGGGCAGCCGGTTCAAGAAAGTGACGTTGCGGGCCAACGCGTTCCGCAATTCTTCGTCGGGCTTCGATATCGCGGGAGGCAGCGCGGCCGCGCCTTATACCGATTACGGTGCCCAGCTCAAGACGCAGTATAAGCCGTCCGACCAATGGAAACTGAATGTGGACGGCCGTTTCTATCAGCACGAGACGTTCAATTTCGCCAATTCGATGAATACGAAGCATGACCTGTCTTATAAGATGGCGTTGAACGCCGGGGGCGAATGGCGGTCGCGTAACGAGAAGCACACGCTGCGGCTGAGCGGCAATTGGGACAAGTATTTCGATTACGACGTCTATGAACGGCAAAACACCAAGGCCCGTCAGAATACCAACGATTATATCTCGGCCCGTCTGTTATATACGTTCGCTATCAACCCCAAGTGGAACCTGGTCGGCGGGGCGGAGTACAATTACGAATCCAATTATGCCCTATCGACTTTGGGGCAGACGCCGACCCGTCGGAAAGTGGACGATTTCAACGTCTTTGCCCAAGCCGGTTACAAGGTGTTGAAAAATCTGGAACTGGAAGCGGGGGCGCGCTATACGTACAACACGCAGTTCGGCTCGGCTTTTACGCCTAAACTCTCGTTCATGTATGAAATCGTCGGCCTTAAATTCAGGGCCGGCGTCGGCACGGCTTTCCGCGCGCCGAGCATCAAGGAACTCTATTACGATTTCGACCATCAGGGCATGTTTTGGGTTTACGGCAACCCCGACCTGAAAGCGGAAAAGGGCATCTACAGCTCGTTTTCGGTCGAATACAATTACGGGCCGTTCAATGTGTCGGCTTCGACTTATTACAACCGGATCAACCATAAAATCACGCAATACGAAGTGATAGACGAAACCGGCTTCGCCAACCGTTATTACAAGAACGTGAGCAGCGCGGCCTTGGAAGGTTTCGATTTCAGCTTTTCCTACGTGCTGTTGCGGCAGGTGGTGTTCAAGGGCAGTTACAGTTTCTGCGACGCCGTCGATCAATCGACGGGCTTGCAGTTGGAAGACAATGTGAAGCACAGCGGCACGGCTTCCATTACGTGGAACGGCAAGATTCTGAAAAGCCCGTTCTCGTTGCAGATGGCCGGCCGGTTCAATTCGCCCAAACTCTATCAGGCATCCGTGACGGATGCCGCGACGGGCGAGACGACGGTCGTTTCCGAACAATCGAAGCCGTATGCGATTTTCAAGGTTGTGTTGGTCAAGCCTTTCCGTATAAAGACGCATACGATAGAGGTTACGTTCAAATGCGACAACCTGTTCAATTTCAAGGACGTTTCGTTTACAGATCCGGGGCGGACGTATATGGTGGGGCTGCGGTATGCGTTCAAATAGTATCAAGGAACGGCAAACGGGGCGTCGCGTTGATGCGGATTGAAAATTTGAGAAACCATTAAAACCATAGAGATATGAAACGACAGATGAAGACGGCGGCGGCCGTATTGCTGGGCTTGTTGGCCATGACCGCCTGCGAGAAAAAACCTAAAAACGAGGTGAAAGGGGCGGCTATCGAGGCGGTGGAACGCGATACGTGGCATTATTTTTCGTTCACGACCGGGGCGGAAGTGGGAACCGGTAAGGAAAACGTCGAAGACAACGGCCTTTGGTTTGCGCGTACCGATTGGGATATGGCCGTGAACCGATACAATATCCGCACCAACAGCGGCGCGGCGACGAGTGTCGGGGCGCAGGGCGGTGTCTATACGTTCGGCGACAACGTGACGTTCGATGCGGCGGAATTGCCGGCCGGTGCTGACTTCGTGGCCGACAAGGCGGTTAAGGAAGAAAGCATGGGAACCGACTCGATTACGACGATTAAGTCCGGAGCGGCCGTCGTGCGTTTCAAGACCAATGCGGAGGGCGAGATGATCATGCCGCCCCAGTTCATGAAGGCGCCGGTCTATGCGTTCCGGACGGCTGACGGTTTGGGGTATTATAAGGTGGCATTCACGCAATATCAGAACGAAGCCGGCGAGAGCGGCCATGTCCGTTTCGATTTCGAGAAAATGAATTAAGGGGTTTTTCCTATAGATACGAAAGTCATAGGAGAAGTTTTTTTAGCGGGGAGGCGCTCCTTGTCCGGAGCGTGCGTGTAAAGATGAAAAAGAAGGCGATATACGGGATTGCGGTCGCATTGGGGATAGCTTTAGGGTTGTGCTGTCTCTATATGCGTTATGCGGCGAAAACCAACGTGGCGACGTTGAATTTTCCGGATTTTACGGTGGAAAAAATGCGCCGGGCCAACGATAACGTTTTTGTGAAGATAGAACCGGTGGATTTGGCGCAAGCGTCCAAGATCCGCCGTTACGACATGGTGTTGGTCAGGGTGCATGGCAGCGGTTTGGGGCCGGACGTTGTGGCGGCCATAAAAACCGCCATGGCCAGGGGTGTACCCGTTTTTTCCACGGAAAGTCAGAATACGGAAATCAATTCGCTCGACAGTGCCGCACGAACGTATGTCGCCGCTTTGATGGAAAACGGCTCGGTCCGGAATTACCGTAGCCTTTTCAATTTCATACGGCGGGAGGTGGATCATAAGGTGTTGTTCAACAGACCTTACGGGGACGTGGTGCCGGTTCCGGCCGATTATTACTTCCATGTGGGGGAAGATGAGTTTTTTGCCACCTACGAGGCGTATCAGCGGTTCTATGAGGAAAAGGGGCTGTACAAGCCGGGCGCGCCGCGCGTGGTTTTGCTGTCAGGCAATATCAACATGCAGAATTCCAACGAGGAACACATGGCCGCTTTGGTTCATTCGTTGGAGGAGAAAGGCCTGAACGTCTATCCGGTATTTTCGTTCGGCGCCAAGAAATTGGATATGATTTCGGCGGTCCGTCCCGATTTGATCATCAACCGCCCCCACGGCCGTCTGCTTATGGGCGGCGGGGAACGCGGTACGGATTCGCTTGCGGCGTGGGGCGTACCCGTTTTGAGTCCGGTCACGGTCAGCGATTTGTACGAAAACTGGGTCGATAGCCCGCAAGGTTTTTCGGGCGGCGGCCTGAGCGCGATGAGCGTCGTGCTGCCGGAGTTGGACGGGGCCATCGCGCCTTATGCCGTGGCGGCGCAGTTCGAACGGAACGGCATGAAGATTTTTGACGCCATTCCCGGCCATACGGAAAAATTCTGCCGTTTGGTCAAACACTATACCGATTTGCAGGCCTTGCCCAATTCGGAAAAGAAAATCGCCATCTATTACTATAAAGGTGTCGGCAAGGGGGCGGTGAACGCGTCCGGAATGGAGGGCGTGCCCTCGTTGTACAATGTTTTGAAATTATTGAAAGACAATGGCTATACGGTGGATGGCCTGCCGGCTTCGGCGGCCGGATTGGAAAAACTTATCGCCGAATCGGGGGTCGTGTTGGGACCCTACGCGGCCGGTGCCTACGACCGTTTTTTGAAGACGGGCCGTCCGGCCGAGGTGCCGGAAGCGGATTTTGCGGCATGGATGCAGGAAGAATGTCCGGCGGCCTTGGCCGATTCGCTACGGGCGCGTTACGGCGCGTTTCCCGGCGAATACATGGGCATTGACCGGGCGGACGGCGGCAAGGCCGTCGCGGTGGCGCGCCTGCAGTTCGGCAACGTCGTCATCCTGCCGCAGCCGATGGCTTCCGTCGGCGAAGATGTGGATAAGATCGTACACAGCGGCGGGTCGGTGCCGGCTTATCCTTACGTGGCCTCTTACCTTTGGACCCGCAAGGCTTTCGGGGCGGACGCCTTGCTGCATTTCGGCACGCACGGCAGCCTGGAGTTCATGCCGGGCAAGCAACTGGCCCTGTCGGACTACGATTGGACGGACGCCTTGATCGGCGACGTGCCGCATTTCTATATCTATACGATCAGCAATATAGGCGAAGGGGTCATCGCCAAGCGGCGCAGTTACGCGACCTTGCTGTCGCATCTGACCGCGCCTTTCATGCAGAGCGGGCTGTATCCGGACCTTTTCCGGCTGCGGGATGAGATCCACCGCATGGAACATCTGGAAGAAGGCGATTTGCAAAGGAACTATTTGGTAAGTATCACGGATTTGGCGCGTAAAACCGGCGTGCTGTCGGCCTTGTCGCTCGATACGGGCCGGACGCTGACGGCCGAAGAAGTGGAACGGGTACACCATTATGTGGAGGAAATCGAAAACGCCAAGGTCAGCGATGGCCTGTATGTATGGGGACGGCCTTATACGGAGGCGCAAGTCCGTCAGACGGCCCGTCTGGCGTTTTCGGAAGCCACGGCGTGTGGTCACGGGGAGGCGCGGCCGCTCGTGCCGGATTCGGGCATTGCGGCGCAAGTGGCGCGGATGGAGGAAGGCTTGCGGCAGAGCACGCGGGCCGAACAGCAGGCTTTGCTGGCGGCGCTTTCCGGGCGTTATGTCGTGCCCTCTTCGGCCGGCGACCCGATTATCAACCCCGCGGCCGTGCCGACCGGCAAGAATTTCTATGCCATCAACCCCGAAACCACGCCGACGGCCCAGGCCTGGCAGGTGGGACGGCGGTTGGCGGAAGACCTGCTGGCGGCCGAAAAGGAACGCCGCGGGCATTATCCCGAAAAGGTCAGTTTCACACTTTGGGCGACCGATTTCGTTTCGACCGAAGGGGCCATGGTGGCGCAGATATTCTATCTTTTGGGGGTCGAACCCCTCAGGGACGGTTTCGGCAATATCCGTTCGCTTCGTTTAATACCCGTCGAGGAGTTGGGCCGTCCCCGCGTCGATGTCGTCGTACAGACGTCCGGTCAGTTGCGGGATATAGCCGCATCGCGTCTGGCTCTGATCAATAAGGCGGTGGCTATGGCGGCCGAAGACGGATCCGCCGGCGAGAACTTCGTCCGGTCGGGCCGTCAGGATGCGGAACGTTATCTGCTGGAAAAAGGCTATTCGCCTGCTGACGCCCGGAAATATGCGGGCGAACGGATTTTCGGCGGCGTGAACGGAAATTACGGCACCGCGATTATGGGGATGGTGGAGAAAGGCGACAGCTGGGACTCCGTGAGCGAGATAGCGGAACGCTATATCGCCAACATGAGCGGGCTTTATTCGGCCGACGGCGGCGCGGCTTGGGGCGAGACGCGGGCGCATGTCTTCGAGGCCGCGCTGCTGAATACGGAAGTCGTCGTACAGCCGCGTTCGGGCAATACGTGGGGACCGTTGAGTTTGGATCACGTCTATGAATTCATGGGCGGTCTGTCGGCGGCGGTTACCCAGGTGACGGGAACCGAACCGACGGCTTATTTCAGCGACTTCAGGAACCGGAACCGGGCCCGCGTACAGGAACTCAAGGAGGCCATAGGCGTGGAAAGCGGTTCCACGGTGTTGAATCCCAAATATATCGCGCATATGCTGCAAGGCGAAAGCAGCGCGCTATCGACGTTTGCCGAGACGGTACGCAATACTTACGGTTGGAACGCGATGCGGGCTTCGGCCATAGACGAGAACCTGTGGGATCGGTATTACGAGATATATGTGGCGGATCGCTATGGCCTGGGCGTGGAGAAGCGGTTCAGCGAAAAGAATCCGTATGCGTTGCAGGAGGTGACGGCCGTCATGCTGGAGAGCGCGCGTAAGGGCCTGTGGGATGCGGACGAAAGTCAGATAAAGGCTGTGGCGGAATTGCACGGTCGTCTGGTGGCGGAACATACGGCGGCCTGCAGCGGGTTTGTCTGCGACAATGCCAAACTCAAACAGTTCATCGCCTCCAAGTTGGAGGCCCCGGCGGCCGAACGCTATCGAAAAAGGATAGACGAGGCCTTGCATCCGGCCATAGCGGATATGGACAAGGAAGGGACGCGGGTTTTGGAAAAGCAGGAAACGGCGGAACCCGACCGTCAGGCCGACCGCCGGAAGGCGGTCCGGCCGGCTCATCGGACGTGGCCAAGTCTGGCGATGGCCGTCGGTCTCGTCGTGTTGCTGACGGGCGGCTGGATCGTGCTGAAACGGATACGGATCAGAAAGAACGCGTGATGCGGGAGGATAGGAAACATGGAAACATTCGCTCAAATCATCTTTGTATTAGCCATAGTACAATATAGTCTGCAAGCCGCCCTGGCGGACCGTGGCCGCTGGGTTCCGGTCTATGCCTTAGCGGCGGCTCTGTGGGCTATGCTCCTGTATCCGTGGGTTATCGATTTGCCTTTGACGTATTTGCAGCATTGTCTGGCGCGGCCGCAATGGGTGGCGGATGCCGTCCTGATAGCGACGGTGGAAGCGGTGGCGACGATCGTGATATTGTTGGGGGCTTCGGGCGAGAGGCCGACGAAAGGCCGTCGCCTTTGCCGCGTCCTGAATGGCGTGCCGGGGCCGGTGTTCCTGTTTGCCGTCGGCTATTTCGAATCCCGGTATTTCGGCCTCGGGGCCGGCCGGCACTTTATGCTGACGGCCGGCGAGTATGCCGGTCTTGTGGCGCTGCTGGTAACGGGGCTCGCTTGTTTGCTGCGGTGGTCGCTCAAACCGAACGTCCATAAGCGGGAGATGCGTATCCTGTTGTCGATGGCGATATTGGGGCTGAGCCAGTTGGTGTATGCGGCCATTTTCCCGATGCCGGCCGTTTCGACGCAGGCGCCGGTGGCCTGGGACGCGCTCGCGGCCTTGGCGGCGGGGGGCTTGCTGTTGTTTTTGGGCGGCCGTTACCTGTCGTCTTTGCGTTTGAAACATGTATTGAAAAAGTGATATGAGCCAGATTACCTCAGTATTGTATTGGATTTCAACGGGGCTGATGGTCCCGGTGATGGTGTTTTTGTTGTATTTCTTTGTGAACGCCTTGTGGCAGATAGGCCGCTTCTATGGCCAGTATATCCAGCGCAGGCGTTTGCACCGGCAGTTAAGCGAGGCTTTGGATGAACTGCCGCTGAACGAATGGCTGAGCCGGACGGCGGCTTTACCCAAGGCTTCCGATTCGGCTTTGTGCCGTTATGCCGGGCTTTTGCATTCCGCCGCCGGCGACGCCCCGCTGTTGGAAAAACGGCTGGGCGACTACGAGGTCGAGGCCGACCGGGAATTGGGCAGATCCAAACTGTTGGTCAAAATCGGCCCGATTTTGGGGCTGATGGGGACGTTGATACCGATGGGACCCGCCCTGTTGGGGCTGGCGACCGGCGACGTGGCGTCCATGGCCTCCAACATGCAGGTGGCTTTCGCCACGACCGTAATCGGGTTGATTATCGGCGCCGTGGGCTTTATCACGCTGCAGGTCCGTCAGCGTTGGGTGGCCGAAGAGCTGAACCTGCTGGAATATGTGGCCGAGAAATTGAAAGGAGGGTTGGCATGAGCCGGAAAAGACGCCTGTTTCAGGCCAATGGCGGGGACGACGATCCGCTGGCGGTGCTGACCAACCTGTTCGATGTGGCGATGGTGTTCGCCGTCGCGCTCATGGTGGCCTTGGTGACGCGCTTCAACATGACCGAGATTTTTTCGCAAGAGGATTTCACCATGGTCAAGAATCCAGGTACGGAGCAGATGGAAATCATCACGAAGAAAGGTGAGAAGATAGAGAAGTACAAGGCTTCGGACGATCGTGGCGCGGATAAGTCTTCGCGCGGCAAGCGCGTGGGCGTAGCCTATCAGTTGGAGGGCGGCGAAATCATCTACGTGCCGGAATAGGTCGGAGGCGTTGGCGCGGGGGCGGGGGCGGGGGCGGGGGCGGGCGCTTGAAAGGCCTGGGGAAATTCCCGTGGTTCCATGTCGGGTCATTCGTTAAAAAAAACAACCGTTTTTGGGGATTTTGGCGAATTGCATTAAATTTGTGTACTATGTATAATGTCGGTTTGTATAAGAAAGACGACGAGATGGGGGCATTGATTTGCGAAAATTATGCCATGTTGCTTATATTGAGCATTTTCGATATTCCTATCGGGTTCGGTGAAAAGACGGTGGAGGCGGTCTGCGAGGAGCGGGGCGTCGATACGGAAACGTTTCTGGCTATCGTCAATCTGTTTGTGAACGAGGAAAGTCCGTCGGAAGAAGTCAAGGGACGCCTGTCGGTGCCCGCCCTGACGGATTTCCTGAGGCGGTCCCATGTCTATTTTCTCGAATACCGTTTGCCGGCCATCCGTCGCAAGTTGGTGGAAATCATGCAGGGGGAACTGATGACGGAGGGCGTGAAGGACCACAACGCGGACATCGCCCGGCTTATGATGCGGTTCTACGACGAATACGTGGATGAGGTGCGCAAGCACATGAATTATGAAGACGAGGTGGTCTTTCCGTATGTGGAGACGCTGTTGAGCGCGAAAGGACGGCCCGTGGGCTACGAAATCGCGATTTTCTCCAAGCACCACGACCATGTGGAAAATAAACTGACGGAGTTCAAGAACCTGATCATCAAATATTATCCGGCCAAGAGCAGCGTCAAGATCAACAGCCTGCTCTACGATATTTTCAATTGCGCATCCGATTTGCGTTTGCACAATGCCGTCGAAAACGAACTGTATGTGCCGGCCATACAGATACAGGAAAGTATGAGAAACCCTAAACGATAGTCCTATGTGTGCGCGATTACAGGCAGTCGTAGCCGAATCTTCGGTCATCGTGCGGAGCGGTCTCATGGCGGTGTTGAAGCGTATGGGCGACCTGCGCATGGAGGTGGCGGAAATTACGGATATGTCGATGTTGGTTTTGCAACTTAAGCGTTATAAGCCGGACGTATGGATCGTGAACCCGAACTGGCTCGGGCTGCAGCGGCCGGAAACTTTGTTGCAGGAGGCCGGTTGCACGGGGTGCAAGACGGTGGCCTTGCAGACGGTCTTGGGAGACGGGGCGGTGCTGCGGCATTACGATACGGCCGTTTCGATTTACGACAGTGCCGAAACCATTAAGGAGAAATTGGCGGCGGTTCTGCGGACGGAGGATAAGGCGGAGGCGGCCCAGACTTTGAGCCCGCGGGAGAAAGAAATCATCATAGGCGTGGTCAAGGGATTGACGAACAAACAGATTGCCGACAACCTCCATATCTCGACGCATACCGTCATGACCCACCGCAAGAACATAGCCGGCAAACTGCAGATCCACAGCCCCGCGGGGCTGACGATTTACGCCATCGTCCACAAACTCGTCGAGATAGGCGACGTGAATAAATTATAAGCCGTGTTGTTTGAGCAGGTCTAAGAATGTGGCGTGGAGCGGGCCGTTCGTGGCCACGATTTCCTTGTCGAACAGATAGCGGTTGCCGCCCGAAAAATCGGTGACGGTGCCGCCCGCCTGCTGGACGAGGAACAAGCCGGCCGCCACATCCCAGGGGCGCAGCCCGTATTCGTAGAACAGTTCGCAGCGGCCGGCCGCCACGTAGGCCAGGTCCAAGGCCGCGGATCCGAGGCGGCGCACGCCGGCCGTATGCAACATCGTGTATTCCAATAGTTTCATATAGGCCGGCAGGCGGCTGTAATCGTAATAAGGAAAGCCGGTCGCTATCAACGCATTATCGAGGCTTGTCATCGGGCTTACCTGAATGGGCTGGCCGTTGCAGCAGGTCGGCCGGCCGGTGCAGGCCGAGAACATCTCGCGCATCGGCACGTGATAGACGACGCCGAGTACGACGCCGCCCTCCGCCAAAGCGGGCGAGGGACCGGCCGGCGCGGCCGCTTCCCGGTCGAGGAGCGCGATGCTGATGGCATAGACCGGCACGCCGTGGATAAAGTTCGTCGTGCCGTCCAGCGGGTCGATGATCCACGTGAAGCGGCCGCCTTCTTTGCGCGTGCCCTCTTCGGCCAAAAAGCCGGCCTCGGGCAGGAGGCGCGAAAGCCCTTCGGTAAGCCGTTGCTCCGAGGTCTTATCCACATAGCTCACATAGTCGTGCGGCCCTTTGAATTCCACTTTGGCCGTGTCGAAAAGCCGCGCCTGTTCGTCGATGAACGCGCCGACTTCGCGGCAGAGGTCGCAGACCTGTTCGGTCATGAGTTTCAAGTCCATGATGGTTTATCCGGTTAAATCGATGGGGTTAGGGCAGGCCGCCGTTTCGTGTCAGGCGGTCTTACCGCGTGTAAAAACATGCGAAGATAAGAAGAATAAAGCGAAAATGTACTACCTTTGCGGGTGAAACTTCAAGCCGGTAGGCTTAGCCGCCGGTGCTAAAATGAAAATCATGATAAGCGAACAAAGAGCCAACGTCCTGCACGGCATATTGCTGATTGCGCTGTTTTCGTTCTCCGCTTTCTATATCGCGGAATTTGAATTTGTCAAACGGCTTTCATTCAGTCCGCTCATTGTCGGCATCATACTCGGTATGCTGTATGCCAACAGTCTGCGCAACCGTCTGCCCGCCACCTGGGTACCCGGCATACAGTTCTGCACCAAGCAGATCCTGCGCGCCGGCATCATCCTGTACGGCTTCCGGCTCACGTTCCAGAGCGTGGTCGCCATCGGCTTGCCCGCTTTGCTGATAGACGGCATCATCGTGACGGCCACGATCTTTTTGGGATTGCTCGTCGGACGGCTGTTGAAGATGGACCGCGACCTCTCGTTGCTGACGGCCACGGGGAGCGCGATTTGCGGGGCGGCGGCCGTGCTGGGGGCCGAACCGGTCGTCAAGGGCGAACCGCACAAGACGGCCGTGGCGGTTTCTACCGTCGTCATTTTCGGCACGTTGTCGATGTTCATCTATCCGGCTTTGTACCGGGCCGGTGTCTTCGACCTCACGGCCGAACAGATGGGGCTTTACACCGGCGCCACGCTGCACGAAGTGGCGCACGTCGTGGGGGCGGGCAACGCGATGGGGGCGGAAATCGCCGATTCGGCCATTATCGTCAAGATGATCCGCGTGATGCTGCTCGCGCCCGTATTGCTGATCATGGGCTTTGCGCTGGCGCGGGGCGTCAAGGCCAAGCCGGAAGCGGCCGGCGTCGGGGCGGCCGGGCATGCGGCCTCCGGTGCTACGGCCTCCGTCGTCGGGTCACCCGAAAAACCTAAAATCACCATCCCTTGGTTCGCGTTCGGCTTCCTTGTCGTCATCGGCCTCAACTCCCTCTTGCCGCAGGGCGTGTCCGCCATTGATACCATCGTGAACGGCATCAACCGGCTCGACACGTTCATGCTGACGATGGCCATGACGGCCCTGGGCGCGGAGACGAGTTTCGACAAGTTCAAGAAAGCCGGCTTCAAACCGTTCCTGTTAGCCTTTATCCTGTATATCTGGCTGATGGGCGGCGGTTATCTGCTGGTTAAATACCTTTTGTAAGCGGAACGGAGGGCTCTGGCCGGCGGAGAGGTCCGCCGTTGGGAAGTGTGGGGAAACGCATGGAATTTATATAATCATTTGTCATGATGAAAGAAACGTTGCAGAAGACCCTGCCGGCCGTATGTATCGCCGTCGGGTTGGTGGTTTTGGGCTGGTTCCTCTATACCGGCATCAACCATATCGCTTACCGCGACCGTCAGGTGTTGGTGCGCGGCTTGGCCGAACGCGAGGTCATGGCCGACAAGGTGACGTGGCCGCTCGTGGTCAAGACGCTGGGCAACGATTTGACACGGCTGTACGAACAGGTAAACGCCAACAACGCCGTGGTCGTGGATTTTCTGAAGGCCAACGGGATAGGCGATGCGGAGATTTCGGTGGGCGCGCCTTCGGTCTATGACAAAGACGCCCAGACGTATAAGACCGAGTTGCCGTACCGCTACAACGTGACGAGTGTCATTACCGTGACCTCGTCTCAGGTGGAGAAAGTGAACGGTTTGGTCAAACGGCAGGTGGAATTGATGAAGCGCGGCGTCGTGCTGAGCCAAGACTATAGCTATCAGGCCGACAATCAGATTACGTACGAATATACGGGCTTGAACGGCATCAAGCCGGACATGATCGCCGAGGCCACGCGTAACGCGCGGGAGGCCGCCGCCAAGTTCGCCGAAGACGCCGGCAGCCGCGTGGGCGGCATCAAGTCGGCCGTCCAGGGGCAGTTCTCGATTGCCGACCGCGACGCTTTCACGCCTTGGGTCAAGAAAATCCGTGTGGTCACGACCGTGACCTATTATCTGGAAGACCGGTAGGGGACGGACGGCGGAGAGGCCAATATCCGTTTCAAGTCGCCGGCAAAAAGGGCCGTGTAACGTTTTGCTCCGTCCAACTTTTTGGGGGCGCTTCAGCAAGAGGGATAATATTAAAGATTATCCCTCCTGCTTTTCTTGTTTGCCTCACATTAAGATGTGCAATTTAATTCATATGTAGTTGTGAGAATGTAGAACATAGTAGTTTTAATCAAGTTTTTGCAGAAAACATTTTTTTGTTTCAACAAAAAGCACTACTTTTGTTCCCAAGTGGTAACATTGATATGGAACGCGATAGGGAAGCAACAGAAAAAATGCTGTTAGATACAATCGGACAGATGATAGCCGAAAACGGATTTGAGAAGATAGGCGTCAATGCCGTTTCCGCTCAGTCCGGTGTGTCCAAGATTTTGATATACCGCTATTTCAATTCAATAGACGGTTTGATTGCCGCATATATACGCAAGCATGATTTCTTGCTGAACTCTTCGCTTGACTTCTCAGATGCGAAACAGATACTTCCTACGGTTAAGAGAATGTTTCGTGAACATATCGAACAATTGCGAACCGATCCGGTTTTAAGAAAACTCTACCGTTGGGAGCTCTCATGCGACAATGAGGTAATTACTGCCTTAAGGGAACAGCGGGAAACGATTGGCATGAATTTGATAAAACAAGTTTGCATTGTCACAGGACGTCCTCAACAGGAAATAGCAACATTATCTGCGATGATTACGGCATCCATTACTTATCTAGCAATGCTTGGTGATTATTGCCCCGTATTTAACGGAATAAACATAAGCGAGGACAGTGGGTGGAAGCAAATTTACCATGAAGTTGAGAATCTGATTGATAGGATGTTATCTGATTAGAATCTGTTCATCTAAACTATAAAATTTTTTTCGACTCTATGTTCCCATTGGGTAACATAAATAAACTATAAAGAAATGAAAAAAATGATTATTGCTCTTTTAGGATTGCTTTCGATAATCAGCCTTACTTCCTGCGACAAGGAACTGATTGAGTACGCGCAGGGTGATATAAAAGTCTGCATCGAACAAGGTCGGGGATGGCTACATGATTTCCCGGTATTCTTAGGCATAAAGAAGAAAAACCCGCCGCAAATAGCCATTTGGCTGGAAGATATGCAAGGGAACTATCTTTCGACAGTATATGTCTCGCATAAGATAGCGACACAGGACTGGCAGATGGCCAAAGGCAACCGCAGAAAAGAAGCGTTGCCACACTGGTGCTATTCCCGTGGAGTAATATATGATGACGGGCTTTATCTGCCAACAAAGGATAAACCAGTGGTGGACGGTATTTCGGGAACCACTCCCCGTGAAAGTTTCGATGTGAAGCTCATAACTGCACCCCATCTGAAACACTTTGTAGTTAAAGTGGAGATCAATCACTCCACAGACTTTAATGGCTATTTCCCAAAAAACGCCCAAGAGGGAGATGCGAATTATTCTGGTGGAAGCGGACAACCGGCGGTCATTTACAAAGCAGAAGTCGATATGACAACGGGTAAAAAGACCTTTGAGGCCACCTTGATAGGACACAGTAGCCCGGACGGAAGCGATGGCGAAATCCATACGGATATGTCGGGATTGACAACGGCATTAGAAATAGTTGAACGGATAACGATAAACATACAGTAATGAGAACTATAATTATCTTGGCATTGATATTTCTTGGGACAGCCGTACATGCCCAAGAGATCCGACGTATATCTTATGTGACAACAATCGGTACAGGCTTTGACATGAGCAAGCCTTCATGTACGCCGTTTATATGGCAGGTAATCGGTAATTACAATTTTAATGAGCGTTTATCCGCAGGAGTGGGAACTGGCATATCACTATTTGAGAAACCGATAGTGCCTCTATTTGCAGATGTGAAATTCCGCATTTGCAAACCAAGGAAATTCACTCCCTTTATCCAATGCGGCGCAGGATATGGAATTGCAGTTTCAAAAGACGCTAATGGCGGTATCTATATAAATCCTGCTGCCGGAATTTCATACTCCGCATATAAACGCATGAAACTATTCGTGTCAGTAGGCTATGAACTGCAAAAACTGGAGCGATTGAAAAAAAATGACAGCGAAATTGTTGCAGTCGGGCTTTCAGAGAAACTGCGCCATAATCTCATATCCGTGAAAGTCGGAATTGAATTTTAGCAGTCGGATTTTCCCGAAGTGAAACTTCAAGGCAGTCAAGATGAACTTTACAGCAACGTTATTTGAGCTTCGAGGCAAAGTCGCTGCGGGAATCTCTTTTTATCTTTGCACCCAGAAATCAAAACGGGAAACGGGAAACGAACCCTCAGCCCCCAAGCAAACGGAACTCAATATAGGGTATGGAAACTGAGCAGGCAATGAGCCGCCGCAACTTTCTGAAGACGGCGGCCGATAATGTAATTTTTATGATACCCTCGATATGATGTTCAGGAAGATAGATGCGTTTTTGAAAAATGCTTAAACAACTGATTGTTATGAATAAAATTGTTTCAAACTCCGTTCGCCGTCACGCCAGCCCCGGCATAGTGCGGACAAGTTCGGCCCTGCGTTCAGTTAAACCGTTTATTTTAATTTCAGTATTCTGCATTTTAACACTTCATGTTATGGCACAGGAAAAGATAGTACAGACGGCCGGGCGCGACCAGTTGGGCGAATTCGCGCCCAAGTTTGCGGAACTCAACGACGACGTCCTTTTCGGCGAGGTGTGGAGCCGCACCGATAGGCTCGGTCTTCGCGACCGCAGTTTAGTAACGATGACCGCTCTTATCAGTCAAGGTATTACGGACAATTCGCTGACCTATCATTTGCAGTCGGCGAAGAACAACGGCATCACCCGCACCGAGATTGCCGAAATTATCACGCATATAGGTTTTTATGCGGGTTGGCCGAAGGCTTGGGCGGCCTTCCGTCTGGCCAAAGACGTGTGGGCGGAAGACACGATCGGCGAAGATGCCAAGGCGGCTTTTCAGCGCGACATGATTTTTCCCATCGGCGAACCTAATACGGCCTATGCGCAATATTTTACCGGCAACAGCTACCTCGCAACGGTTTCGCGTGAGCAGGTAACTGTCTTCAACGTAACTTTCGAGCCTCGCTGCCGTAACAATTGGCATATCCATAAAGCGACGGAAGGCGGCGGTCAGATGTTGATCGGTGTAGCGGGGCGCGGCTGGTATCAGGAGGAGGGAAAACCCGCGGTAGAGATTCGGCCCGGTACGGTCATCCACATTCCCGCCGGCGTGAAGCACTGGCACGGTGCGGCAACCGACAGTTGGTTCGCGCATCTGGCATTCGAAATTGCAGGCGAAAACACTTCCAATGAGTGGCTTGAACCCGTAACCGATGAAGCGTACGACCAATTGAAATAGTATCAAAACTTTTCGACAAAGTAAGGTGAGCCTCACGGCAAATAGGTCGCGGGGCTTCGCTTTTACCTTTGCTTCAAAGAAATAACGGCAAATATCGGCTATGAAAACGAAAACACTTTTAACCATCGCTATCGCATTTTTATTCATGAGTTTACAACAGACTATGGCACAGAATAAAGAAACGCGCATTCTCGTCGCCTATTTCTCGGCGACGGGAACCACGGCACGGGCCGCGGAAAAACTGGCAAACGTTACGGGCGGAGAACTTTATGCGATTGAACCCGTCCGGTCTTATACCAGCGCCGATCTCGACTGGCATGACCGGCAGTCACGCAGTTCGGTGGAGATGAACGACCCGGCATCGCGTCCGGCCCTCAAGGGCAGAAAGGAAAACATCGCCGATTACGATGTCATCTTGATCGGCTATCCCATCTGGTGGAATCTCGCGCCGCGCGTCATCAATACGTTCATTGAAAGCCATGACCTGAAAGGCAAGATAATGGTTCCGTTCGCTACGTCTGGCGGCAGTACGCTTGCGGGCAGTGCGGCGGCGTTGAAGCAAACTTATCCCGCTCTGAACTGGAAAGAGGGGCGTCTGCTCAATCGGGTCGATGAAAAAAACATCCGCGCGTGGATTGAGGGTTGGTAATTTTTTCGCCGATTTACCCTTATTGTCGTTTTTTATCCGTACCTTTGTAAGAAGATAGGAGGCGGCTCGGACAACTTGCTCAAGTAAATTTGGCGCGTTGTCTCTCGCCTGTCACTATCTTTGTAAGAAGATAGGATGCGGCTCGGACAACTTGCTCAAGTAAACTTGGCGCGTTGTCTCTCGCCTGTCACTATCTTTGTAAGAAGATAGGATGCGGCTCGGACAACTTGCTCAAGTAAACTTGGCGCGTTGTCTCTCGCCTGTCACTATCTTTGTAAGAGTTAGGACATAGGACGCGGTCTGGATGGGATTTGATTTGCGGGGAGGTTCAGGCCGGGACCGCTGAAAACAACGGCGATATGGGAAGCGACGGGCGATATAACGGCATGCAGGGGCGAACAGCGCGTTTTCTGGATTATCTGAAAGCGGAGAGGCGTTATTCGCCTTTGACCGTGGAGGCCTATCGCCGCGATCTGGCCGAGTTCTCGGCTTATGTACAGGAAGTTTTTGGCGATGAGACGTGGGAGGAGGCGGACCGCTTGCGCTTGCGTTCGTATGTGGCCTGGTTGGCGGAGCGGAAAATCGCGCCTTACAGCATCCGGCGCAAGGTTTCGGCCCTGCGGTCGTTTTTCCGCTACGAGATGAAGGCGGGGCGGTTGGCGGCCAATCCTGCCTTGCGGTTGCCGATGCCCAAGCCCGGCAAACGCTTGGTTTTCTTTGTCGAGGAAAGCGGCATGGCGCGTTTGGACCGGGAAGAAGGCGGCGCGGTGGCAGCGGAGGGTTCGGGCGCGGGGCGCATCGGGTCGGGTCAGGCGTCGGGGCTGGCGGAAATATCGTCGGGTCAGCCAGCGTCGGGGTATCTAACGTCGGGTCAGACGTTATCGTCGGGTCAGGCCTTGGGTCAGCCGTCGGGTCAAACGTTATCGTCGGGTCAGGCCTTGGGTCAGCCGTCGGGTCAAACGTTATCGTCGGGTCAGACGGGAATGAAAGGAACGAAAGCGGGACGGAAGCCGAAAACGAAAAGCCCGTTCGAGACCTATCGCGACTACTTGATTTTGGAAATGTTTTACGGCACGGGCATGCGTTCGGCCGAACTGCTGTCGTTGCAGGACGGAAAGGTCGATGCGCGGCAGGCTGTGGTCACGGTCTTGGGCAAGCGCAATAAAGAGCGGCAGATACCGTTGCACGCAACCCTGTGCGGGGCCATAGACGTCTATCGCCGCCTGCGGACGGACGAAGTGGGGGCGCTGACGGGCGGGACTTTTTTTGTGACACTGTCGGGGCATCCCTTGTCGCGTTCGTATGTCTATCGGTTGGTTCACACGTGCTTACGGAAATATACGACGATAGAGAAATGTAGCCCGCATGTGTTGCGGCATACGTTTGCGACGCACTTGCTCAACGAGGGGGCGGATTTGAATGCCGTCAAAATGTTGTTGGGACACAGTAGTTTGGCATCGACCCAGGTCTATACGCACAATACGATAGAGAAGTTGAAAAAGGCCTATGCGGCCGCGCATCCGAAAGCGTGAGCGGCTTAGGGCTGGCGTAGCGGATGGCGGAACCATCGCGGGGCATGTGGCAGGCGTGGCGGACATGGCAAGACGGAGTTGACTTCGGGATGGGCGCAAAGAGGGGGAAAGGCTTTGCGGATAGGTAAAACGAGGTTCATGACAGGATGGGCGTGGGGCATGGTTTTTGAGAGGAAGGAGAGACGGTGGCGGATGAAATGAGGGAACGGATGGGGGGAAAAATTGATGGAAAAGAAACCATAGAATATAAACCGTCCGGAAGCGGACAAAGAGGCCGGAACGTGGGTTCGGAACGCAAAGGATGACGTCGCTGGGGCGGCGTAGGCGGAACGGACCGAGGCGGTTCGGCGTTTTTGAAGTCGGAAGGACATAAAAAGAAAGGACTTATCATGGAAGTAATGGTGAATGCGGTCAAATTCAAAGCCGACGACAAATTGGTTGAATTTATCGAAAAGAAAATGAAGAAAGTATCGACGTTTCTGCCGCAGGCGATGCGGGCGGAAGTAACGTTGAAGGTCGATAAGGACCAGTCTGAAATGAACAAAATCGGTGAAGTGCGCGTGTTGGTGAGCGGCGACGAACTCTTTGCTTCCAAACAGTGCGACACGTTCGAAGAGGCGGTGGATCTGTGCCTTGACGCGATCAAGAAGCAGATTGAAAAACTGAAGGAGAAATACACTAAGTAGCCAGTAGCCGGGTCGGGTCATTTCGGGTGACCCGACCCTTTGGAAAGTTTCGGGCGTTGGGGCATGTGGTGTGCCCCGACCGGTGGAAAGTTTCAGATGTCGGGGTATGTGGTGTGGCCCGACCGATGGAAAGTTTCAGATGTCGGGGCATGTGGTATGGCCCGACCGATGGAAAGCCGGTGGCCGGCGGATGTGAAGCGGCTGAAGAGGTTGCCGGTGCGGCCGTTGAGGCGGTTGTTGATGCGACTGAGGCAGTCGTTGAAGTTGCGGGGCGGCCGTCTGTAACTTGGCTTTAAAATGAATACAAGTGTTTCTGTAAAAGGAACTTGATAAGATGAAGTCTGATATGACGGACAGCATTTGTGCCACCGCGACCCCTGTGGGAAACGGTGGCATAAGTGTTATAAGGCTCAGCGGTCCGCGGGCCGTGGAGATTGCGGAAAAGGTGGTGCGTTGCCGGCGCGGAAGTCTGGCCGATTTGCCGTCGCACCGCGTGAAATTCGTGGAATTTGTGGCGGAGGCTACTGCGCGGGGGGCTACGGCAGAGTCGGAGGCTGCTTCGGTTACGGCTTCAGTGGCTTCTGCCGCTTCTGTCGGGGCTTCGGAGGCTTCTGCGCCCGGTGCTTCTGCGGATGCGGCTACGGCTGCTTCGGATGCGGCTTCGGTTGCGGCTTCAGTGGCTTCTGCCGCTTCTGTTGCTTCTGTCGGGGCTTCGGAGGCTTCTACGCCCGGTGCTTCTGCTGTTGCGGCTGTTGCGGCCTCAGATGCGGCTTCAGTGGCTTCTGCCGCTTCTACCGCTGTCGGGGCTTCGGAGGCTTCTGTGCTCGGCGCTTCTGCGACTGCGGCTACGGCTGTTGCGGCTGGGGCTTCGGCCTCAGGCGTTATGGCCGAAGTGTTGGACGAAGGCGTCGTGACGCTGTTCCGCGCGCCCCATTCCTATACGGGCGAAGACGTCGTGGAACTATCCTGTCACGCTTCGCCCTATATCGTGCGGCGGCTGCTGTCGGCGCTGACGGCCGCGGGCGCGCGCATGGCCGAGCCGGGTGAGTTCACGAAGCGGGCGTTCCTCAACGGCCGCATGGATTTGAGTCAGGCCGAGGCCGTGGCCGACCTGATCGCGGCCGAAAACAAAGCCTCCCACGGTTTGGCGTGGCGGCAGTTGCGGGGCGGCGTCTCCAACGAGATGGCGGCCTTGCGCGCGCGGCTCGTCGAATTCGCCTCCTTGGTGGAGCTGGAATTGGATTTCAGCGAAGAAGACGTCGAATTTGCCGACCGTTCGGCCTTGCGGACGCTTTTGGACGAAATAGCCGCGCGTGTGGCGGCCCTGCGGCGGTCGTTCGCCACGGGGTTGGCCTTGAAAGAGGGCGTGCCGGTCGTGCTCATCGGGCGCCCCAACGCCGGCAAATCCACGCTTTTGAACCGCCTGCTGCACGAAGAAAAGGCCTTGGTGAGCGAGATTCCCGGCACGACGCGCGACACGATAGAGGACGTGTGGGAGTGGGAGGGTGTTCGCTACCGGTTCATCGACACGGCGGGCCTGCGCGAGAGTGCCGACCCCTTGGAACTGGCGGGCATGGCGCGCACGAAAGAGAAGATGCGGCGCAGCCGGCTGTGGCTCTACCTGTTCGACGCCTCCGAAATGTCGGCCGAGGCGGCCCGCGCCGAAGCGTCCCGCTGGTATCGGGACGTGATGGGGGGCGGGGACGCGGCGGATGGCGTCTCCCCAAGCGCGCCCGTCGGGTCACCCGAAATTGGGTCACCCGAGCTCCAAATCCTGCTGGTCGGCAACAAATGCGACAAACTGGCGGCTTCAAGCCTTGCAAATGCTGTTGGCGGCGAGTCCGGCGCATCTGATGTTACATACCTTTCGGCTTCGGGGAATATTGATGACAGTCAAGGTGTTGCAGTCGCGGATGGCGTTTCTGAAATAGCGGCCTCTGGCTTGAAACACACCTCTGTCGGCCTGTCCGGCGCGGCGGGCGGCACCCTCGACCTCCTCTACCTGTCGGCCAAGACAGGGCAGGGCATGGACGTCTTGGAAAGCCGGATCAAAGCCCGTTGCGGCCTGCGGCTGTCAGAAAACGAGACCATCTTGACTAACGCCCGCCACGCGGAAGTGCTGGGCCGGTTGGCCGAAACCTTGGACCGCATCCTCTCCGGCCTGACGGCCAACCTGAGCGGCGACCTCCTCGCGCAAGACATCCGCGAGGCCCTCCGCTACATCGGCGAAATCACCGGCGAAGTCCACCCCGACGAACTGTTGGGAACTATTTTCGGACGGTTTTGCATCGGGAAGTAAACAATATATCATATTGTTTATTATTTTGTTACAAGATTGGGACGGGGTTGATAAATAAATGTGTTTGATTAATATACTGATTGTGTTAAAAGTGGCTTCGTTGTCGCTCGGAAATATATGAGAAGCAAGAGTACTTGTTAAATGTACAAATAAGATTAAAAACTTGAATAAATGGAAACAGATGTTAAAGAGATGATTGAAGAGTGCGAAGACATTTTTATGCGGATGAAACTGGCGGAAAAGGAAGCAAATCAACAAATTGTTAAGTATTTCGATAGGATTCATGATAAGTTATTTGCATATCAACTTTTTTTTTCTTGCTGGTTATATTTCTTTAATAGCGATACCTTCAATACAAATTTCACCCTGGTGGTTGATAGTTCCTTTTAGTTGTATATTCAGGTTGTTATACATAGATTGGCGAATGATGGAAATTAATAGAAAGGCTTCAGATATAACAAATATGCCTTCTGCTGAAATAAAGCGACTATATAAAAAACAACAAAGCATAAATCTAAATTCATTAGAAGTAATTTTGGAGACAATAGTAGTGACGGTTGTTTTTTTGTATACTCTGCTATAAAATATGATAACTATGGATTAAAAGGGGAAAGCAATAGCTAACATGAGCTATCGGATTTAATTGCAAAATAGACCTATTAGATATTAGGTAGTGAAATCTTTGGAATGATTAAAATTATATACTTGTAGGGATTATGAGTTGTGTGGTTGAAAATGTTTTTTTGTGGATCAATGGACGAGGGGAGAGGGCATGTTCAAAAATATAAATGCAACTATTGGCCATGAGCATAGTCCAAGTTTGCTTAGTTTATTCAATAGCGAAATCATGACCGTTTTGGTTTAGCTAAACGATTCATGCCAAGTATACTTGAGCATGGCCGTGGTGCACGTGCTTAGAAAAAGAACACCGCTATGTACAATTATGGCGTGAATAAAAAGTGCGCGAAAGCGAATCATCTAAATTGGGCGATATGGACATTACAAAATCGCAATACGAATATGCGCTGGACCGTGTGGAGCAGCTTTTGCCACTCGTAACCGACGGGACGCCAGCCAGTGACAAGAATGCCGTGGAACTCACCATTTTTTCCGATGTGGTTGAAGCCTACGAGAAAATCCACTATCCGATAGCCAAACCTACCATAGGCGAACTGATAAAGCCGTAAGCGACCCCTTGCGGGTCAGCGACTATATATCCGATCGCGCCGAGCCGACCTTGCTTATCGCCCGTGCACACTGTCTGGTTCTCGGTATCGCGCCCGTCGCCATACTGGGCTTGTAAGTGCGTCTGTGCCCTGCGAAAGCCGGCCAAGGCGTTCTCTCAACAAGTTGCTGTACTATCGATTGGAAACTTCACTTTCCCAAAGATAAAAACAGGTGGTGTTTGTCAAGAAGTTCTTTTTTCAAAGTACGTTTTTGCGCCACGGCATAGCTCGAACAAGTTCGGCTCTGCTTGTGGCTGAATCAAAACGTTCGCTTTTGCGCACCTTTTCTCGCCTCAGCATAGCCCAAGTAAACTTGGTCTCTGCTTTCGGCTTAACGAAAACGTTCTTATATTTGCAGGCGTATGGGGATTTTGAAAAATTGGCCCTGGAAGCCGAACATATTCTTGACAGTGAAGAATACACCGGTGCGGGCATAGTGGCGTTTCAACATAATAGAAAAAGCACAGGATTTCCGGATGCCGAAGAGAGAGAACATACAGAGCTTGTTCGACAGTATCGCTCCCGATTACGATCGGTTGAACCATATACTCTCGTGCAACATCGACAGGATATGGCGTAGGAAGGCCGTGCGGGAGATGATGGACGGGCGCTCGCCTTTGGCGGTGCTGGATGTGGCTTGCGGCACAGGCGACTTTACGATGGCGATAGCCCGGCACGCGCCTTGCGGCAGCCGGGTATTGGGCATAGACCTTTCTGAGGAGATGATGGAGGAGGGACGGAGAAAGATGGCGGCGGCCAATATAGAGGCCACTATGGAATATGGAGACAGTGAGGCCCTTGCTTATGACGACAATACGTTTGACCGTGTTTCGGTGGGCTTCGGCATCCGCAATTTCGAACATCAGGAAGTGGGGCTTAGGGAGATGAGGCGTGTGTTGAAACCCGGAGGAAAACTTGTGGTGCTTGAATTGTCGGTCCCTTCAAATGCTTTACTGCGTTGGGGCTACAAACTCTATTTCCTGCACGTCCTTCCGCTTATCGGTGGCATGGTGTCGGGCAACCGCAGCGCCTACGAATATCTTCCGGCCTCGGTATTGAATTTTCCGCCGCCGGCCAAGTTCATGGCCATGATGCGGGAAGCAGGGTTCAGCGCCGTGCGTCACAGGGCCTTAACCTTCGGTGTCTGCCGGATGTATATAGGGGTTAAGTAGTCATTTTTCTTTGTTTGGTCAAAGAAAAGTCATTGCGCTCCTACGGCAATTAAATGAATTAACAATCAGGAATTATGCGGAATAAGTGGATAGAGGCCATGCGGTTGAGAACACTGCCGGTGAGTGTGGCCGGCGTGATAGCCGGTTGCGGCTGCGCTGTCTGGCAGGGTGGCTTCAGGCCGCTGCCGGCCGCGCTGTGTCTTCTCTTTGCCCTTTGCGCGCAGATTGCCTCGAATTTCGGCAACGAGTACTACGATTTCAAGAACGGGCTTGACCGAAAAGGACGTGCCGGTTTCAGACGTGGGGTTACGGAGGGCGACATCAGCCCCCGCGCCATGAAAACGGCCACTTTCGCCACATTGGGCATAACGGCGTTGCTCGGTTGCTCCTTGCTTTTCTTCGGCAACTGGCGGATTATCCCGGTGGGCGTCGCCATACTGCTCTTTGCCCTGGCCTACAGCACCGGGCCTTATCCCTTGTCGCATCATGGATTGGGCGATATAACGGTGGTGGTTTTCTTCGGGTTGGTTCCGGTAGCGTTTACCTGCTACCTGCAGACCGGCGCGTGGCATCATTTGCCGGAACTCCTTACGACCGCTTTGGCCATAGGGCTTCTCGCGGCCAACGTGCTTGTCGTGAACAACTACCGCGATATGGAAGACGACAAGGCGGTAGGCAAGAATACCACGGTGGTCCTGTTTGGCCGGCGCGTTATGGGCTGTGTATATCTGCTGTCGGGAATCCTTGCGATGCTGTGCATGGTTCCGCTCTGGATAAAACTGCCCTTATGGGCATTGGCCGTGCCTCTGCTGTATCTCCTCCTGCACGTCCTCACCTGGCGAAAAATAGTCCGCTCGCGGGGTTCGGCCCTCAATCCGCTGTTGGGCCGAACGGCTTTCAATCTGCTGTTTTTCTCCCTTTCGCTACTTTTCGTCTTTGTTATCTCAAGACAACTGTAGGGGCGTGGCCGATGTTTGGGAATGTAACTTGATGCTTTTGCGCCGATGGCAGAGTCGTATTAACGGATGTCGATGACGGCCCGCTGTCAAAGGCTATCTGATGGATACTTGTCTCACCACCTAGAATTACTTCAAGCGGCTGCTGGATAAGTACAGGATAGTGTATGGGGAGATTGGGAAATAGCCTAATGGTCAAGAGTGGAGGAATAAATATGTGATATTTCATTGATTTTAATTTGTTTGAAAATCAATGTGTTAAATAAAAATAAGTAAACATGATGCGAAAAAAGGATATAAGAAAGGTGGAAAAATGGAAAACGTCAAAGTTGTCCATGCATTTTCGGTTGGCTAAGCGTGGACTATTTGAAAATATGTGGCTGAACTTATTTGTGCTATTTTTGAGTGTTGTAGTATGCGGTCTAGAGTTTGGGCTCAATAGGAGTCTTTATTCGTTCGTACCTGTCTCGATTTTGTATTGCGTGTTTTTTTTATGGTGGCTTGGTATCCCCGAAAGAGATAACGATACTATTGTATCAATGGTTATTCATGATATTTTGGACGATATTGTGGAACAGGATGTCAGGGCGATTGGAACAAATGTGATTAAAAGTATGGTGAATTATGATACAAAAGGGACTTATGGAATAATTACAGCGAGTTGCCTGCTTGTACTATTGGATAATGGAGATGTTTGGGAATATCCATTTGATTGCCGTGAAACAGAAAGTAAAGGCGTGTATGTGGTTGAATGTAAACGGGATTATACTGTAAGTACAAATCAGCAGCATATACGAAAGATAAATCCGAAGTGTTGGAACCGTTTCAATGAATGTTTCAAATTGTCAAAGAGAACTCTTTTGGGGGGATTGTTGGCGACTATAATAATTGTTGGATGTCTGATCTTTTTTGGTTCGTGCTATTTAGTAACTCATTTTAAATGGCAATACGTACTAGTAGTATTCGGGTATGTGTGCATTTATATCATGATGAAATGGTTGAGCAGGAGAAGGGTTAGAAGGGGAATGCATATAGTAGAAAATGTAATTTCGCTACCGATAGTTGTGTTTTATTTGCTTGTGCAATTCGTTATGCCTTTTATCACGATTGTAGGTACATATTTTTTTGTAGTATTGTTTGCGTTTGGCTTGCCTGCTACTATATTGATAGGATTTAATCATTTCGGTTGGCTGGCGTTCAGGTTGGAAACCATAATATTTGTTGTGTTTACAATGGGGTCAATCATATGCTCTCATTGTTATGGGATTACCAAATGGATTGTTCGTTCTACACCTTTGCGAGATTGGGGTAATCATACCTATGAATCTTACCGGGAGCAATTAGCGATATATTTGATACATCCTAGTAATGTCGTGTTTCTGTTGTATCTGATATATTTTGTGTTTTTATTGATTTCTGGGTATTTGCAGGTGGAGAATGGAAACTATTTGATTTCTAAAGAAATAGATGAGTCTGTATTAAAGGCTTTTCTCGTGTTTATTGCCTTTACAAATATGCGTATAAAGGCGAAGGATGCAGAATTTGATGTTCTAGAATTGTATCAACGGACATTGAAACATTTGTACATGATGAGTAAATATACATTGTAGATCTTCTGCCGTCTCTTTTAAATTAACAAAAGTTTATTATCTTTGTATCGTTAAAAGCAATCACCAATGGCTGAAACCAAGCGGGAACTTGTCCGGATTAAGGAAGTCGAAGGGGCGCAGGTCTTCGATACGTTGAACTGTGCGGCCATAGCTAAGCGGTTCTTCCACCGGTCGAGGGCCTGGTTTATACAGCGAATCAACAACAATATGGTGAACGGGAAACCGGTGTCGTTCTCTCCGGAAGAGTTGTTGAGGCTCCGGATTTCCCTCAAGGTGCTCGCGTCCGAGATAACGCGTTTTTCGTCTAACATCCCTAAAATACCTACCGATATGTCCATCAAAGTTTACGTCATAGACGACCCTATGGCCATCGATTTTTTCCAGAACGACGACCTTGACGGTTTCAAGGAATATCTTGCCGCGGACGATACGCTCGATTTCGGGGAGCCCGAATGCTTCGACACGGAGGCTGAAGCGCTCGCCTTTTGCGCAGGGATAGGCTACGGCCTTGACGAGCGCGCCCCGGTGGAACGGTATCCGCTACGCTCGTGTGAGCCTGCCGATGTGCCGTTCATTGAGGCGATAGAGGAATTATAATTCAATTATCTTTTCAAGCGTTGTGTCGGTAAAAGTTTCCCAAATAGCAAGACGTATTGGTTTGTAGTCGGGGAAGAGTTGTTTGATGAACTCGATCTCGAATACTAGCCGTAGGTCGTTTGGGGCGGCATGGGGATGAACCTCATGCTTTGAACCAATACGTGCCACTTTGATGTAATAGAGGTCGCGAATGCCCTTGCTTTTTCGGTAGGGCATGAAATAATAAAGGTGGTTCAATTTGACCGTTGATGGAAATTTTTTACCTGTATAATAAATGTTTATAGAACCATCAAGTAGCATTTGGATAGTGTCATTCTTAACATATGATACTAAAAGGTTCTTTGTCACATCTAGTCCATTCGTATCGATGACGTCCTTATTTTTGACAATCTCCTCCGGAAATTCTTTGGCTATTTCTAGGAAATCGAGGGGAACAATATTGCTTTGTACGGAGTATTTCTTCAGCGTGGTTTTGTCGCCGAACATATATTTGGCAAATATTTTGACTGTTTCGACATTCACGGCATTGCCGAATTGTTTGTAGGCTTGAGCCTCTATTACGTCGGGGTGAAATGTATCTGGGAAACTTTGTAACCGTGCGCATTCGCGGAGTGTTAAGAAACGTTTGCGGCTTCCGACTATACTTGTCTGTGTAATTGCCACCAAGGCGGGAAAATAAGTGCCTGGTTTAACGCGGATTCCTGAAGGACGGAATTGTAGGATGTTGTCCCACAAACTGGGATTTTTGTATTGCCCGGCTTGCCATTCCAATTTCGCCTTTGCTCCAAAGAAAAGAGGATGTTTTCTTGCGCGGGGCAACCAATCGTCAATAAAATTTTTGTTCTCCAGATACAATTGGTTGTTTTTTTGTATGAAGTTTATCTTCCATTTCGGATATTCAGACATATTTTCCATCGGGTCGATGGGTTTGAGGTACTCGCTCCATACGGGAAAGCCAGGCAATTTGGAACCTTTAATATTGTGCACAAACTCATCCCATAAGTTCAGTAATGATATCTTGTCTTCCGAGAGGCGGTAGCGATCAAGATCTGCAATATCGCTATCAACTTGCATGATGTCATCAATGCGACATTTGGGCAACTTGTCTGAGTTCCAAAAGAAATCGGGCAGTTCGCCAATGTCTTTACGAATGCACATAATATAAACACGCTCACGGTGCTGTGGAATGCCAATATAATGTGGGCTGAAAATGACAGGTTTGCAAAGTACATTATAGCCAATGGCGACAAGATGCTGATGTATTACTCTCCATGTGTTGCCGTCGTCGTGAGATGCGAGGTTTCGGACATTCTCTAATAGCGCATATTGGGGTTTGGTGTGTTGCATAATGCGTTCCACATCAAAAAACAGTGTGCCTTTGGTTTCGTCTTGGAAGCCCAAACGTTTGCCTGCCTTTGAGAAAGCTTGACAAGGGAATCCAGCACACAATACATCATATGCCGGAATTTTGGAGGCATCGACTTTGGTAATGTCCCGGTCAGGGCGAATGCCGTAGTTGGCTTCGTAGGTTTTTCGGCAATCCTCATCAATATCGCAAGCATATACACATTGTCCCCCAAGTCGCGACATGGCTTGATGAAATCCCCCGATGCCGCAAAAAAGGTCTATGAACTTAAATTTTTTCATTTAGTGGGGTAGTTGTAGCGAAAAACGACAAAACGGTCAATGTCTTTTTTCTTAATCATGAATTTGGGATTACGGGCGGAACCATCAGGTTGATGTCCCTGGTTGAACTCGGAGAGTGCCTCCCGAAAGTTAATACGATTAAGTTCAAGAATAGTCATCTTCATGAATTTGACATCTGTTTTGAGGCGTTTCTTATAAGACAACTCGTCATTCTTCTTCATATAGCGATTATATGCCCGTACTTCTTGGTAGTTGGTCGCCTCAGAGTCTTTCTTCGTTTCGTGTTCGTAAATAACATACCAAAACTTGCCAAACCTATTGATACATTCAATAAAGGTAGTTTGGTCGTTGCCTGGTGCTTTTTTGGCGGTAATGTCGCTTGCTTTCAGGTCGCCATAGAACTGGGCATTCTTAAACCAAATGTCGAAATCGAAAACGCAATTCTGTTTGCTTTTGTTGGATAGGCCTGTGTAAACTATATGTGGAGAGGTTCCATTGTCGATGGTGAACTTATTGAACTTATATTCAAGATACCATCCAGGCCATTCTGTCTGTTTCCATTCCGGCCAATTGGCTTGTTCCATTTCTTTGACGGTGGGCAAAACATTAAGCCATTGGCCAAAAGTGAACCCTTGATTAAATTTCTCGAACAAAGCGAACAATATACTTTGGCCGGTTTCTTTTCCGCACAAATAATTTGCCAGTTTGTTACAACGAATGGCATAAATGTGATTGCCAAGCATATCCTCCTTGTGGAATATACCACAGGTAAGGGCTTGGTAAAGGTCATTTATGTAAATGTGTGCAGAGGAGTTGTGTACAATATTTTTGAGGTAGGTGTCTTTGAGGAAATCCACAAATACGATTGCGCCCATGTAGTGATATACGCCTATAAAACGTACATCGTATGGCAATTCGTTTTTGGTTATGTCTTCGCAAAACTCTTTGTACCAATGGGGCAATTGCACTCTTTTTTTGAATATAGGGTGCGGATTGCCTAAGTATGATACAGCACGATGTAGTAAGATATAATTCTTTTCCCCATTGGTGTATGTTAATATACGGTGCCCTGCAATCTCTTTTATCTGGCAATGTTCTTCGCCCAGGCAACGCATAATGGTGTCTTGCTGCTGTTTTGGGGTGAGAACCTGGTCTTTAGCAATGTCAAGACTTAAATCGGGTCTTATTTGTTCGCTATTTTGATTCATATCTCTTTATTTGCGCTCGTCTTTGGGGCTGTTGTCTGCATCATATCATTGCAAAAATACAAAAAAACGCTCTTATAGGAAATACTGTGTAGGTGACGCGGGATATCGCGTTGGTTCAGCCAGCCAATTACGTAGGGATGAATGGATGCGGCCTGTGTCGCGGAGGTCGTTTGCTTTTGTATGATTCAAATCCAAACGGCTCTTGTTGCCGACGTCGCTAGTTGTGTTTTGAAGTGTGGGTATGCTGTTTATTGGCAGTTTTTGTCCGTTGTATGGTCTTTTGTTAGTAATGCCATAAGTGAGTTGTCAGTGTGTCAGTAACAAGTTCAAAAGGTGATTTGTATCCGGGGGGAACTTTAGCTATCTTTGCTCACGCATGGAGATAGGTTGCCGTTCAACAAAATCCGCTCAAACAAGTTGGGGGCTTTGTATTTACTTTTCCATGTCTTTGAATACGAAACATATAATGTCGCATAGGCATGGGGAAGACCATAACCACATATCTTATAGATGGGACACCGCAGGGACCGCGCATGGTTTACGTCAGCAATAAGAATTGTATGGCGGTAGTTGTACCGCGTTCTAAAATGATAGAAGTTATTGCACGTAAGGAATTGCAGAAGCATGCCTTATATATCTTGTTGGGGGAATCGGATGAAGGGGAACCGAAAGCCTATATTGGTGAAACCAATAACTTCAGCAAACGAATAAAGGATCACGATCAAAAGAAAGGATTTTGGTCGAAAGCGCTTGTTTTTATCTCTCAGAATGAATCGCAGATAGATAAGGCTGATGTGTTATATCTTGAGGCCAAAGCCATTGCGTTGGCGGCAAAGAACAAGCAGTTTATTCTTGATGAAAATAAGCAGAATCCGGAACCGACAGTTCTGCCGGAGCATAAGCGAGATCCGGATGACGAATTCTTTGAAGATATTGTATTTCTAGCGTCTTTCATTGGATGCAGTATTTTTGAAGAACCAATCCAAACGCATGATAAGAATAAACTTGGACTTTTTCTCTCCGGTCGAGGGGCTGAGGCCAAGGCGGTGTATAATGAGAATGGGCTGACGGTACTTGCAGGTAGCGTGATAGCCGGAGATTGTACGAATTCTTGTCCATCTGTAGATAAGAGGATGAAACTCGTTCAGGAACTTACGGAGGAAGTTGGAGGGAAACGGGTCTTAAAACTGAATAAACGATTCGATAGCCCCAGTGCCGCGTCTGTTTTTTGTCTTGGGCGAAGTTCGAACGGCTGGCGTGAATGGTGCAATGCCAAAGGGATTCCCCTCAAATCCTTATTGGGCGCGGAGAAAATACAATAGTACTCCCTGTAGAAAGTGTGTCATTACATTATCGTCGTGTCTCGTCGTATCTGCGTTGGCTATGGGCGGAATGGTTGGGCGTATGCTATTTAATGCGTGTGGCGTCGTTGATGTTTTGATCTTAAAGCCCTTTAATTTCGACTTCTTCCTGCTCTATGATGGTGAGAACCGTGTCGCTGCTTTGGGAGGTGTGGCTGCTGATTAGCGAGAGGTGGTAGGCATTCGGAGTTGGGCATGGTTCTGCTGCGACAGGCAGGACTTGGGGCGACTGAACGTAGGATATCGGTGGCGTTTGTCCTACGATGTGGCGATAGAGAGCCTCCAAGGCTGCCACTTGGCTTGCCTTGTTGCGGATTTCGCATTCCCAGATGCGGATGACGCGCCAGCCGGCGTTCGTTAGGTCGGTATCGTTCCGGCGGTCTCGGAGTATGTTGGTTTTGATTTTACTTCGCCAAAAGTCAACGTTGGTATGAGGCAGGCGGTAGTACTTGCATCCCTCGTGTCCGTGCCAGAAGCATCCATCAATGAAGATGACCGTTTTGTATTTTGGTAACACGATGTCGGGTTTGCCGGGCAACTTGCGGTCACAGACGCGAAAACGCAAACCCTTTGCGAACAGAAATTTCCGGACCAGTACCTCGGGCTTGGTGTCTTTACCGTGGATTGCCGCCATACAGCGGCTCCGTTGCTCCGGTGTCATCGTGTCGGACATATGTTTCTTATTTTATTTTCTCCGCATCGTCTAATCTTCTGAATAGATGGGATAGGAGACTTAGCATATCAAGACAATCGCTCTCAGTGAATAGGCCGCTAGTTTTTAACTCTTTTTTCTCTTCATGTGCGAGAGGATTCCGTGCACCGGCCATGATGCCAGCTGATAGGTATTGTTGGCCTTCTTCAATGTTTTGTTTGGTGTCGGAATCGAAGTCTGTCTGGTCGTGTTTTTTGTATTTTTTTGCGGCAGACAGGATGCCATGTATACCAAAAGAAATAAACATTAAGTCGCGTCCTTTTTTTTCATTCCCATTTGCGTCTTTGGGCGAATCTGCTTTAGTTTTGACAGTCGCTTCGTATCGTTTGATAGCCTCTTCTACGGCACTGTAATAGTCTTCATTCTTGTAGTCTTCATATGAGGCGTTTTTAACGCTCGTATGTAGATGTCTCCAGTGGTAATGAGCATATTCAGGTGCGATGGAATGAAGAGCGTTGACGATTTTTTCTTGGCTTTCTGATGGTAATTCGGAATTTTCAATGATTGACGAGATAATTGTATCTACATCTTTTTGCAATTGTCCTGATAATGTACTAAACCATTCGTCAATATTGAACTGTGTTTTGCGACCGAGTTTGTTGCGGCGTTCTTTTTTCCGCTTTTCTCGCCAGTCTTTTTCGATTGCATGTAATAAGGATTGTAGTTTTTGGCGTAATTCAGAAGTTATTGCTAAATCCCAACTTAGGGATTGTCTGTCTGTGGATATGACATCATCGGCTCCTTCGTCAATGAAATCGACATTGAGAAATCCTGTAATATAGGAATATCCATGACTCGATTCGCCAACGCCAAAAAATTCAGGTGCGTTGACTAACCGCCCATGCGCAAAAAGGGTAACTCCTCTTAAACCTGGCGGAAGTGGCTTTTCTGTAGCGATAATATTGCCGGATATTTTAAATGTATGAAAATAATTATCGCATAATGGGGCATTGGGAATGTCCCATATAAATTGAGGTAGTATGTTTTGGTATTTTAGTGTATTGTCGATTGGTATTGGATGTGCATCATTTAGAGATATGTCAACGAGGAAATTATCATCGAAGAAGTTGAATAGTTTAGATAAACTTATCGCAAGGTGTTCAATGTCGAAATCGGATTTTCTCTTGAGGTCGCTTAGCTCTATGCGGGTGCCTGTATCTGTTTGATTGCATTGGGCTGTTTCAAAATAGGGCTCGTAATTAGGCGTTGGGGAATTGATAAGGTCATTCCATTTGAGAATGAATTTTGTTTGGATTCCTTCTCTACATGTACTGATGGATATTGTGTCCCCTATGCCAAAAAATGCAAGTTTTCCAAGGCCTTTTCTTCCAGATACATTCCTTAAGCCATTAATGCTCTTTCCGCGGTCTTCTTCCCTCCGTTTTCGACCAATGCGTAGGAATTTGTCATTTATTTCTTCAAAAGACATCCCGGTACCATCGTCAATGACAAGGATTTTCTTGGTGCCATTCTTATCATATAATTTTATATGAACGTTTCTCGCTTCTGCGTCATATGCATTGGCAACCAGTTCTGCGATGGCATTCGGTAAAACGGAATACATTTTAATCCCCAGATGTTCTATCGTATGGGGATCGAAACTCATTATTAATTTATCGCTCATTATGCTGTTCGTTTAAGTCCATAATATATGTGCCTAATCGTCGGGCGTATTCACATGGAACGGCATTGCCTATTAATTTGGCGGCCGTTGCGATGGTATTGGTCCTGAATACATAGGTCTTGGGAAAAGTCTGTAAGGTTGCACCTTCTCTTATCGAAAGTGCACGGTCTTCTTCGGGATGTCCAAACCGACCGTTTGAGATGCTGAAAAACTTAGTCGTTATGGTTGGGGCTGGTCTATCCCACCACATACGGCCAAAAGTATCTTTAAAACTATCGTCTTTGCCAATAAAACATTGTAGTTGCAGTTCAGGGTCATTGGCCCAATCGAGACGGCAGCCTCCATTATGTGAGGTCCTGACAAGCCGTTTCAGGCAAATATCGCTTAAACCTGCGGTCGAATGATTGAAGTCGGTCTGGTCTTTGTGTCCGGCTTGGATTTTGGCAAATCCGTTATGCACCCCGATATAGTCCCGTAAAATCGCCTTTTGGGTGTCTTTTGGCGGGAGTTGTAGGGTTGGGATATTGAGTCTTGTCGCAATTAGGGAGAAACGTTTGCGGGATTGAGGCACACCATAATAAGACAAGTCAACAACATCATATTGGATATTGTGATAGCCAAGGTCGTTTAAACGTCTTAGGAAAAAGGGCAAAATGCTGTTGGGATTCGTCATGATGCCTGGGACATTCTCCACAAGTACAAAACCTGGTCTGTAGTATTCGATAAATCGGGCGAAATTCTTTAATAAATCTTTGGATTTATAGGATTTCCGTTTGTCTGAGTTGATGAGACTGTAATATTGACAAGGGCTACATCCGACCAAAATGAGTTCGTCATCGTTCCGATCAATACCAAATTCCCGTTCGAAGAAATTGCTCCTCAAATGGCGTATGTCGGTATGGATGAATCTACTTCCGGGATTGTTGAATTCGTATGTCTCTTGGGCGTCTTGGTCAAAATCGACCCCGGCAACGACGTCGACACCAGCTTGCCTCAAGCCCTGGGTCATACCACCACCGCCGCAAAAGAAATCTATTGCCCTTGGCATAATTTTAAGTAATTAACTCAATTACAAACGTAACAAATATACAACTTTTTTAGTTAATACGATAAGTTCCAATTTTACTTCTATGTAAGTGTCGGAAGATTAGATGCCTTTCGTTTCTGTCTGGAGTTTATCTATCTCCCCATCTCTACCGCAACTTTTATCACGCCGTCCCGCTTCTCCTCAAACAGTCGGTACGCTTCGTCGATGCGGGAGAGGGGGAAGCGGTGGGTGATGAGGGGCGTGGTGTCGAGGTGGCCGGCTTCAATCAGGCGCAGGATCTCGGCGCAGTCGCAGCCATCTACGCCGCCGGTCTTGAACGTCAGGTTTTTACCGTACATGTCGGGCAGGGGGAGCAGCTGCGGGCGGTCGTACAGCGCCACGACGGTCACGATGGCGTTCGGCCGCGCGCATTGCCACGCGAGGGTAAACGTATCCTCTCCGCCGGCCACTTCCAACACCACGTCCGCGCCGCCGTGGTCGCTGTGTTGGGCCACAAAAGCCCGGCAGTCTTCGGGTGTGGTCAGCAGCACCTCGGGGTAATGCGCGCTCACAAACGCGCGGCGCGCCTCGTCTCGCTCGCAGACGATGATGCGCTTGGGCGCCCGTAGCCGGACGCACAGCAGCGTGCAGAGGCCCGTGGGGCCGGCGCCGAGGATGAGCACGGTGTCGTCGGGCGTGATGTCGGAGATGCGGGCGGCCCAATAGCCGGTGGCGAGGATGTCGCCCACAAACAGTGCCTGTTCGTCGCTCACCGTGTCGGGGATGCGGTTCAGCCCCTGGTTGGCCAGCGGCACGCGCACGTATTCGGCCTGTCCGCCGTCAATGCGGCAGCCCAAGGCCCAGCCGCCGTGGGGCGAGGTGCAGTTGTTGACGTAGCCGTGCCGGCAGAAGAAGCATTCGCCGCAGAACGTCTCCACATTGACGGTCACGCGGTCGCCGGGGCGGACGGCGGTGACGGCGGGCCCGACGGCTTCCACCACGCCCACCATTTCGTGGCCGACGGTCACGCCCCTCACGGCGCGCGGCACGCTACCGTGCTTGATGTGCAGGTCGCTTGCGCAGATGCTGCCGAGTGTGACGCGCACAATGGCGTCCTGCGCCTCTAAAATAACGGGCTTCGGCTTCTCCTTCAGCGCGAATTTGCCTTTTTCGATATAAGTGTATGCGAGCATGGGGTGGGGGGGGACTTGGTTCATCAATCTGATTCTCAATGTCACTTCATCCGGTCGGTCAATCAACGGTAGGCTGTGATTCATGTCCCGAAAGACGATTCATGTCACGGATTCTCTTTGTCACTTCTTCCGGTCGGTCAATCAACAGTTGGCCGTGATTCATGTCCTGAAAGACGATTCATGTCACGGATTCTCAATGCCACTTCTTCCGGTCGGTCAATCAATAGTTGGCCGTGATTCATGTCCTGAAAGACGATTCATCCCACGGATTCTCTTTGCCACTTCTTCCGGTCGGTCAATCAACAGTTGGCCGTGATTCAGCCCTCTGAAGACTTCGATATGGGCGTCGGGCTGAAGCCGCAAGAGGTGTCGCGCTTGTGGCCGGGCTACGAAAGCCTCTTTGGCGCCGTACCAGAAGTGTAGGTCTGAGCCTTTGATGGAGCCCAGTTTATGGGAATAAATGTCTTTGTACCCGTCCAGCACGGCCTGACCTTTGCCGTAAGGCCACACTTTCCGGCACTCGTCCAGCAGAACATCGAAGTAATGGGCATGGAACAGGCGCTTCCAGAATCCGTTCCAATGGTAACACGTCCATACGTTCAGACACTGGTAGTGCCGGAGCGGTCCGTTCAGCCATCGGGGCAACGGCAACAAAGGGGCGCCGTCGAGAATGGCGTGGTCGATGGCGATTTCGGCCCGCTCCATCATCCGCGACAGGATTTTACCTCCCATCGACAGGCCGTAAGCGCAATCAAGATGTCCGCCCAGATGGTCTTTGACGTATTGGTTGGCCTGCGCCGCCTGGTCGTCGATACTTGTGAAGCGGGCATACGTCCCAAGCATAAAACCATCGACTTCCACGGCAATGATATGGAAATCTGACCGCAACAGCCCGATCAACGGTAGGAAAATCTCGTAGGATACCCCTAAGCCCGGCAGGAGCATCAGGCTGGGGGCCGCCTTGTTTCCGTAAGAATGGAATTGCATGGGATGCGTTTGGCTTTGCGTGCCGTCCGAAGTATCTCGGGCGGCGCGAGGTTTCATAACACGAAGTTACGTAATCGTTTATGGGGCTGTTTCGGTTTTTCCTACGGGTGACCCAACGCTTCGGCCGACGTCATGGTCTGTACTTCGGAAGCCTCGACGCCAGTTTTACGGGGGGCAAGTGGGGCAAGGCGAACGCAATGGCGTTTACTCAAATTGCTGAACCGCCGCCCACTTGACAGGCGAAGCATGCCCCTGTGCTTGCGGGAACCGTACCGGAGCCGGCCGGCTTAGGCTAAGGCGTTTTTTTTCCGCGTCTTGAGCAACGCATAGACCGACCATACGAGCGTGAGGGCGGCGGACATCGGCAGGCCCACGCTGACGAGTTCGTGCAGGAAGACGCCGCTGCTGCCTTCGGCGGCCAAGGCCGTAAAGAACGGGAACCGCCACATCAGCTCTCCGTTGACGATATGATCGACGATGAGCATGACCGAGCCGCCCCAAAGCATCTTTTCCAAAGCCGGAATTTCGTGTTTGACGGAACGGGAGGCCCGTACGGCCTCTGCGTGGCGTTTACGGTAGGCGGTCGTGGCGGCCGCCTGCGCGAGGGGGACTAAAAAACAGCACATATTTATAAAGTTTTTATTCGTTAAGTCTGTCGGTTTTCGGCCTCGGCCACCGGACGGCCTTGAGCCCGTAGCAAGCCGCCAAGGCTTTATTCGGCTTCAATCTCTTTAATCTCCACCTCGTTGCCGCGGAGCAACACCGTGTCTCCGCTCTGGCAGAACGGGCAGGTGCGGCCGTGCGCCACCGTGGCGTATTCCTTGCCGCAGGCCTTGCACACGGTCACGGCCTCGGTCGTGATCACCTGCAACTCGCATCCGCGCAACAACTCTTCCTTGTCCGCCGCCCACCGCCAACAGTCCGTCAGATAGTCCGGCACCACAGTCGAGACCTCCCCGATGTGCATGACTACCTTGGCCACGTGGCCCACATGGTTCGCCTCGGCCACGGCCTTGACTTCCTTGATGATGTAGAATACTATTCCAAGTTCGTGCATATCCTTGTCGGTGTGCCATAAAGGCCAATCTGCGGCGTTATTATCGGGATTCGGGCTCAGTCACGTACTTTAGTACGCTCCTTCGTCCTCACCCTCAATGCCTTGCATTTTGACCTCTCTGGCGCACCTCCGTTTCGGTGTGCCATAAAGGCCAATCTGCGGCGTTATTATCGGGCACTCAAGGGCCCGTAGGGGGTGCGAAACTTTCTCTGCAGCCGACTTTAGGGAGCGAAGCCTACGTGGAGGCTAAGAGAAGAGTTTCGCACCCAAGCCTTTGGTTCGCTCCGCCGTCGGGTCGGCCGTTAATCTTGTTTCTTCTTGACCAAAATCTTCAGGCCGCGCTTGATGGCGTAGGGCAGGATGGCCCCGAATTTGTTTTCGGAGGTAACCATGTTGCTGGCGTCGGGGTGAGTCCTGAACAGGTGGATGGCGTCGAACGCGCATTTGGTCGTACACAGGCCGCAGCCGATGCACTTGTTCGGATCGACGATAGAGGCGCCGCAGGCAAGGCAACGGGCGGTCTCCTGGCGGACCTGGTCTTCGGTCAGCGTTTGGTGGTATTCGCGGAACGGGTCTTGGGGCCGGGCCACGCCCTCCGTCTGCCGCGCACCGTTGTCGTAAGAGGCCACTGCGATGTTCTGCTTGTCCAGTTCGATAAAGTCCCGCCGGTTGCGGCCGATGGTCATGTGGCCGTGTTGCACGAAGCGGTGCAGGGATTCGGCCGCCTCCTTGCCGGCGGCGATGGCGTCGATGGCGAACTTGGGCCCGGTCAGGCAGTCGCCGCCCGTAAAGATATCGGCCTCGGCGGTCTGGTACGTGAGCGGGTCGGCCACCGGATAGAGGCCGCGGTGCAGCTCCACTTTCGTTCCTTTGAGCAAATCGTCTAAGACGACGGTCTGTCCGATGGCGAAAATCACCAAGTCGGCCTCCAGCGTCAGCAATTCGCGCTCGTCGTAGCGGGGCGAAAACCGCCGCTCTCCGTCAAGGACGGAAACGCATTTCTTGAACACGACGCCCGTGACGCCCGTTTGGCCCAAAACTTCCTTCGGACCCCAGCCTGGCCTAATCACGACGCCGTCTTCGCGGGCTTCGGTCTTTTCTTCCAAAGAGGCCGGCATCGTGTCTTCGTCTTCGAGCGAAAGCATCGTCACATCCGCCGCGCCGCTGCGTTTGGCCACGCGGGCCGCGTCAATGGCCACGTTGCCGCCGCCCACGACCACCACTTTGCCGCTGATTTGCCGCGCCCCGGTGTTGGCCTCCTTCAGAAAATCGACGGCCGTGGTCACGCCCGGCAGGTTTTCGCCCGCTATGCCCGGCAGGCGGCCGCCCTGGCAGCCGATGGCGACGTAAAAGCCCTTGTAGCCTTGTTCGCGCAACTGTGCTATCGTGATGTCCTTGCCCACTTCCACGCCCGTCTTGATATCCACGCCTATTTCGCGCATGATGTCGATTTCGGCCGCGATGACTTCTTTTTCAAGTTTATAGGACGGAATGCCGTAGCGCAACATGCCGCCCGGCTCTTGGTTCTTTTCGAACACCGTCGGATAGTAGCCCATCGTGGCTAAGTAGTAGGCGCAGGAAAGGCCGGCCGGCCCGCCGCCTATAATGGCGATTTTTTCCTGCCAGCGGCCGCGGTTGGAGGCCACGACGATGTCCGGGATAAAGCGCGTCTCGGCGTGCAGATCCTGTTCGGCTATGAATTTCTTGACGGCGTCTATGGCCACCGGGTTGTCGATGGTGCCGCGCGTGCAGGCGTCTTCGCAACGGCGGTTGCAGATGCGGCCGCAGACGGCGGGAAACGGATTCTCCCGCTTGATCAGCTCCAGGGCCTCCTTGTATTTGCCCTCGGCCGCCTTTTTGAGGTAGCCTTGAACCGCGATATGGGCGGGGCAGGCGGTCTTGCAGGGCGCCGTGCCGGTCGGATAGCAGTTGATGCGGTTCTGGTCGCGGTAGTCTTCCGTCCATTTCTCCGGTCCCCATTTGCTGGCATCCGGCAGCTCCTGACGCGGATAGGCGATGTCGCCCTGCGGCGTACAGAGTTTCTGCCCCAGTTTGACCGCGCCGGCCGGACAGTATTCCACGCAACGGCCGCAGGCCACGCAATTGGCCTTATCGACCTCCGCCACGTAGGCACTACGTGACAGGTTGGGGGTGTTGAAGAGTTGGGACGTACGCAGGGCGTTGCATATCTTTACGTTGCAGTTGCAGATTGCGAAAATCTTGCCCTCGCCGTCAATGTTCGTAATCTGGTGTACATAGCCGTTTTCTTCGGCTCGGCGCAGGATGTCCATGGCTTCGTCGTAGGTGATGGGCCGGCCGCGGCCCGTTTCCTTGCAGTAGTCGGCCATGTCGCCCACCGCGATGCACCAGTCCCGGTAGTCGTCCGCGCAGCCCTCGTCGAGTTGCTTGCGTCCGTAGCGGCACGAGCAGATCGAGGCGCCGATATGGCCTTCGTAACGTTTGAGCCAATAGGAGATATGTTCGATGTCCACCGACTGGTTCTCCATCGAAATGGCCTTTTCGACGGGAATCACGTGCATGCCGATGCCCGCGCCGCCTTCCGGCACCATGGGCGTCACTTTTTCCAAGGGCAGGAACGTCATCCGCTCAAAGAACATCGCCAGTTCCGGATGCCGGTCCATCAGATCGGTGTTCATGTTGGTGTATTCGGCCGAGCCGGGTACGAAGAGCGGCACCCAGTATTCCCGGTCTTCCCGCCGGTAGGTCGTGCCCGCCACCGGGCCGTCTTTGGTGTATCGGTCGCCGTAGTCGTATTCCAACATGCCCAAGAACGACAGCCGGTCCAGCAGGGCGTCGAAAGCTTCGTCCGTCTCCGTGTAATGCTTCTTGCGGTTCCATTGCACCAAGAGCGGATAGGGCCGGTGTTCGCGCACGCGCAGGGCCTTGCTTGAAACGATGTCCAAAAGCAGGTCCAGAGCGCTTTCGCGGCTTTTGGCGTCCAGCTCGTCTTCGAAAATGCAGGCCAGCCCCCAGTATTCGGGGTCGTTGGTGGTGATCCCTTTGATTTTTCCGTGCACGCGGTCGGTTACTTTCCGCGCGAATTTCAGCAGCTTGGGATTCGGGTTCGTGTCCCCCAGGTGTTTGGGCGTGAACTTTTTGGACATTTCAGGCATATCGGTCGGTTTTTAGGGTCGTTTTTTAGGATCGGGCCGTGTGTCGTTGGGGCGTCGGGTCGTCGAGTCGTCGAGTCGTCGGGTCACACATATTAAGTCGGGTCACACCTTGTAGTCATAGCGTTGGGTTACCCGAAAAACGTCGGTTCCCCCGTCTCACTTTTTCCAGTCGCGTACTTCGTCTGTCAGCCATTGCGCGAAAACTTCCACGCCCTCGCCGGTTTTGGCACTGATAGGGATCATTTGGGCTTTGGGGTTGCGCCGGAGAATGTTTTGGCGGCATTTCTCCAAATCGAAGTCGAAATAAGGCTGCACGTCCATCTTGTTGATAAGCACGAGGTCGCAGACGGAAAACATGAGGGGGTATTTCAACGGCTTGTCGTCGCCCTCCGGCACGGACAGTATCATCGCGTTCTTGCAACTGCCGGTATCGAATTCGGCCGGGCAGACGAGGTTGCCCACGTTTTCGAGAATGACCAAGTCCAAGTCTTTCAGATTCAGGCCGTCCAAGCCTTGTCGGGTCATCTCCGCATCCAAATGGCACATGCCGCCGGTGTGCAGTTGTATGGATTCGACACCGGTTTCCGCCTTGATTTTGACGGCATCCACATCGCTGTCGATATCCGCTTCCATAACGGCTGTATGCAACTTATTTTTAATCAGGTTGATGGTGCGGATGAGCGTCGAGGTCTTGCCGCTGCCGGGCGAGGACATTAGGTTGAGCAGGAAGACGCCTTTTTGCTTCAATTCACGTCTGAGCGCATCGGCCTCCCGGTCGTTGCTTTCGAAGACGCTCTTCTTGATTTCGATGATTTTGACGCCGTCCATGAAGTTCATTATTTGATGTGTTCTGCAAATGTACGAAAAAAACGGACGCCAAGACGGATTTAAGGGTGGATGCGTGCGGATTTTGGCCGTTTTTCGGAGATATGCACAGGTTTGTACGAAGAAAGGAACGTTCGGATGGCGGGGTGGCCGGCGCGTTCATCGTCGCATGAGCGGCGACTGGGCGGCGGGCCGTGTAGCGGTGTGGCGGCGTGGACGGCCTACAGCAATCCCAAGGCTTGCCGAACCTTCTTGGACAGTCCTTTGGCGGTCTGCCGGTAGGCGTGTTCGATGAGTTCGCGCTGAAGTTCGTCGGGTACATCGGCTTGGTATTCGACCGAAATCCAGTGTTTTTTGTTCATGTGCCAGCCGGGACGGACACCGGCGTACCGGTCTTGCAGTGCCAACGAATAGTCCGGATCGACTTTGAGGTTGTAGAATCCCCAGGCGCCGGTCAGATCGAGCAGGCAGAATTGTTTGCCGCCGATTTCAAGGACGAGACAGTCCGGTCCGTAGGGGCATCGTTCGGTGGTGTGGGGAAGCGCGAGACCTAATTCTCTGACTTCTTCAATGTTCATGGCGCGGAGGTTTTTCGGTTGGGAAACCGCGGTTCGTCGGCGCATGGCCGCCCGTCGGTTTTCCGCAAAGTTACGGATTTTTCAAGTTCGGCCAACGCGACCCGACGCCGGTTCAAAAGAACCGCCATACTTCGTTTAAAACGGATTCTTTGGCAAGGTCGTTGGGATTGGTGCCGGGGACGCCTTCGGGAACCGGTTCGCCCAGCCGGTCGAACAATTCCGTCCAGAAAGCCGGCATGTGGCCGTCGGCGTCGCGGAAATTCATGGGACGGGCGGTAAACAGCGGCGATCCGTCGGCATGGCGGAAGCTCTCATAGACGAGTTCGGAGCAGTACAGCTGGCCGTTGTCGGGATAGAACGACCAGTCGTAGGCTTGGCCTATATGCGATTCGGCGCGGGCGACGGCTTCGTTCATAGGAAAACACGGATCGGTTACCCGCATCACGACCACGCCGGGCTGGCCGTTGACCGGTTGCGCGGCGGCGAAGAAATCGTCCCAGCCGGTGCGGGCCACACCGCAACGGCTTGACGCCTCCACGACGTAGGGCGTTCCGTCAGCCGCTACCGCGACGATGGCCACGTGCGAGAATTTGAGGGAATCCCGTTGCGCCGTCGCCGCCGTGATGGCGTTGGAGAATGCGGAACCGGCGGTGTCAGGGGCCACGATAAACAGCAGGTCGCCGTTTTGCGGTCTATAGCCTTGGGGTTGGCAGGCAATCAGGATAAAGGCGGATATCGCGATGGCCAACAGGTTCTTGTGGGGCCGCATTCGCGCACTTTTATTCCCCGTCGTGGCGTCATCCAAGTGGGGTTGGTTTCGGCTCATCGTAGAGGACGTGATCGGGCGGATCGCCGGGTCTTTCGTGAAGTAAATCATGTCTTTCAGCAGAATGCCGTCGTCGATGACGGGGTGGTCGTAGTTCAAGGTGAAGAAGTCCGGCACGCGACGGGCGTACCGGAAGCCGCAGCTCCGGTAGAAATTCATTGTGGATGGCGCCTCGCCCGTGCCGACGGTCAGCACGCGGTTCGGATAGCGGGTTTCGACCCATTGCAGGAGGCGGCGGCCGAAGCCCTGCCGCCTGTAGGCCGGTGCAATCGCGATATTCTTGATTTCGATGGCGTCCGTGTCCGTTCCGCTGGTCTTGGCGTCGGGGCAGATTACGCAGACGGCCATGTCTTCGCCTTTGACGGAGCCGACGTACAAGGCGCCGGCATACAGATAGCGTTCCACCGCCTCCCGCTGTTCGTCTCCCAACAGCAGGAGCGGCATGAACCGGTCTTTGCCGGTCGTTACAAGGCGGAGGCGGAAGTCGGACATAAGCAGTGTATGGTGTGTGGTGTGTGGCGGGCGGCGGCCTATTCGGCCGGCATGCCCATGAGTTTGACGAATCCTTCCTTGTTGAACCGATAGAACCGTTCGATATTTTCCGGTGTATCGTTTTCCAAAAGCAGGAGCAGTTCGCGCGTGAACTCCAGGTAGCCGCTTCCGTTGGCGGTTACCGTCTTGCCGTCGCGTACGGCCTGGGCGTTCACGTAACCCGCGGCGTTCGTATAACGGTCGCCGCCCCACAATTTGAGTTGCTCCAAGCCGTTGCCGGTATGCCGCACCTGATTCAGGAAACCGTGTTTCGCCAGGAAAGAGGCCGCGTTGCAGATCGCGCCGACGGCCGCGCCGCGTGCCAAGGCTTTTTCCACAATCGGCGCCACGCGGTCGGCTTCAGGGTTCATCCAACCGAAACCGCCTATCAGAATCAGGGCCGCGAAGTCGTCGGGCATTGTGTCGAACGCATAATCCGGCAACGTGTGGAATCCGCCGCAAGAACGGACGGCCGCCAATGACGGCGCCACGGTTTTATTGAGGTATTTGGGGGCTGTCTTTACCGCACGTTCGTCGCAACGGAGGGCCTCCGACAGAAAGGCCGGCTCGTGGTCGGCGTAATCGTCGAGCAACAGGAACAGCACTTCGTTCGGTTTCAAAACGTTTGTCATATCTTATCGGTGTTTTTCGCATTCTAAAATAAGGCAAATGGCCGATAAAATCAAGCGTGTTTGTTGATTTACCGCGTTGCGCCTAGTGAAGAGGGGATGCGGCTCGACAGAAAAAGCACGTGAAAGTCGTTTGTTTTCGCACCGGCCTTTCACTACCTTTGTGAAATCTTTTGGCCGTGATCGGAGGTCGTTTGGACGCTGTTTTACGGTCTGTTATGGGTTTGCAAGCAGGGAGGGACGTCTGCCCGACAGAAGGTCCCGCTCTTGCTTGTTCGTCTTGAAATCAAGTCGGTCAAGGATAAAACGTGGGGTTATGAACGGTAAGCGGCAGCCGGAAAACCGGCTCAAACAGTCGTTCCCGCCGATGGTGGGGGAACGGCCTGACATTCTGATTTTAGGCAGTCTGCCGGGCGAAGAGTCGTTGCGGCGTCAGGAGTATTACGCCAAGCCCCAGAATCGTTTTTGGCCGTTGATGGCGCGGCTGACCGGCAGTCCCATACCGCAAACGTATGCCGAGAAACGGGCGATGTTGGCGGCGCACCGTATCGCGCTTTGGGACGTCGTGCAGGAGGCGGAGCGCAAGGGGAGCGCCGACACCGACATCCGCCATGCGGTGCCGAACGACATTCCCGGCTTGTTGCAAGGTTGTCCGACGATTCGCACCGTGGCTTTCAACGGTCAAAAGGCCGCGGCTTTGTTCAAGAAACATTTCGGGGTGAACCCAATGGTTGGAACCGACGGGACGTTGCCGCAAGAGGCCGCGACTGACGCCCTCCGGCTCGGCCTGCCCGCTTCGCGGCGGATCCGCTTTACGGTGCTTCTCAGCACCAGTCCCGCCAATTGTCAGTACGGCGAGGAGGCCATGTACCGGGATTGGTCGCGGATATTCGGATAGGCGGGCGCGGGGGGCGGTGCGGCAAAGTGATACAAAAAAGCCGCTACCCTTTCAGGTAGCGGCTTTGCTTCCTCGCCTTGCGGAAAGTGAGGGATTCGAACCCCCGGAGGTTTGACCCTCAACGGTTTTCAAGACCGCCGCAATCGACCACTCTGCCAACTTTCCGGAACAAAGATAGTGCAAACAGAGCGCAAAATCAAGCGGACCATGCAAGTGAGGAAAGACTCGGCATGTCGCCGCACCGCCCCTTGGAATCAGCCGAGCGTGTCGAAACTAATCCCAAAGGGCATGATAATCCTCTTTGGTCATTATGTGGAAATGTTCTGTCCGGATATCTCCGAGTGGAGATACTATCTTGTTGTTGGTATGGTGGAATTTGAATCCGCTTTTTTCACAGACGCGTTTTGATTGGATGTTCCCCTCGTAATATCCGCACCATACGGCAGTGAGGTACAAATCGTTGAAACATCTTGCCAATAAAGTCTTGACCGCCTCCGGAATGAGGCCTTGTCCCCAATAAGGCTTGCCAATCCAGTAGCCTATCTCCGCTTCACCCTGCGTCATGTCTGCTGAGTGGAGGCTATTGGAAAACATTATTCCACAGCTCCCGACCGGCTCATTGGTAGCTTTCAATACAACGGCATAGGTTTCAGGCGCGGCAAAAACAGTCCGGATGATTTCCAGACTGTTCTCTACAGAAGTATGCGGCGGCCAACCCGCGATGGGGCCGATGTCCGGGGCGCTTGCGTATTTGAACAACGCCTCGGCATCGCCATCCTGCCAAGGTCGGAGAATCAGTCGTTTCGTCTCTATCATGCCAAGTGCTTCAGATTTTCGTTTTTCAACATCGATAGCGCCGTTTCCCCGTTTTCTGTTGTGTTTTGTATCGATTCGCTTTTACTTTCCGGCATCCATTCGACGATGCCCTCCACGGGGTGGGCGGCGCGGTAGGCCTGAAAGCCGGCATAATCCGTCACGCCGCCTTGCAGGACGGCCCGGTAGTATTCCACGCCCATGATTTTTTCATCGTCGGGCGTCTCGTATTTGAGCCGCAGGATAGTCGTTTTCGTTTCCGGCGTCAGCGCGGCCGCGATGCGTTCGGCCATGCGTTCGAAGAAGCCGTCGTAGCGTGAGCCTTTCAAAATATGTATCAGGTCTATCTGCCATACTTCGCGGGCTTCGTCCTCATAGGTGGCGTGCCATTCGATGCAAGCTTCCTCGGTATCCATCAGGTTGATGCATTCTATTTTGCGTATCTCGGGATGCGCCGCTATCCGTGCCATGGCGAGGAAACTGTCGTCTAAACGGAGCGGGGCGGAGTAGATATGGAAGTCGATGTCGCGGTGCTTCATCAACAGGCCCATTTTGAGTGATCCGACGAGCCGGGCCTCGGCGCCGACCGACTGCCAGACACCCGGAATGTCCAGTTTTTCGATGATGGCGTGGGCTTTTTTCCGGTTGTTTTCGGCCAGTTCCAAAATAGCGGTGGTATCCATAGGTATAGTGTTTTGAAGTCCGTGACGGGACGGGGTATAAAAAGGCTTCTGCGTCCGGTGGAGTCAAGCGTCCGGTGTCATCCGTCAGCCGCGGGGGCGTTTAAACTATGTTTTACCAGTCCAGTTCGCCGGATCGGCAACGGGTCAGGGCGGCGCGGTAGCCGTCTTCCAATTCCCGCATGATGTCGGCAACGGGCTGTATGTGGTCAAAAAGGCTGGCGATCTGGCCTATTTCCAGTTCGCCGTTCTCCAAATCGCCTTCGAACATGCCTTTCTTGGCGCGGCCGCGGCCTAATAGTTTCCGCAGTTCGTCGGCCGAGGCGCCGCGGTTTTCGGCCTCGTCCACGGCTTGGAAAAAGGCGTTCTTGATGAGGCGGGTCGGCGACAGCTTTTTGAGGCTCAGCATGGTGTCGCCCTCCTGCAGGCCGGCGCAGAGGTCTTTGAAGGCCTCGGAGGCGGAACTTTCTTGGCTGAACGCGAAGCGTGTGCCGATTTGTACGCCCTCCGCACCGAGTTGCATCGCGGCGAGGATGCCCGCTCCGGTGCCGATGCCGCCGGCGGCGATGAGCGGCAGGGAAGTGGCCTTTCGGACGGACGGTATCAGACAGAGCGTTGTCGTTTCCTCGCGTCCGTTGTGGCCGCCGGCCTCGAAGCCTTCCGCCACGACGGCGTCCACGCCGGCCGCCTCGCATTTGGCGGCGAACTTGGCCGAAGAAACCACATGGACCACCGTGATGCCGTGTTCTTTTAGGAAGGACGTCCACGTCTTGGGGTTGCCGGCCGACGTGAATACGATTTTGACGCCGCTATCTACAATCAGTTTCATCAGCTCGTCTATCTGCGGATAGAGCAACGGCACATTGACGCCGAAAGGCTTGGTCGTGGCCGCCTGACATTTTTCGATATGTTCTTTAAGCGTTTCGGGGTGCATCGAGCCGGCACCCAGCAGGCCGAGCCCGCCCGCCTCGCTCACGGCCGAGGCCAATCGCCAGCCACTGCACCAAACCATGCCGCCCTGTACAATCGGGAGGCGGATGCCGAGGAGTTCGCAAATTCGATTCATGACAATTTTTTTTTAGGTTATAGGTGTCGGATTTACGGAGCGGCCGGTATGGTTTGCCACCTGTCGGACCGCACGCAATCTACTTTATAATCCGGTAATAGCCGTCTTTGCGGGGCTTGGGGGCGTCGGGGGTGCCGGCCGCGTAGCCGATGGCCAAAGCCGCGATGCCCATGAGGCCGTCGGGCAATCCCCACTGCCGCATCAAGGCGCGGCCCTCGTCGGTCGCGAACATCTCGCGTTCGCGGTTGATCCAGCAGGTGGCGAGACCGAGGGCGTGCGCCGCCAGCATCATGTTCTGCATCACGCAGCTGCCGTCTTGAATCGGGTTGCGGCCGTCTTCCGGCACAAAGACGAATATATAAGTAGGCGCATCGTAATAAGGATTGGTGTCGGTACCCATGACCGCGGCGTTCATGCGCGCGAGTTGCGCCAGTTGCGTGGCGTCCTGTACGGCCACGATAAAGGGCGACTGCTGGCCTTTGGACGTAGGGGCGTAGGTTCCCGCCTCCAGTACGGCTTGCAGTTCGCGGTCGTTAATCTGTTCGGGCTTGTAGCGGCGGCAACTGCGCCGCGTCTTGATGAGGTCTAAAAATTGCGTATTCATGATGGTTGTGTTCATGCGGGTTGATGGGTTTGAACGTTTTGGCGGGCTTGGCCGTCTTGGCGGTGCAACGTCCGCCATAGGGCCAGTCCCTTGGCGGTCAGCCGGTATTTTTGTTTGGGATGTCTCGGCGAATCGGGGAAAAGCCTACAGACTAGGCCGACTTGCAGGGCCGGGTTCAGGTATAGTTTAAGGAAATTGTCACGCCCTTTCAAATGGAGGCGGTCCATCAGGTCTTTCACTGAAATCTGATCCTTTTGAATGGATGATAACAAACGCGTTATATTGTAGTTGAGTTCAATCTGCGTCTCCTGTACTTGTCCTGTGCTTATCCTGTGCTTGTCCTGTACTTGTCCTGCGTTTGGGTTGGTTTCGCTACTTGTACTTGTCCTGTGCTTGTCCTGCGTTTGGGTTGGTTTCGCTACTTGTACTTGTCCTGTACTTATCCTGTACTTGTCCTGTACTTGGGTGTACTCTGCAGGTTGTACTCCGCCGCTTGTACTACTTGTCCTGTAAAGGGGTGGGGATTCGTTCATCGTTGATTGACAAGGCTGTTCGCGCCATGCTTCGGTCGGGTGGATATGCAGGTAGCGGTTGCGCAAATCCCATTGTTCCTTTAAGAGTAGGTTGCGGAAGAAACGTTCTAGGTAAATGGGCGTGTAGTCAATGCCTTTCGGGGCGTTCTTGTAATTGGCCCGAACCAAGGCGTTTCTGAAATACCAGGCGTGGTTCGCGAACAGGGTGTTTGAAACATCGTCAAAGCCGAGTGAACGCAGGTATTGTATGATGAAGACGGCCGTTGTGCGGGTATTGCCTTCGGCGAATGGATGTATTTGCCAAAGGCTTGAAACAAAGGTGGTAATATGTGAGGTGAGTGCGTCCGGGGACAGGCCGGCATAACTGAACTGCCGTTCCTGTTCGATATCGTAGTCCAAGGCCCGGCGTAAATCTTCCCAATTCAAATAACTGACGGAGTCGCCGTCCAGAACCCACTCTTTTTTTGAAATGTCGTAATCCCGTATTTTTCCGGCGCATTTGAAAATGCCGTCGAAAATCCGGCGGTGGAGGGCGATGTAGCCTTTGGGGCTGAAGTCCAACGTGCGGGTTGAAAGTATTTGGACGATATGGGCTGATGCTTGGTCTGCCTCGTAGGTCTCCGAATCTTTTGGGGCACGGTGGTCTTTGGACTGATAGTAGTTTTTGATGGCGTTTTGCGCTTCGTCTATGGTGATTTTTCCTTCTATATGCCGCCGCGCCGTGTCTTTCAGATAGTCGGAAGGCTTCAGGCCGTCCACGGCTTGCAGTCCGATGGCGGTTTGCCACGTGTAGGCACGTTCCTGACGGCAGGGCTCACTCTGTCTGATATATTCGTCGAAATCGGTCATCGGTTGCAAAGGACTGTCTTCAAGTTGGTCTATCTGAATCAGCAGTGTAAATATACGGAAAAATCTTGAATTGGGCAATTCACGCGTCGGTTTTACCCGGCGGACGATTTTAGGCCGCATTCTTCCGTGTCGTTTTGGGCATGCAGAACGTCTTTCTTCGGATTTTTGGTTTTGTTCAAAGCTTTTTCCTTTTCAAGGCACGTTTTTACGGTAATATCCCTAGGGGGAATGTATAATGGAATTATTTTTATGTAAATTGTAATTATATTGGAAATCAAGAAAATAAAAGCAAAAAGCTGAGTTTTTCAATCTTTTGTTGTAAAATTGTACTTGCTCGTTGAATCTGCCTTTTGAAAAACCAATAAAAAATTTGGTGGAAAATGTCAAAAGGACTATATTTGTTGGATTATTTATAGCGCGAGATGAAAGAACGGTATTTTAAAGGCGATTTGCTTTGGGGCGATGACTTTACGGAAGAACAGATTATTCAATGGTTTGAAGATGAAGCGGAAGCGTATGCAGATCAATATGGTGTCGAGAGCAGAGGGATTTATACTGCGCACAATCTAAATATTTTAAATGGTTATAATTATTTGAAAAAGATTGACCGTTTTGAAAATGTATTGGGATATGGTTCGTCTTGGGGAGATGAATTTTTGCCGATAATCGACAGAATACAGAATATATATATCGTAGAAGCTTCGAAAAAAACGCGTAGCAAGCAAATAAAGAACACTACACCGGTATATTTAAATGTAAATGAAAAGGGAAATATTGATTTACCGAATGATTTTGTCGATTTAATTACGTGCTTCTCCACGTTGCATCATATTCCAAATGTTACGTATGTATTGAATGAGTTATTCCGGGTTTTAAAGCCCGGCGGTTTTTTTCTGTTGCGTGAACCTATGCATTCTATGGGTGATTGGACTAAAAAACGTCCGGGATTGACCAAACATGAAAGAGGAATCCCCCAAGCATATTTGGAAAATATCATACGCAATGCGGGTATAACCATTGTACAAAAGCATTATTTTGGATTTATGGGCTCTTTTTGGGACCGTTTGTTCAACGGGGCTTCGTTCTTGCATTCCCGTGCTTTTTTGCGTATTGACCGATATTTGTCAAGCGTATTCTCTTTTAATGTGCATTATCATGCGAAAAATAAAATGCAGCGGGTGTCACCGATTGGCATTGCTTATGTGTTGAGGAAATAGTCCATGTTGTCCGGGTTGGGAAGTCCGGCTACGGGTGGTTTGCATGCCGTCGCGATTTTCGGGTGTGAAATTGGGTGTAGATATTTTGTTGAGGTGGTTGCTTTGATGCGGTCGCTTGCTTTTGGTCTAACCTTTTCTTTGTGGTCAAAGAAAAGGTTAGCGGGGATTAGCCTCGCTGCGCTCGGCTGATCCAGAGGGGGAGGCCTGCAAAGCGATGGGCAAAGCCGCGGCGCGCGGAACGCGCGACGGGCTTTTTTTATACCCTGCACCTTAGGTGAGCAATCTCCCCACGGCGCAGGGTATAAAAAAAGCCTTGGGCTATATCCCAAGGCTTTGCGCATCGCTTTGCGGAAAGGGGGGGATTCGAACCCCCGGTACGGTAACCCGTACGACAGTTTAGCAAACTGTTGGTTTCAGCCACTCACCCACCTTTCCGGAGCAGAATGCCGATGCGTTTCCGACCGGTTTGAAAACCCATAATCTGCGTCGAAGCAAACCTCAAGCCGGAGCGAAAACGAGCGCAAAGGTAAGGATAATTTTCGAGAACGGCAAGCCTGTTGCACCGGCCAAACCTAAACGTCTGAACCCGCGGGCGCGCCTATGGTCGGCAAGCCGGCTTCCTCTAAGCGGACGTCGGGTTGGGCCGTGCGTTCGAAGACGGCCAGGCCGAAGACGGGCGCCATGGCCAGCAGGTGGTCGAAGACGTCGGCCTGTATGGTCTCGTACGTCACCCATTCGGACGTGCGCGTGAAGCAATAGATCTGGAGGGGCAGGCCATAGTCTTCCATCGGCTGTTGCCGCACCATGAGCGTGTAGCCGGGCGCGTTCTCGATGTTGGGGTGGCGGCGCAGGTAGAATTCGATGTATTTGCGGAACAGATAGACGTTGGTCAGCCCGCCGGTCGGCAGGCGTACGGCATCGGTGGACAAAGGGGCGGGCGTCGCTCCCGTACCTGCTCCCGGAGCGGTGTCCGCGCTTTTTTCGCGTTCCAGCAGGCTTATGTATGGCATCATGAAAGCGGCCAACACTTCCTCTTGGGCCAGATGCGCCAGAAAGGCCGGTTCGCAGAAGCGGATGCCCGTGATGTCGATGTTCACGGCGCGTTGGATCCGCCGGTGTTTTGAGTCGGACATGTTGCGCCAGTTCACGACCGAATCGGAAATCAGGTTGTAAGCCGGTATTGTCGTAATCGTCAGGTCGAAATTCTGTACCTTGACGGTCGTGAGCGTGATATCGACCACCGTGCCGTCGGCGTTGAATTTCGACATCGTGATCCAGTCGCCTATGCGCACGATGTCATTGTAGGAGAGTTGTACGCCCGCTACCAATCCTAAAATGCTGTCCTTGAATATCAGCATGAGCACGGCCGAAGCCGCGCCCAATCCGCCGATGAATACGAGGGGCGACTTGTTGAGCAGGATTGAAAGCAGGATGATGGCGCCGAGAAAATAGACGGCGATCGTGGCGAACTGGACGAGGCCTTTGAACGACCGCTGTTTGTTTTGCTGACGGCCGGCCTGGTAATCGACGATGCACCATAGGATGCCCGTGACGATGCGGAGCGCGAACCAAAGCGTGCCGATGGTGAGCAGTTTCCGCAAGGGGGCGATCCAGCCCGGAAACTCTTCGAAAATGCCGGGGATGGCGGCATTGAAGAGGATGCAGATGAGGAGGTAGGACGTGCGGCGTATGACGTGCCGGCCCACGAGGATGTCGCCTATGCGGGTTTTGTATTTGTTCGCGATGGCGCGTACGGTTTTGGACAGGACGACGCGTACGAGCCAGTAAAGGCCCCAGGTAAAGAGGACGACACAGAGCAGGACGGCGAGCGTTGTCGTAAGGCGGACGGTGCCGGGATGCCAGCCGGCATCCGTCAGGGATTGCCCGAAGCGGGCGATGAGTGCTATCAGGGATTTGAGTATCATAAAAGTAGGTTTTGCAACCGGCAACATGGTTATGTCTCCGGTTTTGCGGGAATGATAGCGGCAAAGTTAAGAAAAATTGTTACATTTGTATGATGATAGAGTGACGCCGGTCGGTCGCATCCCGTCGGATGCGGCCGTTTCCGGGGTTTATATTCAAACAAAAAAGGAGGTGGTTATGAAACCGTCGTTTCGATTCTCTGATTTTATTTTGGCAAGTTTGCTTTTGGTAGGGCTGATGGGGGCGGTCGGTTGCCGCCGGACCACGTCGTTCACGGTCGAACAGTCGGGGCTGGAGGCTTGGTATCCGTTGGATGAAAGCCGTCCCGATCCGGACAGTCTGGCCGGTTTGCGCGTGACCCTGCAGGCCGATTGGGTGCGCGAAAGCCCTTACGGGCGGGACGTGGCCGGTCGCATCAACGCCCGCCTGCTGGACGCGCTCTGCGGCATGATTTACGGTGACAGCGAGGTGGGAGAGGATGAAGCCTTGGTCAAGGTCGCCTCTGAACCGATGGCCGTTCCGGAGGCCGGCGGCACCGATATATCGGCTGAACCTACGCTGGGACAAAGTCTGGCGGATACAATTCTATCGCGCTATCCGCTTGCCAAGGCGGGTTTCAACGATTGGATGCAGGCACTCGTGGCGCGTTATCTGTCGGAATACCGCCAGGATTTGGCGGGGTTCGCGGCCGAAATCGCGGCGGGACGGTTTTCGCCCAACGCGGCGGCCTATGAAATGGAGTGCAACCAATTGCTCGAAGTCGAGAGCGGGGAGGCGTTGGTCTGGAAAACGTTCCTCTATGTCTATACGGGCGGCGCGCACGGCATGCAGACGGTACAGTATCTCAATATCGATCCGAAGACCGGGGAAGAAATCACGTTGGACCGCCTGTTTAAACCGGAGATGCGCGATACGGTGCGCGACCGTGTCCGGGCAAAGCTGGCTTCTGGCGTTTACGGCAACGAGATTTTCGATATGGCCGCCGTGGAACTGCCGGCTCAATTCCGGCTCGGCGGCGATTCCATCGTGTTTCAGTATCAAGTTTACGAAATCGCGCCTTATGTGTCGGGTCCCATCGCGGTAAGTCTGGCGAAAGCCGAATTGGCCGACTGCCTGCGGTAATTAACACTCGCTTGCACCGACATTAGGGCGCGAAGCGCACGTGGGAGGCGATACCTACACCGTCTGTTCCACCGACCAGACGAAAGCGCGGATGCCGACTTCTTCGTTGACTTGGTCGAGCCGGTGTACCTTGTCCAATATTTCGGGCACCTTGGCGTCGTCCACGACCGTGATGACGGCTGAATTGACCTCCGGCCACGTATGCGTGCCGCGGTGCGGGTCACCCGTCTTGCTGCCGCGTCCCTCCACGTTCGAAAACCAGGTGAAGCCCCGTACATCCAGTCTGTCCAACAGATATTCCACGCGTTCCACGTTCGCTTGGTTGAATACGATGAATACCGCTTTCATAATGTCATATATTATATAGGTAGGGTAAAAGACCGGGAAGTCGGGGAGCGGCACGGCGGTACTCCTACCTGAGCGCCGCACCCCGTTCCGGTTCGATTTTAATTCAATTTGCCTGTTCCTTACCGGCCTAATCTTCCAAAAACGTATAGGCCTTCCGTAACTTGTTTTGCTTGTCGCGTTCGCCGTGCCGTGCCATCAAGGCATAGAGGACGGGCACGATGACGAGCGTGATGACCGTCGAGACCGTCAGGCCGCCGATGACCGTGATGCCCATCGGCGCCCACATTTCCGAACCTTCGCCCACGCTCAACGCCATCGGCAACATACCGAGAATCGTCGTCGCGGTCGTCATCAGGACGGGGCGCAGACGCGAACGGCCGGAAAGCGCGATGGCTTCGTTGAGTTCCAGGCCGCGGTCGCGCATGAGGTTGATGTAATCGACGAGCACGATGCCGTTCTTGGTCACGATGCCCACGAGCAGGATAGCCCCCAGGGCCGCGATCATGTTCAGGGTCGTTCCGGTTATGAGCAGGGCCAGCACCACGCCCGTAAACGAGAACGGAATGGCCATCATGATGATGAACGGCTTGCTGAACGATTCGAACTGCGAGGCCATGACCACGAACACCAGGATGACGATCAACGCCAACAGCACCACCATGTCTTGGAAAGATTCCTGTTGGTCTTCGAACGCGCCGGCATAAACGATCATGATGTCGCCCGGCACATCGACCTCGGCCTCAATCTTGGCCCGGAGGCCGGCCGCCAGTTCGCCCAGCGAGACGCCGACGGGCGTCACGTCCACTTTTACGACGCGTTCGCGGCGTTTGCGTTCGATGTTGGGCGGTCCCCAGTACTCGCGCACGTCACCCAGTTCGTCGAGTTTGATGATCGAGCCGTCCGGCGCCTGGATGCTGATGTCTTCGAGGCTTTCGATTTTGTTCCGGTAGTCTTCCTCGAGCCGCACGATGATGTCGTATTCGTCTCCCAACTCGCGGAATTTGCTGCACGTGAAGCCAGCCACACGGTTACGCAGGGCGGAGGCCACGGTGGCGGTCGTCAGATTGTGCTGCGCCAGTTTCTCCTTGTCCAGATTCAACTGCAGTTCGGGCTTGTCCTTCTTTCGGCTGATTTCGATGTCGCGCGCCCCCTTGACGTCGGCGGCCACGCGTTTGATGTCTTCGGCCACGCGGTTGGTCTCGTTCAGGTCGAAGCCGTAGATTTCGATGCTGACGTTATTTTCCTGTCCGCCGCCGCCCGAACCTTGCGTGCTGACCGTATAGTCGATGATTTCGGGATAGGTGGCCAGTTGCTGGCGGAAGTCTTCGGCTATGTCGAACACGCTGCGGTCGCGGTCCTTGAGGTCGCACAGACGTACGGTCAGCGAAATCGTGTTCGTGCCGTTGTTGCCGAACAGGGCCGAGAAGCCCCCCTCGTCATCCGCCCCCGTCGAGGACGAGATGACCGTCACTTCCGGATAGCGTTCTTCGAGCAGTTTTTCCAGTTTGGCCGTGGTCACGAGCGTTTCTTCCACGCGCATGCCGGTGCCGAGTTCAATCGTGGCCGTAAAGCGGCTTTCGTCCGATTGCGGCATGAAGTCCATGCCGACAAAGCGGAACAGGTAGAATGACGCCACGGCGGCCGCCACCGAGATGACGGTGATTTTAGCCTTGTTGTTCAGTGATTTGCGTAACAGACGTTCGTAAAATACGTCCAGACGGTTCAAGGCGGGTTCGATGAAGCGGGCGTGCAACGCGCCGAAGCCGGTCAGTTTGACCTCTTTGTCGCGCAGGCGCAATAATTTGGACGAGAGCATGGGCGTGATGGAGATGGCCGCCGTCGTGGACGTGCAGACCGTAATGGTCACGATCCAGCCCAATTCCTTGAACATGATGCCCGTCATGCCGCCCAGCGTCGTTAGCGGCAGGAACACCGCCACGACGACGAGCGTCGTCACGATAACCGACACCCAGACTTCGTTCGTCGCGTAGATGGCCGCTTCGCGCGGCCGGGCGCCGCGTTCGATGTGTTTCGTGATGTTTTCCAAGACCACGATCGCGTCATCGACCACCATACCGATGGCGATGGAGAGGGAGGAGAGCGAGATGATGTTGAGTGAGCTGCCGGTCAGGGCCAGATAGATGAACGCCACGATCAGCGAGATGGGAATCGTCAGCACGACGATGAACGTGGCGCGCCAACGGCCGAGGAAGAACAGGATCACGACCGTGACGAACAGCAGGGCGAACAGCAGGGTCGAGGCCAGGTTGCCGATGGACTGCTTGATGAACGTCGAGGAGTCGTACACTTCCAGAATGTTGACGTCGGGCGGCAACGTGGGCTCGAGCTCGGCCAGACGCTTCTTTACGCCGTCGGCCACGGCTACGGTATTGGCGCCCGATTGCTTCATGACCATCATGCGCAGGCCGGGTCTGCCGTTGGAACGTTCGGCCACGGTCACGTCCTTGATCGTGTCGTTGACCGTCGCCACATCCTTGACATAGATGTTGCGGCCGCCTATGCTGCCTATGACGAGGTTGCGGATTTCATCGCTTTCCTCGAATTCGCCCTCCACGCGCAGCTGGTAGTCGGTACGTCCCATGCGGACGCTGCCGGCCGGCATATCGACGTTGGCCGCCGCGATGACGTTGCCGATGCCCTCTATCGTCAGGTTGTAGGCGTCCATTTTCTTGGCGTCCACATCGACATAGACCACGCGTTCGGGGGCGCCGCTCAACATGACGGAAGCGATGCCGTCCACGCGGTTGAGCGAATTCACGACCTTGTCGTCTATGAGTTTTTCCAAGCCGTTATACGACTCGTCAGCCGTAATCGTGTAGAAGATAATCGGCATCATGCTGGTGCTGAACTTGAAAATCGTAGGCCGTTCGCAGTCGTCGGGCAGGTCGCTCAGCACCATATCGAGCGCGTCCCGCACGTCGGCCACGGCCACGTCCAAATCGACACCCCACTCGAATTCCAGCGAGACAATCGAGATATTGTCCTTGGAGGTGGATGAAATTTCTTTCAGTTGGTCAACCGTTGTCAGATTGTCCTCTATCAATTTGGTGACGTTTTCCTCTATGTCGGCCGCGCTGGCGCCGGCATAGACCGTCATGACCGATACCGCCGGGATTTCCATGTCGGGGTAGAGGTCGATGGGGATTTTGGTCAGGGAGTACAGGCCGAACAGCATCACGGCCGTGAAAATCATCATGGTCGTGATGGGCTTGTTGACGGCTGTCTTGTAAATGCTCATCTTCTGAAATCTTTAAGGTAATACAAAACGATTCAAGGTCTTTCGCCGTGCTATTTCACGACATTGACAGGCACGCCGTCATTGAGGCGGGCCTGTCCCTCGGTAATGAGTTCCATGCCGGGCTTGAGCTGTTCGGAAAGGATTTCCACGCGGTCGTTGAAGCGGTCGCCGATTTTGACGACGATGCGGCGCGCCTGGCCGTTGTCTACGACAAACACATAGCGTTCGTTCGAGCCTTGCATCTTGAGTACGGCATAGTCGGGTACGAGCAGCGCGTTTTCCTTGCCGACGAACAGGTGTGCGCGCGCGAACATGCCTGGACGCAGGATCTGGTCGCGGTTGTCGATTTTAAGTTCCACGTCGAACGTGCGTGAGGTCGGGTTGACGGTCGGATAGATGATGTTGACCGAACCTTTGAAGGTCTGACCGGGATAAACGTCGCTCGTAATGTCGGCCGTCATGTCCTTTTTGATAATCGGGTAATAGGACTCGGGTACGGCGATCGTGGTCTTGAGCTTGTCGATTTCCACGAGCGAGAGGACGGCCGCCTTGCCGATGTTGGCGATGGGCGAGCCGGAATACATTTCGCCGTTTTCAAAATACTTGCCGGAAACGATGCCGGAGAATGGCGCCCTCAGGATGGTGTTTGTACGCAGGTAATCCACATTGGTTTTGGCCACTTCGTATTGGGTCTTGATTTGGTCGTAGTTCTGTTTGGAATAACTGCCGGCCTCGTACAGGATTTTGGCGCGGTTGTATTCGGTCTCGTAGTTTTTAAGCTGCAGTTCGGTCTGCAGCAGCTGGGTGCGGTCCATCTGCACGAGGATGTCGCCTTTTTTGACCACATCGCTGACCTCCACTTTGAACGCTTCGATGCGGCCGGGACTGGCCGGCGCCAGATGCACTTCCTCCCAGGCGTTGAGCGTCGTGGGCAGTTCCACTTTCCGGTCAATCTCCACCGGTTCCATCATCAGGCTGCGTACCTGTTCGGTTTTGACCGTTTCCGTCCGGGCGGCCGTCTGTTTCGGCCGGTTGCAGGCCGTGGTCAGCAGGGCGGCGAGGCACCCGCAGGTGCATAGCAAGGTTCTTTTCATATAGCGTTTCATCTCTTTATCGGTTTAAATGGTTTGCTTTCAAATTCAGTTTATTTAGGGGCAGGCCGTCTGAAAAGCCTAAAAATACAAAATGCGTTTGAGGTTGAAGCGCGCTTCCAGCAGTTGCGAAATCGCGGCCAGATAGTCGGAATAGGCTTGCAGGTAGTCGGAGTTGGCGTTGGTCAGGTCCATGCTCGATTTGACGCCCTGTTCGTATTTGAGCTGAATGCTCTTGAACACGCGGTCGGCCACCTCAATATTCATTTTCTGTGTGTTGTATTGCTCCAGGGCGGTCGATAGGTTGAACCGCATCTGTTTTTCCTGCGTAAGCAACTGGTCTTTGACAAGCTCCTTCTGCAACTGGGCGTTGTAGAGGTCGATGCGCGCCTGCCGGTGTTTGTTCGTATTGGCCAGGCCGGAGAAAATCGGAATCGTGGCCGAGACGCCCGCCACATGGTTGGGCTGCATGTTGAATTCCGGTTTGAGGATTTGGTACGTGTATTGGTAGAAGCCCGCGATCGTGGGCACGAAGTTCATGATGGCCATGAGTTTCTGCTTTTCGGCCATTTCTTCGTTCTTTTCGACTAAACGATAGGTGGGGTCGGCCTCCATTTCATAGGGCAAACTAAGTAGCAACAGGTCGTTCTGCGACGCGATGAGGTCGTCCAGCGACTCCGTCAGCACGAGTTCGTCGGCCACGTTCATGCCCAGTTCGATTTTCAACGTATTGGTGACCAGTTCAATGCTGCGTTCCGTGTTTTTAAGCATGTTTTCGAGCAGATTGACCTGCACCTGCAGTTGGTCGGCGTCGGTCTGCTCCATGGCGCCGGCCTGGACCATGGCCTGCGTTTTCTTGACCAAATCCTTAAGGTCGTTTACGTTGCGCGTCAGGATATCGTAGTTGGCCTTGGTCAGCAATACGAGGTGGTAGTTCATGCTGACGGTGTTGATAAGCGTCAGTTCCGCGTTTTCCTCGTTGATTTCGGCCATGGCCTGCCCGATTTTGCCGAGCATGATGCCCACCATCGCGTTGCCGTTGAACGCTACCTGCGAGACCTGCGCGTTCAGCGAACTCGTATTCGGCATTTCGATCTGCATCGGCATGCCGCCGAAATTGCCCATGTCCATCTTTTGATTAAAGTAGGTGTTGAAATCGACGGTCGCCTTGGCCTGCGGGATGTAGTTGGCGATGGCCTCCCGCTTGCTATAGACGGCTTTGAGCACGTCGTTCTTGGTCTGCAACAGGTTTTTGTTGTGAGCCAGGGCGTAATCTACGGCTTCGTCCAGATTCAGGTGCAGCGCGCCGGCGGCCGTATCGTTTTCATTGTGTCCGGTCTCCACGCGATAGGCGTAACGGGGCGCGTAGTGTTTCTTGCCGTTGTTTCGGCCGCTTGGTTCCGCTGTTTCATCCGTTGGCGTCTGTTCAGCCGTCTGAGCGAAGACTGGATACACACACCATAGGCCGATGCATAGGCCCAGGCAGAGCCAGCGGGGCGATTTCATCATGAATTTCATAAGGAAAGCAAATTTTTCAGGTGTTTTGTATAAGGGTCATCGAACGATTGTATGGCCTTGAAAAACGCACGATGGCCTTTGTGGGTACCGATGCTGCGTATCAGCGGCACAATCAGGTAAGATGTGATGTCCGTGGCCGTGTATTGGCCGGAGGCCACATAACCTAATTTGTCGTCGCTCAAATCTTTCAAAAGGCGGAATATCAAGTCGGTGTTGATGTCTTCCCGGATAAAGCCGCTCGCTTTGCAATCCAAATAAAGCCGGCGGAACAATTTGTCGTGACGTTCCTGCAGATGGGCGAACCGCCGGCTGTTGATTTCCGGATAGTATTTGCGCAGTTCGTCGAAGATGACCTTGTTGATGGGCTCTTGGAATTTGCGGCTGAGAATATATATATGGCATAAAATTTCCACGGTATTGCAGCCGCGTTTCTCCATGTCCTCGACCAAATTTTCCATTTGACTCAGTGTGGCGTCAAATGTCTGGCACATCACGTCGGCAATCAGCAATTCCTTGCTTTTGTAGATTTCGTACAGCGTTCGTTTGGAAATGCCGGCCTGTTCCGCAATTTCGTCCATCGAGACCTGACGTAAGCCTTTTTGGAAAAAGTTACGGGATGCTATATTTAATATGCTCGCTTTTAAGTCCATGAATAAAACTTTATGCGTTTCCGAAGTTTTCTTCCGGATGCAAAATTAGAAAACTTTTTGCGTTTTGCAAGTTTTTTCTATTTTTTCTGATACCGCATGCCGAAGCGGTAGGCCACGTAGAAATTGAAGAAGCCGAACGGGTTTTTGTTTTCGGCCATAAGCGGAATGCGCGTGAAATAACAATCGTAGGTAATGCCGGCTTCCAAGGCGTGCATCGTTTTCTCCTTTTTGCCGAATTCGGCGTTGAAGCCCAATTTGGCGTATAGGCCCGGATAGGGACGCAGGTGTGGCACGCTGTGCAGGATCGGGCCGCGGCCTATGATGCGATCCACCTGAAAGTGGTAGGGGTTGTTCGGGTCGAATTTTTCCAATTTGCGTTCGTAGGGTTCGCCGCTCAGTTCGGAACCGTAGGCTATATAAAGGTATTGGGGGAACGCGAGGCCGAGCGACAGGCCGCCGTTATAAATCAACGACAGCGCGACGCCGCCCCAATAGGGTTTCTCGTTGAACGTATGCCGGCCGCCGTAGCCGCCGCGCAAGAGACAGAAACTATTGATCTGGCCATAGACATACCGTCGTCCGCTTCCGGTCCAGTTGACGCGTATGGCTTTGGGATTCAGTTGGGTGGAAAATTCCACCGACCAGCCTTCGTAACGGAACTTGCGGTTGAGCCGGCCTTGTTCGTAGCCGATGGCAAAGCCGGCCGAATGCAAATAGAGCGACATGAAACGTTCCCGCGTGAAAATGTTTTGGCGCGGCGGTACGTAGTCTTCGTAAACCACGACTTGGGATTTGAGTCGGGGGATAAGCGCGAGCCCGGTGTAGAGACATAGAAAGAGGAGGCCGGCGCGTTTCATTATTATAAGGTAGGGGGTGAACTTGTGTCTGTTGGCTAATAAGGCAACGTTTCCCGGCGGTAGTGTTGGTCGTAGGCCGGACAAAGGTGGCGGTTGGACTGGCAACTGCACAAAAAGCCAAGGGCGGCTATCAGGAGCAAGAGGTAGCCTGAAAATCGTTTGGCGGGGCGGGGCGTAGTGGCGGGCATGATGCGACGTTTTCTGCAAAGGTAATACAAGCCGGAAACAATGTCAAGTGGCGGAGCGGGGATGGGGCGGCGTTTGGGGCGGTCTTTGGGTTGGCGTAGCCGGGGAAAGCAGAGACGGTTTATGGCTGTCGTTTTGTCATGTTTTTGGTGTTTCGGCCGCAGGGGGAAATTGGCTGAGGTCGGGCTTTCGGGCTGGGGCGGGGTGGCGAAAAACGGGCGGAGAACGCTTTGGAATTTTGGGATGACATTTTGGTCGGTCGGGGCGCGAAATTTCTTTAAAACGGCGGAAATGAAAAATCGGGTAGGGCGGTCCGGCGGTTTATTTTTGTAAACTCATTGGCGTCGGTACGGACGGATGGCGCGTGTTGTGTGATTTTTTTAGGCTGGGAATGCTGTTTACAAATGTATCGGATGTTGAAATGCGGTTATTTTATATTTTCATATTTGTATTTACGATAAATCAGCGTTTTGTGGATTTCATATAAAGTAAAATATAGGTTTTTTGGATGAATTTTTGTCTGGCTTTATTTGCTTCGAAGTGTATTTATCTTTTATGTTGATTTGCAATATTTAATTTTGTGTTATTTGAAGTTTTGATTTGTCTTACTGGTTAACTCGGTTTGTTTATTTTTGTATAATTTTATAATTTTACGATTGTAAATGGCGGTGGCGGTTGTGAAAGATAGGAATTGATAATTGTAATATTATGCTGAATAGAATTGCGCTTGTTTTGCAGACCCAGAATTTGACGGTCTCGGCTTTCGCCGACCGAATCGGTGTTCAACGGTCTGCCCTTTCCCATGTTTTGAGCGGCCGGAACAATCCGAGTTTGGATTTCGTGACGAAAATCTTGCGGACTTTTCCCGAAATCCGTAGCCAGTGGCTGTTGTTTGGAGAAGGGAAAATGTATGACAGTTTGTCTGATGTCCGTGCGGCGGAACCGGGGAACGGACCGGTGGCGGAGACGGGGCTTGGGGGGCTGTTGCAAGCGGCCGGATCGACCGGAATACCGGAACCCTCTGGCGGGAGAGAGGCGGTTGCGTCCGGTTTCCGGCCCGGCGGAATAGCCGGCGGAATCGACGGCGGAATCGACGGACGGGCGGTAGATGCGGTGTCGGAGACCGGGGGAAACGCAGTGCCTGAGACGGAGGATAAGGCTGAGACGATGGCTGAGACGGCGGTGGGCGTCGCAATGTCCGGGGCGGTGCCTGCGGCTGTGCCCGGGGCGGTGTCGGAGGTGGTTCCGGGGGCTGCACCGGGGGGCGTATCCGCGGGCCGGTCGTATGAGGCGGGCCAACGGTTGGCGGAACCGCTGGCGGCGGTTCCCGCCGATTTTGCCCCGGTTCAAGCCGATAACCCGCGTCTAATCAAAGTTGTATTCTTCTATTCGGACGGACACTTTGAGGAATACGCGCACCGATAGCCCAGCGGTCGGAAGCCAAGGGACAGGGGCGTCGATAGGGCCGTGGCCGGCGGGTCGGGTCACCCGTAGATATTAAATTAAAATCTTTTATGCCAAGGCTTTGAGGTCTCGCGTCAGGCCGTATCGTTTGCGGAAAAGTAGCGTGATGACAAACAACAGCAGCACCGCGAGGGCGATACAGATCAGATTGATGGCGAGAAGCAATCCCCAGGGAAACGCAATCGGCACCTGGCTCAGGAAATAGACTTCTTCGTTCAGGCGGACGGCGCCGGAGAGCCGTTGCAACCAGGCCGTGAGCAGGCCGGCGGCATTGCCGATCAACATGCCTTTGCCGAGAATCAGGCCGGACTGCCACAAAAACACGCGGAGCAGGGCGGGTGAGCCCAAGCCCATCGCGCTCAGCATGGCGGCCTGCGGCTTCCGGCTCATCATGCAGATAAACAGAATCGAAAGCAGACTGATAAGGGCCACGACCCACAAAATGACCAGCAGCACCCATACATTGACGTCTATGAGCGCGAGCCAGTCGAAAATTTCTGGAAACAGGCGGTCGCAGGGATAGCAACTCCATTCGTAAGGCAGGGTCATCGCGACGGCGTCGCAAACGGCCTGTCGGATTTGCGGATTATGGAGCTGCAGGTCAATGCCGCCGACCAGATTTTCCGTCAGGCCGTCCAGACGTTGGATTTGTCGCAAATCGCCCAAAATATACGTCTCGTCGAATTGCCCCAGGCCCGTTTTATAAATGCCGGCGACCGTAAAGGCGCGGGGGCGGAGTTGTTCGCCTGCAATGAAATACGTGCGGGCCTTGTCGCCGGGCTGCAGTTGTAGGGTCTTGGCGGTCTTTTCGGAAATCAGGATTTCGTTGGAGGCTTGGAGGCCGAAGCGGGGCAGATGGCCGGCCGTGAGGTGGCGGGCGAAAAAGGCGGTGTCGAAATTCTGCGGTAAACCTTTGAAATAGATGCCGATACTTTCTTCCTCGCCTTTAAGCAACCCTTCTTTGTATAAAAACGGATCCCAGCGTTTGATTTGGGGATAGTCGGTGGTGAGGCGGGCGATGTGCGGGGCGGAAAGGTCGATATAAGGGGGGACGTCGTCAAGGGCGTAGGGTTGGATTTGGATGTGGGAACCGAAGCCGAAGACCTTTTGGCTGATGCCTTGCTTGAAGCCGACTAAAACGCAGACGGCCAACACCATGATGGCCGTGCAGACCGCGATGCAGGCCACGCCCATGCGCAGGATGCGCTGTGTGTGTCTTTGGGGGGCGGCCGACGTCCAGCGGCGCGCGATAAAAAACGGGAGATTCATTACGCGCAAATTTACGGAATGCCCTGCGCAATAGCAAATGCGGGAAAAAGTGTACCTTTGGGGAATTTTAGGAATGATATGGGAATGATAGGAAAATGCGGATGGCGGGGGGCGGCCGTGGCGGCGCTGATGGGCTGCCTGGGCGGTTTGAATGCGGCCCGCGCCGGGGAGGCCGTGCTGGAAAGGGCTGCGGCTCAGGTTTCGGCGGTTTCGGCCGGCGGCCGTCTGGCCGTGGAGCGTACCGAATGCTACTACCCGCTGCTAAAGGGTAAAAAAGTCGGGGTTGTGGCCAACCACGCCTCCGTTTTCTATAAGCGGCCGCCGGGCACGGGCGCCTTTTCGTCGGCTGCCGATTTTCAAGCCGACTGCGATGGCATGGAAAATGCGCCCGTACCGCCTTATATTCATTTGGTGGACAGCCTGTTGGCGGACGGGGTAGCGGTCGTCCGCCTGTTTTCGCCCGAACACGGGTTGCGCGGCGAGGCCGAGGCCGGGGCGCACGTCAAGGACGGGACGGACGCGCTAACCGGTTTGCCGGTCGTCTCGCTTTACGGGGCGCACAAAAAGCCGACGTCCGAGGACCTGGCCGGCTTGGATATCCTGTTGTTCGATCTGCAGGATGTCGGCTTGCGGTTCTATACCTATATCTCCACCTTGCATTACGTCATGGAAGCCTGCGCCGAAGCGGGGCTGCCGCTCGTCGTCATCGACCGGCCCAACCCGCATATAGGCGCCATCGACGGGCCGCTGCTCGACACGGCCTGCTGCCGCTCGTTTATCGGCATGCACCCCGTGCCCGTGCTTTACGGCCTGACGATAGGCGAATACGCCCGCATGATACAGGGCGAGGGTTGGCTTAAGCCTGCGAACGGCGACACCTGTGTGCTGACCGTCATCCCGATGGCGGGTTATACGCGGCGCACGCCTTACGCCTTGCCGTTGCCGCCTTCGCCCAACCTGCGTTCGCAAACGGCCGTCATGGCCTATCCGTCGCTCTGCCTGTTCGAGGGCACGCCTGTCAGCGTCGGGCGCGGCACCGACCGGCCGTTTGCCTGTTACGGCTTTGCGGAATCGCCGGTGGGCGGCTATAGGTTCCGTCCCGTTTCCATGCCCGGCAAGGCGGCCGATCCGCCTTACCGCGACCGGGACTGCCGCGGCTACGAAGCGCGTCAGGCGGCCGGCTGGCTGACGGACGACGGCCTGATTTCGGCGGCGCGGCCGGCGGCGGACGTTGCGTCGTTTCATCCGCTGTACCTGAACCTGCAACCGCTTCTGACCATGTATAAGGCTTATCCGGACTCCGCGCGTTTCTTCACCAAATTCTTCCGCAAATTAGCTGGAAATACCGATTTGGAAACGCAGATACGGGCGGGTTGGAGCGAGGAACGCATACGGGCGGGCTGGCAGCCGGCCTTGGAGGCCTACCGCCGCCGTGCCGAACGCTATTATCTGTACGAATAGCGTTTGAGGCTTGTGCCGGATGGCGTCCATAGGGGCTTTGGTAGGCGTTATTGTGTCGTAAATAATTGATTTATATTGGTTGTTGCCAAAAGAAGAGGTGGCGAAAAACATGAAAAGGATATTGTTTATACCGGCGGCCGGACTGGGCAGCCGTCTGGGCGCGCTGACGCAGGAAAAGCCCAAGGCCTTGGTCGAATACGAAGGGCGTCCGCTCATCGAGTGGACGATGCGCAAGGCGGAGCGGGCGGGCTTTGCGGAGGCCGTCGTCAATGTGCACCACCATGCCGACCGCCTCGAAGCCTATCTGCGGCAACGTGCGGCCGCGGGGGAAGCGGAGGCAACGGCTACCGCGCCGGGGCGGGATAGTCAGGGCGGTCACAGAGCTTCCGGCGGGCGGCCGTTGCGTTGCCGCATCTCCGACGAGCGCGCCTTGCTCATGAATACGGGCGGCGCCTTGACGCATGCCCTGCCGCTGTTGGACGGCTACGGTTACGTGCTCGTACACAATACCGATGTATTCAGCAATTTGGACTTGAACCGGCTCTGCGCCGACTTTGAGGCGGCGGGCGCGGACGCGATGCTGGTGTTGCAGGACCGCGACACCGACCGCCGTTTGGCCGTCTCGTCCGCCGCCGGCCGCATTTACGGCTGGTACAACCGCAAGACCGGCGCCTGGAAGCCGGGGGCGGGCGCACCCGCCGCTTTCGCCGCCGCCACGATGCACACCTACGCCTACAACGGCATCCATATCCTTAAAACGGACGTTATCCGCACTTGGGCCGGGCTTTACGGCGGGGCGCCCTTCGGCCTTATCGAAGCCTACCTGCGTACGGCCGACCGCCATAAAGCCGTGGCCTATTTTCCGCCCGAACCTTTCCTCTGGCGCGACATGGGCAAACCGGAAGCCTTTGAAAAACCGCTGGGATTTGAACCGTTAAGTTGATGGGTTATTGCAATAGGCTAACAAATTGAATTCGGACATAAATCCCGGGCATCATGATGAAGAAAGAAACAAATATCCTGGTTGTAGATGACAACGTTCAGGTGCTTAAGGCGGTGCAGATGCTGCTGGCGCTCCATTTCGGAAAGGTAAGCACGCTGGCCGATCCCAACCGGATTCCTTACATCTTGCAGGCCGAAAAGCCCGATGTGGTGCTGCTCGACATGAATTTTAAGGCCGGCATCAACAACGGCAACGAGGGCTTGTTTTGGCTGGGTGAAATCAAGAAGAGGAAACCGGACACCGAGGTGGTGCTCTTTACCGCCTATGCCGACATCGATCTGGCCGTGCGCGGCATGCAGGAGGGCGCGTTCGATTTTGTGGTAAAGCCATTCAGCAACGACAAGCTGATAGAAAGTCTGCAAAACGCCTGTCAACACATAAAAGGCGGTTCTGCCGTCCGCAAACGGTCGGCAACGGAAGAAAAAGAAAACCGGGAAAGCCGCTTCTTTTGGGGAGAAAGCCCGGCTATGGAACGCATCCGGCTGATGGTGGACAAACTCTCTTCCACCGATGCCACGATTCTCATCACGGGTGAGAACGGCACGGGAAAAGGTATGCTGGCCTCGGAGATACACTGGCAGTCCGAGCGCTGCGGCAAGCCTTTCGTGGCGGTGGATATGGGCGCGATAAGCGAGTCGCTTTGCGAGAGCGAGCTGTTCGGGCATGTAAAGGGAGCCTTTACCGATGCCCGGCAGGATAGGGCGGGCAAGTTCGAGATGGCCCATTCGGGCACGCTGTTCTTAGACGAGATTGGCAACCTTTCCTACGCCATGCAGGCCAAGCTGCTCACCGCCCTGCAGGAGAAGCGCATCGTGCGCGTGGGAGGCAACGATCCGGTAAACATAGACGTGCGCTTTATCTGCGCCACCAACCGGCATCTGCGCGATATGGTCGCCAAGGGGCAGTTTCGCGAAGACCTGCTCTATCGCGTCAACACCATCGACCTGCGCATACCGGCCCTGAGGGAACGCACACAAGACATTGCGCCCTTGGCCACGATGTTTGCCGAACGCTACGGTATGCGCTACGGAAAGCCCGCCGTGCGCATAGCCGAAAATGCCCTGCCGTTGCTGGAGTCATACGCATGGCCGGGCAATATCCGCGAATTAGAGCATGTGATGGAAAAGGCCGTTATCATGGCCGATGGCGATGTGTTGGGAACGGACGATTTCGAGTTGGAGCGGCGGCCCTCGGAACTCGGGCCGGAACCGCTTCCCGGGACGGAGGATATGCGGATTGAGGATATGGAGCGTCTTATGATAAAGCGTGCCATTGCCAAACACGGCGGCAACCTCTCGGCGGTGGCCGGCGCTTTGGGTATCGCCCGGCAGACACTCTACAGCAAAATCAAGAAATACGGCCTGTGATGAAGCGGCGCAAGAAGATAAGCCTTATGTTGGAAGCCGTTGAGAACGGCGACTACACGTTTCGCTATCCGGAAAAGGGAATCTGCCGGTCGCGTAAGGCGTTTAACCATGCCTTGAACCGCATTGTGCAGATTCTCTCCGAAACCCGGCAGGAAATCAGGCAGCAGGAAATTTTTTACGAGCAGATTCTGCAGGAGGTGGATACGGGCATTCTTGTGTTGGACGCGGACAATACGGTAATCCGGCACAACAAGGCGGCCTCGCGGCTGTTGGGCATGGAAAGCATACTGCACCTTCGGCAGTTGGAGCACATAAGCGTTGAGCTGGCGGAGGCCGTTTCCGGGCTTGCGGATACAAACGCGCAGAGCCGAGCTTGCCCGGGCTATGCCGAACCGCAAAAACGTGCTTGGGAAAAGAACGCGCAGACGGTGGCTTTCGACAACGAGCGGGGCCGGGTGCGGCTGTCGGTGCGGGTTTCCCTTATGCGCACCGCCAAGCAAGCGTTGCGTATCGTGGCTTTGAACGACATTGAGAACGAGTTGGACGAGAAGGAGGTGAGCGCCTGGATAAGGCTCACGCGCGTGCTTACCCACGAAATCATGAACGCCGTAACGCCGCTCACTTCTTTGAGCGAGACGCTGTTGGAAGGCTATCGGCAGACGGACGACCGGCTGCGCGACGGTTTGCAGACCATACGTGACACGGGAAAGGGGCTGTTGCAGTTTGTGGAATCCTACCGCCGGTTTACCCATCCGCCCGAGCCGGAGCCCGCGCCTTTCTACGTGAAGGGGTTTCTGCAAAAGATGCTGGAACTGCTGCGGCATCAGCCGGTGTGGTATGCCGGCATAGAAGCGAGAATCTATGTGGAACCGGCCGACCTGATGGTGTATGCGGACGAGCGGCTTATAGGGCAGGTGGTGCTCAATATCCTCAAAAACGCCTGTCAGGCGATGGAAGAAAGAAAAGGAAAACTTCTGCTGCACGCTTATGCAGAGGCGTCGGGAGCGGTTCGAATCGAGTTGAGCAACAACGGCCCGGCCATAGAAGCCGCCTTGATGGAAGATATTTTCCTGCCGTTTTTCACCACCAAGCCTAACGGCAGCGGCATAGGCCTTGCGGTGTCCCGTCAGCTGATGCACCTTTGCGGCGGCTCCATCCTGTTGCATTCGGACGAGAACCTTACAACCTTTACCTTGCTTTTTCCGTAGGGGTGGATGTTGATTTTATAAAACGCATAAGATGCAAGATTGTTTATCGTTTACGTCTGTGTCCGGCCTAGGGATGAAAATTCCGAGTGTTTATTTTATGTTTTCCATTTCAGAAAATTGTAGATATTTACAGAAAATAGTAAAATAAGCATAACAGGTATGGCGGAGAATAGGATTATCGCGAACAACGGCTCATCTATCGTTCTCTACACGACAGATGACGGCAGCACCCAACTTGAAGTAAAACTGGAGAAGGATACGGTTTGGTTAAATAGAGAGCAAATAGCTCAACTTTATGGAAGAGATTACAAAACTGTTGCCAAACATATCAATAATGCATTGAAGGAAGAATTGGAAGGTGAGCCGGTAGTCGCAAAATTTGCGACACCCAAGAAATATGGCAGAAAGGAGGGATATACTCAAATGCAAAATGTTGATTACTATAATCTTGATATGATTATTTCCGTAGGCTATCGAGTGAAAAGCCGAAATGGAATTATCTTCAGGAAATGGGCAAATAACATTCTAAAGCAGTACCTCATCAAGGGCTATGCCATAGACCGGCGTCGTCTCGACCACTACGATGAGTTGAAAGACGTAGTGCGGCTGATGTCGCGAGCTCTCACCTTCCAAGACAAGGTATCGGAAGGGGAGTATGCCGGGTTGTTTAATGTCATTACCGATTATGTATATGCCCTTGATACCCTCGACCGCTATGACTATCAAACATTAGGGATTGACAAAATAACAAAAGCAGAGCCTTTCCATGCCACTTACGAGAATGCTATGGAAACTATCAATGCATTGAAAGAGAAGTTTGGCGGCAGCCAGTGGTTTGCCAACGAGAAGGACAACTCTTTCAAAAGCAGTATAGGGCAGATTTATCAGACTTTCGGTGGCGAGGACCTTTATCCATCGGTGGAGGAAAAGGCAGCCATGTTGCTCTATCTCGTAGTGAAGAACCACTCATTCAGTGATGGTAACAAACGAATTGCCGCCATGCTTTTCCTTTGGTTTATGGAGAAAAACGGCATACTGTATTCCGAAGATGGCGGAAAGCGTATAGCAGACAACACGCTTGTTGCTCTGACATTGATGATTGCCGAGAGCCGCACGGAAGAGAAAGACGTTATGGTGAAGGTGGTGGTGAACCTAATCAACAAGGAAAATCAATAAAACGCATAAGATGCAGGATTGTTTATCGTTTACGTCTGTGCCCGGCCGAGGGGTGAACAAGAAAAAAGTACGGACTGGCATAACGTACCGCTTTTGAGGTGGTATATTCGTTCGTCATAGGTGTGTTTACCCTCCGCAAATTGCCATTAGTATATCACCTATTGAATAAAATATCATCATTTTTATTTAATACAGTGTGTTGATTGAATATAAACCGCTATATTTGCCGTCTAAAACAGATTGCGATGAAAACAACGATACTCAATCAGCGGGCAGAGCGTGACGAACTTATCATATCTTTTCTTCTACTTGCCTCGCTTCAACAACAAGTTGAAACTGATGGGCAAAGCACCGAAAAAGGTATATGTCGTTGACAACGGATTTGTGCAAAGCACGGCATTCAACCTTAGTGAAAATCTCGGCAGATTGTTGGAAAATCAGGTGTTTGTACAACTGCTGCGCCGTGGTTATATTCCCGGTCAGACTCTGTTCTATTATCGCACACGCAACGACAAGGAGATAGACTTCGTTACCCGTAAAGGCACAAAGGTTGAGCAACTAATCCAAGTCTGCTACGACATGACCTCCGGGAAAACCCGCAAACGCGAACTTGATGCTCTCATCGAAGCCGCCGAAGAACTACACTGCGACAACCTATTTGTCATCCACAATGACCAACAGGTAGATATAGATTGGAAAGGTAAATCAATAAATCTCATTTCGGTTGTAAATTTCTAATATAAGTTCGACCTTGCGGTTCCGGATGAAATATCGCGGAATTTCAGCAATGATAAAAGGAAGAAAGGGAACATGATTATCTAATGGTTAAACGCTGGAAAAATGATGAAAGTTCTCGGAATTAACGGTAGCGCACGGAGAGATGGCAATACGGCAATCATAATCCGCACGATATTTGAGGAACTGAATAAGAGTGGCGTTGAAACAGAGTTTATTCAGTTGGCAGATGTCGATATAGAGCCTTGCCGTGCGTGTTTCGCCTGTAAAGGCAAGGGAAACTGTGTGTTCCGTAAAGATGGTTTTGCTGACATATTCAGCAAAATGGTTGAATCCGACGGAATAATTCTCGGTTCTCCGGTCTATTCGGCCGATGTTTCATCCCGGATGAAAGCATTGTTGGACAGAGGTGGTGTTGTCGCCGCCACTAATCCTGGCATTCTGAAACATAAAGTTGGCGTGGCTATTGCCGCTGTGCGTCGTGCCGGCGGTATGACTACGGTTGACACCATGAATCATTTCTTTCTCAATAAAGAAATGATAGTCGTTGGCTCCACCTATTGGAACATGGTTTATGGCAAGAATGTCGGTGATGTGCTCAGCGATGAGGAAGGCATGGCAAATATGCGCAACCTCGGTGAGAATATGGCGGCAATCCTGCTTAAACTAAATTCGTGATACCATGCCCTATATATCAGTTGAAAGCGGAGCATTGACCTCCGAGCAAAAGAAAGAACTTATTGAGCGTCTGACAGCAACTGCCTCCGAGATAACCCATATCCCGGCGCAGTTCTTCACCGTTACCATCAAGGAGCTGCCCGATGAGAATTTCGGCATAGGCGGCAAGTCAATCGACGAGATAAAACGCAACTATAATAAGTAATGCTTGCCGTTGCGGGCGCGTTGTCCGTTTTTTAGACACCCGCTGTCTAAAAATTAGACACTTTTTCATTTCTCTTATTTTGTATAAAATTGATTCAATGTGATTTGTATCATTGGCACGCCGGTTGCCAATGATACAGTCAGTTGATTTGGATTCACTCCCTGCGCGCCGGAGCCGGTTCTTCCGGTTTCGGTGATACGGGAGAAAAACAGAGAGAAATGAAATCAGGTAAACGGCGGTTGCGCTATATCGTTTCTTGGATGGCATGCGGGAGCCTTTTCCCGATGCCGCTTATGGCATCCTCCGATACCCTTTCGGTATGGAAGATGGAAGACTGTATGCGGTTTGCCGCCGAAAATTCGTATGCGGTAAAGCGCCAGCGGTATGAAACGGCATCCCTCAAGGCCGACCGCGACGGGGCCATCGCCTCCTTCTTCCCTTCGGTGAGCGGATCGGTGGGCGCGCAGTACAGTTTCGGGCGGTCGATCGACCCAACCACCAACACCTACAGTAATGTGCGCACTTTCAATAATTCCTACGGACTGTCCGCCTCCCTGCCGCTTTTTAGCGGCGGCCGCTATGTAAAGCAATGGATGCTGGCATCCGCCAACCTGCAGATGGGCAAGAACGAGGTAAGACGCTTGGAGGACGAGGCGGCCACGAACGCGATGCAGGCCTTTGCCGATGCGGTCTATTACCGGGAAACGATGCGCCTTTCGGCCCTGAAATTGGAAGAGAGCGAGAAAAACCTGCACAAGGTGCGGCGGGAAGCGGAATTGGGCCTGCGCGGCAAGGCGGATATAGCCCAGTTCGAGAGTCAGGTGGCGGCCGACGACTACGACCTGACCCGTCAGCGCAACCTTTACCGCACGGCCTTGCTTACCTTGAAGCAAGTGATGAACTATCCGGTGGAGAAAGACCTGGAATTGGACGGCACCTTGCCCGAAATTCCGCTCACATGGCCGGTGGAGGAGGCCGCCGAGATTTACGAGCGGGCCAAGACCTCCACGCCCGCGGCCCTGCAGGCGAAGTACCGCTTTAGGGCGGCGCAGTTAGCATACAAGATGCGGATAGGGGCGATGATGCCCGACATCTACCTGCGGGCAGGCGTCAATACCGACTATATAGACGGCTACACGCAGAGTTTCAAGAAGCAGTTTCGCGACAACATGGGCGAATACGTGGCGGTGGGCGTAAACATACCCATCTTTGACGGATTGAGCCGCAACACGGCCTTGCGTAAATCGTGCAACGATATGTTTGTGGCCCGCGAGAACGAGAACGAGTCTTTGCGGCAGCTGCGCGACCTTATCGAGCAGGCCGTTATGGATTGCCGTGGATATGCCAAGGAAGCCTTGCAGATGCGCCTTAAGGTGGAGAGCGACTCCCTTTCTTACCGGCTGGTGCTGCGCCAGTATGAGGAGGGGCTTGCCACGCCCCTGGAGGTGCAGTCGCGGGCCAACACGCTCTTGCAGTCGCAAGCCGAGTATTTGCAGCGGGTTTGGCTGTTGGAGATGAGAAGAAGGGTGGTGGGGTATTATAGAGACGGGTCCTTATACTGAAATAAACTGCAAGCCGAGAGCAGAGCCGGGTTTACTTGAGCTATGCCGAGGCGCAGCGTTTATTCTATGTTGAAAATGTAAAAAAAAACGGGATGGACAGAATCATAGAAAAAAAGAAAGGGTTGCGGAAGAAGCATATTCCATACGTGGCGGGTGGCGCGTTTGTGCTGCTTTTGCTGTTGTGGATTGTGTTCGGCAACCATGCCTCCACCTTGCGTGTGGACAGCCGCGGCATTACAGTGGCCACGGTGGAGAGGGGCGAGTTCAACGACTTTATCCGCGTGGACGGGCAGGTGCAGCCGATAGCCGTTGTGCAGATAAGTCCCGAGGAGGGTGGCATTGTGCGCGAGAAGGTGGTGGAGGAAGGCGCGCGGGTGAAAAAGGGCGATGTGATGGTGCGCCTTTCCAATTCAAACTTGGAGTTGCAGATATTGGATGCCGAGGCGCAGTTGGCCGAGAAACAGAATTTCTTGCGCAACACGCAGGTAACCATGGAGCAGGACAGGCTCAGCAACATGACCGAGCGCTTGCAGCTCGATATGGAGATTTCGCGCAGCCGCCGCGCCTACGAGCAGCAAAAACGGCTGTATGAAGAAGATCTGGTGGCCAAGGAGACCTACCTCAAGGCCAAGGAAGACTACGAACTGGCCACCCGCAAATACGGCTTGGTGGATCAGCGGCTGCGGCAGGATTCCCTTTCGCGGAGCATACAGATGGAAGAAATGGAGAACAGTCTGGCCAATATGCGGCGCAACCTGCAGTTGGTGCGCCAGCGCAAGGCGCAGCTTGACATCCGCTCGCAGATAGACGGCGAGTTGGGGCTGTTGGATGTGGAATTAGGGCAGAATGTGGTCTCCGGACAGAAGATAGGCCAGATAAACGACCTCTCGGACTTCAAGGTACAGGCGCAGATAGACGAGCACTACATAGACCGCGTGCGTACCGGGCTTTCCGCTACCTTTGAGCGCCAGGGTTCCCTTTATTTGCTCTCGGTACGGAAAATCTATCCGGAGGTGCGCTCGGGCAAGTTCCGCACCGATTTTGTGTTTACCGACACGAAGCCGGAGAACATACGCAGCGGGCAGACCTATTACATCAACTTAGAGTTGGGGCAGAGCTCGGAGAGCCTTTTGCTACCGAGGGGGTCTTTCTTTCAGAGCACCGGAGGAAGCTGGATTTACGTGCTGGATGAATCGGGGAGTAAGGCATACAAACGCAATATCCGCATAGGCCGTCAGAATCCGCAGTACTACGAGGTGTTGGAAGGCCTGGCGGCGGGCGAGCGCGTGTTGGTGTCCGGCTACGAGGGTTTCCGCGCCCACGAGGTGCTGATATTGGATTAGTTGACGGATTGGGTTTCAGATAAAACGGATATGAGAGATTTTGCATTGGCGGTGAGGACCCTGTTTAAGAAAGGCAGGTACAACGTTTTGAAAATCGTGTCGCTGGCCGTGGGTCTGGCCGTGGGCTTGCTGCTGCTGGCCCAGCTGTTCTTCGAACGCTCTTTCGACGACTGCTATCCCGATGTGGAGCGGCTCTATCTGTTGGTGGACCACTATTCGCTCAACGGAGATGAAAAGGAAAGTTTCCATGTGAGCGGCGGTGTTCCGGCTGCCATCAGGGCGGAGATAACCGGTGTGGAGGATGCCTTGCGGTTTACCTATATTTTTTCAGGGAACACGGTGCTTATAGATGGGAATGGCCGTCGGGTGCGGACAGAGGCGGCCGTGATTGCCGCCGATTCCAACTATTTCGATCTGCTTCCGGTGCCTCTGCTGGGGGGAAGGGCTCCCAAGGATGTACTTTCCCGACCCAAGGAGGTGATGATTTCCCGTTCCTTGGCCGGGAAACTGGGCGGGGTGGCCGCGGCTTTGGGCCAGCGGCTCTCTGTGGAAGGCTCCGAATGGCTGGAGTTCAGCGTGGGAGGCGTTTATGAGGATATGCCCCGCAATTCCTCTTTCCGCTACGATGTGATTGTCTCTTCGGGCGTGATGGGCGAATGGAGCCTGAACAACTGGATAGGGAACGACCGCTATTCGGGGGTGGTCAAACTGCGCGAGGGGGTAACGCCTGAATCGTTGCGCGAGCCTCTGGATGCCATGCTGGCGCGGCATGTGGATATGAACGAGCTTCATGCCGCCGGCTATGAGGTGAGATACGATCTTTACCCTTTGCGCGACCGCTATCTGATAAACGAAGGGCTTCGCTCCCGCCACGCGATGCTGATGCTGCTGGCCGTGGTGCTGTTGCTTACAGCCATGCTCAACTACGCCTTGGTCAGCCTCTCTTCCATCGTGAACCGCAGCAAAGAGGTGGCTATCTGCAAGACATACGGGGCCGGACAGGGAACGGTTTACCGCAGAGCGTTCGCCGAATCGGTGGTGCATACCGTAGTGGCGCTTTTATTGGCGGTGCTTCTCGTCTTTGCCGGACAAGGCGTGGTGCGTCAACTGCTTGGTATGGAGGTGGTAACCTTGATCTTTTCCGAAAGTTCGGCGGTTCTTCTGTTGGTGTGCCTGCTGGTCATGGTGATTGCTTCGCTTCTGCCGGGCCTCTTTATGGCAAGGATTCCGGTGGCGGACGTGTTCAGGCGCTTCTCGGCGAACAAAAAATTCTGGAAAAGGAGCCTGCTGGCTTTCCAGTTCGCCGTGTTCGCCTTTCTTCTATGCTTGTTGCTGAATGTGGGGCGGCAGTACCGCATGATGATACACTATGATCCCGGCTATGAATACGAGAACTTAGTCTATTACGACATGACCGGCATAGAGGCTTCCATGCGTGGAAAACTGCTGGCCGAGCTGGAACGCATGCCGCAGGTGGCGCATGCTAGCTGGGGGAACAGCCACCTGTCTGACGGCATGGCCGGAAACAATGTGTGGTTGGAGGGAGAGGAGCGGCAGCTGTTCAATGTGGCCGACCTCTATTTTGTGGGCGACGGCTATATCGAGACCTTGGGCATGGAGATTGTGGAGGGCGGAAACTTTACAGAACAGGTGGGTAACTCAGACCAGATCATGGTGTCCGAATCGTTTGTGGAGAAGATGCGTTCTTTTGCCGACTGGAGCGACGGGGCGGTGGGAAAGAAAATCTGCATCACCGAGCATGTCTCTTATACGGGGCATCAGTGCTACACGCTATGCGGTGTGTATCGGAACATTCTTTTGGGGGGTATCGGGTATGAAGATACCCGGCCGAGCGTGCTTTTTTACAGCAACGACCCGCAATGGGGCATCTATCTGTATGTTCGCTTCAACCAGCTTACCGGCAGTACGCTGGCAAAGGCCGATTCGATACTCTCGGGGCTTGTACCGGGCAAGGAGGCGCGGTTCACGCCCTACAGGCAGGATATAGTGGAACTCTACGAGGATTCCGCCCGTTTCCGCGACCAGGTAATGGCCGGTGGAGTGGTATGCCTGCTTATCATGCTGATGGGACTGTTGGGCTATTTGAACGACGAGATAACGCGCCGACGCAAGGAGATAGCCGTTCGCCGCGTGCATGGCGCTGACGCAAAACGCATACTGAGGTTTTTCCTATCCGATGTGCTCAGGGTGGCCCTGCCCTCGGCCTTGGTAGGCTGTGCGGCGGCCTATTGGCTGTCGTTCCGTTGGTTGCAGCAGTTCTCGGTAAAGGTGTCTTTGGCCGGCTGGGTTTATCCCCTGGTTTTGCTACTGGCCTTTATGGTGGGCTATGTATGTGTGGGACTCCGTACCCGCCGCTTCTTGAGCGAGAATCCGGTGGAAGGCCTGCGCACCGAATAGGATATTATGAGTTTAAACGTTTAATTTAAGCCGAGAGCAGAAGCAAAGCTTGCTTTGATTGTGCCGAGGCGAATTAATTGAGCGGCAGCGAAATCATGAACACCGCGGAAATAAAAGAATGTTGTGAATAAAGGTCGGTTGAAAACCAAAAATAAAATCTAACATATTATGGAAACAATGATTAAAATTGAAGAACTGAGCAAGGTGTTCCGCACCGAGGAGGTGGAGACCGTGGCGCTCGACAAAGTGGATATGGCAGTGAAGGAAGGCGAGTTTGTGGCCATCATGGGGCCTTCGGGTTGCGGAAAGTCCTCATTGCTCAATATTCTCGGCCTGTTGGACAATCCTACTTCGGGCCGTTACTCTCTGTTGGGGCAGGAAGTGGGATCGCTCAGGGAACGCGAGCGCACCCGTTTCAGAAAAGGCACGATAGGCTTCGTCTTTCAGAGTTTTAACCTTATCGACGAGCTCAACGTTTTCGAGAACGTGGAACTTCCGTTGCTCTATTTAGACATAAAGGCGGGCGAGCGCAAGGAACGGGTCAACGCCATCCTCAAACGGGTGGGCCTGAGCCACCGCGCCAAGCATTTTCCCCAGCAGCTTTCGGGCGGCCAGCAGCAGCGCGTGGCCATCGCGCGGGCGGTGGTGAGCAATCCCAAGCTGATTCTGGCGGACGAGCCTACGGGAAACCTCGATTCCAAGAACGGCACGGAAGTGATGCGGATTTTGGGCGAGCTCAACGCCGAGGGAACCACGATAGTGATGGTTACCCACTCCAAGCACGACGCCAGCCTGGCCCACCGGATCGTGAACCTTTTTGACGGCAGGATCGTGGCCTCGGTAGGCGCGTTCGTGTAATAGAACAAGGGTGTATTCATCTCTAACACCAAGAACATGATCAATCTCCATTCTTTTCTCAAGTTTCTCAACCGAAATAAGGCTTATACCGCCATCAATATTTTCGGATTGGCTGTATCACTGATGTTTGTGGTGCTGATATTCCTCTATGCGTGGCAGGAATTTTCCACCGACAGCTTTCAGAAAGACAAGGACCGCATCTATGTGGGTTTTAGCGTTATCGAGACCATTGCCGCGCCCAACGAGGCTTTGCCCGTGCCCTATTGGCTTAAAGAACGCTATGCCGACATAGAGGAGGTATGCCCGGTGAACACCTACACCTTGCGCTCGCTGGTGGTTTCGTGGCGCGACAAGGAGCTGAGGTGCCAGACCACCGCTGCGGAAAGCAATTTCTTTACTTTTTTCTCCTTTCCCTTGCGGAGCGGTTCGCCCCAACGGGTGTTGCAGGACGAATACAGCGCGGTGGTATCCGAAAGTTTCGCCCGCAGGATGTTCGGCTCAGAGGACCCGATAGGGCAGAGCATCCGCATTACCGATTCCACTTCGGTGGTGGTTACGGGCGTTATGGAAGACATAGCCCATTCCATGATGCCATACGCCGATATGTTGCTGCGGGTGGAAAGGGTAGAGGAGTTCAATTATGCGATATCCAAAGACAATGCGGGTAACGCGGGAGCCTGCTCCAATTTCTACAAGATGTATCCGGGCAAGGATCTGAACGCGCACCGCGAGGATATTCTGGCGATGTTCAACGAGCGTTATTGGATCTATTCGCGCGGGTTCGCGCAGGATGTGCGTTATGTGCCCATGAAAGACGCCTATTGGGAAGGTTTCGGCACCACCGACAACCTGCTGTTCGGCTCCAAACGCTTTGTGCTGGTTCTGTTCGCGGTGGGCTTGCTGATTTTGGTGTTCGCCGTGTTCAACTACATCAACCTCACCGTGGCCCAGTCGGGCGGCCGCGCCAAGGAAATGGCCACCCGCCGTCTGTTGGGCTCTTCCCGGACAGGCGTCATGCTCCGCTTGGTGGTGGAGTCGGTTTTGCTCACGGCCTTTTCTTTTCTGTTGGGACTTGGTTTGGCCAAAGCGATGGCACCGGTGGCGGAAAGCCTGTTGCAGACCAAGCTCGATTTCGGCATCCTGCTTATGCCGGCCAGCATAGCCCTTTCGGTGGGTTTGGTGGTGCTTATCGGTTTTTTGTCGGGGCTGTTGCCGGCCGTGCTGATTTCGGCGGCCAAGCCGGTGGAGGTGGTGCGCGGCCTTTTCCGCCGCCGTTCCAAGATGGTGTTCGGCAAATGTTTCATCACGTTCCAGAACGCCATCACCATTGTCATGCTGTCTATGTCGTTGGTGATGATTCTGCAGATACGCCATCTGCTGCACGCACCCTTAGGTTACAATACGGTAAATGTATTGAAGATTGAGGATCCTCAAAATCACGGCGATGTAAGCATGGTTGTGGATAGAATCTCCGCCCTTTCCTGTGCGCGCCGGGTGGGCACCTCTTGCGGAACGCCTTTCGACGGAGGCAACAACAATAGCGGCGATTATTGCGGGCAGCAACTTTCCGTGCAGTGGCTGCACCTCGATACCACGGCATTCCATATATTGGGTCTCCGTCTGTTGCAAGACAAAGGGGGCGTGAGCGTCTCTTACGATGGAGAGAACGGCAGATTCTATCTTACCGAATACGCCATGAAAGCCATGAACTTGCCGGCCGATGCCGCTGAATTTACCACGGGCGGACAAACAATCCCTCTCAGTGGCACGGTGGCGGATTTCCGGCGGGGCAATATTCTCAGGCAGGAACAGCCGTTTGTGATATTATTGACCGACCGCAGTCTGCTTTATCCGTGGCATGTGCTGGTGGAGGTGCAGGGTGATCCGGTGAGTGCCTATAAGGCGGTGCGGGAAGCCCTTATGGAGATGAGCGGACTTGAACCCGATATGGCGTTTCTCGACAAGAGCGTGCGGGATTCGTTCGAGTCTCAGATCCGCCTGATGAAGATTGTGGGCCTGTTCACCGGCATGGCGGTCTTGATTTCGATATTGGGATTGGTGGCGATTTCCATTTACTTTATAAGGCAGCGGGCGCAGGAAATGGCGGTGCGCAAGGTGTTCGGCTCCGACAACCGGGGCGTGCTGCTCCGTCTTACCCGCTCGTTTCTGTCGTATGTGCTCTATGGTTTTATCCTCGCCGTTCCGGTGGTCTGGTATCTGGCCGAGCGGTGGCTCTCCGACTATGCCTACCGCATCGCTTTCTCGCCGCTGTATATCGTGGCGGCCGCTCTGTTCTGCTTGGTGGTTTCTTTGGTGGCGGTGCTTTTCCAAAGCCTGCGTGCCTCAAGGGCCAATCCGATAAAGAGTCTGCGTGCAGTGTAAGGTTTGTATGGGGGCGGACGCGGACACGGCTTCCGCGCCCGCCGCTTTCGAAACGCCGCTGCGTTTTGGGTACTACTGACCTTTTCCATCACCCATTTCGACATACGAATGCCGAGAAACGGGAAACGCCTATCTCTCACATAACCCAGCCAAATGTGGTATAAAATTATAGGATTTGGCTGTCTGACGTAAGTAGATATATTTGCTACACCGTTGGACATTGAGTTCAATCGCATCCGGATTACTTACATCATATAGCCAAATGTATGGTAAAAACATTGGATTTGGCTGTGTGATGTAAGACTTTTTGTATCTTTGCAGTCTAAATAATATCGTATATGCTGATAGGAAGAGAGAAAGAGATGCAGGAACTTCAACAGGCCTACGATTCAGATGAGTCTAAGTTTGTTGCAGTATTTGGTCGCCGTAGAATTGGGAAGACCTACCTTGTCAGGGAAGTCTTTCAAGATAAATTTGCATTTACTTATTCTGGAATGGCACAGGCCTCGACAAAGGAACAATTGCAACGATTTTATCTCACGCTTAAAGAACGTGGATTCAAAGGTGGCTCATACCCTAACAATTGGATAGAGGCATTTTATATGTTAGAGCAGTATCTTAAGGACCTTCCCGATAGGAAAAAGGTCGTGTTCTTGGATGAGTTGCCATGGATGGATGGCCCTAAGTCAAGCTTTATGCCTGCTTTTGAGAATTTTTGGAATGCCTGGGCCTCGGCGAGAAAAGATATACTCCTTATTGTATGTGGATCAGTGACCTCTTGGATGGTGAAGAAGCTTCTTAAAAATAGAGGAGGCTTGCATAATAGATTGAACAATCAGATTCATCTACAGCCTTTCAACTTGCTTGAGTGTGAGTTGTATGCAAAATGCGTCAATCTGCCAATAGAGCGACAGGAGATAATGGATGCCTACATGATCTTCGGAGGTATTCCATTCTATTGGTCTCTACTCAACAAATCGTTAAGCTTGCCACAGAATATAGATGCATTGTTCTTCGGGAGGACTCCCAAATTGGGTAATGAGTTTAAGGAACTATATTCATCTTTATTCAGGCAACCGGAATCATATCTGGAGATAATAACAGCTTTGGCAAAGAAGAAAGTCGGAATGACCCGCGATGAGATAATAGAAAACTCAAACCTGATTACAAACGGACAGTTGACCAAATATCTTGAAGATTTAGAGAATTGCGGTTTTATCCGCAAATATCAGGCAATAGGTTCAAAAACGAAGAACGCCCTCTATCAGCTGATAGATAACTTTACGCTGTTTTACTTCAAGTTTATGGGAGACCGAAAGAATACGGATGTCAATTACTGGTCTAAGATACAGACTACTCCAATATATCACAACTGGAGTGGTCTTGCTTTCGAGCGCGTATGTCTATTGCATTCGGAACAGATAAAGAAGGCTCTTGGCATAAGCGGCGTAATAACAAACGAATACTCATGGCGCACCGCTGCCACTGGCGAACACCCCGGAGCGCAGATAGACTTATTGATAGACCGCAGTGACAAAGCAATAAATCTCTGTGAGATAAAATATTCCGATGGCCCATATACGATTGACAAGAAATATATGGAGAACTTACGAAACAAGGCGGCTTTGTTCCGTCAGTTGACGAAGACACGCAAAGGAATCGCCCTGACGATGATTACAAGTTCCGGTCTTGTGAAGAACTCCTATTCAATGAACGGTATCCATTCGCAAATCACAGCCGATGACTTGTTTGTTGACGCATAAGATAGGATAAACGCAATTTATAATGACAAATTGATTATAAGTAGATATATGGAATATTTTGTATTACACATCAATCGTTTAGGGCGGCAATGTTGATTTGCTTAGGATATTAGTTATAAATGTTTAGCCATGCGTATTCTTCTTCGAATTTTTGTGGGATTAATCGTTGCGTTATTCTATTGCTTTGGCGTTTCTTTGTTTTAGAAATGACTTCGGCTATATCGTCAATATTTATATCCAATTTATGTTTTTTAATTTGATAGTTGATTCCATTTTTTATCGTTGTAATTTTAGGTCTATTAGACAAAATGGGTGATAAATTGTGCACCCAAAGTTCCTATTAGACAAAATGGGTGATGGGAAAGGTCAGTAGTGTCTTGAT
>CAJUFX010000007.1:0-68516 GCA_910586395.1 uncultured Bacteroidales bacterium
CAGTGCTTCTCTAAGCTAAAGTTGCACAATCACTTACACAGTTTACGTGTCACACGTCTGGCTCAAAATAGTTTGGCGAAAGGCTCAACGTCGATTCGAAGGGAAGGAAACGTGGAGCGGGCAAGCCGCGTTCAGGTTGAAATTTTGTCGTAATTTTGCGTTTTTGAATGCAAACCGGAAAAAAAATCCCGATATGGAAGAACGACCGCTCATTAAAGTAAGACAGTATCCGTCGCCCTGTGGCGTGTTGTTGCTCGGATCGTTCGGCGACAGGCTTTGCTTGTGCGACTGGCAGGCCGGGCGGCATCATGATCGTGTGATGCGGCGGCTGGCAAGGGCGTTGCGTGCGACTTTTTCAGAGGGAACATCGGCGGTCGTTGAATGCGCGGCCGCACAACTCGACGCATTTTTTGCCGGGGAACGCCGTCTTTTCGATGTGCCGTTGCTGTTTGTCGGTACCGGTTTTCAGAAAACGGTCTGGGACGAATTGTTAAAGATTCCTTTTGGACATACGGTTTCTTATGGCGAGGTCGCCATGCGCATCGGCAAGCCGACAGCTGTCCGGGCGGTCGCCAATGCCAACGGCGCCAACGCCCTGTCGATTTTCGTGCCTTGCCATCGGGTCATAGGGGGCGATCATTCGCTTACGGGCTACGGGGGCGGCTTGCCGGCCAAACGGATGTTGTTGGCCTTGGAAGGACGGATCGAAAAAGCCGGAAAGCCTTAACGTCGGTCGTGTGTTCGAACCGGTAAACGAGGGTGGTGAAATGGCCTTTTACGGTGTGACGGCCACGGCTGTCGGTGGCAGGCCGTATCGTTTCTTGAACGCGGTCGAGAAGTGCGACGGATTTTTGAAGCCAACGGCGGCATACACGTCCGTCACTTTTTTACCCTCCTCTTTGAGTAGGGTGTAAGCTTCGTCCAACCGTTTCCGGATAAGCCATTTTTCGGGTGTCAATTCGCTTATTTTCTTGAAATCCCGCTTGAATGTGGCCAGGCTTCGTCCCGTGTAATGCGCCATGTCTGTCAAGGAAAATTCGTACATGTAGTTCTGGTTCAAGAACTCCAGAATGTCTATTTTCCAAGGTTCATTGAAATCGAAAAGCGTGGGCATGAACCGGTCGTTGATATGCAGCAAGGCGAGTAGCCCCTCCTGCATCTTGAGTTGCATGAAGTCGTCCTGCGGCTTGAAGTCCGGATTGAAATACGGGGTCATGGAAACGAACAGGCTCGCCAGTTCCGCTGTTTTAGGCAGTTTGATGACGCCCGCCGCGAGTTTGGGGGTGTCGGTGGATATATCTCTGACACCGAGGGTACTGTACATCTTGCGTAGGAAATTGCGCGTGAACATGAGGAAAATGCCGCAGTAACGTTCGCCGTCTTTCGGTTGCTTATACATCGTGATGTGGTGATCGCGCGGTATGAAGACGCATTCGCCTTTGCCGATCCGAATTTGATCCGTGCCGTTTTCCAAGATCATTTCGCCCGAATGGACGTAGTTGAGCGCGAACTCGCGGGAGCGGTGCACGCAACCTTCCGCTCCCTCGTAGTAGAAACTGTAAAAGACATTGTCGTAATTGAAGATGAGCTTCATCGGGTTCGGCTGTTCAGCTGGCATCGTTTTCGATTTTTTTTAGGGTTCGGTATGAGGAGGCGTGTGGCGCGTCGCGGTAGGCATGTGGCGCGGAATTCGGGTGTGTAACTGCAGGCGGGGCGGCACAGTCTCCATGGCTGGCTCCTTGGGAGAGCGAACCAAAGGCAAAGGTACGAAGTTTGCGGCATTCTTTTCAAAAAAGCTTTTTTTTCGTAACTTTGTTGTATGCAAGGCTGGACTTTCGGCCGTTTTTCTGTCTGAGACACAAGTACACCACATGGAAGAGAAATTTTTAGCCATCATTGAACAAAGCATCAAGGACAACTGGGAGCACGCGGCCTTGACCGATTATAAGGGCGCCACTTATCAATATAAGGATATCGCGCGCAAAATAGCCAAACTCCATATTTTATTCGAAGAATGCGGCGTCGTCAAGGGCGACAAGATCGCCATCATCGGACGCAATTGCGCCAATTGGGCCGTGACCTATTTAGCCACGTTGAGTTATGGGGCGGTCGTCGTGCCGGTTCTACATGAATTCAAGCCGGAGAGCCTGCATCATATCATCAATCATTGCGAAGCCAAATTGTTGTTCGTCGGGGATGTGATTTGGGAGAACCTGAACCCGGCCGACATGATCCGGGTATCGGCCATCTATTCTCTGACGGATTTCAATGTGTTGTATTGCAGCTCGGAACGATGCGATACGGCCCGCGACAATCTCAACAAACTGTTCGGCGACCGCTATCCGCGTTCGTTTACGAAAGACGACCTGAATTTTCATACGGAAGACAACGAGGAATTGGCATTGATCAGTTATACGTCCGGTACGACGAGCAGTTCCAAGGGCGTCATGTTGCCGTATCGGAGTCTGTTGTCTAACCTGCTGTTCGCGGCGGAGGTGATTCATAACCTCGGTCCCGACAAGACGGTGGTTTCGCTCCTGCCGATGGCGCACATGTACGGCATGGCGTTCGAATTCCTGTACGAGATGTCGGTGGGCGCGCATGTGTATTTCCTTACGCGCAACCCGTCGCCCAAGGTCATCATGGAGGCGTTCGAGGAAATCAAACCGGGCATCATCATCGCCGTGCCGCTCATCATCGAGAAGATTTACCGCAAGAAGATCGTGCCGGTCATCGACCGGCCGGCCGTGAAGGCAATGTTGAAACTGCCGTTTTTGGACAAGACGGTGACCGACAAGGTGCGGGAGACGCTCGTGGCCTCGTTCGGCGGGCAGTTTTACGAAATCATCATCGGGGGCGCGCCGTTCAACAAGGAAACCGAGGATTTTTTCAAGCGGATGCAGTTCCCCTATACGGTGGGCTACGGCATGACCGAGTGCGGCCCGATCATCGCCTACGAGGACTGGACGAAACATGCGCTGCACTCCTGCGGCAAGGCCGCGCCCCGAATGGAAATCCGCATCGATTCGGCCGATCCGTTCAACGAGGTGGGCGAGATTCACGTGCGCGGCGCCAACACAATGCTTGGCTATTATAAGAACGAGGAGGCGACGAAGGCCGCGTTTACCGAAGACGGCTGGATGCGCACGGGCGATTTGGGGCTGTTGGACGAGGAAGGCAATTTGTTCATTAAGGGACGCAGCAAGAATATGATTCTCGGGCCGAGCGGTCAGAACATCTATCCGGAAGAGATAGAGGATGTTTTGAATACGATGCCGTTCGTGTCGGAAGCCCTGGTGCTGGATGTCGGCGGCGGTCGTCTGGAAGCCTGTGTCTATCCCGATTTCGAGGCGGCCGATGCCGCCAATGTCGTGTTCGAGGACATTCAGCGCATCATGGAACAGAATCGTGTGGAAATCAATACGTCCTTGCCGGCTTACAGCCAGATTACGCACATCCGGCTCGTGACCGAGGAGTTCGAGAAAACGCCCAAGCGCAGCATCAAACGGTTCCTCTATCAGATTACGAAATCGTAAGGGGCTCATCAGCGGCGGTTGGTCGCCGGGGCGGCCGGATGGCCATGGGAAGCGGTCGGCGCGGTTCAGGCGTCGGCCACTTTGCATTTTAGAACGTCGTCAGTTCCGTATAGTATTCAATGATACCGCGGTCGGTCAGCAGCGAGAGGAAATCGACGATGGCGCGGCGGTAATCTTTGGCTTCGCGCAGGTCGTAGAGCGGCTTGCCGTCGGACCGGCTGCCAACATTCGTATCCACAGGCCACGGGGAGCGTCTTTCTTTTGGATTGTCCATCGTTTTACGGGCGTCGGCCGCACCGTATCCGTCCGTCGTCGGGTCACCCGTAAATGGCTGTAGCCAAGTGGAGAAATCGGCCGAGAGACGTGGATAGCAGCCGTAAAGCCGTTGAAGATTGCGGCCTGTGTCCGGGCCGTCGTAGGCTTGGTTCAGCACGTCGAACAGCGAATTCAGCACGAGTTTGGCGTAGGCATCATAGTTCAGCAGCCGTTCATGTCCGTAGATGTTTTGGTAGTTGAACCGCATGACCGTTTTCATGAGTTCGTAGCATTCCGGCGAGAGTTGCAGGCCGTTTTCGGGGCTGCTGTGCCGGCAGAGGTCGATGATGAACGTGTGGATGAGGTTGGTGTTGTTGACGGCCTGCAACGGGTAGCAGCGGGCGGTTTCTCGCTCTAAAATGCGGAGTTGCTCCTGGCCGAGCAGGCCGAGGCGTTGGGCGTCTTCGAGGTCGCGGCCGAGGTAGGCCATTTTGTCCGACAGTTTGACGACGCAGCCTTCCCAAGTGTAAGGGTCAAAGCGTTTGTGTTTGCTGAATTGTGCGAGGTCGATGGCTTCTCCGCGCGTGCGGAGGCATTGCTGATTGACCTCGCCGCAATGGGCGATGATGCCGTCGCGCACGGCGTACGTCAGGTTGAGGTGTTGATAGCGGCCGTCTTTGGCCGGCAGCCGTTCGAGGGCGTCTATGACGCGCAGCGAGTTCTTTTCGTGCCAGAATTCGCCCAAGTCGTATTGTTTGCAGAGGTCGTCCAGTACCGTCTCGCCGCGGTGGCCGAAAGGGGCGTGTCCGAGGTCGTGGCCCATTGCGATGGCTTGGGTCAGTTCGGTGTTCAGGCCGAGGAAGCGGGCGATCGTGCCGCTGACCGAAATCACGTGGTTGACGTGTTCGATACGCGTGCAGATGCGGTCGTCGTGCGTATGGAAGAAGACCTGCGTCTTGGATTTGAGACGGGTGTAGGCGAGCGAGTGCAGGATGCGGCCGGCGTCGCGGTCGAATTCGCTGCGGATTTCGTCCGGTTTGCGGTGGTCGGGCAGTTGCCGCGCGATGCAGGTTTGCCAATGCGGATGGCCTTCGCGCATGGCCACGGCCGCGAAACTGTCGCGGTGACGCTCGAGGGAGGTTTTGGATGCGGTGGTATCAGCTGTCATGGTATTTGTCATAAGTTTGTCAAAAGCCTTTGCAAGATACGGAAAATATTTGGGATGGGGGAGGATGTGAAATCTAACGAAGTATAATTGGCATCTTGGTTCCGTTGTCCCGACATGAGTCAGGGCTATGGACAGAAACAAGCATTAAAAGTCGGAATTTTGAACCGGTGACAAATCGTCACCGGTTCAAAACCATCACGAAAATCAAAGATATATTTTATTTATAAGATATATTATATATCTTTGTACTCCTATCGGGTGCGAAGGAGGCCCGAAATACGATGGTCGAATTTTAATGATAACGGAAATGGATGCGGCGGTATTGATGGCCAAGAAACGGAAAAACATTGATTTGCCGTTGGATGCTTGGAAAAAGTTGTCTATTATGGCGGCGGCGCAAGGAAAGAGCTTGAAGGCTTTTGTAGAGGGAGTACTGTTGGCCAAGGCGGATGCTTTGACGTTGGAAGTGGTGGCGTCTGAACGACCTGCATCGGCGAAATGCCGTCCGTATGACAATCCCAGTCCGAGTGGCGACCTTTATTTTGAAGATGCCGGCAATAGGGCGGAATTGAGGGAACGGGTCGAATATTACCAAAAGGGCGCATCGAAAGATAGGGTGGTATTGCACGCTGCTGACGATATCGCGGAATTTTTCGATAAGTTATAGCATGGCCTATCGTTTACATTTGGAACCGCGGGCTGTACGGGATTTGGCTGATTTGAAACATGCCGGGAACAAACCGGCTCTTGCCAAAATCGAAAAATTGTTTGTTGAACTGACTTTGCACCCGCGAACGGGAACGGGGCAAGTGGAGGCATTGAAAGGCGATTTTTCCGGTTTTTGGAGCCGCCGTATTGATAGATACAACCGTTTGATTTATGCCATAGAGGACGAAATTGTTACGGTTGTGGTGATTTCGGTCAAAGGCCATTATCAGCGATGACGGCGCGGTATCATTGAAAAACGCTTACCTTTGTATCAAATAAAAACTTTAACAAGATGAAAATAGCCATACCTGCAAGAGACGGACGCGTGGATGACCATTTCGGTCACTGCGCTTATTTTGAAGTTGTTGAAATAAACGAACAGAAGCAGATCGTCGCTTCCGAAAGCGTGGCGTCGCCGGAGGGTTGCGGCTGTAAGTCTAACATTGCCGGTACGTTGAGCGATATGGGCGTCCGGCTGATGTTGGCCGGCAATATGGGGCAGGGGGCCGTCATGAAGCTCATGCAGCACGGCATACAGGTGGTTCGCGGTTGCAGTGGCGAAATAAAGGAGGTCGTGGCACAATATCTTGCGGGCAACCTTGTGGACAACGAACAGGTCTGCGCCCACCACGAATGCGGCCACTGATTGGCGGGATGGCCCCGCGGCCAAGACCGGAAGAACGGTTCCCCCTTTGTCTTCGTCGGTATCCTGCGTATTTCAGGATAGCACTTTCTCGTATCGGTCGGGGCATTGCCGGATGAAGGCATCGTTCCGGCCGGCAAGTCTTTCGCCGATGGATGAACTCAACCGTACGTAACAAAATGGTAATAATGGATAGGGCCAAGAGAGGAGATCTTAAAAGTCTGAGTTTGGAGGAATTGTGGCGGTTGTTCCCGGTTGAGCTGACGCCGTATCGGCCGCAGTGGGCGGTGTGGGCCGCTGACGAAATGGCCGTTCTCAAGGTGTTGTTGTCGGATTTTTCGCCCGTTATTCACCATATCGGCAGTACGGCGATTCCCGGTATTTATGCGAAGCCGATAGTGGATATTCTCGTTGAAATCCCATCCGATGCCGATTGGACGCGTGTCCGGGAACTCATGGAACAGGCCGGCTATATCTGTATGTCGTCCGCCGCATTGCGGATGAGTTTCAATAAGGGATATACGCCGGAAGGATTTTCGGAAAAGGTATTTCATGTTCACTTTCATGCGTTTGGAGACTGTGATGAGGTTTGTTTCCGCGACTGGCTGAAAGGCCATCTGCGTGAGGCGCATGATTACGAATCGTTGAAGTTAAGCCTGTTGCCGGAGTATAAATACAACAGGGACGCTTATACCGAAGCCAAGTCCGAATATATCAAAAGGGTGACGGCGTTGGCGAAACGGGCGGCGCGGGAGGATAACGCATAGGTCCCGGATTTCAAGGGACGGGAGTGTCTCGCAATAAAAAAGACGGCCTCCATCGTATCCGGAGGCCGTCTTTTCCTGTGGAAGTGGGCGGATTCTATTCCATAAACTCATTAAGGCTCTTAAAGTCTCATTTGATATGCAATATGCAACATTTCAGTTGTTTGTGCTAAGCGACTGAATATGACAAATATCAGATAGCATCATTGGATATTGTGTTTTTTGGGTGTAAATTTGTTGTGAAATTCAAACTAGCCCAAATTATGCTTATCAAGCGGAATATCATTTTTGCGTTGGAAAACCGAAAGCAGGACGGAGTGTGCATTGTAGAAAACGTTCCGATTCGGATGCGTGTGATGTATGCCTGCCAGCGCATAGAATTCACTACGGGTTTCCGCATAGATGTCGCTAAATGGGATGCCGCCAGGCAACGGGTCAAAAACGGTTGCACCAACAAACTCAAACAGAGTTCGGCCGAAATCAATGCGGAACTTCAAACGTTATACATTGAATTACAGAATGTTTTTAAAGAGTTTGAAGTCCAAAATATTCTCCCATCCAAGGTACAAGTCAAGGAGTTGTTCTATAAAAAATTACAGGATCTCTCACCTACAGGGCGTAAAGGCGCGGATGCCACTACCGGATTTTGGCAGGCATTCGATGAGTTTCTGTCGGTATGCGGAAAACAAAACGATTGGACGGCCTCGACTTATGCAGTGTTTTCTGTTGTCAGACATCACTTACAGGAATTTAACAAAAAGGTTTCTTTTCACACGTTCTCGGAAAAGGGACTGAATGAGTATGCCGATTTTTTGAGAAAGGAAAAAGGGATGCGCAATACGACCATAAGCAAGCATATATCCCTCTTGAAATGGTTTTTGCGTTGGAGTGCCAGTCAGGGCTACAACACCAATACGGCCTATGTTAATTTTAAGCCCAAATTGAAGACTACGCAAAAAACTGTGATTTTTCTTACTTGGGATGAATTGAACAAGTTAAGGGATTGTGAAATCCCGGCCAATAAACAGTATCTGGAACGGGTTCGCGACGTGTTTCTGTTTTGCTGTTTTACTGGCTTGCGATACTCAGATGTGTACAATCTGAGACGGAGCGATATAAAGCCGAATCACATAGAAATAACCACTATCAAGACAGCCGACAGCCTTATCATTGAGTTGAACGACCACAGCCGGGCTATCTTAGACAAATACAAAGATATACCATTTAAGGACTTTAAAGCGCTTCCCGTTGTCAGCAATCAGAAGATGAATGATTATCTGAAAGAACTGGGCCAGTTAGCGGAAATCGATGAGCCAGTCAGAATATCTTATTACAAAGGGAATGAACGTATTGATACCGTTTATCCGAAATACGCCCTGTTGGGGACGCATGCGGGACGGAGGACTTTTATTTGTAATGCGCTCGCCCTTGGCATTCCGGCACAGGTTATCATGAAATGGACGGGACACAGCGATTACAAGGCCATGAAACCTTATATCGACATCGCCGACAATGTCAAAGCGGACGCCATGAGCAAGTTTAATAAACTATAATTCATTTTGCGAACACGAAACTCATTTTACCGTCTTTGAGTTCCAGGCTTGCTTCAAACGATTTGCCGTTTTTGCTTTTAAAGCCTTTTATCTTGCCCGTCTTGCCCTTGGAAAGGAGAGCGCTCAAATCCTTATCGGCAAGTTTTTTGCCGGACATTTCACGCCAGAGTTTGAAGTTGCATTCCTGATTCGTACACTTTGCCAACTTGGGAAAGGCGACAATCTCGCCGCCGCACAAGGGGCAAATACCAATTTTAGCCGTCTCTTTACGTTGTCCGCCCAATCGTCCTACTTCTTGTAAGGCTAATAATTCTGACGTTATTTGTCTCGTGTATTGCATTATCGCCCCCTTGAACGCCTCCGCCTTACCCTGTCCGTCAGCAATGCGGTTCAAGGCGGCCTCCCATCTGCCGGTCATGGCCACGTCCGAAATCAACATGCCCTTGACAATATCATAGACTGCCAACCCTTTGGCGGTGGGCACCAACGACTTTTTCTGCCGCTCGATATATTCGCGTTTGAAAAGCGTTTCTATGATGGCCGCCCGTGTGGCCGGTGTGCCGATGCCGGACTCTTTCATACTCGCCCTTACCTCTTCGTCTTCGATATCCTTGCCTGCCGTCTCCATGGCGGCCAACAGGCTGCTTTCTGTATGCAATGGTTTGGGTTTGGTCTGCTTCTCGACGGTCGTTGCCTCTCGAATCGGCAACATGTCTCCATCAGACAGCGGGGGCAGAGTGCCACCCTCAGCCTCTTCTTCCTCTTCGGTTTCTATGCCGCGCACTGTCCGCCAGCCCGGATGACGTATCACGCTGCCTTTCAATATGAAATTCTCGCTTCCAGCCGTCAGTTTGACTGTGGTGGAGTCCTTGACACAGGTTTCACCAAAGGCTTCCACCATCCGCATGACGACCATATCGTAAATCTTGCGTTCGTCAGCGGCCAACTCGTCCGGGAGATTTTCCGTTGCAATCAGTGCGTGATGGTCGGTTACCTTGCCGTCATCGACAGACTTACGACAGAGTTTCTTTCCGACCAAAGAGTGGGCTGCAGCTGCTACTGGTTCATAGGTGGACAAAATACGCAGTCTGTCTGGAATAATCTCGAAAACATCTTCGGAAATGTAGCGTGACCCTGTCCGGGGATAAGACATTACCTTTTTTTCGTATAGGTTCTGAGCTATTGAGAGGGTCTTTTCTGCAGAAAACCCCAGGCGCGAATTGGCGTCTTTCTGCAGGGTGGTCAAATCGTACAGTAAGGGAGGCTCCTGGCGGACTTCTTTCTTTGCGATGGATTCCACTTTCAGACTGTCGGCAGCCTGGACGGCAGTTAGCGATGCACTTGCCTGGTCAAGACTGTCGTAATGTGTTTCCGACAGCATGGGAAATACCATGCCGCTTTTTTCGGTCGCCACTTTCAGCTGCCAATACTTTTGCGGCACAAAGTGTTTGTGTTCCAAATAGCGTTCGCAGATGATACGCAGGGTAGGAGTCTGCACCCTGCCGAGAGAAAAGTTGCCACCGGCCTTGATACACAGAGCCTGTGATGCGTTTATGCCTACGAGCCAGTCGGCCTGCGAGCGGCATTCGGCACTGACATACAGGTTGTCGTAGTCGTGGCCTGGCCTGACGTTGGCTAGACCGTCACGGATGGCCTTGTCGGTCAATGACGAAATCCATAACCGCCTGAACGGTGTCTTGCATTTCAAATGGGCGTAGATATAGCGAAATATCAACTCGCCTTCGCGGCCGGCATCGGTAGCCACGATAATCTCATCGGCCGCGGAAAAGACTTCCTTGATGACTTTAAGTTGCTTCAATACCCCTGCATCCTTGACCATTTTCCTCCCCTCCCGCTTCTGCCGGGGTTGAAGTTTGAACGTATCGGGTATCATGGGCAGGTTCTCGGCTTTGAACCCCTCCCAGCCGTAGTCCTCCGGCATGGCCAGTTCGACAAGGTGACCGATCGCCCATGTAACACGGTAGCCGTTGCCCTCCATATAACCGTCCTTATGTGCGTTCGCACCGACAATTTTTGCGATATCCTTAGCCACAGAGGGCTTTTCTGCTATGATTGCTTTCATGTGGTATTGGGAACTTATTTGATGATTCGGCGACCATTTGTCGCGATCTAAAATCCTATATGAAACCGGGATTTATGAATCTTTTTCTCGGCAAGCCGCTTTTCTTTTTGTTCTTCCAGTGTGGTCTTTTCTTGTGGCCCTATTGTCTATTCTATTAAAGAAATCTATCATAACTATTGCCAAGACAATCGATGCACAAGCCAATAAGATCCGGATAACCATAATCTTGTTATTTTAGAGATTGATATCTAGTTTTTTTCCGCTTTGCCAGTTCGAGGGCGCAGTCCGTGTCTATGATGATTTGTCGGCCTATTTGGGTAATGGCCTTGTCGATTTTCCCGCTGGCCTTTATGCGGGTGGCGGTGGCTCTGCTACAGCCGAACAGGTTGGCGAGGCCATCGATGCCATACACATATTTATCCTTTACGGGCAAAGGTTTGACATCCGCTTCTTGGTCTTGCATATCCGCTTCTTGGTCTTGCATGGGATTGACATTGTTGCCATTCTGCAATGCCTGACAGATAAGATAGTCCAATTCTTCGCCGGTCATTTGCCATAGCGGTTTCTTTTTCAGTTCTTCGATATTGAAGTATTGGCTGGATTCTCCCATGGCGTTATGATTTTGTCGTTTTTACGTGTTTATATCGTTTTGTCAATCATGATTTGGTGCAGGCCGTTCTCGCCGCAGCGGGTGGCGACAAGACAGCGGAAAAGCCCGCTGTCTAATGTGTTGCTCTCAATCGGCATTCCATCGGCTTTGGCTTTATCCAGGTAATCGAACATGATGTTCGCGAAAGCGAGGTTGTTGCAGACAAGCATACGCCGTGATGGCATTGCCCGAAGTAGGGTGCGGCCGAGAAAGGGCTTCAGATAGAAATTGGCATGGCTCTTGTCGCAGACGAACGTGATGCAGAGCCCCGCTTCCAATTGCAGTTGCCGGACCACTTCGGCCGAGAGATGGATACGCCCGTTCCGCTCCACTGTTATGTAAGCGCGCCCGGTAATGCGGATGCTCTGTATTTCTATTGTTTCAGCGGATTCTGAGGCTGTTTCTGTATCTGCCGCTACCGCTTCGGCCCGAACCGTTCCAATCGGTTCGTCCTCTGGCGTGTCGTGTCCAACAGGCATTGTCAATGCTGGCGCGGTGCGTGCAGGTGTATTTATATTCGACATATCTTATCTTTATGCGTTAAAACTCTTATGGTAGTCCGATGCGTTCAATTCGCCGTCCGGGGACGTTGCTTTCCTTTCAGATTCGACGCCTGTGTCTGAGGCATCCGTTTCCGCTGCCGGAGGACCGTGCAGCACTTTCAGTTCCGTTACCGACAGCGCGAGCGATACTTGCGGCACATTGTCGCGGATATAGATGCGGGTGGAGAGCCGTCCCCTGACAAAGACCTCGGCACCCACCGTTATGCGTTCCAGCAGTCCCTCCTGGCGTCCGTTCCAAAAGCAGACAATCCACAGCGTTTTTGGGGTGTCATTGTCGTTGTAGTTGTGGGCTACCGAGAACTGCACGTATTGGGTCGGCTTGCCGTCGCGGCCCGTCCCCTCTTTCTTCTTGGGGGCAACTCCTACGCGTCCTATCAATTCGGCTGTCAGCATTGAATTCATGTGTCACTGGGGGCTGTATAAAATATTCAACAGGCTGTCCATCAACACACTTACCGAATCTACTTTCCTGATGATTTCGTCCGGCAATATCCACGGTTCTTGGGGAAGTTGCTCGGTCACGTTTTCATCCATAAAGGTTTTTATCGCGGACCAGGCGACCGTTGCGAGCAATAGCCCGCAAAGGAGTATAAGGAATCCTTTGCGCCACCGCGAATTCCGTTTTTCGTCCACATTTATCTGATCCATTGTTTTGTGGTATTGGTTTTACTTGGTTTGTTTTGTTGCTTCCCGGCATGATTTATCTTGTCGGGGCACTTTATATAGTCTTCGCCGAGATATTGTTCTAAATACATGTTCTCGCTGGGATGGCCGAGTTTAAATCCCGCCGCTTCCAGGCTTGCATTGAGCCCTTTCCCTTGCAGGGCTTCGTTAAGGTCGTTGTAGGGCCTGAAGCTCCAACGCAAATCCTCCACGTAACCGCCTTTGGGCAAAGACGACATGATGGTTCTCGTAGCCTTGTCGCCGGCTTCGTCGTTATCCAGGAAGAGATGGATGTTGGAACGGGAGATAGGATTTTCGCTTTGGCCTTGCAATAATTCCACGGCTCTGTCCACCAGGGCGGTGGAGTTGAGTATCAAGGCGGATCCGTTGTAAGACGGCTTGAACCGGCGGAATGATGTATAGTCCAAAAAACCCTCGAATACGGATATGATGTTGTCAAGCCCCTGGATAAAAGTAATATCCTTTTTGCCCAGCGTCCCTTTGAAATCCGGGTTGCGCAGTTCGTAGCCGCCGCTGTTGTTCTTGAAAGCGAGCGCGAAACGTTTGTGACCTGTGTGGGTGTGATAGAGAGCCGCTTTGATGCCGGCTTGTTCTGCGGCGGTCTGCGTGATATTGCGGCTGGCCAGGTAGTCGGTCAGACGGTAGAGTTCGTTTACCGGAACCAGTTTGTCCAGTATGAAAGAGGTGCTGCCCGTGGTCTCTGCCGGGGCGGCTTGAGAGTGGTCTATCGCCGGTTTAAAGGAGTGGGCGATGCCGGCAAAGGCTTGCAGGTGTTCCAGCACTTCCTTGAAACTCGATTGCGGCTGCATCTGAAGCACGAGGTCGATGATGCTGCCTCCCTCGCCGGTGGCGAAGTCGTGCCAGCGGTTCTTGCCCTCATGTACTACAAATGAAGGTGTCTTGTCGCCCTCGCGCAAGGGTGACCGATACCAGAAGTTGCCGGCACGGTAGTTGGCCGGCTCGATTCCCTTATATGCCAGGTACGACACGATGGAGATTTCTCTAAGAGGGGCGGTTTCAATCATGATGGTTGATTTTGGGGTTATATCCTGCCTGATAATGCATCCTGATGCCGTTGTTCGAGGATTAGCATTTTCGGGCCGTCCACGATGTAGCTTTTATAGCGGTTGCCAGTCCGTATCACGGATGCCCTGAGGTAGGTCTTTAATTTTTTAATGGCAATGTAGGACGTGCAATTCAGCACTTTGGCGATGTTTTTTATTCCGATGACGGTAGTGTTTGGTGGCAGGGAGGAACCATTGTAGAATCTGGCATTCTCCTCTACTATTTGGCAGAGTTGTTCCTTGCTCAATACAATCAGCGGATGGGTTTGTTCTATTGTGCTTTCCATTTCTTCGTTAGTTTGGTTATATTTGTAGTGATAATAAGTATGTTGTGTAAATACTGAGCTACAAATTTGTAATTCGGTATTCGCAAATATATGAAAATATTTGATTACATATATGTAATTGTATATTTTTTGTTTTTTATGGTTGCAATACGTGATATACAAAAACGCATAAACGAAGTCTTTGATTATCTGATTGATAATTCGTTTGAAAAAAACAAGACGACGATAGCCAAGACGTTGGGCTATGCGGCACGGCAGGCCTTATGGAATGCAATAGGCAATTACAAACCTAATTCCAGAAGCCTTTTGATAAGAATCGGGAATGCCTATCCCATGGTTAATACGGAATGGATTGCGACCGGCGAGGGCGAAATGGTGCGGGGGAAGGGATCCGGCATTGCGAGGCCGGAGATGATGACAGACCGGTTTGTAAAATATCTTTATGTCAAGAATATATCGACCAAAGACGCTTTGAGCCGTTTGGGGTGGACACGCAGGATATATGACAAGGCGCTAAGGGATGATTTTTCCGCAGAGGAGGTGCTGCATATTGGGACAGTGTTTTCGGATTTGAATTTGGGTTGGCTTCGATCGGGGGTAGGATCAATGCTTGTGATATCTCAGGAAGCATTGATAAAAATGCTCAGCAGACACCAAACAGAAATAGATACGTTAAGGGAAAAGGTCCAGAAATTGGAAGCGCAAAGGAAGGACCGGAAACCTGTGTGATAATGGGACTGGCTAAAGTACGCTAAAGTACTTTGGATTTAGCCAGTCCTATATCGTCATACTGTTAGTATTCCAGGTAAGAATAAGACTGCTTGTAGGTTTGCGGGGTGGGGAAGTCCTCGGCATGGTTGCCTGTGCAAATGATACCTTTCAGGAAGCCCTCTTCGTCAAACTCGTATTGGGTGGGTACTTTATTATATTGAAAGAAATCGTCATAAGACCTGTAGCCCGATGGCGTTTTCCCGAAAAGGTCGAAAGAGGCGGTGGTGAAAAAGCTGAAAGGCCAGTTAGGGATTCGTAATCTTTCAAAGTCGTAATTCGAACGGTTTACCTTATCGGGTATGAATTCGTCTGCGACATGGCCGTTTTTCCACGGGATGCTTTCTTGTTCTCGGCGGCCGTTCTCGTATTCCGTGGTGATGGTCTGTAGATAGCCATCGGCATCATAAGTGTAGGATTGTTTGTATCCCATGCTTTCGTCATCGCCGTCTTTTTCGTAGAAATCTACAAATCCGTTTTCGTTGAGATGGAACAATATGGATGTCGTTACATGACCTCCCTCCCAGTCAGGTCTGGTCTCGGTTATGGTTACGGATTGGTCGGCCCAAGAAAATACGGTGGTTGCCTTTTCCTTTATTTGAATGTATTCCCCGCTGTTGTCCCACTGAGTTTGAGGTATGGGGCTTGAATCATTTTCGTCGGAAACTTCGGTAAGGAGGGCAAGTTCTTGCTCAATTTTCAGGGGGCGGAATTTGTTATCGTATGAAATGCGGGAGTCCGAATACGTTATAGGAAATTCCGTGCTATAAAATGGATTTTCTTCTACTTCTATTATTCTGCTGACCAGTCTGCGTCCCTGGACGTCGGTTACATAGCCTTCCTTTTTCGGTCCATCGTCTTTTTTCTCGTCGCCGGGTTTGTCGTTGCAGGCCGAAAACGTTAAGATGGCCGCCAAGGCCGATGCGGCCAACAAAAAATACTTTTTCATGTGTCGTTGGATTAAGTGTTTTGTGCGTACAAAATTAGGACTTTTTGTCGAGAAAACAATCTCGATATCGCACATAATGCTAACTTTATGGATTATTAACATTTTAATTCATTTTACTATGGATGAAAAAAAATGACCGGCAAGACCGGTTGCAGCGTATGGCTGCTTGGTATGGGGCCTCTGTTCCCCGGAAAGAAGAACTTGAAGCGTGGTTCCTGGAGCGCGCCGAATTGAGTTATGAGTATTACCTGTCGGGACACGGTGCCATGTTCCGCGCCCGTTCTTCTTGTTCGTCGCGCCTGAGGCGGGTGGAACGGCTTGACCTCGCCTTGGAACTGCTCGATATGAGCGAGGTCTGTCTCTGGCATGCGTTGGGCGAGGATATCCGCAAGGTCAATCTCGCACGGTTCAGGAAGTGTGACCTGCCCCTCTACCGCTGTCGTGCCATCGCTTCATGCCTCGGAATTTCCGAGGCATGGCTTGCTTATGGTCATCTCCCCATGTTGATGCGGTGGTAGCGGTTTGGCCCCAATTAAAGGCAAACGCCCGTCGGTCTTCGGATCGGCGGGCGTTTTGCGTTAAAACCGGGATGGTAGAGGCCTGTCGGTTGTAGGCTCACTCCCGTATCAGCGTGACGTACAGTTTGGGCGTGACGTCTTCGCCGAGGTAGTAGAATTCGACGTCGAAGACCAGGGCGTCGTAGGTGTAGTAGGTGACGGGCTGATCTATCCGGTAGTTATCGACATAGACCTCCAGTCCGGCGGTGGAGGCCGGGATATAGACCTCTTTCGGGTTGTCGGGGTCGGCGTCGGCGTCCGTGTTGTAAGTCATGACGCGTGTACGGTACGACTTGTTGAGGGACGATACGAGGCTGAGGCCGGTAAAGAGGTCGTTGTTCCCGCTTTGCCGCAATACCTTGAGGATGGGGTTGGTGAAGAGGCCGACGGTCTCCGGTTCGACCTCGTCGTAGAGCGGGATGGCGGCGGTATAGAGCCCCTTTTCGGCATCGTTCACGAGGCAGTAGTTGATGGCACCGAGTTGCTGCCTCAGGGCTTCGCGTAAGGCGTCTATGCTGTCCCATACGATGACGAGCGAATCGTTGAAGCGCAGCTCTAGGGCGTGCGTACTGTCTCGTAAGGCGGCGATACTGTCCCAAATGCGCAGGTCTTCGGCTATGCGTTCGGCCCGTTCCTTGGCGAGAGCGGTCTGTCCGCCTTGACCGCCCTGTCCTCCGATAATGCTCGCGACCTTGGCGGACGACCATATCGTGGCCTGGTCGGGGTCGGCTTCATCGTTGAACGCGAGGCCTTCGATGGTCTGCGCCGACTGGGCGCGTAAGGCCGTCTGCGCGCTGATGGCGTTTTCGGCGGTTTTGGCGGTTTCCGCGACTTCAGCGCTACGCGCTGTCTCAGCCGTCTTGGCTAGGTCGGCGGTCTCGGCTTCGATGGCCGTCTGTGCGGACAGCGCGGTGGTGGCGGTCCGTGCGGCAGCGGCTTGTTGTGCGAAAGCGGCGGCGGGCACTTGCGTGAGCGGCGTGCGGGTCAGGAGTGTGGCGCCCTCATAGACGGCTAAGTCGAGCGGTTGCGAAAAATCGACTTCGGAGAAGTCGCCGGCGGTGGCGGCGCCGTCCCCGAGCGGAATCTGTACCTGCCCCATGGCGTCGGAGGTAAGGCGGTGCGTCTCGCTATAGACGGCGTTCTGCGTGTTGCGTTCAAACAGGCGGCAGTCGAGGTCCAAGGTCTCGTTGTGGCGCACGAAGCCGTCCCCGTCGCGGGCCACGGCCGAGAAGACGATGGGGTTGTTGTCGATGCGGGCGGCCTGTGCTTTGGACGTGTTCATGCCGCCGAGGAGAGCGATTCCAACGAGGAATGTGCCCAGAATGGTTTGGTTCCTTTTCATGATAAATGTTTTAATGTTATTCTTTTTCTTTGTTTTTGCTGAAACTGAATGACAACCCTATGTAATGGGAAATGAATGGCACGCCATCTGTCTTGAAACGGAATGCGCTGAATCCACAGCTGTAAAGCACCGACATTTTCTCTTTGATATGTAGCGATGCTCCGATGTGCATTCTGTTGCGGCTGTCGTAGTCAAGGTCGAGGCCTATGAAGCGGGCGAGGAATATCGATGCGGACACACGGCCATAGAAGCCGGCGTTGTCGCCCGCTTTGGCGTAAGTGCCATAGCCGCAAAGGCGTATCGCTACCTTACGGCTACGGTCGCTGGCATAGCCTGCCGACAGGCCTATCTCCGTCTCGGCCACCCGCTGGGCAAAACGGGGCGTGAACACCCCTACCGAGAAACGGTCGTTATGGACGCTCACGCCAGCCTGTCCGGCAAATCTCACGCTGTTGGGACTAAGGTCGTTGAGGAACGGGTCGCTGCCACCTTCCAACAGACGCCCTATATCGATATGGTCGTAATCCACGCCGGCCCCCAACGCCGTGGTCAGATACAGTTCCCGGTTTCGGTTGCTAAGGTCGAAGCGCAATCCGTAACGCGCCATGGCCGTAAAACGGTTCTCGACATTGAAATAGGTGTTTCCGGTCGTCAGGCCGACATACATAAGGCTCTTGCTCTGTCGGTTGCGTCCCATGGCGATGGGAATGGTAATATCCAGGGCCGCCTCTTTCTTCGACCGTGCAAAGTCGATGTTGTATAACTCCGCACTCAGATCGATGCGCAAGGCTGCACCCTCGCCGACAGCGGTGGGGTTGGCATGGCGCAGTGCGGGGGCCGACGGCTGGGCGGCCGCCGGCAGGTGACTTCCCAGGCATGCCGCATATAACAGGCATAAGGCCGCTTGTCTTCTCAAGGTTCTCATGGCAATGATTTATCTGTAAATGGTAAGGGTGGACTTGCGCAGCGGCGCACCGTCCGCTGCTTCGTAATAAATATAATAGTAGGTGCCCGCCGGCAGTCCGTCGCCGCCGAAGTCGTTCCGGTAAGGGGTTTTGTCAAAGACTACCTTGCCGGCACTGTTGATGACGACCAGGCGCGAATGGGCGTGCCCGGTAGCCCCCGCAATCTCGAAGCGGTCGTTGATGCCGTCGCCGTTCGGGGTAAAAGCCGCGGGGAAGTAGAGCGACGGCTCGCCGAATACCGTCAGGCCGGTGACCTGTGGCATGGCACCGCCGGAAAGGGTGGATAGGCCTTCTTCCGACGAACAGGACGACACGTCGGCGGGCTTCCAGGTGTCAAGGGCGAAGACGCTGTAATACAGATGGGGCTTTTCGATGCCCGCGAGTAGGGCCGAGGGGAGGGTAAGGTGAGCCTCTGTCATGGCCGCCGGTTCTTGCAGGGCGATGACCCGCTTGACCGACCGCTCGTTCTGACGGTTTACGGTTACGAAGTGCAGGCATAGTTCCTGGCTGTGGCTTCGGCTGCTGCGCAGGCTTACGCCGAGGCCGGTCTCGACTATCGATGACGGCGAGAGGGTCACATACTTGCGTATGACGCTGCCGTTGTCGCTCTCCACCCGGCCGCCGCTCTCACTGAGCCTACCGTCAAGGCGCAGGTCGGACAACAGGTCGGTGACGCCGCCCTCGATAACGAGGTCGGTCGCTTCGGCCACGTCAAGGCCGTTGTAGCCGTTTGCATACAGGCGGCCGAGGGGAGTGGGGCTGTGCAGGATGCAGTCGTTAAGGCGCAGAGAAGACGACGAAGCCATGGAAAACGCATCGACGGCGACCTCGGTGTTGTAGAGGCACAGCACACTCTGCTCGCCAAGAGCAGCCTGAAGACAGTTTAATTGTGCGGAGGCCGGACACGCACATGAAAGCAAGCCGGCCATGACGGCGAGGTAAGGCAGACGGTGTGGATCTGGTATCATTCGGCAAGGAGTTTTTAGGGGTTAGTAATTGGGGCAGGTCGCGCTTTTGATGATGAAATAGACGGTTTGGTAGGGCGGACGGTTCTCGTGAGACAGGCCGCCGCCAGTCGTAGTTACGTAATTGGAGAGAGTGCCTTCTTTGCCTTCTAATCCGGATGGAATATAGGTGTCTTTTGGGGTGGTGTTCCAATCCTTGCCGGGCATGCTGACCACTCGGACACTCACTTTATGGTTGTGGCTTGGTATATGGTCCGTCGTCAGGATTACGCTCGAATAGCCGCCCGTCGCGCCTTGGCTGTATTCTGTGAGCGTGCCGGATGCAGGTTCAATGGCGCCTTGTACGTTATTGACCGCGACCGGGAAACGGTCTTGCATCTGAGTGAATTCGCACCACCCCTCCGGCAGGTTGTCGAGCGACGAACGTATGAGGACCGTCCCCTCGGGATAGGCGTCGGCCGTCGCCTTGAGGTTCTCGGCATAGGCCTTGTCCATCTGCTTCAACGCGCCGATGGTCACGATGCGGTTCTTGCCGCCGCCCGCCGTATCGGTTGGAATCCGGCTGTCGCTCAGGGTCGGGTGACCGCCCAGGACAGGACTGGAAGCCACGGAGAGGTCCCCCATGACCCAACTGCCTTGCAGTTGGCTTTCTGAGGCCTGCAAGGTGCCGTTATAGAACTTGACTATATTGTCATATACCGCTTTCTGACCGCTTGTGATATGTACCGATGTATTGTCGGGTACCAAGTCCGACAGTTTCGTAGGACGGCTGCTGACATAGCCCCATGTGCAGCCGCTCTTTAAGGCGAGGGTGGCATAGACGGGATGGTTCTTGACATCGTTGAACGAACAGGACGTCCACAACTTTGGCCAACTCTTCACATCGGGCGTGTTGTACAGGTCATTGATGCTGTTGCTCCTGATGAACGCCGTCTTGAAATCGGGCACGTCCTTCAGGTCGGCATACCGGCCGCTGTACATCACTTCCGCATAGTCGGGACGGTTTGTCAGCAGCGAAAAGTCGTTTTGTTGGGCCGCTGTGGAAAGCGTGTCCAATAATAGGTCGGCCGCTTCGTTCCAGTTGCGCTTGTCGTTCTCGCTCACGAGGGTGTAGTAGCCCGATGCGTTGTTGATGCTGCTGGCGTAGTCGGCCACTGATAGTTTGGACGAAGTATTGGCGTAGTTCGTCCAGCGGCTTATCTCGGATTCGGTCACGGTGTTGTGATCGGCGTCCGGCTTCAGGTCGCGCAAGGAGGTTGCGATGGCCGGCTTGTTACGCAGGTCGTTGTAGCTACCGCTGAAATGCCCCATGGCCGCCGACTGATCCCAGCGGATGATGTCTTCGTCGCTGACCGTCTGTGCCGTATAACTCTGCGTAAGATCTGATAATTTCGTCGGAATAGGTGTGGCTGCATGACGCTCCCAGGCTTCTTTTTCGGCCAAGGTCACTGGCATATAATACTCGTCGCTCGTCAAGTCGCTTACCTTGGTTGGAATCTCTTTCTTGGAGGCCGTCTGCCAACGCTCTTTCTCCTCTTGGGTTACGGTACGGTGCAGGCTGTCCTGCGCCAACTCGCGCAGACGGGTCGGGATGGCCCGCTGCGACGCGCTGTCCCAGCGGCGCTTGTCCATATCGCTTACACTCTGGGCGTATTCGTCGCTCTTCAGGTCGGACAGCCTATGTGGCACTGTCGTGGCGGCATGACGCTCCCAACGCTGTGTCTCGGCTAAGGAGACCGTCATATAATAGTCGTCGGTGGACAACTCTTTAAGATGGGTGGGATAGGCGGGTACGTTGCTCATGTCGCCGTAGTCGCCCGTATAGGCCACCTTGGCAAGTTCCGGAATGCTCTCCGGAATGACGGGGCGGCCCGTAAGGTCGTTGTAACTGCCTGTCACGGCCACTTTAGCAAGTGTGGTGACACCGCTGCCGCTGTCGCTCCGGATATTGGGCTTGTTTATAAGGTCGTCATAAGCGCCCGTGAACGCCACAGCCGCAAAGTCGCCCGCCAGAAGTGTGTCGCCCAATAGGTCCTGCACCGGCATCAGGCTGACCCAACTGCGGCCGTCGTAAGCGTAGTAGCCCGCTTTTTTGTCAATCTGATAGACGGTAAGCCCCACCGCAGACGAATCGACCGCGATAAGACGGCGTTGGGCGGCCGACAGGCGCGGTATCAACACGCCCTTTTTCAGGTTGATGACGACGGCCGCCGTCGCCGGACTCCGCTCTTCGGAAAGGCCGACGGTGAAAGGCGGTGATACGGGCGTCTCCTCGCGTTGTGCATGGCCTGCCTCTGGGAATATGGATAGGACGGTCAGCAATAGTATGATGTATCTGTTTGATTTTGATTGTTTTTCCATTGCTTGATGTTGTTTGAAGGATTGTCTGTCAGTTGGCGGGACAATTGCTTTTGGTGTATTCGATGAATCGGATGACGTAATAGGGCGGCAGGTTGTTGTGTGCCACGGTGGCGTAACTATCGTAAGAAGTGGCATCGCCGGTTCCGGGATGGGAGTTGTAGCCGATGAGACCATCTTCATGGCTATTGTATGTGTCGATATTGTCGTTCTTAAACACTCTCATATCAGTGTCATCTGCATCCTTGGTTCGTTTTTCTTTCTTATAGAAAAAATCATGTTTGTGGCTCGGTATCTGATCTATCGTCAGGGTCACGGTCTCAGCACCGCCGGTGGACGGTTGCGGGGGATACACCATCGGATTTTTGCCCATCGGAAACCTCCCTTTCAGGGCTTCGTATTCTTTCCAGCACCCCCCGAACCGGTCGCTCTTGCCGCCGTTTGGTAGCGAGTTGGCGTCATGCCACATCATCACGGCGCCCTCAGGAATGGGACATTCGGTATCTGTGGCTACATTCGCCGCATACCTGTCCAAAGCCGTGGCCGCCCCTACCGTGGCCACATAGTTGTCGTAGGCCGTGCTGTTCCACATCGTCCTCCCGTCTGGAAAACTGCCAGCCACGGTCGGTGTGCCCTCTAAAGTGAGGTTGTCTGCCAGCTTTAAGTTGGTGTATGTGCCGTAAACCTCATTCAACGAATACCCGGTAGGGCTTGGAACGCCGGTGATAAGCAGTTTTTCCCGTGCGGTATTGTACGTGTTGTACTCAGAAGAAGACACGTGGACGGCACCGGCATCCTCGGTAAAGTCGCTCAGTCCCTCCGGCTTGTCGCCGATGTGGCGCGAGTTGCCGTCTTTGATGAACTCGCTGTGCAGGTCGGGCTTGTCATAGAGCAGGCTGTTATACGACAGGTTGTCCAGGAATCCGCTCTCCACCGCCAGCAATTTCGGCAGACCTACCGCGGAAAGGTCGTTGTAGTTACCTGTAACCGGCGCGGTATTGGGAGAGAAAGTAGGCGCGCCTATAAGCATCGACCACATGCCCTGACGGCCGAAATCCGACAAGGGACGGTAGCCGTCCATGTAGGTCGGGTCGCCGTGCAGGATGAAAGCGTTGGGATCGATGTCCTCGTACTCGGGAATCTCGCGTACCACCATGCTGTCCCAACGGGTGCGCTCCGCATCGCTTATCAGACGGTACTGCATGTTGTCGTCCTTGAGTTCAGACAGACGTGTCGGAACGGGGCGGCGGTACGCGCTGTCCCATAACTCCCTCTCTTTGTAACTTATTATCTTGTGGAGCGCATCATCGGTAAACTGGCTCAGATGGCGCGGTATCTCCGGCAGGTCTTTCAAGTCGGCATAGTTGCCGCTGAAAAACATCGCATCGGCATGGCTCGTCCAGCGTTCCATCTGACGGGTGGTAATGGTCCTGTGCAGGCTGTCCTCGTCCAACTCGCGCAGCATCGTCGGGATATAACGGGCGGAGGCGGCCTCGTAACGGGCTATGTCGCCGTCGCTGACCGTCTGCGCGTACTCATCGCTCTTTAGGTCGTACAACGCTTTTGGAACGGGCGTGGCAGCATGACGGTTCCACGCCTCTTTCTCTGCCAAGGTCACCGTCTTGTAATAGTCATCGGTTGTAAGGTCGGATAACGCACTTGGAATGCTACGGGATGCGGCCGTCTGCCAACGCTCTATCTCCTCTTGGGTCACGGTGCGGTGCAGGCTGTCCTGCGCCAACTCGCGCAGACGGCTCAGGATGACCCGTTGCGAAGCGCTGTCCCAACGGCGCCTGTCCGCATCGCTTACCAGACGGTAGAACTCGTCGGTCTTTAGATCGGCAGTGCGTTCGGGGATGGCGGGCCGCCTGTCGAGGTCTTTATACTCGCCGGTTATGGCTACCAGTCGTAGCCCTTGCAGACTTTTGGGAATCTCGGGCAGGTCTATCAAGTCGTAATAGTCGCCCGTATAGGCCACCTTGGCAAAACCATCGCCGTCGGGCGTGGTGGGCAGGACGGGCCGTCCCGTGAGGTCGTTGTAACTGCCCGTCACGGCCACCGTAGCAAAACGCAGCTGACCGTCCTCGTCCGACAGGACAAGGCCTGGGTTAAGGTACTGCCAGACCGTCCCGTCCCACACATACAGTCCCGCCACCGAATCGGTTTGATAGACGGTAAGGCCGGCCGTTGATGGCTCCACCCGGAGAATATGTCGCTGCCCTGCCGTCAGACGGGGTAGCAACACCCCCCGCTTGGTGGAACGGATCTCTACCGCCGACGCCGGATGCGGCACCACCCGACTGGTACCGTCGCCGTTAAGACCGATTGACGGTTGGCCTTGGCCCTGTGCCGACAAACGGCCACCGGAAAGAACCGGCATCAGCGCGAGGCCCAGCATAAGACGCAGAATTGGATGAGGATTCAAAGGTTTCATATCTGAAGTTTTTATCTGTCTATTTCTTTCTTAGGATGTACAGGGCGAAGTAGGGCGGACGGTTCTCGTGCGACAGGCCGCCGCCCGTATAGGCGGTCTCGTAGCGTGTCTCGCGGCTGATTGTGGAGAACTCTGTGCTTTTATCATTGTCATTTCCAAAGCGCAGGTGATATGTGGGGGTTATTCCCGCCTTATGGGTGTGTGCCGGTATCTCCATATCCGTCAGGGTGTGTCTTTCTTCGCCCCCCGTACCGCCGACGGCGCCGAACGTGCCGCTGCTGCCTCCATACCCGACCGGAAACCGCCCCTGCATCCCGCCAACCACCTCCCAGCCGTCGGGAATCTGACCGTTGGGACTGTAGTAGAAAATGATGCTTCCGCTTGGAATGACACTCTTGCTGCCGTTCTTGATGTCCGCGATGTTCTTGGCATCCATCGCGTTGGCTTGGCCATAGGTCAGTACCGCATCCGTCCTGCCGTCCGGATTGGAAAAACCGCCCTCTATCATGGTGCTGTACGGCAGGCGGCAGTCGGCTTTGACGCGCAGGGCATTGTAAGGGCCCGTAAAATCGCCGTGTACGCCGCTTTTCGTGAGCTCATCGACAAGCCCGTTCCACTCGTCACGTTTTTGAGCCGTCACATGGGCCGAACGCGTGTCCCCGCTCCAATGCGACTTCTTCCGGAGTGTCTCATAGTCGGCGAGGTCTTTGAAGTCACCTGTCACGGCCACGCGTACATAGGCCGGCGTATCGACAAGCGACTGGTAACTGACTTCCATCTTGTCGCGGTAGATGTCTTCGGGACGGCCGTTCAAATCGTTGTAGTCGCCCGTCAAGGCTACGGAAGCCCACACGGGATAGTCGTTGCTCAGATTGTTGATATACTCGAAGCTACCGCTTTTTGCGAGGTCCTTGCTGTATGGCTTGTACTGATAATCGTAGGGTATATCTTCGTAGTCGCCGCTGAATGCCGCCTCGGCGATGGACGGCATCTGACGGGATGCACCTGCATTCCAGCGGTCCACATCCCGCTGCAACGGAACCCGGTGTTCGGCATCATCCGTCAGATCCGTCAAATACTGTTTGTACTGGCGGCGGACCATCGTCTCCCATCGCGCCTTGTCCGCGGCTGACACATCCTGATAGAAGTCGTCCGACAGAATCTGACATAACGAATCAGGAATGACCGGCTTATTTGTCAAGTCGCGGTAGTCGCCGCTGAAGCCTACCAGCGTCACGGCTTCGTCCCAACGGCCGGCTTGCTCCTCGGTCACAATCAGATGGCTGTAGTCGGTCATCAGGTCGCTTACCCTGGTCGGAATCTCGCGCTCGGCCGCCGCCGTCAAGGCGGCCTTGACCGACGAGGTAAGCGTACGGTGCAGGCTGTCCTGACGCAACTCGCGCAGACGGGTCGGGATATAACGGGAGGCGGCACTGTCCCAACGCTCTATGTCGCGGCTGCTGACCGTCTGCGCGTACTCATCGCTCTTTAGGTCGTACAACGCTTTTGGAATGGGCGTGGCAGCATGACGGTTCCACGCCTCTTTCTCTGCCAAGGTCACCGTCATATAATAGTCGTCGGTCTTCATGTCAGACAACGTACTCGGAATGCTACGGGCGGCCGCCGTCTGCCATCGCTCTTTCTCCTCTTGGGTCACGGTGCGGTGCAGGCTGTCCTGCGGCAGTTCGCGCAAGGCCGACGGAATGACGGGCCTGTTTTTTAAATCACCGTAATCGCCCGTGAACGCTGCCGTCGCTATGTCGGATATGCTCTCCGGGATGACGGGCTTGTTTATAAGGTCGTTGTAATTGCCGGTCACGGCTACCGTCGCAAGGACTGTCGTATCGGAACCGTCGGGAAGATAAGGACGGTCTTTCAAGTCGTAATAGTCGCCCGTATAGGCCACACGGGCAAACGACAGAGGCTGGTCGTCGTGGCCGTTGTCGGGAATCAGAATGGGGTTGAGAAAGACCCAGTGTCCGCTCTGGACTAAGTAATAGCCTATATTGCCGTCCGTCTGAAAGACCAGCAGGCCGTCACTGCTCGTGTCTATTGACATCGACAGGCGGCTTTCCTTGCTTAAACGGGGCAGGAGTATGCCCCTGTCGGACGACTGTAAGTCCACCGCCACCGACTCATGCGGATCTATCTCGCCGTCGCCGTCTGCGTTGAACGTTATCTGGGCATGCGTCATCAACGGCATGCTGAATGACAGGAACAACAGCAGGAGTCCTGTCATGTTCCTTTTATTGTACTTACTTTTCATCGCTCTCGGAATGTTGTTGGTTAAACGTGAGGGTAACGGCCTGATGGTGCTCGTAACTGTCGATAAAGACAAGTTCCAGGATGTGCGTGCTGGCGGCTTTGCCCCAGTCGGGCATATAAGTCATTACGAACTGGCGTCCCGGCAACCGGTATAATACATTGGGACGCATCACGCTGTCGCCCCGCAACCGCAGTTGTCCCTCCCCCTCGCTCGGGAAATAACGTACGTTATAACGCGTGCTGTCGTGCAGACAACCCGCCTCGCCGGGGACAATCTCAAAATAGACCTCCGCGATACCGCCCTCTTCCAATGTCTGGCGGTAAGGCAACGTCTCGACGCCGAAGTCAAATGCACACCTGACATCTATCGACGAACAGCCGGCACAACAAAACAGAAGGGACAACAGCAATGCGGGTTTTATGTGTTTTTCCATGGCAATGAGGTTGTTGTATGTTGTTATTTGATGATGAACTTCAGGCCGAGGCCGGCCTCGGTATGCCACAGACCTACATCGCTGTTGGCCAAACATTTCTCCCGGATACGAAGCAGGATGACATACGTGTCGTTTAGATAATATTCCGCCTCCAGCCCCAATGCGCCGCCGAACACGAAACGGTTCCGGTCTTGGATGCGGCCGCCGTCGGAGAGGACATAACGCCCCCAATTGACCCACTCGTGCCCTATGACCGCATCCACGCCCAATGACAGATAAAACGTGCGGCGGCGGTCTTGCAACAGTCTCAGGTAATAGCCGCCCTGTGCGGTCACCTGTACCAGGGGCAATTTCTGTGTGTAGTAACGGTCATGGTTCATCAGATAATTGACGCCGAAGTTCCAGTGGTGCTTTCGCTTGGTGTACATACTGTAGCCCGCCTCCACATAGAAACCGGGCTTCTCGGTCACGCCGCCGTTGACGGTGATGCCGCCCATGCGCGGCAGGTATCGTTGCGCCGTAACTTTATCCGGCAACAGCAATACACAACAGGCCAACAGACCTATGATGATAGTCTTCTTCATGAGCGCTCCTCCCAGTTTATTGGATGATGAACTCCGACAATATCTTGGCATGGACGAGGTCGATGTTCTCCACCGTCAGCACCTGATGGCGGCCGCCGTCTTTCTCGTGCAGGTCTATCTCCAGAAGTTTCTCCTGAGGTATCGTGAATATCGGGAAAGCGAATACTATACGTTCGGTAGCCTTGCTCTCCACGCGGGTGACGTAGTTGTAGGCACGCACCGGTTGCAAAACGGTCTCTTGTGTGGTTGTACGCTTGACAAGTTTCTTGTCCACCAACTTGAAGGTGATATAGTCTATATTATAAGGTACGGCCGAGGTGTTCTTGAGCTCGGCATGGAAATAGATAAGGTCGTTGTGGGTGTACACTCCCTTGACAAGCCACTGGATACCAAGTACCTTGCTGCCGATATGGCGCAAGAGACGTGTGTTCTGGTCGTATATCGACTTCATGATCATGCGTACGAGGGTAGGGCTCTCCTGATTCAGTTCTTTGAGGAACACCTCTATCGAGTTGTTGGGGCGGTTCTGCGCGCTACCGTCGTTAAGGAAGTCTTTCATCTCTATGTTGAGTTTCAACGGTTCTTTCGCAAAACGGACATTGAAACTGTAAAACGCCCCGTCTTCAGTGATGACCGCCATATTGGTCTCTCCGGCAAACCATTGCATGGCCGCCTTGACACGCAGAACGTTCTCCGCATCTCCGGCCTTGCCGGCTATGAGGTTGCTGTTGCCTAAATCCACATAACGGATGCTGCTCGGAAAGATGATGTGCGTTGTCTTGTCGAAAGTTACTTCCAGGGCGTATGGAGGAATCATCCTGTCCCAGGATATGGTCTTGCTGTAGCCGTCGAAATAATCGCCGGTGCTGTTCTCGTCAAGGCTGTGTGTCTGTAACAAACTCAGGCCCGCACTGTTGAGTTGGGCAATAGCCGGACGCACTGACAGAACCACCGATAAGATGGCTGAACCTATAAGGAGGAGGGGGCGAAATGGATGAATGGTGTATGTCATGGCTGTAAGTGTTTTAACGTTTATAATGTTTCAATTAAATGTGTTTTAGTTGTTGTTAGGGCGTAGCAGCACTTTGTGACCGTCCTGTACCGTAATCTTGATTTGGTCGAGTTTTTTGTTTATGAACCTCGCCGTGCCCTGCAATGCGCCGCGGGCCAAATCCGTCTTGAGTTGCTCGCTCGCTTTTGTTGTATTGACCAACGATGTTACGGACTGCTCAGTGGTGTTGGCTATGCTGTTCGTCAGTTCCTTGCCGAGGTCGCGCAACGCTTCGCTTTCCAGGCTTCCGGGGACGAATAGACCTTGCTGTCCGTCCAAGTCATAGGCTTCGAGGCTTATATTGGTGATTACCTGCTCGTGGGCGACGGCCGTGATGGTTATATACAGTCGGTCAATGCCTACTGTGGCAATCCCCGACACTATCGCACCGGTCGGCAGTATCTGGCTACCGACCAACATGGGTTCGTCCAGGCGAAGACGTACCTGCTGACCGCTGAGTACTACCTGGCGGCCGTATATCGTAGCACGGATGGTATTCTTCCGTATCGCCGACGTACTGCTTCCCATGCCATAGAATCCCGTATGGACGGACAAACTGCTGACAACACCCTCGTCGCCGCTCTCGGCGACGGGATGCACCTGCGCACGTTCGGCATTGGCGGCTTCCTTGGCCACACGCGCCTCGTGCCGCGCTTTTTCATCCTCGATGGTCGGACTGGGCTGACCTGTCTGCATCAACAGACTCTCCAAGGTGGCCGATGTCTCTTTTTGCAAATCCAACTGCCGTTGCAACAGGTTCACTTCGGCCTGCAACGATGCCTCACGCGATGACACCGCGGCTTGATTCGCCTCAGGGGATTCGCCACTGCCTGTAGGCTTCTCGTTCAAGTCGTTTTCAAAAGCGGCCAGTGTCCGGCTGCTCTCCGCCAAGGCCGTTGCCATATCATCGTAAGGATCGTGCCCCTTGGTCGCCGGCTCGGTGACGGTGTCAAGGCCGCCGACCACGCCGCTTTCGCCCACAGCCGCCTCAAACAGGTCGTCAAGGTCGGGGCCGTAGGCTTGGTGGGTCATCGCCATATCCTCATAGAAGTCTTTCTTGTGCACTAACTCCTCATGATGCGGGTCGGGTAACGTCAGGTCGGCACCGGCCTCACCATCCTTGACCGCCTTGTCGTCCCCGCCGAAAAGGGCCAGTAGCACGATAAGGGCCGCTACCGCCGCACCGGAATAGACGAGGTAGTTTTTTACTTTTTGAGGTAATTGACGGGCGGCGGCCTTGCCTGTGTCTTTGTCGTCTTTTTTCTCTTTTTCTTCCATGTCTTTTTCTATCTATATGAATGGCCAAATAATGCTGACAATACTCAACGCCGCCAGCACAGATAAAGCCATGATGACAATACTGTATTGCGTCCGGAGGCTCTTGCTGCGCAAGAATCGGTCAAGGCCTCCTAAAAGGCTTTCCTTGTCAAAGCGTACGCGTTTCATTGCTCTTGGTCGTATTTTGTTTGATGATGAAGTTCTGTATCAGGAATCCATGTGGGTTCTTGTCGCTGCGGGCAACGTTGATGAGTTCACAGGTTGTGACGAGGGATCGCACGGTCTTCCGGCTGTCACGCGTAATGGTCTGTGTGCCGTAAGTCGTCAGATTGTAGGGGTAACTGTCGAAGTCGCCTACTATGCTGTCCACTTTCATCGTCTGGACAATATTGGCACCGACGATACGCCGGTAATAGCCGGCTTCCAAAAAGTCCTGATAATAGTTGTAGGCACTCTTGTCGGCCAAGTCTATCGCACGCGATATATTGCTCTTTATCAAGGCCGCATCGGGGGTCAGCGTGAAGAAATACTCGTGAAACATACGCACATGGTCGCGGGCTTCGACCGGACGGTTGGCGGAGAGGTCTTGCTGCAAGGCCATGATGAGGGTGCGGCCGCGATCCAACACATATATCTTTTCTCTTTCCTTTTTGACCATGTCGAGACAGTATATAACCACCGCGCATGAGGCCAAGAAGCTTACCGTCACGACTGCAATTGACAGACGGCGGGCGAATGAGAAGGTGCTCTGCAGATTGCTAAGCACCTTGAATGATGTCGGTTTTTTCATGGTTTATATTGTTGTTGACTGCTGCCCGGCGTCGGGCATGTATAAGAGATTGAACATCGCATTGTGAACCATCGACGGCATATTGACGAACGCACCGGCCGGGGCTTTCTGTCCTCTCTGCAACAGCCGTTCGGTCGCCTTTCCGGCCGCACTGGCATAGCCGTATCGGGCCGCCCGCCGCAAGGTGCTGACGGAAGCATGCGTGTGGCTGGCCGCCGCCAACTGGACGTATTCGTTGATGTCGTTGGCCGCCATACGCAGGATGCCGTGGCTGGCATAGCGGTCACTTGTAGCCGCGTACCTTTGGCGATCGTTGCCGAACCGCATGGCGTGCTTTAAGTGCGGGGCGCGCAAGGCTCGTCCCGCATGCTCCAAGCCGCCACCTACCACGCTACGCCATAAGGCTGTAGGGGAGGTGTTCGCCATCATAGGGACAGCCTCCATTACCTCCGCGCCAGCATTGCCGGCGGTAGTATCCACAACATCATCGCCCGCATTGACTGAAGTCGCCGGCGAAGCCGACACGTTCGCACCGGAGATGTCGGACGAGAGAGAAATGGGCACGTTGGTCATCATCGACGGCATGATTGGGGCCTGGGCTTCCGGCACTTTCTGTCCCCTCTGCAACAGTCGTTCGGCCGCCTTTCCGGCCGCACTGGCATAGCCGTATCGGGCCGCCCGCCGCAAGGTGCTGACGGAAGCATGCGCGTGGCTGGCCGCCGCCAACTGGACATACTCGTTGTTGTCGTTGGCCGCCATACGCAGGACGCCGTGGCTGGCATAGCGGTCACTCGCAGCCGCATACCTTTGGCGATCGTTCCCGAACCGCATGGCGTGCTTTAAGTGCGGGGCGCGTAGCGACCGTCCCGCATGCTCCATGCCGCCCCCCACCATGCTACGCCATAAGGCTGTAGGGGAGGTGCTCGCTGCCGATGCCATCGGAACGGCATCTACCGTCGCCGGTTTCGCCTCCGGAGGGGCCTTACTTGCAGTGGCGGCCGTAGTCGAGGCTGCCATGCCGACCTGTTTGAACCCAACGGGAGTGCGTGTGGAACCACCCACCCCTAGGTCTCGTGGCCCGATACCCATGTGTGCGGAGGGGGAGGCACTGCTACCACTGCCACCGTTGCCGCCCGAACTTATCTTCTGACCGGCTTTGGCCAACCCCGCCCCTAAGGCTCCTCCAGCTTGTCGTGCACCGGATGCCACACCCTTGGCCGCCATGCCTGTAAGGGCAGCGGCGCCCGCACCCGCAATGGCACTCGCACCCGCTGCAAAGCCGGCTACACTGGCCAGGTTACCGCTGCTGTCGCCACCGGCGATAATCCAGGAGGCAAGGGTGGGGACACTCTTGTATAACACCGCCGTCAAAATGGAGATTAACGAGCCTATAATGACTGCATTGGCTTCGATACCTTGCAACTGGAATACTATCTCCTCTATCTCTTCTGCGCCTAGATTATCGGTCATGTCCACGACACTGTTCAATCGCGAGGTAATGTTGGTCAGCATATTGTCGGCTATGGCCGACCGGACAGTGTTAATGAAAATGTCACATACCGAGAAAAGCGGCACCCACATATAGATGCATACGAAACGGGCTATCCATTGTGTCAGTCCTTGCTTGAAACCGGGAAAAATGCTGACGGCGAAGATGATTGGCCCTAGGAGACAGAGAACCGACAGGCTGAAACAGCGCGTGAAAAGCAACACGAACTTGGTCAGACTTGCCAATAGGTCGGCGATGAATTGAAATGCCCAGGCGAAGATGACGAATAGGTAGTTCTTGATATTCTGCATGAAGTTGCCGAAATTTAACCGGTCAGTCAGACGGCTCCAGAAACCCTTGTCTTCATCTTGTTGTTTGTCGAGAGCCTCCTGCAACTTGGCGGCCTTTTTCTGTGCGTCTTGGATGGCCTGGGAGAAAGAGGCTGTCTGTTCCACCTCGCTGGTGTTGGCCTCCAACCCCTCGAAATAATCGCAGATGGGGTCGGCAAGACCGCGGATGCCGTCGATGACTATGGTGTTGAAACTGGCGCACACAAGACCGATGGCGAACGGCCGCAGCAACGAATGGATGTCGATGCTCTCACCACGAGCGTACGACGCCCATACCTTGCTGCCGATGTATAGCAGGGCCGCCAGGCCGCATAACCCGCCGATGATGCCGCTGACGTCTTTGAGATACACAAGCATGCCTTCCCAGTAGGTGTCGATGTGGGCGGCGAGGCTATCTACAAAACTCTTGATCATATCTTGTTCGGTTTAACTAAAAAACATTGGTACTAAGTATCCTACGAAAAACAACAGGAGGCCGGTGCCTAACCATACGAATGCCGGCTTGATCATGTCTTCGCCCATCTGCCATTTCGTATAGCATCTGACAGCACCAATCATGCCCATCAGGGCCGAGATGGCGTAGAACATGCGGGTGGCTGGGTTCGTGATTTTGCTGTACGCCCTTTTGACCGTGGAGGCTGATACTGTGGCTTTGACGTTAGGTGTGAAAGTCTCGTCGTCGATGTTCCAGTTGGTTGATGAAGGCTGGCTGATGTCCAAGTGGCTTTGCAGGTTTAACTTACCGTCCGGGTCGGCTGGCAAGGCCATAGATGGGAGTTTCTCTATGACGGATGAATAGATGTCGTCTATGTCGCCGCTCTTGATTGCCTGGTCGGCGCGCTTGCGCTCCCAGATCACACCTCCCATTTTCCCGATACCAATTTCCATTTGCTTTTGGAGGGCCTCCAATTCTGCTTTGCTGCGGCGGATATTCTCGGCACGTTCGTTTTCGGTTTGTTTCGAGCTGAAATCAGTAATCAGGTCTTTTACATCCAGTATCGTGTAATTGACTCGGCGCAGGCAACCGGTGTACATTGAAAGCATCGATTTGATTTCGTAGGGCTGTAGATAGCCGGAGGACAACATTTGTATGGAACTGCTGATGTACTTTATTGTATAGGCGGCATTGCTGATACAGCTCTTTACCTCTTGCATTTGTTGGACACGCTCGCTGACTTTATCGACCGCCTCATTGAGCTTTTTGATACCCTCCAATTGTTGTTCTGTATTCGTCAGGATGGACAAGAATGTCTGTGTCTGCATCATGGCCTCGCTCAACTCCTTGCCGGCATTGACCACATTGCTCCCCATGTGTATCGGGTCGTGTACTATGCCGCCTTGGGCGAAGACGGTGCCGGGGAACGCATACAGGCACCCAAAGAACATAATCAGTAGTATGTGTTTGATCGCTTTCATAATAAATCAGCTTTTGCTTGTGATGTCTTTAATCGCTGTCTCGATGTCGCCACCGTATTGGTCGGCCTTGTCGAACACCGCCATCTTCTCAGTCTGTTCGGTAGTGTACACGAGATATTCCTGCGGGCTTACCTCCGTGGCGTACACACAACTGTATTGTCCTCCGAGGTCTATGTACACCTCCTTGTATTTCTTTCCGGGTTTCAGATTCTGGTTGATGGAGAGCACCTGCGCCTTCTGCTTGTCGGTGAGGCCGAGCACGGCCTGTATGCCGTCGAACTTGTTCATATATTTCCGCTGGTCCAGCAGTATCTTGCAGTCCGAATTGTTGATGATACTTTCCTTGACGATTGGTGATGAAAGTATGTCGTCGGCTTCCTGCGTCACCACCATGGCTTCCCCGAAATGTTTTCTGACGGTCTTGAAAAGGTATTTGATAAAGTCGGCCATACTGCTTTTGGTAATCGCTTTCCAGGCTTCTTCAATCAATATCACTTTCCGTATGCCTTTCAATTTTCGCATCTTGTTGATGAAAGTTTCCATAATTATGATTGTGACGACAGGAAAGAGAATCTTGTGGTCTTTGATATTGTCTAGCTCAAACACCACGAACCGCTTGTTCAGCAGGTCAAGGTTGTTGTCCGCGTTGAGCAGGTAGTCGTACATGCCGCCTTTATAATAAGGCCTCAGAACGATAAGGAAGTTGTGCAGGTCGAACTCCGTCTCCCGTACCTCTTTCTTAGCCAAAATGTCGGCATATTCGGTCTGTAGCCATTCGTAGAAGTTGTTGAACGAAGGGGCTATTTCAAAATTTCTCGCAATGAGGTTGGTATAGGCAGCGACCGCATCGCTGACAGCCACCTCTTCGCTGCGCCGGATCATCTCCTCTTCTTTTTTCCATAATGTCAGAAGAAGGATGACGATCGACTCTTGTTTCTCTATGTCGAATTTTCGGTCATCGGTGTAGAAAGGGTTAAAGGTTATCGGGTTCTCTTCCGTGTATGTGTAGTAGATGCCGTCTTTGCCGCCTGTGCGCTGCGCCACCCATTGGCATAGTCCCATATAACTGTTGCCGATGTCCACAATCACGTTGTGGGCGCCTTGTTCCCAGTATTGCCGCAACAGGTGATTGATGAAAAACGACTTGCCGCTGCCGGACGGACCGAGGATGAATTTATTGCGGTTGGTGATGAGGCCGCGCGTCATCGGCTCGTCGCTGAGATCCACATGTAATGGTACCAGGCTGAACCGGTCGCAGAGCTTGATGCCGAAACTGCTGTCGCTCGAACGGTAGGCCGTTTCGGACGTAAAGAAACAGACCGCTGACTCGGCGAACTGGATGAAGGTGTCTTCGCTCGGAAAATCGGCGCCGTTGCAGGGAATACCGCTCCAGAAGAAGACCGGTGCATCGGCTGTCGCTTGTCTTGGCCGGCAGTCCATTACCGACAGGGCGGCCGATATATCGTTGCGGATGGTGTCGAACTCTTTTTCATTGCCCCAAGCCATGATGTTGATATGTGCGCGAATCGGATACATACCCTCCTCATGGACGAGATCGATGAAATCGGAGATGTATTGGGCGTTGATGGTGTTCTCGCGGCTTAACTTGGATAGGGAGGTCATGTGACGCGCCCGTTTGGCCAACTCTTCCAGCATGGGATTTGGGTCGTCGATGAAGATGTATTGGTTATAGATATGGTTGTGGCCTAAATTGAGGCCTACGGGATTGGCAAAACTCAGATGGCAGGAGGTGCGGTCGGTGGAGAGGGCGTCATGACGGCTGCACGGCGATACCTGTTGCGGCAGGTCATCCACATCGCCGATTGTAAAAACACAGCAGTGCTTGCCGCCGGCAACGACACGGTCACCGTCAAGACGCAGGTCGGACATGCTCATGCCGTCTTCAGGATATAGGCTGATGAAGTTTTCGAGCAGACCGTTCTTGCCGTTCTCGCCGAGATAGTCCGCTTCCGTCAGGCAGCGAAGGCTGATTTTACCAACCGAGAGAATGGCTGAGAATTGGTTTACCGCCTCGTCAAACTCCTTCCGGGTGTTCTCGTCCAATTGCTCCGCTGGAACAAGGCGGTTGCGGCACAAGGTCGTCCAAAGGGTCTTCTTGCGGCTTGACCGGACGCAGGTCTTACTTATATATAGGTAGCAGTGGTGTTGCAGGTATGGTCGCTGGGCAAAATGCAACTGGTACGATCGGCTCAGATACGACGGGTTCTCCTGGTAGTTCGGGACGTAAGGGTGTTTTATGTACACATCCTGTTTGTGTACTACCGTATATGGGGGAAGTGAACGGATGGCCTTGACCCAACAGTCGTGCATCTCCCAGTACTCCTCTTCGCTGAGTGTGAATATCTCGGGCAGTGTCAGCTCAAAGCCGACCGCATAGTCGCCGTGAACGGTCACAAGATGGTCGTCTTCTATGGCTAGGAATGGATTGAACCGTTCAAGTGTGCCGGTGGGTGCTGTATTGGTCATGGTGTCTTGGTCCTTTTATTTATGTCGTTTCGCTTCCGGTTTCAGAAGGTGGCGGAACGACTTTCGGTGCAGAATAAACGTGGGAATGGCGCGGGAGGCCTGCAACTTGGCCAGGCCGTGCTGGCCGTACTTGCGGTTGGCACTTACAACATGGCTGATCGCCCCCAGGCCGCTGCCCGCCACCAAGGCTATGGATATCAGGTCGGGCACGCCTACGGCATGCAGGATGAGAAAAAAGAAGAACATCCCAATGACGATGATAACCATACGAGTCAGGTACTGGCTGCGCAGCCCTTTGAACTCGACCGTTTTACCGGTGCCTTTGTTGATGGTGTAGTAGGCAGACATGAACTATGGAATGGAAATGTTTGTTATGCTGTGAAAACGGCTTTGAGTACGACGCCCATCAGGATGAATCCGACGACGGCGCCGACCCAACCTGCGATAGCCGAGCTAACGTTGGGGTCGCCTTTATGCCATTTTGAATAGACATTGATGGAACCGACAATGGCTATGAGGGCGGCGATGGCTAACGCCACTTTCCAGGCGTTATCGAATAAGCCTGAAACACCGGCCGCTATTTCGCTCAGGGCCTTATTCGCATTCTGTGTGGTCTGAGCCATGAGTGTGGAATAGGTCCCCGCCACCAATAGGGCAGGTAACGCAATTGCTTTCTTTTTGATTTTCATGGTATTTGCTTTTAAATGTTTAAGAATGAATTTATTGCATCTGATTCTGGATTTGAGCCCGTTTCTTCGCTTGCGGAGCTTCCCACTTCGTAGGTATTCGCCGCCGCTTCCTCTTTAAGGTCTGTCGTCTCCGCCAGCAGCCGGCGGCTGCGCTCTTGGCTGGCCCGGTATAACTCACCGAAGATTTCAAGGTCTCGTGTCTTGTCTATGGCGGCTTGCACTTCGTCATCCGTCAGGCTTTCGTCAGCAAGGGCGGCCTCGGCGGCATCCACCCACTGTTCCTGTTCCAAGGCGCGCGCCTTGTCCCCCTCTTCTCCTGGGACGGGGTGGAAAATTTCAAAGTCGTCTTCGACTTCTATCAGGTCTTCTGTCGGATCGTCTTCCTCGGCAGGTGGCAGTGGCGGTTCTGCGGAAAGCGTGTCTGGCTGTGCATGATGCGCTTGCTCGCGCTTTTCGCCGGGCAGGACCGCCGTACCGCCGCCCATGCAGGCGGACAAATCGGGCGGGGCGGAGCCCGCCGGGGTCGTGTCTGCGGAAGCCCCGGGTGTGCGCTTCCGGAAAATCTCTTCCCGGAAGTACCACAGGGTGAACAGCGTCCATACAATACCGAACAAAAGAACTATCTTACTCATCGGCGATCTCCTTGCGGTTTGTCCAACTCAGGGCTGGACGGCACATTTTCTTTATAATCTGATAGTGCGCTTTCAAATGCTCGCGGACGATGTTATTGACAAGGTCTTGCATGGCTATGCCGGCGCAGGAACTGATGAAACGGAGGTCATAGCCAAGGTCTTTGTTGAGCGACACCCGCAGTATGCCATCGTTTTTGGGGATGGAGGGGTTTTTGACCAGGTAAATCTCTTTATACTTGTCATAAGTCTCGCAAAGCAGCCGGTCACCGCCGTTTGCCGATTTCGTACTTTTGGCCGGCGTAGCCGGTTTGGGCAATGGCTCTTGTTCTGTCAATGCGTTTTGAGGGACGTCTTCGGCGGGTTGGACGGGTATGTCAAGCGCACTGCGGTTCATCTTTGCCAAAAGATCCGACATGTCGCCGGCCCTTAATTTGTTTTCTTTTTCTTTCTTAGCTGGCATAATTCGATGATTTCATTGGTTAATGAGTCTATCTTGAGTTCTGTGGCCGAAGTATCCGACATGGGCAACAGGGTACTCCGGCAGATGGCCGAGTAGTCGCCCGGCTCCTTGCCGAAGCGGACGGAACGGGGAATGATGGTTTCGAGAAAGACCATGCCGGCTTTGGCAAACGGCTCCATATATTGTTCGACGAGAGTCTTGCCGTTGCTGCGGGCATCAACTTGCGTGAAGAAATAGCGGACTGCCTTGAGTTTGCAGCGGGTGGCAAAACGGGTCTTAAGTTCATTGAGCAGAAATTGGAACGACAGGGAGCTCTCGATGACGACCCGGTCGGGGATTACCGGCACAAAGACATATTCTATCTCCAATAATGTATTGAGTACTTCCATTTGATTGACGCTACCGGGTAAGTCCACCATAATGGCGTCCACACCCGAAGTGGAGATACTGCCGAGTAAGTTCTCCAGATTGCCGTAGTGGTCTTTGTCCAAACGGAAGATGGGGTACATGCCGAAACTCTTTTCCGAATAGTAGTTGTTGCAAAGATCTTGAAGGCGTGTCTGAGCCTCCACGGCTTTTTTCTCGCGCTCACGGAGGGCGTAGAGGCTGTTTTGCGGATAGTCGGCATCCACCGCCAGACAGCGGATATCGCATTTGTAGTGCAGCAGGCTTGCTACCATGGTGGTAAGGGTCGTTTTACCGACACCTCCCTTTTGGGTTGCAATGGCTATTGTGGTTGGCATATTTGTGGAATGATTTGTAATGCAAAATTACATGTCGTTTTTTGTAATTCATAATTTTTTTATCTTATATTTGTGCTTGTTTTGCATGTGTAATTGTTGGATTTACGATGATATGTTTCGCAATAAGCTGTCATACCTTAAGTTACAAATGTATCTCATATTGAGAATATACAATTACAAAAGTGCGGTTTTTCTGTCTTGGGGGCGGCTTTCTGCCTTTAAAAGTACCCCGGACGGTGCTTTTAAGGGCGTTTTTGCACCTTTAAAAGGCCGTTTTGGGGCGTTTCTGCCCATGCGTTTTTCCGATTCTGTACGTTTGGACACTTCGACACGCGGAACTGCGCACCTCTTTCTTCGTGGTCCTGCACCGGCGGCTCTCTACGGCTCTAAGGCTGTCCCGTTCCATGGCTTTACGGCTACAGATACCCGTGTACGTCCGGCATTGGCGCACATGGTGCTACCTACCTATATAAATAGGGCGGCTCGTACACGGCTCACACCTACATATTATAGTAAGGCGGCAGAGACCTTTGTACGCGCTATTCATGGCGTTACGTACACAGCTACATCGGACAATATGGTGGTGGAATACGTGGCGGAGGAAACACACCGCCCCGTATCGGTTTGCCAACAAGGTATTGCGTATATAAAGACATACTTCACAAGGTTTTTTGCCCGCGCTGTTCCGTGGCTCTGTGGTTATGGCTGTCGTTTGGTTTTGTACAAATCGCCATTTGTACAAAACGCCACAACGCCACTTCCCGGCCCTTTTCGCAACGGCAAGATGTGTTTTTGTACGCACAAAACTGACGTTTCGGGCGTACAAAAACCATCTTGCCACCCTTGCGCAGGGTGGACGGCGGGGATATTGGCTCCCAAGTCGCCAATAAAAGACATAAGCATTTGATAACAAATAAATTGATATACGAAATGAGTAGGGCGATTAAGGTAAGACGCTGCTATGTGCGGCTCTCGGAAGAAGACTACGCGGAAATCGCAAAACGGGCGGCTCTTTACACTAACGGAAATATAAGCCGCTATATAACGCAAATCGCTACGACGGGAGAGGTCAAAGTGGTGACAAAAGAACCGCGCTTTTCGGCGCTTGCTGTACCTATGTTCGACTTCATCCAACAATACAAGAAGATAGGCGTCAATTACAATCAAGTGGTACACTCCATCAACACGATGAAACTGACGGAAAAAAGCGACATCGTCATCAACGCTTTGGATAGCCTCTCGGAACGTACCGACCGCCTTATAGAAATAACGCAACAGGTCAAGAAACTTTTTGAAGAACACAGGCAGGAGGACAGCCGACATGGTCATTAAGATAAGCAAGGCCGACAACATCGGAGGGGTGGTCGGTTACAATATGGATAAGGTGGAGGAGCATGAAGCCGCTCTGCTTGATTCATGGCGGATACCGGTAGCGTATTCCAAAGATGGCCTGCCGTACAAACAGGAGATGGTGCAGGCCTTCCAGGAACGGGCCGAACTCAACTGCCGGGTCAAGAAGAGCATCACGCACATATCCCTCAATCCCGACCCGGACGATCATCCCTCCGACGAACAACTCGCCGCCATGGGAAGCGCCCTCTTGGAGAGATTGGGCTACGGCGACCAACCCTATATCATGGTCAAGCATACCGACATATCCAGGCATCATCTCCATATCGTGGTATCCAATATCAATGAAAAAGGGGAAAAGATACGCGACAGCTTTGAAAAGTACCGCTGCAATGCCATCAGGCGGGAACTTGAGCAGGAATACAACCTTAAAAAGGCAGAAGAGGCACGGCGGCGGCAAGACGAAGAAAAGCGCATGGCCACCGTTACGGATGCCTTGCGGCGGAAAATCGACGGCGTCAAGGCTGGCTATACTTACGGCACTTATAACGACTTCAGGACCCTATGTGAGCTGGCGGGCCTCAACATCATAGAGAACCCTCAGGAAGATGGAGGGGCCGGTTTGTCTTATGCCCTCTCGGACAATGGGGACAATGGGTGTGAAATGCCGACGCCGCCGGTGCCGGCCGCACAACTCGGCAAGGAGTACGGATATGAGGCTATCTGTGCTCAGGCCAAAGAAAATGCCGACCGGGTGGCGACCGTCGCCGCCAAGCCGTCCTTGCGTAAAATCCTGTGGAAGATGCAGCACATGGAGAACCTTGCCGCCCTGCACAACAGCCTTTATAAACTTAACCTCACGCTGGTGTTTCGCCGCACCGTGCAGGGACGGGTCTATGGCTGTACTGTTATTGACAACAAAAACAAGGCCATCATGTCGGCCTCCGATATACACCGTAGCCTCTCGGCCAAGGGCTGGCAGAAGTTCTTCCCGGGCGAAGGGGATGGCGTCGCTTCATTTACCGCCGTGGGACGGAACCCGGGTGAGATCCTGGCCAAGTATGCCGAACGGGAGGCGCACCGGCAGCGGGCGGAACCGGCCATGGACAAGGCACCTGTCCTCGGCCGTACCGCAGGGACTGCCCGCATGGCCCCAACGCGGACCGCACTCGGCAATATGCTTTCGCCATCAACCGCCGCACCCAACCGTGCGGGCGGAAAGGTCGCCCACCAGGAAAAGGCCAATACATGGTATCGGGGCGACGAAGATGAGGATGAGGAGGAAAGGAAACGCCGACGGCTGAAACAGTTCGACTAAATGACACCACCCGTCCGATAAACTGAATATGAACCATAAAACGGAACGCCGATAGATATGCAAGAGGGAACCAATGAACAGACGCTTGTCAAGTATATGGGGGCGTTGAGGACCATAGCCGGGGCCTTTCTGCTCATGCACCTTTATTACTTCGCTTTCCCGCTGTGGAAAGCCGTAGGCTTATGGCATCCGGTGGCCAATCAGATACTCTATAGGTTCCAGACCGCCTACGGTATGTATTCCACTACATGGCCGACCAAGATGCTGTGTTTCCTCTTCCTCGCTCTCAGTTGTCTCGGAACGCGGGGCAAAAAGGATGAAAATATCACGTGGAAAAGCGTGCTCTGGCCGCTGATCTTCGGCGGCATCCTCTATTTCGGCAGCGGCCTCTTCTTTATAGGTCCTTTTTCCTACAGGCTGTCACTCTGGGGCTATGCCCTTTATGGCGGCATTACCGTTACCGGCTTTATCCTGCTACTTAAAGGCGGCATATTGGCCTCCCGTATGCTGGGCAATAAACTCCTTAAAGACGTCTTCAACATCGAAAACGAGAGTTTCGATCAGACCAGGGTCAAGATGGAGAACGAGTATTCAATCAATATCCCTACCAAATTCTATTACCAAAAGCAGTGGAACGATGGTTGGATTAACGTCGTCAATCCATTCCGCGCCACTATGGTATTGGGAACGCCGGGCTCGGGAAAGTCGTTCGACGTCATCAACCCCTCCATCAAGCAGGGCATAGAGAAGGGCTACGCGATGTATATCTATGATTACAAGTTTCCAACCCTGAGTATGATAGCGATTAACCACTATCGTCTCCATCCGCACGGCTACAAGACCGCCCCGAAGGTCTATATCCTCAATTTCGACGACCCGCGCCGGTCGCACCGATGCAACCCCATCAACCCGCGCATGATGACCGACATGACCGATGCCTATGAGGCCGCCTACACCATCATGCTCAACCTTAACAAGACCTGGATCCAAAAGCAGGGCGACTTCTTCGTTGAGTCGCCTATCACGCTGGTCACGGCCATCATTTGGTTCTTGAAGATATACAAGGACGGCTTGTACTGCACTTTTCCGCACGTGATTCAACTTCTTAACGTGCCTTACACCAAACTCTTTCCCATCCTGATGAGTTACGGTGAGCTGGAAGCCTACCTCTCACCGTTCATGAACGCCTGGCAGGGAAACGCACAAGACCAGTTGCAGGGGCAGTTGGCCTCCGCCCAGATACCTCTTTCGCGGATGTCTTCCCCACAACTCTATTGGGTCATGAGCGGCGATGACTTCACGCTCGACCTTAACAATCCGGCCGAACCCAAGATACTCTGCGTGGGCAACAACCCCGACCGGCAGAATATCTACGGCGCCGCCCTCGGCCTCTATAACAGCCGTATCGTCAAACTCATCAATAAAGAAAATCAACTCAAGTCGTTCGTTATCATAGACGAGTTGCCTACCATCTATTTTAAGGGGCTTGACAACCTTATTGCCACCGCCCGTAGCAACAAGGTGGCCACCTTGTTGGGCTTTCAGGACTTTGCTCAGTTGCAGCGCGACTACGGCGACAAGGAGGCCAGGGTGATTCAGCAGACGGTGGGCAACATTTTTTCGGGGCAGGTTGTGGGCGAGACCGCCAAATGGCTCTCCGAACGCTACGGCAAGGTGTTGCAGAAACGGCAGAGTATCTCAATCAACAAACAGGACACCTCCACCTCCATTTCCACGCAGATGGACTCCTTGATTCCGGCCTCCAAGATCGCCAACCTCTCGCAGGGTACATTCGTGGGCTCTGTGGCCGATAATTTCGGTGAGGAGATAGAGCAGAAGACGTTTCATGCCAAGATAATTGTGGATGTTAAGGCGATCAAGGCTGAGGAAAAACTTTATCAGAAAATCCCGGTCATCACCGACTTTACCGACAGGGACGGCAACGACCATATGGAGGATATGATTAAGGAAAACTACAAGCGGATTGTGGCCGAGACCAAGCGGCTGGTTGAGGATGAGTTGGCGCGTATCGCCGCCGACCCCGACCTCTGCCACCTCTTGGAGTCGGCGGAGTAGGCTTACAATCATACATTATAATTGTACTAAAATAATTTGAAAATGAGGAATATACTTGATGAACGGTTTGACGAGGAATTGGTTCGGCAAGCAAGAGGAACGTTACCGCGAGGACACGTATATCGTTTCGGTTATCCGAGTGCGATATTGTTGGGCGCGGGTCTGCCGAACCTTCCTATAGAAATGACGGCGAGCCGTTTGGCGGAGAAATCCCTGCAGGAAAATCATCCATTCGATTTATTGGAGGTAAGGGGCCTCGTATCGGCGATACAATGTCCCCTGGTGGTCTTTCGCAGCGCAACCCGTATGGATAGTTACGTTGTAATGACGGAAATAAGGCATGGCGGAGAGAATTTCGTGGCGGCAATCCATGCGAATCAGCGCAAGGGCAGACTGGAAGTCAATACAATCCGCAGTGTCTATCCGAAATTCAATAAGTTGATAGCGAATTGGATAGTGGAAAGCCTCGTGGAATATGCCGATAAAGAAAAAATGGTTGAATGGCTTTCCAAACAGCGGTCTAATTCCGCTGACGTTAGAAAACTATTCAACCATGCGGCAAAGATAATACAAACTTTCGAGAATCCAAAGGTTTTGCCGGATGTGGAAGCGGAAAAGACGGCCCGTCCGAAAAAAAATCACGGATTTCAACTCTGAAATGCATGCGGAAATGAAAAATAATCGTACATTTGCAGTGCATTCCATCAGAAACGGCAGGTATGGTAGCCTGCAAGACGTAGCGGGCATTTTTTATGTCCCGACGCTACGTGTACGGTACGGTTCTGTAACCCCTTGTGGAGCGTTAATGCGCCCACTGCCGTTTCATCGGTGGAATGCAAAGGGAAGTGCAGAACCTTTTTTTATTTCTGCACCACAGACTTTTTTGACAGGCATGCATTCCCCTGGCGAAAAACGTTTGCCCAGGCGTGGCGTATCCGCGCCGGCGAACCGTCCTACCCACGAAACGGGTCCGTCATCGGTTTCTCCCTCTGCGGAGAAAGTACGCGCTTTGCTGGAACAGCTTCTGTTGCAGTTCCCGGCCACTACGTGTATCAATCTGTTGTTTACCGCCATCGAGGCGCATATCCACCGGACGCATTTGCTTTTCGGACAGGACGGGAAATGGGGCGAAGTGCTCGACGGGGATCTTGTCGGCGATATCGCCGCCCTCTCCGCCATCGGCCGCACCCTCTGCGAAGCCCTTATCCTCGTCGAAAACGAAATCCAAACAACGAAAGAAAAGGAGGCGTAAGATGAAAGATAACAATCGGATTATGGCGGGGAACAGCAAGAATATCAAACTGCTGTATATAGACCTATTCTGCGGAGCCGGCGGCACGAGTACCGGAGTGGAATCCGCGAGGATCGACGGCAAGCGGTGCGCCAAGGTAATTGCCTGTGTCAATCATGACAAGAACGCCATCGCCAGCCATGCCGCCAATCATCCCGACGCGCTGCACTTCACCGAGGATATACGCACGCTTGAACTTTCCCCCTTGAAGAATCACGTTGAGAAATGCCGGCGTCGCTATCCCGGCGCTTTGGTCGTTCTGTGGGCCTCGCTCGAATGCACAAATTTCAGCAATGCAAAAGGAGGACAGCCACGCGATGCGGACAGCCGCACCCTCGCCGAACACCTCTTCCGGTATATTGAGGCGATAAACCCGGATTACATTCAAATTGAAAATGTAAAGGAGTTTATGTCTTGGGGTGATATGGACGAACATGGCAAACCTATCTCGCGGGACAAAGGCAAGTCCTACGTCCGCTGGTGTAACAAGGTGCGCAGGTACTGCTACGATTATGATTACAGGATTCTCAACGCTGCCGATTTCGGAGCCTATACAATGCGCACACGCTTTTTCGGAATCTTTGCGAAAAGGGGGCTTCCTGTCGTTTGGCCGGAACAGACCCACGGCAAGAAAGCGGTGGACAACGGCTTGTTCGGATCGCTGCCCAAATGGAACGCTGTCAAGGAGGTGCTTGACTTCGAGGATGAGGGCAAGAGTATATTCGGACGCAAGAAGCCGTTGTCGGAGCAAACCCTCACACGCCTCTATGCAGGGCTTATCAAGTTTGTGGCCGGTGGTAAGGATGCCTTCCTGGTGAAGTACAACTCGATGAGCAAAAATGGAAAGTATGTCCCGCCGTCAATCGATGACCCTTGTCCGACAATCGCGGCTCAGCATCGTCTTGGCTTGGCCAAGGTGCATTTCCTCTCCAAGCAGTTCAGCGGAGATCCGGATGGCAAGAATATATCGGTCGAAGGACCGGCGGGCACAATCACTACAAAAGATCACCATGCCTTCATCACGGTCCATTATGGCAACGGGTACAACCGTTCAATAGAAGAACCCGCCCCAACCCTTACCACGAAAGACAAGCTTGCGCTGGTGACCACACGGTTCATCGACATGCAGTACGGCAACGGAAACCCCGTCAGTGTCGAGGGGCCGGCCCCGGCCATTACGACCAATCCGAAACACCATCTGGTAACATGCAAGCCGGCATTTCTTATGAATCCGCAGTATTCCAGTGCGGGCGGTTCGGTCGATGATCCCTGCTTCACCTTGATCGCGCGCATGGACAAGCGGCCACCGTATCTTGTCCAGGCCAGACCGGGACAGCCCTCCATCGCCATCGATTCTTCGGACAGCCGCATGATGCGGAAGATAAAGGAGTTCATGGCGATGTATGGCCTCGGTGATGTCATGTTCCGGATGCTCCGGGAGATGGAGTTGAAACTCATCATGGGCTTTCCGAAGGAATATGTACTGGTCGGCACGCAGGGCGAGCGTAAGAAGTATATCGGAAACGCTGTTGAAGTAACGATTGCGCGGGCATGGTGTGAGGCCCTGTGTGTTGCCATAGCGATAGCAAGGAGTGGCAAACACAAACAATGCGTGGCGGCATAGTTTGAAATATGAAAAAGAAAGGAAATATCATGAACGGAAAGGCGATTTATATGCCGAAAGGCGCGGCTGGCGAATACAGCAAGTACGCCTGCAACTTCTACAGGGGTTGCAGCAACGGATGTTCATACTGCTACCTTAAGCGCGGCGTGTTGAAGCACGCTTGCAGCGGCGATAAGCCCGTGCTCAAATCGTGCTTCAAGAGTGAAGAGGATGCGATTAGAACATACCATAACGAGTTATTATCCATGCTTGCCGGTAAGAATGGAGAAGACATCAAGAAGCATGGCATCTTCTTCTCTTTTACGTCCGACCCGTGCCTGCCGGAAACGATAGCCCTCAATTTCGGCGCAATCAGTAGGGCGATGAAGTATGGCGTACCGGTGCAGATCCTGACCAAATGCACGGAGTGGGTTTATACAGACTTTGGTGCAGGACTTCAATATGACCTGAACGCAAGGAAATACCTTTCGGTCGGTTTTACGCTTACAGGTCGCGATGACTTGGAGCCGAACGCGGCCCCGAACATGGAACGCATCAAGGCTATGAGACTTATTCATGGCATGGGCATACGGACGTGGGCAAGCGTAGAGCCGGTAATTGAAATAGCATCCAGCAAACGGTGTATCGCCGATACGTTGGGTTATTGCGATGAGTACAAAATCGGCCTGTTGAGCGGCCGCAAACCCGACTACAGCAAAGAAGATGTGCGGGAGTTCGTAGAATGGGGAGAAAAAGTTCTACACGGAGTCGTGAAAATCTATTGGAAAGAAAGTGTACAAAAATTCGTAAACGATTAAAACAGGAGGCGACAAATGGAAATGGATCACATATCGACAAACAAGGAACAATCCAGAAGGTTGCTTGCATGCGGCGTATTGAAGGAAACAGCGGATATGTATTTGGAGACAGCCAATATACCGCCGGTCGAATACCATCATATCGCGTGGAAAATAGGACAGAAAAGTTGGTTTTCGCATGAAGAAAACCGTGATATTATTCCGGCGTGGAGTCTGACGGCATTGATAAAACTTATACCTATAGGCACGTACACGGTTCTTAAAATGACAAAGAACGATGTGGAATGGACTGTCGTCTATGAGCAAAATCTCAATGTATTGTTTAGCCATTGCAATGAAAGCATTATGGAGGCGGTTGTCAGGACCGTCGAAGACTTGAAGAAAATGGAGAAAGAAAAGGAAGAAAAGGAGAGGGAATTTAATGAACGCTGTGATGCTTATCGGAGAATGTATCGCGGCGCAAAGGACGAGAACGACTTAAAAAATAGAATCAATGCGTTCCGTTCCGGAAAAATTGATTGGTAATCTTAAAAACAAGTGACATGAAAGCAAGAATAAAATCATCCGGAGAAGTGGTCAAAGTTTATCGCACAAATCGGTCGGCGTTATGCCTTGAAGGCATAACGTGGTTGTATAAAGATTATAACGGGCGCAAGTACTGGGGTGACGAACTTGAAATAGTTCCCGATGATATGCCGTTGTCAGATGAACCGCTTATCTCTATGACGGAGTTGCGCAAAGCACTTGATGCTTGTGTCGAAGCAGGTTATATCAATGTATATGGGGCGAATAAGGTTGTGGAATTTATTAACATATAACCAGGTATGATGAATAAGAACATGCGTCAGCAGGTTTATGACAAGTACGCAGGTCATTGCGTTTTGAATCAAGCGGATATGAAGAGGTATCTTAAATTGAATAACCACGTTTGGAATAGGAAGCCGATATTGGATGCTTGCTGCGGCGGGAAGATGTTTTACTTTGCCAAGGATGATCCCCGTGTGCTTTTCCAGGACATTCGTGAAGTTGAAACGACCTTATGCGACGGGCGGTCGTTCTCCGTCAAGCCCGATGTTGTTGCGGACTTTACCTTAATGCCTTATCCTGATGAATCGTTTGCGATGGTAGTGTTCGATCCGCCGCACCTTGTCTATAGCCGTGGCAAGAAATCGAAAACAGTTGATATATATGGAACGTTATCGGATAAAACGGCTCCAACCGGATATCAGCATATCAAATACGGCGCGTTGTACTCGGATTGGCGCGACCTACTCCGTAAGGGATTTTCGGAGTGTTTCAGGGTGTTGAAGTCCGGTGGTTTCCTCATATTCAAATGGTGCGATATTGATATTAAGGTTTCAGAAATATTGGCATTGACCGAGCATCAACCTGTGTTCGGACACAAGTCCGCCAAACGGTCACAGACCCATTGGATTTGTTTCATGAAATAAAGGTGTGACAGATGAAGATAGGACTGATAGACGTGGATGGTAAGGGCGCACGCTATCCGAACCTCGCCTTGATGAAGCTTGCGGCGCATCATAGGCGGAGGGGCGACAGAGTGGAATGGGTCAATTACCTTGACACGTATGATATTGTGTACAAGTCCAAGGTGTTCAACTTTTCGGCGGACGACCAGACTGCCATCAATGCGGCTGAAGTCGTATGTGGAGGCACCGGGTATGACCTCCATAAAGAACTGCCGGAAGAGATTGACGCCTTACAGCCGGACTATTCTATCTATCCGGGCGTTGATGCCAAGACCGCCTACGGCTTCTTGACACGCGGATGCCCGAATAGATGCAAATGGTGTGTCGTACCGAAAAAAGAGGGGCTTATCCGTCCGTACATGGATGTAGAGGAGATCGCCGTTGGTGGCCGGAAGCGCCTGATCCTGATGGACAATAACGTCCTTGCTTCCGACTATGGCTTGCGGCAGATTGAGAAGATTGTACGTCTTGGTTATTATGTGGACTTCAATCAGGCGATGGATGCGCGTCTTGTGACCGATGATATAGCCAAGTTGTTGGCACAGGTCAGATGGATTAAGCGTATCAGGTTCGGATGTGATACGCCGCAACAGATATCCGATTGCGATCGAGCGATAGAACTCATTGATAAGCATGGTTATAAGGGGGAGTACTTCCTTTATTGCATTATTATGGACGATATGGTCGAGGCCTTGACGCGTCTTAACCATTGGCGCAAAAAGGGCGGGCGGTATCTGCCGCACGCCCAGCCTTTCCGTGACCTTGACAATCCCCGGCAGGTAATCCCGCAATGGCAGCGCGACATGGCGCATTGGGCGGACCGTAAAGCCTTATTCCAGGCTTGTAAATTTGTGGATTTTGAGCCGAGAAAGGGGTTTGTATGTGCGGATTATTTTAAGACTGAATAAAACGGGAAATACTATGAAAGTGATTATACGCAGAGAACGCTACGATGTTTTCGATGAAGACAAGATATGGGCCGACTATAGAGGGCCTGTACCTCATGTGATGATGTATAACGGCTTTTATTGGCAGAGGATGATTGTCCACGGGACGGATGCGGAAAAGGTCGTGAGCATTTTAAGGATAAACCTGCGCAAGGGACGGCAGTCGGTCAATCTCAACAAGACGGCCGGCATACCGGTCACGTTGCCGAAATTCAAGGTCAAGTTCCTGCCGGAAGAAGAGGGATGAAACCTTGTACTCGGATAGGTATGGATTGTTGAACCATTAAAACAGATACTGGCATGTAGGAATATAGCGGACATACAGTCGCAAGCCGACAGGAACCGGCGGGACGGTTTTCGGGAAGCATGTTTCCGGTAATTTTACTTTTGTTCGGGGAAGGGCATTGACCATAGTGGGGCGATGCAGGGGATTCGAAAGAAGAAAACGGAAACCGTTGCCAAAGGACGCCATGGAGGTATTGCGGCAAGTGCCGAAAAGGGTGTGAGTCGGCAATCACATTCATCGGGTGCGGGAATACTCAAATTCCTTGCCTGGGAGTGTTATACCCTAAAATGAACGAGGACAATTACAAACATGTTTATGAAATTTGACCGCAAAAAGAAAAAAGAGAAAACAAAGAAAAGTAACAAAAGAAAATAAAGAGTAATAAAGAAAAACCATCATAAAAAAGTAAAAAAGATTCTTTTTTTGATTTTTTAACAAAAATCAACCAAAGAATCAAAAAAAAGAAAAAAACGCGCGACTTTTGATTTCGGGGCTGTCCGGAGACGCTTTCCGAATGCCGATAGGAAAACGATTTTCCTGGGCAGCCTCAAGTCAAAGAACCTTAAAAGGAGAGGGGGCTTTCCGATTGGGTGTTGATGAAAGAAAAAAGTTGCGCCAAAAAAGAAAAAAAACTATGGAAAAGATGAACAACAGCCGGGATGTGTTTGTTTTTCAGACCGCTTGGCGGGAAATTTTGGTGACCTATCCGGATAGCGTCCGCTTGGAAGTGTATGATGCCGTTATGGATTATGCAGCCACAGGCGAAGTCCCGGAACTTAAACCGTTGGCCAAAATGGCATTTTCGTTCATCAAGGCCGACATCGACAGACGGGATGCCGTTCAAAAAGAATTGTTGGATGCTCTCTATGCCGATGCCGGTTGTGACGACGGACGGAAACGGAAAAAAGAACGGCGAGGGCGGAAGTCCAAACGCGACAGACAGGACGGAGAGGACGGCGGTATGAAATTCAAGCCGGACTTCGTCCCCGGCAAAGGACAGGGACTTATTTACCCTGCCGTAGGGGAGGCCGAGGGCGATATCCTGAACTTTGTCGCCAGGAGATGGAATGCTGTTTGCGGTGATAACATGGGGCTGCCGAAAGTCTCGACCTTGACTGCTTCACGGCGCAAGAAACTGCATCGGCGCGTCAAGGAGTGGACCAAGAATTTTGGAGAGAATATCTCCGACACCGTGGCACGCCTCTTTGCCGCCATCAGGCAGTCGGACTTCCTCCGGGGCGAGAACCGGTTCGGCTGGCGGGTCACCTTCGACTGGATTGTCAAGAATGCCACCAACGCGCTCAAGGTGCTGGAGGGTAACTACAAGGCTTGCGACCGCCTGCAGGTTCGGCCGTGGTGCGCCCGCGACAGTGCCGACTTCGGGAAAGAACGCGCCGGCAGCGGCAGCGCTTCCTGGTCGCCTATAATGAGTATTATGTAATGGATTGTTTAACACAAAGATGATCGTCATGACACCTGAACTGAAAGCATACTGGAGCCGCCTAGAAGAATTGGATCGCCTGTGGCGGCAAAGAGAAGAACTCGCACGGAAGCCCGTCTCGGCCGATGTGATAGAAGCTTATGCGCTCCACCGCCTTGAACATTTCACACATGGGGCGGAGATAGACAGACTGTACCGGGAATATGTGCATCAACTGGCGCTTTACTTCGCACAGGACCCGGCCGGCAAGATACCATCTTATAAAGGGGTCTTGCTTACCGGCGGGGTCGGTTCCGGCAAGACCACTCTTTTCAAGGCGTTCGACCTGACGCATCACTACATTCAGGGCGAACGAATCTTGACCGACAAGAACATTCGGCGGCTGACCATCGTCTCTTGTAATAGCATTGCACGGGCCTATGCTGATGAGGAAAGCGGCGGGGTCGGGTGTTTAAAGCAATATTTTACAGGCGACTATGTGTTTGATGACCTGGGAAGCGAAAATGCGTCCAAGTATTATGGCAAGGTGATGGATGTGATGGGCGAAATCATACAGGAACGCTACAACCATAGTGATAAAATCCGGACGTATGTCACAACCAATCTGTGCTACTCTGAAATCGAGAAGAATTATGGCCAGCGGGTGGCGAGCCGCCTGTGTGAGATGTGCAGCTGGTTCGCTCTCGGTGACGAGGTGGACTACCGTCGCAAATACTATGTGCAGTATGAGGCGTGACTATTGTGTATCGTAAAATATTCAGTAAATTTGTGGTATGGAAAAGCAGGAAACGGAATTACTGGCACGTCTCGAAGATACGTCCCGGGCATATGCCGAATTGGCCTTGGGGGAACGGGTATTTGATTACGCCAAATATAAGTTGTATCAGATTGTAGGCAGTTCAACACGGTTGGAGGGGGCTACGCTGACGGACGGCGAGGTGGAGGTGCTGTTGGAGCAGGGGCGGACGGCCCCCGGCAAGTTGCTGGAACACCATTTGATGGTCAAGGATAACTATAATGCCATGTGTTATGCCTTGGATCGGGCGCGGGCTGGCGAAATTATTACGCCCTCTCTTTTAAGGACTTTCAATGCGCTGAATGTCAAGCAGACGGGGAGCGTAGTGCAAACCATTCTCGGTAGTGTCGATATGACCAAGGGAGAGTTTCGGGTGTCTGCCGTCAAGTCGGACGCATTGGGTTACTATCAGGAAGCCTCCAAGGTGCCGGCTTTGGTCGATGGATTGTGTCGCCGGCTTCAAGCCGGTATGAGAGACTTGACCGGCTTGCAGGCACAGTTGTTGTGTGCGTTTGATGCCCACAGCGACTTGGTGCTGATACATCCGTGGTACGACGGCAACAAGCGGACGTCGCGTCTGTTGATGAACTATGTGGAAACTTATTTCCACCTGCCGCTGACCAAGGTGCATAAGGAGGACGTGGGGGAATATCTGTCGGCTCTGAAAGACTTGAAAGAGACGGGCAACCGCCAACCTTTCCGCCGTTTTATGATTTGCCAGCATATCAAGACCCTGCAAGGCGAAATGCAGGAATACAGACAACACTGTACCCAGTCGAGTTATTTGGAAAAAGAATTGACGGCGGAGCAAAAAGTCAAGCAAGCCGAGCCAGTCAAGAGACGTGGACACAGGATTTGATTGATTTTTCCTATTGCATCTTTTAGCGAGGGAGGTTTCTAACGAGCCTCCCTTTTTTTTGCTTCTGTTATTCTCGATATCTCTGAAATAGAAGGCGTTTTCATGACATTCCAAAACGACAAAAACGACAAAAACAACAAAAACGACGTCATTTTGTCATGAATTTAGGCGCCGCATGAAATTCTTGCAAAAATTATAATCTGATTTTCAAATATTTATTGTTTTTGGAAACTATGCAAGTTTTGTGGATGCCAAAACTTTACCCATAGCTTTGTTGTGTTGCAACACAAAATAAACATTTTTTACAAAACTTTTAAAAACAGACGATTATGTTGCTGGATTTGCAAAAAGAAATCAGGGAGAAGATGGCGGCTATGGAAGCGTCCGCTTCCAAACCGCGCGTGACGGCTGACCAGATGGTGTCGTTCCTTTCCAAGATGGAAGTCGAGAACAAGATGGACATTAAGGAATTGGTCGAGGGTGGCGATTTGCGCCGCTTGGCCTATGGCCGTCTGACCAACAAAATGTATGATTATACCGTTAAGAGCGAGAATGGCGAACAGGAGTTCTCGCATACCGGCAAATTGTACATCTCAGGAAAAGATGGCGATGCCAAGATTGGCGTACTTTCCAGATTCGATAAAGAGGTGGACCAAACGCAGTACATGGGACACGTCTTTACCCCGGAAGAAAGGAGCAATCTGTTCATGAACGGTCAGGCCGGTAATGTCATCGAAATCGACCGGAATCATGGTAAGGAGGGGGTGGAGCCTCAATTGGAGAAATGTTTTGTCACTTACGACCGGGAGTTGAACCGCTTCAAGGCCGTTGCGGTGGATAAAATCTCCGACAAGGCATTTTCTCAGATTTATGGGCAGAAACTCTCCGAAGAGCAGCAGACCATCCTCAAAGAGGGCAAGCCCGTTCTGTATTCCGCTAAGGGGAACGATGGTCAGGACCGCAATGTGGTCTTGCAGTTCGATGCCTTTGAGTTCGGCCTCAAACAATGGCCGGCCATCTTCGCGGCTCCGCGTCAGTTTCTGGGGGCTAAATTGGATGAGAGTCAGCGCAAGGCTCTTGCCGAGGGACAGGATGTGGAACTTCACGACATGAAGAAAAAGGACGGCACTACGTTCAATGCCAGAGTCAAGCTGAACGATAATGCCAAGGTGGTGTTTGTCGCTACTGCCAAGCATGAACAGAAAACCGAAAAGAAGGCGTCTCTGAAAATGTAAAGGACCTGGTTTGACGAGGAAGCGAGGAGTGGATGATCTACCCCTCGCTTCCTTTTAATATTCAAATACTATTATTATGGAAGACAATAAAATCAAAGCAGCAAACGAGACTGTCCAGGAAACTGGCTCGAAAACGGAGGTCGGCCCGACGGTGGAGGCCGGAACCGGACAAGCGGGAGATGACAGGCGGGCGGCTCGTGCCGCGAAAAAAGCCGCGCGGCGGGAAGCCAAGGAGGCCAAACAGAGTGTCGGCAGTGGAGATGGCGGTGGATATATTGCGCCGCATACCCAGGTGGGGCGGCCGGACCCCAATAAAACAGAGGGTGGGGTCGCAATCGATGTGATGGTTACGAATCTGATTACTCGGTGGCGGGCCTATCGGGACGAATGCCGCAGGCGGAAGTTCCAACAGGGCGCCTTGTCCGGCAAGGAGGGTGTGCCGACGGAACAGACCATGACAGATTGGACGAAAGAAAAACTTACCCCTTTTTTACAGGGCTTGGCCGCCCAAGGTGTTGATCTGACAGCGTTGTATCGCACGGGGGATGCCGACCGCCTCATTGCCGGCAAGATGACGGCCAATAACTATACGCTCCATGAACCAGGCAAACGGCCGCGGGATGGGCAATTGTTTTTGCACGATGGAAAGATACACTGTGCAATGACTATGTCTCAGGCATCTGTGTTGAAAGCATTCAACCAATATCATCTGACGGATGAACAGATCGCACGATTGGACACACAGGGCTATGTCGCTACCGATACCGACTTAATTCAGTACAATACAACAAGTAAACGGTTGCGATCCACTCCGTTGGCTGATATAAGAGTGCCGGAAAAGTGGCGCAATCATCCGATTAGTGCCGAAGAGCAGGAAGTCCTTAAACGAGGTGGAACGATTCAGGTGGAGATGCCGAATAAAAAATCGGTGTTCTTGTCCTTTAATCCAATACGTAGCGTGATAATGCTTGAGAGTCTCAATAAAAATCATTTGTCGTTGGCACCCAAGCGGCAACAGGACAAATTGCCGACGAAAATTTCCGGGCGTAGTCAAGGCCGGGAGGTGGGGCAAAACGTTGGCGACACCGCGGCCGACCAAACCGTCAAGACCACTCTGGCACATAGCGTGGTAAAAGAGGATGGCATGGTTGAAAAGAAAACGCAGACCGTCGAGGTTAAGCAGGAAGTTACACTCGATGAGAAAAAGCAGAAACACGTACAAACAAAAATTAAACTGTAAATAAGCCATGAATATGTTTGAGAATAAGAAAGTAAGTCATGAGATGGAGGTTATGCGCAATGGCACGGCGGCGCAGAAGCTGGACGTTATCGCCAAGACCCATAACTCGGATGTCTTGGCCTTGGGGGTGGAAGATAGAGACTATGACGTGCGTTGTGCCGTGGCCATCAGTGACTACACCAGTCCGGAAGACTTGTCTCGCCTTGCCGAAGACGCTCATCCGGGTGTACGCATGTTGGTGGCGGGCAATCTCAATATCCCACAAGGTGTGTTGTATGACTTATATAAGCATGACGAGATAGACATAGTCAGCAGCACGGCGCTTGAGAATGCACGGGCCACGGAACTGATGTTGTTGGATGCCTTGGAATATGGCACGGAGGAAAAGCGTTTTATCGCGGCCTGTCATGATGGAGCGACACAGAAAGTGCTCTGTGCCGCTGTCAAGAATGCCGATGCCAAGATTCGTCAGGCAGCTGCTGCCAATCTTAATGCCGATCATACGATATTGCACACCGCCCTGTTGGATGTTAATGTGGACGTGCGCAAGGAGGCGGGCATGAACAACAATATGACCGAAGACCTGTTGCGGATAGCCCTTTCCGATGGTAACGAAGCCGTGCGCGCCGTGGCTGCACTGAATATCAATACGACCAACGAGATGGTACTACCTTTATATGGAGATCCGTCGCCGGCGGTCAAGGCGGCTTTGATGCGGAGGGAGAAAGTGCTGGCGGTAGAAGCGGGCATGGACTTGAAAGAGCCTATCGACTATATAGCCAGACAGGTAGGGGACCGGCAACTCACCTATGCACAGCGCGACCTGCTCCTTAAAGGTAGAGGCATTATCCTTGAAGACCTCAAAGACCAAAACGGAAACTATGATACTTATTTGGTCTATATCCGTGACAACAAGTATTATGCTGACCCGATACAGCCGGGGTCTTCTGCCATGGTACAGAAGAAAACCTCCGAAAAACAGGAGCAGAAAGGAATTAGGCGGAAATTGGGCTTCTAAAACTCTAATTCTGTATAAATAAAATATAGAAAAGATGTCGGCAAGACAATTGGATTTATTCAGCGTGGAGAATACGGAAGTGTACAGGCAGGCGCTTCCGGAAAGTATTGGCGGGCATACCCTTCTGACGGAACCCGTCTCGGGCAGGGGAGAGACGTTCGTCAATGTGCAGCGGCAGTTTGAAAAGGCCGGACAGTTCAATTTTATGGGTGCGGAAAAGATAGCCTCGCCCCGTGATGTGGCCTATATTTTCCGTTGTTTGGAAACGGCCGCTGTGGAGAACGCCTTTGGCGTCTTTATAAAGGACGGGAAAGCGACAGTGCTGCATCTCGGTATGGGAAATGCCATGCAGACACCTTTGGACTTCGATGCTATGATAGCGGCCGATGCGAAACTTCGCCCTGACAAGGTTTATTTCGTGCACAACCATCCGTCGGGGACGCTGAAAGCGAGCGACCAAGATGTCGCGTTGTATGAATACATTGAAAGTTATTTCGGGAAACGGTTGCAACCGTGTATCATTATCAACACCCGCAGTGGCCAGTATGTGACTTTTGTCGGCCGTGAGCAACAAATTGAACAACAACCTCAGAATACTATCGAAAATGAAGTTCCGTTGGAAACCTATTCGTTCAGTCAGCAGGTTTTCAGTAAGGATTATGTCGAATCCGACAATTTGCTGGATTTGAGCCATGTGGCCTCTTTCCTTTCGGGGCAGCGGCTTGGAGCGCGGGATAAGTTCTCGTATTTGGTCGTTTCCAACAATTTGCAGGTAATGGCCAATATACATACGCCGTATAGCACGATAGGTAAGGCTGATATTGACGAGTTGGCGAGGAAAATGAGGCAGGACGTGGCCCTTTTCGGCGGCAGGGGTGTTATCGGATACGGTTCGGCTAAAATTCCAAAGCAGGTCTTGTCAAAACTCAAAGAAAAATTTGAAAAGATAGGTGGTGTCGATATGATTGACTTTGTCAATGTGCGGCGGAAAATTGAACTAAGCCAAAATCTGGAGGTCACAAATCTTGCCTATGCTTATGAATCCGCATTCACGCAGAATGTGGTGGAGTTGAAAGGCGAGGTGGAAAAGAGTGAAATCGATAAAATTTCATTGGATAAAGATAAACAGCAAGGAAATGTATCAACCTCCAATCGCAAGATAGACGACTTTGGCGAGAAAATATGGGGGGCGCGGAAAGATATATTGAGAGAGTTGGCGCAACGTATGGACGATGTGACGGAGGCCTCTTTGTTGGAACTGCCGTTTGCCAAGGTGTGGAAAAAGCCCGACCTCAAAAAACTCGTCGATGGGGGCTTGCTGACGGAGGATGATGCCGTGGTGGCCGAAGCCGTAATGCAGGGCATGATATTTATACCAAAGCCTCGACCTTCAAAGAGAGACCAACGGATTGCCAAGTACTATGGCACCAAAACTGCGGTCGAACAATGGGCGGAGAGGGTGCATACGGGAATAAAGATGTTGCGCGATGTCATTGTATTGCAAGGGGAAGAAAAGCGGGATTGCATCCAAAAGGTGATGGAATTTGAAGAAAACGGGTTCAAACCGATAGGCTTTATAGCAGAGGTCATTAAGAACATAGGCTATACGACAGGAGAAAATCTTTCGTTGCCGGCGGCCAGGATAGAGTATGGTTACGATGGAAAGATGTATATCGAAACGGAGGCCGGTAAACGCCGTGTCCATTCTTTGGAACAAGCCGGGGATATCGCCGTGCAGTTGGCCAAGATAAAACGGGGAGATAATGATATACCCTTTTTTACCAATGACATTACGGTCCAAGCAGAGAAACCGATTTTTGAAAAGGATGGCCGGTATGAGGTGGCCTATCTGAAAGGCCGGTCTGTCACGCCAAAGTATAAACTGTTTGCTGGATCTGAAAATGCGGAGCAGGAGGCGATGGCATTTGCTAAGGACATAGAGGCCGAGGGCGGTGTAGCCAAGGTTATTGCCTGTAAAAAAGCGACCGGTAAGTACGAGACTTATTCTATCGCGTTCCGGAATCCGCTTACAGACGAAAGGATGGTGCATTCGTCGTATCCTGATATGGAAACGGCCGAAAAGGTGTTGGAGGAACACCGGCCTGGGATAGAAGACAGTTTCCGGCAGCGTCTCTCTTCAGAGGGCACCATGAAGACCGAAAAAAAGAAAGTATCGCAGGACGCAAACTTCGACATTTATATATCTTGTGGAAAGTATGTGGTGGGCATACCGCCAAAGAAAAGCCCGACGGGCGAATTCTTGCAAGTAAGCCCTTCTTTTGAAGATAGAAATGCCGTTCATCGGTGGCTCGATGAAAACCGGCCACAATTAGAGCATCAGTATGCGACCTATAAGGCCGACATGAAAAAGTTCGTTTACTTGGAAACACGCTTAGATGATAGACAAGGTGCTGACTATCGGCAGGGGAAGGATGTGACCCCGGAAATGTTTTCTTCCACCTTCGGCTTTCGTGGGGTGCAGTTTGGCAATTGGACAAACGACTTGGACAGACAGGCTGCCCTCAACAGTACCTATGATGCGCTGATGGATCTATCGCGTGTTGTCGGCAAAAGTCCTAGGGCGATTTCCCTTAACGGGGAACTCGGTCTGGCCTTTGGTGCTCGCGGTTCCGGCAGTGCCGACGCACATTACGAACCGAAGATGGTGGTTATCAATCTGACCAAGACCCGTGGCGGCGGCAGTTTGGCGCACGAGTGGTGGCATGCCATGGATAACTACTTCTCGCGCCAGGCTGATGTCCCGGCCGGTTATATGACCACCGCCAAGCGGGAAAGGGTGGGCGTGAGACCGGAGGTAAGGACGGCTTTTAAGTCGTTGGTCGAAGCGGTTGTGGATTCTCCTTTCGGGAAGCGTTCCGCCCGGCTTGGAACGTATTGGGGCGATAATAGGGAGATGACGGCCCGTCTGTTTGGCGAATGGGTCGGACAAAAGCTCAATGAAAAAGGCGAATATAATCATTTTCTGACCACTCAGATACGTGAGGCCACGGTGGCGCAAGTACGAGGTATGAATTATATGTTGTATGGCATGGGACGAAATAAGGAGGAATTGATGTCGCGGGAGGAGTTTGACAAGTTGCCAGACTCCCTTGCGGGGTTCCCTTATCCAACTGCTGAAGAAACCAAGACGTTTGGAAGGTTGCTGGATAGCCTTTATCAGACCATGGAGGAAAAGGTGGACGTGACTACCGGCAAGACGATGTTGTATGATGATGGGGTGCGGTATGGCGAAGATAAAAAAAAGACGTTACCTGAAACCGCGACGATAGCGAACGATAGTGTATCTACAAATAAGGCCACAGTCATTTCGAGTAACGCCCGAGCGAATGCAAACACCTCAAAGGTCACTATCACAGAAAAGAAGCAAGTCACTTGTAGGCCCAGCAGAGGCTGTAAACTTTAAAATATGTATGAAAAACAAGATGATAAATGGGCTCTATGCATCGCCCTATCGGTTGCCGTATTGCCGGCCATGGCGCGGCAACGTATCCCCGTGCCGGATATGACATACAGGGAAAAAGTCTGTCTTCCGGCCGACAGCACGGCCACAGGAACAATAGTTTATCAAACTGACGGCATTTCTGGCTTCTACCGCTTCGACGGCACGGCCTGGCATGCTCTCGCTACGGCGTTTTACCGGCATAAGGCCATCGCAAGCGGCTACCTGATGCTGAAATGCCAGGGCGTATGGATGATAAAAAGAAAAATCAAACCAAACCGTTTAAAACCCTAATCAAAATGAACATAACAGAAACCGACAGAATCAACCTGCGCAAGGCCTTGCGCAACCTGATCGCGGCAGCGGCCGTCATTGCGGCCATCGGACTACTTAGCGGGGCAGACGTCCGCGCCCAGATGCGGCCAATGCGGCCGGTGCCGATAATTTCGCCTGACAGCCTCGTACAGACATATACCGGGCGACTGGCCTACACGCTGCTGAACCGCTACGTGACGCACGACAGCCTGGATGCGGCCTTGACGGATTACCTCCTGCGCGACAGCCTCGACAAGGCCCTCTCCGGCTACGTCAAGACCGACGACAGCCGCCTTTCCGACAGCCGGACGCCTAAAGGCGTAGCCGGAGGCGACCTGAAGGGCAACTACCCGAACCCGGCCATCAAATCTGACGTATATCTTCCCGGATCCCCATCCACAGACGGGCCATTGGTCATTAAAGGGGGCGATGGTGTTTCGGAAATTATGTTCGAAAACTCGGACGGTATCACAGGAGCCGGTATAACTTTTTACCACGACGACAATCGACTTGAAATAGGTGCCGGTGGTGATATTGCCTTGTGGGTGGACAGAGGCAAAGAAATAAGATATGATGAAAGTTTTCCATCCTTGGATGAGGGATCCGACAGGTGTCTGGCCTCGATGGGCGCCATCAGGGATGCCAATTTCGCAAAAGCGAACGATTCCCGTTTTACCGACAGCCGCATTCCTAAAGGAACGGCCGGCGGATCTTTGACCGGCACCTACCCAAATCCGACTATCAAGGGATCCGTCTATCTACCTGGTTATCCTACCACCAACTCACCGGCGCCGACGGACAACAGCAACAAAATCGCCACTACGTCTTACGTAAAAAACAATTTGACAGAATACGCCAAACTGAATTCCGACAATAATAGCTTAATGTCACACGGCAATGAATTCAATTTCGCCAACGAGACCTGCTCCGAGATTTGGATTAATTATAGAAGAGGCAATGGGGTAGGCTCGGGAGGCATAAACCAATATATTTTTGCCACAGGCTCCGGCGGATACAGTTACGCCGACGTCAAAGCCAAGAATTTCATATTCGAAGACGGATCGGTAGCAATCAAATCCTCCGATACCCGCCTCTCCAATGCCCGGACGCCGACTGGCACGGCCGGAGGCGACCTGACGGGCACTTACCCCAATCCGGCCATCAAGAGTTCCGTGACGCTGACCGGAAACCCGACCGTGACCGGCAACCTGCGCCTCAAGGGGAGCGGCAACTACGGCAACAAAATCAACTTAGGCGACGGTGATTACGTCTATCTGTACGAGGCCTCTGACGACAACCTGACCGTCAAGGCCAAGAACATTGACCTTGCACCGACCACTTCCGTTACAGCCCCTACGCCGGCCACCACCGACAACAGTACTAAGGTCGCCACCACCGCTTACGTCAATAGTTTTGTAGGCGAGAAAATTAAGCCCAAAACAATCAAGGCGGCCGGATTGTTCTGTCTGCTGACTGTATCATCGGACGGTACTATATCAAGCCGACAGGTGGGCAGTTCATCCACCCGTGTGACGAAAACAGGGACGGGGGCATACACTATACAGTCTGTTACAGGCCCTGTAGCAGGAAGCGTTGTCGTAACCCCAGCGGGAACTACGCCTTATATGGCCCTCGTGTCCAAATCAGGAGGCAACGTTTATATCCGTATTCTAAATCCAAGCGGAAGTCCGGTTGATTGTGCCTTCTACTTCGCCTACTACGCATATGGAAATCCTTTGGAATATGGATTGTAAAAGATAAACAACATACAATGAAACGCCTTACTTACCTTGCGCTTGCGTTATGGTTGCCGCTGTGTCTGGCAAGACCGCTCGATGCCCAATCCCTGCTCTTCGGGGACTGCTACCCGGTTGGCATGACGGCAACGGTCACGGCCTGCACCGATGGTTTCACGGCAGGTATCCGTCAGCCACAGGTATTGCGGCGGCCCGGATTTCCGGCTGAACTCACGGCCGACGACAGCGTCTATACATTGCCTGCGAAGTTGGACGAACGTTATGCCGCCTTTGCCTTCGACGCGGTCACGGCCACGCGCGACGGCTACTATGCCTACCGTTACCGCGCCATCAACAACCCGGACCGCATCCTGACCGATTCCGTCTATGTGCGGCTAAAACGCAACGAGCAACCGCCTCTGCCGCCGGCCGACACGGTTCTAACGCCACCGGATACGATAATAATTCCGCCCGATACGGTCGTCACGCCACCCGAGCCGCCGGCACCCGACACGGCGCTTGAGCCCGTACGCCTGCCTGTGCCGCAGGCTGTCAATCTCGTCGTCATCGACCAGCGCGGCTTCCACCGCTTCAAGGTCCTCAATGCCGACGCCTTCACGCGCCTCAACCTGACGCTCTACGACAGGCGCGGCATGGTCGTCTTGCGGGATGAGGACTACCAAAACGACTACGACATGAGCCGTCTGCCCGCCGATACCTATTACTACCGCCTCCGGGCGCACACCCCCGACGGAAGCGTCGAGAAGAAAGGATTTGTAGAACTCGTAAAACACGAACGATGATATGAATAAGAAAAACAATTCCACAACCATACGGCAGGCCGCCTTGGCGGCCAAACTCTGCCTGACGCTCGCGGCCGTCTTGACCGGAGCCAGCCCGATAGCGCCGCTCAGCGCCCAAATGCCCACCCTTAAGCCGATCGGCATCCTGCGAACGCACACACTACCGCCCCTGGACGACAAGACTTTGTTTTCCGCCCGCGTAACCACCGAGCAGTCGTTCGTCTCCATGACCGGGCATCCGCAGGCCTACCGCCTCGACCTGGGCGGCAACCCCATCCAGCCGCTTTACATCGGCGCACAGATCGACTACAGCGGCAGTGGCCTGCACCGCGACCTCTACGCGCAGGTCTGCCTCGGCACACTCGTCCCGATTGCCCGCCATTGGTTCCTCAGCGGCGGCATAGACGGCGGCTTCAACTACCGGCACTACCGGCTCGAAGACATCGTGACCGAGCACCCGAACTACGGCGAGGCCCTCGCCGACGAGCACCGGCAATTTACCGTCGGTGCACAGGTAGGGGCCGTCTATGGACGCACAGACATCGGCAGGCTCGCCTTCGGCACACAGGTCCACCTCACCGCCGATGGCGATGACATCGCCTCCGTAACCTACCTGCGCTACAAAAGCCCTGAAGACGGCCTCCGCAAGACCGTATTCATACCTTGGCTCGAGCACGGCTTCTACAGCCGCGAACGCACCCGGCACTACTACAAGGCCGGGATCAGAACCGAGTTATTCAGCGGACGATTCTTTATCGAAACCGCCTACGAGACTTCGAAAGACGTGCAGACCGCGGCGGCCGCCATCGGTATCACAATCTGCAAGGGGCTCGCACTGCACTACGCCCTTGACCTGCCGTTCCGCTTCACGGGCGGGCTATGCGCCGGTGCCCATACCATCGCCATCAGCTACGACCTGCGACGAAAGCCTTTCCAACAGCCGCGGCTTGCCGGCGGACGGTAGGCAGTAAAACAAGATTTAAAATTTATTTATCATGTTGTCAAAACAAAAAATCAAAGACCGTGTGAAGGATTATGTCAAGACGTTGTTGGCCGAAAGCGACATTGACGCCAAGATTGTGGACACGGCCATACATGGCAGCCGCGGCAGAGGAACCGCTAAGCCTGACTCCGATCTTGACGTCGTTATCGAGTACCGCGGCAACATGAAAGAGGACGGCATGTTCAACATCCTGAACAAAGAACCGCTGTATATAGACGGCGTCCGCGTGGATGTGAATCCGATCAGGGCACAGGAGACAGGAACACTGCAAGAATACATGGTGCGGTCAAGAAATTACGACAGGGAAAAATTGGCACTAAACCAAGATGTGCAACTTGGATTTGCGAAGAGGGTGGATGAGTTTGAACGGATTCGGGATTTAGCGGTAAAGAATCGAGGTCTGGTTATGCCGGGCCTGATGGAAAAAGAGGTACCGCTTGTCAATGTGGTGCCGCATGATTTTCATGGTGAAAGACCATTGACACAAGCGGAGATCTGGGCAAAACATAATTTAGTGGGAGAATATGATGCGAAAGACAATACAGGCAAAGTCTTCTCATATTCGATAAGTGGCAATGCTATTAATAAGTATCTGTCAAATTCTGCAACAGTCAAAAGTGAAAATATTGGAGTACATCTTTCGGTGCTAAAAAAACTTCCTCAAGTGATTGCTGGTAGCGCAGAAGTTGAAATTCATCCGGATTACAAGAAAGGTATGGACGGAAAACGGTTGGTTGAAAATGGATATAATCCAGAACTTTTGATACATCGTTTTTATGGTGTTATAGAAATAAAGGGGCAAGCCTATCGTGTTAAAACGACGATTCAGGAAAATCTTGATTGTAAGAAAAATAATAACCCCCATAGTTACGAGGTTACTAAAATAGAAATGCTCGATCTGAGACCGAGCATTCCTTTGGCGCCTGCACGACAATTCTCTCCTGCTGAGAGGTATCCTGTAGGACTTGCAAAGTTATTGCAAGGAATTGAGAAATCCTATGATCCGGGCAAAAAAGTTTTAGAAGAGAGTCAAAAAAATTATCAGGGCTTTCGGTCACAACAGGAAAAAACCAAAATACAGTTAAAGAACCGCAAACGCGGCAGAGGTTTATAATCGCAGGGGTAATGCCGAAACATCCAAGAATTGACCCGGGTGTAAAATTGGGTGCAATTGTTGAAACTGCTTGATTTTGTGTTTTATTTGTGGAGGTGGGCGGAATCGAACCGCCGTCCAAACAAGTAGTTGAAAAACTTTCTACACGCTTAGTCTTTCGATGGATTTTCGTGAAAAGCGAAGGCGAAAGACGGCCTGTATCTTTTCCTTATCTTCCTATATACCTCGAACCGCCGAAAGCGAACGGCCCAAGGAGCAGAGATTGATTTTATACTTCGCTGGAACGAGCCTTCTGCCGGGGCTTTTCCGGAAGCACCTCAAGCGTAGTATCTGATACTAGGCCGCGAGGGCATAATTGTTTTCGTTGCCGTTTAATGGCATGTGCATCACGATTAACGAGGCGAATACACAGAACTCGACGTGCTTATCTTTCGGCTAGGCTTGCTGTCAAAACCAGTCACCCCCATAGTCCGTCAAAGCGGGTGTTCCATCGAAAACATAAATGGAACAGCCCCCAAAAAGCAAGCAAATATACGAAAAAATCCGAAATTTGCACGTTTTTTGATTTCGAGCCATGAAGTTGTTGAAGTTCGTCAAGGATTGGATGCTGATTTTCGCGATGCTTACCGGTATCGCGGGCTATTTCATCTATGTGAATATCCCGTTTTTGGAACCGACGCATGCGTTGGCCGACAAGACGGTCCGTTTGTTGCAACCGTTGTTGATTTCAACTCCTGGCAGTTGTATCGGCATAAACAAGCGATAGAAGCCCGGGGGACGGGCCGGCCGTGAGCGCGGCTTCTGTGGGTTCAGGGATTTTTTTTGTGGCGATATTGTAATTTTCGGACACTGACGGGTGTCTAATATCCAAAAACGAATGTCCAAAAGTGAAATCGAAATGGCGGAGCGGGACGAATTCGCGCGTCTGGTCCGGGAACAGAAAGATACGATCTATACCGTATGCTATATGTTTTCGTCCGATGCGGACGAGGTAAGCGATTTGTTTCAGGAGGTGTTGATCAATCTTTGGCGCGGATACCGGCAATTCCGGCATGAAAGCAGCGTCAAGACCTATGTGTGGCGCGTCGCGCTCAATACCTGCATTACGGACGACCGCAAGCGGAAACGCCGGCGGGAGAGACAGGCCGGCCTGTCGGAATTGAATGCGGCGCTCTACGGGGTTTCGGACGCCGCGGCTGCTTCGGGGGCGGAGTCACGGCAGGCGCGTCTGCTGCACGACCGCATCACGCGGTTGGGGCTGTTCGACCGGGCTATCGTGTTGCTTTGGTTGGAGGATCTGTCGTACGAAGAAATCGGCGCCATCGTCGGCATCTCGGCCCGGAATGTGGGGGTGCGGCTGTTCCGTATCCGCGAGGCTTTGAAAGACGGTGGGGCGGGGCGCGGAAGTCGGTAGCGATAATTCGGAATAACGTCAGCTAAATAGGGAGGAAATACTATGGAAAATCAAGAAAAATATGTTGAAGCGGCCGATTTGGCGCAGATGAAATCGGAATTGGCTTCGTTGAAATATATATTATCGGAAAAATTGCAGGTGGAGGACCGGGTCATCCGTCAGGCCATGACGGGGCGGCAACGGGATATTGATAGGCGCGTCACTGTGGTGATGGCGTTAGGGATTGTGGCGATGTTGACGATTCCATGGAGTTTCGGAAGAATGTTCGAGGTCTCGGTGGCGTTTATGGTCATGACCGAATTGATGATGTTGGGGGGGGGCGTGCTGACAGTTTTGTGGCAACTGGAATTCAGATGGTTGAATTTTGCAACGGCCGATTTGGTGCAGGCGGCTGAAGTCGTGGCGCGGTTTCGGCGGCGTTATGCCAATTGGCCGAAAATCGGGTTGCCGCTTGCAGCGTTTTGGTTGATTTGGATGTTGTGGGAAATTTATCAGGCGGATAACACTATGATGTTTGTCATGGGGGGCGGCTGTCTGGTAGGTGGACTGATAGGAGGGGTTTGTGGATGGCATATTAACCGAAGTGTTGTGTCCGATGCCGACGAGATACTGGCGGGGATAGCGGAGTTGCGGAATTAGCGGTGGTGGGCGGGATGCTTCGGGGGAGCGTGCCGTCCCGAAGCATTTTCGATAGCCGTTTGGGGAATTTTGCGTAATTTTGCAATGAATGTAGCGATATTTAAGGCTTAATGACCGCAATTCCTATGGACTATCAGAACGTTATTGAAAAAATATACCGCGAAGTACAGCCCCTGTTCGGACGGGGCAAGGTGGCCGATTACATTCCGGCTTTGGCCAATGTGAACCCGCGTCAGTATGGCATCGCGGTGGCGACGGTGGACGGCCGGCTCATAGGTGTGGGCGACTACCGTACCAAGTTTTCGATACAGAGTATTTCCAAAGTGTTTACACTCGTCATGGTGTTGCGGCACATGGGCAGTGCGTTGTGGCAATACGTCGGGCGGGAACCGTCGGGTACGGCTTTTAATTCGCTGGTACAGTTGGAGACCGAGCAAGGCGTGCCGCGCAATCCGTTCATCAACGCGGGCGCGTTGGTTATTACCGACAAGCTCATGCACCTCTATCCGCATCCCAAGGAAGCGATTTTGGCATTCGTACGTGCGGCGGCCGGGACGCCGGATATCGATTTCGATACCGTGGTGGCCCGTTCGGAACAGGAACACGCCAGCCGCAATCTGGCTCTGGGGCATTTCATGAAAAGTTTCGGCAATATCGAAAGCGATGTCGATGCGCTGATAGACGTCTATTGCCATCAGTGCGGCATCGCCATGACGTGCGAGGAGTTGGCCCGGTCTTTCGTTTTTTTGGCCAACCGGGGCCTGAATCCGTATAACAACGAACAGATATTGAGCATCAGCCGATCCAAACGTTTGAACGCGTTGATGTTGACCTGCGGCTTTTACGACGAGTCCGGCGATTTCGCGTTCCGGGTCGGCATGCCGGGCAAGAGCGGCGTGGGCGGCGGCATCGTGGCCGTCATTCCCGGCCGGCTCAGCATAGCCGTCTTCAGTCCCGAACTGGACCCGCACGGCAATTCGTATATGGGCATCGAAACCCTCGAGCGTTTCACGACCGACCTCGGTGTTTCGATCTTCTGATAAAATGCTTGACCGGCTGTGCCGTAAATAAAAAGCGGGACCATCTTTAGGATGATCTCGCTTTCTGTTTGTCCGATGGGCAAGATTGAAATTCTTTGTTGACCAACCAGGACTCGAACCTGGAATGACAGAACCAAAATCTGTTGTGTTGCCAATTACACCATTGGTCAATCCTCAAAGAGGGTGCAAAGATAGTGAAAGGTGAGTGTAAAAGCAAGCAAAAATTTATTTTTGCTTGCTTTTACCGAACCGCATCCTATC
>CAJUFX010000007.1:68616-69291 GCA_910586395.1 uncultured Bacteroidales bacterium
TTGGCGCGAAGCGCAAAGATAGTGAAAGGAGAGAGTTGTTTCGAACGAAGTGATGCGATAAACGGTTTTGGAATAAGCGCACGTATTTTACCGAACCGCATCCTATCTTGGCGCGAAGCGCAAAGATAGTGAAAGGAGAGAGTTGTTTCGAACGAAGTGATGTGATAAACGTTTTTGGAATAAGCGCACGGCTTTTACACTCGCCGCATCATTGCCAGAGCGAAAGGTTGGCTTTGAGGCCGTCGGTGCCGGCGCGGCGGATGGCGGAGCGGGCGAACCGCTGTTGGAATGCGGCTTCGTCGAGGCGGGCGAAGTCGGAACGGGTCATTTCGGCCAAGCCGGGAGCGGGGATAAAGGCGGGATGCGGTTTCTCCGCCGCGGCCGGCCGGTTGGCGGGACAGACGGTCTGACAAACGTCGCAACCGAAGATGGCGGGCGGGGGCGCGCCTGCCGCCTGCGGGCGCAGGGCCGGAAACCTCTTGCGGCCCTGCTCGTCCGCGCGTTGTTCTACCGTAGCATAGGCCAGGCAATGGTCCGCCCGCAGGCGCGGCGCGCGCTCTAAAGAGAGCGCGCCGGTAGGACAGGCGTCCACGCAGGCGCGGCACCGCCGGCATCGGTCCGGCAGGAGGCCGGATAGGGGCGTACCGGCCCCGGCGGCCGTGGGCGTGATGCCGG
>CAJUFX010000007.1:69391-112512 GCA_910586395.1 uncultured Bacteroidales bacterium
CTGTCGCGGCTCTGTCTGTCGGACTTCCCGCGGTTATGTTTGCCGTGATGCCGGCTGTCGCGGCTCTGTCTGTCGGACTTCCCGCGGTTATGTTTGCCGTGATGCCGGCCGTCGCGGTTTTGTCTGTCGGACTTCCCGCGGTGATATCGGGCGTCAAGCCGCCCGCAGCCGCCGCTCCCCCCGCGCTTTCGGCCGCATGGTCATAGGCATTGGCCGGTACGTCGGTCAGCAACACTCCCAAAAAAATATAACTGCCCAAGCGCGGGTGCTGCAACAGATTGTTGCGGCCGATACGCCCCAGACCGGCCCTTACGGCCCAGGCCTTTTCTAAAATCGGGGCGGTATCGACGAAGCCGCGGCAACGGGCGTCGGGATGCCGTTGAATGACGTAGGCGGTCAATTGTTTCAGAAACCGTCGGATCACACGGTGATAATCCTCGCCTTGGGCGAAGCGGGCGATGCGCGGATGATAGGCGTAAAGGTCGGGGCGCGGAAAATAACTGAAAGCGCAGACGGCCACGGTTCGGACGTCCGGCAGCAATACATCGGGGCGGCAACGCGTTTCGGGAGAGCGGGTCAGATAGGTCATGCCGCCTTGCGCGCCGGCCGTCAGATAGGCTTGAAGATACGGCCATTCAGCCGTCAGCGGCCCCGCTTCAGCCAGGCCGGCATCGGCCGCGCCCAAGCGCAGGGCTTCCGCCTTGAAGGCCGCCGCGTTCAAAAACGTCCCGTCCAAAACCGTCTCGTCTTCAAGCATCTTGGTTCACCCTTTAGAACGGGCCGTTTTCTTCGAACAGCGAGGCTTGCGCGTCGCGGCTCAGGCCGGGTAAGCGGCCGAGGTGCTTGTAGGCGGCCGACGTCGCTTCCCGTCCGCGTGGCGTGCGCATGAGGTAGCCCTCCTGTATCAAAAACGGTTCATAGACTTCCTCTATCGTGCCGGGATCTTCGCCCACGGCCGTCGCGATCGTGTTCAGGCCGACGGGGCCGCCGCGGAACTTATCGACAATGACCGAGAGAATGCGGTTGTCCATTTCGTCCAGGCCGTGCTTATCGACGTTCAACGCCTGCAAGGCATGTTGTACGATGGGGACATCTATGCATCCGTCGCCCTTGATTTGGGCGAAGTCGCGCACGCGGCGCAACAGCAGGTTGGCGATACGGGGGGTGCCGCGGCTGCGGCGCGCGATTTCGGTCGCCGCGTCTTTTTCGATGGGTACGTCCAGGAGCGAGGCCGAGCGTTCGATGATTTGCCGCAATGTGTCCGCGGGGTAATAAGCCAGACGCGAACTGATGCCGAAGCGCGAGCGCAGGGGAGCGGTCAGTAGGCCGGAGCGCGTCGTCGCGCCAATGAGCGTGAACGGATTCAGTGTAATCTGTACGCTGCGGGCGTTGGGGCCGCTCTCGATCATGATGTCGATGCGGTAGTCTTCCATGGCCGAATACAGGTATTCTTCCACGACCGGGCTCAGCCGGTGGATTTCGTCAATGAACAATACGTCGTTGGGCTGCAAACTGGTCAGCAGACCGGCCAATTCGCCGGGTTTGTCCAGCACCGGCCCGGACGTGGTCTTCATCTGAACGCCCAATTCATTGGCGATGATATACGAAAGCGTGGTCTTGCCCAGGCCGGGAGGGCCGTGCAGCAAGACATGATCCAAGGCCTCCTGCCGCATTTTGGCAGCCATGACGAAGACTTTCAGGTTCTCCACGATGGCGTCCTGGCCTTGAAAACTGTCGAAAAGCGACGGTCGCAACGCTTTTTCGATTTCCTTGTCGGAAGACGAGAGCCGGTCTTTTGCCGGATCCAAATGTTCGTTCATACGTGTCTGAAAAATACGTCTTCCGTCCGCAACGGCCGAACCGGCGCGCCCCCAATCCGGACACCGGCGTGGGGTCGGACGGATAACTTGCAAAGATAGTGAAAGTCGAACACAATGGAAAGCCCGACCGCTGGGGGAGATTTATCATGGTCGAGCCGCATCCGGTCTTATGCGAAGAAACGAAAAAAAAACAAGAGGAAACAAGCGCCAAAGAGTTTGTAAATCGGTCGGAAAACCTTAACTTTGCAAGTCTATATAATGGACCGTTTAAACCCGAATGCCGTATGAAAAAAGTATTGGTTGAAATCTGCGTGGGAACCGCCTGCTATGTCATGGGGGCTTCCGAGCTCATGCTTATCGAAGACTATCTGACGCCCGAACAGAAAGAATGTGTCGAAATAAAGGGAACGACCTGTTTGGACGTCTGCCAGCATTCGGAACACGGAAAGGCACCGTTTGTCCGCATAGACGGACAGATTTACGATCAGGTGAACGTGCGCAGTCTGGTCGATTTGATCGCCAAGCATATCGCGATGAATGAATAATGCGCCTGCCGCGGCGTAGGGGCGCCGCGACGGACAGACGGAGACCGACATTTTTACGCGCCGGCGGAATGCGCGGGATACGGTACGTATATCGGCATGCGCTTTGCAGTGTCGGGGAAAGGACGGTTTCCGCACGTCCGGAAACCAATCGCCCGCTGAATTTGAAAAAATAAACGACTATGGCATATAATCAAGCAATGATGATCCGACGGGACCTGTTGGCCCGTATGTGCAAACTCATTAAAGACGGTAACCTCAAGGAACAGATAGACCGTATTCCCTTGATTATGCGGCCCCGTCACAGCAGTGAAGTGACGCGTTGCTGCATTCACAAGGATCGGGCGGTCATCAAATACCGGCTCATGGCGATATTGGGCTTTGACGTCCGCGACGAGGAGGATGAATTGATTCCGCTTTCGCAGTACGCCAAAATGGCGGAAGAGCGCAAGGATTTCACCGACATCATGCTGACCGTCGTGGACGAAGCCTGCAGTTCCTGCGTCAAGTCCAACTATGTGGTAACCAACATGTGCCACGGCTGTATCGGCCATCCCTGTACGTTCGCTTGTAACAAACAGGCCATCAGCGTGAACGAGAAAGCCAAGATCGATCCGTCCAAATGTGTGAGCTGCGGTCTGTGTATGCAGGCCTGTCCGTTCAACGCCATTATTTATCAAGCCGTTCCTTGCGAGGAATCCTGCCCGGTGGGGGCCATATCAAAGGACGAATACGGCGTGGAACACATAGACGAGACGAAATGTATCTATTGCGGCCGTTGCCGTGAGGCCTGTCCTTACGGCGCCATCATGGAAAAGACGTATCTCGTGCAGATTTACGCGGCTTTGAAGGATCCGAAGAAAAAGGTCATCGCCATGTTTGCGCCGGCTTTGGCGGGGCAGTTCCCCGCGCCGCTCGGCAAAATCATTTCGGCCATACGCGGCGTCGGATTCGACGAGGTATGGGAAGTGGCCTTGGGGGCCAATGTGACGTCCAAGACCGAGGCGGCCGAATTCGAGGAACGCATGGAAAAGGGCGAGCCGTTCATGACCACCTCTTGCTGTCACGCTTATACCGAATTGACGAAGAAGCATCTGACCGAGTTGGCGCCCTATGTCTCCGACACGCGCACGCCGGCCAGTTATACGGCCGAAATCATCAAGAAGCAGCAACCCGATGCGGTGGTCGTCTTTATCGCGCCTTGCGTTTCCAAGCGTCACGAAGGTTTCTACGACCCGAACATGGACTATGTGATGTCGTTCGAGGAGTTAGGCGCGATGATGATTGCGGCGGGCGTCGATGTGCTTACATGCGAGGAAAGCGCGTATGACGGCGGTATCGACAATTCCGGCCGTGCGTTCCCTTATACGGGCGGGGTCTTGGATTCGGTCAAGAAGTTCGCCAAACATCCCGAAAACATCCGTCCCTATATTGTGGACGGCATCGACAAGGCGGTCATCAAGAGCCTTAAAAACATCAAGAAGACATGCGGCGGGCCGGATCAGCCCAACTTTATCGAATTCATGATGTGCAAGGGCGGCTGTGTGAACGGTTGCAACGCCTTGGCCAACCCGCGGACGGCGACGCGCCAGATCCAGAACTTCATTGCGGCAGACGAGAAGAAAAAGCAGGAAAACGCCTAAGTCATGAGCGCGGAGAAAATCAAGGTTTCCATTTGTCTCGGCAGTTCCTGTTTCGCGCGGGGCAGTCAGAAGAATTTGGAAATCATGCAGGCTTATTTTGCCGAGAAGCAATTGGACGACAAAATCGACTTTGCGGGTCACTTGTGCGAGGAAGTCTGCAAACAGGGGCCGACGCTCAAGATAGGCGACAAGGTCTATTACGGTGTGACGCCTACGAATTTGCGCGCTATATTGGACGATAATTTCAAAGACCTCTAGAGATGTGTCATAAAGGCCAATCTGTTGCGTTATTATCGGGATTCGGGCTCAGTCACGTACTTTAGTACGCTCCTTTGCCCTCACCCTCAATGCCTTGCATCTTGACCTTTTTGACGCATCTTAATGAAAGTCAAATGGGGCGTGCCAAAATGCCGATTTTGGCAAAGACCGTTTGCGAGAACCTCGACAAAGACCGCGCGACCGGACTTTGCCGGGGTTTTTCGTAAATGGCGACGGAAACCAGCGTTTGGTTCAAATAAGATGCTTATGAAAGAGAATGTTATCTATACTGAAAAAAACAATTGTCAGGATTGTTACAAATGTATCCGCGAATGCCCTGTCAAGTCCATCAAGATGGAAGGCAACAGTGCGTCGGTCATTTTTGATACCTGTATTTATTGCGGTCGTTGCGTGCGCATCTGCCCGTCCGACGCCAAGAAGTACCGCGACGATTTGAGCCGCGTGCAGTATTGGTTGTCTTCGGGCGAGAAAGTCGTGGCCTGTCTCGCGCCGACGTTTGTGACGGATTTCGGCTATATGACGACGGACCAATTGGTCAAGACCTTGTATAAGTTGGGCTTCGCGGCTGTTTCGGAAGTAGCCATCGGAGCCGATATCGTGGCGCGGGAGACGAACCGCTGGCTGGCCGAACAGCCGGATGGCGTCTATATTTCGTCGGCCTGTCCCGCCGTGGTCAATTACATGCACATCTATATGCCGGAGGCCTTGAACCATCTTTCGCCCGTCGTGTCGCCCATGGTGGCGCACGCGCGGCTTTTGCGCAAGACGTTGTTCCCGACCGAAAAAATCGTGTTCATCGGCCCCTGCATCGCCAAAAAGGACGAACGCGACTATAACGCGGAGGTGCTGGACGCGGCCGTGACGTTCCAGAACCTCAAGCGTTGGTTCGACGAGGAGAAGGTGGAACTCTATCCGTTCGACCGCATCGAACTGCCGGCCGATTTCATCATCGGCCGGCCGGGGACGGGCGACATGTTTCCCGTCGATGGCGGCATGCTGGCCACGATGTCGGCCGACATGAAGGTGGCCGAGACCGACTACATGTGTTTTTCGGGCATGGAACAGGTCATGGATATTTGCGGCGAAATTCCGCAATGGAAGGAAAAGGGCAAGTTGTTTTTGGAACTTATGGCCTGCAAGGGCGGTTGCATCAAGGGGCCGGCCATGATCAACCACGACGGTGTGGCGGCCAAACGGCGCGCGATGATACAGATGCACGGACAGTTGCAGAAATCCACGTTGCCGTACAAGCCCTTGACCGAACCGGCCGGTATGGATTGGATCAACCGGGAATTCGTCCGCGATTATAAGGTAAAATGCCAGTATCCGGAGGAAGACATTGTGGAAGCCTTGCAGTCGTTGGGCAAACGCACGGTCAAGGACGAATACAACTGTACGGGCTGCGGTTACGACAGTTGCCGCGCGTTGGCCGAAGCGATGCTCAACGGCAAGGCGCACCGCGAGATGTGTGTCTCTTGCATGCGCCGGGAAGCGCAGGAAAAGGCTTCGGTCCTGTTGCAGAAGATGCCTTACGGCGTGGTGACGGTGGACGATAAATTGAAGGTGGTGGAGGCTAACCGGAAGTTCGCCGAAATCATGGGCGACGAACTCATGCAGGTCTATCAGGCCGTGCCCGGACTGAAAGGGGTGGACATCCGGCGGGTATTGCCGTTCCACAACCTGTTCGAATCCTTGTTGCAGAGCGGCGGTGAAATGACGGAACACGACGTGCGCGAAGGCGATAATTTCTATCATCTTTCGCTCGTGACGATTCAACAATACAAGATGGTGTGCGGTATCATCCAAAATCTGCGTGCGCCCGAAATGCAGCACGAACTGCTGACGGAGCGTATCAGGGAGGTTATCAAACAGAATGTGGAGTCGGTGCAGCGGATTGCGTATCTGTTGGGCGAAAACGCTTCTTTCACCGAGTCCATGCTCAATTCGATTGTGGATAGCCGCGAAGCCGGTTCTTTCGGTTCAGCCGGTCAGAAAACGGAATAAGGGAGGACGGTATGGAGAAGAAGGAAAAGCTCTTTATAGAAATCGCGCATCACCACGAGAACAAGCACAACAAGCCGGTTTGCGGCGATACGTTCCTCTCGCGCAAACTGACGGACGACAACCGGTATGTGGCCGTGCTCTCCGATGGCTTGGGAAGCGGTATCAAAGCCAACGTATTGAGTACGATGACAGCTTCCATGGCCTTGAATTTCCGGTTGCGGCGCGAACCGATTTTGCGTTCGGCCCTCAACATCATGAACGCGTTGCCCGTCGATTCGGCCCGCAACATCAGTTACGCGACGTTTACGATTGTGGATACGGATTTCGAAGGTACGACCGAGGTGGTGGAGTTCGACAGTCCGGAATATCTGCTGTTCCGCGAAGGGCAACAGGTGGAACCGATGAAAGAGGCCATCGGCATTGACCGCGACGGGCAGCAGTTTACCGCCTATAGCGGCGATGTGGAGGCGATGCGGCGGTTGGGGGCCGAGGCCGACAAGTTCCGCATCATGTACCGTTCGCACCTGCGGCTGTGCAAGGGCGACCGCATCATTTTCTACAGCGACGGTGTCGTGCAGTCGGGCATGGGGGCCAAGGAACATCCGTTCGGCTGGGGCGAAAAGGCTGTGCGCGAATACGTTCAGGATTTGATCCGGCAGAAACCCGACATATCGGCCCGCGACCTTTCGCGCAAGATTGTGACGGCCGCCTTGCAGAAAGACGGCATGAAATCGAAGGACGACATCACCTGCGCCGTGATTTACGCGCGCGACCCGCGGCAGCTGCTTATCTGTTCGGGGCCGCCCTACGATGGCAAGAACGACAAGACGTTGGCGTCGGCCGTGGAAAAATACGCGGGTAAAAAAGTGGTGTGCGGGGGAACGACCTCCAAGATTGTAGCCCGGGAGTTGAACCGGGAAATTACCATCGATATCAAGAATATACGGACGCGTGAATATCCGCCGGCCGCCACGATGCAGGGGGTGGATCTTGTGACCGAGGGCATCCTGACGTTGGGGATGGTGGCCGAAATGTTGGAGAAAGACAACCCGTTGGACTGGCACAAGTATTCGCCGGCCTGGGATCTGATCCGGCTTATCATGGAGTCGGATATTATTGACCTGCTCATAGGCACGCGCATCAACGAGGCGCATCAGGATCCGTCCTTGCCGGTGGAACTGGAAATCCGCCGCAACGTCGTCAAGCGGATAGCCGCCCTTTTGGAGGAAAAGTGGCTTAAAAAGGTCAATATATCGTACTTGTAAAGCATTCTCGGACAAGCATGGCGTCGGCTCAGTCTTATATCAAGGGATTCGGTACCTATCTGCGTTTGGAAAAACATCTCTCCGAAGCCACGATAGCGGCTTATCAGCATGATGTCGCGCAGTTCGAAGCTTTTTTACAGGCCGGTCGGCAGACGCCCGTTCCGTGGACGGCCGTGCGGCAGGCGGAGGTCGAGGCTTTCTTGACGTATTTGTATGACATGAAGCTGGCCGCGACGACTCAAGCGCGTATGTTGAGCGGGCTGAAGACGTTTTTCGGCTATCTGGCGGAGGAAGGCTTGGTTGAGGTTTCGCCGACCGAATTGGTGGAGACGCCCCAATGGCGGCGGCGTCTGCCCGACGTGCTGACGGTGGAGGACATCGATGCGATCATGCAGGCCATCGATATGAGTAAGGCGGAAGGCCGGCGCAACAAAACCATTATCGCGGTGCTGTATGCCTGCGGGTTGCGGGTCTCGGAACTGACGGGCCTGCGGCTTTCGGGGCTGTTTTTGGACGAGGGCTTTGTGCGTGTCATCGGTAAGGGCGACAAGGAAAGGCTTGTGCCGATCGGACAGGAAGCCGTAAGGCTTTTGGAACACTATATCCGTTACGACCGCAGCCAGTTGGACGTGAAGCACGGCTGTGAGGACATTGTTTTCCTGAACCGCCGGGGCGGCCGTTTGAGCCGCGAGATGGTTTTCATGATGATACGACAGGCGGCCGGGGCGGCGGGTATCACGAAAGCGGTCAGTCCGCACAGTTTCCGGCACAGTTTCGCGACGCATCTCGTGGAGGGGGGCGCTGACCTGCGGGCCGTGCAGGAGATGCTGGGACACGCCTCCATCACGACGACGGAGATTTATACACATTTGGACAAACGGTATCTGCGGGAGACGATACAGCAGTTTCATCCGTTTTCCAAATATAAGTAAGAACATAACAAAGTAAGGAAAATGAAAGGAAAAGGTTGGTATGTCGCGGGCATGATGACGGTGGTATGGTTGATGATCGGATTGTCGGCCGGCGTGTCGGCGCAGAAACCGGCGGCCGGTCAGTCCGCCGCGGAGCGGTCGGCCCTGCGTTTTTTGTATGCCTATATGCCGTTGGGCGATTTGGCGGATTACGACAGCGCGTTTTATCTGGAAAACGTGCGTTTGGCCTTGCGGGCGCGGGCGGAGATGCCGTGGGGCATGTCAGTGCCGGAACGCGAATTCCGGCATTTCGTGTTGCCGGTGCGTGTCAATAACGAGAATTTGGACAGTTCCCGGCGGGTTTTTTATCGGGAACTGAAACCGCGCGTGCAACATCTTTCGATGTCCGAGGCTGTGTTGGAGGTCAATCACTGGTGTCATGAAAAGGCCGTTTATACGCCTTCGGACGCGCGGACTTCTTCGCCTTTGGCGACGGTCAAGACCGCCTACGGGCGTTGCGGCGAGGAATCGGTGTTTCTCGTGGCGGCCCTGCGGTCGGTCGGCATTCCGGCGCGTCAGGTCTATACGCCGCGCTGGGCGCATACCGACGACAACCATGCCTGGGTGGAGGCCTGGGTCGATGGCACCTGGTATTTTCTCGGGGCCTGCGAACCGGAACCGGTTCTGAATCTGGCTTGGTTCAACGAGCCGGCTTCGCGCGGTATGCTCATGCACACCAAAGTGTTCGGGGCCTACGACGGGCCGGAAGAGGTCATCGGGCGGACGCCCTGTTATACGGAAATCAACGTTATCGGGCAGTATGCGCCGGTGGGGCGGTTGAAGGTGCGGGTCTTGGATGAGGACGGAGAGCCGGTGCCCGGGGCGCGTACCGATTATAAGTTGTACAATTACGCCGAGTTCTTTACGGTGGCATCTTTTCCAACCGACGGGCGCGGCGAGACGGCTTTGACGGCCGGCCGGGGCGACATGCTCGTATGGGCATCCAAAGGCGATAGCTTCGGTTTCGCCAAGGTCTCTTTCGGACGCGACAGCCTCGTGGAGATTGTGTTGAACCGTCGCGTGGGCGATGAATTCGCCGTGGATTTCGATATGGAACCGCCTGCGGCGACGGCTCAGACCGTTTCGGTAACGCCCGGACAGCGGGCGGCCAATGACCGCCGCCTGCAGGCCGAGGATGCGATACGCAACGCTTATACCGCCACGTTCGCGACCGGCGGGACGGCCTGCCGGCAGCTGGCGTTCTTGGAAGATACGTCGCTCCGTCGTCAGGCCGCGGACTTTCTGGTACGTAGCCGCGGCAACCATGCCGTTTTGCGGGATTTTCTGGGAACGGCGCCGGCCGCAGGGGCCGACAAGGCCGTGCGGCTGTTGTCGGTCATCGCCGAAAAAGACTTGCGAGACATAGAACCGGCCGTATTGCAGGATCATTTCGCACATACACCGTCTCGCACTGAAGGCATGGACGAGGAGGTCTGGGCGCGTTACGTGCTCAATCCGCGCGTGCGTTACGAGCGGCTGACACCTTACAAACAGTATTTTCAAGAAAATCTGCCGGACACGTTGCAGAGGCGTGTCTGTGCCGATCCGGCTTGGTTCGCGGCCTATTGTTTGGCGCAGGTCCGCCTGCAGCCCGACCGCAATCCGCAACGCGTGCCGGTCTCGCCCATAGGCGTATGGCGGTGTAAGGTGGCCGACTTGGCGTCGTTGCGTATCTTTTATGTGTCGGTATTGCGGAGTTTGGGTATTCCGGCGCGCCTGCACGAAGTGACGGGCAAGACGCAGTATATGGATGCGGCGGGACATTGGCGGGAAGTGAATTTCGGGGAGGTTGTCGCCCAGCGTCCGGTGCAGGGCTTGCTGAGGCTCGGCTATGCAGGCACGCAGCCAAAAGATCCCGTTTATTATACGCATTTCACGCTTTCGCATTACAACGGTCAGGCTTTCGATTTGCTGACGTTCGACGAGAGCCGGGAAACCACGTGGCGAAATTATTTTGAGGCGGGGCAGACGGTTGATACGGGGTACTATCTGCTGTGCAGCGGTAGCCGTCTGGCGCAGGGCGGCGTGTTGGCGCATCTGCGGGCTTTCAACGTGTCGGCCGGCGACACGCTGACGCAGCCTTTGATCGTGCGGCGGGATTCCGGCCGTATCGGGGTGGTCGGCGCGTTTGATGCGGAAAGTCAATACCGACCGTTGGCGGCGGGTGGTTCGGGGGCTTCGTCGGCTTCGGGGGGGTCTGTCGCCGATGCCGGGGCGGTGCAGCGTGTTTTGCAGGCCACGGGGCGTGGATTCTATGTGTTGGGGATTTTAGGGCCGGGGCAGGAACCTACCGACCATGCGCTACGGGACGTGACGGCTGTCGCGGCCGAATTGGAGGCCGTCGGTCGCCCCATGCTGCTGTTGTGCCGCGACGAAGCCGACTGGCAGCGTTTTGAGGCCGGCGCGTGGCGCAATCTGCCGGCGCAGACGCAATACGGTTTGGATGAAGGGGGCGCGATAGAAGCGGCCCTGCGCGAAAATTTGGATTTGGGGTCGGCCCAGTTGCCGATATGGATCGTGGCCGATACGTTCAACCGCGTCGTGTGGTTCAGCCGCGGTTACACGATCGGCTTGGGAGAACAACTGCTGAAAGTGTTGCAATCGCTTGCCGCACCTTCTCCGGATACGGCACGTTAGGCACGCCCATGCCCAAGGCTTCGGCCGTATGCGGGTCGGGGCGCGCCGCCGAGAAGTGAAACTCGCGCGCGCCGCAGGCCAGGGCCAGCGCGGCGATGTTCTGAGGCGAAACGCCGCCCCCCGGCATGATTTGCAAGCGGCGGGCCTTTTCGACGCAGGCTTTGAGCAAAGCCGCGCCCTGCGGCGCGCTCTCCGCCGCCCCGGACGTGAGGATGCGGTCGTAGCCTTCTTCTTCCAGACCGCCTACGCTTTCAAGCGGCGCGCGGCAGAAATCGAACGCCCGGTGGAACGTCAGGCTGCGGCTTTTGTCCGTGTGGCGGCGGCAGCGGCGCGCCCAATCCCAGTCGATATCGCCGTTGGCGGTCAGGGCACCGACGACGAGACCGTCGGCGCCCAGGGCCTGGGCCTGTTCGATATCGTACAGCATTTCTTCCTTTTCGGCTTCCGTATAAGTGAACAGGCCGCTCCGCGGTCTAATCAGCACGTGCACGCCTTGGGGCAGCCGCGCTTTGGCGCGTCGGATCAAGCCGTAGGAGGGCGTCAGGCCGCCCTCGCTTCCGGCCACGCACAATTCCACGCGGTCGGCGCCCGCCGCCATGGCCGCCTCTGCGATTTCCACGCTGTAGGCGCAGACTTCTATCTTGAATTCGTCTCGTCGCATGGTCGTTTCCCGCTTATTTGCCAGACAAGATCAACCGCACCACATAGTCGGGGCCGAAAGGCGTTTCGGGCAGTTCGAGGCAGACGCCCTGCGCGTTTTGACGGAAGCGGACGGCCTTGCCCGCCGGAAACGTCTGCGCCTGCTTTACTTTCTGCGTCAGGGCGGGCAGGCAAAGGGCCCGGTCCGGCCAGTTGAGGATATGCACATAGAGCGTGTCGCCTTTGCGCGTCGTCACGCCCCAGTCGCGCGGGCTGACATCGCCGCCCCGCGTGCCGTAAACCGTCTCGCCGTAAACGTCGAACCAATCGCCTATGGCCTGCAGGCGTTCCAGAGCCGCTTCCGGCAAGGCGCCGTCGGGCTGCGGGCCGATGTTGAGCAGCAGGTTGGCGTTACGGCCGGCCGCCCCGACGATGTACCGGATGAGTTCGTCGGCCGACTTGTAGTTCTGGTCTTTGATTTTATAGCCCCACATGCCGTTCATCGTCTGACAGGTCTCCAGCGGCAGATTCGCGATGTCCTGCCCCGACAGGCCGGCCTTGTTCTCCCCCGGCAGGTCCCGTTCGAAAATCTGGATGTCCTCGCCCGCAAACGGCACCTGATGGTGGTTGTTGCCGATCAGGCAGGACGGCTGCAACCGGTGGATCAAGTCGTATTGTTCGGGCAACCGCCAGTCGAAGCCGGGGTCGGCGTCGTGGTCCCACCAGCCGTCGAACCAAATGGCGCCGATCGGGCCGTAGTTTGTCAGGAGCTCGGTCAGTTGCCGGTTCATGAAATCGAAATAACGGTCGTAGTTGTAAACGGTGTCGCGTCCCGTGCCGCGCCCCGTGCGGCCGATGGGGTAGTCTTCGCTGTCCCAGTCCAAATGCGAATAGTAAAAATGCAGTTTGAGCCCCGCTTCCCGGCAGGCTTCGGCAAGTTCGGTCAAGAGGTCGCGGCCGAAAGGCGTGCTGTTCACAATGTTGTAGTCGGGTGCGGCCGCGCTGTTCCAAAGCGAAAAGCCGTCGTGGTGGCGCGTGGTGATGCAGATGTAGCGGGCGCCGGCGTCCTTGAAGGCCTGTACCCAGGCGCGGGCGTCGAAGCGGATGGGGTAAAAGGCCGGGGCGAGTTTGCGGTATTCGCGGTGGTCGAGGTTTTGGTTCGTCATGATCCATTCTCCTTGTCCGAGCATGCTGTAGAGGCCGAAATGCAGGAAAATGCCGAATTTGTTGTCGGCAAATTCCCCGCGGGCTTTCAGGTTTTCGGCCGATGGGGTATAGACGTAGGCCGTGTCGGCGTACCCGAAACCGAGGCTCAAAGTGGCCATCCCGAGGAGCAGTGCCAAAAGGTATTTCATATTCCGTTTGTTTTGAATTAGGTAGTTGAAAAGTTGGGTAAGGTCGTGCAACAAACTTACGAATATTTTACTTAACTTCGCGAATTCTAATTCGGAGGCCCCATGTTGACGAAAGCGGATTTGCGGCAACGCATGAAGGATTTGAAGAAACAATGCAGCGAAGCTGAACGCGAGCGGCTGTCGGTATTGGTCATGGCGCAGGCGGAGGCGCACGAATGGTTCCGTGCCGCCAAGACGGTCATGGTCTATCATGCGTTGAAAGACGAAGTGCGGACGCAGGATTTCATCGAGAAGTGGCATCGGGAAAAGGAAATCTGGCTGCCGGTGGTCGAAGGCATGGATATCCGGCTCAAACGGTACGAGGGGGCGGACCGCATGCGCGGCGGCGCGTTGCATGTCATGGAACCCGATACGGACGTGTATCAGGAAGATTACGACCGGATAGACCTTGTTCTCGTGCCGGGCGTCGCTTTTGACGCGGGGGGCTACCGTTTGGGACGCGGCAAAGGGTTCTACGACCGTTTTCTGCCCAAGGTCAAGGCGCCTAAAATCGGCATCTGTTTCCCGTTCCAGTTTGTGGAAAACGTACCGTTCGACGAAGGCGACGTGCCGGTGGACGCGGTCTTGCATGGCTAACAATCAATTAAGGGACAACAAACAAACACCTCGATACAACATGAAAAACAATTTGAAATCTATCGCATGGACGCTTGGCGCTCTGGCGGTATTGACGACCGGTTGCCGTCAGAAGGCGGCGGTGGAAGTGGAGATAGAGGGGCTGCAGGACGGGCCCGTCTATGTGCATTATGCGCCGGTTACGGATTTGTCGGCCGTTGTGGACGATACGTTGCAGGCCGAAGACGGCAAGTTCTCGTTCAGCCCGGCCATAGGGGAGGTGCCGCTGGAAATACGGATTGAACCGGCGGCCGATTTGCGGGTTGACCGCCGCGGCCGGCTGTCGGTGCCGATGAGCCACCGCATCCGGTTTTGGATGCAACCGAACGAGCAGGTGCGTCTGCGCGGCAGTTATGAAGACGGCTGTCTGAATTATATGTTGCGTGGCTCCAAGGATCTGGAGGCGCAGGCGGCCCTGCGTGGCAGCGTCAAGGGCGTGTTGCGGGAGTACAGCCTTATGGCCAGGGCGGTGGACAGCCTTTATGGTTTGGGCATCGACAATATAGATGAGGCTTATGTGGACAGCCTCTATGCCGAACTTTCGGCGCGTATGGAGACGGTGCATGCGGCCGAGCAGCAGTTTGTCCGCACGCATGCGGGACATGTGCTTTCCGGTCTGTATCTGTTGGAACAGCAGTCGGCCGACGCTTTTCTGGAACTTGAACAGGGCCTGCAGGCCGGTGTGCGCGATGGCTTGCTGAAAGAGCGCATCGCGGAGGCCAAGGCCTATTTTGAACGCCGCAAGCAATTGGAGGCCAATGCGGCGGCCTTGGTTCAGGATGCCGTAGCTCCGGATTTTACGTTGACGGATATCCACGGAAAGCCGGTCAGGCTGTCGGATTACGCCAAACGCTATGTTGTCTTGGATTTTTGGGGAACCTGGTGTCCGTGGTGCATCAAGGGAATGCCGGAAATGAAGCGGTATTACGAAAAGTACGGCCGCAAGGTGACGTTTATCGGCATCGCCTGCCGCGACCGTTTGGATAAGGTGCAGGATTTGGTCAAGAAGGAAAAGTTGCCTTGGCTGTCGGTCATGAACGGCGAGGGGGACAACGACGTCTCGTTCCGGTATGGCGTGAGTGGCTATCCGACCAAAGTCATTCTCAAACCGGGCCTGAAAGTGGAAAAGGTCGTGTTGGGCGAGGATCCGGTGTTCTACGAAACGCTGGACGCGCTGATGAAATAAACCGGTGGTTGGCCGTCGTGTGGCGGCATCCTAAACCGTTTCCGGACGGAAATCCGCTTCAAGGTACGGACTGCATACGGTCAGGCGGTAGGTTTTCCGCCCGCGGATTTCCTGAAAAGAATGAAAATAAAGCGTACGGGCTTCGTAAGAGGCCCGTATTTTTTTTAAGCGGGGCAGGCGGGCGGGGCCGGTCGTCTGGGCATCGTCCGTGCCGTTTGCTTCGTTTGTATCGTCCGCGCCGTCGAATTGCAGCGTGTAAAGCGACAGGCCTTGGGATAGCCCGCAGCCGATGTATTTGTACAGGCTTTCCTTGCATGTCCAAAGCAGGATAAAGGCTTGGGGGCGCGCTTCGGGCGCGTGGCCGGCGATGAAGGCCTGTTCCGCTTGGCTGAAAAAACGGCGCGAGAGGGCTTCCCAACGTAGGCCGTCACTACATTCCAGATCTATGCCGACGGGGGCGGAACTCAGGGCCAAAGCGGTCGCTGCGCCGCTGTGCGACAGGTTGAAATGCAGGGGAAAACGCTCGCCCAAGTCCGGTTTGCCGTGCGGGCCGATGCGCCATGGCGGGGTTTTGCCCAAACCGTAGGCGGCGCAGGCTTCCTTTAAATGCGTATCCGTCCAAGCGTGTACGGCCGTTTTGAACGCGGCGGCACGCGGTTGCCCTTTTTCCGGCGGAACCGACGGCGCCAAGGGTTTCGGCGGATGCGGCGGTTCCGTTTCGAACCAGTCGAAAAAACGGCGGTAAATTTTAAGCGTCGCTTCGGGCAGCATCGTTTTCGGAATGATTTTCGGATGGGTTTTCCGGTCGGTTGGCCATGGCGTCCGTCGCGGTGTTTTCCGGGTGGAAATACTCAAAGACCAGGCCGGCTTTGGCCGCGCCGATGGCGGCCGTCAGGGCGTCGAGCGGGGTTTGGCGAATCTGTTTGACCGATTTGAACTGCCGCAGAAGCGTCTGAGCCGTCTCCTGTCCGATACCCTTGATTTCGGTCAGTTCGGTCTTGACCACGCCCTTGACGTGGCGTTTGCGGTAGTGCGTGATGCCGAAGCGGTGCGCTTCGTCCCGCAACAGCTGGATGTGTTTCAAGACCTCGGATTTTTTGTCCAACAGCAACGGGTGTGGATCGCCCACTTTATAGATCTCTTCTAGGTTTTCGGCGATGCCGATGAGGAAAATGCGGCGTTCCAGCCCCAAACGGCTCAACACCTTGTAGGCCGAAGAGAGTTGGCCCTTGCCGCCATCGACGATGACGAGCTGCGGCAGCGGCTGTTCCTCGCGCAGCAGGCGGCTGTACCGGCGGTCGATGATTTCCTCCATAGAGGCGTAGTCGTCCGGCCCTTCCACCGTGCGGACGATAAAATGGCGGTAGTCCCGCTTGGAGAGTTTGCCGTCCTTGCTCACGGTCATGGCCGAGACCGGATATTCGCCGAGCATGTTCGAGTTGTCGAAACATTCGATGTGGGCCGGCGGCTCGGTCATGCCCAGCGCCTTTTGCATGTCGGCCAGCAGACGTTTGCGGTGCCGGTCGGGATCGACCAGATCCAAGCGCCGGCTTTTCTCCAGAATGAAATAGTCGATGTTACGGGCCGAGAGGTCAAGCAGTTTCTTGCCGTCGCCGATTTTGGGCACCGTGATTTTGAGGCCGGGCATTTGCCATTCGGGTTCGAACGGCAGGAAGACTTCGGTAGCCGAGGAGGCGTAGCGTTGGCGGAAATCGACGAGCACGCTCTGCCAGAGGTCCTGCGGCGTCTCGTCCAGTTTCTTGCGCAGTTCGACCGTATGCGCCTGCACCATGAGGCCATCGACGATACGCATGTAGTTGAAATATAGGAAGTCGTCTTTCTCCTTGACTTGCAGGACGTCCACATCCGACAACTTGTCGCTCACGACCGCCGACTTGCTTTGGTATTGTTCCAGAAGCTGCCATTTCTCCTTATATTGTTGCGCCGTCTTGAAGTCCTGTCGGGCCGACGCTTCGAGCATTTTGGATTTCAACGTCTGCAACAGCGGTTTGATATGGCCGCGGAGCAGGCTCTTGATCTGTTCGATCTGTTCCGCATAGGCTTCATGGCTTTGCAGCCCCTGACAAGGGCCGGCGCAGCGTTTCATTTGGTATTGCAGGCAGAGTTTGACTTTGCCGCCGGAGACGACGCTGTCGGAGAGCCTGTGGCGGCAGTTGCGGAGCGGAAACATGTCGTGGATGAGGTCGAGCAACGTGTGCATCATGCGCACCGAGGCGTAGGGGCCGAAATACGTCCCCTGTTCGGGCATGTAGCGGCGTGTGGGAAACAGCCGCGGATACGGCTCTTTCGTCAGGCAGAGCCACGGGTAAGTCTTGTCGTCTTTGAGCAGGATGTTGTAGTGCGGCTTGTGCTCCTTGATCAGGTTGTTTTCGAGCAACAGCGCGTCGAACTCGGTCTCCACGACGATGTATTCCAGCCGCGCCACGCGCCGCACCAACGCCAGCACCTTGCCCGTCTGTTCCTTATTGAAGTACGAATTGACGCGGCGTTTGAGGTTTTTGGCCTTGCCCACGTAAATCAATTCCCCCTCGGCGGAAAAATACTGATATACGCCCGGAGAGTCGGGCAACAGCGTCAGCGTCGTCTTGATGTCGGCGGGAGGCGAAACAATCATGGCGTATCAGGCTTGTGGCGGATGGTGGAATTAAAACGGTTCGGCGAGGCGGCCGTGCTTGGAACGCGGTTTCCGGCACCGGCTTCCAGACGAAAGGTGTTCGTTCCGTTTAGGCTTTGGGTTGGCGGATATAGTGCGGCATCTCGAAGGGGATCACAATCGAAAATTCGACCAAACCTTTGAATGCGCCGTTTTCGTACCAGGGCGTTTGGTATATCAGTTTCTTGACCCCGTTTTTCTCGATGGTATAGACGTTGGTCTGCGGGTCTTGGAGCATGCCGGCCAGCTTGCTCTTGGCCGGTTCGGGGTGGCAGTCCAGCACGTTTTTCCCTATGATTTCGGGCATGCCCGGTTTGAGGTTCACCTTTTTGGAAGCCTCGTTCATCTCCAGAATCTTGCCGTTTTCGTCGCAGACGGTGATGGCGACGTTCAATTCGTTGAATATCTTGTCCATGATAATGTTTGAAATGAGGGTTCAACAGGACGTAAAGATACGATATTTCCGCCGATTTTCGGTCGGTTTGCATGAATTTTGGTATGGCTGTTTGGCGGCGTTGCGTCGGGGAACGCCGTTTTGGCGTGGATTCGCGTGGCTGTGAGCGATTTCATGCGGCTTCGGGCGATTTCGCGTGCTTTCGTATGATTTTGTAAATTTGCACGCTTAATGTTTAAAGGGAATCAAGTATGAAAAGAAGGGCGTTTTGGGGGATGGTGCTGCTGTCGGGGATAGTGCTGGGCATGACGGGATGCCGTCCGCGAGGCGGGACCGCCTTAAAAGATTATACGCGGAAAGTGTATGAGCCGGCTTATGCCGTCGGTTTCGAGATTTTGGGCGCACAAGGGCGTCAAAGTACGATTCTGAAGACGACTCGCCCCTGGCAGGGGGCCGCGGACGACGAAACCGCCCTGTTCATCGCGCGGGGCGGCGAGACGCCCCCGGCCGGCTTTACGGGACAGACGGTGCCGGCCGGCGTGCGGCGCATTGTCTGCATGTCCTCCTCCTATGTGGCGATGTTGGCGGAATTGGAGGCCGTGGATCGCATCGTGGCGGTTTCGGGGCTGGCCTATGTCTCGGACGACAGCGTGGCGGCGCGGCGCGCCGCGATAGCCGAAGTGGGATATGAAAGCAACATCGACTATGAACGTTTGGTGGGGGTGGCGCCGGATTTGGTGTTGTTCTATGGCTTGGACGGCCTCAACCCGATGGAGGCCAAACTCCGGGAATTGAGCATCCCGTTCGTCTATATGGGCGATTATCTGGAAGAGAATCCGCTCGGTAAGGCCGAATGGATCGTGGCCGTGGCCGAAATGTTGGACGACCGGGAAGCCGGCGAGGCGGTTTTCTGCGGGCTCGCGCCGCGCTACGAGGCCTTGAAAGCGCGGGTCGATAGTGCGGAGGCGGCCGCCCCGAAAGCGGCCGGTTTCCGGCCCAAGGTGATGCTCAACATACCCTACGGCGAGAGTTGGTTTATGCCGGCCGACGGCAGTTATGCCGTACGGCTGATACGCGACGCCGGCGGTCATTATCTGTATGGTCAGAATCACGGCACGCGCTCGGTGCCCGTCGATATGGAGACGGCGATGTTGCTGACGGCCGAAGCGGACGTGTGGTGCGGGTTCGGTTCGCTGACGACGGTGGCCGAATTGAAGCGGCTGTTGCCGAATGCGGCCGGTATGCCGTGCGTCGCGGCCGGGCGGGTGTACAACGACAACAAGCGGCTGAACGCGGCCGGCGGCAACGACTATTGGGAGTCGGGCATCATGCACCCCGACCTCGTATTGCGCGATTGGGTCAAGATATTGCATCCGGAACTCGTGCCGGAGGCGGAATTCGTCTATTACCGTCAACTGGAGTAGGGACGTCGGCACGCTCAGGGTGTTTGGCGCGCCCGGTGCGCGGTGTTTAGCGCGCGATAGGTTTAGGGGATAGGTCGCCGTTGCCGTTGACGCTCAGGTTGCCGTTGAGGCGGAGGCTGTCGCCGAATACTTTGTCCAGCAGGCCGCTCTGTATCAAATCGGCCGTGGGGCGGTAGTGCAGGACGGGTCGGTCAATGAGCGCGACGGCATCGCAGAGCGAGAGCGCGATGTCGAGTTCGTGTGTCGAAAAGAAGATACATTTGTTTTGTTCGTGCGCTAATTGCGCCAACAGCTTGCCCAGGCCGTAGCGGTTGGGCAGGTCGAGGAACGAGGTCGGTTCGTCCAGCAGGATGATCGGCGTCTGTTGCGCCAGGGCGCGCGCGATCATGATGCGTTGGCATTCCCCGTCCGACATTCGGTCCATCGTGCGTTCGGCATAGTCGGTCATGCCGGTCTGTTCAAGAGCCTGATAGACCACGGTCTCGTCCTGCGCCTGCATGCGGCCGATCCAGTTCGTATAAGGCGCGCGCCCCAAGGCCACGACGTCCTTGCAACGCAGGTTGGCCACGCGCACACGCTCGGTATTGACGAAAGCCACGGTCCGGGCCATGGTTTCGGGCGTGAGCCGCGACAGAGGTTGCCCGTTGAGGCGGATGCTTCCCGCCTGCGGCTTTTCCTGCCCGATGAGCGCGCGGAGCAAGGTCGATTTGCCGGAACCGTTGCGTCCCAGCAGGGCCGTGAGCGAGCCGGCCGGCAACGTGGCCGAAGCCTGTTCCACCAGGAGGCGGGGACCGTAGCCCAAACGGAGGTTTTCAAGTCGGATCATGCGCGGACGGGGTTTTTCTTGACAGTTTTTCAGACGATGTTTTTATGCTGGACCACGACCCAAATCACCATCGGGATGCCCAAAATGGACGTGATGCTGTTGATGGGCAACGTCAGCCCTTTGGATATGATGTCGCAAAGCAGCAGGACGACCGCGCCGCAGAGGGCCGCGCCGGGAATAAGGATGCGGTGGTCGGCTTCCCGCAGCAGCAACCGCGCCACATGCGGTACGGCCAAGCCGATAAAGCCGATGGGGCCGCAGAAAGCCGTGACGGTGCCGGCGAGGAAGACGGTGGAGAGGAAGATGAGCCGGCGCGAACGGCCGACGTTGAGGCCCATCGTACGCGCGTAGTTTTCGCCGAGCAGCAGCAGGTTGAGCGGCTTGATGGCGGCGACGGCGAGCGCGAGTCCGATGAGGACGGCCGGAATCAGCAGCCACAGTTGCGTGGCCGTCACGTCGCCGAGCGAGCCCATCGTCCAGATGACGAAACTCTTCAGGGCGTTTTCGTGGCTGAGGTATTGCAGAATTTGGACGATCGCGCTTATGCCTGAGGAGAGCATCATGCCGAGGATGAGGATGACCATGATGTCTTTGATGCGGCGGCTGACGAGGGCTACGAGTGCGAGCAGGAGCGCCGCGCCTACCCAGGCCGAGCCGGCCAGTCCGAGGGCGGCGAGGACGGCGTGGCCCGCCATGCCCAAGACGGGGGCGCCGAGGATGAACAGGGCCACGCCGAGGCTGGCGCCGGCGCTGATGCCCAAGACGTAGGGGCCGGCCAAGGGGTTTCGGAACAGCGTCTGCATCTGCAATCCGCTCACCGAGAGCGCCGCGCCGGCCAACAAGGCCACCGCGGCCTTGATTAAACGGATGCGCCGCACGATGAGCACGGTGCCGGCCGAAACCGCCCCGTCCGCCGACACTCCGGCCGCCGCCCCCGAAACCGCCCCGCCGTCGGCGGCCGCGTTGGCCTTGAACATCGCCGCCCATACGTCCCTAAGCGGAATCCGCACCGCGCCGACGGCCAAATCGGCGACAAAGAGCAGGAGCGTCAGCCCTGCCAGCGCGATAAAAATCCAGGCCGTCCGTGAGACCGCCGTGGAACGGCCGGGTGTTTGGGAAAAGGTCTGCGGGCTCATGGTTCGGTATTTTGTCAATTTTGTTTTTGAAACGGGAACTGTTTGGTGCGGCTTATGGGCTTATCGGTTTACTTGCTTTCCGAAGCATCGACGGCGGCTATGACGGCTCCGCGGAAACCCGCCTGTTCCAAGGCGGCCACGCCCTTGATCGTGGTGCCGCCGGGCGAGCATACGGCGTCTTTCATTGCGCCGGGATGCTGTTGCGTCTCCATTTGCAGGCGGGCGGTGCCGGCCATCATCTGGCTGACCATGCGGTAGGCGTCCGCCCGCGCGATGCCGTGCTTGACGGCGGCGTCGGCCAGGGCCTCGATGAACAGGGCCGTGTAGGCCGGCCCGCATCCGCAGATCGTGCCGGCTATGCCCATCAGGTGCGTGTCCATTTCGATGACCGTCCCCAAGTTTTTCAGTAAGGCGCTGACCGCCCGATGCCGCTCGGCGTTGAGCGAATGCCTGCGTTCGCAGACCACGACGCCTTCGCGCACGGCCACCGGCGTATTGGGCATGATGCACAAGACGCCCGTCGAGGGCGGCAACAGCGGCTGATAGCGTTCGAAAGTCCATCCGGCCGCCACCGAGACAACGGTTTTGCCCGTCAGCGCCTCTTTCAACGGTTCGAGCGCTTCGGCCACCAAATGGGGCTTGACGGCGATGAATACGACCTCGGCGAACCGCACGGTTTCGTCCGCCGATGCAAATGCCCGGCATCCGAGCGCGGCCGTATTCCGGCTCAGTTTCTCAAAATCCCGGGCGCACGCGCCTAGGTCGGTGGGCGGTACGGCACCGGAGGCGACCAAACCTTTGGCGATGGCCTGCGCCATGTTGCCGAAACCGATGAATCCTATTTTCATATCTGTATCCTGCTTTTTTCAAGGGCAAGTCCCGCGCCGCACCTTTCCGTCACATCACCGTCACATCACCTTTCCGTTTGCCCGTGGCAAAAATACATAATTATACGCTATTTTACGGCGCGGAATACCGCCATGCTTTCCACCATGCTCAGTTCCACTTCCCGGTATAGGGCCGCGAGCCTGGCCCTGAGGCTGTCGGCCGTTTCGAAAGGCGGCGTGCAATAGCCCATAGGTGTGTAGATATGCTTGATGATGAAGTCGGTGCGCCGGTTCTCTTTCATCACGGCGAAACAGCCGCAGAAAACGCCGCCGGGCTTCAGCACCCGGAATGTCTCGCGGTAGGCGGCCTCTTTGTCGGGAAAGGCATGAAAGCCGTTCAGCGACAATACGATGTCGAAACACTCGTCCTGAAAGGGCAAGCGGCCGACGTCGCCTTGCACGAATTCGGTATTGGCGATTTCCAGTTTATTGGCCAAATGCTTCGCCCGCGCCATCATGTCCGGCGAATAGTCCAAGCACGTGATTTGGGCTTTCGGCAGCGTCCGGTACAGCGGCATCGTGAGGATGCCCGTCCCGACCGGCACTTCCAGCAGCGCGCCGGCGAAGCCTTCCGGAATGGCGGAAAGAGCGGCCTCCTGATAGCGACGGGTCTTTTCCCGGTTCAGGTTCCAGACGGCCTTGCTGACGAGCTTGCCGAGGAAAGAGGAACAAGTGATCATGCCGTCGTAAAACGTCGCGTCACCGCCCAAGTGGCTGTATGCCTTTTGGATTTCAGTGTGTCGGTTCATATCCGTTTAGTATTAAACAATATGCAAAGATAGCCCAAGGATACCGCAACCCGGTTGCGGAAATAGCCGTTTCAAAAATCACGGCTTACGGCTTATTGTAAACTCGAGTTTTGCCCGCGGTGTATTTGTGAATGAAGGAATGTTGGGAAATGGCCTTGTTTATTCAATATAATTGGTTATTTTTGTATATGAGAGATGGGGTTGCTGTCAAAATAGAGTCGGTGGAATGAGGCGTATCCTAGACTTGGTTAGTTAAACGCCTGGGAAAAATTTCGGTAGAGCGACCGCTTACACCTGTAACCGAACTCAGCTAAGATTGTTTAGATGTTGAGACGAGTTAAAGAGGCCTTGAAAGGGAACGATAACGTATAATAGGAACTTTGGGTGCACAATTTATCACCCATTTTGTCTAATAGACCGGAATATCAATACGAGGGTTCGTATGACCCGATCATGAAGGACAACTCTTACCACTGTTGTTACTTTGGCGTGAGGGTAGTGGATGAAAATGGGAATATGAGTCTGGTTAAGGTTTCTGAGAGACTCGAATAGAGGCATTCCTTGCCAACAATTTGCCATGGTGAAATCCCGACGCTGTTGGGTTTTGCCTTGGCATTTAGTTTAAATAGTGTCTGACAAGGGAAGACATGGTGTTGTACGGCTCGTAATCCCTTTGTGCGACGGTTGTACTATTTCCCTACCGAAGCATCGACGGCGGCTATGACGGCCCCGCGGCACCCCGCCATGCTTTCCACCGGTCCGGCCGCCCCAAAACGCCCCCAACGTCCTAAACGCCGGAATCGGCCATTTGTTTTTTCAAAGAGAAGTCAAACCGCAGGCCTCCGCCGGGACGGAGGCTGGCCGTTATCGTGCCCCCGTGAAATTGAACGGCGTGTTTGACGATGGCAAGGCCAAGACCGGTACCGCCCTTTTGGCGGGAACGTCCTTTGTCTATGCGGTAAAATCTTTCAAACAAGCAGTTTAGCTGTTTCTCCTCTACGCCGCAACCGTCATCTTCAAAGCGGATATGGCACGCTTGTTCATTGTTGTCGAGAAGTGATATATAAATGTTCTTGCCTTCCGAATAAGCCATGGCGTTTTCGGTAAGATTGCGGAATATGGAGCCTATGAGCGGGAGGTTCCCGTCAATTACCACCTGCTCGCGGAAGTCGGTATGCAGGGTCATGCGCTCGTTTTCGGGCATGATATCCAATTCGTCGGCAATTTCTGTCAGTATATCATTGACAACGATTTTCTCTTTGGTTATAAGTGCGTTGCCGTCTTCCATCCGGGTTATGAGAGAAACGTCGGCCAACAACCGCCTGAGCCGTTCGTTATGGGTATAGCACCTTTCTATGAGTTCTTGCCGCTTTCCGTCACTAAGGCTGATGCCCGAAAGCAAGGTCTCGAGGCATACCTGTATAGAGGCCACGGGGGTTTTCAATTCGTGGTTTATGTTGTTGGTAAGCTGTTTCTTGATACGTATTTTTTCCTGCTCTTCCCGCAAAGCCGCCTCATGGGCGGTGTCTCTGTCTTTGATGGTTTGTTGCCATTGGGCATATAGCTGTACGATATGGTTGGATATGGAACCGAGTTCGTCATTCGGAAAAAGCTCGGCTTCATCAAAGGATTCGCCTTTTTCGGCCTTGTCTGCAAAACGGTTCAGCCTTTCGATGGTCTTGCCGAGGCGTTTGGTTGAAAAATAGGCCAATACGCTCATCGCCAAACTGATGATAATCATCAGGCCCAAAAAATTCCAATCGGCTTTAAGCAGGTCGTGAAGGGTGGCGGAATACGGGATGGCCGTACGGACAACGGCCCGCTCTCCTTTGGTGGCCGAGTAGAAATACGCCCGGCCGTCACTGGCGGATAGTCTTCCGATATGATAGCCATAACCGTCTTTCAGCGCGCTTTCGATTTCGGGACGGTGGCGGTGATTGTCCAACGAATCCAAAGGAATCATATTGTCGTAGATAACGTCTCCGGAAAGGGTAATTAAGGAGATACGGAGATTCTCGAAAGGTTTTTCGTGCGTCGCCATATAGGTTTCGCACGCTAATCCGTCTTCCGCAACTTCCAAGAGATGACGGTTGTACATCTGAAGTTGGGCGTTCAAAAAATCGGATTTGTACTTTTTTTCGTGTAGGTATTGGAATCCTAAGAAACACAGGATGATAGCCCACGAAAACGCCAGCAATATCAAAAACAGCCGCCTATGGAAAGGCAGTTTAATCGCGGAAGCCATATCCAAAACCTGAACGGGTTACAATATAGGGGCCGTAAGCCCCGATTTTAGAACGCAAACGGGTAATGTTCACATCGATGGTACGGTCCAAAACCACGACCTCGTTGCTCCATACGCTACTCAGAATCTGATCGCGGGAACAGATTTTGCCCCTGTGTAAAATCAAATAGGCCAGCAACTCGAACTCTTTGCGGGCCAGCTTCACTTCCTCTCCGTCCACAAGGCACCGTTTAAATTCCAAATCAAGCCGCAGGCCTTCAACTTCAAGCACATTGGGCTTTTCGGCGGCCGGGGCCTTGGTCTTGTGCCCCGAAGTGCGTCTCAACACGCTCTTTACACGGGCTATCACATTACGGATGGTGTAGGGTTTCATAATGTAGTCGTCCGCACCGAGATTGAGGCCCATCACCATATCGTCTTCGGTATCGCGTGCCGTGCAGAAGATAATGGGGATTTCCGCTGTCGTGACATCCGATTTCAGCATTTTAGCCATTTTGATACCGCTGATTTCCCCCATCATGATGTCAAGGAGTATCAAGTCGTATTGTTTGAGGTCCAGTTGCAGCGCTTCTTCGGCACTCAATGCCGTATCTACGTCATAACCCTCGTTTTCGAGATTGATTTTCAAGACTTCGCATAAAGTCTCTTCATCGTCCACTATCAATATATGTTCTGTCGCCATATACCTATAGGATATTGTGTCGCAAAAATATGGAAAAATCTTAAACCGATATCCATGCGGCATCAGATTTAATGAAAATGTAACATTTCTCCAAAATCGGCATTTAACCAAAGCCTCATTGTTTTGAAATCTTTATGAAACAAGCGCTCCGTTTTTTTGCAGTGTCAAATTTGAAACCGACAAGCGCATGAAAATAAAAATGAAAATGAAAATGAAAATGAAATGGATTACGGCAGGTCTTTTGGTCTGTCTCTGCAGCCCCGCCCGGGCGCAGGAAGCCCCAACGGAGGGGCCGCAAGCCACCCCAGCCCAAACGGAGGCACCCAAGACGGAGGCCGCCAAGACGCAGGAGCCCAACGGTAAGGCGATTATACAAGTGTTTGGCAATTTCCATACGGGTTTTGGCGCAGGGCAGGATGACCGGGGGTTTACGTTGGACCGGAGTTACATAGGTTACGAGTATAAACTTGGCAAAGGCTTGTCGGTAAAAGGCGTGCTGGATATAGGCATGTCTTCGGATGTGAGCGACTATCAACGTCTGGCCTATATTAAGAATGCCATGTTGTCTTGGAAGACCGGCAACCTGACCTTGAACGGCGGCCTTATCTCAACCACTCAGTTTAATTTTCAAGAGAAATTCTGGGGCTATCGCTACCTCATGAAGTCGTTTCAGGATGAATACAAATTCGGAAGCAGTGCCGATTTGGGTGTTTCCGTAGCTTACAAATTCGCGGATTGGATTTTGGCCGATGCGATGATCGTAAACGGCGAGGGCTATAAGAAAATTCAAAAGAAAGACGGGCTCAACTACGGGCTTGGCGTGACGCTTACCCCCGTCAAGGGCTTTCAGATCCGTCTGTACGGCGGTTTGAACGGCAATGGAGAAGCTGATGATAGGAAGTATGTGACCAATCTATCCGCCTTTATGGGGTACAAGCACGAAAAGTTTACGGTAGGTGCGGAATATAATTACATGATGAATGCCGCCTATATGGCAGGCGCGGACCGAAGCGGTTATTCGGTGTTCGCTTCGGTAAACCTGCCCAAAGAGATTTCGCTGTACGCGCGTTTCGATGACCTGTACTCTAAAAATGACTGGAACAAGGCAAAGGACGAATCGGTCGCCATAGTCGGCGCTCAATTCAAACTCGGCAAGTATGTGAAGCTTGCGCCTAATTTCAGAATGGCGGTTCCTAAAGCGGACGGCGCAAGTAACCGTTATGCGGCCTATGTGAATTTCTATTTTGGCTTATAAGAATAAACATTTAACAATTAGTGTAATATGAAAAAGATTTTTTCGTCAATCATGACATTGACACTGGCCATGGCCATGGCGGCTTGTGGCGGTTCTGCAACCAATGGTGGCCGTAAGGCACAGGAACTTTCGGGGGCCGGTGCTACCTTTCCGCTGCCTTTCTATAATGTGGTATTTGAGCATTTCGCTCAGTTAAAAGGGGATGTGGTGGCGTACGGCGGCATCGGCTCGGGCGGTGGCGTCCGCAACTTGCGGGACAAGATTGTCGATTTTGCCGGCAGTGACGCCTTTCTTACGGATAAGGAAATGGCCGACATGGCGCCCGTGGTCCATATCCCGACCTGTATGGGCGCCGTGGTGGTGGCTTACAATCTGGAGGGTGTAAAGGAACTGAAACTGACGGGGCAGGTGGTTGCGGACATCTTTGCCGGAGAAATCAAGATGTGGAATGATGCGCGCTTGGTGGCCCTCAACCCCGGGGTAACCCTCCCCGCCGAGGCCATTCTGCCGGTATTCCGTTCGGATGGTTCCGGTACCACCTTTGTATTTACCGATTATCTGACCAAGGTCAGTTCCATGTGGGCCGGCAAGTACGGGGCCGGCAAGTCCGTCAACTTTCCGGCGGGACAGGCCGCAAAGGGCAATCCCGGTGTGGCGGGCGTGATTTCCCAGACCAAGAACGCCATCGGGTATGTGGGTTCGGAATACGCTTTTGCGCAAAAGATTCCGTGCGCCCGCATTGAGAATGCGAGAGGGGAGTTCGTATTGCCGTCGTCCGCCACCATTTCGGCCGCCGCGTCGGGCGATATTCCGGCCGATACGCGCACGTCCATCACCAATGCGGAGGCCGTAGGCGCTTATCCCATCTCAACCTTTACGTGGCTGATTATCTACAAGGAGCAGAACTATGCCGGCCGAAGCAAGGAACAGGCCGCGGCCACGCTCGATTTGTTGCAGTACGTGCTCTCTGACGAGGTACAGGGCATGGCTTCCGAAGTTCACTACGCCCCGCTTCCGGAAAAGGTCAAGGGCTTGGGTAGGACGCATCTTAAAACGGTGACATACAACGGTGTTGCGATACTTCAGTAAAAAAAACGAGGGATTATGAGCGATAAATTGCATAGAATCCTGTTGTTCGTGGCGGCATTGATTGTGCCGGTCGTGTGCGGGGGCATTGTATATGCCCTCGTCACGGACGCATACGAAGCCTTTGAACATTTCGGGTTCCTGAACTTCCTGACCTCCTCGGAATGGAGTTATACCGAAGGGAACGAACGCTATGGCGCGTTGCCATTCATTACAGGCACGCTGATGACGACCTTGTTGGCGCTCGTCTTCTGCATCCCGTTCTCGTTGGCGGTGGCGCTCTTTGCCGGCGAATATTTCAAGGGCACGAAAATAGCCGCCGTATTGAGCGCCGTTACCGATTTGTTGGCGGGCATCCCGTCCATCATTTATGGACTGTGGGGCTTCTACACTTTGCGCCCTGTCGTCATGGCCCTGAATCTTTCTCCGCAAGGCTCGGGCATTCTGACCGCCTCTCTGGTATTGACCATCATGATTGTGCCTTATGCCGCCTCCCTCAGTGCCGAATTTATCAAACTGGTGCCCAACGACCTTAAAGAGGGGGCGTATAGTTTGGGGGCCACCAAGGGAGAGGTTGTCCGCAAAATCGTGTTTCCCGTGGCGGGCTCCGGCGTCTTCTCCGCTTATATATTGGCCGTGGGCCGCGCATTGGGGGAGACCATGACGGTAACCATGTTGATTGGCAATACCAACAACATGCCCGACTCTATTACTTCAACCGGCAACTCAATGGCCTCCATCATTGCCAATCAGTTTGGCGAGGCCGATGGTCTGCGTCTTTCGTCCTTGATTGCCATAGGTTTGATTCTGTTTCTGATTACGGCGCTTATCAATATGATAGGTAAAATCATGATTAAACGTGCAAGAATAATCTGATTATGAATAAAAAGACAGTTAAACACCGTTTGGCGGAAGACAAGTTGATGCTTTGGAGCGTTTGCTTGCTGGCGGCCTTGACCGCCGTGCCGCTGTTTGCCATTTTGGGCGAGGTCGTGTGGCGGGGGTACGGACAGCTTTCCTGGTCTTTCTTTACAGAGCCAACCCCTACCGCCTATAAGGCCATGAAGGCGATCGAGGCGGGAGAACCCATACCGGGCGGTATTGCCAATGGCATTGTCGGCTCCATGATTATGCTCGGCATGGCGATGGCGGTGGCCATTCCGTCAGGCATCCTTTGCGGGGCGTTTTTGGCGGAGCACGGCAAAAACCGTTTTGCCCAATCGGTAAGCTATCTGACCGATCTTTTGCAAGGCACGCCATCGGTCATTATCGGTATCATCACCTACATTTGGGTGGTCGTACCCATGAAGGGATATTCGGCTATTGCCGGTAGCGTGGCGCTTTGTATCATGATGTTGCCGCTTATTATCCGATCCACGGAAGAAACGCTGAAAATCCTGCCCGTTTCGTTGAAAGAGGCGGGCTTGGCGCTCGGGGGCAACAAGGCCAGGGTCATGCTCAAGGTTCAGCTTCCCGCTGCCTTCGGCGGCATTTTTACAGGCGTATTGCTCGCCATCTCCCGGGTAATCGGCGAAACGGCGCCGCTGATGTTTACGGCGCTCGGTTGTTCGGTGGTCCGTTATGCCATCGACAAGCCCATATCGGCGGTTCCGCTGCTTATATGGGAATTTTTCAACGACCCCAATCTGCAGGAACTGATTTGGGGCGCGTCGCTCTTCCTGTTGTTATTCGTACTTACATTAAATCTTACCGCTAAATATCTTGCAAAAAAATGGAATCAGTAACCCCCATACTTGAATTCAAGAAGACTTGCGTATCTTATACCAAGCAGACCATGGCCGTCAAATACGTATCGGCCGCCATTGAAAAAAACACCATCACCGCCATGATGGGCCCGTCGGGATGTGGAAAATCCACACTCCTGCGTGCCGTCAACCTCATGCACAGCCTTTATCCGAACATCCGAGTGGATGGGGAAATATGCCTCAACGGCGAAGATATCCTGTCTATGGCGCCCATTGACGTGCGCCGCCGCGTGGGCATGGTGTTCCAGCGTCCGACGCCGTTTCCGACGATGAGTATCCACGAAAACGTCTTGGCGGGATTTGCCTTGAACGGCATCCGGCTGTCAAAGGCGGACAAGGAAGCCACGGTGGAGCGTTGCCTGAGAAGTGTCGCCCTGTGGGAGGAGGTCAAAGACGGATTGAACAAAAAGGGCACCTTTCTCTCGGGTGGTCAGCAACAGCGTCTGTGCATCGCCCGGGCCCTGGCCATGAAACCCGATATATTGTTGATGGACGAACCCACCTCGGCGCTTGACCCCATCGCCACCAAGCATATCGAAGAATTGCTGCTGGAGCTGCAAAACGAAGTGACCATTCTTATCGTGACCCACAACATGGGGCAGGCCAGGCGAATATCGTCCAAGTCCATGTTCATGTATTTGGGCGAGCTGGTGGAGTATGGGGATACCGCCACGATGTTCACCAATCCGGTGGACGACCGCACAAAAGCCTACCTGACCGGCAAAATGGGATAGCCCGCCGATGGACAGACGCGCTTTTTCAGGTGTTCGGATGCGGAGGGGGTGACTTCGGAAAAGGCTTCGGAAAAGGTTTCGGGAAATACGTCGGAAAAGGCTTCTGAAAAGGCTTCTGAAAAGGCTTTGGCGGCATCGGTGAAGTTGAATTTCGTTCGGTCTTCTGAAAACGCATGGAAAAAATCGTTATATTTGCAGAATATCGAAAGTGGAATACCCAATCAGAAAACTATGGAAGCTCCCAAACTGGAACTCGATTTTACTTACGCCTTGCAGGCCGGCAAGGCCGTGCAACAGATTATGCAGGGGGCGGCGGCCGAAGAACGGCAGTTGGCCGACGAATTGCAGCAGGCATGGCGGACGTTGCAGAGCCGTCAGGGCGCGGGCAACGACTTCTTGGGCTGGATCGACCTGCCGGGCCGGACGAGCGCGGCCGAACTGCAGGCCATGCAAGCGCGGGCGGCCGAACTGCGCGCCAAGTCGCAGGTGTTTGTCTGCATCGGCATAGGCGGCTCGTATTTAGGCGCGAAAGCCATTATCGAAGCCTTGAAACCGGCCTTTTCACTTGGCCTGTCCGGCGGCCCCGAAATTCTCTATGCCGGTCATCAGTTGAGCGAGGACTACATGCACGAACTGTTGGCCTATCTCGACGGCCGCGACTACAGCCTCTGTATCATCTCCAAGTCGGGCACGACGACCGAGCCGGCCATCGCGTTCCGCTTGCTGCGGGCGCATCTCGAAAAGAAATACGGCAAGGAAGAGGCGCGCACGCGCATCGTCGCGATTACCGACGCCCGCAAGGGCGCGATGCGGCAGTTGGCCGACCGCGAGGGCTATACGGCTTACGTCGTGCCCGACGACGTGGGCGGCCGCTTTTCGGTGCTGACGCCGGTGGGCCTGTTCCCCTTGGCCGTGGCGGGCATCGACATCCAGGCCTTGGTGCAGGGCGCGGCCGCCGAAGCCGCGGACGTGGCCGAAGCCGGCAACGACTGGAAACGCAACCGCTGCCTGCAATACGCCTGTTACCGCCAGTGGTGCTACCGGCACGGCCTGGGGGTGGAACTGCTCGTCAATTACGACCCGCGTCTGATCTATATGGCCGAATGGTGGAAACAGCTCTACGGCGAGAGCGAGGGCAAGGAGGGCAAGGGCCTGTTCCCGGCCTCCGTCTCGTTTACGACCGATTTGCATTCGATGGGGCAGTATATCCAGCAGGGGCCGCGCATGCTGTGCGAAACCGTGCTCTCGTTGGCCCAAGGCCATGCGGTGGTGGAAATCCCGACCGATGCCGAAAACGGCGACGGCATGAATTTTGTGGCCGGCCGCCGCATGTCGTATGTGAACGCCAAGGCCGAGGAGGCCACGTGTACGGCGCATAGCGCGGAGGGCGGCGTGCCCGTGTTGCGCGTGGTGTTGCCGACTTTGGACGAGGGCGTGTTGGGACGCCTGATTTATTTCTTTGAGACGGCTTGCGCGTTGAGCGGCTATTCGATGCACGTCAATCCGTTCGACCAACCGGGCGTGGAAGCCTACAAGAAGCAGATGTTTAAATTGTTGGGTAAATAGATAGCGGATGACCCTGTGCCGGAATGGAGGCCGATAACAACGTAGCGGATGGGCCTTTAGGGCGCTCTTAAATCCGGATCAATCCGCCGCCATCAATCAGAGGGCCTTGGGACAGTTCCACCGTCTCAAGGCCTTTTTTTTCAGTCAGGGCGCGCAGGGCCGCGGCCGTTTCAGGGCCGAGGTGTTTGAGCGCGCCGGTCCAAAAGACATGCCGCCCGTCCGTGCCGGCGCAGCCACCGATAAAGCCGTAGGGAAATCCGGGCAACAGGACGGGCGTGGGATCCACCCACAGCCCTTCGAAGCCGGCGGTGCGCAAGGCTTTTTCGATGCCGCGGTCAGACGTGACGAAATCCGTACCTATCCAGAACAGATTGCAACGCACATAGCCTTGTTTGACCGTGACCCATTGGCGGGATGCCTTGCGCGCCGCCCGGGCCAGGACGGTGTCGGTTTGCGCGCCGCCCACGCAGACGGCCTCCGAGAAGCCGAGGTTGTAGCGGGCGGAGGCGGGGTAGGTGTCGCCCACCGGCGAAAAGCCCCGCACGACCGGACGGTCGGTAAAGCGTTGCAGGCTGTCAATCCAGCGGTCGGGCAGATTGTGCGCCGCAATGACCGCCTCCGGCAGCGGGCAGACGAAAATATCGGGGTGGCCGGAAATGGCCTCATAGACCAGTCCGTCCGTCTCAAACGGCAGCACGTCGTCGTATTCGGCCAGCGCGTAGAGCCGTTCCGCGCCTAAACGTCGGTCGGCTAAAAACATAATTCGTATCGGTATTCACGCCCGCTGAGTGTAGGGTCGCCGTAGATGGAAACCTTGCGGAAACGCGTTCCCAAATAACGTTTGTTCTCCCCGCGATGGCCGTTGGCCGAATTGACCTGCCCGGCGGGTACCCATAGTTTGAGGCGTTCCCGGCGACGGACAGGCTGAGGAGGCGTGCCGGCCGGATGCGGTGCCGCATCGGTTGTGTTACGGTTGGCCGTCTCTTCAACGGATGCCGTCCCGTCAAACTTCTCTTTCCGCCAAATCTTGCCCCAGATCGCGCTGTCGGCCAAGGCGCGGAAAGCCGGATGGAACGGCCCGGCCAGAAAGCCATCCCCTGAAACCAATTCTTCGGAAGGGTGGAGACCGACGCGCAGGATCCGCACGCCGGCCGCCTCGAACAGCGGCAGGATTTCGGCGCACCAGGCCACGGCTTCGTCCAAATCCAGAGGCTTGTAGAGGCCGGCGCGGTATTGTTCGGCCAGCAACGTCTTTTCCATAATCAAAGTCGGGTAGATGCGGGTTTCCGTCGCGCCCAATGCGATGAAACGGCGTGCGGTGTCCAGGCTGCGTTCGAGGCTGTCGCCCGGCAGGCCAATCATCATCTGCAGGCCGAGCCGCAGGCCGGCGTTCAAAATATCGGCCGAGGCCTTTTCCACATCCGCCCGCCGGTGTCCGCGCCGCACGGCTTCCAAAATGTCGTCGTGCAGGCTTTGCGCGCCGAGCTCAATCGTGCGTACGCCATAAGATTGATAAACCGGCAGCATGGCCGGGTCTATGTCGTCGGGGCGGGTTGAAAAGCGGAGCGAACGCACGGGCGAACCGTTGCGGATATAACGGGCGGCCTGCCGTAGGTAAGTCCCCTGCAAGGCGACCGGCAAGGCCGTGAACGTGCCGCCGAAAAATGCGATTTCGGCTTCCCGGACATCGGTTCCAAAGGTGGCTAAATGCTGTTCCACGATCCGGTCGATGAGTTCGGGCGGCGGTGCCTGCGGTACGCCTGTAATGGCGGCCTGGTTGCAGTAACTGCAGGCGTGCCGGCAGCCTAATTGCGGTATGAAGACGGGAATGCGGCGGAAAGAACGGCCCATAGCGCTTATTTGATCACGGTAATCGTGCCCTTGAGTTCGGTCGTGAAACGGTCGTAGGTTTCCTTATAATAATAGACGTAAACCCCGGGATGAACCCATTGGCCTTTGTATTTGCCGTCCCAGCCCACATTCAGGTCGCGGGTTTCGAACAGGCGCAGGCCGTTGCGGTTGTAAATCGCGAAATAATACGACTTATTGGGTTCCATGAGGCCGATCGGTTTGTATTCGCGGCTCAGTCCGTCGAGCTTGAAGCCGGTCGGAAAATGCACTTTCAGGCAATTTTCCACTTGAAGATGTTTGTAAATGCGGTTGCCGCAGCCGCCGCGTTTGCCGATGTAGAGGTCGGCGTAAATATCCATGCTCTGTTTGGGGATGAATGTCAGCGAGTCGGTCTGTTCCCGCGTGAACCAGATGATGCTGTCTGCGTTGGTGTAGGCCATCCAGACCGTCACCTCTTCGCCGAGACATATCGTGGAGTCTTTTTTAGAAGATGCGATTTCACCCTGCGGACGCTCCACGGCTTTTATTTTCCATACGCGTACACCGCGGCAGCCATGCCTGTCGGTGGCCCTGACCTGCAGGACGATGTCGGCGCGGACATCGTTCACGCGATAGACAGGGTCGGTCGAACCGTCGTTCCACAGAATGTCGCGCGCGCCGGAAAGTTCTATGATCGCGTCGTTGCCGGTACAGACGGCTGAGTCACCCGTCATCGTGATGTCGGGTTCGGTCAGAACTTCCACATGCGCGGTGTCGGTCGTATAGCAACTGTTTTTATAGCCGTATTCCTTAATCGGGTATTGCGAGAAATAAACGCGGTAATCGGTCGAAACCAGCGGCCGGTCGTTGATGAACTGTGTCGTGCCGGTCGTCACCCAATCCCAATACTGGCCCGCGCTGCCGCCTACGGCACCCGCGACACCTACCGTGGCTTCGTCGCCGAGGCAGATGGTGTCGTGCTGCATCGTGTAGCCGGTCGGCGGATCGGTCACATAGACCGTCATCGTGTCCGAGCCGATGAGCCGGTCGCCGTCGTACAGCTTGAACCACACGCGGATGTTGTTGGACGAGGGGGTAAAGACGATGCTGGTTTGGTCGGCTTCGGCATTGAACCGTTGACCGTTATAGTACCATTCGCAAATGGGTTGAACAATCGGACCGGATTCATTCACAACCTTTATTTCCAAAGAGTCGCCGTAGCAGATCACGTTGGCGTCGAAATCAATGCGGACGGGCTTGGGCGGCGCGGCCAGCAGCGCGGCCACGGTGGAGTCGTCCATGAAAGCTTCCGCGGGATAGGCGATGGCTGGCATGCGGTGCGGCGTTTCCAAGGTCTGCATACCCGTTGTTTGCGCCTGTCCGCCACATAGGCCGCCGAACCCGGCATAGAGGACGATGCCGCATAACAATCCCTTGACCGTTTGTTTCAACAGGCGGCCGGCGGGAATGGTCGGATGGGAGGATGTCGTCTGCGGTACTGGCATGGTTCGTTTCCGGAATTTCAGTGAGATCTCGGTTTCAGAGAGGCTTTTCGGTTTATAAATTCTGCATCAGATGGGGTTGCAACCGCTCCCGAACGAGAGCCTCCGTCACGGTGAATGTGTCGGGCGTCGTTTGACGGGAGGGCAGTTCGAACATCAGGTCTTCCATGACTTTTTCCATGAGAGCCCGGAGGCCGCGGGCACCGAGTTTGTATTCGACTGTCGTGCGGGCAAGGAAATCCAGCGCGCTCGGTTCGAATTCGAGTTTTACGCCGTCCATGGCCAGCAGTTGTGCGTATTGTTTGACTAACGCGTTCTTGGGCTCGGTCAGGATCCGCCTCAGGTCGGCTTCGGACAGCGGCGTCAGGTGTGTCAGCACGGGAAAGCGTCCGACCACTTCGGGAATCAGGCCGAAGCGTTTGAGGTCCTGCGGCGCCACGTAGCCGATCAGGTTCTCTCTGTCTATCTGTTGCAGGTCGCGGTTCTTGTAGCCGATGGAGGCGGTGCGGAGCCGGGCGGCGATATGCTGTTCGATGCCGTCGAACGCGCCGCCGGCCACGAACAGGATGTGCCGGGTATCTACGGCGATGAATTCCTGGTCGGGATGCTTGCGGCCGCCTTTGGGCGGTACATTGACCACCGTGCCCTCCAAGAGTTTAAGCAAGGCTTGCTGCACGCCTTCGCCCGAAACGTCGCGCGTAATGGACGGATTGGCCGATTTGCGCGCGATTTTGTCGATTTCGTCTATGAAGATGATGCCGCGCTGCGCCGCCGTCACGTTATAGTCGGCCGCCTGCAGGAGGCGTGTCAGTATGCTTTCCACGTCTTCGCCCACGTAGCCGGCTTCCGTCAGGACCGTGGCGTCGGCGATGCAGAACGGTACGTCCAGCAGACGGGCGATCGTACGCGCCAGCAACGTCTTGCCCGTACCGGTTTCGCCGAGCAGGATGATGTTCGATTTGTCGATTTCCACATCGTCCACGGTTTTGTCCAAGAGATAGTTGAGCCGTTTGTAGTGGTTATAGACCGCCACGGAAAGCGTCTTCTTGGCCGCTTCCTGACCGATGACGTATAAATCTAAAAACGCCTTGATTTCGGCCGGGGTTTTCAGGTTCAGCTTCTCGGCGGGCGGATGGGTCGGCTGACCTTTCCGGCCGCTCCGGGCCTCCTCCTGCGCTTTGAAAAGCAGATGCACTTCGTGGGCGCAATTCGTACAGAGGCGCGCGCCGTCGTGCCCGGCGGCGAAAGTTTCCGCTTCCGACAACGGGCGGTTGCAGAACGAGCAACGGGACGTGCCTTTGCCTTTGTGGGTGTGGTTCGTATCGGACATGATATATTATAAAGAAGATGCAAAGGTAGTAAAATTATTATAAAAACGTTATCTTTGCAACGCTTAAAAAGCGTGAGAATACATTGAAAAAATCCAAAAAAGAAATAGTATGAGTTTCAGAATTGTGGTCTTGGCCAAGCAGGTGCCCGATACCCGCAATGTGGGAAAGGATGCGATGAAGGCGGACGGCACGATCAACCGCGCGGCGCTTCCGGCCATTTTCAATCCGGAAGACTTGAATGCGTTGGAAATGGCTATCCAAATGAAAGAAAAGATAAAGGACGCCGAAGTCGTCGTTCTGACGATGGGGCCTTCGCGGGCCTCGGAAATCATCCGCGAAGCCATGTATCGCGGCGCCGACGGCGGTTATCTGGTCAGCGACATGAAGTTCGCCGGTGCGGATACGTTGGCCACGTCCTATACGTTGAGCATGGCGTTGAAGAAACTGCAGCCGTTTCAGGTGTTGATATCTGGCCGTCAGGCCATCGACGGCGATACGGCTCAGGTCGGCCCGCAGACGGCCGAAAAACTGAATATGCCGCAAATCACGTATGCCGAAGAACTTGTCGATATTACGGAAAAGGACGTCACGGTCAAACGGCGTCTGGAACGCGGGGTGGAAACGGTCAAATCGCCCTTGCCCTGCCTCGTGACGGTGCACGGATCGGCTCAGGAATGCCGTCCGCGTCATGCCGTCCGCGTCATGAAATACAAATACGCGGCCACGCCGAGCGAAGCGCAGCAACGCGGTTCCGATTATACGGAATGGTTCAGCCAGCACCCCTATCTGCAGATAGGCGAATGGACGGCGGCCGATTTGGACGCGGAACCCGAACGTCTCGGGCTTTCCGGTTCGCCCACCAAGGTGAAAAAAGTCGATAATGTCGTATTGGCGCATAAGGAGGCCTCCGTCATGCCGGCTACGGATGAGGCGATAGACACGTTGATTCAGGAATTGATGGCGACCCACGTGATCGGGTAGTTGCATCGCAAACACAGAAAAATTGAAGATTATGAGTAACGTTTTTGTTTACTGCGAAATAACGGAAGAAAAGACGGTGGCGGAAGTCAGCTTGGAATTGCTTTCCAAGGGACGTAAGCTGGCCGACAGCCTGCATTTGCAATTGGAGGCCGTCGTGTTGGGACATGGCGTGGAAAATCTGGAAGCGAAACTGTATCCTTACGGTGTGGATGTCATCCACTATGCCGACGACGCGCGTCTGTTCCCCTATACGACTTTGCCGCATACGGCCATCATCGTGGGGCTGTTCAATGAATTGAAACCGGAAATCGCGCTCTTCGGCGCCACCTCCGTAGGCCGTGACCTGGCGCCGCGCGTTTCGTCGGCTTTGCGTTGCGGTCTGACGGCCGACTGCACGAGTCTGGAGATAGGCGACCATACCGACGCCAAGAGCGGTACGGAATACAAAAACCTGTTGTATCAGATCCGTCCGGCATTCGGCGGCAACATCATCGCCACGATCGTGAACCCCGAGACCCGTCCGCAGATGGCGACGGTTCGCGAGGGCGTCATGAAACAGGAGATTTACAAGGCCGACTATAAAGGGACGATGAAACCCATTGACGTAGCGCGTTATACGACGCCGGCCGATTTCGTCTGCCAAATCATCGACCGTCAGATAGAGGCGCAGAAGGTCAATATCAAAGGCGCGCAGATTATCGTGGCGGGCGGTTACGGCGTAGGCTCGAAGGAAAATTTCCGTCTGCTTTTCGAATTGGCCGAGACGCTCGGCGGCGAAGTGGGCGCGACGCGTGCGGCCGTGGACGGCGGCTTTATCGAACACGAACGGCAGATCGGTCAGACGGGCGTGACGGTCCGTCCCAAACTGTATATCGCCTGCGGTATATCGGGGGCGGTGCAGCATCGCGCCGGTATGGACCAGTCGGCCAAGATCATCAGCATCAATACCGATCCGAATGCGCCCATCAACGCGATCGCCGATTATGTGATCGAGGGGAGCGTGCAGGAAGTATTGCCGAAAATGATTCAATATTATAAAGCGCGTTCGAAATAAGGGCGGGCAGTCAAACATTAAAAAGCGAAGAATATGAACTTTTATAGCGATAACGAAGCCTTGGCCTTTCATTTGCATCATCCGGGCATGAAAAAATGCGTGGATATGAAAGAACGCGGCTATGCGGAAAAAGACCAATACGATTATGCGCCGCGCGATTTCGAGGACGCGATGGACAATTACGACAAGGTCATGGAAATCATCGGCGATATTTCCGCCAACGTTTTGGCGGCCAATGCCGAGGAAGTGGATCACCAGGGGCCTTCCGTAGAGAATTACCGCGTGCGTTATGCCGATGGCACGCGCATGAACCACGAGAAGCTGACGCAGGCCGGCGTTTACGGCATCGCGTTGCCGCGTACTTACGGCGGCTTGAACTTCTCGATGGTGCCTTATGTGATGGCGGCCGAAATCGTGTCGCGCGCCGATGCGGGTTTCGCCAATATCTGGGGCTTGCAGGACTGTGCCGAGACGATTTACGAATTCGCCTCCGAAGAAATCAAGCGTGAGTTCCTGCCGCGCATCCATCAGGGCGCGACCTGCTCCATGGACTTGACCGAACCCGATGCGGGCAGCGACCTGCAGGCGGTTCAACTCAAGGCGACCTATGACGAGAAGCGGCAGTTGTGGATGCTCAATGGCGTCAAGCGTTTCATTACGAACGGGGATGCCGAAATCAAACTGGTGCTGGCGCGTTCCGAAGAGGGTACGCGCGACGGCCGCGGGCTTTCGTATTTCGTACACGACAAGGCTTGGGGCGGCGTCAAGGTGCGCCGTATCGAAAACAAAATGGGCATCAAGGGGTCGCCGACCTGCGAGTTGGTGTTTGAGAACGCGCCGGCCAAATTGATAGGCGACCGCAAGATGGGCTTGATCAAATACGTGATGACGTTGATGAACGGCGCGCGTCTGGGCGTCGGCGCCCAGTCGGTCGGGCTGTCGGAAGCGGCTTACCGCGAAGCCTTGAAGTATGCGGGTGAACGCGAACAGTTCGGACAGGCCATCATCAAGTTTCCGGCCGTTTACGAAATGCTGGCCATGATGCGCGCCAAGACGGACGCTACGCGGACACTGTTATACGAGACCTCGCGTCAGGTGGATGTCTCCAAGTCGTATGCGGTATTGGTGAACGAAGGCGAAAAGCTGACGCCGGAACAGCGGGCGGACATGAAGCTCGCGCAACGCAACGCCGACATGCTGACGCCGATTCTGAAAATGTTTTCGAGCGAATACGCGAATCAGAACGCCTACGATGCCATCCAGGTACACGGCGGAACCGGTTTCATGAAGGATTTTCCGGTGGAACGGCTGTACCGTGACGCGCGTATCCTGACGATTTACGAAGGGACGTCGCAGTTGCAGGTCGTGGCGGCCATCCGCCATATCCTTAACGGCAACTTGGGCAAATACATCGAAGAGTTGGCCGCGCACCCGGTCAAGGCCGATTTCGCGCACCTGACGACCCAGCTTAAAGCCATGACGGAAACGTTGGCCGCGGCCATCGAACAGGTCAAGGGCATGGGGTCGGACGAACTCATCGATTTCCACGCACGTCGTCTGGTGGAAATAGGCGGCCATATCGTGATGGGCTATCTGCTCGTACAGGATGCCGACCGTTGCGATTGCTTCCGCAAATCGGCCGAGGTGTTCATCCAGTTCAGCCGTTGCGAGGTGGAGAAGCATGCGGCTTATATCCGGACGTTTGTGCCGGAGAACATCGATTTATACAAGTAACGGCGTGTCATAAAGGCCAATCTGCGGCGTTATTATCGGGATTCGGGCTCAGTTACTTACTTCAGTAAGCTCCTTCGCCCTCGCCCTCAATGCCTTGCATCTTGACCTCTCTGACACACCTTAACGAAAGTCAAAGGGGTGGATCAAATTTTTTGACCCACCCCTTTTTTCGTGCTTTTCTTGGTCTCTATGACGTGCCTTACATACTCTCCGGAGCGTCGATGCCGAGCAAATGCAAACCCTTTTTCAGGATGAAGCCCGTCTGTTGCGCCAGCGCGAGCCGGAACAGTTTCTGCGCTTCGTTCTCTTCGCGCAGAATCGGCGTGTCTTGGTAAAAGCCGTTGAATTCCTTGGCCAAATCGAACAGATAGTTCGCGATGACGGCCGGACTGAACTGGTCGGCCGCCTGCTGTACCGTCGCGCGGTAAGCCAATAGCCGTTGAATCAGCAGGCTTTCCTTTTCCGAGAGCGAGACGGCGGCCGGGTCGAACGCGAACAGCGTTTCTTCAGCCGGCGTCTGAACGCCCTGCGCCGCGTAGAACTTGCGGCCGAGCGAGCGGATACGCGCGTGCGTGTATTGGATGAACGGCCCGGTATTGCCGTTGAAGTCGATGGATTCCTTGGGGTTGAACAGCATGTTCTTGACCGGATCCACTTTGAGCAGGAAATATTTGAGCGCGCCCATGGCCAGCGTATGGTAGAGCTTTTGCGCCGCTTCGGCCGGCAGTTGGGCCGACTTGCCCAAGGCTTCGGTCGTTTCGCGCGCCGTGCTTTCCATCTTGTCCATGAGGTCGTCGGCGTCCACGACCGTGCCTTCCCGCGATTTCATCTTGCCCTCCGGCAATTCCACCATGCCGTAGGAGAGGTGGACGATTTTGTCGCCCCAGGCGTAGCCTAACTTTTTGAGCACGCGTTTGAGCACGTCGAAGTGGTAGTTCTGTTCGTTGCCCACGACGTAAATCAGGCGGTCGGCCCGCCATTCCTCGTTCCGCAACGTAGCCGTGCCGAGGTCTTGCGTCATATAGACCGACGTGCCGTCCTTGCGCAACAGCAGTTTTTCGTCCAGTCCCTCGTCGCGCAGGTCGGCCCAGACCGAACCGTCTTCCTTGCGGATCAGCACGCCGTCTTCCAAGCCTTTCTGTACGATGGCCTTGCCCGAAAGATAGGTCTGAGATTCGTAATACGTCTTGTCGAAATCGACACCTAAGCGGTCGTAGGTCTGCTGGAAGCCGTCATAGACCCAGCCGTTCATCGTCTCCCAAAGTCGGACGACCTCTTTGTCGCCGGCTTCCCAAAGCCGCAGCATCTCGTGGGCCTGCAGCATAAGCGGCGTCTTGTTTTCGGCTTGATCCTTTTCAAGGCCGGGCTCGGCCGCCATGATTTCTCGGGTTTGTTCCGCCAGTTTTTGGCTGAAAATCACATAGTATTTGCCGACCAAATGGTCGCCTTTCATGCCGGAGGAAGCCGGCGTTTCGCCCTCCGAAAACAGTTTCCACGCCAGCATCGATTTGCAGATGTGGATGCCGCGGTCGTTGACCAAATTGACTTTCTTGACGTTTTTGCCCGCGCTTTTCAGGATTTCGGCCACCGACCAGCCCAAGAGGTTGTTGCGGATATGGCCGAGGTGCAACGGCTTGTTTGTGTTGGGCGACGAATATTCGATGACGACGGGATGGCCGCCGTCTGTGGCGGGGGCCTCGCCGGGGCATACCGGCCGCGTGAATTCCGCCTGCCGTTCCGCTTCAAACGCCTCGACCCAATGGCCGGATTTCAGGCTCAGGTTCAGGAAGCCTTTGACGACATTGAATTTCTCCACGAGCGGACAGGAGGCGCACAGGGCTTCGCCTATGGCTTGCGCCGTGGCTTCCGGACTTTTGCGCGCCGCCTTGACGAACGGGAAGACCACGAGCGTGAGGTCGCCCTCGAATTCACGTTTGGTCTTTTGGAAAGAGATCGTTTCCGGCTTGATTTCCAACGAAAACAAGCGTGCCGTTAGGTCCGCCACGGCGGAACTCAAAGTCTGTTCAATCGATGCCATCTTTTTGTGCTTAAATAGACGGCAAAGATAGTGAAAGGAGAGCGCAGAGACAAGTGACCGAGAGCATGGAAAACGTTTTCTATAAATAAACGCTTGCGCTATGCCGAGCCGTATCTTAATTCTTAACGCCCGCAGGGCGTAAAATTACAGAGATTTTATGAAATTTTCGTACTTTTGCAGGTTTGCGCGGGGAACGCGCTTGGGCCGGGGC
>CAJUFX010000008.1 GCA_910586395.1 uncultured Bacteroidales bacterium
AAGTTTGTAAAAAGTGTGGCAGAAGGCAATAGCAAATATGCACGCGAGTTGTTTACCGATGATGCTGTGCTGTTCGGCTTTCTCGATGGAGAACTGGAACAAGGTTCCATCGAACAGTTCTACCACAACGTGGACACGGTCAGCGGAGGTGAAGCATTTAAGGCGCGTATTGATGTAGTGGCGGTGGAAGAGACACTGGCGGTGGTTCGTGTGCTTGAAGAGGGCTGGGGAAACCGTATCGATTTCACGGACTATCTGCTTCTGCTGAAAATCGGCGGTGAATGGAAATGTGTAGCCAAAGCCTATAACCAAAACTCAAATACGATACAAAAGAAATAGAAACAATGAGCAAAAGAATTGTCATATTAAACGGAAGTCCACGTATGAAAGGCAATACGGCAGGACTGGTGGCAGTCTTCAAGCAAGGAGCGGAAGAAGCTGGCCATACGGTGGCAATTTTCACTTTACAACGGATGGACATTCATCCTTGTTTGAAAAGCATATTCATTAGGTAAAACATTTGAAACTATGAAAGTATTACTGATAAACGGTAGCCCTCACAAAGACGGATGTACTTTTACAGCATTAACTGAGGTCGTCCGTATGCTGCATAAACATGATATTGAAACTGAAATGCTGTATCTTGGTAACAAGCCTGTTGCCGGATGTATTGCCTGCATGAAATGCTTTGAAACAGGGCATTGTTTCCGTAACGATGCTGTGAGGGATATACAAGACCGACTTGACGAATTTGATGCTATCATATTGGGTTCTCCTGTATATTATAGTCAACCTACCGGACAGATAACATCATTCTGTCAGCGACTGTTCTTTTGTAAAGAAAAAGCAATGGCCGGAAAACTTGGAGCATCCGTCGTATCCTGTCGTCGTGGTGGAGCATCAGCCACATTTGAACAGCTTAATCAGTATTTCACAATTTCAAATATGCCTGTTGTCTCATCGCAATATTGGAACTCCGTTCATGGATTTATGCCTGATGATGTCCGCAAGGATGAAGAGGGGTTACAAACAATGCGTTCTCTCGGAGAGAATATGGCATGGCTGTTAAAAAGTATAAAAAACGCAAAACAATGCGGTATGGATAAACCGGTATATGAAAGGAGATTACGTACCCATTTCATACAAAACCATTAAAAAAATAAAACCATGAAACCGAAAATGTTTTCAATGTCGCTAATAGCATGTTTCACAGCAATGCTATTGACAACAGGGACCATATCCGCTCACGACACCGGAAAAGCTTTTAGGATACATGAACAATGCTTCTTAAATTGTCATTCAAATCCAGAAATGACAGCAATAGTTAAAACCATCGAATACTATATAGAGGGTGGAAGAAAAGGCAATAGTAAAATTACAGAGAAAGCGTTTGCCGATAATGCAACTATGTCCTGGGCTGAAACCGGACAAACAAGAACTGTGCCGATTAAAGTTTTGTATGACATAGTAGATAAAAGCGGCGCATCAACTGCAAGCTATAAATTATTGGATTTCAACATAGATAAAAACATCGCAATAGTCAAAATTCAATCTCGATTTGGTCCTCAGGAATATATTGATATGTTTACACTAATAAAAGATGCTGGCAATTGGAAAATTGTCAGCAAAATTTACCGTATAAACAATTAAGTATAACAGCAATAGAATTTTGTGTAGCGAATATAGAATATATCATACATCAAGATGCAAAACCCACACATAGCCTTATCGTTTTGGGGGGATATATTCATGGGACCGTTTATACGATACTTGCTATAAAACGTGGCAAGAAAACAGAAATATGGGAATCCCACAGTTGGAAAATTGACAAATTCCGAAAATATATAAATGGTATTCACACTAAACTGATAGAGTTTCACTATTGGATAAAACAATATTGGAATGGGATCAGGAAGATTTGGAACATAACTACGCCAGGCGCATGGCAACAGACCGCATGTTCTGTCATTTCAAAACGACCTGGCCGGCAAAGCGCATCAATCGTGTGCGTAATCTTTGGGATGATAAGAAGCAACAGCAGATGCGACAGATTGTTCAGGTTCTTGCCGAGCAATAAGCGCCCAACAAGAAAATAGACCGCCAAGCGCATGTAATTGTGAAGAGAAGAAAAGTATCGGCCAGAAAAAGCATATGAAAAAAGGCCGTTCCTCACGAAACGGCCTTTCTATCTTTCGCCCCGGATTAAGCTTCCGTGGACGGAATATTGCCCAAAAATCCGACCGTATTATCCTCGTTACCGCGTTCCGGTTCCTTGATGGTGCCGAAACGGGCCTCATACTTGGATACGTTGTCGGATAACGCCGCCAACAGACGTTTGGCATGCAGGGGCGTCAAAATGATGCGGGAACGAACGATGGCTTTCGGAATACCGGGCAACATCTGCAAAAAGTCCACGATAAACTCGGCCTGCGAATGCGTAATCATCGCGAGATTGGAATAGACCCCTTTGGCCGTTTCCACCGACAATTCCACATCCAACTGTCCTTCCTTGCGGTTCTTCTGTTCTGCCATTTCAACCTCCTTTTATCTGAACAATTCCTCGTATTCTTCCTTGGCGTAAACGATATCGTCCTGATAGGTCTTCAAACCGGTACCGGCCGGAATCAAATGACCGACCAAAACGTTTTCCTTCAAGCCTTCGAGATAATCGACCTTGGCGTTCACGGCCGCATCTGTCAACACTTTCGTCGTTTCCTGGAAAGAAGCGGCCGAAAGAAAACTTTTGACCTGCAGAGAGGCTTTCGTTATACCTTGAAGTACCTGACGCGCCGTCGCGGGCTGAGCCTCGCGCGCCGCCACAAGTTTGAGACCCTTGCGGCGCAGAATCGAATTCTCATCGCGCAACGCACGGGCCGTCAGAATCTGACCGGCCTTGACGTTTTCGGAATCGCCGGCGTCTTCCACGACTTTTTCACCGTAAATCTTGTCGTTGGCTTCGATAAAGTCAATCTTATTGACAAGTTCGCCTTCCAAAAAGTTGGTGTCGCCCGGATCGATGACTTCGACCTTGCGCATCATCTGACGTACAATGATTTCAAAGTGCTTGTCGTTAATCTTAACGCCTTGCAGGCGATAGACTTCCTGTACTTCGTTCACGATATATTCCTGAACCTTCATCGGGCCCTTGATGGCCAAAATGTCGGCCGGCGTGATATCGCCTTCGGACAAAGGCGTACCGGCTTTCACATAGTCGTTTTCCTGCGCCAGAATCTGCTTGGACGTCGGAATCAGGTAAGATTTTTCCTCGCCCGTACGCGCCGTAATGATGACCTCGCGGTGACCGCGTTTAAGTTTTTTACCAAAACTTACGATACCGTCGATTTCCGAAACGATAGCCGGGTCGGACGGGTTACGCGCCTCGAACAATTCGGTTACACGCGGCAGACCGCCCGTGATATCGCCCGACTTGCCGAACGAACGCGGAATCTTGACCAAAATCTCACCGGCCTTGATATCGACATTGTCGTCCACCACGACGTGGGCGCCCACCGGGATGTCGTAAATCTTCAAGATTTCGCCATCGGCCGACAGCACATTGATGGACGGGTTCTTGGACTTCTGACGCGATTCGATGATAACCTTATCCTTATAACCGGTCTGATCATCCGATTCCACACGGAACGTCACGTTTTCCAACAGGTTCTGGAACGAGACCTTACCGCCCACCTCGGAGATGATGACGGCGTTGTACGGATCCCAGTCGGCCAAGACCGTACCGGCTTTCACGGCATCGCCGTTCTTGACATACAGCCAGGCACCGTAAGGAATATTGGCGACGGTCAGTACGGCTTTCGTATTGGGATCGACGACACGCAACTCAGCCGAACGGCCGATCACGACCTCGCATTTCGTACCGTCCTCTTTCGTGTAAGGTACACTGCGCAATTCGTCGATTTCAATGATACCGTCGTATTTCGGTTCGATACGGGCATTGGTACCGATGTTGCCGCCGGCCACACCACCGACGTGGAACGTACGCAACGTCAACTGCGTACCGGGTTCACCGATGGACTGGGCCGCGATAACGCCGACCGCCTCGCCTTTCTGCACCATCTTGCGCGTGGCCAGGTTGCGGCCGTAGCAACGGGCGCAGACGCCATGCTTGGACTCGCAGGTCAGCACCGAACGGATTTCCACCTCCTCGATCGGCGAATCCTCTATCTTCCGTGCAATTTCTTCCGTGATTTCCTCACCCGCCTTCACAATCAGTTCATTCGTCTGCGGGTGATAGATGTCGTCCACCGTCGTACGTCCCAAAATGCGTTCGTACAACGTTTCGACCACCTCGTCGTTCTTCTTCAAAGCCGTCGCGATCAAGCCGCGTTGCGTATGGCAATCTTCTTCCGAAATAATCACGTCCTGCGCCACATCCACGAGACGACGCGTCAGGTAACCGGCATCGGCCGTCTTCAAGGCCGTATCGGCCAAACCCTTACGGGCACCGTGCGTCGAAATGAAGTACTCCAATACCGAAAGACCTTCCTTGAAGTTCGCCAAAATCGGGTTCTCGATGATTTCGCCGCCGCTGGCACCGGATTTCTGAGGTTTGGCCATCAAACCACGCATACCGCAAAGCTGACGGATCTGTTCTTTCGAACCACGCGCGCCGGAATCCAACATCATGAAGACCGGATTGAAGCCCTGACGGTCTTCCGACAACTGTTTCATCACCGTCGTCGTCAGTTTGGAGTTCGTATGTGTCCAGATATCGATAATCTGATTGTAACGTTCGTTGTTCGTGATGAAACCCATGTTGTAGTTGTTCATCACTTCCTCCACGTCGTTGTTCGCGCCGGCAATCAGTTCCTCCTTTATTTCGGGGACGATGACGTCGCCCAGGTTGAACGAAAGGCTACCCTTGTAAGCCGTACGGTACCCCAAACTCTTGATGTCGTCGAGGAACTGTACGGTCTTGGCGTTACCGCACTTCATCAAAACATCGGAAATGATGTCGCGCAACGACTTCTTGGTCAACAATTCGTTGATGAAGCCGTATTCTTTCGGCACGACGCGGTTGAAAATAATACGGCCCACCGTCGTTTCCAGCAGATAGGTCGAACCGTCTTCGGGTTTTTCCAAACGCACCTTGACCCAGGCGTGCATGTCCACACGGCCTTCGTTATAGGCGATCAACGCCTCTTCGGCCGAATAGAATACGGCGCCTTCGCCCTTGACCTTAAAATCGCCTTCCGATTTCAGGCCCTTGGTCAAATAATACAGACCGAGCACCATGTCCTGAGACGGTACCGTGATAGGCGCGCCGTTGGCCGGGTTCAAGATATTGTGCGAAGCCAGCATCAACAACTGGGCTTCCAGAATGGCCGCATTGCCGAGCGGTACGTGTACCGCCATCTGGTCACCGTCGAAGTCGGCGTTAAAAGCCGTACATACCAACGGGTGCAGACGCATGGCCTTCCCTTCAATCAATTTGGGCTGGAACGCCTGAATACCCAGACGGTGCAGGGTCGGGGCACGGTTCAACAGAACGGGATGTCCTTTCAAGATATTTTCAAGTATATCCCAAATGACCGGATCCTTGCGTTCAACGATTTTCTTGGCCGATTTCACGGTCTTGACAATACCGCGCTCAAGCAACTTACGGATGATGAACGGTTTAAACAATTCGGCCGCCATGTCTTTCGGCAAACCGCATTCGTTCATTTTCAAATCCGGGCCAACGACGATAACCGAACGTCCCGAATAATCGACACGTTTACCCAACAGGTTCTGACGGAAACGGCCTTGTTTACCTTTCAAACTGTCGGAAAGGGATTTAAGCAGACGCGTACCGTCGCTCTTGACCGTGCGCGCCTTGCGGCTGTTGTCGAACAACGAATCCACAGCTTCCTGCAGCATACGCTTTTCGTTGCGCATGATCACATCCGGCGCCTTAATCTCGATCAGACGCTTGAGACGGTTGTTGCGGATGATGACGCGGCGATACAAGTCATTCAAGTCGGACGTGGCGAAACGGCCGCCGTCCAACGGCACCAACGGACGCAAATCGGGCGGAATGACCGGAACGACCTTCATGATCATCCATTCCGGCCGGTTCTCGATGCGGGACTGCGATTCGCGGAAAGCCTCCACGATGTTCAGACGTTTCAAGGCTTCCTGCTTTCTCTGTTGGGACGTTTCCTTGTTCGCCTTGTCGCGCAATTCATAGGAAAGCGCATCCAAATCGATGCGTTTGAGCAAATCGTACAATGCCTCGCCGCCCATCTTGGCGATGAACTTGTTCGGGTCGGTATCGTCAAGCAACGCATTGTCGGCGGGTAACGAATCCATGATGTCATAATATTCCTCATCCGAAAGGAACTGCATGAATTCGATGCCGTCGGCCTCTTTGATACCGGGTTGGATCACGACATACTTCTCATAGTAGATGATGGATTCCAACTTCTTGGTCTGCATGCCCAGCAGCGCGCCGATTTTGTTCGGCAGCGAGCGGAAGAACCAGATGTGCGCCACGGGAACGACCAACTGGATATGCCCCATGCGTTCGCGTCTTACTTTCTTTTCCGTAACTTCCACACCGCATCGGTCGCAGACGATGCCTTTATAACGAATACGTTTGTATTTGCCGCAATGGCATTCCCAGTCCTTGATCGGACCGAAAATGCGTTCGCAAAACAAACCGTCGCGTTCCGGCTTGTATGTACGGTAGTTGATGGTCTCCGGCTTGGTCACTTCCCCGTGAGAACGCTCCAAAATGGTTTCCGGAGAGGCCAAACTAATGGTGATTTTATTAAAATCCAAGGCTACAGGACCTTCTTTCTTCAACGCCATATATGTAGTTAAATTGAGTGTTAAATTATCAGTTGGGGTTCGGGATCACGGCTGAACCCAAGCCGGTTTCGGTCATCTGCCGGGTCGGCTAACTGAACGACACTTCCAAACCAAGACCTCTCAATTCGTTTATTAAAACATTGAAAGATTCCGGAATGGAAGGCGTCGGCATGTTCTCGCCCTTGACAATCGCTTCGTAAGCCTTGGCACGTCCGTTCACGTCATCGGACTTGACCGTCAATACCTCTTGCAGGATATTGGCCGCACCGAATGCCTCAAGCGCCCAGATTTCCATCTCACCGAAACGCTGACCGCCGAACTGCGCCTTACCGCCCAACGGCTGTTGCGTGATGAGCGAGTACGGTCCGATCGAACGTGCGTGCATCTTGTCATCGATCATGTGGTGCAACTTGATCATGTAGATGTAGCCCACCGTGGCCGGTTGGTCGAAACGTTCCCCGGTTCCGCCGTCGTACAGATACGTACGTCCATACTGCGGCAGCCCCGCTTCCTTGATATATTTGTCTATTTCCTCCGGTTCGGCCCCGTCGAAAATCGGCGTGGCGAACTGCAGTCCCAGTTCCTTGCCGGCCCAACCCAATACGGTCTCGTAAATCTGTCCCAAGTTCATACGCGAAGGTACGCCCAAAGGATTCAATACGATATCCACCGGTGTACCGTCTTCGAGGAACGGCATGTCCTCTTCCCGGACGATACGGGCCACGATACCCTTGTTACCGTGACGGCCGGCCATCTTGTCACCGATACGCAACTTGCGTTTCTTCGCGATGACCACCTTGGCCATTTGAACCACACCGACGGGCAATTCGGCCCCGACCGTCTTTTCGAACTTGCTTCTCTGGAAGCGTCCCAACAATTCCCTATACTTGATATTGTAATTATTGAGCAAACGTTTGATCAACGCATTGACTTCCTCGTCGTTCGTCCATTTGGCCGGATTGACGGTCTGATAATCCAGCTCCATCAAGGCTTTAGCCGTGAAACGCACTTTCTTGGCGATGAGTTCCTCACGCAAATTGCTGTAAACACCGGCCGACTTGTTGTCGCCCACGATCTGCAGGAGTTTTTCCACCAACTTAGCTTTCAACTCCTGAACCTCTTTGTTGAAATCGCGTTCCAACAATTTCAGATCGTCTTTGTCCTTCTTGTCCTTGCCTTTGGTCTTGCCCTTGATCTCGAAGTGATCCGTCGCGATGACGGTACCGCTGGCCGAAGGCGGCATCTTCAACGAAGCGTCCTTGACGTCGCCGGCCTTGTCACCGAAAATGGCACGCAACAGTTTCTCTTCGGGCGTCGGGTCGGATTCGCCTTTCGGCGTAATCTTGCCGATCAATATATCGCCCTCTTTCACTTCGGAACCGATACGGACAATCCCGTTTTCTTCCAAGTCCTTCGTGGCTTCCTGGCTGACGTTCGGAATATCGCTCGTCAACTCTTCCATACCGCGTTTGGTCTCGCGCACGTCCAACGTATATTCCTCCACGTGGATGGACGTAAAAAGGTCTTCCTTAACCACGCGTTCCGAAATCACGATGGCATCCTCGAAGTTATACCCTTTCCACGGCATGAACGCCACTTTCAGGTTGCGTCCCAAGGCCAACTCGCCGTTGCGCGTCGCATAGCCCTCGCAAAGCACCTGCCCTTTCTTGACGCTGTCGCCCTTGCGGACAATAGGCGTCAAGTTGATGCACGAACTCTGGTTCGTCCGGCGGAATTTGGTCAGCGTATAAGTCTTGACGTCGTCGTCGAAATTGGTCAGACGGTCGTCTTCGCTCATTTCGTAACGGATCGTGATCGTATTGGCATCGACGTAGGTAACAACCCCGTCGCCCTCGGCGTTGATCAATACACGGGAATCTTGCGCCACGTGGGGTTCCAACCCGGTTCCTACGATAGGTACTTCGGGTTGCAGCAAAGGCACGGCCTGACGCATCATGTTCGACCCCATCAACGCACGGTTGGCGTCGTCATGCTCCAAAAACGGAATCAACGAAGCCGCGATGGAGGCAATCTGGTTGGGCGCGACGTCCATCAGGTTGACTTCTTCTTTCTCCACAATCGGGAAGTCGGCCAAATGGCGTACCTTGACACGGTTATTCTTGATTTGACCATCGGTCTCTATGGCCGTACAAGCCTGCGCGATAATCTTGTCCTCTTCTTCCTCCGCCGTCAGATAAACCGGCGCCTCGTCGATGGCCACCTTGCCGTTCTCCACTTTATAATAAGGCGTTTCGATAAAGCCCAGCTTGTTGATGACGGCAAAAACGCAGAGCGATGAAATCAGACCGATGTTCGGGCCTTCCGGCGTTTCAATCGTACACAGACGACCGTAATGCGTATAGTGGACGTCGCGCACCTCGAAGCCGGCCCGCTCACGCGAAAGACCGCCGGGCCCCAAAGCAGAGATACGACGCTTATGCGTGATTTCGGACAAGGGGTTCGTCTGATCCATAAATTGCGAAAGCTGGTTCGTGCCGAAAAACGAATTGATGACGGAAGACAGCGTTTTGGCATTGATCAGATCCATGGGGGTAAACACCTCGTTGTCGCGTACGTTCATTCTCTCGCGAATCGTACGGGCCATGCGGTTCAAACCGACGCCGAACTGGGCGTACAACTGCTCGCCCACCGTACGGATACGGCGGTTGCTCAAGTGATCGATATCGTCCACCTCGGCGTGCGAGTTGATCAATTCTATCAGATGCTTGATGATGCAGATAATGTCTTCCTTCGTCAAAACGCGGACATCCAAGGGCGTCGTCAAGTCCAGTTTACGGTTGATCCGGTAACGGCCCACCTCACCCAAATCATAACGTTTGTCGGAGAAGAACAACTTCTCGATGATGCCGCGCGCCGTCTCCTCGTCAGGCGGTTCAGCGCTACGCAACTGTCGATAGATGAATTCGACCGCTTCCTTGGCATTGTTGGCCGCGTCTTTCTGCAGTGTATTGAAAATGATGGAGCAATCTAAATTGCTGTCGCTTTCCTCTTTATGGATTAACACGGTCTTGATGCCCGCATCCACAATCATATCGATATGACGTTCCGACAATTCGGTTTCACGGTCGATGATGACTTCGGTACGCTCGATGGAAACGACCTCGCCCGTATCTTCGTCCACGAAGTCTTCAACCCAAGAACGAACGACACGCGCCGCCAAACGCGTACCTATATATTTTTTCAATCCGGCCTTGCTGACTTTGATTTCCTTGGCCAAATCGAATATTTCCAAAATATCCTTATCCGTTTCATAGCCGATCGCCCGAAGCAGTGTCGTAATAGGCAACTTCTTCTTCCGGTCGATATAGGCGAACATCACGTTGCTGATGTCGGTGGTGAACTCCATCCAAGACCCCTTGAACGGAATGATGCGGGCGGAATACAACTGCTGGCCATTCGAGTGATAACTCGTGCCGAAAAACACGCCCGGCGAACGATGCAACTGGGAAACGATGACGCGTTCGGCTCCATTGATGATAAACGAGCCGCTCGGCGTCATATAGGGAATCATTCCCAAATAAACATCTTGAATAACATCTTTGAAATCTTCATGTTCCGTATCGGTGCAGGAAAGTTTCAGCTTCGCTTTCAACGGCACGCTATACGTAAGCCCCCTGTTCAAGCATTCGTCTATGCTGTAACGGGGCGGATCGATAAAATAATCCAAAAACTCCAATACGAAATTGTTCCTCGCATCCGTAATCGGAAAATTCTCTGCAAAAACTTTATAGAGCCCCTCGTCAACCCGGTTTTCCGGATTCGTCTCCAATTGGAAGAAATCGCGGAACGACTTCAACTGGATATCCAGAAAATCTATATGCTCCGCCGGTTTGGTCGAAGCGAAATTTATCTTTTTTATCGTTTTCGTAGACAACGTAGTAGGGTTTTAATAAAACGTTAAAAAAAGGCCAAGTGCCCTGCTTTTTCGGACAACGGCACCATAAACCAAAATAAGGAACACGGCTTCTATAAATAAAAGCCATGTTCCTTGATCTTAGAACGAAAGAAGAACTTATTTCACTTCCACTTCCGCACCGGCTTCTTCCAAGCTTTTCTTCAAAGCTTCGGCTTCGTCTTTCGCGATGCCTTCCTTAACCGGTTTCGGCGCAGCGTCCACCAATTCCTTGGCTTCTTTCAAACCGAGGCTGGCCAATTCTTTCACGAGTTTAACCACGGCCAACTTGTTGGCACCGGCGTTTTTCAAAATCACGTCGAAAGAACTTTTTTCTTCGGCAGCGGCGGCACCGCCGGCTACGGCACCGGGAGCAGCTACGGCTACAGCCGCGGCAGCGGGTTCAATACCATATTCTTCCTTCAATACGTCCGCTAATTCTTTTACTTCCTTAACGGTCAAATTTACTAACTGTTCTGCTAAAGCTTTAATGTCTGCCATTTTATTTAATTTTTTAATGGTTACTAATTAATTTTTTTGTGTTTACCTTACGTTTTATTCGGCTTTTTCCGAAAGCGTTTTCACAACACCGGCCAATGTACGCGGCGCCGATTCCAACGCCCCCAATACACCTTGCAACGGCGATTGCAACAATCCGATGACCTCGCCTATCAACTCGGACTTGGACTTGATATGCGCCAAGGCGTCGAGCATCTGGTCGCCGACATAGAACGATTCTTCTACATAAGCACCTTTCAGCAACGGTTTTTCGGAAGCTTTACGAAATTCTTGAATCAACTGGGCGGGCGCATTGTTGATTTCCGACAACATGATGGCAGTCGTGCCTTTCAAGACCGGGAACAACTCGCTGTAATCCACCTCCGTTTTTTCCAAGGCTTTCTTCAGTAAGGTATTCTTCACCATGATTAATTTCACGTCCTTCTTGAAGCACAACCGTCTGAGCTTGCTCGTATCCGCCGCATTCAAACCTGCGATATCGGTAACATACAAGTGCGGTCTGGCCGTAACTTCAGCGAAGATCGATTCCACTACCTGGCTTTTCTCTTCTTTCTTCATACCTTGTTAATTTACCAAATTTGTTTTTGTTCGGATTGACTAAATAGACTTCGGATCAATCTGAATCCCCGGACTCATCGTACTGGAGATATAAACGCTCTGCATATAAGTGCCTTTGGCGGCAGAGGGTTTCAATTTGAGGATGGTCTGGAGTACTTCTCTCGCATTGTCGGCGATTTTCTTCGCATCGAAAGAAACCCGCGCCACCCCGGTATGGATAATACCGAATTTGTCTACTTTGAAGTCGATCTTACCGGCCTTAACTTCCTGTACGGCCTTGCCTACCTCCATCGTGACCGTACCGGTCTTAGGATTGGGCATCAAGCCGCGCGGCCCAAGGATTTTACCCAAGGCACCGACTTTAGGCATTACGTTCGGCGTGGTAATAACAACGTCAATGTCCGTCCAACCGCCTTTGATTTTTTCCACGTATTCATCCAAACCGCAGAAATCGGCTCCGGCAGCTTTAGCTTCCTCTTCCTTATCCGGCGTACACAATACCAATACGCGAACCTGTTTACCGGTTCCGTGCGGCAAGGCGACGACCCCGCGTACCATTTGATTGGCTTTACGGGGATCTACGCCCAAGCGTACATCCAAATCGATAGAGGCGTCGAACTTCGTGAAGGTAATGTCCTTAACCAAATTAGCCGCTTCGTCCAAGCTGTATAATTTGGTCTTGTCTACCTTGGCTAAAGCTTCTTTTCTCTTTTTAGATATTTTTGCCATTGATAGTTGTTTGTTTAAGGTTTTAAGCCCTCCCGGGCTTGTCATCTTTGAATAAATTACAAGGCGGGCATATCGCCTTTGACCTCGATCCCCATACTGCGGGCGGTACCGGCTACCATTTTCATGGCGGCTTCCACCGTAAAGCAGTTCAAATCGGGCATCTTGGCTTCAGCGATGGTTTTTACCTGATCCCAAGTCACGCTGGCGACCTTGTTACGGTTAGGTTCGGCAGAACCTTTCTTGGCTTTGGACAACTCCTTAAGCTGAACCGCAACGGGAGGCGTCTTAACGATGAAGTCAAACGATTTATCGGCGTACACGGTAATGATAACGGGCAATACCTTGCCGGCGCTATCCTGCGTACGTGCGTTAAATTGTTTGCAGAACTCCATAATGTTGACACCCTTGGCACCCAAGGCAGGACCTACGGGAGGAGAAGGATTGGCAGCACCACCTTTGATCTGCAATTTAATCAATGCACTAACTTGCTTTGCCATTTTACGTTTATTTAAAATGTTTTTTACGAGAACCGATCTACACTATTCCTTTTCCACTTGGACAAAGTTAAGCTCGAGAGGCGTCTTACGTCCAAATATTTTTACCATGACTTTCAGTTTTTTCTTCTCTTCATTCACTTCCTCGATCACTGCCGAAAAGTTATTGAACGGCCCGTCGATCACCTTGACCGGCTCGCCGACAATAAAAGGTTCCACAATCTCTTCGGTCTGGGACGAAAGTTCGTCCATCTTGCCAAGGATCCGGTTGACCTCGGCCGGACGCATCGGCACCGGATCGCCTTGAGACCCCAAGAACCCCAATACATTCGGAATGTTTCGGATGATGTGCTGAATCTCTCCCACAAGCAACGCTTCCACCAGAACGTAACCAGGCAAATAAGACCGCTCTTGGCTAACCTTCTTGCCGTTCCGGATCGTGTATACTTTTTCGGTGGGAATCAGTACTTGCGAGATGTAATCGTTCAAGTTCAACCGGTTGATTTCACTCTCCAGATATTCCTTGACCTTTTTTTCCTTTCCGCTGACGGAACGGATTACATACCAGCTTTTTACTTGTTCGCTCATACCTTTCGAAACGCCTGAAATTTAACAATATAGATCAATAAGCAACCTATCAGGCAGACATTGGAAGCTATGTCTGAAAAAGCCCCTTCTATGCCGCTTATCCGTTCTTTCTAACTTAACAGATCGTAAATATAGCCTAAAATGCCTTTCCAAACCATATCGCTATGGGCGCCTAACACAAAGTCCATCAAAAACACCACCAACGCGATAATCAAAGCGGCAACAAATACGACTACGGCACTATTCTGCAATTCGGAATAGGTAGGCCACGACACCTTATGCATCAATTCGTCATAACTGGCCTTGAAGTAGTTTACTATTTTCGACATTTTACGCTTCTTTTTTTGCAGGGGCAGAGAGATTCGAACTCCCATCAACGGTTTTGGAGACCGCTATTCTGCCCTTAAACTATGCCCCTTTAACCTAAAGAAAGGCATCGGTAAATTCATACCAATGCCTTTCCTATCAGTATGATTTCAAACTAAAGATTAGTCCAAAATTTCAGTTACCTGACCGGCACCTACCGTTCTACCGCCTTCACGGATAGCGAAACGGAGGTTCTTGTTCATGGCGATTTCAGCGATCAAGTTCACTTCAATCGTCAAGTTATCACCGGGCATTACCATTTCCACACCGGCCGGCAACGTGATTTCGCCGGTTACGTCGGTCGTTCTGAAATAGAACTGCGGACGGTATTTGTTGTGGAACGGCGTGTGACGGCCGCCTTCTTCTTTCTTCAAGATATAAACTTCAGCCTTGAAGTGTTTGTGCGGGGTTACGGAACCCGGTTTCGCGATAACCATACCGCGACGGATCTGATCCTTGTCGATACCACGGAGCAACAGACCTACGTTGTCACCGGCTTCGCCGCGATCCAAAATCTTACGGAACATTTCAACACCCGTTACCGTAGATTTCAACTTCTCGGCACCCATACCGATGATATCGACGGGGTCACCGGAGTTGATAACGCCGGATTCGACACGACCCGTAGCCACGGTACCACGACCGGTAATCGAGAACACGTCTTCGATCGGCATCAAGAAGTCCTTGTCAACATCACGCGGAGGCAGCGGGATCCAAGTGTCAACGGCATCCATCAACTCCATAATCTTTTCGACCCACTTCGGTTCGTTGTTCAAACCACCCAAAGCGGAACCGCGGATGACCGGCGTATTGTCACCGTCGAAACCGTAGAACGTCAACAGTTCGCGGATTTCCATTTCAACCAAATCCAACAATTCGGGGTCGTCAACCAAGTCCACCTTGTTCATGAAAACCACGATACGGGGCACACCTACCTGACGGGCCAACAGGATGTGTTCACGCGTCTGGGGCATGGGACCGTCAGTAGCGGCTACAACAAGGATGGCACCGTCCATCTGAGCGGCACCCGTAACCATGTTCTTAACGTAGTCCGCGTGACCCGGGCAGTCAACGTGCGCGTAGTGACGGCTTTCCGTCTGGTATTCAATGTGGGACGTGTTAATGGTGATACCACGTTCCTTTTCTTCGGGCGCGTTATCGATAGCATCGAAGGATTTCAATTCGGAAAGACCTTTGGAAGCCAATACTGTCGTAATCGCGGCGGTCAAGGTCGTCTTGCCGTGGTCAACGTGACCAATCGTACCTACGTTTACGTGCGGTTTAGTACGCACGAAATTTTCTTTTGCCATATTACAAATTGTTTAAATGTTTAGACTTATGTTGTTATGTAATGTCATCTTCTCTAAGTCCAAAAGCCCCCTATTCGGGAGCCCTGAGCCGACAGCGAGAGTTGAACTCGCGACCTCTTCCTTACCAAGGAAGTGCTCTACCACTGAGCTATGTCGGCAATCGAGCGGAAGACGGGGCTCGAACCCGCCACCTATAGCTTGGAAGGCTATCGCTCTACCGAATGAGCTACTTCCGCCTTAGTATTGGGTGGTGGGGGGAGGAGGATTCGAACCTCCGAAGGCTAAGCCGACAGATTTACAGTCTGGTCCATTTGACCGCTCTGGAATCCCCCCAAATTACACAACACCAATCTTCTGTTCGTTGCTTCTAAGCTTTACAGCACTTTCCCTTTCCCCACTTCCTTAGTGAGCCAATGAAGGGATTCGAACCCCCGACCGGCTGATTACAAATCAGCTGCTCTGGCCAACTGAGCTACATTGGCAATCGGCACGCCCTTCATCAAAAAGGACTGCAAAAATAGAACTTTTTTTTGAAACATACAAACTTTCATATCTTTTTTTTCGTTTTTTTTACTTTTCTCATGCTTTTAGCCTTTTTGGCATTTGCATTTAGCGAACGTACCTACTATTTTATTATATTTGCAAGTTATTTAGTTTGAATGAATCATTAACCTAAAAATCCGACTTATGAAGAAAACGCCTTTGACACTGGCTGCATTACTTCTTGGGGTTGTAACGCCGGCCTACGCCAGCGAAGCCGATTTGGTCGTTCCGAACTTACGCAACGCCATTTTTCCGAATCTCGCGCTGAACGGCTGGCAGATGCTCTTTTTCGGCGGCATCTTGATTCTGCTCGTCATGTATTTCGTAATGCACCAATACCACGGCATCAAGAAATTGCCCGTACATACCTCCATGGCCCAGGTATCCCATACCATTTACGAAACCTGTAAGACTTACCTCAAACAGCAAGGTCGCTTCCTCATCATTCTGTTCTGTATCGTCGGCTTAGCCATGACCTATTATTTTTCCGGTTTGTCCAACATGCCGGTGCCCAAAGTCCTGCTCGTGCTACTTTGGGCCATACTCGGCATCTTAGGTTCTTACGGCGTGGCCTGGTTCGGCATCCGCATCAACACCATCGCCAACAGCCGCACCGCTTTCGCTTCGTTGAAAGGCAAGCCTTGGTCGGTCGTTAATATTCCGTTGCGGGCGGGCATGAGCGTGGGCCTGTTCTTGATTACGGTCGAACTCATCATGATGCTCTTCATCCTGCTGTTTGTCCCGGCCGACTGCGCGGGCGCCTGTTTCGTCGGCTTCGCCATAGGCGAATCTTTGGGGGCCAGCGCGTTGCGTATCGCCGGCGGCATCTTTACGAAAATCGCCGACATCGGCGCCGACCTGATGAAAGTGGTTTTCAAAATCGGCGAAGACGACCCGCGCAATCCCGGCGTGATTGCCGACTGCACGGGCGACAACGCGGGCGACAGCGTCGGCCCGACCGCCGACGGTTTCGAAACCTACGGCGTAACCGGGGTCGCCTTGATTTCTTTCATTCTGCTGGCCTTGGGCGTCGATTTCCAGCCGCAACTGATTGTCTGGATCTTCGTCATGCGTATCATCATGGTACTGACCTCCCTCCTCTCCTACTTTATAAATAACGCTTGGTCCACGCACCGTTTCAAACAGGCTGCCCACTTCAACTTTGAAACCCCGTTGACGACCCTTGTCTGGATCACCTCCATCATCTCCATCGGCGTTTGTTTCGGGGTCAGTTATCTGTTGCTGGGCAACCTTCAGTCCGGCATTGACGGCTTATGGTGGAAACTGGCCAGTATCATCGGATGCGGCACGCTGGCGGCCGCCATCATCCCGGAATTGACGAAAGTATTCACAAGTTCCAAATCCATCCATGTACAGGAAGTCGTGACAGCTTCGCGTGAAGGCGGCGCCTCGCTCAACATCCTCTCCGGCATGGTAGCCGGTAACTTCAGCGGCTTTTGGAAAGGCATCACGATTGTAGCGTTAATGGGCATCGCCCTTTGGATCAGTTCCATGGGATTGGACGGCCTGATTGCCGACGAGACCAATAAAGGCTATATCGCGATTTTCGCGTTCGGCCTTGTGGCTTTCGGCTTTCTGGGCATGGGGCCCGTGACGATAGCCGTGGACAGCTACGGTCCCGTAACCGACAACGCGCAATCGGTATTTGAACTGTCGCGCATCGAAAAACGTCCGAACATCAAGCAAGACATTGAAAAGGACTTCGGCTTTACCCCCGACTTTGAAAAGGGGAAGTTCTACCTTGAAGAAAACGACTCGGCCGGCAATACATTTAAAGCCACGGCCAAACCGGTGCTCATCGGTACGGCAGTCGTGGGCGCGACGACGATGATCTTCGCCATTGTCTTGATTCTGAAAAGCCTCGGCTTGCTCTCCTTGGATTTAACCTCCGCGCCTGTGTTGCTGGGTTTCATCTGCGGCGGTGCCGTGATTTACTGGTTTTCGGGAGCCTCCATTCAGGCCGTGACGACCGGCGCCTACCGGGCCGTCGAATTCATCAAGAAGAATTTGAAGTTGGACAAGGAAGAAGCGGATATAGAAGACTCGAAGAAAGTCGTCAAGATTTGCACGCAATACGCCCAATACGGTATGTGGAATATCTTCGGCGTCATCTTCTGCCTGACGCTGGCGTTCGCATTCTTTGACCCGAACTTTTTCGTGGCCTACCTCATCGGCATCGCGATTTTCGGTCTGTTCCAGGCTTTGTATATGGCCAATGCCGGCGGGGCTTGGGACAACGCCAAAAAGGTCGTGGAAGTGGACTTGAAAGAAAAGGGCACGCCCTTGCACGACGCCTCGGTCGTTGGCGATACGGTGGGTGACCCCTACAAGGACACGACTTCCGTCTCGTTGAACCCGATTATCAAATTCTCGACCTTGTTCGGTTTATTGGCGGCCGAAATAGCCGTTGCGATGAAAATGAATACCGCTGAAGGGGATACCGACCTGACGCCGTTTATCGGCGTGCTGTTCCTGCTCGTCGGCCTTTATTTCGTTTACCGTTCGTTCTACCGGATGCGCATTCCGAAAGACAAGTCGCTCAAAGCCGCAAAAAAATAAAACGTGGCATTGAACAATCACAAACCCCGTATCTAACTCGTTTCAAAGTGTTTCGATACGGGGTTTCGTATCAATATAACGCCTCGATGCGAATTTTCGCAAAAAAAATTATTGAAAATTGGAAAAACCGAATTATTGTTATACCTTTGCACCCTCTTTACGGGGCATTAGCTCAGTTGGCTAGAGCGTTTGACTGGCAGTCAAGAGGTCAGGGGTTCGACTCCCCTATGCTCCACAAGAAATTGAAAGCCTGACTTTTCAGTCAGGCTTTTTTTATTCAGTCGAATCAACCGGCATTGGGCAAGCGCACGCGACTGCCCCCTCCGCCGGTCGGTTCCACCACAATCCGACAGGAAATCCGCTCCGTCATCTCGGCTACGTGCGTAATGACACCGATTTTACGTCCCTGCGTCTGCAAATGTTCCAAGGCCGCCATCGCGGTCTGCAACGTATCGGCGTCCAACGCTCCGAAACCTTCGTCTATAAACAACGAATCCACACGCATCGTATTGGAGGAAAGCGAGGCCAGACCCAAAGCCAAAGCCAAGGAGACCAAAAACGATTCTCCGCCGGAGAGCGAATGCACGCTGCGGATTTCGCCCAGCATGTCCCCGTCCACAACCTGCAAAGCCAACGTATCGCCGACCCGTTGTATGGTATAGCGTTTGCTCAGCTGTTCCAGATGGCGGTTCGCATAACCGAGCAAAATGTCCAGCGTATAGGCCTGCGCCACCTGCTTGAACTTGCCCCCGTCGGCGCTCCCGAACAATTCGTTGAGTTTCGCCCAATCCTCGTAAACAAGACGCGCCTTCTCTTTCTCCGCGCTCAACTTTTCCAACTCGGCCCGGTGCTTTTCTTCTTGTTTGAACAGCAGTTCCAATTCCGTCCTGCGCACGTGCATCCGTTCGATGGCCTGACGTATGCCGGCTTCCCGTGCGGCCATATCCACGCGATCGGCCTCTTCGGACGGATGATCCGGCTGTTGCAGATGCGCCTGCTGTTGTAACTGACGCTCTTCCCATATACTCTGCGCCTTGGTAAGCTGTTGTCGCCACTGTTCGCGCCGCCCTCTCAGGCTTTCCAAATCGGTCTCGGCCACCGCCAGCAATTGCCGCAAGCGCTCTTCGCTACCGATTTGCGGATGGTCGGCCAGCCAATCCCGGATATGCCGACGATGATTTTCCAAGGCGGCCGTCAATCTGGCACCGTCATCCGCCAGTTGTTTCAATTTAGCTTCTTGGCCGGCTTTCTGCCGTTCCGCTTCTTTCAAAGCCGTATCGGCCGCCGTCAGGGCTTTTTCCAAATCCTGCCGCTGTATTTTGTAACGGTTTTCCACCTGTTCCAGTTTCTCTTCGCCCCACAACCGCCGGTAGGCTTCATACAAATCATTCAGCCGCTTGTTCAAATCTTCCAGTTCGGCCTGCTTCCGCTGCCAATCCGCGGCTTCTTTCGCCACTATATCCGGCAAGCCGCCCAAGGACTCCCGAATTTCCGATAACTGATTTTCAGCTGCTTGAAGCCGATTTTCATGTTGCCGCCAAACCGTAATCCGACCTTCTATCGTCCGCCACAGACGACCGTCCTGCAACTGCGCCGCCCAATCCGGCAGCAACGCTTCAAGACTACGGCCCAATTTCGCCGTCGTCTGCGCCACACGCTTTTGATAACTCTCCGCCATCCCCTCCAGACGCCGCAGTTCGCCCTGCCGGTTCGCCATCAACTGGGTCATGGCTTCCATATCCTTTTGCAAAGCCGCCTTAGCCTTTTGCAATCGGGTTTCATCCTCACTCAACACATCGATCCGGTCGCCCCAAGGATGATGAACCGCCCCGCAGACCGGACAAGGCTGCCCGTCCGCCAATTGCTTACGCAACGTCAACAGCTGCTCCGGCATGGCCTCGGCCAGCCGGGCGGCCGTCCGCTCCTTTTCCGCCAATGCAGCCGCCTCCTGTGCCAACTGTTCGCGATTCCGCGCGGCCAACGCCTCGTTTTGCCGCTGCTGTTCCCTATCGTTAACCACGGCTTCCCACAGTTCTTTCAACAGCCCTGCCTGTGAGGCCAAGGCGGCTTCATCCGCATGGCCGGCCGCATAAGCCCGCTCCTCGCCCACCGCTTTCTCCGCCGCCGCTTTTTCCGCCGTCTTCCGCTCCAATGCCGCCGCATGCTCCCGCCATTGTTTACGCATGGCATCGTATTGTTCCTGCAACGTCTTCCCGTCATCCTTACGTTCCCGGGCCATCGCCCGCAACTGTTTGGCATTATCTAACTTAGGAACAACTTCTGCGTCATAGTGCTTCTGCCACGCTTGCAAAGCGGCCTGCGCCTCGACCTGTGTCCGCCGCAAATCCGTCAAAACAGCCTCCCGCAACTTCAAATCCGCCGAGACTTCGGCGGATTGTTGCCCGACCCGTTGCCCATCGCGTTCATTACGCCGATAGTCGGCATAGACGGTATGAATCTGCCAAGCGCATTCCATCTGCGGCAGATCGGGATTCGCCACGGCAAAAGCCGCCATCTGCGCCTTGACTTCCGCCAAATCCCGAGCCGCCTCCCGCTCACTCCGGGTCAATTCGTCGTAACGCTTCAACCATTGCAAAGCCAGCCTCAACGTCTCCGCCTCTTTGGACTGTCGCTCCAAATCCGCCGACAAGGCCTTGTGCTCGCCTTGAAGCCCGTCCCATTCCGCCTCCGACATCAGTTGCCGTCCCGCCATCTGTATTTCATATTGACGGTAACGTTCACCGGCTTCTTTATTCTTCCGGTACAGTTCCGTAGATACGCGACCGAAGATTTCCGTACCGGTCAGTTTCTCCAATATTTCGGCCTTATCGGCTTGGGCGGCTTTGAGAAATGCGGCGAAATCGCCCTGCGCCAGCAATACGGAACGTGTGAACTGCTCAAACGAAAGGCCCACCAGCTGGACAATCCGGCCCCATAATTCCCCTTTCTTTCCCCCTTCTTCCTTGCCGCTGCGCAAATTATGCAAGCGCACTTCCGCATCCTGCAACGCGCCGTCCGCCCTGTCCCGGGCCCGACGGACCGACCAACGCGCCCGATACGGTTCGCCCGACAACGCGAGAAAATCGACTTCCGCATAACCGCCGGCACAACCGCGCCTGAGCAAGGAACGGCTGTCGTGCGGCGAAAGCATTTTTCCGCCGGCTTCGGTCAGGGCCACATTGTTTTCCCGTGCCTTTTCAAGACGCGGTGTTTTGCCGTATAAAGCCAGGCATAAGACATCCAACAACGTGGACTTGCCGGCGCCCGTCGGCCCGACAATCGCGAACAAACCGGCCGAAGCCAAGGGGTCACGTTGAAAATCCAATTCGAATCCGCCCTCTATCGAAGCGATATTCTGTCCCCGTATCGCCAGTATTTTCATGCCTCCACCTCCTTTATCACATCCGACAGCATTTTCTGCATTGATGCCGGCATATCGGTACCGTATTTTTTATGATAGACCTCTTGCGCAATACGCAATGGCGGTATCTGCGAGAGTTCGCGTACGGACACTGCGCCGACCGCGCCGTTCCGACCGGCGGTGGCTGCGGCCGTCTCCGGATAAAACGGCAAGATGGCGGTCAACCGCACGCTCTTGTCGCGCAAAGCCTGCTCTATCTTATATCTCAAACTCGGATCCGGCCCGGACATCCGTACCTTTATTTCCAGATAGGGCGAATTTGCCGTGACTTCACCCTCCGGCAATTCGGCCAAACAGGCCAGGATTTCGCCGAGGTCTCCCGGCTGGTCTGGCACGCTCAACAAGGCCACTTTCGGTTCGTATGGCAACAGACTGATGACCGTGTGTCCGTCTTTTATTTCTATACAGCTGACGCTTTGCGCATTGCGCTTTTCGACAAACGACATCGGCACCGGTGCGCCGGCATAACGCACGTTGTCGCGCCCGGCCACCCGTTGCGCCCGATGCAGGTGTCCCAACGCCCCGTAGGCGACATCGGACGGGAAAATGGCATCCGATACGCCATCCAAGCCGCCGATGACGACGCGCTCGCTGCGGTCACGCTCGGAAACAGCGGCGCCCAAGACATGCAGATGCCCCGTCATGACTATCGGTTTGCCGCCGTATTGACGGCGCGCCGCCTCCGCCAACGCGGCGTACAGATGCCGCACGCCTTCGTCGTAGGTGTCTGCGGGCGGATAGTCGCCCTGCCGCAGATACGGCACCGCCACGCAACAGACCTCCACCTCGCCCGAGGCACCGTACAGAGGTACCAGCAAACGGCGCGCCGCCCCTTCCAGCGCGGCGGCGGTATCGGCCAGGCCGGGCGTACCAACGGCACCGGCCTCCCCCTCCGCCTCGCCGTAATGTACCGCACCGACCACCTTGATGTTCAGGGCTTCCAAAAGCGGGTTCGGGGCTTCCAGACGGGCGGCCGAGTCATGGTTGCCGGCCGTTATGACCACCTGAAGTTCCGGCAAACGCTGATTGACGCGATGCAAAAAACGATAATACAACTGCTGCGCTTTAGCTGGCGGATTCGGTCCGTCAAAAACGTCGCCCGTCACAAGCAACACATCCGCACGCCGCTCGACCAACGTATTTTCCAACCAATCGAGAAAATGCCGATGCTCCCCGTAACGTTCGTAACCGTAAAAATTTTGACCGATATGCCAGTCGGCCGTATGTATCAATATCATAAGTCAGGTTCTATCCGGCCGGACGTTAGCCCGGCCCCACCGACCATCGCGCCTCTGCAACCGATGTCGGTACAATCCACAAATGTACGAATTTTCATTTTTTTTCGTACCTTCCACGCTCCGCGTGAAGATAGGATGCGCCTCGGAAGAGACAAACAAATCTATGGTTTGACTTGTCTCTTCGCTCACCTTTCACTATCTTTGCACTTCGTGAGAAGATAGGATACGGTTCGGCAATGGCAATTTCAAACCTTCGGTTTGACTTCCCATTGCGCTCTCCTTTCACTATCTTTGCACTTCGTGAGAAGATAGGATGCGGTTCGGCAATGGCAATTTCAAACCTTCGGTTTGGCTTCCCATTGCGCTCACCTTTCACTATCTTTGCACTTCGTTTGCCACTACTTTTGCACAGTGTGGTATTCGAAAACCGCCAAAGATTGGTTCCGTAGCTCAGCTGGATAGAGCAACTGCCTTCTAAGCAGTAGGCCGCGCGTTCGAATCGCGCCGGAATCACAGGAAACAGCCGCTTGAAAGCGGCTGTTTTTGTTTTGCCGCATACCGTTTCCGGCCTGACTTCATATATTACTTCTCCGTACTCCCATTTTCGGTTTCCGAACTGTCCAGTGTATCTCCGTCCCGCATGCCCACATGCCCGCATTCCCACGTCACACTTAGTGTCCGCGACTTTTTTTCATATAAAATCCGGGGGCAGACGTATTATATCTGAACAAAGCCGCATCCATCGGCTACAAAAACGATTTATATGATGCCATTTACACCCAAAGGTCTGAGCGCGGCCATCGGATTTGCCGTCCTATCCCTATCCGCCCCCCGTGCCCAAGTGCGCCCATTGCCCGTCATTCCACCCGACAGCCTCGTGCAGACCTATACCGGGCGGCTGGCGCATACGTTACTGAACGGCTACGTAACGTACGACAGTCTAAACGCTACGCTGTCCGGCTTCGTCTTGACTTCCGACACCCGCCTTTCCGACAGCCGTACCCCAAAAGGCAAGGCTGGAGGAGACCTGACCGGCACTTACCCCAACCCGGCCATCCAATCGTCCGTCACGCTGACCGGCAACCCGACCGTGGCCGGCAACCTGACGGCCAACGGCACTTTGACGGTCAATGGTACAGACGAAAGCCTCATCAAGGGCAATCTGCGCCTAAAAGGAAACATGACCTATGGTAACAAACTCAACTTGGGCGACGGCGATTATGTCTATCTGCACGAGGCCTCCGACGACAACCTGACCGTCAAAGCCAAGAACATATACCTCTCGCCTACGGCTACCGTCACCGCCCCCACGCCAGCCACATCCGACAACAGTACCAAGGTGGCCACCACAGCTTATGTAAAAGGTACTCTGGGCGGTTACATCACGACCTCCGACACCCGCCTTTCCGACAGCCGAACGCCCAAAGGCACCGCCGGAGGCTCACTGACAGGCACCTATCCCAACCCCACCATCAAAAGTTCGGTCAACCTGCCAGGTTCCCCCACCACCACGACACAGGCCACATCCGACCACAGCGCCAACATAGCGACCACCGCTTTCGTAAAGAATACATCCGCACGGAAACTGACGGCCAATTTCGAATTCGTAACCAACTCTACGACCCATACCCTGTATATAGAGCCATTCCACCGGGGCGGACAGAAAACGAACAACGAAAAAGCGTTTCTATGCCGGATCGTTTCGAAAGATCTTGAATGGTGCAGCGCGGCCCTTGTCGGCAACACTTACGCATCCGTACAAATAACCAATACAACCGCTTACGCCGGCAACTACATCTATCGGATGGCTGATGGGCGGTATATCAACCTCATCAACAAATCTGGCCAAGTCAGCACATGGGGGTACGTCCATTTCAATACCGGAAGCGAAGAAATACAGGTTCGAAGCGCGATATGGCTACCGTGCAGCATGGAGGAGTTCATCAACAACATCAGCGAATTTTCGTTTTAACATCGCCTTGCCATTATGAAACGTATGATCCCTTGTTTCCGGCCACTGTCGTTGCCTTTCATTGCACTTTTGGCGCTCCATCCGCTCGAGGCCCAGTCCCTGCTCTTCGGAGATTGCCTTCCCACGGGCTTGACCATCGCGGCCACGGCCTGCACCGACGGCATTACCGCCGGAATCCGTCAGCCTCAAGTGTTGCGACGCCCCGGCTTTCCGGCTGAGCTCAAGGCTACTGACAGCGTCTATACGTTGCCGGAAAGGCTGGACGAACGACATGCCGCCTTTGACTTCGACGCGGTCACGGCCACGCGCGACGGCTACTATCACTACCGTTACCGTGCCCTCAACGCCCCGAACCGTATTTTGACCGATTCCGTCTATGTGCGCCTCAAACGCAACGGGCAACCACCATTGCCCCCCGACACGGTCATCACGCCGCCCGAACCACCGGTAGCAGACACCGCACCTGACCCCGTACGCCTGCCTATACCGCTGGCCGTCAACCTCGTCGTCATCGACCAGCGCGGCTTCCACCGCTTCCGCATTCTCAACACAGAGGCCTTCACGCGCCTCGACCTCACATTTTACGACCGGCACGGTGCCGTCATCCACCATAGCGACGACTACCGCAACGATTACGACATGAGCCGCCTACCAGCCGACACCTATTACTACCGTCTCCGGGCGCATACCACCGACGGAAGCGTCGATAAGAAAGGATTTATTGAACTCGTAAAACCACAACGATGACCGCACGAAACGCATACCTCACAGCAAGCCTGACGCTTGCCATCGCAACCGCCCTGACCGGAACGCTCCCGCTCGCAACGCTCAACGCGCAACGCCCAACCGCCAAGTCTGTCGGCATCCTGCTACCGCAGGACTTCCCGCCATCGGACGGGAACGAGATCTTCTCTACGCGCCTCGCCACCGAACAGGCATTCGTCGCCATGCCCGGCCATCCGCAGACCTACCGCCTCGAACTCAGAGGACGCCCCCTCCGCCAATTATCCATCGGAGCGCAACTCGCCTATGGCGGCAGCGGACTGCACCGAGATCTCTATACGCAACTGGAACTCGGCACAATCGTCCCGATCGCCCGTCATTGGCAACTCTCCGGCGGCATCGCCGGTGGCTTCAACCTCCGCCATTACCAGCTTTCGGACATCGTGTCCGAACATCCGGCCTACCACGAGATTCTTGTTGAACATAACACAAATTTCAGCATCGGAGCGCACATAGGCGCACATTATGGGTTCGAAGACGCCGGCTACCTCGCTTTCGGAACGCAGGCCTGCGTCACCGCCGACGGAAAAGACGCCGCCACCGTATCCTACCTGCGGTACCGCAGTTTCGACAACGGCGTGCGGACGGCCGTCTTCAGTCCCTATCTTGTCCATCGTTTCTACAGCCGCGAACGCACCAAGCACTATTACAAAGCCGGCCTGAAGACCACCCTCTTCCGCGAACGCTTCTCGATGGAAATCGCCTACGAAGCTTCCGCGCGGACGCAGGCATTTGCCGCCGGAATCGGCTTCATGCCCTGCCAAGGCCTCGCATTATCCTACGACCTATCCTTGCCTTTCCGTTTCGACGGACGACACGCCGGCACTGCCGCACATACCGCCACACTCTCCTATACTCTGCGGCGAAAGGACTTACACCAACCGCGAAACGCCGAAGCCCGCTAAGGACGGCAAAAAGACATCACGGCACGGACGGCAAAAAGACAACATTGAAATACCATTCAACAACCATTTAATAACTTTTTAAACCAAATGCACATGAAAAAGACAAAATCATCACACATCGGCGCGCTCCTCATCGGGGCCGCACTCTCCCTCAGCCTTCCGGCGATTCACGCCGCCAACACAACGGCTATCCGAAACGACGACAACCCCATCGTCTTCTCGGCCGTGGCCCGCGACCGCGACGGCTTCGTACGGCACAACGAAACCTTGGAGCTTGACTGCCGCCTGCTCGAACGCAACACGCAGAACGCCGTCTATAGCGAGACGCATCGCCTTACCTCCGACGCCATGGGACAAGTACAGATACCTATCGGTGACGGCACCGCCACCGCCGGCGACTTCGCCGAGATCGATTTCTCGCAACCGCTCGATCTGGCCGTCTATGACGGTGTCACACTCCTAACCCGCACACCGCTCACGCAGGTGCCCGCCGCCGCTTTCGCGCAACAGGCCGAGACGGCCAGAACCGCCACCAACGCCCTCAACGCGCAGACCGCCATCTCGGCTGAAACCGCGCACAACGCCCTGACGGCCAAAACGGCCATCAACGCGCAGACCGCCCTGCGCGCCCAGTCGGCGCAGACCCTCGAAGGCATCGCTTTCAACGATGAGGCCGAACCCGACCAAGCCACGATATGGTCATCCGCCAAGGTCGCGCGGCTTATCGGCGGACAGACAGGACTATCAGGCCAGACCGCTCTCGCCAAGGAGCGGGCCGAACGCATGGCCGAAGACCTGCGCCTTTTAGACAGCATCACCGCGCACAACCGACGGTTGAACGACCTCAATGACAGTACGCACGCCCTTGAACTGCGCTTCAACGACTCAATCGTCATCGTATGGGACAGCATAGACGCCCTGCGCGAAGCCCTGAGACAACAACTTGAAGAACTGGCATCGGAACTCGAAGACATCAACTACTGCCTCGTGAACGACGCCGAACATGGGATCTATACCGCCGCCATCCCGCTTTACGACCAAGCCGATCCGGAGAGCGTCGGCCTCTTCACCAACCCCATCCTCAAAGTGTTGCGGCAAAGCGGAAACGGCGACCTCTTCGCCGACCTCAACATGGTATCGTTCCTGAAAAAGTCGTACCGCACGCGCGTCATGACGCACAACACGAGCGGCAATGCCGCCACCCCTAAAGAAGTCTATATTCCCGCCTCCACCGCCGAATTGGACGTCTATGTCGATAACTACCGCATTGACCTGCCCGTCACTTACTATACCTACGACGCACTCGTCTTCGACGTCGAATTCTACTACATAGGCGAAGACGTCACGCCCAAACTCTACGTCACGCTGATACGGGAGTGAACTTATATTCAGGAACAAACATTCCAATAACACAAAGGCCGGGACACCACCTTCCCGGCCTTTAACGTACATCACAAAGCAATCAAAAAGTCTTCCAATTCGTTTTGTGTGCGGCACGGCACGCAACGCCCCGCCCGACAAACTTTCCCGACTCCATTGATTCGCTTTTGCAAAGCGGGCGTAACGACTAAGTCTTCCCGGCCTACGTTCAAAAGAATATACCCTATCTTATTATTTCTTACGGCCGAAGTCGGCGGGAATCTCGCCCCAGCGGTCGGTGTCCCATTTACGGATGGGATTCTGCCACGTATGGGTCGCCAGCCACTGCTCCGCCCGCGTGACGAGCGGTAGCCAGGCTTTATTCTGCGCCGTCTGCGCCACCTTGGTGTTGGCTTTCTTCTTACGCACCCAGGCCATGGCCGTCATGGAATCGGAATAAATCGGCGTCTGCGCATACTTGGGACCCAATTGATGGAAGTAAGCGAGCGCATGCACCAAGGCCAAAAACTCGCCAATGTTGTTGGTACCGTCCGGATACGGTCCTTTTCTGAAAATCTCCTTGCCGTCCCATGCCTGCACGCCCCGGTACTCCATTTTGCCCGGATTGCCGCTGCAAGCCGCATCCACGGCCATGGCTCCGGCCGTCAGTTCGGGCGGCGCACCGCCTGTCTGTCCCTTCCCCATGTCCGGCCTATTATTTACGCAGATTATTAAAATATTGATCAATCAATTGCTGTGCGATATTATACGGACTGCCGCTGTTCTCCGAAACCCGCTGACGCGCGGCTTCCATCCGTTCGTCCATACCGTCCGTTCCGTAAAAATGTCCCAACAACTGTTCCTCTATCGTCTCTTCCAAAATACGCTCGGCCTGCTTGCGGCGCTTGCGTTCGAAATACCCGTTCTGTTTCGTAAACGTCGCGTATTCGACGATATGTTGCCATACCCGGTCGATACCGTCTTTCGTATAGGCGGAGCACGTCTCCACCGTCGGTGTCCAACCCGACTCAGGTGCCGGAAACAACTGCAGCGCGTTGCGGAACTGTACGCGCGCCACCTGCGCCTTGTGCAGGAACTCGCCCTCAGCCTTGTTGATGGCGATGCCATCGGCCATTTCCATGATGCCGCGCTTGATGCCTTGCAACTCATCGCCCGTATTGGCCAACTGCAACAGCAGGAAATAATCGACCATGCCGTAGACCGCCGTTTCGGACTGCCCTACGCCGACCGTCTCCACAAACACATAATCAAAGCCGGCCGCCTCGCACAAAACAATGGTTTCCCGCGTCTTACGCGCTACCCCCCCCAACGAACCCGCCGAAGGGGAAGGCCGGATAAAGGCGTCGGCCATGCCCGACAATTCTTCCATCCGCGTCTTGTCTCCCAAAATACTGCCTTTGGAACGCTCGCTGCTGGGGTCGATGGCCAATACGGCCAGTTTATGGCCGGCACGTACCAGATGAGAGCCCAACGCCTCTATAAATGTGCTCTTTCCGGCACCGGGCACGCCGGTAATGCCAAGCCGCAACGACTTGCCGGAATGCGGCAGACATCGTTCTATGACTTCCTGCGCTATTTTTTGATGCGCCGGCAACGAACTCTCCACCAACGTGATGGCTCGACTCAACAGCGTGCGGTTTCCAGCCAAAATACCTTCTACCAATTCGTCGGCCGTAGGCAATGCCGGACGACGCACCACCGCCGCGCCCGACGCAAAAGCCGGATTGATGATACCGGGTTGCGCCACGCCTTCCCGTTCGGTCAAAGCCGAATCGAACGTACCGTCTTGATGTTCCATAAAACCTGTCTGCTTAATTTTTTACCATAAAAACAAAACACCTACATTTAAGCCTCCGCAAAACTTTCCCCCAACGACGTAGGTATCAAAAAATAGCCGCCGCAAAAGCGGCAACAGCCACACGACCGGACGCAAGCGCCTCCCGCAACCGACAGGTCCCGCCCCCGAACGCCACGCCGCTACCGCCTATGCGACGCCCTACTCCGCTTATTTAACGGCGATACATTCGATTTCCACCATGACGCCCAACGGCAGTTTCTGCACGGCGAAAGCGGCGCGCGCCGGCGCTTCGCTCTGGTAATAGCGGGCATACACCTCGTTCATGCCGGCAAAATGATCCATCGTGCTCAACAGGCAGGTCGATTTAACGACGTCGGCGAACGTATAGCCCGATTCTTTCAAAATAGCGCCGACATTCTTCAAGACCTGTTCGGTCTGTTCCTGAATGCCGCCTTCCACGATTTTACCCGTCGCCGGATCAACCGGCAACTGGCCGGAAACGAACAACATACCATTGGCTTCAATCGCCTGGCTGTAAGGACCTATCGCCTTGGGCGCATGTTCGGTCGCAATGACTTTCTTCATCTTTTTTATATTTTATAATGGTTTGTATTCTGTCTATTTTCACCGTTCCTGCACGACAGCCGTCCCCGCATCACGTTCGCCCCGCCGAACGCCCTACAAATTTAAGGTTTTATTTCCAATCACAAAAAGGCCGGTCACCCTAACCCGCTACTGAAACATATTGATCTCGCTGTCCCTGTAGTCCTTCCGCTTTTCGTATTTGATATCCTGGAAGACCGAACTGCGGATCCGGATATGAAAATGCCATTCGGAATGACCGCCCCACGGCACCCAGTAAAAACCCATTTCCCAGCAATGCAAATCGCGTGCAAAATTAATGCTCGTCAACGTCATCTTACGGTTCGTGATATCGAAACCGGTCGAAAACGTGATTTTCCATTTAGGCGTAAGCGAAAAATCGCCGGCCAACCCGATAGTCTGCGTAAACTGGTGACGAAAAACGGCCTCCGGATGCTTTTCATCCCGTGTATCGCGCGGCAAATAGGGCGTCATCGTATAACTGCCGTAATAGGTCAGGCTCAGATTCCAAGGCACCGAAAAATCGACGGGAGCCGTAAACAAATCCGAATTGGTATATAAAGGATTCGCGTAAGACGTGATCTGCGGATCCACCATCGTCTCGTTCAGGCTCGGCATCGTGTTCGGCTCGCGGGCCGAACTCCCTTTGGACTTGGGATTGAAACTCCACGAAAGCGAAATATTGACATTCGTACGCGTAAAGCGCAAACCCTTGATTTTATTGTTTTCCCAGAAAAACTCATCGTAACGCCGTCCCATACTGTCGATTTTATAGAAATCGAACTGCGTATTGACGCCCACATTAAGCCGCTTGAACAAAACCGTCCGCGCCGACAGCGAAACCGGACTCCAGCGCAAAGAATCGGCCGCCATATTATAGGAAGTGGAAACCGACAACTGGTCAATCAGGTTGACCTTTTTCTCTCCGGTGACCGTATCCTTGCGGTTCCGAACTTTCATGTCAAACGTGTTGTTGATGCTGAAATTGACACTTCCGACCATGCCGGCCGAAGGACCGCCGTACAGCGTATTGACGAATTTGGAATAGAGGTGCGTCTGTCCGTAATTATCGATATAGGTATCGTAAGCATTCCAGAAAGGCTTGCTGAAATCCGGATGATAGGTAAAGCCCACCGAAGGCGTCATGACATGACGGAACGCCTTCAAAGCGCCGCGCTTGAAACGGAAAATACCGTACAATTTGAAATTAAAACTCGTATTATACTGAAAGTCGCGCGTTGTCTTGAAGCCTTTCCGCTCCTCCGTCTGCAGATGCCACCCCGTCGAATCCTCCACATACGACTGGCGGAAATTCTTAAGGTACCAATATTCGTTGTAACTGACCGAATTGGTCCAATTGATATGTTTGAGAATCTTGACCGTACTGCTGAGGCCGACGCTCTGCCGCATGCCGTTGCGCATATAATCGAACATTTCCGGCCTGAAAAACAACGTATCGGGCGTATTGATCTCGTTTCGGGCTTCCAAACGGTAATTGAACCCGATGGTTTCGTACCACTTGCGCTTGCCGACCTGTTTCTTGCGGCGGAACGGGTAGAGCGTACTGATGGAAAAATTGACCGACGGCAAATTCAAACTCAGCGTATTGGTATTGGTATTATACGAGTTGCCGGCATTGAGCGCCAAATGAAACTTGTTGGCATAACTATACGAATAGGTTATATTGGAAGTCGTCGTATTCGTGATATAGTCGATCAAATCCGGCGAATTTCTCGCATAGGCCGTATTCTGAAAATTGACATTGGCCGAAAAACTGCTGTTTGGATGCGCCTTGCCGTCCTGACTGTGCGTCCAACGCACGGAAACCCCCGTCTGTTTGGTTCGTCCCGGATCCCCGCGCGTCCCGTCGTATATCTGCGAATAGCCGACCCCCAACGAACCGCTGAAATGATACCGCCAGGCGTAACGCAAGTCCCCGCGGATTTCCCAGTTGCCGCCCGTATAGAGGTCCGTCACGACCTTAAGGTCGGCATAATCGCCGAACCGCTGGTAATACCCCAAACCGCGGAAAAAATAGCCGTCGCGCGCACTCTGCCCGAACGTCGGAATCAAAACACCCGACCGGCGCGTCTTGGAGTTGGGCAACAGGGCGAACGGCAACACGAGCGGTGTAGGCACATCCTCGACAAACATCATGCCGACGCCGATGACGATTTTATCGTTGGGGATGACCTTGGCCTTATAGGCGCGTATGTCGAAATGCGGATGATCCAACTCGCAGGACGTGAACTGCGCCTTACGGATATGGATCTCCTCGTTCTCGTAACGTTTGACCACCTGCCCGTGCACGAATATTTCCTCCTGAACCGTAACCACTTCCTTGATAAGCCCGCGTTCGGTCTTGAAGTTATAGCGGATCTCCTTGGCGTCGAACGCATCCTTGCCGTTATCGAAATGCGGCAAGCCGATAAGTTCGCCCGTGGAATCCGCCACCGGCTGCGCGAATACTTCCGACTTCCGCAAATCCAGTTCCATATAGGCGGCTTCCATTTTAGCGCCCTGATAGTCAAGTTTGGCATCGGCATAAAGATGCGCCAAACCCGTCGCCATATCCATATAGATGGAATCTTTGGCCGAATAGCGGACGACTTCCGTCACGGCGGAGGAGTTGGTGAGTTGCTTGGGCGTGGAAGCGGTGGAATCGGCGGACGTGGCGGCGGTATCGACGGAATCGGACGGGACAGCCGTTGTATCGGTAATGGCCAGCATATCGGATAAAGGCACGATGGTATCCGGAGCCGTCAAGATGCCGGAGGGGGCAAGCGTAGTATCGGGGGGAACCAGGGCGGCGGTATCGGCCAGAACGGCCGCCAACGGCCTGACGGTATCCGCAGACAAAAACCCGTTGCGTGTCAGGGCGACGGCCGGAGCGGATACGCACAGGAGCGACAGTCCCCACCAGACTGCCGCCAGGCACAGACGCCTCCGGCCATTCATTCCCCTACATGTACCTGCCATGCGTTCTCTTTCCGTGTTTCTTTTTATCGCCTTACGCTATTGCCATTGCGCTTGGTTTTCACTATCTTTACGCCTTGCGGCGTGAAGATAGGATGTACCTCGGCAGAACATCAACGAAAATTCATTTTTCGTTTGGCTCTGCGCTTGGCTTTCACTATCTTTGCAAACTGACAAAGTTACGATTTTCCCGTTTTAAAACCAAAATACGGACGCCATGAAACGTTCACTGATTAGCCTATTGATGATGATGGTACTTTCAACGCCGTTTACACTCCATGCGGCCGGCGAAAAGGTATCGACCATCGTCATAGACCCCGGCCACGGCGGCAAGGACGCCGGCGCCGTGGGCAAAAACTGCTATGAGAAAGACATCGCGCTCAAAGTAGCGTTGAAGTTCGGCGAACTCATCAACCAGAACTTTCCGGACGTGAAAGTCATCTACACACGTAAGGACGACCGCTTTGTGGAACTGCGCCAACGCGGCCGCATCGCCAACCAGAACCATGCCGACCTGTTCGTCTCCATCCACTGCAACTCCACCGACGGCAAGGAAGCCAAAGGCGTGGAGACTTGGATTATGGGTAATCACAAGAACGACGCCAACCTCAAGGTCGCCCAATTGGAAAACTCGGCTATCCTGCAAGAACAAGACCACGAGGCCAATTACGACAACTTCGACCCCAATTCCCCCGACGCCTACATCATCTTCTCGCTTTACCAAAACGCGTTCATGGACCAAAGCCTCGGTTTCGCCGCCAAGGTGCAGGAACAGTACAGCCAGCGCGTGCCCTCCCCCAACCGCGGCATCAAGCAGGCGGGATTCCTCGTCCTGTGGTCTTGCGCCCTGCCCTCGGTGCTGACCGAAATCGGCTTCATCAGCAATCCGACCGAAGAGAAATTCCTCAATTCGGCCGAAGGGCAACTGAAAATCGCGACCTCGCTGTTCAACGCATTCAAGGAATACAAATATCAGGTGGAAGGGTTCAACAATCAGGCCGATGCGGTAAAAACGCCCACCGCAGCGGCCAAACCGACCGCCCCCGCCGCCAAGCCGGCGACCGCAACGACCGAGCCGGCAAAACCCGTCACCACGCCGACGGCTCCGGCCAAACCCGCGGTTGAACCGGCGAAACCGGCGACCGAGCCGACAAAGCCCGTCACTGCGCCAACGGCTCCGGCCAAACCGACGACCGAGCCGACAAAGCCCGTCACTGCGCCGACGGCTCCGGCCAAACCCGCGGTTGAACCCGCCAAGCCGACCGATGTTCCCTCCGCAGCCTCCGTCCTGCGCGATACGGCGCATACGCAAACCGTAGTGGAATCGGGCGCGCCCGAACCGCCGGCCGCCACTAAGCCTGACACGACCCGGCCGGCCTTGCCCCAAGCCACGGCGCCGGCCCCAGGCCCGGCGCCGGACACCGCCCGTCCCCAGCCGGCACCGACGGCCGTTGCCCCGACTCCCGCACCGATTACGCCGGTGCCGGCCACCGCGCCGGCCTCCACCGCCACGGCCATTCCGGCCATGCGGCACGACACCATGGCACCGCGCCTGGTTTTCAAAATCCAATTCGCCAGTTCCTCCACCGACAAAGACCTGAACGCGCCGGAGTTCAAGAACCTGAACCTGCCCCCCTTGAGCAAATATCAGGAAAACGGCCTGTTCAAATACTGTTGCGGCGAGGCCGACACGCCCGAAGCGGCGCAGAAAATATTGCGGCAAGTACAGGACGCCGGCTTCAAGGACGCCTTCATGGTCGTATTCTCCGACGGACAACGCATCTCCACGCAAGAGGCGTACCGCATTTTGCAAGAACGTAACAAATAGTTAAATTTGCATACATGAATACAGCAGAATCCCGTCCTTGGCGTCCGTCCAAACAAGCCGTCATCGGCCTCGTGGGCGTCGTGACCATCGCCTTTTTCATTTGGTTCGCGTTTTTCCTGAAAGGCAAGAACCTGTTTTCAAGCGAATACGGCTACTATGCCGTTTACGGACAGACCCACGGCATCAGCGTATCCTCGCCCGTCGTACTCAACGGCTATAAAATCGGACGCGTCAGCGCGATTGACTTCGTTTCGCCGACCGACCACCGCATCCGCGTCGATATGCAAATCCTCAAAAAGTACCGCATTCCGGAAAATTCCGTGGCCTCGCTGGAATCCTTGGGTCTGCTCGGCGGCACGGGCATCGTGATCCGCTTGGGCGACGCGACGGCCGTCAAGCAGCCCGGCACCGAATTCACGGCCCATGAAGCCGACGACCTCATGGCGCAGATCGCACCGCTCAAAGACCAGTTGAGCGACATCGTGCAGTCGGTCGATTCCATCCTCGGCAGCGTGCGCGACGTATTGCACCCCGGCACGGTCCAATCGCTGAGCGAGAGTTTCGCGGCCTTGGAAATCAGCATGAAAAACTTAGCGGTTCTGAGCGGCGACGCCAAAACGCTGCTCCGCGACAAGAAAGACGACCTTGCCGTCATCATTTCCGACCTTAAGAACCTGAGCGGCACGCTGAGCCAAAACAGCGGCAAAATCGACCACATCATCGACAACTTTTCGGACGTGAGCGACACGCTGGCGCAGGCGCAACTGGGGCAAAGCATGCAAAGCCTCGGCGAAACGATACAGTCGCTCGAAAACATGCTCAAAAACATTGAAAACGGCCAAGGGTCCGTGGGACAGCTCCTACAGAACGACACGCTTTACAATAATATAGAGGAAGCTTCGTTGCAACTGCAACTGTTGCTGGAAGACCTGCGCCTGCATCCGGGCCGTTACGTACATATATCCTTGTTCGGCAAAAAGGACAAGGCACCGGCCGAACCGAAAGCGGATAAACCCGCCAAAGAGAAACCGGCCAAGGCCGCGAAAGCGGACAAAGCCGCCCGATAGGCGGCGCGTCGGGTCACACGGAACGGAAAACGTCCGTCGGCGGACAAACGTCGGGTCACCCGGAATAAAAACATTTAACGCCATAAACTTCAAACGCATATGAACGAGTTCCAAAAACAGCTGACGGAAGGCATCCCCGATGTCCTGCCCCAGCCCCAGGCCTACGACAAAACCGTAAGCCACGCCCCGAAACGCAAGGATATCCTGACGCCGGAAGAGAAGAAACTGGCCATCCGCAACGCGCTGCGTTACTTCCCCGCCAAGCACCACGCAATGCTCGCGCCCGAATTCGCGCACGAACTGGAGACCTACGGACGCATATATATGTATCGCCTGCGCCCGACCTATCCGATGTTCGCGCGTCCGATTGAGGAATACCCCACCAAATGCAAACAGGCGGCGGCCATCATGCTCATGATTCAGAACAACCTCGCCCCGGCCGTGGCGCAGCACCCGCACGAGCTGATTACCTACGGCGGCAACGGCGCGGTGTTCCAAAACTGGGCGCAGTACCGCCTGACGATGAAATACCTGTCGGAAATGACGGACGAACAGACGCTGGTGATGTATTCCGGCCATCCGATGGGCCTCTACCCCTCGCACAAGGACGCCCCGCGCGTGATTGTGACGAACGGCATGATGATTCCGAACCACTCCAAGCCCGACGACTGGGAACGCTACAATGCGTTGGGCGTAACCCAATACGGTCAGATGACGGCCGGTTCGTATATGTATATCGGCCCGCAGGGTATTGTGCACGGCACGACGATTACGGTGCTCAACGCCACGCGCCGCATCGGCAAAAAGGCCGCCGGCACGCTGTTCGTGACCTGCGGTTTGGGCGGCATGAGCGGTGCGCAGCCCAAGGCTGGCAATATCGCCGGCGTGGTGTCGATTACGGCCGAAATCAACCCGATGGCGGCGCAGAAACGTCACGCCCAGGGTTGGGTCGATGAAATCCACGAGAACCTGGACGAACTCTTTACGTGCGTGAACAAGGCGCGCGCCAACAAGGAAGCCCGCTCGTTCGCCTACCTCGGCAACGCCGTGGATCTGTGGGAATATATCGCCGAACACAACATCGAGGTCGATCTCGGCTCCGACCAAAGTTCGCTGCACAACCCGTTCGCGGGCGGCTACTACCCCGTGGGCTACAGCTTCGAGGAATCGAACCGCATGATGGCCGAGGAGCCGGAACGCTTCAAGGAAGCCGTTTACGCCTCGTTACGCCGTCAGGTCAAGGCCATCAACACCCTGGCCGGCCGCGGCATGTACTTCTTTGACTACGGCAACGCCTTCCTGCTTGAATCGAGCCGGGCGGGCGCGGACATCCTCAAAGCGGACGGCCGCTTCAAATACCCGTCGTATGTGGAAGACATCATGGGGCCGATGTGCTTTGACTACGGTTTCGGCCCGTTCCGCTGGGTCTGCACGTCGGGCAAGGCGGAAGACCTGGATGTGACCGACCACCTGGCGATGGACGTGCTGGAGAAACTGGCCGCCGAATCGCCGGCCGAAATCCAGCAGCAGATGCACGACAACATCACGTGGATCAAGGGCGCGAAGGCCAACAAGTTGGTCGTAGGCTCGCAGGCGCGTATCCTGTATGCGGACGCCGAAGGCCGCACGCGCATCGCCGCCGCCTTCAATAAGGCGATTGCCGACGGGCGTTTGAGCGCGCCGGTGGTGTTGGGACGCGACCACCACGACGTTTCCGGTACGGACTCGCCCTACCGCGAGACCTCCAATATCTACGACGGTTCGATGTTCTGTGCCGACATGGCCGTACAGAACGTGATCGGCGACTCTTTCCGCGGCGCCACGTGGGTAAGCATCCACAACGGCGGCGGCGTGGGCTGGGGCGAAGTGATGAACGGCGGCTTCGGCATGGTGCTGGACGGCAGCGCCGAGGCGGACCGCCGCTTGCACAGCATGCTGTTCTGGGATGTGAACAACGGCATCTCGCGGCGCAGCTGGGCCCGCAACGAGGGCGCGATGTTCGCCATCAAGCGCGCGATGGCCGCCGAGCCGCGGCTCAAGGTGACGTTGCCCAACCTCGTGGACGACAGCGTGATTGACGGGTGTTTCAAATAGAGACAAGGCTATTTTGACGGACGCCCTTAAGCGCGTCTATAACCATGAAAAAGCCGTGGAAAATTTCCACGGCTTTTTTGTTGAATGCCCCATCACGGTGCCAAATATCCATCGCCTTTAGTTCCAAAACCGCTATACATGGTAGTTTCGGCTGTTTTTATTTTCAATACCGTCCTATACCACCAAGTTTTTCAGCCAATTGGCCGCATAAAGCGGCAGGTTGGTCAAAGTCGGTTCACGCCGGAAATCGGACATGGACATCCGGACAGACAAGGCCGGCTTATATTTATCATTATAACTCTTGAGAGACTTGGATTTAAGGTTTTCCTCCGCCTTGACTTCCACCGGCACGATACGCCCGTCCTTCTGTATCACGAAATCAACTTCGGCCATCCCGCTGTCGGAAGCCCAGTAATGAATAGCTAAACCTTCTTCGCACTTTAACTGTTGTAAAACATACTGCTCCGTCAAAGCACCCTTATACTGTGTAAACACCTCATTTCCGGAGAGCAAAGTTTTCTCATCCAAGCCTACCATAGCCCCCAGCAAGCCGATATCGACGGCAAATAACTTGAACACATCCATATCTTCGAAACCCTTGAGAGGCAACGAGGCTTGTCGCACACGCGTCACTTTATATACGGCACCGGCGTTCACAAGCCATTCTATCGCCAACTCGAAATCTTTGGCACGGGCGCCTTTGCGCACGGCATTGTATATAAACTTCTTATTCTCCTTGGCCAACTGCGCCCCTATGTTGTTCCATACCATTTTCAAACGGGGTACCATCTCTACCGGCGGATGTTTGGAAAAATCCCGATCGTAAGACCGCAACAAATCTTGCTGCACCTTACGTACTTTGGCAAGATTATGGGTCATCACATACGTCTGCACGACTTCCGGCATCCCTCCCACATAATAATATTGGCGCAAATAATCGATAAACCGCTCTTTGAACAATCGGATGGTCTCCCAATCTGACTGCCGCAACAAAGCCACCATATCGGCCTGCCCCATCGCCATAAGAAACTCCTCGAACGAAAGCGGATAGACATCCAAAAACGTCACTTTCCCAACCGGAAACGACTCTTCCTGATGCAATGCAACGCCCAAGAGCGAACCCGCCGCCACGATATGGTATTGCGGCGCATGCTTCAACAGATATTTAAGCGCCAATAGACCGCGCGGGGCTTCCTGTATCTCATCGAAAATAATCAACGTTTTGCCGGGCTTAAGCGTTACACCGGTAGCGAACTGTATCGTCCGCAATATACGGTCCGTGTCAAAATCCGCCTCAAACAGCGAAACAAACTGCTTCTGTTCTTCAAAATTGATTTCCGCCACCGACTCAAATTCTTGCCGCCCGAACGTTTCCAATAGCCATGTTTTACCTACTTGACGTGCGCCTTGCACAATCAACGGCTTGCGTTCCGCATCCGGCAGTTGCTTCCACTCAACTAACTTATTATAAACCAACCTATCCATATCCACTATTCTCTTCTATAGCCCCTTCAAAAGGCATACAAATATAAAGGAATAATACATTTTTTCCTACGAAAAAGTGTTGGCGAATACATTTTTTCCCACGAAAAAGTGTTGTGCGGATGCAAAAAAGGCGGCCCCGATGGAGCCGCCTTTCGCCATCTCAAGACTTAGTTTACTTTACCCCAACCTTGTATTTCTGTCCCGCGGCGGTGACGACATACACGCCGGGGCGCGGCACGGGAATGGCCGTGGAGACGCCACGGTAAACGCGGCGGCCCGATGTGGTAAACACGTCCACCTCGCCGGCCGGCTCGGACAGGTAAATCGTCCTGTCCTGCGCATACACGCGGAGCGTGGTGGTGGACAGGGCGGGTTCATTGGGAAGCCATGGGAATACAAATGTTGCTGTTGCTACTCGGGATTTCTTCCCGTCTTTTACCGTAATTGCCTTGATTGTCACCGGGCTACTCTTTACCTCTATTGGTATCTCGTATTGCTGAGAAAGTTCCGTCGGTTCGCTTCCATCAGTCGTATAAAAAATTGTCGCATCCGGTGTCGTTGTACGCAAAGTAATTTCAGGCTCCATAGGACTAGTAGGACTAGTATATGGCTCTATTATCGGCATAGATACCGGACTACCGTCTATCAAATGAAAATATGCGAACGCACGACCTTGATTAACACAATTAGTCGCATAAGCATAAGAAACGGATCCCTGCTGAAATTCCAACATATTGCCGGACAAGGTACCACCATACCAATCCTTCGCTTTTTCAACATCAAATCCCACCAATGTATGCAAATCTAAACGCCCCAACTCATCCAAAACTACCGTCCTTCTATTGCCGTTGCATGAAAGCGAATGCAAGGATGTATTCATGGACAAATCCAACGAGGTCAATTGATTTCTATCGCAAATCAAATACGCCAACGCCACATTTTGCGACACATCCAACGAGGTCAATTGATTGTAACCGCAATTCAATGTATCTAATGCGCTGCACCCACTTATGTCCAGCGAAATCAGACTATTCTCCTCACAATCCAAATATTGCAAAGCCGTACAACCACTCACATCCAAGGACGTCAACTGATTTCTACCGCAAAACAAATACGCCAACGCCGTATTCTGCGATACATCCAAGGACGTCAATTGATTGAAACCACAACCCAAAGACACCAACGCCGTATTCTGCGATACATCCAACGAGGTCAACTGATTGGGACAACAGTTCAAATACGCCAACGCCGTATTCTGCGATACATCCAACGAGGTCAATTGATTATACTGACACATCAATGTTTCCAATGCGCTGCACCCACTTATGTCCAGCGAAATCAGACTATTGCCCCCACAATCCAAATATTGCAAAGCCGTACACCCACTCACATCCAAGGACGTCAATTGATTGAAACCACAATCCAAAGACACCAACGAGGCACAACCACTTACATCCATGGACGCCAATTGATTGCCACTACAGTCCAATGTATCTAATGCGCTGCACCCACTTATGTCCAGCGAAATCAGACTATTGACACTGCAACCCAAATATTGCAAAGCCGTACAACCACTCACATCCAAGGACGTCAATTGATTGAAACCACAATCCAAAGACACCAACGAGGCACAACCACTTACATCCATGGACGCCAATTGATTGCCACTACAGTCCAATGTATCTAATGCGCTGCACCCACTTATGTCCAGCGAAATCAGACTATTGTCCTCACAATCCAAATATTGCAAAGCCGTACAACCACTCACATCCAAGGAAGTAAACTCTCTCTCTGCCTTAAACCCAAGTGAAACAATTTTGATTTAAGGTCTCCGGATTCAGAAAACAATTTAATCTGATATTCGCCTGGCTCATCATAAGAATGTTGTGGTGCCACCTCAATGTAGTCAGGCCACGACATATCACGTTCATAGTCAATCATCCCATCTCCCCAATCCACATACAGGCTCCACTTACTCGGCAACTGAAACAAAAAAATTCTAAACGCACCATAATCTCCATCAAGCGTCATATACACCGTATCGTTGACCGCTTCATCCTGGGCGTACAAGCCCCCTACTAAACAGAGGCTTAACAATGTTGTCAAAAAGGTTTTCATATCACTTTATTTTTTCTTTACTTTTTTCTATGACGGATTTGATTTGCTGAATATACTCCGGCAACGTTTTTTTAAGTTCCGATGCGTCTATTTTCAATTCATAGCGGCAGTCTGTGAAGGCCGTCTTATCCTTTGCCAATACCTTAGCCAACTGCTCGACATCTTCCGTCCTGTTACCTATGGATAGTTCCACCTTATCTCCGACCCATTTCATATCAATAAACGGTTCCTTACAGGTCACATCTTCGAATTGACAGCATAACACTTCAAAATTCCAAATAAAATAATAGAACACCCCTTCTTGGGGCTGACACATTTTTTCCACCGCCTGTCTATGCGTATCCATTTGTTCGTACGCTTCCAAATGCCCCATGAGTTTACCACACCATTCCGTCACCGCCTGCTGCAAAGCCTCATCTTTTTTAAGATTTTGCAAGAATTCGCCCTCTTTGATATGATTAAACTCTTCCAAATGCTTCCACCATTGACCATAACTGCGACGCCCACCATATTTCCACTTCATCGTTTTGGCAAACTCGGTTGCATTAGGATAATTGGCTTGCATATAATAATGCCCTTGATAAAATCCTATTTCCACAATGCCTTTCCTCTCTTTGTTCCGCCACTGGAGACCGTCACTGAATAATTTACTACAACACCATCGACCTTCGCTCCAACATGGCTCCTTTCTATACTTTTCGGCTATTTTCAATTCTTCCAACAAGCCCCCCGTTGCCATAGTTGAACACTCCGTATTGTTTATTATAATAGGGGCATCGTCGGTATCCGTTCCCTTGAAAGCTTTTTCCAAGTTAGCGATAATATTCCCTATATGGTCTTGGTTTGTTGCCCCTGAATCTGAAGAATATAACTCAGTCTTAAATATTCCAACAATACCCAACAGAGCTTTCATAAAATCCATATCATCCTGAACTTTATTGTTTTGTATTTTTATACATTCCAACATTTTATTAAGCGAGGCAGTTATTTTCTCTATTTTATCATAAGGTGTATGCAGAGCGATTGAGGCGATTTGAAATTGCAATTGTATCTGCTGTTCATCTGATATTTTGCGTTTTTCAAGAATATCGCATAATGACTCAAAATATTTCTTATATATACTAAGTTTTTCTTTATATACTTCCACATTCTTCTCTCGGTCTAATATCAATTCTTCCGAAGCCCTTTGTAACTTCTCCTGTTCCGCAGACTGGCTTTTCAAAAGGGAATACGTAATAACCACGGTGACCATCGCCCCCAACAACACGATGGCAATCTCCGCCAACAAGTGCTTCCCTTGAAACAGCGAAACCGCCAACAATATCAAAGAAAATCCAATAAGTACCCCAAGAGAAGCATACAGCCCGATCTTGCTCTTATCCTTCTGACTTGCTTGTGTTTCTGGATTTGCTTCCATAATCGTATCTTTTGTTGGTTATTCATTCAAGTTCATCGTCCCTTTCGGGGCGATTTCCTCCCATCGCGACGGGGGCATCCGCCCCATCGGATGTTTGGCATTTACCACAAAGTTATATATATATCGGGGTTTGCAAGTCCTGTTGAATTTTTTTTCAAAAAGTTTTCAACAGGACTTTTCAGACCTCTCCCCACCACAACAGAAAAAAATAGACACTTTTGAGACAGACACATATCTCACTCATTTTCAATCAACAGAAAAAAATATCTACCGAAAATCCAAACCAAATCACACCCTTATCCACCGAAAATCCAAACCGAAAGTCATCTCAATGGATAAAAAAAGGCGGCCCCATATGGGGCCGCCTTCGTCCAGCATCCGCAGCGGGATGCCTATCATGCGGGATGATTAGTCCACAATCAGGTTCCAGCCGTGGATATCTTCCACTTCGCCTTCCTGGATGGCACGCAGCTGCTTGTACAGCGCCGTGGATTTCGGGCCCACCTGGCCGTCTTTGCTCACGACGAATTCGTGACCCGTCGAGCGATCGACAATCTTGCTGATGGGCGAAATAACGGCGGCCGTACCGCAAGCGCCGATTTCGTCGAAGCTGGCCAATTCGGCTTCCTCGATCGGGCGTTTTTCCACTTCCATACCCAAATCCAAAGCGATCTGCTGCAAGCTCATGTTGGTGATGGAGCGCAGGATGGAGTGGGAATCCGGCGTGATGTACTTGTTGCCCTTGATGGCGAAGAAGTTGGCGGGACCGGCCTCGTCGATGTATTTGTGTTCTTTCGCGTCGAGGAACAGAACGGTCGAGAAACCTTCCTCGTGGGCGCGTTCGCTGGCACGCAACGAAGCGGCGTAGTTACCGCCCACCTTGAACAGACCCGTACCCAACGGGGCCACACGGTCGAAGTCCTTGACGGTCTGCATCGGCACCGGCTTGAAACCGGCCTTGAAGTAAGGACCTACCGGGCCGCCGAATACGACGAACGTGTATTCCTTAGCCGGCTTGACGCCCACTTCGGCGCCTGTACCGATCAACAGCGGACGGATGTAGAACGAAGCGCCCGTACCGTAAGGCGGCACGAATTTCTCGTTCAGTTTGACCACCTTCTTGCAGGCTTCGATATACAGTTCGGTGGGAACCGGCTGCATCATGATGCCGTTGGCGGAGAGCAACAGACGTTTGGCGTTTTCGTCCGGACGGAAGATACGGATCTTGCCGTCTTTGCCGCGGAACGCTTTCATGCCTTCGAAGGCTTCCTGACCGTAGTGCAGGCACGTGGCCGCCATGTGGATGTTCAGGTATTCGTCCTGACGCACTTCCAGGTCGCTCCATTTGCCGTCCTTATAGTAGGCACGGACATTGTAATCGGTCTTGAAATAACCGAAAGGCAGGTTTTTCCAATCGATTTCGCTCATAATTTTTTATATTTTTAAGGTTTTATAATCTCTAAAATAACGAGTGACCCGACGCAGTCCCACAAGGGCACAGCCGACAAGCGGTGCGGCGACATAATCCCATCTAACTTGGCGCTTCGGCTCAACAATTTGCAAAGTTACGCTTTTTCGCCGACTTTTTCCACCGGGGGCGGCTAATCGCGGCGGCCGACGAAAATCATGATGTAGTAGAGCAACGTGGCCAAGGACGAAACCGCCGCCACCACATAGGTGTAGGCCGCCGTCTTGAGCGCGTCCCTTGCGGCCGGATAGGTCTGCGCCGACGTGATGCCCGCGCCCTGCAACCACACCAAAGCCCGCTTGGACGCATTGATTTCCACCGGCAGCGTCACAAAGCTGAACATGGTCGTGATACCGAACAGGATGATGCCGAACAGGAGCAGGTTGGGAAAGACCTCCACGAGCAGGATGCCGGCCAGCAGCACCCACTGCACCCAGCGCGAGGCGAACTCCACGGGCGGCACCAAGGCCGACCGCAGTTTGATCCAGGGATAAGCCGTGGCGTGCTGTACGGCGTGCCCGCACTCGTGCGCGGCCACGGCCGCCGCCGATATGCCGTTGCCGTAATAGACGTCCTCGCTCAGGTTCACGGTCTGGTCGGCCGGGTTGTAGTGGTCGGTCAGACGCCCCTTGATACACGTAATCTTTACGTCGTAGATGCCGTTGTCGTGCAGCATCTTCTCGGCCACATCGCGGCCCGTCAGGCCGCCCTCGGTCGGCATCTTGCCGTACCGCTTGAATTTATTTTGCAAACTGCTGCTCAGCGCGAAGCTCAAAAGCATCAACACGCCGAAAATAATCCATATAGAAGGCATAATCACTTGGTTTTTCAGTTTTGTCGTGGCGACAGGCCGATGCCCCGTGTGTCATGAGCCGCCCTGCCCCAGCCTGCGGGACGGCCCCGTCTATTCATACTGCCAGGTCGCGCCGTCCTTGCCGTCGAGCACCTTGATGCCCAAGGCCTTGAGTTCGTCGCGTATGCGGTCGGAGGTTGCGAAGTCCTTGGCGGCCTTGGCCTGCGCGCGCATATCCAGCAACATGCGCACCAAGCCGTCGGTGCGGTCGGCCTGCGCACCGCCCTGTCCTTCCTCCTCTTTCAGCCCCAAAATATCCTCGATATACGTCACGTACAACCGGCGCGCCGTATCGATGTCGGCCTGCGTGAACGCGGCCTTGCCGTCGGCGGCCTGGTTGATCAGCTTGACAAACTCGAAGAAATGCGCCAACACCATCGGCGTATTGAGGTCGTCGTTCATGGCCTCGGCGCATTTGCCTTCCAGCGCGCCGACGAATTCCGACACGGTGGAGGCAGCCTGCGCCGTCAGCCGGTCGAGCGTCACGCGGGCCTGCTGCAGACGCTGCCAGCCCTTTTCGGCCGACTGCAGGGCTTCGTTCGAGAAATCGAGCGTGCCGCGGTACTGGGCCTGCAGGATGAAAAAGCGCACCGTCATGGGCGAATAGGCTTGGTCCAAAGCCTTGTGGTCGCCCGTAAACAACTGTTCCAACGTGATGAAATTGCCCAGCGACTTGCCCATCTTCTGGCCGTTGATCGTAATCATGTTGTTGTGGACCCAATAGCGGCTGGGCGCCTCGCCGTAGGCCGCCGTCGCCTGCGCGATTTCCGACTCATGGTGCGGGAAAAGCAAATCCATGCCGCCGCCGTGTATGTCGAACGGCTGCCCCAGATACTTGCAGGACATGGCCGTACATTCGGCGTGCCAGCCCGGAAAACCGTCGCTCCAAGGCGAAGGCCAACGCATGATATGTTCGGGCGACGCCTTTTTCCAAAGCGCGAAATCCAAGGGGCTGGCCTTCTCGTCCTGCGAGGCCAGGTTGGTGCGGGTCGTGGCCAGCAGGTCTTCGATGACCCGCCCCGAAAGCACGCCGTAATGATGTTTCTCGTTGTACTTGCGCACGTCGAAATAGACCGAGCCGTTGCGTTCGTAGGCATAACCGGCTTCCAGTATCTTCTTGATCATCTCGATCTGCTCGAGGATATGCCCCGAAGCGTGCGGTTCGATGGACGGCCGCAACACGCCTAATTTATCCATATAGTCGTGGTAACGGTTCGTGTAATACTGCGCCACCTCCATCGGTTCGAGCTGCTCCAGCCGCGCTTTCTTGGCGATTTTATCCTCCCCTTCGTCGGCGTCGTGCTCCAAATGCCCCACATCCGTGATATTGCGTACATAACGGACCTTATATCCCAAATGCTTCAGATAGCGGAACAGGAGGTCGAACGTGACGGCCGGCCGGGCATGCCCCAAATGCGGGTCGCCATAGACCGTAGGCCCGCAGACATACAGCCCCACCTGCGGGGCATGCAGGGGTTCGAACAACTCCTTGCGCCGGTTCAGCGTATTGTAAAGCATCAACCTGTTTTCCATGACTTTATGCGTTATTTCGTTTTCCTTATCGTCTTGTTTTCCGAGTGACCCTACGTTTACGGACGCCACGATGTTAACGGGTGACCCGACGCGCGTCCTACGGACGCTTGATGCGCGGCCGCGCGGTCAGGCCGACGCGGTTCACTTAAACTTTTTATATACCTTAATCTGTCGGAGCGGCGCCAACGAAGCCGCCAGCCCCAACCCCAAGCCTATCAAGCCCACCACGGCCGCATCCCCCCACTGCCAAGCCACCGGATAAGTCTCCAGCACATAGGTGCCGTCGGCGCCCATGCCGAATTTGACCCAGCCGAAGCGCGCCTGTCCATAGACGACGGCCGCCCCCAACAGCATACCAAAAAGCGTGCCGACAGCCGTAATCAAAAGCCCCTCGACCGCGAACACGGCCTTGAGCCGCGCGTTGCCCATGCCCTGTGCCGACAAAATGGCGGTATCGCGCCGCTTCTCATACATCAACAGCATGAGCGACGACACCATCGTGAACGTGGAGACGAGCAGAATAAAGGCGAAGATGGCGATCATCATCCACTTCTCGGCCTGCATGCTGCTGTAAAGCGTCTGTTGCTGTTCCAACCGGTTGCGCACCGTAAACCCTTCGCCCACCAGTTGCCTGATCTCCGCCTGCGCCGCACGGAACGCCCGTTTGGAAAGCGTCGGATCCAACTGCACCTCCACGCCCGAAACCTGTTCCGGCACCTGCAACACGCGCCGCACGAACGCGATCGGTGCCAGCACATAGCGGTTGTCGTATTCGGGCAAGACCGAAAAGATGCCGCTCGGATAAACGGCCGCCGAAGCCACCGCCTGCTGCCAAAGGGCGGACGAAAGCCGGTCGGCGTCCACGGTGTAAATCAGGCACGGATGTTCGGCCTGCAGGAGCGGCAAGCCCATGCGGGCGGCCAAGCCGTAACCGACCGAAACCGGCACGTAGCCGTCTTCCACAAAGTCGGGATAGCCCTCCACCCACTGGGCGGCGCGGTCGGCCAAGACGGCATAGGCCGTATCGACGCCTTTGAGCCGGATCATCTGCACGTCGTCGCGGAAACGCAACAAGGCCTGATCCTCCAGCACCGGCACCACGGCCTTGACCTGCGGCATGCGGCTCAGGCTGTCCGCAAAAGCCGGCCTATAGAACTTGCCCGTCTCGGCCTCTATGAGCAAATCGGGGTCGAAACTGCTGAAACGCGCCATGATATAGCCGTTCATGCCGTTCATGACCGAAAAGATGATGAGCATGGCCGCCGTGGCCACGGCCAGACTCAACAGCGACACGCCGCTGATGATATTGACTAACCGGGACTTCTTGGCGAGAAAATAACGGGCGGCTATGCGGAACGGCAGATTCATGGTCGGTAACTTAAACGGCTTAAGCGGTTTGACAGGCCGCTTATTGCGCCAACAATTCGTCTATGCGCGCAACGCGGTCCAACGTATCGTCTATGAAAAACTGCAACTGCGGCAGAATCCGCAACTGGTTGCGCACCTTCTGCCCCAACAGGAAACGGATTTCGGCGGCGTGTTGCTTGATTTCCTTCAAGACGGCCGCCTTGCCGGCCGCCGGTTCGGGAAACAGGCTCAAATTAACCCGCGCGAGCGAAAGGTCGGACGTGACGCGCACAAACGTTACCGTCATCATCACGCCCGGAAAATAAGGCTGCATCTGCACCCGGAATATCTCGCCCAGCTCCTTCTGCAAAAGCCGGTTCATCTTCTGTTGTCTCTGACTATCCATAAATCATTTCCCCATCGTGACAGGCCGGGACGCCTCCGGCAAAACGCAAGCGTCGCCCCGAACCGCCGCCTATCTTTGTAAACTGCAAGTTCACAAAGTTAATCTTTTTTAGGCACTTTTCACAATGCAGACAAAAGCCTTGAACGCCTGTGCGCATGAGCGTCAGAACTTCTGCTTCGCCTCCCACGTACGCTTCGCTCCCTAATGTCGGTGCAAGGCGAGCGCAAAGGGAAAACAGAGTTTACACTTTGTCGAGCCGTAGCCCGACTTGAATGGGCAACATTAAAGTCGGCTCCGCAGAATTCTGACGCAATTCCACGCGCCCTAAATGCAATGCAAAGCGAATGCAAAGAGCGCGAAATTTTTATATCAACCAAATACGCTGCAGGAAAACAGGCGGCTTCAATTATATGCAAAAGCCGCTACAAATCTTGCAGCGGCTTTAATGCTTCGCATTCAAGTCAGGCGGCGACCTGAAAATTATCTCTTCAAAAGGTCTTACGGTAATTTTACAGTCTAAAGCCAATGAAAATCAGCGCACGGCCATCCGTCGAACCGAAGCCCGTATCGAGTTTATCCTTCTTCCATGGCGCACCATCGTCATTGAATGCCACGCACAAATCCAATCCCACCATAAATTTTTCCAAGAAGGTGTATTCATAACGCAAGCCTACATTTCCCGCCAAACCCGACACATGATTTTGTTTCAGGCTTGATCCGTTTATGCCGTCCAAGGTGAATCGAAGTCCATCCACAAAATACCATCCGATACCGGCATAGGCCGAAAAACGGTGGTGCACGTTGTCTATCATGTGAAAAACCGGACGTATGGTAATGGCCATGGAACTATGTCGAAACCAAATGAAATTACGGGGATCATTGCCCTCGCCCAACCAGTTTGAGATATACTCTCGTACTTTCGGCATATCATCCAATTTGGTGTACGACTGAAGCGGATCATCGTAATTATAGGCATTCGCTTCACTGGGAAATGTATTGCGGTACGACCCTTGCACATCCAATTCCACGGAAAAACGGCGTATCAAATCCCTTTGGTAATTAAATCCATATATGACTGTAGTGTAATATTTTATCGACCCTTCTGTATAGTAATAACCACCCAGACCATTAGGATATGGTATATACATCGTTTTAACCTTATCGGAATAAGGCCCCCAGTAGCCGACCCCGCCATACAACCGGACGGAGTTTCGCGTGGCCATAGGCATATCGCCGGCTTTTGCCCAAGTCTCGGACATAAGCCCTACGCCAAGCAAAAGCCAGCATGCAGCCAACAGCCTTTTAATATCACCTATCCTATTCATAATCAGAACACCAAGCCTGCTTTTCATGGCTAAAAGTTTTTTTAGTTGTTAATTATTGATTATTATTGTTTAAAATCACAACATCCCAATAATTTGAACCATTTTGACGCCGCAAATGTAAAACATATCGCATAAAAAACAAAGCCACATTTTTACACGTATATATTTGATTATATGTGTATTTAAAAAACAATAAAAGAAGAACAAACAGAAAACATTGCGACGATTCGACTATGCCATAGAAAGGCGGTACGCTTCCAGAATGCGGGCGGCCTCGTCGTAGTCGCCCGTGCGCATCAGCTGCGCCTTGAACGGCTTGAACCCGCTCAGCCCTTTGAAATAGCCGGAATAGTGAATTTTGATGAGCTGCCCGCCGACCACCGGGCCGTAATGCGCCACGAGGGCGGCGAAATGCGCGAGACAGGCCGCCTTGCGCGTCGCCAAGTCCGGCAACGGCAACTCTTCGCCCGTAGAAAGGTAATGCTTTATTTGCGTAAAGATCCAGGGATTGCCCATAGCCGCCCGGCCGATCAGCAGGCCGTCCGCCCCCGTGTAATCCAACACGGCCTTGGCCTTGGGGCCGGCATCGATATCGCCGTTGGCGATAACGGGTATCCGCATCCGCGGGTTTTCCTTGACAGCTTTTATCAGCGTGTAGTCAGCCTCCCCCGCGTACAGTTGCGAGCGCGTGCGGCCGTGGATGCCGATGCAGGCGATGCCCACGTCCTGCAACCGCTCGGCAGCCTCCACAATCGGCCTATCCGAGAAATCCCAGCCGAGGCGCGTCTTGACCGTGACCGGCATGCCGAGCGGCGCCAACTGCCGCACCACCGCCGCGGTGACGGATACCATGCGCGGTATGTCGCGCAACATGCCGGCCCCCGCGCCCTTGCTCACGACCTTACGCACCGGACAGCCCCAATTGATATCGACGAAGGCCGGCTTGCGGGCCGCCGCCAGTTCCGCGGCCTCGCACAGGCTCTTTTCGTCATGCCCGAAAATCTGAATGGCCGTAGGCGCGTCCGACGGCTCGAACGCCATCTTGTCGAAACTCTTTTTCGCGTTGCGAATCAAAGCCTCCGACGAAATAAATTCGGTAACCAGGATATCCGCGCCATAACCCTTGCAGATATGCCGGAAGGGCGGATCCGTGACTCCCTCCATAGGCGACAGCCACAAGGTCGGCCTATCCGACGAACCGAATAAGTTTTCGCTATCTGCAACCTGCATACCGAATTTCGTTTTGACTTCCGCTCGGGTTTTCCGGACAAGCCCGGCCCAAACCGAATGGCCTTTCCGGAAAACAAAAAAGGCAACCTTTACAGGCTGCCTTTCTGCGCTCCCTCAAGGACTTGAACCTTGGACCCTCTGATTAACAGTCAGATGCTCTAACCAACTGAGCTAAGGAAGCTCTTCTACAATCATGAAAACAGGTGCAAAGGTAATACTTTTTTTTGATATAACAATATCCGCTCCGATTTTTTTATAAATCCCACCGTGCTATGGCCACAGCCGCTCTCCTATTACGACTTCTACACTGCCATGAGCTGGAATTTTGAATGAACGGGAACGCGGCCCCCGTTCGAGAGTGGAAAAGGTCAACTCAACTTGCAGAGAGTCGCTTTTAGGCGATATAGTTCCAGCCCCATACCCTACATTCTTAGCACAAGTACATAGTGCCAGCACCGAATCCCCCCCCAAACGTTCATCTTCATTTATATACAGGCATTCCTTTTCCATCCGCACGCCCGTTTCAACCGAAGTCTGAGCGCAATTCAATTCCATTCCCCGGTGTTCAATCCAAAGCATACCCGATTCCCCGAACTTGAAATAAAGCGTTTCCTGTCCCACACCCGCCTGAACCCGATTCAGACAGGTGCTGACACCCTCTGCCGGAATATAATCCGCATCAAAGGGTTCACTGATAAAAGGCAGTGTTTCAAAAACCACACTTTTTTGAATCCTGGGCATACATGCCACAACATAAGCCTGAGCATATCGCCCCGGCCGAGGGGCATAATCCCGTTTAACCTGCACATTCACATAGCCTTCCTCATCCGTTATTTTCGCAATGCCAACCTGATATAACGGATGTATCCTCGCAGTGTCCAAAACAGCCACCACTTGATTGGAAGTAAAATCAACAGGCGGCAATGAAACCCTCAATAAATTCGCCAACCCATAGTAAGCGACATCGTCGGTTATAACTTGGAAATAATCCATGCCATTCCCATTATGCTCTCCTGCACACAACACCGTATATTCCACGTTTTTTGAACGTTTACATGCCGCAAGCAATAAACAGCAGAGCAATAGCCTCATACCAACCGATAGAACTGACTTTTTCATCCTTATTGAACATTAATTTCTAACTCCGCACCTTTCTTGACTTCAAAACCCGATTCAAGCCAAACCCCACGCGCCGCCGAAACAACAGTTTTTCCTGACTCTATGATAACATCACCAACCGATTCTGTTGACGTTACATCTCGGCCGACAATTATGACATCTCCATTTATATTAATATTACCGGAATATATTTTATTCTGAATATACTTTACATCAAAAGAAATCGTCTCTGTTATGTAATTCTTATGCCGTAATGTTATTTCATATACGGGATAGCAGGTTTCAATGTATCCTCATCATAAAAAATATTATCAAAAGCATACGAATACAAAATAGTCTTATCGTATTCATCCTTGAAAAAGACAAAATTTTTTTCTTCAAAATAAAGAATTGTTGATTGAGGTTCCTGCGCAGCAAGAATCCCCAAAAACATAATTGCAATAAAAAGAACACTTTTTTTCATAGTATATGGTTAGATTACAAACTTACAACCAACACATACAAATATACACATAAATTCCACACATCCTACACTCAACCTATAAAAAAAGGAGCCGACCTTTCAAGCCGGCTCCTTTTCCATGCGGATTTATCATCCAAGCATAAAAACACACTTATTTCTTCAACGCATCCGCTTCCTTCAGCATGACTTCGACCGCCTTTTCGATTTGCAGGTCGCGGCCGGAAGCCATCGTTTCGGGCGTATTGTAAATCAATACGTCGGGCTGCAGTTCCTGATTTTCCAAGTAGTTGCCGTTTTCATCCAACGTACCGACCTGCGGAATGCCAAACACATACCCGCCGGGCAACGACTCCCACCATACGGCCGTCATCGTACCGGGTACGGGCGCGCCAATCAGTTTGCCGATACCCAAAGCCTTATAGACGAAAGGCGTACCGTGCGCGTCGGAATAGTTGTTCTCGCCCACCAGCATGCAGGACGGCTTCGTCCACTTGCTGTACGGCTCATCGGATACGTACTGGCCGCGCGGCGAAAAACGGACGTAACGCTTGCCGCTCAACAGCGTGGCCACATCGTCGTGCAGCCAGCCGCCGCCGTTATGGCGCGTATCCACGATCACGGCCTCGCGGTTGCGGTTCTTGTCGTTGAGCAACTGACGATATACGCGGCGGAAACTCGGCGAATCCATGCCCTCGATGTGGACGTAGGCCAGACGACCGTTCGACAACGAATCCACCAAAGCCTCGTTGCGTTTTACCCAGCGGTGGTACAGCAATTCGTACTGCGCGCCCGACGAAATCGGCTTCACCGTTACGTCGAACGCCTTGCCCTTGGCCGGCTGAACCGTGAAGCGCGTCTTGACGCCCACCTTGCCTTCCAGCATCGGATAATAGTCTTGGCCGGCCTTGACCGGCTTGCCGTCTATATGCGTGATGACGTCGCCCGCCTTGACTTCGGGCGTCACGACGGCGAACGGGCCATTGAACAGCACTTCCTTGATTTTCAAACCGTCGCCATTAAACGCCGGATCGAGGAATACGCCCAATTCGGCCGTGGCCATGCCGCCGCCATTGCCATAGAAACGGCAACCCGTATGCGAGGCGTTGAGTTCGCCCAAGAGTTCGCTCGCCATTTCCGAGAAATCGTAGCCGTTGTTGATGTGCGGCAGAAAACGGGCGTAATTGTCGTAAAACATTTTCCAATCCATGCCGCGGAAGGTCGGATCGTAGAATTTGTCGAGCACCTGACGCCAGATATGGTTGAACCAATAGGCGCGTTCCTTGGCCGGATAGGCCGTATGGGCGGCCGCGAAATTCACCGATTCCACCTCGCCGCTGGCGGCCGTAATCTTTTGGATGCCGTTGCGGCCCAACATGAAGAAAGCCGAGCCGTCTTCAGTGGGCAAAAGCGAACCGTAGCCCACGTCACGCACCTTGATTTCGGTCTTGCCTTCCCGCAGGCTCTTGCACCACAAGGCGAACTTGCTCTGGTCGGGCGCGATGTAATACAGCTTTTCGCCGTCTTTGTCCAGGAACATGTCCACGACATTATCGACCGACGTGAGCCGCACCGTCCGTTCGTCGAGATAATCCCAATCGAACGCAAGCGGTTCCACCTTGTCTTTCTTATCGGCCGTGCTGTCGGCCTCCTCTTTTTTCTCTTTCTTGCCCTTTTCCGCTTCTTTCTTTTCGTCGGCCAACGCCACGCTTTCCTTATCCATCTTGAAGCGTTCGTAAGCCGCGCGGTCGAAGAACATGAGGTAAATATCGTCCTCACTGCCCCACGAACCATGGCTGCGGTAGCCGTTGCGGTCGCTGATGAACATCATGGCCTTGCCGCCCAGCGCCCACTGTCCGTTATGCTCGCTGTAACCGCTGTTGGTCAGGTTGTGAATCTCGCCCGAACCGTCGGCCTTGACCATCGCCAAGTCGTGATGGTTCCAACCGCCCGTGCCGATATAGCCGGTCAGAATCCAACGGCTGTCGGGACTCCAACAGAACGATTGGTCGCCATCCGAATACGAATATTCATATTTGCCGTCCATGGCCGTATGCACCTTGCCCGATTTCAAGTCGAGCACACAGATTTCGGTACGGTTGCGCAAGAAAGCCAGCGATTTGCCGTCCGGGCTGTATTTGGGATAAAAACTCGTGGCCTCCGATTTGGCCAGATTTTCCTCCTTAAGTTCGGTGGCGTAGGCGAAATTCTTTTCGTCTTTGGAGACGATGGACGTCTGATAGACCTGCCAAAGGCCGTCGCGTTCGGAAGCGTAAGCGATGGAACGGCCGTCGGGCGCGAAGTCGAGGTTGCGCTCATATTCGGGCGTGTTCGTCACCTGCTTCGTCGTTTCGTATTCCACGGAGGTCACATAAACATCCCCTTTCAGCACGAACGCAATCTCCTTGCCTTCGGGCGAAACGGCGATTTCGGTGGCACCGCTGCGCAGAATCTTCTTGACGAGTTCTTTCTCGGAGGGGTCGTTTACAATCTTCACGTTCAATTTGACCGGCTGCGCCCCTTCGCGCATCGTGTAAATCTCGCCGTTATAGGTAAAGCACAGCAGGTTGTCGTTCGAAACGCTCAGAAAACGCACCGGATGCGTTTGAAAATCGGTCAGCTTGGCCGCTTTGGAACCCGCGGCGGCCTCACGTTTGTAAACGTTGAAACTGCCGTCCTGTTCGCTCAGATAATAATAGTTCTTATAGTCGGAAGCCCATACCGGGTTGCGGTCCTCGCCCTTGAATTCGGTCAGGCGCGTATAGGCGCCGTCTTCGAACAGCCAAATGTCGCGCGTTACGGACGAGGTGTGGTGCTTGCGCCACGGATCTTCGTAACCTTTGCTGTCGTTGTAGAGGATGCGGCCGTCGGGCGCGAGGCTGATGTCGAGCATCGGCTGCGCCTGATACAGTTCGGGACGTCCGCCGTCGGCCGATACCTTGTAGAGTTGCGGATAGGTGCTTTGCGGCATCTGACGGTCGATGTCCGTCGGCATGGCGGCCGTACCGAAGATAATCTGGTCGTCGGCCGTAAAGACATAGGGAATTTCGGCGCCGCTCCGGGTCGTGACGCGCTTGGCCGCGCCGCCTTCCACAGACACGACGTAGATGTCGCGGCTGCCCTCTCGGTCGCTCATAAACGCAATGCGGCTACCGTCCGGGCTCCACACGGGACGCGCGTCGTAAGCGGGATTCGTCGTCAACTGGCGCGCCACGCCTCCCTCGACCGGCACAAGGTAGATGTCGCCTTCGTAACCGAAAGCGATCTGTTTTCCATCCGGCGAAACGGCCGGGTAACGGAGCCACAGCGGCGCGGCATCCGCCGGCGCCTGGGCCTGCAACGTAAACGCGCCACACAGCAACGCGAAAAACGTTAAAATACACTTTTTCATACGTCTAAGAATACATGAATTTAGATAAGCAAATGTAACGATTTATCGTCAATTCGGCAAGGCGGCGGAAAGGGTGGCGGAAGCTGTCGTCAGGCGATAGGTTTAGGATAGACAAAAAAGAGCGGGTTGAAAAGATTTCAGCCCACTCTTTTACCCCAAAAGATCTATCTTTGTCACTCTTGATTCCATGATTCAGGAGACTGAGAGGCCATCACAGCCTGCCCTCCTTTGCCTTGACCATCATCAATATCAATAACTATCCCTCTTTTGAATGGCGTATCGTTGGAAGAAAGCGTTATGGATACAGCATTCATGGATGCAACTACCTCATACCACTCACCTTGTATTTTCTCATATCCTGCTTTTTCTATTTTCAAAGAATCAATATCCAGTGTGACCGTGCTCCAATCATCATTGGAGTCATAAAACTCCAAGTATCCCGCAACGAAAGTGGGGATTAAGCGTGTGTCATCTATCACAGGCTTCCAGACAACGGTCCCCCCATCGGCAGGAATCTCTTTGTCTCCTCTCCAACAAATCATTTTATCCACCTTTCCACATGACCATAAGCCTACAACCAAAACTACGGTTATAAGGCCAAAGACAGATTTTTTCATATTACAATGAATAAGTGATTGTTCTATAATTCCATGTATAATTATAGGACGAGCCTGTACCAAAATTTGGATCTACACCGGCTTCAATACCTTGTCTTTTTGAGGTATCAAATACCCCTTGCGTATAGTATCCATCGTCCAAACCAGCCCATCCCCAATTGATATGAAATAAATTCTCTGTTCTAAGATAATTTCCTGTTTCTCCATAAACCTTTCTGACATAAATGCCGTCTAGAACCCACGCATGTCCAGACCCATTCCCAGATCCATCCATATACATAGGAAACCCACTTGTCAATTGCGCTATAGCCCTATTTTTATCTGCTTTTTCAAAACCGAGATATTTTTTCACAGACTTATATCCCATATTATTAAATGTCCGCTTGGCACCATCAGCATATCCGTACGAGCCGCCAACCTTATACCTAATGTTGCAATTTTTCTTTAATCCCACATAGTAAAGAAAATTACTTGCTTCTTGCTGTGCACTACTTGATCCAAAACTGGATCTATTCGAACTATGGCAAACGGTAAACAACAAATTCCAATCAAACCTTTTATTTTTGTCACCTGTAAAAGATATGTATCCGTGGTTTAATGCATTGAATTCAATGATTTGGGCTGTCGCTATCGCCACGCAACCGGCAGGTGCGCCATCCGTTCGGAAGTTATTGAAAGGGGCCCCCTGACGCCACTTTGTTTTTAGCATCGCCAGTGTATTGGGTGTTCCCGAATATGAATTTGCTTTTGGTTCGTTTATCTCGTTTGTCTCATATTCTGGCTCATAGCCATAGTACAATTGATTTAAAACAGATGCCGCAATAATTGTCGGCACAGTCTCTCTTCCTAAATCCTCAAAATAATCGTCCTCACTATCATCTTCGCCATCCGACGATTTGGCAGCATTAGACGAGTGCTCCAACTTTAATATGGCTTTTTGAATATCCTCCGAAGTAATTGAACCCGCTTCGGTTATACAAAAAATTTCCGTCTTTATCTTGCTTTGGGCCGACAATACAGCATAGCCATTTTCCCTATTTACAATATAGAGCGTAGTATCGGGAAGGGCAATATGTGACGACTTAGCTTTGCTTCCCCCAAATACTTCAACCGAATAATTCCTCTCCGAGGATTTCGTATTTCCATATAGTTCTCCAACCAATTTGTCTAAAGATGCCAAGGCTTTTTCAACAGGTATGGTTTCTGAAGCAAGGATTTCGGTTTCTCCACTTGTTTCTTTTGACTGAGTTGTTTCTTTCTCACAACTCACAAAACTAAGACCAAACACCCCCAAAACAATGAACCTCAGGCCGATTGATGTGTTTCTCATATTTAAAGTTATTTATTTAATTGGTTGTAAAGATAGTTAATTCCCTATAAACAAAACAGTGATTTTCACAATATCCACAATACCATGCACTTTTATCTTGACACATACGGTCAAAAAACCGCCCCCGCCACTGCATCCAGCACGTCCAAAGCCGTCGTTACGGCGAACTGGTGCCGCCCCTGCGTGTTCGGCTCGGCCGTCATGACCACGACCAAAGCCGCCTCCGGCTTGACGAACACGAACTGCCCGCCCTGCCCGTTCATAAAAACGACACCGCGCGCCGCGTCTATCCACCAATAATACCCGAACGAAAGCCCGTGATAGGCCGTTTCCCGCGCCCCTGCCTTGGGCGCCGTCATGTCGGCTATCCAATCGGCCGGCACGAGCCGCCGGCCCTGCCAAAGTCCGCCGTCGGCCACCAACTGCCCGAACCGGGCCATATCCCTCGGCGTGGCGGATATGCCGAACGCGCCCATCGTCAAGCCGTCGCGATACGCAATCCAATCGTAATGCCGCAACCCCAACGGTTCAAACAAGATTTCGCGCGCCCAATCGCGGACACTCTTACCTGTCTGCGCCTGCAATACGGCCGACAGAATCTGCGGGTCGCCGTCGCTGTAATGGAAAACCGCCCCCGGTTCTTGCTTAAGCGGCAGCCCCAGCACAAAATCGAGGCTGTTGTCCGGGATCTGTTTCAATAATTTATTCGAACCGCCGTTCAGGCCACCGTTCTCAAAACCGATGCCGGAACGCATCGTCAGCAAGTCGGCGATTCGGATGGCGGCCTTGTCGGGATGCGCAGCCACCGCCGACGGCAGATAAAGACCTATCTCATCGGCTGTATCCGCTATCACGCCTTGTTCCAACGCCATGCCCGTCAATAAGGCCATGACCTGCTTGGTACACGACCAAACGGCCGTCGGACGGGTACGGTCGGCCGTATCTTTCGTATAACTCTCGGCCACGAGCCGGCCGTGGCGGAACACCAACAGACTGCGCACCTGCCATAAGTCGCGCCGCGCGTGGAAATCGCAATAGACCGCCGTCAAGGCCGTGCTATCCATGCCCTCGGATTCGGGCGAGGAAACCAGCCAACCGTCTTGAAGGTCCGGCGGCGCAAAGGCCGTGAACGGCTCTTTAAGCGCATCTTCCCTCAGACAGGCCTGCAACAGCACGCAGACCAGACCTATCGTCAAAGTTCGGCTTAAAACGTTTTTCGCCATGACAGATAAGTGTTTAAGGTTTGATAACGCACTTCACCGCAATAGCCCGTATAGGCCAAGCCTATGCCGAAGCTATGCCGCGCCAAAGCCGCCGGCGCGTATTCTATCTGAACGGCCGTGCGGTCGTAGCGGTTGAAACTGCCGAATTGCAGATGCCGGTGCGGCTGTACGACGAAATCGGCCAGCTTGAGCGAATAGAAATAGGGTGGATTGACGGACGTATGCGATACGAAGCCCAACAACGAATTGCTCCAGCGCAGGCACAAAGAGCCGCCATGCCAACGGTACGTATAGCGCAAACGCAACGAAAGTCCGATTTCGCCGAACCAGAACAGATGCGCGTTCTGCAAATCGGGATAGGCCTGATAACGGTAACGCGCCGCCACATCGCCCCCTACCTGCAACCGGTGCCGGTCGGTCTGAAAGACCGCCGCCTGAAACGCCAGTTCGACCGGCGTAATCTGTAGATTGACGGCCGCCATGCCCCGGCTCAACGGAACGCCGACCGCCAATTCCGGATTATAAGAAAAGTCGAAACGACCGGCCGTCCAATGCAACGCATAGCGTAAATTCAGTTGCGGTCCGTTGAAAACCAACCCGTAATTGAACCCTTCCTTGACGGATATATTGCCCGCCCAAACCGAAAGGGCATGCCGTTCGACCGGCCAGACAGGCAATCTGACGGTGTCCCGCTCCGGCGGCCGGCCTTGTCCTGCCACAATCCCCCAACCGCAAACAAGCCACAGCCCCCACAGACCGATTAGCCGTTTCATCGACCTACTTCCGTTTTTTATCCTTGATGCGCAACGTATCGAAACCGTTGCCATAGACACTCCGGACGAAAGAGGTCGTAATATAGGCCGCCGGATCTTCTTCTTCGACAATTTGATAAATTTGATACGTATCCGGCTTGCGGCACCAGACCAACAGAATCTTACGCCCCATGCCCGTCCAATAGCCGGCGCCGTCCAACGTGGTGACCCCGCGCTTGGCCTCGTGCGTAATCCGGTAGGCGATTTGCGCCCAGTTGTCGGAAAGGATGATGAACTGCACCGTCTGCCGGCCCTCGTTGAGAAATTTATCCGTAATATATGAATAGAGGAAAATGGCGATCCAACCATATAGAATAGTCTGCGTTCTGGCCTGCACGCGCGCCTCCATATCGCCCTCGAACGGCAGGAAGAACGAGCAGGCCACAATCGACATATCGACGATCATCATGACACGCCCCACACTCACGTTGCTGAGTTTGGAAATAACGGCCGCCACAATGTCCGTACCGCCGGTCGTGCCGTGATGGCTGTAATAGATGCCGATGGATACGCCCAACATCATCGCGCCCAAAAGTACGCTCAGCGTGGCGTCGGCCACCAAGGGCGGATGGGTCGTGAAATAACCTTCCATACTGCCGATGAATATCGAAGCGACCGTCATACCGAATATCGTCCTGAACACGAAACCCTTGCCCAGGTATTTATAACTCAACGCCAACAATATGATATTGGTGCCGTACATGGTGACCGCCACCGGCACAAGGCCTGAGGTGGCGTAAAAGACCAGGGTTCCCAAACCGGCCATGCCCCCGATGACCACATGGTGCGGCAAGATAAAAATCGTGAAACCGATGGCATAAATCGCTATGCCCAACACTATGGCCACCATATTTTTGGCTTCCGCCCGCCACAGGGAACGCAAGCGCGCCCCAAAAAGAGATTCTTTCATGAGAACCGAAATTGAGATGCAAAGATAGTGAAAGGCGAGCGACATGGCAAATAGACAAAATGCGAGGAAATAAGCGGCTATATAGCTGCGTCCGACGAAAGCCTAAGCATTTGAATGACGTGTCTTTCAAATGCTTAGGCTGACAAAGGCGACGCATCGCGAACACTGTGAAGCGATGCGTATTTCCGAGCGAGACAACAAACCGCCGCGTCCGAGCCGCGTCCTATCTTCACGCGTCAGCGTCAAGATAGTGAAAGGTGAACGACATGGCAAACACATTCCCGTGACTTAACGGCCATTTTTCTTTTTCCTTTTTTTTTGTACCTTTGCACTTCGTTTGAAGACGTATTAACGTTTGGAAAGATGCCGGAGTGGTCGATCGGGGCGGTCTCGAAAACCGTTGTGCCTTCGGGTACCTAGGGTTCGAATCCCTATCTTTCCGCAAAGCGATAGGCAAAGCCGCCACCTGTTCAGGTGGCGGCTTTTTTGCATCCAGACCGTGGAGAGCTTGCTCACCTAAGGACTGGATGCAAAAAAGCCGCACTGCGCAATGCGCAGTGCGGCTTTACCTATCGCTTTGACGCCTCCCCTCCCCGGGATCAGCCGAGCGCAGCGAGGCCAATCCCGGCACACAAAAAAGCCCCGGGCTTTCACCCGAGGCTTTTCTCCAAAACACAACCCGAACTCAGTTCAAGTCGGGGAAATTGAAACTCAAATCCTGAGAAGCTAATAACTTACCATCCTCGCGCGTCATGATGTAAGTGATGTTTCCCGAAACGGACAGATAGCCGGCCCGTTTGTAGATATCGCGCAACTCGTTCTTGTTAAAAGAGCGCACACGCATATTGAAAACGGTCATGGCTTCCTCGTCGTTCTTCTGCATCGCCTCTTCCACCGTCCGCGCGTCATTGTCGAAATCCTCATATTCGAACATATCGAGCCGACGCATGTAAGTCATCAACTCACTGAATCCCGTGCCAAGACGCGTAGAATCAATCGGTGCCTCTGCCGTGACTTTGGCATTGGCGTCCAGCGTAAAGGCATACGAATTGTGCGCCTCGCGTTCGCAGGAGCACAAGCCGGCCGCACCAACCAAGGCGCAGCCGAGCATCATGATTTTAAACAATCGTTTCATGGTCTATTATTCGTTTTCAAGCGTGCAACGTAAATTCCGGTCACCGAAAGCGTCGTCCACCTTGCCGCAGGTCGGCCAATACTTGTCTTCGTGCGGCAACGGGAAAGCGGCCGCCTGACGCGTATAGGGACGCTCCCACGTATCGGCCGCCACAACGTACATCGTATGCGGCGCATTCTTGATCAAGTTGTTCGCCTTATCGGCCTTGCCGCTCTCGATGTCAGCGATTTCCTGACGGATGGCCACGAACGCATCGACCAAGCGATCCAATTCAGCCAACGGTTCGCTTTCGGTCGGTTCCACCATCAACGTACCGTGTACCGGGAATGCGACGGTAGGCGCATGGAAGCCATAGTCCATCAGACGTTTGGCGATGTCGCCCACCTGCACGTCGGCGCTCATGCTGAACGCGTTGCAGTCCAGAATCATCTCGTGCGCGCACATGCCCTGCTTGCCGACATAGAAAATCTTGTAGTGGTCCTTAAGACGCGCTTTCAGATAGTTGGCGTTCAAGATGGCGTATTCGGTCGCCGATTTCAAGCCTTCGCCGCCCAGCATGCGGACATAACCGTAAGTAATGGGCAGGATGAACGCGCTGCCGTAAGGCGAAGCCGCCACCGCGCCGCGTTTGGCTTCCTGACCGTCCAAAACATTGACCACCGTATGCGACGGCAGATAGGGCGCCAGATGCTTGGCCACACCGATCGGGCCTACCCCGGGACCACCGCCGCCGTGAGGCATCGCAAACGTCTTGTGCAGGTTCAGGTGGCATACGTCGGCCCCCATCGTGCCCGGCGAGGTCAGCCCCACCTGGGCGTTCATGTTCGCACCGTCCATATAGACCTGCGCGCCGCAGCCGTGTACGATGCCGATGATATCCAATATCGCCTCTTCGAACACGCCGTGCGTGGACGGATAGGTCACCATGAGGCAGGCCACGTTCTGGTTGTGTTCCGCCACCTTGGCCTTGAGGTCTTCCACGTCAATCTCGCCCTCAACCGTCGATTTGACGACAACGACTTTGAGACCGGCCATAGCCGCCGAAGCCGGGTTCGTACCGTGTGCCGAAGCCGGAATCAGACAGATGTTGCGGTGGCCTTCGCCATTGGCTTTCTGATAGGCGCGGATGACCGACAGGCCAGCATACTCGCCCGCGGCTCCGGAGTTGGGCTGGAACGAGAGACGCGCGAAGCCCGTGATTTCGCAGAGGTCTTTCTCCAAGTTGTGAATCATTTCCAACGTACCGGCGGCCTGGTCGGCGGGCACGAACGGGTGCAGGCCGGCGAATTCAGGCATGCTGAGGCACATCATCTCGGCCGCGGCGTTGAGCTTCATCGTGCAGGAACCGAGCGGAATCATGGCGCGGTTGAGCGAAAGATCCTTGACTTCCAACTTTTTCAGATAACGCATCATGTCCGTTTCGGAATGATAACGGTGGAAGACCGGATGCTGCAGATAGGCACTCTGACGCTGCATGGAAGCGGGAATGGCACGTTGCGCTTCCTGCGCCGCGGCTTCGGCTTTCACGCTGCCGGCCGCATACGTCTTGCCGGCCGCCGTGGCCAAAACCCCGAGTATCGCCTCCACATCGGCGATAGACGTCGTTTCGTCCAGACTGATGCCGATATGGGTCGCATCCGCGTAATGGAAATTGATTTCAGCCGCCAAGGCCGCCTTGCGCACGCCCTCCATCGCCACGCCGGCCGGCAACGCGAGGTACAGCGTATCGAAATAAGCCTTGTTCTCCTGCGCGTAGCCGAAAGCCGCCGCCCCTACGGCCAAAGAAGCCGTCAGGTTGTGTACGTCTTCGGCTATGGCTTTCAGGCCGCAGGGGCCGTGCCATACCGCATACATGGCCGTCATCGTGGCCATCAGGGCCTGTGCCGTGCAGATGTTGGACGTCGCCTTGTCGCGCTTGATATGCTGTTCGCGCGTCTGCAACGCGAGACGGTAAGCCTTGTTGCCCTGCGCATCGACGGTCAGACCGATGATACGGCCCGGAATCTGACGCTTGAAATCGTCCTTGCAGGCGAAAAAGCCGGCCGACGGCCCGCCGAAGCCCATCGGCAAACCGAAACGTTGGTTGCTGCCCAGCACGCAGTCGGCGCCCCATACGCCCGGTTCCTTCAAGAGCGTGAGGGCGAGCAGGTCGGAGGCCACGGCCACGAGACAGTTGTTCGCGTGCGCCTTGGCGATGAAATCCGTATAGTCGCGCGCCTCGCCGTGGCGGTCGATATGCTGCACGATCGCGCCATAGACATCGGGCGTGAACGCCAGTTCCTCTTCCTTGCCGATGACGAGCTTGATGCCCAGCCATTCGGCCCGCGTCTTGATGACGTCTATCGTCTGCGGATAGAGGCGTTCGGACACGAAGAACGTCCGCGCGTCGGCCTTCTGCTGTTCACGGCTGCGCGCGTTGTAGAACATCATCATGGCTTCGGCCGCAGCCGTGGCCTCGTCCAAAAGCGACGCGTTGGTCAGCGGCATGCCGGTCAAATCCACGATCATGGTCTGGAACACCATCAAGGCTTCGAGACGGCCTTGCGAAATCTCGGCCTGATACGGCGTATAAGACGTGTACCAACCCGGATTCTCCAGAATGTTGCGTTGGATGACGGCCGGCGTAATCGTATTGTAGTAACCCTGACCGATATAGGTCTTGAAAGCCTTGTTTTTCTGTCCCAGGCTGCGCAAATGGTTCAGATATTCGTACTCGTTCATACCTGCGGGCAGGTTCAGCGGCTTTTTAAGGCGTATGGCGGCCGGCACCGTCTTTTCTATCAGTTCATCCATAGACGATACGCCTATGTTTTTCAGCATTTTTGCCGTTTCTTCGGCATTTGGCCCGTTGTGACGACAGGCGAAATTATTGCTCAACATATCTTTTAGGTTTTATTTATCTTATCGTTTTCATATTCCGTCGTGATCCGACCATCTGGCGTCGGGTCACCCGTACCCTTATCTATTTCATTCACGTATGCGGCTTCCATGCTTCCGCCAATATAAAATCAGGCCGATGCCGAACAGCATGCCGCCCAGATGCGCGAAATGCGCCACCCCGTCGGCCGTGCCGCCTATACCGGCCACCAATTCCAGCAGACCGTAGATGATAACGAACCATTTGGCCCGTATCGGGAACAGGAAATAAAGGTATATCGGCATATTGGGAAAACACATGCCGAAGGCCAGCAGGATGCCGAAAACCGCGCCCGACGCCCCGATGGTCACGATGTGGTTGACGTACTGCGCCACGGCGGCCGCCGGATAAGCGGCATAGGTAAAATACACGTCCAACCCGACCACCAGTGTCTGCATCAATCCGGCTCCTACCCCCGTCACCATGTAGTAAAACAGAAAACGCCGGCTCCCCCAAAGGTTTTCAAGCGCATTTCCGAACATCCACAGCGCAAACATGTTGAAAAACAAGTGCGAAAAACTGCCGTGCATGAACATATACGTAATGTACTGCCACCAGTGGAAATCGACGGCCGACAGGTAATGCAAGCCCAGATAACGGCTCAGATCTATGCCGCGCGCCCCCAGCGTCATGTCGGCCAAATAGAACAGCACGTTGATGATCAGCAGGTTCTTGATGATTGGCGGCAGAAACTGAAAGCCCCGCACCCGGTAATTCTCATTATTGTTGTAGGTCTCCATATCTATTCCCTCTTGCTATTTACCACTTTTGAACGCCTGTCTGATATCCGCCTCCGGCATAATCCAATACGTGCGCCGGCCGCTCGGCGACCAATGCGGACAAGAAGAGGCAAAGAGGTCGTTGATCAGGCTCGTCATCTCCTCGCGTCCCAGCACCTGTCCGTGCTTGACGGATGTCTGACGCGCCAAGGCCGCCGCCACATTGTCCTCCTGCCGTCCCCTCACGGTCATCATCTTGCCGATATAGTCGTCCACCGTATTTTCAATAAGCGACGCGATGTTTTCTTCCTGCGTCTGAGCCGGCGCGGCATTGACAATGAACGAACCGCCACCCACCCATTCTATCTCCCAGCCCCACAAAGCCAGTTTTTCGCGTATGTCCTTGAGCACTTCGCTTTGAGAAGGCGACAGCCGGACAGTCTGCGGGAACAACAGCCGCTGCGCCACCTGACTTTCGTTCTGTTGCTTGTTTTTCAAATAGCGTTCGTATATGATGCGCTCGGAAGCCGCCTGCTGATCGACGAACAGCAAGCCCGACTTCATCGTCGTGACGATATAAGTCAACGCGAACTGCATGAACTTGTTGCCCAAATCACTTTCAGCCGCCAACGCTTCCGCCGACAGACGCACCGCCCCTCCCGGTTCGGCGTTTATTTTGGACATGCGGCTGGTGCCGACCGTCATTTCGGAACGGGTCGGACGCCCCTGAACGGGCAGAGCCGCATCGGCCGAATCGGGAGAAACAGCCGGAAGCGCCTCGTCGCCCGCCGACACGCCGCCTGAAGCCGGTTTGGCCGAAAACGTCTCTTTATAGAATTGCAACTGTGCCTGCAACGTATCCCCACGCCGCACGTCCGACGCATAGGAGGGCTTCTTGCCGCCCTGTTTATAAGCCACGGCAAACGGATCGTAATCCGGGTCGAGGTTCAGACGCGGCGGTTCCGGAAAGCCAAGCGGCTTGCGCGAAGGCACCACCACGTCGTTTTCGTTTTCGAAATCCAGCGTCGGCGCGAGTTGGGTCACGCCTATCGCATGCTTGACCACCGAAAGCAATACGCCGTAAATCAGTTTCTCGTCATCGAAACGTATCTCGGTCTTGGTCGGATGGATATTGACATCTATCGTGTCGGGTTTGACCGTCAACCTCAGGAAATAAGCCGGATAATTCTTTTCCGGCACCAACTGCCGGTAGGCCGTCTCTATGGCGTGGCTCAGGCCGAGATGCTTGACATAGCGCGTATTGACAAAAAGATACTGCTTGCTACGGTTGCGCGTTGTGTATTCAGGCGTGCAGATAAAGCCATCCACGTCTATGCCGCCGGCCGACTCGTGCACGCGCACGAGCCGCTGCTCGAACGCCCGCCCCATGAGTTGCACGACGCGTTGCCGGAACGAACCCGCATCCAGTCGGTACACCGGCTTGTCGTCGCGCGTGAGCCGCCATTTGATTTCGGGATGCGCCATGGCCACGCGCACGAATTCCTCCTCGATGTAGCGATACTCCACTTCGTCGGTCTTGAGGAACTGCCGCCGCGCCGGCGTATTGAAATAGATGTTCTTGACACTAATCTGCGTACCGTTCGGGCAGGTACAAGCCTGCACGGGCGTCTGTTTCTCGCCCTCCGTGCACACGAGACTGCCGGTCTCGTCCCCGGCGCGTTTTGTCTTGAGCTCCACTTGAGCCACGGCCGCAATCGAAGCCAGGGCCTCGCCGCGGAACCCCATCGTTTTGAGCGTATATAGGTCGTCGGCTTCCCGTATCTTGGATGTCGCGTGCCGCAGGAAGCATTTTCCGGCGTCTTCGGCCGACATGCCGCAACCGTTATCTATAACCTGAATGAGCGTCTTGCCGGCATCGCGCACCAGCAGATGGATGTCGTCCGCCCCCGCGTCCACGGCGTTCTCCAACAGTTCCTTGACCGCGGAGGCCGGCCGGTTCACGACCTCGCCCGCCGCAATTTGATTGGCCACATGTTCCGGTAGTAACTGTATCAGGCTCATGGAATCGGATAGGCGAATTTGAATGATGGATTAAAGAATGAAAAACAACAACATCGCGACCAAGCCGATGGCGATGAACAAGCCGCGGCGCGTCAAAAGCCCTTTAGTCTTGCGTTGCGGCCGCTGCGTCTGAAACCCGTAACGCATGCGCGCCTCCCGCTCGGCCCTTGCGTTGCCGGCGGAAGCCGCCGAACCGGCCGTTTCCCCGTTGGCGGCTTCGTTTTCAGCCGCGTATTTCTTTTTCAGCAGGTCCAAACGCTCCTGTTCCTCGTTGTAGAAACGCGGTTTGTATTCGAACGTCCGCCTCGGACGTGTTTGAAAGAAATTCGGCAAAAACAGCCCCATATCGCTTGGCTTTTAATCGGTTTGGCAAGTCCGGCGGGTTTGTCGGAGGCGGAGGCGCAGGGGCGGCCATGACACCAAGACCGGGCTTGGTTCACACGCTCCCACATCGGGCTTCGCTCTCCCTCATCGGGCTTCGCACTCCATCATCAGGCTTCGCGCCCGGATGTCAGGTACACCTGAATACCGCCAAACGGCAAAGTTACGTTTTTTTTGATTTTTTTGAAAGACGGATTTCTCCACCCTCTCCCTGATTTTCCCCCACACTCCACAATGGCGAAATCGTCATGCCCGAAATTCCAGTTCAAACCCCACCAAATCGAAAACGGCCTCTCTTTAATAAAAGAATAAACCCAATCAAAACCAACATCTTATCAAAAAGCAAAACAATTCAAAATTTTATCGGATCCACACCTTACGAATCCACGGAAACTTTCGATATCCGGGGTTTGACGTTCAACAATTCGGGTAACGTACAGATTGAGGTGAGTTGCGAAAAGGCGGGATATATTCCCCAGCGCCGCCGGTTCAAGCTCCGTCAGGTCATCGAGCAGAAAGAAATCTCAACCAAATTCAATCTAATTAAGGAAGAATAGAACCCAATAACATCCAATAGAAAGAGGCATAAACTTCAAATCCAGTTTACGCCTCTGTTTTTTGACCGTCCGAAATCCTACGTGTTATGACAACATCCCACAAGGATACAAGATACCGCTGATAGCCCAGAATCTTTTCATCTTAATGGATAATCACTTAATAAAAACGCCCCTCCTCAATAACCCGGTATTGGAAAAACGGCAGAATAATGCTATTTTTGCCATAGAAAAAAGACAAAAAAAACGGCAATACAACCCTGTTTTCACCTTAGAAAAAAGACAAAAAAAACGACACAAGAATAAAAATAATTGAAAATCATATTGCCATGATAAAACGAAAAATAGACAACTATATCAAACAATATTACAAAAATTCCAAAAACGCTCTCCTGATTACCGGTGCGCGACAGATTGGCAAGACATACTCCATCCGGAGGTTCGGTCAATCTTTCAAACATTTCATCGAAATCAACTTCGTGGAACAACCCGATGCCGTCAAGATATTCGACCATGCGAAAAACAGTCAGGACATTCTACTCCGCCTGTCGGCCCTAACCGCCACACCGCTTGTCAAAGACGAGACGCTTATCTTTTTTGACGAAGTGCAACGGTGCCCGGACCTCGTTACGGCCATTAAATTCTTAGTGGACGAAGGTTCGTACCGCTATATCCTGAGCGGGTCGCTATTGGGCGTCGAATTGAAAGACCTGCGCTCGGAACCGGTCGGTTACTTGGGAATCAAAGACATGTACCCGCTCGACTTCGAAGAGTTTATCTCCGCCATAGGCATCAAGCCCGCGATTATAGAGGCTTTACGCGAAGCCTGGCGGAATCGTACCCCCGTCGATGCGTTCGTTCATGACAAACTCATGGAATTGTTCCGGCTCTACCTCGTGGTAGGCGGCATGCCGGCCGCCGTCGATCAATATATCAAAAGCAATAACCTGCAAAACGTGCTGACGGTACAACAAGATATAATCCGTCTGTACAAACGTGACATTGCCCAATACGACCCCGACAACAAGCTCTATATCGGAGAAATCTTCAATCTGATCCCCCCCGAATTAAACGCCAAAAACAAACGGTTCATACTGAAACGGCTGAACGAAAATGCGAAATTCAACCGCATACAGAACAGTTTTCTTTGGCTGGCCCATGCGGGCGTCGCTCTCCCGGTTTACAACGTCGAAGAGCCTAAAACACCGTTATTGCTCGCACGCTCACGCAATCTGTTCAAACTCTTCCTCAATGACATCGGCCTGTTGGCCAGCCAATACGCCGAAGGCATCCAACTGCGGATTATCAGCGGCGACAAAGCCATCAACTTCGGGGCCATTTACGAAAACGCCGTGGCGCAGGAATTGGTGGCGCACGGTATTACCCCTTACTTTTATAACAATAAGAAACGGGGGGAGTTGGATTTCGTCATTGAATTGAACAACCGGATTTTGCCCATAGAAGTGAAATCCGGAAAAGATTACGAGACCCACCGCGCGCTGTCCAACTTATTGACATGCCCCGAATACCACATACAGGAAGCCATCGTTTTCAACAACGGGAACCTGCGGAGGGACGGCAAGGTGGTCTATGCGCCTGTCTATATGACGATGTTCCTTGAAAAGGGTAACAATGCGCCTACTTATTATAAAGTGGATTTGACAGGTTTATAAATAATTTTTACAGGTATTTCCTCTTGGATGCCGGCGCGTATCGTTTTTTTCGTATCTTTATAAGACCATAACTCAAAAACAATTTATGAATTAAAAATCACATCATTATGAAAAATTATCCCACTCAGGACATCCGTAACATCGCGCTGCTCGGCGGCGCCAAATCGGGAAAAACCTCCTTAGCCGAAGCCATGGCCTTTGAAGGCAAGGCGTTGAGCCGCATGGGTGCCGTCGATGACAAGAACACGGCCTCCGACTACCGCGACATCGAAACCGAAAAACAAATTTCCGTCACGGACAGTCTGCTTTACGCCGAATTCAACAACCGGAAGATCAATATCCTCGATACCCCCGGCACCCCCGACTTCATCGGCGAGCCCATCAGCGCGCTGCATGCCGTGGAGGCCGGCGTCGTGCTGGTAAACGCAACCTCCGGCATTGAAGTCGGCACCGAAATCATCTGGCGGCGCGCAGCCAAACTCGAAACGCCTATTCTTTTCGCCGTCAATCAACTCGATCACGAAAAAGCCAATTTCGAAGAGACGATCCGCCAGCTCAAGGAGAGTTTCGGCAAGAAAGTGACGGTGGTGCAATACCCGGTGGGGACGGGCGCGCAGTTCGACGCGGTCGTCGATTTGGTGCTGCAGAAACTCATCACGTTCCCAAAAGGCGGCGGCGAGGCCGTCCTTTCCGATATTCCCGACAGCGAACGGGCCCGCGCCGACGAGATGTACAAACTGCTCGTTGAGGCTTCGGCACAAGGGGCGGACGACCTGATGGAGAAATATTTCGCCACCAACGACCTGACGATAGACGAGATGCGGCGCGGCATCAAATTGGGCCTCGGCAACCGTAGCGTCTTCCCCGTCATGTGCGTCTCGGCCAAGCAGAACAAGGGCGTGGCGCGTCTGCTCGAATTTATCGGCTACAACGTCATTCCGCCCACCGAGGGCCGCGGCTTGCCGACCGCAACGGGCGAACTTTTCAAATGCGACCCGTCCAAACCGATGACGGCCTTCGTCTTCAAGACTGCCAAGGAACCGCATATCGGCGACATCGCGTTCCTCAAAGTCATGGGCGGCGAAATCACCGAGGGCATGGACATCGTCAACACCTGCACGGGCAATAAGGAACGCATCTCCCAGCTCATGACGGCCGTGGGTAAAAACCGCGTCAAACTCGAAAAGGCCGCGGCCGGCGACATCGTGCTGACGATGAAACTCAAGGAGGCCAAATTCAACCAGACACTGGCCGCCCCGACCGAAAGCACGGTCTTTGCCGGCATCGAATATCCCGAACCTATTTACACAACGGCCATCAAGGCAGCCAACGCGACGGAAGACGAGAAATTAGGTACGGTCCTGAACGAAATGCATCAGGCCGACCCGACGCTACGCGTGGAATATTCGCGCGAGCTGAAACAACTGCTGTTGAGCGGCCAGGGCGAATACCATATCTCGATGGCCAAATGGCTGTTGGACCACCAATACAAAATCGCCACCGAGTTCATCACGCCCAAAATCCCGTACCGCGAAACCATTACAAAATCGGCCGAAGCCATGTACCGCCACAAGAAGCAGTCGGGCGGCGCGGGCCAGTTCGCCGAGGTTTCACTCTATATCGAACCCTACGAGGAGGGCATGACGCCGCAGGGCAAATATCCGATACGCGGCACGGAGACCGTGGATCTGCCGTGGGGCGGCAAACTCGTGTTCAACAACTGCATCGTGGGCGGCGCCATCGACGCCCGTTTCATGCCGGCCATCCTCAAAGGCGTGATGGAGAAGATGGAGGAAGGTCCGCTGACGGGTTCCTACGCGCGCGACATCGTCGTCAATGTGTTCGACGGCAAGATGCACCCCGTGGATTCCAACGAAATGGCCTTCAAACTCGCGGGCCGCAACGCCTTCAAGGACGCTTTCAAGAATGCCGGGCCTAAAATTCTGGAACCGATTTACGATACGGACGTCAACGTGCCGACCGACCGCATGGGCGATGTCATGACCGACCTGCAGGGACGGCGCGCCATGGTCATGGGCATGGAGAGCGACGGGGCCTATCAGACGATTTTGGCCAAGGTGCCGCTGGCCGAAATGAACCGCTACGCCACGGCGCTTTCCTCGCTCACATCGGGCCGCGCCGCCTACGGCATGAAGTTTGCCGAATATGCGCCCGTGCCCACCGACCTGCAGACGGAACTGCTTAAGGCTTACGAGGCTTCGGCGACTCAAGAGGAAGAATAAGGGGGGAATACGGATAACGGCAGGGGGCGTCCTTGATTGGACGCCCCTTGTACGTTTCAAGACGGCGTGTCATAAAGGCCAATCTGCTGCGTTATTATCGGGATTCAGGCTCAGTCACGTACTTCAGTACGCTCCTTTGCCCTTACCCTCAATGCCTTGCATCTTAACCTTTCTGACACACCTTCGCATTTTACCTATCGCGCCGCGGACGGACGAGTTCGTCCATGTCGAACGCCACCGACAAGAGTTGCTGGTTCGCGATTTTGGGCGAATCGGTAAAGAACAGCAAGACGTGCGCACCGACCGACACCCAACGGTATTTATAGACATAGCCGACGGCCAGCTGATCGTAAAACGAGGAATGGTAGAACGGATCGCCGAAATAGAGTTCGCTGCCATATTCGGTATAATACGGCATCTGCGGCTTGCCGTAATAGACCGTATTACGCAGATACAAGCCTTTCCAGTTCATATTGAAGGCCGCCTCGAAGCCATATCCCGGCTTGAGTTTATAATCATTCCCCACGCGTTTCTGGTCCGCGTCGCCCACAAACCCCGCTGTCAGGTAGAGGGAACGGAACACCGACTGCAAGACGGCGAAATCGTAGCCCACGCGGAAGTCGTACTGCAGACGGTCGTAGACCTTGCAGTCCACGAACAGATCCCAGTCTCCGCGGTGGTGGTACGAGAACTGACCATCCAGGAACCAGCCGCCGAAACGCTTGGCGCCGCTGATCCGGAACACGAAACCGTCGCGCCGGCGGCCGACATCGGCCAGATACCAGTCTATCAACGCTTCCACATACCCGGTTTCGGTCGTATATTGCCCAAGGAAGCCATGCAGCGTGTTGTTGAACGCCTTGAAAGAGGTCGTATAGTGAAACAGCCGGCTCGGCTTCATGAGGTCACGCGAGAATAGCCCGGCCACGACCATGAAACGCTCGTCCTTATACTGATAGTAAATACGCGGGTCTATCTTATCCAAAAATTTGTCGGAACCGTATTTGGTGGAAAGGAACACACCGCCCATCAACGCATGGTTGCCGTATTGCACGCCGACCATAGGCGTCAGCGTACTGCCGACGATCGTACGGGTAGGCATATAATCCCAACTGTCCTCGAGATTATCCAATATCGTGCGGAACGACACGGCGTAACGGAACTGCGGACGGGGCTTCGAAGCCTCTTCAGCCGCGGGACGCATCGTGGTGTCTGCGGCGGCGAAGTCTTCGACCACAACCGCCGGAGCGGCGGCCAAACCGCTTACCGCTATATATATCAATGTGACCGCCAACAGACGGATGGGAAAAAATCTGCACATAATTTCTTTTTTTAACCGCAAAAATAACACTCTGATAAGGTTTTACCAAATCCACAACTAAACCCGGATGTCGGCGCAATCAACGCCCACGCTGTCTTCAAGGTCGAGCATGGCGTTGATGAAATACAATCTTTTGAACCGCGCCAGATCCGAAAACCGCAAGTCGATTTCTTTCAGAATGCCTTGGGCCAGCAACGCCTGCCGCTTGGTGCCGTTGAGCAGGCACGTGCGCGGCGTGTAATAGTTTTCGCCGTCAAAGACCGCCACATTGGCGTAACGGCCGTCCGTCACATAACCATCCTGCAGAATCAACACGTCGGCGCAACCGCCACGAAGCGCGTACAAGGCGTCCAAGGCCGAACGGTCGGCATACTTATAGCGGTAATAAAGGCCAGGACATTCCACCGCCCGCAACGAGCGTACGGCGCGCGGCGCATAGGGTTCGAAATCGACCTGCCGTATGCGTCCGTCATAACGGAGGCGGCATTTGAAAAGCCCCTGCGTGGCGGCGGACGGCACCGCTATTTGCGACAGCGCGAAATCGGGCGGTGTATTGAAAAAGGCGGCGCGCGTGGCGTTCAAACGCCTTTCATGCCGTTCGGCCTGCAACCAGCGGCCGTCACGCAACGCCACGGTTTCGATAAAGACCGGCGGCGCGGATGCGGCAGGCACCGTCGGCAAAACGATTTTTTCCCGCAGTTCCCGATACTCTTCTTCGCAACGGCTGTGTATCGTAATGCCGCCGCCACTATGGAAATGATAACGGCCGGCCGCCGCCTCGTCCGTCTCCATGAACCGGATGGCCACCGCACTGTCCAGATCCCGCCCGTCGAAATAGCCGAAAACGCCCGTATAATAACCGCGCGGCCGTTGCTCCGCCGCCCTTATCAGCGCCAGCGTGGCGGCTTTGGGCGCACCGCTGACGGAACCGGCCGGCAGAAGCGCCATGAACAATTCCCCGATATGGGCGCGCCAGGAAGCCGACAGCCGCCCGCTGATTTCGGAACTCGTTTGCCAAAGGCCTCCGGCGGGCGTCTCTATCCGCTCCGCATAACGAAAACGGTTTACCCCCACCTGCTCCGCCACCCGGTTCAAGTCGTTGCGCATCAAATCCACAATCGTATAATGTTCGCAGGTCTCCTTATAGTCGGCCAGCAGACGCGCCTTGGCATCCGGCGCGGCGGCGGGTGCCGTGCCCTTCATCGGATAAGTCCGGATTGTATCGTTTTCGATACGCACGAAGGCTTCGGGCGAAAAACAGATGAAACGCCCGGGCCAATAGAATTTGTAAGGCGCCCGCGCAGCCAACAGCATCTGCCAGGGCGTGCGTGTCGTTTCCACTAACGTCCGGCCGGTCAGATTGAGCAGAAAACTGTCGCCGCGCCGCAAACCGGCCTGCACCTTATCGAAAGCGGCGGCGTAAGCAGCCGTATCGCCGGCCGCCACGCGCCAGTCGCCCGCCGGAAGCGGCGGCATGACGGCCGGTGCCGGCGGCAGGTTGCCGTAAGCCCCCACCTGAAAACGAATGCCGGCCGCCGCCGAAACCCCGGCAGTGTCCGAAAAACCGTCGCCATTCGACAACGGGTCTGCCCACACCATTCCTTCCGTCAACTCAAAATTCAAGGCGAAAAAAAACGGACGGCCGGTTTTCCCCAAGTCGTTCATCCGTTGCCGAATTTGCCGTATATCGTTCGATATCATAAGTCTGGATGCCATCCATGCGGCCGGGCGTAGCCGGTGCCGATCATGCGGATGCAAAGATAACAATTTCACCATTTCGCAGACCTTGCAAAAACAACCGCCTTGCCCTATTTTTGCGCCGGGAACGGCAATTCCAACCTAAAGCCGTCCCGGTCTTACCCATGAAAAGAATCCTCGTCATCAACAACTACGACTCCTTTGTCTATAACCTCGTTCAGCTTGTGCGCGAGTCGCCGTTGCGGCCGACCTACGAACTAATGCTCAACGACCAAATCGACTACGGCCGGCTGGACGAATTCGGCGGCATCCTGCTCTCGCCGGGACCGGGCGTGCCGGCCGAAGCCCACGGCCTGCTGCCGCTTATCCGCCGTTGTCACACGACCCATCCGCTCTTAGGCGTCTGTCTCGGTCACCAAGCCATAGCGGAAGCCTTGGGCGGCCACCTCAACGCCTTGCCCGCCCCCAAGCACGGCCACCGCAGTCCGTTGCGCCTGACCGACGTCCGCGACCCGCTTTGGCAGGACGCACCCGCAGAAATCTACGGCGGCCGCTACCACTCATGGGTCGCCGATCCCGCCTCGCTGCCGGCCGAACTCGCCGTGAGCAGCGTGGACGAAGAAGGCAACATCATGTCGTTCTACCACCGCCGCTACTCCGTCTTCGGCCTGCAGTTCCACCCCGAATCCTTTCTGTCCAACTGCGGCCGCCGCCTCATCGACAACTGGCTGGCCCTGACAGCAGACAAGTAAAGAGCCTACCAAAAAAGGGGGCGGCCTTACGGTCGCCCCCTTTTTCCGCATACGCCGTCGGGCCGTACGGCACCACACCGTACACGCCGACACACGATGTGCATAACGTCTAACGCACGATGACTTTCAACGTCTGTACGCCGGCATTCGTGTAAACGCGCGCCATATAAAGCCCCGGCGTAAAACCGCCCGTGTTCACGCGATAGGTATCCGTCGCCAAGCGGTCCGCCGAACGGAAAACGATGCTGCCTGTCAGGTCGCATATTTCCACACGATTGATTTCCAATCCGTAGGCCGTTACCGTCCACCGATCCGTCGCCGGGTTCGGATAAGACCGCACATAATGCGACAGGTCTTCGACCGATTCAGTCGGCAAGGGCCTGGTCACGACGATATCGTCTATGAGGAATATAAAAGCCTGTTTTGAAACACACTGTATCGCAATATAGGCTTCCTTGCCATTGTATTCACTCAAATCCACAACGATTTCCTCCCATTCCGTGGAGGCCGTATAAGTACTGCCGATCCGTTTGAAATCTTCCGGCTTATCGGAAGCCGTAGATACCAATACATTGAATTTTTCCTTATAGGACGGGGAAAACGCCCGCGCATAAAACCGAACCGAAGCCGCGGTTTCCGCCATACGCAACAATGGTGAAATCAGCCAATCGTTATTCGTCACATTCAAAGACGCAAAGGCGGCGCCGAGCCGTTCTCCGTCATGCGGCGTTATCGTGGTCATGGGTACCTCGGCCGGATTAAAGGCCATAAAGCCCATCGGAACCCCGACATTCGGCCAAGAGAGCCCCGTGATGCCGCAGGTGCTGTCACGGTCGCGGTCCACCGTCTTCCAGGGGCCTAACGCAAGGGAGAAATCTTCGCAAAGTTCGAAATCCATGACATACGGGTCGGCCGACACGCAATTCACCGTCAGCGACTGTGCGTTGTTATCCGCAATCTCATCGTCGGCGGCAATCGCCTCCACCTGGATGTCATATGCCCCCACGGCCGACAGGTCGTATTCATAACGCACACGTATCAATTCATACCCAGCCACATCAAGCGTCTTCGTCTGTTCCTTGCCGTTGACCGTACATTTGAACGTTACCGCCATCGCCTCATGACCGTTATTGATACAGAGCGCTTCCACCGTCTCGTTCGCGGCAAATACCCCCCGCTCGCGGGGACTCGTAATGGCCAATACTTCCATATCTTTGGCCGGTACCGTCTCTGCCTTGCCGAACAACGCCCGCACCGCCACGTATCCGAATCCAGCCATATCGACGACACGACCGCCCGTCATCACATAGCAACGGCCTTCCGGATTGTCATCGAAGCCCAAAGCCATATTCATGGACGTCAACTGACGGACCGCCACGAAATAACGGCCGGCCGGCAATACGCGGGCCGGAATGTCAACCATCTGGTTTCCTCTCGTCTGTCGCTGAAAATCAACGGACAGATAGCATGTGCCCACATTGCCGACAGCATCCACGGCATACACGTCCAAGCCTACCTTGATAGGCGACGCCACAACACCCGTCAAATCGTACCAGCCGATGGAAATGCCTGTCAGTGTGTCGCGTTCCGCCAACGTGAATATATTGCCGATCGGCACGCCATAAAGCCCTACACCGTCTTCATAATCCGGTATCGTATCGTCGTAAGCGTAGAGCCCGTCGGTCGCGTTGAACGTCCACGCGCGTCTATTGTCATCCGGCATCTCATCCGTAGCCGCCATAACGGCTTCGAACATCAGTGTAACTTCAGTGTTTTCTGCCGGTTTTTCCATCGCGCCGGCCATCGTATAAAGCGCCGTGTCGCCGACCTTTACCTTCGTTTCGTCCGAAACCGCCACTTCCGATTCACCGTTCTTAACCGTGACACGCACCGCATCTTCATCCCCCATGCCGCGGTTGACGACCATCACATCGAATTGAGGCCGAACCGCATGTGAGGCCGGCGTATAACGGCCGATGGACGAACGCACCGACATCAACCGTACATCATGGTCAGCCAAACCGTTTACCGTAACACCCGCGATGTAAAGCATGCCCAAGTAACCGATTTGGGTGGCGCGGGGCACAATGGCGAAACTGTAATCCCCGCTCATTTCCGGCGTCAGAACCGCCTCGTCCCACACAAACTCGCCTCCGGTATAACCGCCGTTTTCATCTGCATAGACTTTCAGCGTTTCCCACGTCCCCACCGGTGTGCCGACCTCTCCGTAAAGCACATCGAAATTGGACGGCATGACGGCCGTTTCCATCAATAAACCGCCGGCTTTATATCGAACGCCTATACGGTAAGAAAGGCCGGCTTCCAACGCCACGCAACGGGTTACCAGCGGCGCATCCTGCACCAAACCCGACAAGCATTTCACTTGGCTCTCGGTCGTCTCCTCCCAATATATCGGATCATATCCGACCTGCCTCAGGCCTTCGTCGGCAGAGAAATCCATCGCCAACGGCAATTCGGCACGGGAAAAATGCGAAACGCCCCCCTCGCCTTCATTATCATCTACACGGACTTCTTCGCCTCCGCTCACGCTTTCAATTACTTCCACCTTAGCCGTGACCGTATATGCCTTCTCAGCGGAAAGATCCATCCGTTTCTCAAGTTCGTAATACTTCGACTTGCTGATGGGCAACGGTTCCGAAATTTCCTGCACGACAGGGGTTCCGCCGTCAATCTGGTACGTCAGCCGCATCTTGTTGATGACCGAAAGCCCCGTATTCGTTACTTGCAGGCTCAAACGTTCGTCTTTGCCCAACCCGCAGGAAGAAACCGGCAACACCATCCGGCTCAAAGCCACATCGGGGTTAAGACCGATATAGGTCCCCGCCCCGATTTCTATATTATCCAGCCATATGCCAAACTGACCCGCTCTGGAACAATTGACAAAATGGAAATAATAATCGCCGGCAGCCGGAATATCGCATGTCAAGATCGTATGCTCCCAACCTTTCGTAGCCTTGACAATCTGACCGATATAATGCAAGCCAGCGACATCCGCCTCATCGCTTGTCCCGTAATAGACCCGCAAACTATCGCAGAAACCGTCCATCTTGCTACCGTAATGGAAAGCGACATAGGCCTTTCCCGCCGGCATCGAAACAGGCGAACGCGTTATGAGGAAATCCTCCTGATAACCGACCGACTCACCGGCACGGAACAACGACATGAGGAAACCGCTGTTCGTGTCGCCATTATAAGTCGCCCAATTGTTGTGATCGCGCCAAGTCCACGTCCGGCCGTCGCCATCGCCGTCCACCGCAATCCATTCGTCTTCAAAATCCATGACCCCATCGAAACCGCATCGGTACGGAGTCGGCTTCGCGGCCTTGTTGCTCCGCTTATTTCGGACATCCGACATTCCCCATGACGTACCACCTGTTTCTCCGTCCGCCAAAAATGTCTTGACCGAAACATCGGAAAGCGCTGTAAGATACGGCACCTGTTCGCCTTGACTTGTCCGCAACGATTCCAAAACCGGCGCGACCGCTTTTTCTTGTTTAATAGGTTCGGTTTGTCCGAAAACAAAACCCGCTCCTAAAAACAGAACACCTAATAATGTTGCTTTTTTCATAAAATTTGGTTGATTTTGTAAATAATTGATTTATTTATAAGTCACTTTCGTGAACCTTTTCAAGACACCTCCGGAGGTCATAAACGCGACGCCTATAAATATATTCCCATAAATCCGTTTTAGTTACCGTTTCTTTTCTGCAATCAACTTCAATCCAAAAACAAATGTACGATTGTTTTTCAAATAAAAAAAGGGTTGCCATATGAATGGCAACCCTTTCCCTGAACAGAGCCGTCTGCGTTTACCGCACGACGACTTTCAACGTATGCACACCGGCGTTCGTGTAAACACGCGCCATATAAAGTCCCGGCGTAAAGCCGCCCATGCTCACGCGGTAACTCTCGGTCGCCAGATTGCCGGCGGAACGATACACGATACCACCGGTTACATGGCCTATTTCAATGCGGTCGATGACCAAGCCGTAAGCCGTAACCGTCCACATATCGGCTACCGGATTGGGATATCCCCTTACATAACGTGAAAGATCCACATCCTTTTCATTCGCCGCATCGCCTGTAAACACCTCGATGTCGTCCACCATAAACCACCACGAGTCTTCGGATACGCATTGAATGGCTACATATATATTCTGCCCCGCATAATCCGACAAATCGTATTCCACCCGCGTCCATTCGCCCGGCGCATAACCCGAAGCGATCGCCTTGAAACTGGCCGGTTTATCGTCTGTCGTGGAAACCAAGACATTGTAATGTTCCGGATAATTCGGATCCCAACTTCTCACCCAAAAACTGAAAGCCAGTTTGCCGGCCCCTTTCGCCATCGCGAATTCGGGCGAAATCAACCAGTCGTCATTCTTGGGATAAGCCAAAAGACTCAAACCGAAACGATCGCCGCTATGCGCCGCATTGACCACCTCTCCCGTATATTCGTCCCGCTCGCCGGCCAAAACCGAATTGTAGGCCATAAAACCGAACGGCACATTGGAATTCGGAAAATTCATATTGTGGGGACCGGGTTTATTTCCATCCATATCCACAGACTTCCACGCGGGTTCGAAACCGCTCGTCGCGAAATCATCGCAATACTCGAAATCCATCTTGCGCGGATCAATGAAGACGCAGTTTACCGTCTTCTTAACCGCATTATTACTCGGATCCTCGTCTCCGGCCAACACCGCTTCCACCGTAATGTTGTACTCGCCAACCTCGGCCATGTCCGCCGTAAACGCAATCCGTCCGGTTCCATAACCTTTTACCTTTTGAGTACGCGTTTTAACCTCCCCGTTGACCGTGCATTTGAATTCCACGTCCACGTCCTCATAGCCGAGATTGGCATAGGTGGCACGTATCGCCTGGTTGCCCGTAAAGGCCCCCTTTTCTTTCGGCGCATCGATACTCCGAACCAAAATATCCTTGGCTTTCAGCGATGTCACGGTACCGAATACCGCACGTACCCCCAAGAAGCCTTTGCCGGCTTGAATGGCGTAGGCGCCATTGCCCGTAATGAAGAAATAGCCGTCGAGATCGTCGTCCACGGCCACCGATATATTCTGAGAACCCAATTGACGCAGACCGATCAGATAACTGCCCGCCGGCATGATATGGGCCGGTACCTCAATCGTTCTCCAACCGCCGCCCAAACCGCGCTTCACTTCGTAATGCATCGTGGCATCGCTCACGCGCCCCGTCCGCATGTTGACCGGATAAATCTCCACCGCCACATCGAAATCCTCCTGCACCGTAGTCTGGAGATCGACCCAACTGACCATCACGGCCGTCAACGTATCCGTCTCGGCCAACGTAAAGATATTGCCCATTCCAAAATTACTCGAACTGACGCCGTGCGACGGGTTGTCAACACAATAGTCGAAAGCATAGAGCGTATCGGTGGCCGAAAACGTAAACTCGGCCGTATTGTTGTATGGGTTGCCGTCAACCGCCGGCATCTCCACCGACAGGCTCAACGTCACTTCATCGCCGACTTTCGGCATCTCTATCACACCGTCTATGGGACGGAAAACCGCCAGCGAATCTTTCCGTATAGCGGCTTCGGCGGTTCCGCCGATTTCATTTCCGCCCTGCCGGATCACCATTTTGACCCCCGTCTCGTCATTCATGCCGCGATTGGCCACCAACGCTTCGAAAGACGGTTTGACGGCATGACGCGCCGGCGTCATACGGCCCAAACGAGTCACCCAATCCGACAACACCATATCGTGTTCCTTGATCTCGGTCACCGAAACCTTTTGGATATACAACACGCCCCATGTGATCCGCGATACGATGGCGAACGCATATACCCCGTCCTCTTCGGGCGAAATCACGATTTCATCGCTGACAAGCATATTGTCCGTCATGACCTTTTCATAGCGCCTCACGACCTCCCAGCTTTCGACAGGCGTTCCCGCAATACCGCACAACACATCGAAATCCTCGTCCGTTCCCACGAGGCCGAAAATATCGATACCGGCGACATAGTCGAATGCAAACCGGTAATTGCGGCCTTTCTGCAACGGCATGCAACGCGATACGAGCGGCAACGTATCCTCGGACTTGATGGCCAGCACCCGTGTCGGATCATACGACCATGTCCCCGTGGCAAATCCCCATTGCGCACGGTCCTCCGCCTTGTTCATATCGGTGACGAACGGCAACGCCGCTTCCGTAAAATGCCTTACGCTATCCGTCATCATATTGTTTTTCAAATTGTCCGAAGGTTCCAAAAGTCCGCTTTCCGTCGCCTTTACCGTACCGTCCACGCGCAATTTGAAGTTTTTCCCCGCTTCCGACAAATCGGCCTTGGCCGTAAAAGCCACTTTGACCGTATCCAGCAACGGAATCCGCACGTCGAACGCCTCGGTCACGGCTTCGCCGCCGTTGACACTGTAAGACAATTCAAAACGTTCGATAGCCGTCTTGCCTAAATTCACGAGCCGCAACGCCACCTCGCCTTCGTCAAGCGCACAGGAGGACAACGGCAGATACATATAATCCAGCGACAGATCCGGCACGCCCGTGTATGGCGCCGCCCCTATCTCGATTTCATCCACATATATCCGGGCCTTATTCGCGTCCGAACACGCCCGGAGCGCGAAATAATAATCGCCGGCCGCCAAATCCACCTCTATGAGTTTGAACCGCCAGTGGCGGCCATAAAACGTCCAGGTCTCCAATTCATTCATTTTGTCCGGATCGGATTCCGTACCGTAATAAACGCCCAGACGCACCGCATCGGTCGGTTGTACGGACCCACCCGCATACAGAAAAGCGATATAGGCCTTGCCGTCGGAAAAACGGACCGGCTTGGCCGTAACCAACCAATCGTCAACCGGGGTGGTCTGGTTGAAAATACTGAAAATACAACCGCCTTCCGTGCTTCCGTTCAAGGCCGGCCAATTCTCATGATACTCGTAAGCCCAAGAGAACGCATCCCCGTCTCCGTCCAAAACCGCCCAATTGTCCAAATCGGTCTTGGCATCGAAATTACAGACGAAAGGCGGCGTGAAATACCCGTCGGCCGCTTTGGCACGCTTGAGCGTCGCGGGCGCATCCGGATTTGCCGCCACGTCTTTCCGCATACGCCGGTACAGGGCGGCAACGTCTTCGTCGCCTTTCGCCAAACGCGGCAAAAGCCGCATAGTCTCTTCCTCGGACAAGACCGATGCCTGATTATCCGGCAAGGCCTCTGTAGAATGGTTTCCGTTTTGCTGCGCCGACACCGCATCCATGCCGGCCATGCCCAACAAAAGTGCAATACCCAAGGTTACTGCTAATTTTTTCATAAGAACATATTTTGAATTTGACATAATTAGTTTTCAAATATACGCATTTCCGCAAAAAATCGCAAGCCGCGACACGCCTGCGCAGGCTGCGCGGCATGCCCGCGACACACAAAACCGATGACCGGAACGTCCTGTCCGTTATGGAAACACACGATGGATTCAGTTAAACGCCTGAAACGAAGAAAGCCCCATAATAAAAATGAGAGCCTCCCGTATTTATCGGAAACCCTCATCTTCGATATTTTATCCAAGTCGGGGTGACAGGATTCGAACCTGCGACACCCTGCTCCCAAAGCAGGTGCGCTACCGGACTGCGCTACACCCCGAACCGGACAAAGGTAATCTTTTTCGCGTTAAGCCGCAAACGGACCGGCTATATTTCACCTGAAGTCCCCCCGCTACACAAACAGCGCGTTTACGTCCGCGAGCGCCTTCTCCGGCGTCACATCCAACGGGAACACGACCGACGGCTTGAGGTTCCACAATTTTTTGTCCTGCTTGAACCGCTGTTCGCCGCCGCCCGTAATATTGAGCATGACCAACGCGTCGGCGGGCACCGTGCCGGCCTTGACGCTCGCTTCCAAGGACGAAACGGCCACGCCGGCCGCCGAATAGATGTCGATGCCCTCGGTTTCCTTGAACAAGGCCTGCGCGGCCATCAGTTCGCGGTTCGTGACCTGCAACACATCGCCCCGCGTATCTTTGAGCGCGTCGTACAAGCCGCCGGCAATGCCGTAAGGCGGCTGACGGTTCGAAAGCACCTTGGCCTGAATGGTCTCGGCATCGCGGCGCGCCTGGTCGTCGTCGTAAGGCAACAGCGCGCGGGAATCGGCCTGCCAAGCCTTGTACATCGGCAAAAACGGCGTATTCTGCGACACCATGAGCCGCATCTTGTGCGTGCCGAAACGGCCGTCCTCTATCAGACGTAGGTTGGCCTCCCAAGCCGCGATCGCCCCCGTGCCGCTGCCCACGGCCTGAAAATAAAAGTCGGGAATACGGCCGATATGGTCCACGGCCGACAAGACCGTCGTGGACATGCCGTCACGGCGCGCGATGTTCTTGGCGCCGCCCTCAGCCAAAAACCGCGGCGAACTCAACACCATGTTGCTGATGCGGATGGCGTCGAAATAATCGCCGCCCTTTTGCGCCGCAATGAGTTTAACGCAATCATTCAGCGGCTGTTCGAACCACAACGCGTCAAGATTGTCTTCCGGCACGCTCAACAGCAAGGGAATCTTATTCTCGGAACATACCTTGGCGAACGCGCGCGCGGTATTGCCGGCCGAAGCCACGACCAAAATCCGGTCGTTTCCCTCGGGCAGACGGCCGCAAACCGAATAGGCTTCGGTTTCCTTGAAGGAACAGGTACTCATACGCGCCCCTATTTCGGGGAAATAACCGCTGAACGTGATATAGAGGTTTTTCAATCCCAAAGCCCGCGCCAAGCCCTCGCTCCGATACGTAACCGGCGCACACGAACCCGCCAGCATCCGGCGCACGGGCAACCAGTCGGCAAAACGGTAGATGCCGTAAGACGCGTCTTTGGGCGCAAACTGTTTTTGCGCGTATTCAGCCCGGACCAAAGACGGTTTTTCGGCCTGCGGGTCATCTATAATCCAGCCGCTGTCATCGAACAAACGGCCGGTAGCCACATTTTTCAACCGATAGGCGGTCGCTTTCAAACTTTCCATAATCGTATCTCTTAAAACGAAACGGCTGTGCCTTGACAAACGGTTGATCAAAGCCAAGCCTTTACCAATCAATTATTTTTCAACTTTTACGCCGCGAACGGTCGGCCGTACGCAACACGTTTCAAAGGTAGTCTTTTTTACGGAGATATGCCAAAAACACCGCAAACGCCTCCTCCGCCAGACTACCTCAACTGCCGCGGAAGAGACGCCGCACCCAGAATAGCGCCGTTCCTGCCCAACAGACCAGAAAATTCGAGGCGGACGCTGCCCCTGTACGAATACAACAAATGGGCGTCGAAAGACCGCAAGGTCGGCTTGAGCAGATAGTCGCCGGCGCCGAGCGCGACGCCCCCATATAAAAAGATGTGCGAAGGCGCCGTGCAGAGCGCGATGTTGGCCAAGCCCCAGCCCAGCATCTTGCCGGCCTGCCCAAAGGCTTCGATGGCCACCGGGTCGTTCTGTCCGGCCAAATCGCAAAGGTCTTTGTAATTCCCGATTTCCGGCTCATGGTGATGGATTTGGCACAGTTCGTTGTAGGTGGCCACAATGCCTGACGCCGTCACATAGCGTTCCAGACAGCCGCTACGGCCACAACCGCAGGGACGGCCGCCCGGAATCATGACCATGTGACCGACCTCGCCGGCCATGCCGTTGGCGCCATCCACCGCCTTGCCGTTCACGATAAAGCCGCTGCCAAGCCCCGTGCCCAACGTAATCTCGACAAAATCCTTCAGTCCCTGCCCTTTGCCGTAATACAACTCGCCTATGGCGGCCGCGTTGGCGTCGTTGGCCAAAGCCACCGGTATATCGGGAAAATACTGCTTGAACAAATCGACGAACGGCACGATTCCCTTGAACGGCAGATTGGCCGCCTCCACCATGACGCCTTGGTCGCCGCGGCCGTTCGGGCAACCGACGCCGATGCCTTCCAACGGCTGACGGCTCTGCTTGGTCATGCGCAGAATCGACTCCGCTATGGCCAGCACCAAATCCGGCGCCGAATAGAACTTACCGGTCTTCAGCCCTTCCCGATCCAACAATTTACCATCCTCAGACACCAAGCCCACTTCCACGTTGGTGCCCCCTATATCCACACCGCAAAACATAATCTTCGGTATTTAAAAATTACAAATATACGCTTTTTTCATCGTACACGGGTAATATAGCGCGATGGCGGGCATGGGAGAGCCCCGTCGGACCGCGTTGGATTTCATCCGACGTTTTCTCACCGGGGCAAAGTCTATGCTTATGCATTTCCGCCCCCGGCTTAACGAAAACGTTCAAACATAAACAACGCTTCCGAAACTTTTTTTCATATGTTTTCACTCTAAAACGTATTATAAGAAACAGACTTAAATCATGTACGATTTAAGCCTCCATTTTATTGCAACTAAAGAATAGTTACATTTGCCAATCCATTTGATATGGGATGTATGGACAAACAGACCAACCGCTTTAAACGGTTGCCCAAGCTTTATATTATAACAACCATAAACCATGAATAACCTACTCCATTATAAGGGGTTTGTCGGTTCGGTCGCGTTCAGCGAAAAAGACGGCGTATTTTGTGGCAAAATCGAGGGTATCAAGCATCTGGTCAACTTTGAAGGAGAGAACGCCAAAGGTTTGAAGAAGGCTTTTCAGGATGCGGTGGACGAATATCTGGCTTATTGCGCGACAGAGAACATCGCCCCGCAAAAAAGTTATTCCGGTTCGCTGAACATCCGGATTTCCCCTGAAATTCACCGCCGCATAGCGGTTTTAGCCCGACAAAACGGCATTTTCCTCAACGCTTTCATCAAACAGGCGTTGGAGCAACAAGTTCATCTGACAAAATAAAACTCGCTCTTATGCAGACGCTCATCGATTTGTTACACGCGGAGGCTTGTTCCTGCGTGATCCGGAACGGGACGGACGTGCGGATTTTCAAGCAACGCGGCGTGGCCGACCTCTACGATTTATATACGGGTGACCCGACGTTTACGGCAGGGGCGGAAATAGCCGACAAGGTCGTGGGCAAAGGCGCGGCGGCCCTGATACGGCTCGGCGGCATCAGGGCGGTTTATGCCGACGTGATCAGCGAACCGGCGGCGGCCCTGTTGGCGGAGGGCGGCATAGGCTTGACGTTCGGACAAAAGGTGCCGCATATCGTCAACCGACGCGGCGACGGTTTCTGTCCGTTGGAAACGGCCTGCGGCGAATTGCCGTTCGAAGCGCTTTGGCCCGTGATTCAAAATTTTGTGAAAACGCAACGTGCCGCCGAGGCCGGCCACTGACACAATAAGTAAAAACACAGGTGTCCGAACATCTACTTCGCCCCCACGTACGCGACGCTTCCTAATGTCGGCGACTTAGAGGCCCGGCCCCTGCAAAAAGCCCCTGTTTATGGCAAATATAAAAACACGCCCGACGCCGACGCCAGCATCCAAGCCCCTCAACCGCCAGGGGAACGCCCTGCCGGAATCGTATGTCACGGGGCGGCGCGGCGAACTGGCGGCCAAGGCCTATCTCGAAACCCGCGGCTACACGGTTTTGGCCATGAACTACCATGCGGGACACCGAGAAATCGACCTCATCGCACAGACGGCGGACCGCTTGGTATTCGTGGAAGTCAAAACCCGGGCGCAGAACGGCCTCGTCCTGCCGCAAGACGCCGTACACCGGCTCAAGCAATACCATCTGCTACGCGCCGCCAACACCTATATCTTGCGGACCAACAACCCGCTCGAAGCCCGCTTCGACATCATCTGCGTCCGCAAAACCACCGGCGGACAGATCGAAGTGACCGACCATATCGTCGATGCGTTCCGGCAGGCGTAACAAGCCGGCCGGCTGCCGCAAACCGCCAGGTCAAATCAAGACCACCGTAAACCGTCAGGCCGGCGTCGCGGCCGTGGCAACGCTCAGCCGGATGTCCGGCAATTCGGCCAGCAGGGCGGCCGCCACACTCTCCAGGGTCGCACCCGTGGTCAAAACATCGTCCACCAACAGGAGATGCTTGCCGGCCACGCGCGCCCGCAATGCCGCATCCCCGTTCACTTCATAGACGTCCCGCACGTTGTCCCAGCGTTCCGCCCGATTCTTGCGCGTCTGGCTTTCGTTGAATCGCCGTTTAAACAATAAATCCGTCAGGAGTTCGGGCGCGCGGACGGCACCGACGACGGCCTTCCCCGCCGAAGGCGAAGCCTCGCCCGCAGACCACACCGACGCCATGCCCTGCCCCAACAACGCGGCCTGATTGTAGCCGCGACGCTTCAATTTATCCGGATGCAGCGGCACGGGTACGATATAATCCACCCCCGCATAAAGCGGCGACCGCGCCAGACGCCGCCCCATCATCGCACCGATATACAGGCCCAACTTTGGCTGACGCTTGTATTTCAACGCATGCAACAAAGCCTGCACGCGCCCGTCTGGCGTAAAGAACAACATGGATGCCCCCCCGCACAACGGCAGGCGCCCGTAAAAAGCCCGCGCCGTCGGATTGTCGGCCCAGTGCTCATAATGCGTATAGGGCAAATGCACGCGACAGGCTGTACACAACACGAGTTCGCCCGCCACCAACGGATGACCGCACGCCTTGCAGACCGGCGGATACATAAAATCGACAAAAGCCCGCCAATACGATATAATTCTTCGGATCATTCGGAAAATTCGTATGTTTTTGCCAAATTTATTGTTATTTTTGCAGTTAGTTTATTGCTTTTTCTTAAAAAACGTAAAAATTACATACCATGGCTTGGGAGACATCGTCCGACAAAACAGTCAAAAGACTGAAAAACATTATCTTTTTACTTATCATTATTATCCTCGTCTTGGGCGGCGGCATGGGCTACGCGCTCTATCAGAAACAACAGAGTTTCAAACAGGGCGTCCAGCTCAAAGGCGAACTGGATCAACTGATGGATGACTATACGAGCGTCAAAGTGGAAAACCAGGATCTCTCCGCCCAACTCATGGACAAAGACAGCGTCATCATGGCCAATGCCAAAGAGATTCAGAAACTCATCGCTTCCCAGGCCGACTACAACAAAATCAAACGCAAACTGGAGTTGTTGCGCAACATCACGCAAGACTATGTACACCGCATCGACTCGCTCGTGGTCGAAAACCAAACGCTGACAGCCGAAAATGTTCAGATTAAGGAAGAAATCGCGGTGGAACGTCAAAAGAACACGACGCTGACGCAAGAAAAACAGGTGCTGACCCAAAAAGTGGAGGAAGCCGCCACCCTCAAAGCCTACGACTTGCAGATAGGCACGGCCCGCCTCCGCGCCGACGGGCGCGAAGTACCGACCGACAAGGCGTTGCGCCTGAGCCGCATCTCTATTTCGTTTACGTTGGGCGAAAACAGTCTGGCTGAAAAGGGCAAGAGGGACATCTACGCACGCATCTCGCGGCCGGACGGCATCGTAATCACCAAGGACGCCACGAGCGGCGCCTATCAGTTTACGGCCGAAGACGGCACACCGATGCTGTATTCCATCAAAGAAACGGTGGATTATCAAGGCGAGGCGTTGCCCGTTCACATTTTTTGGGACAAAATCGACAAGAAACAGCCGGCCATGGACGGCAAATACGATGTGATGCTCTATATAGACGGCAAAGAAATCGGCCGCGGCAGTTTCATCGTAAGACCGTAACAATAGCCCTGCCTGCGCGGTGACATGGCGAACCCGCCCCCGCGCCACAAAAAAGCACAGCCCGATAGGACTGTGCTTTTTTCATATTCCGGACGCCGTACGGCAGACGCCCCCGACGGACGGAACCTAAAACTGCATCAGAAAACGCTTGTCATTTTCGGAGAACAAACGCAGGTCGTTCACGCGGTACTTAAGGTTGGCCATACGCTCCACGCCCATACCGAACGCATAACCGCTGTATATCTTGCTGTCGATGCCGCAATTTTCCAAGACGGCCGGATCCACCATGCCGCAACCCAAAATTTCGACCCACCCTGTATGCTTACACAGATGGCAGCCCTTGCCGCCGCAAATCGTGCAGGCGATATCCATCTCGGCCGACGGTTCGGTAAACGGGAAATAGGAAGGACGCAACCGTATCTTCGTATCGGCCCCGAACATCTCCTTGGCGAAATGAAGCAAAGTCTCGCGCAGGTCGGCGAACGAGACGTTTTTGTCAATATACAGACCTTCCACCTGATGGAAGAAGCAGTGCGCCCGCGCCGAAATAGCCTCGTTGCGATAGACGCGGCCGGGGAAAATAGCCCGGATCGGCGGCCGCTGACTCTCCATCATCCGGATTTGCACCGAAGAGGTATGCGTCCGCAACGCCACATCGTCCGCTCCACCGCGTTTTTCAACAAAAAACGTGTCCTGCATGTCGCGGGCCGGGTGTTCGGGCGGGAAGTTCAAGGCGGAAAACAGATGCCAATCGTCTTCGATTTCAGGGCCGTCCCACACAACGAAACCGATTTTTCCAAAGATGTCGATGATTTCCTCCCGCATGAGCGACAACGGATGCCGGTGTCCCAAACCTGTTTCGACAGGACGAGTCATGTCGGGCGTTTCCTTAGCCACACCACCTTGATTTTCAAACGCTTCCTTAGCCTGTTCCACCGCTGTCTGCGCCGCCGTCTTCAAACGGTTCAAAGCCACGCCCATCTCTTTTTTCATGGCGGGTTCCAATTGCTTGAACGCTTCGAACAAATCGTTGAGTTCGCCCTTTTTACCCAAGAGACGGATGCGGTATTGCTCCACCGCCTCGACGGTGGAGAACTTTATCGTTTCGGCTTCATCCAACAAAGCCTGTATCTTCTCTTTCATCCTCATGCCTACCCTATTTTTCTATACGCATCTTCATCCAAATATCCTCTACGGGACGGTCGGCGCCATTGGTCTGCACGGCCGCAATCTTGTCGATCACGTCCAATCCCTCTACCACTTCGCCGAAGACCGTATAATCGCCGTCCAAATGCGGCGTGCCGCCAACCGTACTGTACAACTGTTTCTGTTCCTCGTTGAGCGCCAAGCCGCGGCTTTCGAACATGGCGAACATCTCCTGCGGATAAACCTGCCCCTGCACGATATAGAACTGACAGCCCGAAGAGGCTTTGGCCGGATTCACGGCATCGCCTTGCCGGGCCGCCGCCAGCGCGCCCTTCTTGTGATACAGGCTCTTGACGAATTCGGCCGGAACCGTATAGCCCACGCCACCCGCGCCCAGCATTTTGTTGGCCGGTGCGCCTTTGGATTCCGGGTCGCCACCCTGAATCATGAAATTGCCAATTACACGGTGAAACAACAAGCCGTCATAAAAACCGTCTTTCACCAATTTCACGAAATTGTCGCGGTGTTTGGGCGTTTCGTCGTAAAGTTTCACGACCATATCGCCGTAAGGCGTTTCAATCCTCACCTTCGTTTGTGCCTGTGCCATAGTTATTATTGTCGTTAAAAGTAAAATACCCGCCATGAGTCGGCCACCACACACGCCGTGCGTCTTCCGCCTCCCTATTGTCCTTTTCATTTTTCGCTCCTTTCTACTGCCGGGTGACCCAACCCGTATCAAGCCACACCATTCCGCAAATTTACGAAAATTCCCCTACCGCGCCAACCACAGGGCCGGATCCATTTTGGTCACGCCTTTCCAAACCTGAAACTGCAGCTCGGTCTTACCCTCCTCCTGATTCGTCGCCACACGGCCTATGGTCTGCTTGGTCATCACTTTGTCGCCTTTCTTAACCGACACCTGATCCAAATTGGAGTAAACCGTCGTATAGGCGCCATGCCGGATCATCACGAATTTGAGGCCGTAAATGGTGCCGACGTTGCTGACTTCGCCGTTGAATACGGCGCGGACCGCCGAACGGGCTTCGGTTATGATGTCAATGCCGTTGTTCGTCACCGTCACGCTCTTGACCACCGGATGCGGATGCGTGCCGAAACGGCTGGAGATGCTGCCCTTGGCGGTCGGCCACGGCAACTTGCCCTTGTTGCTCTCGAAATCGGCCGAAAGCGCTTTCTCGGCCGGCGTCAGCGCGTAAGCGGCCGACGAGGTTGCGGCTTTCTGCCCCGAAGCCGCCGCCTTTTTCTGCGCCGCTTCGTTCGACTTACGGATTTCTTCCTGTATTATCTTTTGTATCTGCGCATTGAGTTCGTTCCGTTTTTTTTGCTTGGCCTTGAGTTGAGCCGCCAGCTGACTTTCCTTTTTCTTAAGGGTTTTGACGAGTTTGTTCTGCGCGGTCTTCTCTTTCTGCAACTTGTTCTTTTCCTGTTCCTGCTTGCTCAACAACTGCTTTTTCTCCGCCCGTTGCGACGAAAGCTCCGTCCGTTTTTCTTCCAACGCGGCCTGCTTGGCCTCTATCTGCGCCACGGTCAGCCGCTGATGATCACCGTATTGCTTGATATACTGCAAGCGACGCAAAGCCTGATTGAAATCGGAAGAGGCCAGGATGAACATCCACTTGTCGTACTGGCTGCGGTGCAGATAAGACGACTGGAGCATGGCGGCATACTCTTTCTTCAAGTTCTCGATGTCGCGCGTATGCCGCACGATGTCGGACGAGAGCTTGCCGATACGCTGCTCCGTCAGCGTTACCTCCCGGTTCAAACCGTTGATGAGCTTGGTACGCGTATTGATGTTCTTATTCAGCAATTCCAATTCCGCCAAAGAATTACGCTTGTTCTTCCGCGTCTGCTCCAACAATTTGGACGTATTGGCGATTTCCTGTTCTATCTTTTTCTTGTTGGCTTCCAGCGTCTTTTTGTCCTGAGCCGACAGGCCGGAAAATCCGCCGGCCAATAGACAGATCGCCATAAGCCATACTATCAGAGGGTTATTCCGCATAACGCACCGTATATTTTTTCGGAAGGTCGGTCGAGACCACAACCGGTTCATTCCATTTCTGTTTATGATAAGTCAACTGTATGTCAACGCCCGCTCCGTCCGGCTGTCGCCAAGTCAGCTGCCGGTTGTCCGGCGTCGGACAACGCAGGCTCAGGACGGCGGCATCCAAGGCGGCGGCCGCGGCGGCGGGCAAAGCCGCGCCCATGGTCTGCAAAGGTTGCGCGAAACCCAAGGTTTCCGGCAGAAGCCAATGCAACGCTTGCAGACGATAGCCGTCGGCGGCTACATCGCAAACCAGCAGCCCCGCCCAAGCGGTTGCCTGCCCCGCCGCCGGCTGAAGTCCGAAACGCAGGACTTCGGCGCCGCCTGCGGCGGCCGGCCGCCTTTCCATATAGACGACCTCGGCCCGCTGCAGTACGTCCGGTATCAGGCCGAGCAACACGGCCGTCACGAACCGCCGCTCCGCCTGCGCCCCCAAAGCCAAAAACGGCCAACGGTTCCGCCATACCGACAGCGCATAGACCTCGGCCGTCGATTCCAAACGGTTCACCATCCAGATACTGTCTTGTTTAAGCCACACACGGAATGCCTCCAAACCGAACATGCCGGCCGAAAGCCACAACACGCTGTCGGCCGAAAGCCGCACCTGTCCGCTCAGCCGGACACTTTTGCCGCCGGTGCCGGAAGCCGGCCGTTCCTTGAATTCCAACTGATAGTTGGCCGAAAACGTCGCGGGCATGGCCTGCGCGCTTCCGACCGCCTGCCAAAGGCTGTCTGAAACAGCCGCCCAACGCGCGGCCTCCGCCCCGGCCATTTTCCCTCCGTCGGTCCGTCCCGGCCGTTCCTTACAGCCGGTGGCCCAAAAGGCCATGACCAGACAGACCGTCAACGCACCGAGCGCGCCATGCCATAACCTTACAGCGGTCGTTCTATCCATTGCCTCTGTTCTATCTTGCGTTTCAATAAAATCGTATCATCCTCCCGGCCAGAAAGGTTCAACGCCTTGCGCCAAGCCTCCACCGCCTTGTCCGTCTTACGCAGGTGGTATAGGATATCGCCCGCATGTTCCCACACGACGGCTTCCCGGCCGCCACCCTTGCGCAAGGCGTTTCGGATAGCCGCATAAGCCGCCGCATAGTCGCCCGTCCGGAACAGCGTCCAGGCATAGGTGTCCCAAAAACTATAGTAGCCCGGCTCCTGCCGGCAAGCCTGCTGCGCCATGCGGGCCGCCTCGTCCAACCGCGTGTTCATCAAACTCAGCTGATAGGCGTAATTGTTTTTAAGGAAGGCATCGTCCGGAAACGTCCGCATCGCTTCATCCATGACCCGCATATAATCGGTGTAGCGACCGTTCTTGAAATAACATTCGCCCACACAACCGTACAGCAACTGTCCCCACTGGTCGTGATCAGGGCCGGCCACATACGGCAAACGTTTCAGTGCCTGTTCACCGTAGGCGATGCTATTCGTGCAATCGTCCGTATTGTAGTAAGCCAATGTCAGATAAACGTAAAATATCGTGCTCTCCGGAAACAACCGCAAGGCCTCCCCCGCATAATCGATTATTTTCGACCAGTCCTGCACAGCCTGTGACACATACAGAAAAACCGCATAGGTATTGTAGGCCTTGGGGTCGAGCCGCAGGCTCTGTTCCAGATAGGTCAAAGCCGTTTCCGGCCGGTCCTGCTGCCAATCGTACAATCCCTTGATGAAATGCAGACGGGCGTTCTCCGGATACATCTGCAACAGCGTGTCCAGCAATCCGGCATAGAGCCCCATTTCGCGCGGCGTCGGTTCGTATCCCTGACGGTCGTTGAAAAACGTGGAGACCAACGCCAACCGCGTATCGTCGTCCAACCCCGGCAACGAAATGGCACGGGTCAGGGCGGTCAAGGCCTTTTCCTCCTCGCCCGTCTTGCGGTAGTAGTCGGCCAAGGAGGCGTAGGTGTAGGCATCGTCCGGCTTCAAAGCCAGAATTTTCTGATAATAGCGGTAGGCCGCGGCATAGTCACCGGCCTTGCTGCTCATCTGCGCCAAGATTTCGTAGTATTTGGGCTCGCCCGGCACATAGGCACTGATTTTCTCTATTTCCGCCCGCGCCTCCGCCGTTCGTCCCTGGCTCATCAGGAGTTTGTATTTCTGCATGCTCCACTCGTCGCACGGCTCGAACATACGTTCCAACTCATCGTAAACGTGCAAGGCGGAGGCCATGTCCCCCTGCGCCAAATACAAATCGGACTGCTGATAGGCGAAATCCAGATTGGATGAATCCATTTTCCGCAACTGCCCCAACGTCTCGACGGCCTTGGGCAATTGCATCGTCAGCCGATAGACCTGCGCCAGCAACACCTTATACCATAGGTTGTCCGGTTCCAGGCGCGCGGCCTTTTCGCCATAGACGATGGCTTCGGACCACTTTTGCTGCCCGGCCTTGAGCGAAGCGATGGCATAACAGGCGGCGGCATGGTCGGGACGCTGCGCCAAAACGGCCTCGTAGGCGGACAAAGCCTCCTGCGGCCGTTCGGCCAACTGCCAGCGGATGCCCTCCAAAAAAAGGGAATCCACCCGGACGGCCTGCGCCCGCAAGCCAAAGCCGCCGCCTGCCGAACCGCCGCCCAAAAGACCGGGACAGCCCGACAGAACCAGCCCCGCCACCAGACCGGACAGTCCCACCGCCCATTTCCGAATCACGTTTCTTGGTCGCATAGGTTTTCCAAACTCGTTATGCCTCTTATTTTCAGGCTTCCCGCCCTTCTATAAGTTGGGAATAGTCGCCGAGGTTCAAGCATTCCGGCTCGCCCAAGACACTGACTTCCCGCCCCACCATCGAACACGTCATGACCTTGTTCGCGATGCGGGTGTCCGGCTGGATGATACTGTGCGATATGCACGACTGCGCAATGTCGCCACGCGCACCAACCGAAACGCAAGGCCCGATGACGGATGCGCGGACGCGCGCGCCCTCGCCGATGAAACAGGGCGGTATAATCACGCTGTCAGCAACTTCGGCCGATTCCGCTATCTGATGGATCCATTTGTGTTTCAAAAGGCGCGTATGCGTATCCACCGTCGCGGCCTTGTTGCCGCAGTCCAGCCACTCGTCCACGGTCTCGCTGTAAAACACAAGGCCCTTGCGCCGCATGTTCTCCAGCGCGTCGGTCAGTTGGTATTCCCCCCCCTTGCAGATGCCGTTGTCCAACAGAAATTGCAATTCTTTGCGCAGGTTCAGGCCGTCCTTGAAATAATAAATGCCGATGATGGCCAGATCCGAGACGAATTCCTTAGGTTTTTCAGCAAAACCCGTGATACGCCCTTCCTCATCGGTCAAAACCACGCCGAAGGCCTCCGGATGCGCCACCCGCTTGGTCCAGATGACGGCTTCCTGATGTTGCTGTATCGAAAAACGGGAAAAGAAAATCGTGTCGGCGAAGCCCACGATGACCGGGCCTTCCAACGAATCGGCCGCGCACAGAATGGCGTGCGCCGTCCCCAAGGCTTCATCCTGATAATAAATGCGTCCCCGTGCGCCGCGTTGCCGCGCGCATTCCAGCAATTCCCGCTCCGCCTCTTCGCCGAAACGGCCGATGATGAACGCGATTTCTTCTATCGGCTCCTGCACCGTCGATACGATTTCGTCTATAAGATGCGCCACGATGGGACGACCCGCCAGACGAATCAACGGTTTGGGCGTGGTCAACGTGTGCGGCCGCATGCGTTTGCCCATGCCGGCCATCGGAATAATGATTTTCATATCGTCTGTTTATATCTTAATCTATGTGTTGTAAAATATCCTGCCGCGTTTGAGCGTCGGTTCCAGCTACACAACCGGCTGCCATCCCGCGACAAATCACGGTCCAACGGCCTTAACGGCCCGTATGCCCGAAACCGCCCGCGCCACGCGCCGTATCCGATAATTCGGACACCTCCGTCCATTGCACGCGCTCGTGCCGCGCCACCACCATCTGCGCAATGCGTTCGCCCCGCTTGATTTCAAAGGGCTGATCCGACAGATTGACCAGCAGCACCTGAATTTCGCCCCGGTAATCCGCATCAATGGTGCCGGGACTGTTGAGCACCGTGACGCCGTGTTTGAGCGCCAACCCGCTGCGCGGACGTATCTGCGCTTCGTAACCGGCCGGCAATTCGATATGCAGGCCCGTCGGCACCAAGGTGCGCCGGCCGGGTTGCAACACAACCGGTTCCGTCACGGCAGCCCTTAAATCCATGCCCGCCGACAAGGGCGTCTGATAGGCCGGCAGAGCCTCGCCCGACCTGTTTACCACCTTTACCTCTATCATCGTCTCAAAATTTTCAAAAACATTTGCCGCAAGGCTTTCTCCCGGTACAAAACATAGGCCGAAAAGCCGATCAGGCACAACAAACCGAACGCTATACCCTGCCACGTCCGCGAAAAAGGCAAAACGGCCCCGAGGCCGCCCAAAAGAACGGCCGCAAGCATATACGCGCCTATCGACAAAACATTGTAAGGTACTTTATAGCATTTCTGCCCCCAAATATACGAAATTAACGTCATTACGACATAAGAAGTCAAAGCCGTCCATGCCGCTCCCACATAACCGAAATACGGAATCAACAGGAAATTGAGGCTAAGGTTCAGCATGGCGCCTATAAGCGAAATATACATGCCCACACGCGTCCGGTCCATCACCTTATACCAAACCGACAGATTATAAAATATACCCAAAAAGAACTGCGCCATAAGCAGAACCGGCACCACGCCACGCCCCTCGCGGTAATCGGCGCCTATGAAATAAAGGATTTGGTCGAGGAACAGCACGCAAGCCATATAAATCAACGCGCAAGTAATGACGAAATACTTCATGACCGCGGCATAGGTTTCCCTGGCATCCGCATGGGCGGCCTGCTTGAAGAAAAACGGTTCGGCCGCGAAACGGAAGGCCTGCACGAACAACGTCATGATAATCGACAGTTTATAACAGGCGCCGTAAATACCGACCTGCGCCAAGGCCACCTGCGTGTCGGGCGTCAGATAGCGGATCAGCAGACGGTCGAACGTGCTATCGACAATGCCGGCCAATCCCCATATCATAATCGGCAACGCATAGCCCATCATGCTTTTCCAAAGCCGGCGGTCGAAGCGGAAACGCAGCTGCCACCATTCCGGCCACAACAGCAGCATCGTGACCAAACTGGCTATCAGATTCGAAATAAAAATATAACCGACCCCTAAATCAGCCACATAAATATGCCGCAATATGGAATCCGGATGCGCTTCAAGCCACATCGGACAAAACAGGATGAAAAACAAGTTGAACCCGATATTGACCGTGATATTGACGGTTTTAAGCAAGGCAAAACGAAAGGCCTTGTTCTGCTCGCGCAACAGACAGAACGGCAGAGCGGCCATGACATCGGCTACGAGGATGAGCGCAAACCACAGCACATAATCGGCCGCGTATGGATAGCCCAAAGCCGTCCCGATGCGGTCTTTGAGCAGAAAAGCCAACAGGAAAAAGCAGGAAGAGGTAAAAAAAAGCGACCACACCCCCGTGCTATAGACAAGGCCGCGGTCTTCGCATTTGTGCACGTAGCGGAAAAACGTCGTCTCCATGCCATAGGTCAGCAACACCATGAGCAGAGCCGTATAGGTGTAAAACTCCGTCACGATGCCATAGGCTTCCGGAGCGAACGTATAGGTATAGAGCGGTACCAACAAAAAGTTAAGGAAACGCCCCACAATGGACGGTATGCCGTAAATAGCCGTCTGCTTGGCTAGTTTCTTTATCTGCGCCATGGAGTTAACCGACTGAAATTCTTTTTATTCGCGATACAAGGTTTCCAAAACCGTCTTTCCCACTATTTCCAACGTATTCGGATCTATCTGCGCCATATTGTCCTGCAACGTATGCCATTGCGGAAAAAAGCCGGTCGAAGTGCCGAAGTCCTTATGGATGATGTCGATCATCGGAATACCGGTCATACGGTTGATAAACAGATGGTCGTCGATGATGCCGCCCGTGCGGTTCGGCACAAAGACCGCCCCGTAGCCCGATTCGGCGGCCACCCGCCACACCTTGTCCAAAATATCGGCCGCATAATAATACGACGTGGCTTCCTGTGCGAACATCGGCTGACGGTTGCCCACCATGTCGAGTAAAATACCATAAACGGCCGTATAGCCCGGCACATGCGGATGAGTAGCCCAATGCTGCGCCCCCTTGCACCACGTAGCCTCGTCGCCGGGTTTATAGGGCTCGAAATCCGGCCGTCCCGCGTCCTCCAGATCGAAAAAGACGATATCAACGCCAACCGCCTGCGGATGCGTTGACAACACCCGCGCCACCTCAAGCAATACGCCCACACCGCTCGCCCCGTCGTTGGCCCCGTCGATGGGCTTGTGACGCCATGCCGGATCGGTTTCCCGATCGGCATACGGCCGCGAATCCCAATGCGCCGCCAACAATACGCGCCGCGCCTTTTCCGGCGCGAAAGACGCAATCAGATTGACGCCCTGCATGGGTTGGCCGTCCCAACGTTCGGCCTCGAACGGCTGCCGCATCACCGTATCGGCATAGCCTGCGAGCACGGCATACAGATAGTCGGCGCAACGGGCATGCGCTTCCGAGCCCGGTGTCCGTGGCCCGAAAGCCACCTGACGCGCCACATACGCATAGGCCGAATCCTTCTCGAAAGCCGAGGCCGGCGAGACCGGCCGGTCGGTCTGCGTATGCGATTGATTCGGATGGTTGTCGTTACACCCGAATCCCCAAAAGGCCAAAAACAAGCACAATATGCTACCGCGCCTAACACCGCGTTTCATCTTAATTCCAAAATCCATACTCCTGGCAATTTATTCCAAAAATACAAAAAATATACTTGCCGAATCCGCCATACATACGTTTTTTATACACTGTTTTTTCAACATGATTTTGGACCACCCATGTTAATATTAAATCCGCCTCGGCATGCCAAACGAGCTTGGCATTTGCGATCGGCTTAAATTTAACATTATTTAAGGAGGCCTTGCCCTTTTCTTATCATTCTTTTTTGTAATTTCGCATCGGCTTCCGGACAAACCCCGCATCTCGGATCCGACGGTTCAGCCGGTTCAAGCCTTTAATCCTAAAAAAATAACACTATGCGCAGTATTGTTTTGAAAAGCAGCCTTTCCGCCTTGTTGTCGCTGGCGGGCATTTTCGGTGCCATCCAAACAGTCGCCGCCCAACCCTCATCCGAAAGCGAACCCGCACTCGAAATCAAAGTAAAAGTAGCCGACTACCCGGACAGCATGCAGAACGTCCTGCTCTTGGGACGCTATTACGGTGGCAGCCAGTATATCATCGACACGGCCGTCTATAATGCCAAGACCGACGAATATGTATTCAGGTCTGAACGACCGAAAGAAAAAGGGCTTTATCTACTGATTACAAACGATAAACGTTTCGCAGAATTCATTTTGGATGAAGATCAGCGGTTCTCGATAAAGACCCGTTTTCCGAACTTGACCGAACACATCGAATTTTCAGGCTCGCCAGAAAACCAACTTTACATGGACTTCATCGAGGCGGGCAAAGCCGACTATGCGGCCATGAACGAGGCACAGGAAGCGTTCAAAACCGCCAAAGAAAGTAACGATACGGTGGCTCAAGCCACTTGGCGTCAAAAAATAACGGCGTTGTTCGACCGCATGGATCAACACAAAGCCGATTTCATCGCGGCGCATCCCGAGCACCTGATGGCCGCGGTCTTCAAGGCGCAACAAGACATCGAAGTACCCGACGCCCCCGAAAGCGTACCTGACTCGCTCAAACGGGAATGGCAATACGAATACTACAAGGAACACTATTTCGACAACCTTGACCTCTGCGACGACCGCCTGCTCTATACGCCGATTTTCCACCAGCGCATGACGGCTTGGCTGGACAAGGTGCTGTACATGCAAAGTCCCGACACCATAAAATACGCGATTGAACGTTTCGTGGAGAAATGCCGTTGCAGCAAGGAATTGTTCAAATACGCCATTTGGTATCCGGTCGATAAATACCAACGTTCGGAAATCATCGGCCAGGACGCCATCTGGGTACATATCGCCAAGAAATATTACCTGACGGGCGAGGCTTATTGGGCGACGCCGTCGATTGTGGAGAACTTCAGGAAACGCATCACGCGCGTGGAACCGTTGCTGATCGGCAACCGGCCGCCCGAATTCGCCTGCCCGGACACAACGGTGGATTCGCCGCACGAAAATTTCATTTCGGTATTCTCTTCGCCCAAACGCTATACTGTCATTATTTTCTGGTCGATGACGTGCGGACACTGCAAGAAGAGCCTGCCGCAATGGCTGGAATTTTACCACGAGAAGGGTAAGGAACTCGACATGGAGATTATCGCCATCTGCAAAGATTTCGAGGTTGAAGACTGGAAAAAATACATTCGCGAACACAAATTCGATTGGATCAACCTGAACGGCAAGACGGCCACGGCCGATTACAACGACCTTTGGGACATCGTTTCAACGCCCACCGTCTATATCCTCGACCAAGAGAAGCGCATCGTGACCAAACGCATCGATCAGGAATATGCGGAAGAGTTCATCCGCCTGTGGGAACGGGAGCATGCCGCCAGATAAGGCTGATCTCTACAACCGATAGACTTCGCGCAAGACGGCATACGATTTGATTTCGGACAGCGAGAACTGTACGGTATAGTATTGCACCAACAAATGCAACAATCCCTGTCGTTCCGCCCCGCCCATAAGACGCAGTTTTTCTTCAGCCCCGTCCGGCTCCGCCAACAGACGGAACAGGGCTTGGGCAGCCGTCGGATTCGGAGACTGCGTCGGCCGCCCCGCGGTGAAAGAGTCTCCGACACCGGCCGGCGTCCGGCAAAAACGTCCCTCCTGCAAGTCGAACATAAGCCCCGGCGTATCGTATAAGACATCCGCCACCTGCGGATAACAGCCCAGATAACGGCTCAACGTCAGTAAAAACCACACATGGTAATGGCCGTAAGGTTTCTCCGCCGCGTCTAAACGCCGTATAAAACGCGCGATATAATCGTAAAGCGCTTCATCAGCCTGCCCGTCGGCCAGACATTTGCTCAACAATTCGGCGATGAAGGTCAGCATGCAGACCTTGGAAACATCGGCATACAGTCCCTGCGCCAAACCCGTAGGCCGAAATTGCCGCAAAACATAAAGGGTCTGGCTCTCGCGCCGTTCCACATACGTAAACTCCAATTCCAACATCGGAAACAAGGCCGCCTTGGCTTGACGGTTCCGCGATGCCCGCGCCGAACGCGCGCCGGACGGCCGCAACCCTTTGACGATAAACGAGCGTAAGCCTTTATCTCTCGTGTAAATCTTAACGATACTACCCGTATCGCCATAGCGGATTTCCCGTAATACAAACCCCTCTGCGCTCTCGGTCATCGGGCATAAAAGATTTTGCTAACCAAACGCTGCTTGCCGTCGGAAGTGGCGGCGAATACGAGCAATACGCCCGACTGGGGGCGCTTACCCTGCATATTGAAGCCGTTCCACGACAACTGGCTGCCCGTCGCGCGCCCTTCGTAAATCAGGTGTCCGGCCGCGTCCGTTATCTTGACCTCCGCATCGGCCGGCAGATTGCGGATAGAAACGTATCCGTCGTAACCCGGCGGCACCGGATTCGGAAACGCCAGCACATCCGCCCCCTCTTCCTTGAACGAACCCGTTCCCATATAAGAACAGATTCCGCCCGATGTCGCCATAAACACTTCGCCCGTATAAGGTATCATACCGATGGCATCAATCTGATCCGACAGCAAATCGGAATTCTCGGCCGTATAATGCGCCAACTCCTGCGTACCGTCCGAGGAAACCAAGAATACACCATCCGATTCCGTACCTATCCATTTTCGATTCGCGCCATCACAGACCATCGCCCGTACCGACTCGTTCCGCAACAATTCGATGATATAATCACCGGACGGCACCATGATGTTTTTACACGTCACCGACGAATAATGGCCATTCGGATTGTCGAAAAGTTCGGCATGCTTGTCAATCAACTTAATACCGCGCTCAGTCCCCAACCAGACATGCCCCACTTCGTCTTCCAGCATACAAGTCACACGGCTCGTCGTCACGGAACTGCCGTTGTTTTCATCAATCTGCAAACCCTTGATTGTCTCCCCGTCCACTTCGAATACATAAACATCCTCCTTGTTGTCGATAACCCAGATATGTTGCCAATAATCGACCATAATGGCCCCCAACCGTCGTCCTGTCGTAAATTCCGATATATCGTAAGCCCGCCACGTACCGTCACGCCTGTACTCCAACAAAGCTGTCGAGGATCCCGGATTGGTCATCCACACATCCCCTTCGGCGTCCAATGCGATACCATATACCCGCACCATTTCCCCTTGAGGTTGCAACGGGCTGTTCGCTTCCGTGAAACGGTTCACGACCTTATTGGCGCGAATCTCCAACAAGCCGTCCACCGCTGAAGCCCAATAATAATGTCCTTGTTCAAACGGGTCTTCCAACACCTGGACATTGGCGGAAAACTGTCCGTAATCCTCCACATTGGCGCCATTGATGAACCGCCATTCCCGGCCGTCAAAAACGCTGACCGTGCCTTCGCGGTAAATCGGTGTATATGCGGCGTCATAACCGCCTGAAGCCAAATAAATCAAATTGCCCTTCCCCGTCATCGTCATGGCTGTATTGAACGCCGGTCCCCAATAATAGAACGTTTGCGCACGCCCGTCGGCTTGGTCAAACCGCATGATGGACGCCCACGTGCCAACCGCCCACAAATTCCGTCGGTCATCCAATTGCGCGTCGTAAGGTATCGATCCTTCATAACCGCGGTCTATGACCGCCCGGTAAAGCAGTTCGCCCGCATCGGAAAGTAAATCCACCGACCACTGCCCCGCCGGAGTCCGGTAAGTGCCGCGTGCCACGTAATTTCGGTCTCCCCTAAGACAGCTCACGGTCTTGACCTCGGCCGTATCGGCCAAAGTCCATGTGCCGCCCGGCCGACCAAGATACACCTTGTCCGCCGCACCGTCCGCCCCCTTTTCCAACACCCACCACATGTCACCGGTTTTGACGGCCTGCGCCAAATCATGGCCATCGCCCCAAAAGTCATCCACCGTCCAAGCCGTATAATCGTTTAAATTGACGGCATTTTTATCGGCAAAACGCAAGCCCTGTTCCGTCGCCGCCCAAATATAACGGTCATCGCAATCGACCTCGTTCACACGCAGACTGCCGTTGAGCGGGCCGATGAAATAAGTTTCCTTGAATTCCCGTTTCATGACATCGACGATGACGATGCCGAATCCGCAGGCTAAATAAGCATAAGGTCCCTGCGTATGAATCCGATAGATAGCCTTGTCGTTGCCGCCGGCTATCGTCTTATCCTTGATGTCGGACATATTGAAGACATGGTTGCCGTAATAGAGATCGATGTTGCCGTCCTTATAACCTATGATCAAACAATTGCCGGCCGCATGATAGGCAATCGCCCCTATTTCTCCGCCGGCCAAACCGTGGCGTTTAGACACACTGGTCAAACTGTTGTCGTCCGTATTGTAGCATAATAAATCCGCTTCACGGGCCGCATAAATTTCCTGCCCCCAAATTGCCAACTGTTTGGTCGGCGTAGCCGCGAAATGATAACGCCAAGCGCCGACCTGCGCCTGTACGCCCGAGGCGGCCAGTCCCACCAGCCACAACAACCCTACACGCCAAAACCACCTCTGTCTGTATGCCTTTATTTGCATGATTATCCCGATTATCTTTGGTTGAAACTCAACAAAGTTACGCAAATTCCGTAATTTTGCCGCCATGAATTTAGTCAATATTCATCAACCCGCTTCTTTCCCTCCGCCCGGCGGACTGCGACAAGTCTTAACCTTAGCCGGCTTGTTCATCGGCAACCTGTTGCTTTTCGGCTTGATCGGCGCAGGAATCAGCCGTCTTTCGCCATTTACCGACATCGCCACACTCCATATTATACAAAATATCAGCACTGTCGGTTCGTTCCTGTTGCCGGCTTGGCTGTTCGCCCATCTGACGGCTCCCGGCCATGCCGCCGCCTATCTGGGCTGCCGGCCAGTCCCGGCCGTATCCTATGCTTGGGGGCTGGCGGCCTTCTTGGCCCTAATCCCATGGATCAACGCCTTGACAAACTGGAACATGGAGTTGCTTCGCCCTTGGCCGAATAGCGGAATAGGATTGTTTTTCAAACAGATGAGTGACAAAAACGAGCAATTGCTACAGTTATTCCTGAACAAAACCGACGCCGGTTCCCTATGCCTGAACCTTTTCACGTTGGCTTTAATGCCGGCCGTCTGCGAAGAATTTTTCTTCCGCGGCGGCCTGCAACGCTGCCTCTCGGCACACGCCCGTCGGCCGCAGGCGGGAATTTGGATTTCCGCGTTCATATTCAGCCTATTGCACCTCGATCCGGTCGGATTTCTGCCCCGGCTTTTCCTCGGCGCGCTCTTGGGCTATGTCTTTGCGGCCAGTCGCAGCCTCTACCCCGGTATCCTGTTGCATTTCCTCAACAACGCTTCGGTGGTCACGGCTTATTACCTTTACGGCAACGGGCTTTTACAACGGCATCCCGAATCGTTTTCCGGACACTGGCATTGGTGGAGTGCCGTACCCGGGCTATGCCTGTCCATCGGGTTCATCGTCATGCTCTACCGGCAACGCATCGTAAAGCCATAATTCAGAACGACTTTACCTGTTCCCTACCGTACCCGGCTCTCCGGATCCAACGGATTACGCCAGAACAAGGGCGTTAAATCGGTCCGGCGGCCATCCACTTCCATCCGGTAAAGCCGCTGGTTGGTCGTCGGCGATTTGAGGCCGCCCAAGGCCTCGACATAAGGGCCTAACTTAATGTACTGGAAATCGGCCGCCGGAAAGCCGTCCGGCAAAGCCGAACGCCCCGAATACCACGCGGTCTTAAGCGGATGCTCCACGGGCGGCATACCGGACGGCGCAGGCTGTGCGACCGAATACCGCCGCACCATACGCGCCAAAGCCGCCACCGACATAGGGTCGGCATCGCCGCCCATAAAACAGACACATGTCACGGTAGCCCCGTACTGACGCAACAGCACGGCGAGACTTTCGGGGGTCAATTCCTCGCCCGTGTCTTCCCACAGATGCGGGCTATGGCATCCCTTGCAACGGTTCGGACAATTCGAGATATTGAGTGCCAGCGTCACTTCGCCCGGTATCTCCGAACAGACGACATCATAACTGACGAACCGAAGCATAGTGCCGTTGAGCGGCCTCCTTCTGCCGCGCCTGCGAAAAATTGCTGACACGCTTCATATAGCCGATGATGCGCGTCAGATAATCGACGTTGTGACTATGACAATGCGGACATTCTTTCAGATACCGTTTGTCGATATGACCGCAGTCATTGCAAACCGTATTCGGGATATTGAACGTGAAATAGTTGCACCCCTCGATGGCCGCCACGCGCAACAATTGCCGATACTGTGCCTTGTCCAAATGTTCGTCCAGATTCATATGCAGGGCCGAACCGCCGGTCAGATGCGCGATGTAACGCCGACCGTGCAGACGGAACTTATCGATAATATTCAAAGACTTATCCTCCACTATATAAAAATAACTGTTGTAACAGTCGCGGAACGTCTTGAAGCCGGCTTCCTTATCCCATTTGGCATGCTTTACGCCCACATTCTCGGCGGGAATCATCTCGCAGTTGAACAATACCTCCGGCGTGCGGTATTTCATATTATACTTCTCCACAATGCCCAATATCTCCTGAACGAAAGCTTCGTAAGCTGGATTATCGTTGATTTCCAATCCCATGAACTGAGCGGCTTCTACCAGGCCATTCACGCCTATCGTCAGATACTGGCGGCTCATGTTGATATAGCCGGCGTCAAACAAAGGCAACATGCCCTTGCTCTGCAGATGCTTCAGGTTCTCGTTGTAGGCCAACTGCACTTTATGAACCAAATCCACGACCTCTTCCAAAAAGAAATGCGGCAGAATGCCGTTCTTGGTCGCATATTGGATGCAACGGTTCAAATTGATCGTCAAGACGCTCTTGGAACCGGTCGAAACGCCACCCGCCCCCAGCGTATAGCTGAAGCCGTTGTCCTGTATCTCGTTGCGCAGACGGCAGCAACTGCTGAGCGAGTCGGCGTTGTCGCTCATATACGTGAAAAACGAATGCCCTTCGGCATACATTTCGGCCGTAAAATCGCCGTATTCCTTGTCCAACACATCGCCATCCTTGGTCAAGAGCGCCATGGTCTCGACCGGGAATGTCAGCGGCGTCTTCGTGCGTTCCCGGTTGAACCATTTCATGAAACGCTTCTGCAACCAACTCAACGATTCCCAATCCGGCTTGCTGTTGTCTGGAAAGACGAAATGTTCGAACAAACTCTGGAAATAATACCGGTCGTAATAGGCCACATTCCAGAATACGGCCTGGAAATTGCGCGCGCCCGTCGGTTGATTGATTGAATAGACGACTTGCTCGAAACAGTCGGTAATTACCTTGTCTATGGTGCGCTGCCGTGTGGATAGATCCACTACCTTGTCGGCATGTCTGTAGTAATCGGGGCCGTATTCCTTACCGATAAAATAGTTCAGGTACATGAGAAATTCCGGCGTGGCGCAGGCGCCGCTCAACATGCTCGACACCATGAACACCATATTGATGAAGCCCCCGCAGAACGACTTGAGATTCGTCGGGGCCGTGGAATTGCCGCCTATCGACTTGGTGCCGCCTATGAGCCACGGATACATCGTGATACTCGCGCAATAATTCGCGAGACTCGTCTCATCGTTTTTATAAATGAAATGATTGTTTAGCAGTTCCACATAACGATCCGACAATTCCTTGCCATACATATCCTTAAGTCGGTCCGTCAGCATACGGCGGTTCAGACGGATGAAATTCGGCTTAGGCAACTCGCCAATCAGCGTCGCGATGTTCTTTTTCTCGACATTCGCATTGGCGTCGTATTTACTGCCCGTCGCGGCATTGCTCGCGTCGCAGTAGTTCATAAGGAAGCAGAGTTTGTCTCGTTCCTCCCGCTCTTCCAAATGCCGCTGCCGATAGAGCATATACGCCTTGGCTACCGCATAATAATGCTCGGCCATCAACGCGACTTCCACTTGATTCTGGATATCTTCCACCGCCGTTCCGTCGCTGACGTTCACGCGGCTCAAAATCTGCGTCAGCACTTCCTGCGTCGCGAAACTGCCCACCGACAAAAACGCCTTGGCGATGGCGTTTTTAATCTTGTCGAGCGAAAAAATTTCTTTCGCCCCATTGCGCTTAATGATAAAAACTTCTGACTGTATCATCGTTGTAATATATTATAGGCATACGCCGCCCTTATCCGCGACGCGCCCCAACCGCAAGGAATATGAATATGGCTCAATATACCGACCCATTCCTTCCGCTTTTCCTCCCGAAAGCATCGCTGAATGAAAAGGCAATGGCAGGTCTTCTGACTTACGTCCGGTTCCGAGCCTTCCCGATGTCGTCAACACCAGTGGCTTGGGATTCGGAACCGCCTCCCCTACAGGAGATTCGCGTTCACAGCTACGGGTATAGTTCCTGATTCACACAGGATTCCCTATTATTTTCGCCTCCCTGAACAGGATTTGAAAACCATTTCCTCAATGGCAAAAGTAACCATTATTCCGATTTTTCCCCCCACATCCCGACACTTTTAATGAACATCTTTTGAACAGCCCGCGCTTACCCACCACACCGCGCCACAGACCGGACGGTTTCGCGGCCCAACGGCTCGAAGTAGTAAAATAAAGTCCGTGCAAGGCGAGGGCAATGCCCGGATGAACGCAGTTTCATCCGGCGTGGTTTTGCCCAAAGCAGCACCGTC
>CAJUFX010000009.1 GCA_910586395.1 uncultured Bacteroidales bacterium
CGCCGAGGGCGCTGCGCCGAGGGCCGGCGCAGTCCGTCTGGACTGCGCCAACGCGGGCACCGTCCTGCGGTTTCTGACCGCCTTGCTGGCTTTCGAGCCGGGCGAATGGCTATTGGACGGCAGCCCGCGTATGCGCCGCCGCCCGATCGGCCCGCTCGTGACGGCCTTGCAGGCCGCCGGGGCCGACATCCGCTATGGGGGGGAGGCCGGCTATCCGCCCTTGCGGATCCGGGGTGTGAATCCGGCCTCCGTTATCCACAAAATATGGGATATCGACGCCTCGTTGAGTAGCCAGTATGTGTCGGCCTTGATGCTGGCGGCCTGTCGTGTGCCGGGCGGTGTCCGGCTCCGGATGGCAGGCGAAAAGACGGTTTCAAAGCCTTATATCCGCATGACGGCCGGGTTGTTGTGCGCCGCCGGTATGCGGGTGGACGGCCCGGACGGTGTTGCCCCGCATGGCGGTTCAAGTCTGAAAGACGCTTCCGCCACGTCGTTGACATACTGCACGTGCAACGTCGGCGGTTCAAGTCTGAAAGACGCTTCCGCCGGTTGCGATATCCGGATAGGCGGTGCGCTCAATGGTGGATGGCCGCCCTATGTCGAGCCGGATTGGAGTTCCGCCTCTTATTTCTATGGCTTGCTGGCTTTGGGGGATGGCGGCGATTTGTTTCTGCCGGGCTTGCGGAAAGACAGTTGTCAGGGCGATAGCATCGTGGCCGAATGGTTTGAAGCCTGGGGCATAGAGAGCCGTTTCGAAAGCGGCGGTTTGCGGTTGTGTCGCCGCGAAAAACGTCGTCCGGCCATGGTAGAACTCGATTTTACCCATCAGCCCGATCTGTTGCAGACGATGGCGGTGGTGTGTGCCGGCGGCGGTGTCGAAGCCCGGTTCACGGGCATCAAAAATCTGCGGTATAAGGAGACTGACCGTGTGACGGCCGTCGTGACGGAATTGAACCGCCTGGGCTTTAGGGCGGAGGTCCGCGGCGAAGACGAAATGACGGTCGCCCCGCGCCGGCCGGCCATCCTGGCGGAACAAGCGGTTTCATCGTCGGGGTTCCCGGCTGCCATGTCGGATCACCCGCAAACCGCGTCAAGCCGCATCGGAACATCGTCGTCGGGTCACCCGAAAACAAACACCAGTCTGCTGGTCCATACCTATGGCGATCACCGTATGGCCTTGGCGTTCTCGATGTTGGCCGTCTTGCGGCCGGTCTTGATAGAGAATCCGGCCGTCGTTAAAAAATCTTTCGATACCTATTGGGCGTCTTTGGCCTCTTTGGGGGCGGAAATGGACTTGCGGTGAGGCAACTTGCCGTTGAGCGATAAAATCAGCAATACGATACCGGCCAAAATGAACGGAAGGCTGAGCATCTGTCCCATATTCAGCACATAATCGTCTTCCCAGAGTTCCTGATTCTCTTTGACGAACTCAATGAGGAACCGCATGCCGAAGCAGACGATGAGGAAGCAGGAGAACGAAACGCCCTCTTTCATTTTGCCGTCTTTTTTAATGTAGTAGGCCAACAGGCCGAGGAACAACAGGAAATAGGACAAGGCCTCGTAGATTTGCGTCGGGTGTTTGGGCATGACCTCGCCGTTGCGTACGAAAAGGAACCCCCAGGGTAAAGTTGTCGTATGACCGTAAATTTCCGAATTGAAGAGGTTGCCGGTACGGATGAACAGGCCGCCCAGCGCCACGACGATGACGAGCCGGTCCAGCAGATACCAATAAGCCAATTTGTATTTCCGCGCCACGAGGTAAATGGCGAGGAGAATCGCGATGGCCGCGCCGTGACTGGCCAATCCGCCGTCGCGTATATAAAGGATTTCTATCCAGTGTTCGGCCGTCAGGTAGTAAGCGGGTTCGTAAAACAGGCAGTGCCCGAGCCGCGCTCCGATGACGACGGCTATCACAACATACCACAGCAGGCTGTCCACCAAGGTTTCCGGTTTCTTTTCCTTTTGGAACATCTTCGTGAGGATGAAATAACCGACGGCGAATGTGATGGCGAACAAAACGCCGTACCAGCGGATTTCCAAACCGAATACCGTGAAGGCGGTCGGATTGACGTTCCACGTGATGTAAGCGAGATTGGCGATAGAAAACATAAGAAAAATTTGAGAGCGGCAAACGGGTCTCGAACCCGCGACCTCCAGCTTGGGAAGCTAGCGCTCTACCAACTGAGCTACTGCCGCCTGAAAAAATGTCTTTGCAAAAGCCGTCCCGAACTTTGGCTTGAAAGACGGAAACGGCCACAAAAGTACGAAAAAAAAACTACATTTGCATATTCCTTTATAAAAGATGATATCGAACGAAGTCAAACAACAGATACTGGATGCCGCGCGCATCGAGGAAGTGGTCGGGGATTTCGTGACGCTGAAGCGGCGCGGCACCAATCTGATCGGGCTTTGTCCGTTTCATAACGAGAAGACGCCGTCGTTCATCGTCTCGCCGGCCAAAGGCATTTACAAATGCTTCGGATGCGGCAAGGGCGGCGATGCCGTTTCGTTCCTCATGGAGCATGACCAGTTGACGTACCCGGAGGCCTTGCGGGCTTTGGCGCGCAAATACGGCATTACGGTGGAGGAAGCGCCGCGGACGGCCGAGCAGATTCAGCAGTTGAACCATCGGGAAAGCCTGTTCCAGATTTCCGCTTTCGCCGAGACTTTCTTTAAGGAAAAACTTTGGCAGTCAGAAGAAGGGCAACGCATCGGCCTTGCGTATTTCAGGGAGCGGGGATTTTCGGACGCGACGATAGAGGCGTTTGCATTGGGGTACAGTCCGCAAGGCTGGGATGTTCTGACACAGGCCGCGCTCAAGCAGACCTATTCGCGGGAAGCCCTCGTCGAATGCGGCCTCTCCATTGAAAACGAGCAGAAGAAACTATACGACCGTTTCCGCGGCCGCGTCATATTTCCGATACAAAGCCTTTCCGGCCGGGTCATCGCGTTCGGCGGCCGTGTCCTTTCCACCGAAAAGACGAAAGCCAAGTATGTCAATTCGCCGGAATCGGTCATATACAACAAGAGTCAGGTTCTTTACGGCATATTTCAGGCCAAGCGCGAGATTATCGCCAAAGACATGGCTTATCTCGTGGAGGGTTATACCGACGTCATCTCGTTGCATCAGGCCGGCATCACGAATGTCGTGGCGTCATCGGGGACTTCGCTGACGCAGGACCAGATCAAATTGGTCTCGCGTTTCACACGCAATATCACGATTCTGTATGATGGCGACGCCGCGGGCATCAAGGCTTCGTTCCGGGGCATCAACATGTTGTTGGAACAGGGGCTCAACGTGCGGGTCGTCCTGTTTCCGGACGGCCACGACCCCGATTCGTTCAGCCGGACCCACAGCATAGATGAGATTACGGCCTACCTGAATGAACAGGCCGTCGATTTCATCCGTTTCAAGACCCAATTGCTGCTTAAGGATGTGGGAAACGATCCGATCAAGCGGGCCGAGCTCATAGAGAATATCGTGGAGAGCATTGCGCTGATACCGGACGAGATTTACCGCGCTGTCTATGTGCAGGAATGTAGCCGGATCCTGCATATCGAGGAGCCCGATCTGATCAGCCGGCTCAACAAAGTGTTGCGTCAGCGTTACAAACAGAAGTTGCGCGAAGAGGAACGCCGTTCCGGCGCATCGGGCGGAGCGGTATCGGAAGCGGTTGAAACCGGTTCTGTGGCCGATGTCGGAGCGGATGCCTTGACGGACCGTCTCTCCGCGACCCAGCGGCAGGTTGACGCCGTGGCTTTGGAACAGCAACGCGACGATACGTTGGAACGTAGCATCTTGCGTCTGTTGATATGTCATGGGCGCGAAACGACGACCCAGTGCTTTTTGGACGAGGACGGCAACGAGTTGGAGGAAGCCATGAGCGTGGGCCTGTATGTGTTGCGGGAGCTTGAGGAAGACGAGATGCAGTTCTCGGATGCAGTCAATCAGAAGATTCTGTCGGTTTTCCAGAAGTCGGCCACCGAGAACGGAAATTATGTGCCGACGTTGGAAGACTTGATGCAGCTTGAAGACGAGACCGTCAAGAACCGCATCGTTGATATAAGTTATACCCCGCATGAAATCAGCCCTGTTTGGGAAAAGAAACTCATTCGGGTGCCGACCGAGGCCGATGCGCGGATTCTGAACCGGATTGTTTTGGAAACGATGGCCAATTTCAAGTTGCGGCAACTCGAAAAGACCGAACGTGCGTTGTCGGACAGGCTTAAAGCCACTGGGCTGAGCGATGACGATTGTCTGGAGTGTCTCCGGCATAAAAAAGCGTGCGAGGCCGTCCGCCGCGTGTTGTCTGAAAAAATAAGGCGGATTCTCGTATGAAACTCGTCGTGGATATCGGCAATACCAAAGTCAAGGCGGGGATTTTCGACGGAAAGGAACTTGTGGAAACGAGGTCTTGCGGAGGATGGTGCCGGGACGATTTGAGGCGTTTACGGAGCGTTTATCCGATAGAATGCGGCATTTTGGCTACGGTGTCGGGCTGTCCGGACTGGGTAAGGGACGAAATGGCCGACTTGCCGTTTGTGCTGTGGGATCGTTTTCGGGCCGACTTACGTTATCCGGTTTACAGCGCTTACGATATGGCGACACTGGGGCGGGACAGGATTGCCATAGGCGTGGCCTTGCGGTATCTGTATCCGCAACGGACGGTTTTGGGGATCGGCCTGGGATCGTGCATCACGTATAATTTGGTACGGCCGGATGGACGGCTGGAGCCGGGCGCGATATCGCCGGGCGTTTACATGCGGAGCCGGGCGATGCACGTGTTCACGCATGCGTTACCGCAGGTGGATTTGGATTGGGCGGCCGCCGTGTGGCCGACGCCGATGCGGGTTGACGGCACGGAGACGGCTTTGCGAACGGGGTGTGTCGAGGGCGTCCGGCATGAATTGGAGGGGTTTATATACCGTTATCGGAGCGAATGCGGTCCTATCCCCGTCGTACTTACGGGCGGCGACGCCGGTTATTTTGAATTTTCCACAAAAAAGGGGATATTTGCGAACCCTAATTTGGTGCTCATCGGACTGAATGAGATATTGGACTATAACAAATAAGACTGGTTGCGTTCTCGTGGCCTGCGTATGCTTTTTCCTTTTGGGCGGCATGCGGAAAGCCGAGGCGCAGAGCGGCGTCGTGTCGCCGTATTCCGCGTTTGGTGTCGGGCGGGAAGTACCGTATCTCAATGCACGTTCCATGGGGATGGGCGGTATCGTCGTCGGGCTGTCGGGGCATCGGAACGTCAGTCCGTTGAATCCGGCTTCGTATTGCATGGGCGTCGATACGCTGAGTGTCATGTTTGATATAGGTTTCTATTTGAATATGAACTCGCTGCGGCAGAATACGGATGGTCGTAAGTTGCGGAACCAAAGTACGGGCGGCGGCTTGGGCAATATGGAGTTTTATTTTCCCGTGTTCAAATGGTGGAAGATGGGACTCTACCTGCAGCCTTATACGGAAGTCGCTTACGTGACCTCCAATTTCAGAACCCATGATACGGCCGGGATCGGCCTTACGCAACTGATGCATGAAGGGACGGGCGGCCTGAACCGTTTCGGTTGGGGCAACTCTTTCGGTTGGGGGCCGGTTTCGGTCGGCGTCAATCTGAATTACCAGTTCGGCAGCATAGAGGAGTTGTACAGTTTGGATTTTAAAAACGATAGTCTGACTTCGGGGGCGGTCAGCGCCAATGTATTGACGGAGACCCGCTTGAACGGTTTGGCGATCGATGTGGGCGTGCTGTATGCCCAGCCGCTGAAACAAGGCTGTCTGAGTATAGGCGCTTCATACAGTTTGGCCGCCAAGATGTACGCCCGGCGCAGCACGTTGGGGACGGCGGCCTATTCGACCACGGTGAAGGATACGGCTTTTTTCAAGCCGCAGCGCAAGGGCGAAATCGTGATACCGGGCAAATTGCGTGTGGGAGTTTCGTACGACGATCACAGCGATTGGCTTGTGGGCGTGGATTTTACGTACGCTTGGTGGTCGCAATACAAGGATTACGGACAGACGTACGATTATTTCCGCAATACGTTTCAGGTGGCGGCCGGCATAGAATTGAAAAACAATTTTCAAAGCACTTCCGTCATGCGGCGGGTCGCATACCGTCTTGGCGGGCGGTATGAAACCTTTTATGCCGATTACGGTAAGAAAAATCTGGCAGGTTATGCGATCAACCTCGGGGTCGGCATACCGGTCCGTCGGAGCCGTTCCATGATTAATATCGGCCTGGAATACGGTCATGCCGGTAGCCTGAAAGCCGGCCAAATAGCGGAGAATTATTTCAAGATCGGCCTTGGTTTTTCATCGGTTGAGACGTGGTTCGTGAAACGGAAATACGATTAGTAAAAACAGAAGAAAAAATATAAACATATCATGAAAAGACTGGTTTTCATAGCGGTGTCTGTCCTGATGGCGGCGCCTTTGTCGGCTCAGAAATACGGTGCTACGCCGGAAGATAGCATCGAATGTATCAAGAACCTCTCCATTTACCAAGAGTTTTACAAGCAAAAAGCCTACGCGGACGCTTATCCGGCCTGGAAGGAAGTGTTGCATTATTGCCCCAATACGTCCAAGAATACGTATATCCGCGGTAATGTCATCCTTAAGCAGATGATTGCCAGGACTCAGGATGCCGAAGCCAAAAAGCAGTACATAGCTGAATTGATGCAATTGTGGGATTTGCGTATTCAATATTACGGCGAACCCGCTTATTGCGCCGGCCAGAAAGCGAGCGACATGCGGACCTATATGCCGGATGCCATAGATGAAGCCAAGACGTTATTCCTGACGGCGATGGAGGATCAAAAGGAAGTGCGGAACTATGCCATTCCTTTCCTCTATCTGCGTACGGTCATCGATGCTTTCAAGGCTTCTCAGGCTACGAAAGACGATATATTGGAGGCGTATGAAAAAGGCACCGCGTTGTTGGATGTCTATCAGGCCGCCAAGCCGGAGGATACCAAAATCGGTGAGGCTATGGCCGGTCTGGACGCGTTGCTTGAGCCCTATGCCACCTGCACGGAATTGGTGCCGTTGTACGAAAAGAAATTCGCCGACAACAACGCGAACGCCGATTTTCTAAAAAAGGCCACGGCGATGTTGGATAAGCGCGGATGCACGGATTCCGACATTTTCTTCAAGATGACGGAGGCTTTGCATGCGATTGAGCCCACGCCGCAGTCCGCTTATCTGATGGCGAAGATGTGCTATGCGAAGAAAGATTACCAGGTGGCCATCGACTATATCAAAGATCAGGTGGAAGCCTTGGAGAAAGATAACGAGAAAGTCAATGCCTATATGTTGTTGGCCGATTCCTATCTGAATACGAACCAATATACGCTTGGCCGTGCGGCTTGTATGAAAGTTTTGGAAATCAAACCGGAAGAAGGCCGCGCTTATTTGGTGCTCGGCAATATGTATGCGGCCGGCGCCAAAGCTTGCGGCACCGAGTCCCAAGTATCCCAGCGAGCCGCCTATTGGGTGGCGGTCGATACCTATATCAAGGCCAAACAGGTGGATCCTTCCATTGCGGAAACGGCTGACAAACTTATTGCCGCCTATCGGGCGCATTTCCCCTCCGGTGACGATTTGTTCACGTTCGGTTACAAAGAGGGCGAAAGTTATACCGTGGATTGTTGGTTCCGTGCCACGACGACGATTCGGGCGCGTTAGTCCGGTAATCCGGTGATTGGACTCGGCGTCGCGGGGCTTGTCTCTGCGGCGCCGTAATATATATAGTCGAAGATGAAAAATGTTTTCTCAGGCATGGCCGTATGCGTCATCGCATGTCTTGCCGTGGCGTGCCATTCCCCCCATAAGGGGTTGCCGTATGAAAATCCGGAAACGGCGCCGGTGCAGGCGGTCTATAATTCCGTTTCCGCCTTTACCGATTCGGGTCGTGTGCAGATGACGATGGAATCGCCTTTGATGTACAATTATTCGGATGAAAAGGGTACGCAGGTTTTTCCGACCGGCGTTCATTCGATTTTTTTGAACGAGTTCGGACAAGCCAATGTCGATCTCGTTTCCGATTCCGCCATCAATATTCAGGACGATAAGATGATGAAGTTTTACGGCAATGTCATCGTCAAGGACTACCGTAACGGCGATACGCTTTATACGGAAGCGTTGTATTGGAATCAGCAGACCCGTAAGATTTATTCCGACGTACATGTGCGTAAAGTCAGCGCGGGCTTGATTCTGGAAGGAGACGGTTTCGATTCGGACGAAGAAATGAATGACGTGCAGTTGCGTCGTCCGCGTGGCGTGATTTTATAGCGTAAGGCGATGGATACCGGTAGCATCGGATGGATTGCGGGTTCGTTTGCCGTCGCCCTGTTGGTTAACGGTTGTGCGGCGGCCTACAAGGCTATCAACAATCTGCAGATGGAGATAGAGCGGGGAGCAACCTCTTGGTTCTCCCGTTGTTTTGTATGGGTGACGGGGCGTCCGGCGGTCTTTGCCGTTTTTTTGCGTTTGAGCCAGGTGGCGTGTACGGCCGTTTACATAGGTAACCTTATGCGGATGGCGTCCAACGGTTGGTATTTGGCCGGCGGTTTGGCCGTTTTCGTATCGGTGGCGTGGGGGATGGCCGGTATCTGTTTCCGTCTCTATCCATTGCCGATGCTCAAAGGAGCGTGTCTTTTGCTCGTTTTGCCTTATACGTTGCTTTATCCGTTGACGCATCGGATAGGTTGTTTGCTCGGCATGCCGCAATCCGCTTTCGAAACGGCCGACGATTACGCCGACGAAGTGGTGGAGGAATCGTTGAACGATTTGCGGGAGAATTACGACGCTTCGCCGGAATACAGTGCCGAGGGGCGTATGGTACAGAATGTTATGGAATTGCGAAAATTCAAGGTGCGGGATTGTATGGTGCCGTCCGCGGAAATCGTGCAGGCCGCTTACGAGATGCCTTTGGATGAACTCGTGCGGCTTTTTACCCGGACGGGATTTTCCAAGATACCGATATATAAAGATCAGCCGAACAAGATAGCCGGTTACGTACATGCCTACGATTTGTTCCGGGAGCCGTCTCCGACTTCCATTGCGGAAATCATCCGGCCGATCCATGCCGTTCCGGAAACCATCGCGGCCGGTGTTTTGTTGAAAGAAATGATGGAAAAGCACAAGAGTATCGCCGCCGTTTTCGACGCCAACGGCAACGTGTCCGGCATGTTGACGTTGGAGGATTTGATGGAGGAAATATTCGGGGAGATAGAGGATGAGTTCGATGTGGAGGAAAGCGCCTCGTTCCGGCCGGCCGTCAGCGCGGTTAAGTTGGAAATCTGAATAAAAAAGTTTAATTTTGCGGGCTTAATTCCGAAAAAGCGTGAAGGCATCGGGGGAATATAGATTGTCGTTTTCAGGCTTGTCCATGGGCAGGCATGCGTTCCGGTATCGGTTGGACGACGCTTTTTTCGCTTGTTTCCCGGAAGGCGATATTCGACAGGCCGAGTTGGCGGTTGATTTGGTGTTGGAACGGACGGAGCGGTTGATGCGTCTTCATTTCGATTTCCAAGGGTGGTTTAAGACCGTCTGCGATCGATGCCTGAATGAGTTGAATTGTCCGGTGTCTTTTCAGGACGAGGTGATTGTCCGTTTTACGGGCGAGGCCGATGAAAGGGAGGATGAAGACAATTTATGGTGGGTGGAAGAGCATCAGGATAAATTGGACTTGAGCCAATATTTTTACGATACGGTCGTTTTGCAGCGGCCGATTCAGTTGTTCTGCCCCGAAGACGAACACGGGCGTTCCACTTGCAATGCCGCGATGACGGAACGGGTGGGAGCGGAAGAAAAAGCGGAGCCGTCGGGCGCGTTGTCGGAAGAAAATCTGGCCGTTTTGAGGGCGCTGAAAAAAGAAGTTTAATATATAAAATATTGTTGTTATGCCTAATCCTAAATGGAGATTCTCCAAGACGAGAACCCGCAAAAGAAGAACGCACGATAAATTGACGGCTCCCCAGTTGTCAACCTGTAGCAATTGCGGCGCGGCCGTTCTGTATCACCATGTTTGCCCCGAATGCGGTTACTATCGCGGCAAGCAGGCCATAGAAATGACGCCGAACGCCTAAGTGCGATCTTATATCTGTCGCAGTTACACATGAGAATAGGGCTGGATATCATGGGCGGCGATTTCGCGCCCGACCACACGATAGACGGGGCGATCGAAGCCTTGCCTCATATCGGAGACGATACGCTCGTGCTGTTTGGAGACGAAGCCGTCATCCGGACGGCCTTGCGGCAACGCGGGGTGGATTCGGAGCGTTTTGACATTGTGCATGCGCCGGAGCAGATCACGATGGAGGAAAAGCCGCTCAGGGCACTTCAGGAAAAGCCCGATTCCAGCATCGCGGTCGGTTTCAAAATGTTGGCGCAAAAGCAAATCGACGCTTTTTCCAGTGCCGGTAATTCGGGTGCGATGGTGGCCGGTGCCGCCAGCATCATCAAGACCATCGACCGCGTCATCCGGCCTTGTACGGCCACGACGATTCCGCAGGAAGAAGGCCCGGACAGTGTCGTATTGGATATCGGTACGACACCGGATGCCAAGCCGGATGTCATGTTGCAGTTCGGTATGCTGGGGCGTATTTATGCCCAGACGGTTTTGGGCATTTCCGAACCGCGGGTCTGCCTGCTGAACGTGGGGACGGAGGACGGCAAAGGCAATCTTCAGTGTCAAGCCGCTTTCCGATTGATGAAAGGCACGCCTTATTTTCATTTTGTCGGCAACATGGAGCCGCGTGACTTGTTCAAGAACAAGGCGGACGTATTCGTGACCGACGGCTTTGTCGGCAATATCCTGATCAAGCAGATAGAGACATTTTACAGACTGTTTCAGAAGCGCCGTTTCTCGGATCCGCTGATTGACCGGCTCAATTACGAATTGTACGGCGGATCGCCCATTTTGGGTGTCAATGCGCCTGTGGTGTTGGGGCATGGTATTTCCAGCGCGACGGCCATTAAAAATATGGTGTTGCAGTCGAGGAGCATGTTCGAGAACAAGACGACGGAGAAAATCAACTTCATGTTTGAGCAATACGTGAGCAACTGAGGTATGGAAAAACTACATGCCGTTATCAAAGGCGTCGGGGCGTATGTACCCGATTATGTGCTGACCAACGATGAGTTGAGTCGCATGGTGGATACGACCGACGAGTGGATCATGTCCCGTATCGGTATCAAGGAAAGGCGTCTTCTGCGCGAAGAAGGAAAGGCGACCTCGGACTTGGGTGCGGAAGCCGTCAAAAACCTGTTTGATAAAACGGGGACTAAACCGGAAGAGGTGGATTTGCTGATCTGCGCTACGGTGACGCCCGATATGCGTTTCCCGGCCACATCCTGCATCATCTGCGATAAATTGGGGATCAAGAATGCTTTCGCATTCGATTTGACGTCGGGCTGTTCTGGTTTCGTCTATGCGTTGTCAACGGCGGCCCGTTACGTGGAATCCGGTCGCTACAAGAAGGTGGTGCTCGTAGGGGCGGAAGTCATGTCTTCCATCATCGATTATACCGATCGGGCGACTTGTCCCATTTTCGGGGATGGCGCCGGGGCGGTCTTGTTGGAACCCACGGCGGAAGCCTATGGGGTTTTGGACGAAGAAATGGGGACCGACGGTTCCGGCCGTACGCATCTGCATATGAAGGCCGGCGGTTCGCTGATGCCGCCTACGCACGAAACCGTGGATCAACGTTTGCATTATGTCTATCAAGAAGGACAGGCCGTTTTCAAATGGGCCGTCGTCAAGATGGCCGATGTGGCGGAAGCCGTTATGAAACGCAACGGTTTGGATCCCGATAAGACGTGGCTCGTACCGCATCAGGCCAACTTGCGGATTATCGATGCCGTGGCGCGGCGCATGGAACTGTCGCCGGAACGCGTCATGATCAACATCCACAAATACGGCAATACGACGGCGGCGACGATACCGCTTTTGTTGTGGGAGTGGGAAAAGAAATTGCAGAAAGGCGATGACCTCGTGATTTGCGCTTTCGGGTCGGGCTTTTCGTGGGGCGCGATTTGGCTCAAATGGGCTTATTGAGCGTCAGATGAAATAAAGGCTGTGCCGTTCTCGTATTGAGATGGACGGTTAAAGGAAAAGCGTCGTCGGAATTATCCGGCGACGCTTTTTTATGCGGTCGTTGATCGGTTCAGACATGCTTATTTTCTCGTCCTGATTTGGGCGCAGAGAATGCCGGCCGCCACGGCTGCGTTGAGGGATTCGGCCGCATGGGGGCGGTGCGGTTCCGTTATGGGCGCGAAAGTCGGGATATGGATTTTCCGGTTGATCAGGGCGGCGGTAGCCGGTCGGATGCCGTGACTTTCGTTGCCGATAAAGTACCAGGCATTTGGGGTTGCCAACGGCTGTTCGAAAATATTCTCCCCCTCTAAAAACGTTCCGTAGAACGGAAAGCCGTCTGGAGCAAGGGCGGCTGTCCGTACCAAGTCCACATAATGGATCGGCAAGCGGGCGACGGCGCCCATGGAAGCCTGTACGCATTTAGGTTGGAAGGCGTCGGCCGTATCCTCGGAACAAATCAGGCGGTCGATGCCGAACCAATCGGCAATGCGGATAATCGTACCGAGATTGCCCGGGTCTTGCAGACCGTCCAGGACAAGGCTGATGCCTTGGAACGCTTCGGTCGGTGCCAATGGCCGGTGCGGTTGCGCCCATACGCCGAAAACGTGTTGCGGACTGGTCAGGCCGGAGATGCGTTCCAGCTCCTGTTCGGAAATGACTTGTAAGAGAGGCCGGCAACCGGGAAACCGTTGCCCCACGGCTTCCGCATAGTCGGACAAGGCATATAACGCCCGTAATGTCAGCGGGGAATCCAAAAGCATTTCGACAACTTTGGGGGTTTCCGCCACGAATACGTCGTCTTCCCGTCTGAATTTTTTCTGCCGGTAGGCGTGCAAGGTTTTGATTTGTCTGGAAGAAAGCGGCATGGCCGGAATGTTTAAAATTGAACCAAGGCGGGCGGGGGCTAATAAAAAACGCTCTGCATTTTGCAATGCAAAGCGTTTCCTTTATCGTACGTCGAACAGATTATTCGGCGTAAACATCCAGCGTGATATCCGCTTTCACTTCGCGGTGCAGGTTGATCTTCGCCGTATGCGTGCCGATTTCCTTGATCGCATCGCCGACCACCATGATTTTCTTGCGGTCGATGTCAATTTGATGTTGTTCTTTCAAGGCGTCGGCAATCTGAATGGCATTGACCGAACCGAAAATTTTGCCGGAAGCGCCGGCTTTGGCCGCGATGCGAACCGTCAGGCCGTTCAATTTGGCCGCAACGGCTTCCGCTTCCTGTTTAATCTTTTCGGCCTTGAAAGCGCGTTGCTTCATGGTTTCGGCCAGCATTTTCTTGGCGCCGACCGTTGCCATGACCGCCATGCCCTGCGGAATCAGGTAGTTGTTGGCGTAGCCGTTCTTAACGGTTACGATATCGTCCTTATAGCCCAAGTGAGCCACATCCTGCGTTAAAATGATTTCCATCTGTACTTCCTCCTTATTTTAATAAGTCCGCTACATAAGGCATCAAAGCCAGGTGACGGGCACGCTTGATGGCTTGAGCAACTTTCTTCTGATACTTTTGCGAAGTACCGGTCAGACGGCGGGGGTAAATTTTACCTTGTTCGTTGACGAATTTGAGCAGAAAATCCGCATCTTTGTAATCGATATAACGGATACCGCTTTTTTTGAACCGGCAGTATTTCTTACGTTTCGTCTCTACTGCAATCGGCGTCAAGTATTTTATGTCGTTATCGTTAGCAGCCATTGTTCCTATTCGTTTTGAGCGTTAATACTTTCTTCTTTCTTCTTGTTGTGCTTCTTCTCGTTGTAGGCGATGGCGAACTTGTCCAACTTGACGGTCAGAAAACGCAACATCTTTTCATCGCGACGGAAAGCCGTTTCCAATACGTCCACGACTTTGCCTTCGGCCTTGAATTCCATCAAATAATAGAATCCGGTACCTTTTTTCTGAATGGGATAGGCCAATTTACGCAATCCCCAATTGTCTTCATAGACAATCTCAGCTCCTTGCTCCTTGAGCAACGACTGATACTTCTTTACCGTTTCCTTCATCTGTTCATCAGACAAAACGGGAGTCATAATGAAAACGGTTTCATACTGGTTCATCGTTTTACTTTTTAAAAGGTTAGTAACTAAAACTCAACTTTATATCTGTGTGCAACAAGGTGCTGTACGCGCAATAAAGCCCGCAAATATAGTGAAAAGTGAGCGAAATAGCAAATATCGCTTCAGGCCGAATTTCGGAACATCCCTATTCCTTCTCTTCCGGGTTGGGCTTCAGCACGGCGCGTACGTAGATATCCGGATTCAGACATTTTTTCAATGTCTTCTGAATCGTCTTGGCTTTTACGCCGTCGATCCGTTGCAATTGGATTTCTTTGTCCAGGCCGTTCAGGTCGGTGCCGGAGTAGTCGGCCTGCATCATCATCGTCAGCCAAAATTCGTTGCTTTCCAGGTTCTTTTCGTAGGTCCGCTTGCGGGTCTCCTTGACTTTGTTCAGATCGGTTTCGGTCGGCCCTTCCTTGATCAGCAGTTTGATTTGTTCGAGGACGGCCTCTGTAAGTTCGTCCGTCCGTTGCGGGGCGCATCCGAAGAGCACCAGGAAAGTGGCTTCCGTCCGGGGATAGCGTTCCAGTTCGATTTGAACGCTCGGCGAATAGACGCCGCCCATTTCTTCGCGGATTTTTTCCAATAGTTTGATTTCCATGATGTCGCCGACGAAGGAGAGGCTTTGCCGGGTCGGCAGGTCCCAAACATAAGGCATGGTGAAAATTAGGCCGACCATACTTTGTTCATCGGAACCCATGACCACCTCGAAATCGGTCTTGGTCATGAGCGGCGGTGTGGAAACATCGCGCCACCGGCGTTCTTCGGCTTGGGCGGGCAACGCCCCCAAATAGGTTTCCAGCAGCGACAGCAGCGATTCGTCTATCTGGAAGTTGCCGACCATATAGAAATGGAAGCCGCTGGCATTGGCGAACTGTTCGCGGAAGATGTCGTAAACGCGGTCGGCGTCGATTTGGTCCAATTGGCTTTCGTCTAATATCAGGAGGTTGCGCGGGTCATGATTGGAGGCTACCCTTGACAGACTGTCTAAGAAAACATAGTTTGGGCTGGACCTCAGGAATTTGTATCGGGTCTTGAGTTTGGAGACGACGCTTTGGCAGGCGCGGACATCCTTGCGGGGGGCTGTAAACGTCAAGTAGTTGATTTGCAGTAGCAGTTCAAAGTCTTTGGCGGATGAGGCGCCGCTGACCACGGCGCGCAGGTCATCGAGGCTGGCGTTGTAAGCAAGTGTATGGCCTTGTAGTTTCTTATTGATTTCGGTGTTGTCGAACGCCCCCAAGCCGCTTTGGGAAATTATGGATCCGGCCATGACCGCTGACAGGAAGTCGGGCTGGTCTACGAGCGAGGTGCCGCCTAAGTTATAGGCGCCGAACAGGATTTCATCGTTCTGGAAGGCCGTGGGTTTCAAATGGATGACGATGCCGTTCGAGAGTTTCACATATGTGATGCCGTGCGTGTCTTCGCCTAGGATTTCCGCGCCATCTGCCGGTCGGACCGGTAAGTCCACCAACGGTTCGTCGCGGACGCGGTCTTCGTAAGGCCGGATGGTCGTGTCGGTTTTGGCGGCTTGGTAGATGGCCAAAAGGTCGGTTTCTGTCGGTACGGAAACCCCTTCTTTTTCGGGGGCGGTGAGCGTGATGACGAGATTGTGGTCGGTGATGTCGGCTTGGGCGGCCGCCGTCACTTCCTCAACCGTGATGCCGGGCAAGAGGATTTGTGCCAATTCGTAACAATAGGGTGCGTCGGCTATGGGCGTTTGATACAGAAAGTGGGACACGTACTGCGAAGCGTGTTGGTTGGAGGGTGTTTTGTCGGTTTCGACGGCCGCATTTTCGTAGCCGGTCAGCACGCTTTGTTTGGCGCGTGTCAGTTCGCTTTCAAGAAAACCGTGGCGGTCGATGCGGTGGCATTCGGCCAACAGCGTCGCGAGAGCTTCGCCCGCCCGGTTCTCTTTAATCAACGCGTAAAGTTGATGGACGAATACCTGACGGACGAGCGTGCCGTAACCCTGGCCGGCATAGACGAAAGGGGCGTCGGCTTCCTGTGTGATTTCGGCCAGGCGGGCGTTGAACATTTCGGAAATCAAGTCCCGGATTAAATCGTTCCGGAAATCGCCGACCGTGACGGTCGGCCGGTAGGGACGCTTGAACATGATGGCCAGCGTGCTGTTCGTGGCTTCAGGGTCGGTGGCGACGGCTACGAGCGGCTCCTTGTTGTCGGGTATGGCTGTATAGCGGCGTTCGGGCGCGTCGGCCGGATTTGGGATGGAGCCGAACAATTGTTTGATTTTGGCTTCGGCCGCATCGAGGTCAATGTCACCGACGACGACAATCGCCTGCAGGTTTGGACGGTAGAAGTCGCGGTAGAATTTGCGCAGGCTTTCGTGGTTGAATGTCTGGAGGTTTTCGAGCGTACCGATGGGCAGGCGTTCGGCATAGAGCGAGTTGTTCAGCATGACGGGCAGCGTCTTTTTGCGCATGCGGTCGTCGGCACCCAAACCCATGCGCCATTCTTCGATAATGACGCCTCTTTCGTCGTCGATGGCTTCTCCGTCAAGGGAGGCCAGGTGAGCCCAGTCTTCGAGTACTTGGTAGCCTTTATCCAGAAGGCCTTCCTTGTCGGTGGGGATTTCCAGCATATAGACCGTTTCGTCAAACGTCGTATAGGCGTTGATATCGCCGCCGAAACGGACGCCGGTGCTTTGCAGGAAATGGAGTAACTCGTTCCGGGGGAAATGTTTGGTGCCGTTGAACATCATGTGTTCGCAGAAGTGGGCGAGTCCGACTTGGTCATCCGCTTCGCAGATGGAACCGGCATTGACGGCCAGCTGCATCATGGCCCGGTTTTCGGGTTTGGCGTTTTGGCGGAGATAGTAAGTCAGTCCGTTTGCCAAACGGCCGATGCGGACTTGCGGGTCGGTCGGCAACGGTTGGTTCGGGTTCGGCTGGGCTTGGGCGGTTATGAAGCATAGGGCATAGAAAACCCCCAAAAGAGTCGGTCTTATTGCTTTCATTTTATGGTATATCTATAATTCAATGTCCAATTGCAACAACTCTTTGAAGTCGTGCAATGCGGCATTCTGTTCGAGCATGCTTTTGTATTTCTCTTGAGCCGTATAGACTTTGACATCTTGTTTGATTTGTTCGTCTATGCGGATATTGAGGGAGAGCGCGTCCGCGTGCAGGGCTTGCCGCAAGGCCGCGCAGATTTCGACCTTGTCCTCTTCCAGCATGTCGGCCTGTACCGCGTTGCCGACCGTGAGTTCGACCGTATGTCCTTCGCCCTTTATATGCGCGTGTTTAAGGATGTCGTATTTACCCGGAGACTTACTTTGAAAACTGTCGGCGTAGGCGTTCCAAACGGTCGGCAGGCTTGAAAAGTCAAGCGGGCGGGCGGCATTGGCGGACGTGACGGCCGGAGCGGAGGCCTGTTGCATGGCCGCGAGGTTTTTCTGGATATGCTTGATGGAAAGCGGCGCGCGCCGTACGCCTGCCGTTGTGGCTTGCGGCATCGGTGGCGAGGCCGGCGATGCCGCCGGTGCCTGTCCGTCCGCCGTTCTCGGGGCGGTCGGGGTGTCTGGCGGAGCCGATGGTGGAACAGGCGCGGTCGTCCGGGCGGCTGTGCCTGTGGACGGCGCGGCGGGCAACGCGGTTTGTGGGGCCGACGGAGCTTCGGCCGTTGTCTCCTTCGAAGGCTTACCTTCTACTTCCGTCGGATTGGAGACAACGGAGGGAAAAACCGATTGCCCGAACAGCGCGCAGATCTGCAGGAGCAACATTTCCACGAGCAGGCGTTTGTTGTTGCTGGCGCGGTAATCCAGATCGCAGCGCGTGCAAAGCGTCATGCCGTCCAGCAACGTTTGCGGCGGGCATTGCGCGCTTTGTCCGCCGTAGCGTTCCTGCAGGGTGGGCGACATTTCCAGCAGCGGACGCGTCTGTCCGTCCTGTGCAAGCAACAGGTTGCGGAAGTGTTGGTTCAGACCGTTGACGAAATGCTGGGCATCGAACCCTTGGTCCAGCACCTGATTAAAGAGCAATAGCAACTGCGTGTGGTCGCCTTTCAGAAACAGGTCTGTAAAGCGGAAATAATAATCGTAGTCCAGGATGTTGAGCAGGGATATGACCTGACTGTAGGTGACCTGTCCGTTGGAGAAGCTGACGAGTTGGTCGAACATCGAGAGTGCGTCGCGCAGGCCGCCGTCGGCTTTCTGGGCGATGATGCGCAAGGCCTCCTCTTCGGCCGTGAAGCCTTCGGCCGTCGCGATTTTCTGCAGGTGTTTGACGATGTCTTCGGTGCCGATGCGTTTGAAATCCGATATCTGGCAACGCGACAGAATGGTCGGCAGAATCTTGTGGCGTTCGGTCGTGGCCAGGATGAATTTGGCATAAGCCGGCGGTTCTTCCAACGTTTTCAAGAACGCGTTGAACGCTTCGGTTGTCAGCATGTGGACTTCGTCTATGATATAGACTTTGTAGCGTCCCACTTGCGGCGGAATCCTGACTTGCTCGATGAGGCTGCGCATGGCTTCGACCGAACGGTTGGAGGCCGCGTCAAGTTCGTAAATGTTCTGGGAAGCGTTCTCTTGAAAGCCGCGGCAAGATTCGCATACCCCGCAGGCCTCCATGTCGGGCGTCGGGTTCATGCAATTGATGGTCTTGGCCAAAATGCGGGCGCAGGTCGTCTTGCCTACGCCGCGCGGGCCGCAGAACAGGAAAGATTGGGCGATGTGCCCGCTTCGAATCGCGTTTTTGAGCGTCGTCGTGATGGCTTCCTGTCCCACGACGGATTCGAAGGTGTCCGGCCTGTATTTACGGGCGGAAACTACGAATTGATCCATAAAAAATTCTTTGTACTGAAATAACCGACCGACAGCGGTCGGCGGTTTCGATGCCCGGGCGTCCGAAACGTCGGACGGACATATCGTTTAACTTGCAAAGGTAGGAAAAAAAGCCTATCTTTGCAAAGTACAAAATTGTCGTAGCAAAAGCGTAAAAGAATGTTCGCTTATATAGAGGGGCGTGTGGCCGAAATCAATCCCGTATGTGCCGTACTGGATTGCGGTGGCGTCGGATACGAAATCCGCATATCGCTCCATACCTATTCCCAAATCAAGGATTTGCCGCAGGCCAAATTGCTCGTGCAACCCATTTACCGGGAGGACGCGCAGCAGCTGTTCGGCTTTTATACCGCTGTGGAAAAGCAGTTGTTCCAGTTGCTGGTATCTGTGTCGGGCGTCGGTGCGAATACGGCCTGTATGATTCTGTCGGCCATGTCGCCGGCCGAGACGGTCCGGGCCATCGTGCAGGAAGATGTGCGCAAGATTCAGGCGGTCAAGGGAATCGGGGCCAAGACGGCGCAACGGATCATCGTGGATCTTAAAGACAAGGTCGGCAAGGTGGAAACGGCTGAGACGCCGGTAGGGGGCGGAATGCTCTCGCAGGCCTACCCGCAGCGGGAGACGGCCTTGAGCGCTCTCGTCATGCTGGGCTACGCGAAAAACGCGGCCGAAAAAGTGTTGGATAAAGTATTGGCGGCCGATCCGGCGGCAGACATCGAAAGTGTAATCAAGCAAGCGTTGCGGATGTTGTAGAAAAATACTCTGAAGGGCCTACATCAAAGGGGTATAATGAAAATTCGTGGCCGCCGGATGCGGCAAGCAATCGTAGGAACGGCATTCTGTTTCGGAATGGCAATGGGGGAGGTGTATGCCGCCCCTTCGTCGTTTTCGGACAGAGCTGCGGCCGACAGCACGTTGCGTTATCCGGTACCCGAACCCGATTTCGACGGGGAATTGCCGCCGGCCAAAGATATCTATTTCAAGGCGCCGGCCAAAGAGGACGTCCGTTTCAACGCGCAGGACAACACCTATACGGTGACGACCAGCATGGGCGGCATGGTGCTCAGTTCGCGTGACATGAACCGGCAGGAGTTCATGCAGTACGACATGGAGCGTTCCATGCGCGACTATTGGAAAAGCAAAGCCGCTTATACGCCTACGGCTTCTTCGGGGCTGGGCAGTCTGATTCCGGGGCTGAACATCAATATGGATTTTTTGGACAATATGTTCGGCAAGGATTTCATCAAATTCGATTTGAACGGTTCCGTCGAACTGATTTTCGCGTTCGTCGGTACGCGGCGCGACGATCCGGCTTTGGACGTGCGTCACCGCAAGACGTTCAATTTCGATTTCGATGCCAAGATCGACTTGAACCTCAATGCCAAAATCGGCGACCGCATCAATTTCGACATCAACTACAATACCGAGGCCCTGTTCAATTTCGACAACAAGCTCAAATTGAATTACGAGGGCAAGGAGGATGACATCATCAAGTCGATAGAGGCCGGTAACATCAGTTTTCCGCTCAACACGACCTTGATTTCGGGCGTGCAGGAACTGTTCGGCGTCAAGGCACGCCTGCAGTTCGGAAACACTTACGTGACGGGTGTCTTTTCCGAGCAGCGTTCCGAGAGCAAGTCCATACAGGTGGAGGGCGGGGCGCAGACTTCCAAGTTCGAGTTCAAGGCCGACGAATACGACGAGAACAAGCACTATTTCCTCGGTCATTATTTCCGCGATCATTACCATGAGGCTTTGGCCGAGTTGCCGTTGGTCAACAGCCGTATCAAAATCACGAAACTCGAAGTCTGGGTCACGAATATCGGATCGCCCGTCGAAAATAACCGCAACATCGTCGCGTTTACCGATTTGGGTGAAACGGAGCCGATGGCTTCGAACGTGATGGTCACTTCGCCCTTGCCCTATCCGTCCAACCACACCAACAATCTGCTCAGCGGGGTAGTCAGTCCGGCCGCCATGCGCAGCATCAATACGGTTAGCCAATATTTGGCCAATGTGGGCTATACGGGTGGCCGCGAGTTTGAGAAAGTCGAGAGTGCGCGGCGTCTGGCCGCGTCCGAATACAATTTCAATCCGCAGTTGGGGTTTATTTCGTTGAATCAGCCGCTTGGAAGCGATCAGGTATTGGCGGTAGCCTATCAGTATCAAATTGTGGGCGATACGACGGTGTATCAGGTCGGGGAATTGTCGGATCAAGGTATCAACGACCCCCAGGTTTTGGTGGTCAAACTTTTGAAAGCCACGACGCTCAATACCGAGAGCCCGCTTTGGGACCTGATGATGAAGAACGTCTATTCGCTCAAAAGTTATCAGGTCAGTACGGAGGATTTCCGTTTCAACATCATGTACACGGGCGACGGTCAGAGCGTACCGGCCGGTTATTTCACGGAAGGGCCGTTGAGCGGGATACCGTTGATACAGGTATTCGGCATGGATAATTTGGACTTCCAGCAGAACCGAAATCCGGACGGGGTTTTCGACTTTATCGATAATGCGGCTACCGGCGCCGGTTATATACAGTCAAATAAAGGCTTGATTTATTTCCCCTACGTGGAACCTTTCGGCGCCGACCTCGCGGCGATTTTCGGCGGAGACAGCGCGATGGCCAAGAAATACGCGTTCAACGAATTGTACCGTTTTACGAAAACCGAGGCCCAGCAGTATCCCGACAAGAACAAATATTACATGGGCGGCACGTACAAGTCGTCGCAGGGCAGTGAGATTTCGCTGGGTGTCTATAATTTGCCGGAAGGCTCGGTCAAGGTAACGGCCGGCAATACGGTCTTGCAGGAAGGCTCTGACTATACGGTTAATTATACGGCCGGCATCGTGCAAATCATCAACGAGGGCGTGCTTAATTCGGGCGTGCCCATCAATATTTCGACCGAGAGCAATACGAGCGGCAGCATGTTGACCAAACGGATGTTAGGGTTGCGTGTGGAGCATTTTTTCAATAAAGACTTTTATGTGGGGGCCACGTTGTTGAATCTGCATCAGTCGCCTTTGACCTATAAGGTAAATTACGGTGAGGAACCGATTTCCAATACGTTATACGGATTCGACTTTTCTTATTCCAAAGAGTCGCGCTGGTTGACCAAGGCTGTGGACGCCCTGTTGCCGTTCGAGTCGTCCAAGATGCCGGCTTCGTTGAATCTGTACGGCGAGTTCGCGCATTTCATCCCGGGACACTCCAAGGCCATTACCAAAGAGGGGATTACGTATATCGACGATTTCGAGGGCGCCAAGAGCACCATCAATCTCAAGGAAGCGTATTCGTGGCAGTTGGCCAGTACGCCGCAGAAACAGTTGGATTTGTTCCCGGAATCGGCCGACTATTTCGCCGATGGTCTGCAGAGCGGCTTCAACCGCGCCAAATTAGCCTGGTACACGGTCGATCCCATATTCTACGGCAACAACCGGCCGCGCAACATCACCAAAGACGACATCTCGTTGCCATACGTCCGCCGTGTCCGCGTCAACGAGGTCTTCCCGAACCGGGAACAGGCCACGAATCAGGCCGACTACCTTTCGGTCCTGAACTTGGCGTTCTATCCGTCGGAAAAGGGTCCCTACAACTTCGACGTGGAGGCCGTGCCGGGCGTTTCATCCGGTATGACGGCCGAGGGGCTTCTGCGCGATCCGGGCAGCCGGTGGGGCGGTATCATGCGCAAAATCGACAATACGAATTTCGAGGCGTCGAACGTGGAGTATATCGAATTCTGGGTTATGGATCCGTTTATCGGAACGGACGGGCTGGACGGTCGGCCGAAGCATACGGGCGGTACGCTGTATTTCAACTTAGGGGATATTTCCGAGGATATTCTGCGCGACGGCCGCAAGAGTTTCGAGAACGGCATGCCGGTTTCGGCGACGGTCGTGGATGTGGATACGACGCAGTGGGGCCGTGTGCCTAAGATACAGTCTTTGGTGCAGACGTTCGACAATGATCCGGAGACCCGGCGTTTTCAGGATATAGGGCTCAATGGGTTGAACGATGAGGACGAACGGACGTTTTATCGCGATTACCTGACGGCCGTCGCCGCGCTGACGGGTACGTCGAGTAGCGTCTATCAACGCCTTTACGACGACCCGGCCCAAGATAACTATGTGTATTTCAGGAGCAGCAGCCGTTGGGATACCGTGGCGTTTTCGCCCAACAAAATAGAGGAACGGTATAAATATTTCAACAATCCGGCCGGCAATTCGCCTTCTTCGGCCAACAATCCGGAAGACTATCCGACCCAGCAGACCAATTATCCGAATACCGAGGATATCAACGGCGACAATACGCTGAGCGAGGCGGAAAATTATTTTCAATACGAGGTGCCGTTGCATCCGGACGGTATGCAGGTCGGCAAGAACTACATTGTCGATATCCAGCGTTCGCATGTGAAGTTGGCCAATAATGAGGAAACCGATGTGAATTGGTATCATTTCAAGATTCCGATTCAAACGCCGACGCGGACGTTCGGTCAAATCCAGAATTTCCAGTCCATCCGTTTCATCCGTATGTTCCTGCGCGACTTTACGCAGCCGGTCATCCTGCGTTTCGCGGCTTTGGATCTTGTCAAGTCCGACTGGCGCAAGTACGACCAGCCGCTGTTGGAGAACGACCTGCATGTTTCGGCGGGGGCGGCCAATACGGAGTTCGACATATCGGTCGTGAACATAGAGGAAAACGGCAACCGCACGCCCGTGCGCTATGTGTTGCCGCCGGGCATCGAGCGGGTGACCGACCCGGCCGACCAAAACAACCGCCGCATGAACGAGCAGTCGTTGAGCCTGACGGTATTGAACCTGGCCGACGGCGACGCCCGCGGGATTTACAAGACGACGAACTACGACTTCCGGCAGTTCAAGAAAGTGGAAATGTATGTCCATTTGGAAAAGGTGAACGAATACGACCGTGAGATGGATGGCGATGTCCGGCTGTTCATCCGTGTGGGTTCGGACTTTCAGGATAATTACTACGAATACGAAATTCCGTTGTCTTACACGGGTTGGTACGAGAGCGCGCGGGAACTGGTCTGGCCGGATGTCAATAAGGTGGAAATCGATTTGGAGGCGATGGTGGCGGTCAAGGAACACCGCAATGCGGCTATACGCGACGGGGTGCCGGGCATTTTGCAGACCGTACCTTATTCCGAGGTCGTCGGCAAGGCGCGTTATACGGTCAAGGGCACGCCGGCCATCAACAGCGTCAAATCGATATTGATAGGGATACGCAACCCGCAGAAACAATATATAGGCGATAACGACGATGGCGCGCCGCGTTCGGTTAATGTTTGGATCAACGAATTGAGCCTTAATGAATTCAATAAGAAAAGCGGCGTAGCCGTGACGGCTCGGGCGCAGGCTAATTTAGGTGATTTGGGCAATATCAGTGTGGGGGGCAGTTATTCGACGGCCAATTTCGGCTCGATCGAGCAGAAAATCGCCGAACTGCCGCAGGAAAATATCGGCTCGTACGATGTCTCCGTCAATCTGGAACTGGGCAAGTTCGTGCCCGAGAAAGTGGGGCTGAAATTGCCCGTACATTACGACATCTCGTCGGTCATCAGCAATCCGGAATACAATCCGTTGGATCCGGACGTCAAGACCAAACACGCGTTGGCCGGTTACAGCGCGGCGGAGAAGAAAGCGGCCAAGCATCAGATACAGGATTATACGTTGCGGCAGAACATCAATTTCATGAACGTGCGCAAGGAACGGACCAATTCGGAACGGGGGCCCCAATTTTGGGATATAGAGAACTGGAATATCTCCTATGCCTATTCGAGCACGTTACACCGCAACGAAGACGTGGAATACGACAACCAGTTTATCCACAAGGGCGGTATCGGGTATAACTATTCCACTTCGTCCAAATTCTTCGAGCCGTTCGCCAAAACCAAATTGGCGCAGAAAAAAGGTTGGGCCATTCTGACGGATTTCAATTTCAACTATATTCCCAACCAGTTCTCGTTCGGTATGGATCTGCAGCGCGATTTCACGGAGACCAAGTTGCGGAACAAGACGCCGGAATGGGATATATTGTTGAATCCGACCTATTACAAACAGTTCAATTGGAACCGTTACTATACGTTCGGCTACGATATTACGAAATCCATATCGTTGAAATACTCGGCCAATGCCAACGCCTTTTTGAATGAACCGATGGGTCTGCTCGATACGCGCGACAAGAAGGATTCGGTATGGCGCAGTTTCCTGACAGGCGGCAGCCTGCGTAATTTCGATCAGGCTGTCAATGTTACCTATAAGTTGCCGATCAACAAAATACCGTTTTTGGATTGGGTGAACGGCAATTTCGGCTATGCCACGACTTACCGGTGGGAGGCCGGCGCATTGGCCATTCAGGAGCGTTTGGGCAATACGATTGCGAACAACATGAACCTGAATGCGACGGGAAGCGTCAACCTCGTCGGGTTGTACAATAAGGTGCCGTTTCTGAAAAAAATCAATCAGCCGAGCCGCAGCAAGGCACGCCGTGCCGGGCGAAGCAATTCGGCCATGGGAAGCGGCGAGGACAACCGGGTGAAAGTCGATAAGGCGACGGTTTGGGAGACCACGTACAAAGGGGCGTTGCGTTTTCTGATGATGGTGCGGGACGCGAGCGTCACTTGGTCGCGCAACGAGGGGACGACGATACCGGGCTTTATGTTGGAACCCGATATTTTCGGGGTGAATCTCAAACATCAGGCTCCGGGGGCGGGGTTCGCCCTGTTCGGCTCCCAACGCGACATCTTGGAACAGGCGGCCGCTTCGGGCTGGCTTTCGACCGACAGCCTGCTGACCTCGCCCTACTACAACCAGTTTACGCAGACGTTCAGCGGGCAGGCCACGATAGAGCCCTTCCCCGATTTCCGTATCGCGCTGACGTTGGGCTACAGCCGTTCCGAGAACAATTCCGGCTATTTTACCTACGACGGGGCGAGCGGCGCGTTCCGCAACACGAACCCGATACAGGGCGGCAATATGAACGTGACGACGGTCTTGATCAAGACCGCCTTCAAGAAGACGGACGAACTGCACCGCAACGAGATCTACGACCGGTTTTTGGAATACCGCAAGATTATGGCCGGACGTTTGGCCGCCGGCAACCCCAACGCCGCGGGACGGCCCGATGTATGGGACAGCACCGCCGGCAGTTATTATCCCTACGGTTACAAGTCCAATGCGCAGGATGTCATGTTGACGGCTCTGTTGGCCGCCTATACGGGGGCCGATCCGTACAAGATGTCGTTATCGACCTTGTCGCGCTTCCCGTTGCCGAACTGGTCGCTCTCTTACAGCGGTCTGACCAAGATAAAGGCTATGCGGAAGGTGTTCAAGAATTTCACGCTTTCGCATGCTTATACGTCCTCGTACAGCGTCGGTTCTTATACGAACAACGTGCTGTACGACCTCTCGATGGATCATCCGAGCCGTTTGGACGAGAACATGAATTTCATTTCGCAGTATATCTTCGACGGCGTGGTGTTGAGCGAGCAGTTCGCGCCTTTGGTCAAGGTCAGCTTTACGCTGAAAAACGATTTGAGTTTCAGTTTCGAGTACCGCCAGAGCCGTCAGATAGGTTTGAGTTTCGTCAACAATCAGATTACGGAAGTCAGCAGCAGTGCTTGGGTGGTGGGCGCAGGTTACCGCATCAAGAACGTCGGTTTCAAAATCAATGCCGGCGGAAATTCCAAACGTAAGATTACGAGCGACATCGTGTTGAAAGCCGATGTCTCCGTGCGCGATACCAAAACGGTGTTGCGGCGCATAGACCAGAACGTCAATACGCCCTCGGCAGGTTCGCTTGTCACCTCCATCAATGTCTATGCCGAGTATGAGTTGACCAAACAGTTGTCGGCCAAGGTATTTTACGATATGACGATCAACAAGCCGCATATCGCCAACCTGTTCTACAACCATACCGGCAAAGGCGGCATCAGTATCATTTATAAATTGGTAAATTAAGGACGATAAGGTAGGGCGGTCCGTCTATAGGGGCATGGGGTTGAGCCATAAATGCTTATTTGACGGGAAACAGCAGAGCGGCCGCGGTTTTCCCGCAAAAAATAGTGTCATGGCGCGACCCTATTTCGGGGTAGGCGCGTTGCCGGTGGCTTATTTGGCTATCCCGTGAAAAAATCGTACCTTTGGCTCGGTATGTGCCTGATGGCGCGATAGGCGTAAACCGGAAATTGAATTTATAACAAATTAAATATTAAAATATTATGAATTTTCCTGAAAATCTCAAGTACACGGAAGACTCCGAATGGATCAAGGCGGAGGGCGATGTAGCCTATGTCGGTATTACCGATTTCGCGCAGAAAGAATTGGGCGACATGGTATTCGTTGATATCGATACCGTAGGCGAAACGATTGGCGCCGGCGAACGTTTCGGCAGCATCGAAGCCGTCAAGACGGTGGCTGAACTGCTGTTGCCGGTCGAAGGCGAAATCTTGGAATTCAACAGCGCGATTGAAGACGATCCCGCCGCGATTAACCGTGATGCTTATGGTAGCTGGATTGTAAAGATCAAGATGACCGATCCGTCGGCCATAAACGGTCTGATGACGGCTGAACAATACAAGGCGCATATCGGCGCTTAATGCCTTAGGGAATCGATACCATTGGCCCTTCGCCTTGTCTCAACGCAGGGGGAAGGGCTTTTTTGTGAATAAAATATACGTTATGTCGTTGAAGTGCGGTATAGTCGGCTTGCCGAATGTCGGTAAATCGACCTTGTTCAATTGTCTGTCGAGCGCCAAGGCGCAGGCGGCGAATTTTCCGTTTTGTACGATCGAGCCGAATGTCGGCATGATTACGGTGCCGGACGAACGTCTGCAATGTCTGGCCGAAATCGATCAGCCCAAGCGCGTGATACCGGCCAATATGGAAATTGCCGACATTGCGGGGCTGGTCAAAGGCGCCAGCAAGGGTGAGGGCCTGGGCAACAAGTTTCTTTCGCATATCCGGGAAACGGATGCGATTATCCATGTGTTGCGTTGCTTCGACGACGGCAACATCACGCATGTGGACGGTTCGGTCGATCCGATTCGCGACAAGGAAATCATCGACACCGAGTTGCAGTTGAAAGACTTGGAAACCATAGAGGGACGTTTGGGTAAGGTCGAGAAGCAGGCCCAGTCGGGCGGCGACAAGAACGCGAAGCGGTTGTTGGAAATCCTCAAACGGTATCAGGAGGTCCTCTTGCAGGGCAAGAGCGCGCGCACGGTGGAGCTGGACAATAAAGACGACCGGCGGTTGGCGCGCGAATTGTTCCTGTTGACCGACAAGCCGGTGCTATACGTCTGCAATGTGGACGAGGCGTCGGCCGTATCGGGCAACGCGTATGTGGACAAGGTTCGGAAAGTGGCGGAGGAAGAAAATGCCGGTTGTCTGGTGGTGGCGGCCAAGATTGAATCCGAAATAGCCGAACTGGAGACCTACGAAGAAAAGGAAATGTTCCTGTCGGAATTGGGGTTAAAAGAGTCGGGCGTGGCGCGTCTGATCAAGGCGGCTTACGCATTGCTTGATTTGCAGACTTATTTCACGACGGGGCCGGACGAGAGCCGGGCCTGGACGTTTATTCGCGGTACGAAAGCGCCGCAGGCCGCCGGCATCATCCACAGCGATTTTGAAAAAGGTTTTATCCGCGCCGAGGTCATCAAATACGACGATTATGTGCGTCTGCGTTCGGAGGCGGCCTGCAAGGAGGCCGGCAAACTGAGCGTGGAAGGCAAGGACTATACCGTGCAGGACGGCGATATCCTGCATTTCAGATTCAACGTATGATCTTTGGTGAACCGGGTCGGTTTCGGTTGCGCCGGGGCAAAAGCGCCGGCGCCGTTGTGAGCCGATGCGGCGCGGAACCGCAAGGTTGTCGGTTTTATTGTTGCGCCTGCATTTCTTCTTCGGCTTCAGCGAAGAATTTTTCTATTTCCACCCGCAGTTGGGACGGTGAGACGTCGTAGGTGATTTCGCCGAACTGGCTGTAAGAGACGGAGCCGGTCTCTTCCGAAACGACGATGGCCAAGGCGTCCGATTGTTCCGTGACGCCGATGGCGGAGCGGTGGCGCAGGCCCAATTGAGCCGAGATTTCTTTGTTGGCCGTGACCGGCAGAATGCAACGGGCGGCTATGATTTTATTGTTTTCTATCACCATGGCACCGTCATGCAACGGACTGTTTTTGAAAAAGATGTTTTCGATGAGGGCGCTCGAAATCGTCGCGTCCATTAACTCGCCCGTACTGATGACGGCCGGCAGTTTGTTCTGTTGGGTCAAGATAATGAGCGCGCCCGTCCGGCTTTGCGACATGTGCATACAGGCTTGGATGACTTGTGTGATATGCAGCGGCCGTTTGCCCCACGTTTTGATGAAGACGCGTTTGAACAGTCTCTGTTCCCGTTGCTTACGGATTGCACCTGTGCCGAACATAAACAGGAAACGCCGTAATTCCGGTTGGAAAATGACGACGAGGCCCAGCAACCCTATGCTGATGATTCGGTCGAGAAGGCCGGATATGACCGGCATCTCCAAGGCGAGCGCGATTTGCCAGCAGACATAGATGCCGATGATGCTCAACAGGATATTGAGCGCCGACGTGCCTCTGACCAATTTGAACAGTTCGTACGCCAGAAACAGGACAATGGCGAGATCAAGAGCTTGGCTCCAGGTAAAGTTTGCAATCCAGTTGATGAACGGGTTCATGGCAGGCGGGTATTGGGTTAATAGGCGTTATATAAGTTGAACAGACGGACGGCTTCGGCGGCCGCTTTCACGTCGTGTACTCGCAAGATGTCGGCGCCCTGCACGAGCGCGAGTGTATTGACACAGGTCGTGGCGTTGAGCATGTGGTCGGGAGACGACTGCAACGGCTTCCAAAGCATGGATTTGCGGGAAAGGCCGGCCAGAATGGGGCAGTCCAATATTTTGAAACGGCTCAGTTGCGCCAGCAGTTGGTAGTTGTGCGCCACCGTTTTGCCGAAGCCGAAACCCGGGTCTATGATGATGTCGTTGATTCCGGCGAGGCGGGCGGCGGTCAGCCGTTCCGAAAAGAAACGGATGAGGTCGGCCGTGACGTCGGCGTATCGCGGGGCGTCCTGCATGCGGTCGGGACGGTCGGCGGTGTGCATGAGGATGTAGGGCACCTGCAGGCGGCCGACGGTTTCGAACATGGCTTCGTCGAACAGCCCGCCGGAGATATCGTTGATGATATGGGCGCCGTTTTCCACGCCGTAGCGTGCGACGTCGGCGCGGAACGTGTCGATGGAAATCGGCAGGTCGGGGAAACGGGTCGCGATGCGGCGCAACGGATCCCGCAGCCGTCGCCACTCCTCTTCGGCCGTCGGGGCCTGTGAACCGGGGCGTGTGGAAACGGCCCCGAGATCCAGTATGTCCATGCCATCCGCCAGCATGCGTTCCACACGGCGCAGGGCTTCGTCGGCGACCGCCGATTCGGTCGTACCCGTGCAACGGCTTTCCGTAAAAAAAGAGTCCGGTGTGAGATTCAGGATGCCCATGACTTTCTGCGGTTGCAAAAAGTATATTTTCCGACTGATAGTCAGGGAGTAGGGCATGGTTTGTAAGGATGTTTTTGTAAGTTGCAAACTTAGTATTATTTACGTACTTTTGCAAGGTAAAAACATCATAAAAATGGGGGGAAAGTTGAAGTCCGTTGCGGCCAAGCCCGATACCGAAACGGCCTACCGGGCGATTATGGCCGAATGCCGTAGGCTCTATGCGGCCAAGATGCAGGATTACGGGCCGGCCTGGCGTATTTTGAGGCCGTCTTCTCTGACCGATCAGATTTTAATCAAGGCCCGCCGCATCCGGACGCTTCAGGTGGAGAAAGACCAAAAGGTGGCGGACGGCATACGCGAGGAGTTCATCGGCATCATCAATTATGCCATCATCAGCATGATTCAGTTGGAGTTCGGCTGGAGTGACCGCATCGATATGGGCAAGGAGCAAGCCTTGGAGCGTTACGACCACTATACGGAGGCCACGTTCCGACTCATGTGCGACAAGAATCACGATTACGGCGAGGCCTGGCGTGAAATGCGCGTCGATTCGCTGACCGACATCATCCTGATGAAACTCATGCGCGTCAAGCAGATTGAAGACCACGACGGCAAGACGTGCGTTTCGGAAGGTTTGGAGGCCAACTATATGGATATGATGAACTACGCGGTATTCGCGCTGATCACGATGGCGGAGGCCGGTCGGGCGGAAGCCGATAAAACTGTCGAATGATGAATATTAAAGCGAATTTCTGGGCTTATGTCGGGATCGGCTGTTCGTTGGTGCTGGCGGGTTCTATAGCCGGCGTATTGGGTTACAGCGGCGTATTTCTCGTGTTGCTGTTGCTGAATATCGCCTTGATTGTTCTCAACCGTCGGGGCTTTGACGCGACCTCGGGGGCCATCGCGCGTACGTTGGTGGGCTGTGTGTTTCTGTTTTCCGGCTATGTGAAAGGCGTCGATCCGCTCGGCACGCAGTTCGTCATACACGACTATCTGGAAGCCTATCGTCTGCCGTGGCTCGTTTCGCTGGCCCTGCCGCTTTCGTTTCTGCTGAATTTGGTGGAATTCGGCATAGGTTTCCTGCTGGTGTTCAACGTGTGGACCAAGTGGGTCACCTATTTGGCCGCCTTGATGATGGTCTTTTTTACGGGGGTGACGTTTTTCGACGCGCTGGCCAATCCCGTGCCCGACTGCGGCTGCTTCGGCGAGGCCTTGATTCTCACGAACTGGCAGACGTTCTATAAGAATCTGATTCTGGACGCCTTGGTGCTCATGCTTATTTTCGCATTGCCGAAACTGGGCGAGGGCTTCTGTTGCAAGGTAAAGATTGGCCTGACAGCCGGCATCGTATTACTGTTCCTAGGATTTGAAATCTACAACTACCGCCATCTGCCCGTTTCCAATTTCCTGGGCTGGAAGGACGGCCGGCGCATGCTGGTCGAAAATCCCGAGCCGATTCGCTATTATCTGACGTACCGCCATAAGGAAACGGGCGAGGAACGGGAATACCGCGACAAGGAGATTCCGTTCTGCGATACGGCTTGGGCGGCGCAATGGGAATTCGTTTCGCGTCGCGACGAAGACCCCAACCCGCGCATCGTCGAGGTCAGCCTGATGGAGCGGATGGACGATGAAGACGAGGGCTATGACGTGACCGACGACGTCATCGGCCGGGAGGGACGCCATTTCCTGATTGTCGTTTATGATTGGGAAAACGCTTCCTCCGACATCCTGCGGCGGATATGGGAAAAACTGTGCGTGGCGGAAGAACGGGGTTACACCTACGATCTGTTGGTGGCTACCGATTCCGAAACGCCGGTCAGCGATCTGGAGGCGTTCAAGACGGCGGTGGGCGATCCGGACTTGACGTATTGTTTCGGTGACGATACGGGCTTGAAAAGCATGATACGCGCCAATCCGGGCGTCATCCTCATGGACGGTCCGGTGGTGCTCAAACGTTGGAATGGCCGCGATTTCCCTGATTTGGAATCTATAAATCTTTAAAATATTACGGTTATGCGCAAGAAAATAGTTGCCGGAAACTGGAAAATGAACAAAGTGTTCCAGGATGCGGAAGAATTGCTGTATGATTTGTCGGAACAAATAGAAGACGGGCAGAAGTCTTCTAAAGTGGAAGTCATTGTCTGCCCGCCTTGTCTCTATATGGAAATGGCGTTGGATCTGTCGCGCAACGAAGAGGACGAACGTTTGTTCGGCGTGGGCGCGCAGGATGTGAGCGAACACGCGCAGGGCGCCTATACGGGCGAGATTTCGGCCGATATGCTGAGTTCGATGGGCGTGGAATATTGCATCGTGGGGCATAGCGAACGCCGCAAATATTTCGGCGAAACCGACGAACAGGTGGCGCGCAAGGTAGAGCGGTTGCTTGAAGAAGACGTCACGCCGATTGTCTGTGTGGGCGAATCGTTGGAAGACCGCGAGGCCGGCCGGCATTTCGACCTTATCCGTTCGCAGGTGGAGAAAGGCTTGTTCGGCTTCAAGCAACTGGATTTTGTCAAAATCATCATCGCTTACGAACCGATTTGGGCCATCGGCACGGGCAAGACGGCCACGCCGGAGCAGGCGCAGGAGGTGCATGCGTTTATCCGTAAGGTCGTGGAGGAAAAATACGGCAAGGAAGTGGCGCGCAACCTCTCGATTCTGTATGGCGGCAGTTGCAATGCCAAGAACGCGGCCGAACTTTTCGCGCAGGACGATGTGGATGGCGGCCTCATAGGCGGCGCTTCACTCAAGGCTGAGGATTTTGTCACGATTATCAATTCGTTCAAATAATGTATGGGTTACTATAAAAAAGTATTCACGCATACGCTCGTTTCGCCCGAATCGGATCTGTTGGTTTCCGATTTGGGCGATTTGGGTTTTGAGAGTTTCGAGCAGGAGGCGGGCGCGCTGATAGGCTATTGGCCGGATACGGCCGGTCGGCCGGAGGAAGCCGATGCCGCGATTGCGGACATATTGTCCCAATACGGTCTGGTGCAGGACGGCGCGTGGGAGAAAATGCCGGATATCAATTGGAATCAGGCATGGGAAAGCCATTACGAGCCGGTGCGCATCGGCGATTTCTGTTTCGTGCATGCGCCCTTTCATACCGAACGGCCGAACGTCAAGCATTTCGTGGAGATAGAACCCAAAATGTCGTTCGGCACGGCGCACCATCCGACCACGGCCCTGATGATTGAATTCATAGCCGAGACCGACTGGCGCGGCCGGCAGGTCGTGGACATGGGCTGCGGTACCGGCATTCTGGGCCTGTTGGCGGCCAAGGAAGGCGCCGCGGCGGTTTTGGCCGTCGATTACGACGATTGGGCCTGCGCCAATGCCCGCGAGAATGTGACGCGCAATGGCCTGGCGGACCGGGTCACGGTGGTTCAGGGCAGTAGCGGGCAACTCACTGGGCTCCGCGTGGACGCGGTTTTAGCCAATATCAACCGCAATATTCTGTTGGAGCATCTGCCGGCTTACGCGGCGGCCTTGAAGCCGGGCGGACGCTTGTTCCTGAGCGGATTTTACGAGAGCGACGTGCCGGTCTTGCAGGAAAGGGCCGAAGCCGCGGGCTTTGCGCTGAAAGCCCGGAAAACGCGCGAGGCTTGGACGGCTTTGGCGTTTCAGTACCGATAAAGAGAAAGGTTTTCAAGTCATGGAAACAAGGCATAAAGGAAGTGGAATTTCGGCCGGGCTGCCGATGTCGGTACGTTACCGCTTGCGGCGTCTGCGTATCGTGGGGACAGGCGTGTTGTGGCTGGCGGTCGTCGGCCTCGCGCGTCCGGCTGCCGCGCAGCGGCAGGCTTCGGCTCCTTTCGATCCGATGTCCGAAATTGAAACGGCCGCCGCCTTGCAAAAATGGGTGGATGCCGATCCTAACCTCTCGAAAGAGGTGCGGCGCGAGATGGCCGTATTCACGGCCGAATACGCTGCCTATGCGCCTAAAATGGGTTCGGAAACCGCCGAACGTGTCGGCCGGATCTGCGCGTTGGCGCAAGCCCAGCAATTCAAGTTTTATCCGGAAATTCATGCGTTTTTGAAAGCCCAATGGTATATCGACACGGCCCTTTATGCCTGGAATGCGGCTTGGCTCGGTTCGGTCGAACAGACGTTGATCCATCATAAAATACGCGAATTCTCGCGTTTGACCGAACGCACTTTAGCACTTTTGACCGTGCGGCAGTTGGCCGCTTCCACGCGTGCCACTTGGACCGTCGTTTCCGGCGAACCGGTTTGGGACGCGGAAGCGGGTACGCGCGGCGTTTTCCATTACGATGATGCGGTGCTTTTGTGTACGGCTTACAACGATAGCAGCATCATCCGTTCGGCGCGTGGTGACTATGACCCGTTGGCCCAGACTTTCCGCGGCGAATCGGGCGAGGTCGGCTGGCGGCGGATCGGTCAGACCGGCATGAACGTCCGGGCCGAGATATACGATTATCGGTTGAATCTCAATTCTAACCATTATGAGAGCGATTCGGCCGTCTTTTACAATACGGATCTTTATCCGGACCCTATTCCGGGGCGTTTCTCCGAAAAACTTTCGGTCTTGACGACGCCGGAGGCTGCCACGTATCCGCAATTCCATTCGGGAGACGCGCGCTTGCGTTTACCGGAGTTTTTCCCGGGGCTGGACATAGAGGCCCCTTATGTCCAACAGGGCGGCCGCATGGTCTTCGGTACCGAAGACCATGCGGCGCGGTTGATTGTCCGCGATGGAGAGCGCGTGCTCGGCGTGTTGGAGTCGTCGCGTATCGTCTATAAAGACGAAAAGTTGCAGTCGGCTATGGCCTCGTGGCGCATTTATCTCGGAGAGCACGACTCACTGTATCATCAGACCAGTGAAATGCGCTACGACATCGGACAGCAAGTCTTTACGTTTTCGCATTCCAAATTATTCGCATTGGAGATACCGGCTCTGAGTACCTATCATCAGGTCGGCCTGCACTACGAGAACATGCAGTGGTATCCGCAACAGGGCCGGATAGAATTCGGTATTCTGCATGTGCCTGAACGCGAGGGTATCGTGCGTATGACTTCTTTGCAAGCATACGAAGAAGCCGAGGTGGAGGAAATCATGCAGGGCATGCCTTACAATCCGTTGTATCGGCTCAAACAATATGCGGACCGTTACGGTTCGGACCTTATAAAGCTCGAGGAGCTGGCTGCGGCCTGGGGAATGGATCAGACGATGCTTTCCCAATGGATGTTGCGGCTGTCTTCTTTCGGTTTCCTGACTTACCGCGCCAAGGAAAAGGAAATAGCGTTGTTGCCGAAACTGTATCTGTATTTAGCGGTTTCGGCCGAGAAATCCGATTTCGACCGCATTGAGATTCTGGCTTCGGGCAAGGCTTGGGTCAAGGCGGAATTGCGGACGGACAGCCTGCGGATGTCGGTGCGGGAAGTCCGGGAAGTCGTGCTGAGCCCCAAACAGCGCGTTTATTTCCGGCCGGACGGCGGGGTGTTGTCGATCGGACGCAACCGTTCGCTGTATTTCGACGGACTGTTGCACGCCGGTACGTTCGATTTTGATGTACGGGACGCCCGCTTTTCTTACGAAGATTTCAATGTGGAAATCGGTTTGGTCGATTCGCTGCTGTTCTCCGTACCGGGCAAGGCAGACGAATTCGGTATGCGTCAAGAAGTGAAAGTCAGCACGTTCATTCATAATCTTTCGGGCTTCCTGTATATCGACAGCAACGCGAATAAGGGCGGTCGTCTGGATTGTCCGGACTATCCGATTTTCGAGAGTACGATACCCGCATACGTCTATTATGACGATGCGGATATTCAGGGCGGCGCCTATCCGGCCGACAGTTTCTTTTTTCAGGTGGATCCGTTCCGGTTGTTGCGGCTCAATACGTTTTCGATCGACAGCATCCATTTCGACGGCATGCTGGTGTCGGCGGGCATATTTCCGGACATCAGGGAGCGTTTGGTCGTAATGCCCGATTTTTCGTTGGGATTCAAGACTGTATCGCCGGCGGAGGGTTGGCCGGTATATGGTGGACTGGCGCGTTTTACCGACAGTCTCCGTTTGGATCGGAAGGGGTTGGTCGGCAGCGGCCGTTTCGATTTTTTAGCCTCGCAAACTCATTCGGCCGCCCAGTATTACCGTCCGGCGGATATGGATATGATCGCGGAGCGTTTCGAACAGGATATGGCGAAATATCCAGTGACGAACGGGGTGACCTATCCGTATCTGACGGCCGACAGCGTCAAGGGCTTTTTCGATGCGGAGGCGGCGCGATTGAGCCTGACCACGACGTCGCGGCATGCGCTTTATCCGTATTATGAACCTTGGCGGTTCGACGGTATTTATGCTTTTTCGGCGGACGGTGCGGAAGCCGACGGCGAAATGGTTTTCGGGCATGACGCGCGGATCAAGGCATCCGATTGGCGTTGGGAGGGACACCTGTTCCGGGCCGATGAGGCCGACTTTCAATTGGGCGGCCGCGCCGGGGGGCGGAACGCCTATCTGATAGCCAAAGGCGTGGGAATAGCCGGCGATGTCGATGCCAAGACATTGCAGATGCAGGCGGCCGGTCTGGACGAACCCGTCGAGCCGGTGGCCGTCCGTATGCCGGTACAGGCTTACGAAGCTGAGGCGTATCGTTTGCATTGGTCGTGGGCGGATGAACGGTTGTATTTGGAACAGCAACTGACGGCGGCATTGGGGCGTTCTTCGGATAATGCCGGTGTGGCGGCGGAGTCCTCCGGCCTTTCCGCCGATTCGGTCGGCCTGATGTTGCATGCCACGGCTGAATCTCAGGCCGATTTGCAGTTCAATGCGTTGCACTCAACCTTATATTATAAAGATACGTTGATGGTCTGTGAAGGCGTCAGCGGCTTACAGGTGGCCGACGCTTATTGGGAACCGGCCGAAAACCGTGTGACCGTTCTGCCGAACGGCCGGTTGGAAACCTTGGAAGACGCGGTTTTGTATTTTTCGGATACCTATCCGGCTTATACGTTTTATCAGGTGACGGGGCAAATCCAGTCCGCATGGCGTTATGAGGCGGATGGGTGGTACACCTACGAGGCGCCGGGGCTGGAGCCGCAGCCCGTGCATTTCGACCGCATCTATGTGCGCAAGACGGACAGCACGTCCGAGGCCACGGCCACGTTGGATGAAGAATATCTGTTTCTGGACGAAGGATTCGAGTTCTCCGGCAAGTTGACGGCTTCGGCCCAGGCGGCGGCTGAACGCGAAAGCCCGGATTTGCATTTCGACGGTTCGGCCGGCTTGCGTTACCGCCTGCTCGACGGGACGGCGGACGATACGGAGGACGTGTCGGCCGAAGATGCGCCGGATGAAGATTGGTTGGCCTCCGCGTTTAAATTCCAAGCTTATCTGAATCCGGAACAGATCTTGATTCCGGTTACCGAACAGACCAAGAGTGGCCGCGGGCGGCCGATGCGGGCGGGCTTTTTCTCCGCTTCGGACGGGCGACCGCATTTCGTCTTTATGGAACCGCTTTTATCTACCGAGAGACCGATTGCCTCCGCCGAGGGGTTTTTGTGCTATTCGGAGGAGGATAAGGCTTATCTGATTTTGGACAGCAACGACAACGAAGTGTTGGCTTACGATTTGAAAGAGGGCGAATCTTCGGCTTCGGGGGCGTTGCAATTGGGCCTGAGGACCGACGATTTGAAAACGGCCTTTTACGGACAGTTATTTCAGGAGGGGAATTCGGCCGACGACTTGTTCATGCAGGTGGTCTGGAAATTGGATTTCTTTTTCAACGCGCCGATTTTCAAACGGATGGCCGACGAACTCAACAAGAATACGAATTTGATGGCCGGCAACCTGGCCGACAATCCGATGTTCGACGTCTTTTTGCAGGAAACGATGTCGCCTCAAGCGGCCGAGGCCGTGCGGAACGAGGTGCAGACTTACGGAAGTTTGACCCATATCCCGTCCGAATGGCAGAAAGGACTCGTGTTTTCCAACCTCGGTTTCGAATGGGATCCGATGAGTTCATCCTATCGTTCCACCGGTTCGGGCGAACTGTTGCAGGTCGGTCCGCATTGGGTCAACAAGAAAATGAAGGTCTATGCCCAGATCAGCCGGGGGCGTCGGGGGGATGTCCTGAACATTTACATAGAGGGTTCGCGCTATAACTGGTATTATTTCAATTATGCCGACCGCAAGATGCAGGTGCTTTCTTCCGACCAAGCGTTCAACGAAGCGGTCGATAAACTCAAGGCCTCCAAGCGGCGTAAGGGACGTTTCGAATTCATGCTGTCCACAATGCGAAAAAAGAATATCTTTGTAGCGGAATTCGAAGATGCCGGCGGCGCGTATGAAGAAGCGGAAGCCTCGGAAGAAACGCAGGTAGAGGGCGCGTTGGACGAAACGGCCGGCGAATCTTACGACGGCTACGACGGTTATGAAGATTGGTCGGAATACGACGCCGAGGTCGTGGAAGAGACCGAAGGGGTAGAAGAGGCTGTGGAAGAGGATGCCGGCGCCGCGGATACGGACGAAACGGTACCCGAAGAAGGCTCGTCCGAAGCCGAAGAGGATTTGGACGGATACGACGAATATTGGGAGGACGACACGGAAGAGTGAACGTAAATAAAGCAAAAGCAGGAAAGCTATGTGGTATATGCTATTGGGGGTGCTGATCGCCTATCTGTTGGGCAGTATCTCGTTTGCGGTATGGATAGGCCGTATTTTTTACAGGACCGATGTACGGCAGCATGGCAGCGGCAATGCCGGTACGACGAATACCATCCGGGTGTTGGGCTGGATGCCGGGCTTGATGGTGTTGTTGCTGGATGCGTTCAAAGGTTGGCTCGCCATCCATGTAGGCGACGGCCTCATGCCGGAAGCCTATGCCGAATGGCAGGAGTATTACGACGTGCTGTTGGCCGTCAGTGTGCTGTTGGGGCATATCTTTCCGCTATTCACGGGTTTCAAGGGGGGCAAGGGCGTGGCCACGATGGTCGGTATCATTCTCGCATTGTATCCGGAGGCCTTTCTCGGTGCGCTGGCCGTTTTCATGCTCGTGTTCCTGCTGACGCACTATGTTTCCCTGGCTTCCATTTTGGCGGCTGTCACATTCCCGTTGTTGGACGTCTTCATCTTCCATCAGGAACATGGGGTGCTTATTGTCTTTTCAGTGCTTGTGCCGGTGCTGATAATCGTGACGCACCGCAAAAATATCAAGCGTCTGTTGAAGGGCGAGGAGAGCAAAATGTATATTTGGAAAAAAGCGTCAGACGGAAAAGCGACGTCTGACGACCAAGGATGCCGATAAGGCGGATTCAGCGGCTACCAATGCCTAACGTCCCTGTCGCGTGTAGGGTACGGTGTCGAGCGGACAGAAATCCTTTTGCAACCATTTGAAATAACCGGCCATGCCGACCATGGCGGCATTGTCGGTCGTATAAGAAAAGGGCGGCAGGAACGTGCGCCAGCCGTATTCGCGGCCGCAGGCTTCTATTCGGCTTCTAAGCAGCGAATTGGCCGAAACGCCGCCGCCTATCGCGATGTCTTTGATTCGGTGTTGTTCGGCCGCTTTAATCAGTTTGTCCAAGAGCGTATCAATCACGGCTTGCTGTATGCAGGCGCATAAATCGGCTTGATTTTCGGCGATGAAATCCGGGTTTTCGGCCAGATGGTCGCGAACCAGGTAAAGGAACGAGGTTTTGAGCCCGCTGAAACTATAGTTCAGATCGGGGATGCGGGGTTTGGCCAGCCGAAAGGCCTTTGGATTGCCCGTCTTGGCCAGACGGTCGATGACCGGACCGCCGGGATAAGGCAAGCCCATAATTTTGGCGGCCTTGTCAATGGTTTCGCCGGCCGCGTCGTCTATCGTCGTGCCCAATGTCTCGAACTGGAACGGGCCGCATACTTTCAGAATCTGTGTGTGACCGCCGGAAACCAACAGGCAAAGGTAAGGGAAGGCCGGCACCTCTTTCCGCTGTCCGGGCTGTTGCAGGAAGTGCGCCAATACGTGCGCTTCCAGATGATTGACCGCCATCATCGGGCAACCCAAGGCCCAAGCCATGCTTTTGGCGAAAGAAACGCCGACGAGTAAAGACCCCAACAGACCCGGTCCGCCCGTAAACGCGATGGCGTCCAGATCCGTCGTCTTGACACCGGCCGATCGCAGGGCCGCGTCCACGACCGGGACGATGTTTTCCTGATGCGCGCGCGAAGCCAGCTCCGGCACTACGCCGCCGTACATTTCATGCACTTTCTGCCCGGCGATCATGTTGGAAAGCACGCAATCGTTTTCCAATACGGCCGCCGACGTATCGTCGCAAGAAGATTCTATGGCAAGGATGAGGGCCATCGTGCATCTAAAGTCTAAAAATCGTATCTTTGTGTTGGGGTTTCGGCTCAGTGAACAACGGTTGCAAAGGTAAGGAAATTGAAAAAAATATTAAAATATACGGGAATCTGGCTTAAGCGGATTGGCGGTTTCCTATTGATATTCGTGCTTTTGCTTTCGGGCTTGCTTCATTCCGTATGGTTTCAGTCTTTAGCCGGCCGTTATGCGGGAGACTTGTGCAGCCGTTGGTCCGGGCACGAGGTGCATATCGGCGATTTGCAGTTCAACCTGTTTAAAAAGGCGGTTTCGGTTTATGATTTGCGCGTGTTGGACCGGCAGGGTGAACCGATGGTGGAGGCCGAAGCGGTTGGTCTTTCGTTGAGCGGTTATGTTTTCAAGGGCGTCGATATCGCGTCGCTTTCGGTGCGGCGGCCGCGTATCCGTATCGTCAAACGGGAAAAAGACCGTGTCTCGGATTTCAAGGCCTTGTTGGAGAAACTGGGGACGTTGAAGAAAGACAAGGATAAACGGAGCGTGACTTCCATACGCCGGTTGCGGGTAGAGGAAGGGTTTTTCGTGTATGATGACCGCTCGGCGCCGATCCGTGGCGACGGTTGCATAGATTTCAAACATGTCGAAGTGCCCGTTTTCGATGCGGATATCCAAAACCTGCATATCTTCAACAAACATATCTGTGCCCGGGTGCGCGAATTGTCGGCACGGGAAAGAAGCGGCATGGACGTGCGTGCCTTGCGAGCTTGGGTCGGTTTCTTTCCGGATAGATTGACCTTGAAGGAATTGGATTTGGAAACGCCCTATTCCCATATCAGGGGAGAGTTGCAGTTCGGTTATTGTAGTCCAAAGGCGTTCTCCGACTTTGCCGAAGCCATAGACATTGAAGCGGATATTGCGCCGCTTTCACGTCTGGCCACACGGGATTTGGGCTATTTCGCCCGTCCGCTGCAAGCATACCGGCAGTCCGTTACGCTCTCGGGAAAGGTAAGCGGCCGACTCAAGGATATCGCCGTCCGGAATCTGTCGGTGCGTTTCGGTCGGGAAAGCCGTTTGGCGGCCGATCTGCATTGGCGCAATTTTCCGGCCTTACGGGCTAGTGATCTTGATCTGCAATTGGCGGAACTGTATGTCGCCATGGAAGATGTGTCCGGTATAGAAGATTTCGCTTCGGGGCGTCTGCAACTCCCCGCCCCCGTGCAGGCTTTGACGTATGTGGCCGTGCAAGGGGATTTCAAAGGTAATTTGGAAAAATTCGACACGCGTCTGGCTGTCCGTACGAATTTGGGGGATGTGGACATTGACATTCGCTCGCAAGATACGTTGCGCGAACAGCAGTCGAGCGGGACGGTAACGGCCACCGCACTCAACGTGGGGGGTTTGGCGGGCCGTTCGGATCTGATAGGTACCGTGGATGCCGATTTACGGGTTTCCGCCGTAGGGGCGCATTACGACGCGATGCGTTACGAATTGGACGGTCGGCTCGTCAATTTGCAACTGAAAGGGCGTACGCTGGATACGATTGTGTTGAATTGTCAGACCCGGAAAAATTATTTTCACGGTTCGGTAACCGGTACGGATCCGGATCTTGATTTCTGCTTCGACGGTTTGTTGGATTATGAACGCACCGAACCGATTTCCCAGTATGTGTTGGATGTGACGAATATTGATCTGCAGGCTTTGGGATTTGTTGCCGACGAACAGCCCTTTACGGTAAGCGGTCAGATCTATACGGATTATGTCGGACGCGGTTTGGACGATATTTTGGGTAATCTCAGTGTCCGTTATCTGCAGGTGGAAAGGCACGGACTTTCGTTTTATCTGCCGAGCCTGCTGTTGGTTACACAGGCGGTGGATTCGGTGCATAAAACGACGGAAGTCACGTCGGAATTGCTGCATCTGTCGTTGGCGGGACGTTATACGCTCAGCCGATTCCCCTTTCTGTACAAAAAAATGTTGCAGGCTTATATGCCCGGCAAAAATGTATTCGGACCGTTGGTCGAACCGTCGGAAGACCGTTCGGCGGAACAAGTATTCGATTTGGATTTGGTTCTGCTCAGTTATCGTCACGACGGCCGCGCTTACGGCATCAACCGTTTGTTGGAATTGTTCGTGCCGGCTTTACAGTTGGATGAAAGCACACGTTTGAACGTGCATTACGATGAGGTATCCCATGTTTACGATCTGGCGTTGGACAGCCGTTATATCGGGTTTAAAAATATCCTGCTTACCGACGGGCGCGTGCGGGTCCGAACGGAAGCGCCGGCCCATACGTGTTTAGCGGCTTCCGTGGCATCATCTGCTATTTATTTAAACGACAGTCTTTCGTTTGAGAATTTTCAGACGGCGGTTTCGTTGGATGGCGGCGATAGTGTTTATTGGCGTTTGTCTTGGCTGAATCCGTCCGACAGCGTCGGCCGTCCCCAATCGTCCGGTTATTTGACTACGACCGTGGATTTATCCGATACCAATGCGTTGCGGATAAGTTTCGATTCATCGTATTTTGTCTTTGCGGGGCAACCGTGGCAAACTTATCCGGATGCTTCGGTTTTCTGGCGGCGAGGAGACGTCCGGTTTCAAAATATCGGGCTTCATGCGTTGCGGGAGCAGGAGTCCGTTTTGTTATCGGGGCGTTGGGCGTCCGATACGGCGGCGTCGCTCAATCTGGAATTTCGTGCGTTCGATATGGCGTACCTGTCGCCGTTCACGCGTCAGGCCGGTATGGAGGTTGCAGGCAAAATCAGCGGGCTGTTACAGGTACGTGATCCGAAGAACAATTTCGATTTGGAGTCGGGTCTCGAAGTGGCTGGATTGCAACTCAACGGAGGTGATTACGGTGACGGTCTGTTGACGGCCGGCTTCAACCGGGAAAGCCGTCGGATAGACGGGCGGCTGACCGTGGGGCCCGATACGTTGCCTTATCCGCTCCTAAGCGTGGGCGGATATTACGATCTTAAGCGGAAAACGTTGGATTTCAAAGGTAAGATGCAGAATCTGCCGGTGCATTTTCTGAGCGGTTATTTCAAGAGTTTTGCGGATAAGCTGGAAGGCGATATAGACGGTACGTTACATCTGTCGGGGCCGCTCAGAGAGATGGCTTGGGATCTTCAGGCCGAGAGCCGCAATATCGCCATGACGGTCGGCTTCCTGCAAACACGTTATCGGTTCAGTCATTTTGCCTTGCGGTTGACGGAGGACGAAATCCGTTTCAATAACGGGCGTATGCGGGATGTGCTGTATGGTACGCAAGGCCGTTTGGGCGGTCTGATACGCCATCATTATTTCAAGGATATGGTGTTGGATCTGCATCTTGATTTCGAACGTTTTTTAGTTCTGAACAGCAGTCCGGGCAAAGATATGATTTATTCCGGGCGTGTGTTTGCGACGGGGCGGGTCAACATCGCCGGGCCTACGGACAACCTCTATATCGGCGTCAAGGCCAGAGCGGAGGATGATTCCCATATCGATTTCGACTTGTCGTCCACATCGGGTGCGTCCACGACCAATTTTATCCGGTTTGAATCCGACGAGCGTCCTCTGGAAGTCGATCCGTTGAAGGCGTTTTATGCCCGTCGTCGGCAACGGGAAAAGACGCGCGGCCGGCTGACCGTGGATCTTGGGTTGGAGGTAAACCCGCAGTTGACCGTAGGACTTGATATCCGCAATGCGACGGTAAACGGCATGTTGTCTGCTACGGGCAATGGCAATATGCGGTTGCTGATCGAGCCGCGCGGCACCCAGTTGTTCGGTACTTACCGTATTCTCAACGGCATGTTTGATTTTTCCATGATGGATTTGATAAACAAACGATTCAAACTCAAAGAAGGGGGAAGCATCGTTTGGACGGGGCCGTTGACCGATGCGCGTGTCAATGTGGAAGCCGTTTATACGACCCGGACGAGTCTGTACCCGGTTTTGGCCGCCGTCGGTACGACGATGGTGGATGAGGGCAGTCTCCGTAAAAAGGTAACGGTGGAAAGTGTCATCGAATTGGACGGTAATCTGTTGAATCCGGACATCCGTTTCGATATCAATTTATTGAATGTCGAGGATGATTTGCGGGATTTATTTTTCAGTTATGTCAACAAGGAGGATGGGGATGAAATGATCCGGCAGACATTTTCGTTGCTCATGCTTAACAGTTTTATGGCGACCGGCAATGCCGAGGGCGGCGCGATGGCGGGCGGGAATGCGTTGGTGTCTTCTTCTGAGTTGCTTTTCAATCAGTTTAATAACTTTCTTTCGCGGCTGACGACGAATTTCAATGTCGGCATGAACTATACGCCGGCCAGCGAAATGAACGAGTCCGAATTTCAGGTCATGCTGTCGGGACAGTTGTTCGACGACCGTCTGTCTATAGACGGTAATATCGGCGTTTCCGAGATGGAAGCCAAAGCCGCTTCGTCGGTCGTGGGCGACATCAATATAGAATGGAAATTTACGGAGCAGTTACGTCTCAAAGCGTTCAACCGTTCGAATGAAAAAAGTTTGAACCAACCTGACAACTCCTATACGCAGGGTTTGGGCGTTATTTTCCGCCGCGATTTCAATACCGGCAAAGAGTTATTCTCGCGCATCGGTCCGACGAAAGAGGAGCGTAAGAAACGGCGCGAAGAAAAGAAGGCCAGAAAATTGGCGGAAAAAAATCGGAAATAAAGACTATCTGATTGTCCTGCCGATGCGGTTCCAGCGGATTTTCTTGAAGCCTTTACCGTCTTTGTTCCACGACATCCAGGTCCAGAACGCCTTGCCGACGATATGGTCTTCCGGCACGAAGCCCCAATAGCGGGAGTCAGCCGAATTGTGGCGGTTGTCGCCCATGGCCCAATAGTAGTTCATGCCGAACGTATAGTGGCGGCAGGCTTGGCCGTCCACATAAAAAACACCGTCCTTTTCGTCCAGCGTATGCCTTTCGTAAGTCGTGATAATCCGGCGGTAAAGCGCGATGTTTTCAGACGTCAGCCGCACGGAATCGCCTTTGCGCGGGACATAAACCGGACCGTAGTTATCAACGTTCCAAGGAAAATGCACCGGATCGAACGGGAATAATTGCGGATCCGCCATACCGGCCGGCGTGATGTCGGGTTCAGCGGTCAGGCGTCCGTCCGCTTGCAAAGTCGCCGCCATCTGGCGTGTCAGCGGCACACGGCCGTAATTCGGATTGAAAAGTTGGCGCAGGTCTTCGCCCGAAACGCCGAGTTGTAACCATTCCTGACGCGAGAGCAACCAAGGTTGGGGTAAAATGCGGTAATTTTGTTCCAAGTGAGCCGGATCTTCCGCGCGTTGCCCGTTGATATACGTTTGGCCGTTCCGCAACTCCACGGTGTCGCCGCCTATGCCTATGCAACGTTTAACGAAACTTTCGCGTCGGTCAACGGGCCGATAGACGATGCGGCCGAACCGGTTCCGGTCGCGCCAGACCGCGTCGCGTCCCACTTGTTTCACCAGCGTATAATAACTGACGTTGCTTTGATAGACGGTCGAAACGGTATCCCCGTCCGGGAAATTGAACACGATGACGTCGTTGCGCTTGACGGAGGTGAAGCCGGGAAAACGGTAATAAGGCCATTGAATGCCGGCTACGAACGATGGTTTGTCTTTGGTCAGCGGCATCGTATGCAATACGAACGGGAACGCGACAGGCGTATTGGGTAGGCGCGGTCCGTAGTGAATCTTACTGACGAACAGGAAGTCGCCGACTTGCAGGCTCTTTTCCATGGACGAAGACGGGATGACGTAGCCTTTGAAATAGAAAGCGTGTACAATCAAGGCTCCCGTCAGGGCCCAGCAGAGCGTATCGACCCATTCCCGGGTCGGTGTCTTTTGGAAAGGCGGCAACAGGGCCGGGTTTTCGAAATGCAACCGCTTTTTCCAAGCCAGGTACGGAAAGAAAACAAACGGTACGGCCGCCGCCAAAAAACAGTCCGAAATGCGGTAGCGTTTGTAACCGTATGAAGTCTCGATGCAGAGAATCCAGAAAACAAAGCAATTGAGGAAAGGTAAAAGCAGGAACGGATAGTAGATATACCATCTTCTGCCGGTTATCTTGACCCAAAGCCATTCGGCGTAAAACGGGACGGGCAACCAATAAGGACTGTGGCCGCTGTCTTTGAAAGCTCCCCAAAGGCTGGCGGTCAACAAGGCCTTGTAAATGACGAACAGCAGAATCAGGTAGAGCATGGCGGATAAGGTTTAGGCTTTTTTCTCCGATTTGCCCAATACTTCATCTATCATGCCGTAAGCCAAGGCCTCCTGTGCCGTCATCCAATAGTCGCGGTCGGCGTCCTGGTAGATTTTGTCGTAGGGCTGTCCGCTGTGCTGAGACAGGATTTCGTAAAGTTCCTTTTTCAGTTTGAGGATTTCCCGCGCCGTGATTTCGATGTCCGAAGCCTGACCTTCGGCGCCGCCCATCGGCTGGTGTATCAGGATGCGCGCGTGCGGCAGAGCCGTGCGTTTGCCCTTTTGGCCGGCACAGAGCAACACCGCCCCCATCGAAGCGGCCATGCCCGTACAAATCGTGGCCACGTGCGGCGCAACATACTGCATCGTGTCGTAAATGCCCAAGCCGGCATAAACTGAACCGCCCGGTGTGTTGAGGTAAATCTGAATATCCTTGTGTTGATCGACCGAATCCAAAAACAGCAATTGCGCCTGGATGATGTTGGCCACCTGATCGTCGATGGGCACGCCCAAAAAGATGATGCGGTCCATCATCAGGCGCGAGAAAACATCCATTTGCGCCACGTTCAACTGGCGTTCCTCGATAATGGTCGGCGAAACGTAATAAGCCTTGGCCTGCGCCGCCGTGACGGCATCGAACGTCGTGCCGCTGATGCCGCGGTGGCCGATGGCGTATTTCCGGAATTCGTTGTAATCCATGAAACTTTATTTATTGGGGTTCAGCAAGGCGACGAATTCGTCGTAGGAAACGGCTTTGTCGTTCTGTTTGACTTTTTCGAGGAAGAGCGCGGTCATTTTTTCGTCCATCATGGCGTCATAGACGCGCTTGATTTCCTCTTGGTTCTGCATCATGCTGTCGATGACGCGGTCGATGCGCTTGTTCGTCTCCTCGTCCTGTGTCTGAACCGGGAAGTATTGCGAAAGCACGCGTTCGCGGTAGAACGCCCGCAGGTCTTCCGGTTTGATGTCGATGTTGTTGTCCTTGATCAGGCGGCTTTCGATCAACTGCCACTTGATGGAGTTGGCGTAACTCGGAAATTCCTTTTCCATGATTTCCGGCGTCAGCGCGGCTTCGCCCGGCTTGCGGTTCGTATCGCCCTGCATGATCCAGCGTTTCAGAAATTCCTCGGGCAATGCCATGGCCGTCTTTTCCACGAGCAGGTCGATGACGTCGTTCATGAATTTTCGGTCGGTGTCGCGGCTGTAGAACTGTTTGGCTTCGTTGCGGATGGCATCCTTGAAGCCGGCTTCGTCCTTGATGTCGGCCGAGGGATAAACCTTCTTGTACAGGTCTTCGTTCAGTTCGGCCGCTTCGATATGGCTGATGCTTTCAATCGTGAAGCGGAAATCGCCTTCCAGTTTTTCGGCTTCCTCTTTCGCGATATGCAGCATGGAAGCGAGGTCGGTCGCGTTCTTGAACGCTTTTTGGATCGGGAAATCCACGGCGTCGCCCACCGACTTGCCGATAAATTTCTTCTGAATCGTTTTAAGGCCGAGCGTATTGATGGCGATCGAAGTCTTGACGCTGAGGCCACCTTCTTTCAGGTTGCCGTCTTCGCCGAGTTGTACCAGTTCCCCGCCCAGCAAATCTTCTTCGGCCGCTTTTTCGGGGCTCGTCAACTGGCCGTACCGGCGGCGGATGTCTTCGGCGTATTTATCCACCATCGCGTCGTCGATTTTAATCTGGTAGCGCGTGGCCGAAAGTTTGTCGAGATGCAGTTCGAATTCGGGCGCGAGGCCGATTTCAAACCAAAAGACGAATTTGTCGGGATGCTCGAAATCCGCCACCGTCTCTTCGTCTTTGGCCGAAATGGGCTGACCGAGAATTTCCAATTTTTCGTCCGCGATATATTGTTGCAATTTGTTGGAAAGGATTTTATTGATTTCATCGGCCAAAATGGCTTTGCCGTACATTTTCTTGACTAAGCCGGCCGGCACCATGCCGGCGCGGAAGCCGTTCAACTGTACTTTTTTGCGGTAAGCCTTGAGTTCATTGGCCACGGCCTCTTGGTAATCGGCCGGTTCCAGTTCAATCTTGATGTAAGCGTTGCGTTGCGCTGCGTTTTCTCTGCTGATATTCATTTGAAACCTAATTTTTCAATCAAGAGCGCAAAAGTACGAAATTTTTGCGGAATTGCAATTGGAATGTAATTTGCCGGTTTGATAAAAAAAACTTAAATTCGCAGGTTATTCTGCTAAGTATGGAAAAGCAAAACAGACGGAGGCCGACGGGCTTTGCGGGAATTTTATGGGGCATGATGGCCATAAGTTGGATCGTAAATCCGGTCGGCATACTGTCCGCGCAGACGTTGGGACGGGAGGTGCTTTCCGCCGGAGGTTCGGTCGGGCAGCGGACGTTGGGCACGGGCGGTACGCCATGTCTGGTGACCTGGACGATGGGCGAGCCGTTGAATGAGACCTATGCCGGATCGAAAAAGATTCTGAGTCAGGGATTTTTGCAGGGAGAGGGTTTTATCCGCGATACCATCGGCATGGATACAGCTTGGAGCCAATTGGGGCTGGAGGCGATACGGTTCGTGGAAGTCCTGTGTTATCCGAATCCGACCCGTGGGCCGTTGCAGGTGTCGCTGAATCCGACAGGCGCGTGCGAGGTCGTGGCGGAAGCCGAGCTGACGGACATGAACGGGCGGCGGCTGTATCGTTGTGCGGCCGGGCGGTTGCCTTGGCGGGAGACGCTGGATCTGTCCGCCTATCCCGCCGGCACTTATGTGTTGTGTCTGCGTTTTACGCTATCCGGCGATGCCGCGGCGCGTCGGTCGGAGGCGATGCGGGTCAGAACCTATAAGATTATAAAAAATTGAAATACGATTTAATCTCAATATCTTTTTTTAACGGAGACAGGGATATGGAAAAACGAAGAGGGTGGATTGGGCTGACATGGATGTTTATCGGCTTGTTGTGCTTATCAGGTATGGTCAGTCGGCCTTCGCAGGCGCAGGGCGTGCCGGCGGCCATCAAGTATCAGGCGGTGTTGCGCGATGTGGAGGGCGAGCCGATGGCGAACCGCGACGGTTTGGACGTGCGGATAACGTTGCGGCAGGGGACGCCGGCCGGCACGATCCTTTTTCAGGAAACCCATGTGGATTTGGCGACCGATGCTTTCGGCTTGTTGCAACTGGAAATCGGACGCGGTACCGTTTCGGACGCCGGCAACGTCAGTCTGTCGGACATTCCTTGGGAGAACAGTCCGATTTACGCCGAGGTGGAGGTGCAGGCCGACGGCAACGGTTATACGACAATGGGCGCGTCCGAACTGCTTTCCGTACCCTATGCGCTTTATGCCGGCAACGCGAGTGTCGGCATGGGGCTGACGGACGGTTTTTTGCCCAAATACGACGCCGGCTTCATGAACCTCGTCGATTCCAAGATTTCGGAAACGCCCGGCGGCGTACTGCAGTTTTATTCCGGCGATAACGCCTATACGTTCCCGGTCAAGCGCGGTGGCAAGAACCAGGCCTTGACGTTGATTGACGACGATGGCACGTTGGGTTGGCGAGCCGGCGGAGGTGGCGGCGGAGCCGGTTGCGACGGCTGTCAGGACGGCCGTCTGACTTATTGGGATAACGTGAACGGGCAGTTGCGTACGACCGACATGCGGTATGACGAACCGACCGGGGCGGTTTATGCCGGCGCCCAATTCATCAGTCCGGAATTGATGATAGTGGAAAAAGAGTTGGAGATCAACGGTACGGTGTCGGGTAATCATAACCTGCAATACAGCGCGTTGCCGCAGTACAACGTATGGGTCGGCGGGGCGGACGGCAAGAGCTTCCCGCATAAGTTGGGGAGCGGTGTGACGATAGACAGCAGCGACAAGGCGAATCCGGTGTTGCAGTTTGGCGGTGGGGCTTCGGTCTGGGTCTATCGGCCGGCAGGCAACATCGATTATGTGCATACGAAAGTCGATCCGGCTAAAAGCGTGCGAGTGGGGGTTGGTACGGCAGACCCGGAAACCCGTTTTCACCTGAAGGACGGATCTTTCCTTTTGTCGGGAGGCGATGGCACCGGCGATGCCCCGACCGATTGGAAAGCCGGCAATCATTTCTACTGGCATAGCGGTACGGGTGCCTTGCGTATGGGTAAGTTCGATCAAGATCAGTCCGGTCTTTGGAATGAAGCCAACTTGGGAGCGAATTCCATCGCGTTGGGGACGAATGCGGCGGCGACGGAAGCCGATAATGTGGCCATCGGCAAGGATGCCAAGGCTTCCGGTCCGATGGCCATGGTCTTCGGACGCAATGCCGTGGCGACAGGCGACCAAAGTCTGGCGGTGGGGACGAACATCATGGTTTCCGGAGCCAATGCGTTGGGCCTCGGGAGCGGTTACAGTACGGATATGAACAATCCGACTTTTATCTCTGGTGGAGAACAGAGTGTTTCTGTTGGTTATAATATTAATAATCAAGCCGATAATTCTATATCGATAGGGCGTGAGAGCACGACGGCGACGGCCGCTAGCCATAGCATTGTCGTCGGTTCCGATAATACGATTGCGGGCGAATCGAATATTGCTATCGGTTCCCAGATTACTGGAGGTAAGGATGACCCCTATAGTGTTCAGATTGGGAAGGAGTTGACGGTGGGTGGCGGCAGTCTGGAAACTATTTCAATCGGCCGAGACAATACGTTGAACATTGCTAGTTATGGAATATGTTTAGGGCATGATTTGACAGTGGAAAATGCGATGCAGTCCAGGGCCGGTATCAACATCGGTTACAATAATACCATAACTACGCGAGAGATGCAGCCCAACATGTTTGTCGGCCCAATATTACTCGGACACAATTTGCAAAATAACACGGCGGAAAGCGGGGTGATATTGGGGCGATATAATGCCGCACCCGTTCATGTGACGCCGGCGACTTTGGCCTTGCTTGTCGGTGCCGGGGATAATCACAACCGGTCTAATGCGCTTGAGTTATCCGTGACAGGCGACTTGTATGCGGCAGGAGATGTTTATGCCAAAGGAGTGAAATTGACTTCCGACCTTACGCTTAAAACCGACATACAGCCGCTGAATGCCGATTTCAGCGTTTTGCAGGCCTTGCAGCCCGTGCGTTACCGTTTCAAGGCCGACAAGAAGCAGGCCTTGCAGTTCGGCTTTATCGCTCAGGACGTGGAGCGATATTTTCCGCATCTCGTACATACGGGGGGCAATGGTCTCAAAAGTTTGAATTATATCGGTTTGTTGCCGGTTCTTTGGCAATACACGCAGCAATTGGAGCAAACCGTGGAGATGCAGGCGTCCGAAATAGACCGTTTGAAGACCGAATTGGAAGCGTTGAAAGACGAGGTCAAAGCCATCAAGACGGCCGTAGGCTTGGGCGATTAGTTTAAAATAGAACGAGCAGATATTTATGGAAAACAATCCCAATACCGTCATAGCCGTCCGTCAGTTAGACGTCTATCAGAAGCATCATCTCATTTTGTCGCAGGTGGACGTGGAGATGCGTCGTGGTGAATTCGTCTATTTAATCGGCAAAACCGGCACGGGCAAGAGTTCGCTGCTCAGGACGCTTTATGCCGATATTCCGGTACAAGCGGGTGAAGTGGAGGTCTGTCAATATCGTTTGGACGGGCTTAGAGACAGGGATATCCCGTATCTGCGCCGCAAAATCGGCATCGTGTTTCAGGATTTCCAATTGCTTATGGACCGCAACATCCACGACAACCTGCTGTTCGTGCTCAAGGCCACGGCTTGGAAAGACCGGGAGGCGATGGAACGGCGCATCAAAGAGGTGTTGGAAAAGGTGGGGCTTGAAACCAAGGCCCATAAGATGCCGTACCGGCTTTCCGGCGGCGAGCAGCAACGTGTGGCCATCGCGCGCGCTTTGCTCAACGACCCGGAATTGATTTTGGCCGACGAACCGACGGGTAATCTCGATCCCGATACGTCGGAAGAAATCATGAAACTGCTTGTGGAAATCAGCAAAAGCGGTTGCGCCGTTCTATTGGCCACGCATGATTTCTTGATGATCAGTAAATTTCCGTCCCGTATCCTGATGTGTGCGGACGGTCGGATCAAAGAAGAGACTTTTTAAGGGGACCCTATCACGGATTCAGGCGCGCAGTTGCAGGTCAATGGCGCGTACGGCCGCCAATACGCTTTGGCGCCCGTCGTTTTCTATAATGAAATCGGCGTACGGCCGTCTTTGTTCGGCCGACCATTGACGCGCAAGGCGGGCGCGTATCATGTCTTCGGAAACGCCGTCCCGTCGGTGGGCCCGCTCTATTTGCATTTCAACGGGACATTCCACACTGATGATTTTATCCATGTTTTTGTAAAGACCGCTTTCCAACAGAATAGCGGCTTCGACCATGGCATAGGGTGGCCGTCGGCCGTCTGGTCCCGACGTCAGGTCCGCATTTTGCGCCTGCCGTTCCAGCCATGCTTCGCAGTCGGAAAAGACGAGCGGATGCAACAGGTTGTTCAGGACGGACAACCTTTGTGGCGAAGGGAATACGATGCGGCCCAAGGCCCGGGTGAACGAGATGAACGAACCCGGCGTGAAATCGGGATCCGCCTTGATTTCGGGAAAAAGCGCCAAGGCTCGCGCATGGACTTCCGGACTTGCCAGAATTCGTTTGGAGGCCGTGTCGGCACAATAAACGGGGATACCGAAAGCGGCAAAAACACGTGCGACCGTACTTTTGCCGCTCCCGATACCCCCGGTCAGACCTACGCGTATCATGATGAACGTAAGCTGAGACGCCGGCGCGGAGCCCCGTCCGTCTATTTGTTCGTTTCCGTATTCAATTGGTCGTTGATGCTGGAGGCGATGGCCGATTTTTCGAATTTCATTTTCACGTTATCGACTTCCAACGTAACCGTGTTCTCTTGAATGTCGGCAATCCGTCCGTGCAGACCGCCGATCGTGATGACTTTCTGGCCTTTTTGCAGGCTATTGCGGAACTGTTGCTGTTCTTTGTTCCGCTTCATTTGCGGACGGATGAGGAAGAAATAGAAAATGACGATGATGATCAGAATCAGGAAAAGGTTTTGCCACAGACCGGCTTTCGGCGCGGCGGCGGCTTGCAATAAAATCGTTAAGAAGTTCATGTTAAATGGGTTTTTTGTTTTTAATTAAATCAAGCCGCGTCCGGTTTTTTTAATCATCTGTCGGCTTTGGAGTTCCGCACCCAATTTGTGCAACAATCCATTGACAAATATACGACTTTTTTCGGAACAAAAACGTTTCGATATTTCTATATACTCGTTAAGCGTTACTTTAATCGGTATGGAAGGGAAGTTGACGAATTCGGTCACGGCCGTCTTGAGGATGATGAGCTCCATGGCGGCGATGCGGTCGGCGTCCCAATTGTCAGTCTGCTCGATAATCAGTTTTCCGTATTCGTCACCGTGCAGCAATGTCTTTTCCAGCAGTTGTTTTCCGAAAGTGATTTCTTCGCTTTCGTCGGTGCCTATCCGGGCGAAATTGCCCGGAATCCAGGTGTCGTCGCCGGCTTCGGCTTTCTTGACGGAGGTATAAACCCAGTAAGCCACGCTGTCGTAGTCGGCCGCCCAGATAATCGAGCGGTCGTCGCAGAGCGAGCGGAACACGGCGTTCGGAACAATTTTTTTCTTGTAAAGTTTCAGCAAAAAGCCTCGGTCGTTTTCGAAAGAGCGGGGGGCGGAAACGTATTCTTGATAGAAAGGCGCCGTCAAAATCTCATCGTAGAGGTTTTTGAACAGGCTTTCCTGCTGATGCCAATTGAATTTGAACGCTTCGTTGGGGAGTGTGAAGCGCGGACATTCGCGGATTTGCCTAATGACTTCGTTTTGCAGAAGGTCAGCGGGCTTCCGGTCGTCCGGGGTCGGGATAAATTGCTTTTGAGACAATTCCGCCCGTTCGTGGAAGTATTCAGCCAAAGCGAGCGTGAAAGAGAGGTGGTAAATGTAGAGTTCGTAAATCTGCTGTAGATGAAACAGCATATTTTTTTCACAAACCCGTCCGTTTTCCGTGCCGCCCTGATAAAAGGCGTAAAGGGATTGGATGACTTTCTCCCGGATAAAACGTCTGTTGAACATGCAAATTAAATAGAATGGATGAAGAGCGCGTGAATGTCGGCGCTGTCGGTCAATTCGGGATGGAAACTGGCCGCCCACATGTGACCTTGCCGAACAAAAATGGGATGCCCGTCGTAGGAAGCGAGCGTTTCCACTTCCGGAGAGGCACATTCTATACGTGGCGCGCGGATAAAGACGGCCGGCACCTTGTGGGCAATGCCTTTTACGTCTATGTCTGTTACGAAACTGTTGATTTGCGAACCGTAAGCGTTGCGTCTGACGTTGATGTCCATCGCGCCGATCCGCAACTGGTCGCTGTTTTCAATTTCTTTGGCCAGCAGAATCATGCCGGCGCAGGTACCGAAAACCGGTAGTTTCTGCTCCGTGATTTTGCGGCGCAACGGAGAAAGAAGATGGAACCATTCCAGTTGTTTGCCCATGCTTGTGCTTTCGCCGCCGGGCAAAATCAGACCTTCCACGTGCTCGAGCGTCGCCTCGTCTTTGACCCAAAGGGCTTCGTGCCCCAAGGCTTGCACCATGCGGACGTGCTCTTCTATGGCACCTTGAATGCCTAAAACACCTATCGTTTTCATTGTCTTTCTCTTTACTGAGCCTTGAAAAAGCGCTGGCCGGCCGAGTCGGCGGTACGATGCCGCCGGCTCGGCCGGTCACGCTTAAATGAACACCGGAAATAAGCTTACCAGCCTCTCGTGGCGAACAATTGCTTGTCGTCCAATTGGCGCACGTCGATGCCGTGCATGGGTTCGCCCAAATCTTCGGAAAGGACGGCCAATTTGTCGGGGTCGTTGTAGTGCGTCGTCGCTTCCACAATCGCTTTGGCCACCTTGGCGGGGTTGCTCGATTTGAAGATGCCGGAGCCGACGAATACGGATTCGGCGCCCATCTGACGCATTAAAGCCGCGTCGGCCGGCGTGGCCACACCGCCTGCGGAGAAGTTGGGTACAGGCAGTTTGCCGGTTTCAGCCACTTCGCATACGAGTTCGAACGGCGCCTGCAGGTTCTTGGCTTCCGTCATCAATTCTTCTTTCGGCAATACCTGCAGACGGCGGATACCCTGCATCAGGGCACGCATGTGACGCACGGCTTCCACGATGTTGCCGGTGCCGGCCTCACCCTTGGTGCGGATCAGCGCGGCGCCTTCGCCGATGCGGCGCAAGGCTTCGCCCAAATTACGGCAACCGCAGACGAACGGAATCTTGAAGTCGTGTTTGTAAATATGGAAATCTTCATCGGCCGGCGTCAGTACCTCGCTCTCGTCAATGAAATCGATACCTAAGGATTCAAGAATCTGCGCTTCGGCGAAATGACCGATGCGGCATTTGGCCATAACGGGAATGCTGACGCAGGCTTTGATTTCTTTAATCATTTTCGGGTCGCTCATACGCGCTACGCCGCCTTGGGCGCGAATATCGGAAGGTACGCGTTCCAACGCCATGACGGCGATGGCGCCGGCATCTTCGGCGATCTTGGCCTGTTCGGGATTGGTAACGTCCATGATGACGCCGTTCTTCAGCATCTCGGCCAAACCGAGCTTGATCTTCCAATTCTGCGCTTTTGTTGCTTGGTCCATGTTTAAAGTTTATTACGGTTATTATAATTTGTTATTTCCCTTACGATAAAACCGCTGTCGGAACGCTCTCCGCCGGCGGGAAGTCCGTGTGGCCGCCGTATGCGGGCCGCTACCCAAAAAACGTGCAAAGATACATTAAAAATTTGTTTTTTTTTACTAACTTTGCTCTTCAAATTTTTCGGGAAGAACCGAATGAGGGAAAACTAAACAAAACAAAGCGAAATGGAAGATTTCGGAACAGGGAAAGAGGAAGTTTACAGCGAGGCGGTCCGTGCCGGCAAGCGGACTTATTTCATGGATGTGAAAGAGACCAAGGGCGGCGACCGTTATATCACCGTTACGGAAAGCAAACGTCATTTCGATGAAAGCACGGGACGTTTCGTTTACGAGAAACATAAGATTTTTCTGTACCGGGAGGATTTCGATAATTTCCGGAAAGGTCTGGAACAGGCGATCCGGTTTGTCGAGACCGGTGCGTATCCCGAAAAGACGGAGGCCGATGCCGAACGGAAAGACGAAAATTTTGGACTTGACGCGGATTTTTCGGAAACGTTGGGTTAAACCGTTGCGGAACAAGCTGTCGAGCTGTCCTTGACAAGAGGACGGCTTTTGTCGTTTTATAAAGGGTTGTTTTTACGGCTGGCCTTGGGCGAGTGATTCGGGCCGCGACCCGCCGGTAAGGCACCGTATGGAATTTAGTATATAGAAAGGACTAACATGGGGAAAATCATTGCTATAGCCAACCAAAAAGGCGGCGTGGGCAAGACGACGACGGCCATCAACCTGAGTGCGGCTTTGGCCGCTTTGGAGAAGAGGACGTTGTTGATCGACGCCGACCCGCAGGCCAACGCCACGTCGGGCTGCGGCTTCAATCCGGATTCGATACGGGAGAGCGTTTACGATTGTCTGGTGGAACAGGCCGATCCCAAGGCGTTGATTTTAAAAACGCCGACCAAGGGCCTGTCGCTGTTGCCGTCGCATATCGATTTGGTCGGGGCGGAGTTGGAACTCGTGGGCTTGCCGCAGCGGGAGACCATTTTGCGGAACGGTCTGGCGGCCGTCCGTGACGATTACGATTTTATCGTCGTGGATTGCTCGCCGTCCTTAGGGTTGATCACGACGAACGTGCTGACGGCGGCCGATTCCGTCATCGTGCCCGTGCAATGCCAGTATTATGCGTTGGAAGGCTTGACGAAACTCCTCAATACGATTCGCATCATCCAGAGCCGCTTCAATCCGGGTTTGCAGTTGGAGGGACTGTTGCTGACGATGTACGATTCGCGTACGCGCTTGTCGAAACAAGTCGTGGAGGAAGTGCGTTCGCATTTTCATCAGCTCGTATTCGAAACACTGATTCACAACAATACGAAATTGGCCGAGGCACCCAGTCATCGGGAGAATATTTTGGCTTACGACATCAACAGCGCCGGGGCTGTCAACTATTTGAATCTGGCGAAAGAGATTCTGCAGAAGGAAGAAATGAAACGGGCGGCGTCGGAAGCGGCGGCCGCGCAAAAACAGGGGGATAACATATGAGCGGAAAGAATAAGAGAAATGCGTTGGGGCGCGGTCTGGACGCCTTGTTGGGCGACAGCGGCTTCGGCATGAATCCGTCCGAGATGCCGTCCGGCGTGAACGTATTGCCGCAGAAAGACGATCGGCAAAGTCTCCGTCATGCTTATGCGGAAGCCGAGCAGGGCGTCATAGGCGCGATAGCGGCCATCGACATAGACCTGATAGACGTCAATCCGCAACAGCCGCGGACCCAGTTCGACGAACAGGCTTTGCAGGAGTTGTCGGACTCCATACGGGAACACGGCATCATCCAGCCGCTGACGGTGCGCAAGCACGGCAAGCGTTACCAATTGATTTCGGGGGAACGGCGGTTGCGCGCTTCCAAAAAGGCGGGCTTGGCCGAAGTGCCGGTCTATATCCGCATGGCCAACGAAAACGAGATGTTGGAGATGGGGTTGGTCGAGAATATCCAGCGCGAAGAGTTGAACGCAATGGATATCGCCTTGTCGTATCAAGCCTTGGCCGACGCTTATGCCTACAGTCAGGATGAGGTGAGCAAGCGGGTGGGCAAAGACCGCAGCACCGTTACGAACTATATGCGTCTTTTGAAATTGCCGGCTGAAGTGCAGTTGGCCTTGAAGAACAACGATATCAGCATGGGACACGCCCGTGCCTTGTTGGCCGAGGAAAATCCGGAAAAGCAGGTGGACTGGGTGCGTCGGATCAGGGAAAAAGGCTTGTCGGTACGGGCCGTGGAGCAGGGAATCCGTCAGGAAAAGGCCGGCCGCAAGGCGGCGAAGGCCGGCCCGGCGGCTTTGCCGGATTGGTGCGTGGAAGACAGCCGCAAGTTGTCCGAAAAGTTGGAGACGGCGGTGGAGGTGCGTCCGCAGAAAGGTGGAAAAGGCAGTTTGCAGATTCGGTTTTCATCCGAAAAAGAACTGCGGAAGATATTGGACCGGCTCAATGCTTAGAAAATTTCGGCGACCGGCGGCGGGCATCGTGTGGATAGGGGTCTGCGTTTCTTTAAACGCGCAGGACCGTTACGCCGTCGATTGGCAGGAGGTCTGGCACGGCGGCGAAAATATCACATGGCCGCTTACGGCATTTGAACGATATGAAACGCCGGTAGCCGACGGAACGGCCGATTGGTGTTCCGAGGCCGCCCGCGTGCTTGCGAAGCCGAAACAGCCGGCTTCCGATACGGTGCCGCGGGCCAAAAACAAATTGCCGGCCAGGGAATGGCGCAAAACCCTGACGTTTGCCGAGCGTAACAGCGGGGCGTTCCGGAGCCGGAAACACGGCGGCGTCCGGTCGCCGGGCATGGCGGCCCTGTGTTCGGCGGTTGTACCCGGACTCGGTCAGTTCTACAACGCCCAGTGGTATAAACCGCCCGTCATCTATGCGGGCGCGGTCGTCATCGGTTATTTCATCGATTTCAATTTGCGGGAAAAGCGGATTTACGAGCAGGAGATCGACAAACGTTTTTACAATGCGGATGAAAGCATCCGGAATCCGGATTTGGCCAAGTCTTCATACGACGACTTATTGCGGTTGCGGAATTATTACGAACAGAATTTCGAATTGACGTTGATCATCGCCGGCGCGGTGTATCTGTTGAACATCATAGACGCGGTGGTGTACGCGCACTTGTTCGATTTCAACGTTTCGCCCAACTTGAGCATGCGTTTGGAACCTTATGCCGCGCCCAATTTCGTTCGGGACGGCCGGATGTCGCCCTTGGACATGGGATTCAGGCTCTGTATGAATTTTTAACGGGAGGTTTTTTATGGAAAATACGGTGACACCCTTGCGTATCGCCTTGTTGGGATACGGCCGCATGGGTAAGGAAGTTGAGAAAATAGCGTTGGAAAGGGGGCATGAGATCGTTTGCCGGATCGATTCGGAACCGGATTTCGAAGCGCATGCCGAGGCTTGGCGGACGGCGGATGTGGCGATAGAATTTTCGGTACCCGCGGCGGTTGTTTCGCATATGGAACGTTGTCTGGAAGTTGGCATGCCGATTGTGGCCGGCACCACGGCCTGGCAGCAGGAGGAGGCGCGCTTGCGCAAGCGTTGCGCGGAAACGGGCGGGGCCGTGGTCGCGGCCGCCAATTTCAGTGTCGGCGTCAATGTGTTCCTGCAGTTGATCCGTCAGGCGGCCGCGTTATTGCGGCCATTGCCGCAATATGCCGGCCATATCGAAGAAACGCACCATATCCATAAGCTGGATGCGCCCAGTGGGACGGCCGTGAGCATGAATGCGGCCCTGGAACAAGGCGGTTTGCCGGCATTGCCCATCGTGTCCGAGCGGCGGGGCGAAGTGGTCGGCATACACGGTTTGTATTTCGAGTCGGAGCAGGATTGCATCGAAATCCGGCATGAGGCCAAGTCGCGGGCCGGTTTCGCCTTGGGAGCCGTCATGGCGGCCGAGTGGCTCAGCGGCCGTCGCGGTTGGTACGGCATGGCCGATGTATTGGGATTTTAAAAGCGGAAGGAAACATGAGGATTTCAGGAATAAAGTCTGGATTGAAACGGATGGCTCTCAGGTCGGCATGGTTGCTGTCCGGTTGCATGGCGTTCGGCATGGCGTTCGGACAGACTCAACCGCCTTGGCCGTTGACGGGCCAATCGTCCGGCGTCTCGCCGGAACGGCCGTCGGCACCGCTTTTTTCGGCCGACAGCCTGTTGGCGCAGATGACGCTGGAGGAAAAAATCGCACAGATGATGGTCGTGCGTTGCGGGAGTGGTTACGATCCAGTCACGGTGCAGGACATGCAAGTCAAAATCGGGCGTTACGGGTACGGCGGCCTCTGTTTTTTCAAGGGCAATGCCTGGGATGTGTACCGGGCCGTCAAGGCCTATCAGACTATGGCCGAAATACCATTGTGGATCAGCATAGACGGTGAGTGGGGACCGGCCATGCGGCTGACGGACGTGGAGGCCTTTCCGATGCAGCAGACGTTGGGCGCGATACAGGATACGGCCTGGATCAGCCGCATGGGCGCGGCCGTGGGTTGGCAATGCCGGCAACTGGGTATTTCGTGGAACTTCATTCCCGTGCTGGATGTCAATTCCAATCCGCAGAACCCCGTTATCAACATGCGCTCGTTCGGCGAAGACCCGCTTCTCGTGGCCGGGCATGGCGCGGCCTATGCCCGCGGCATGCGTTCGCAGGGCGTCGTGGGGTCGCTCAAGCATTTTCCCGGGCATGGCGATACCGAAAAGGATTCGCATTATACGTTGCCGGAGATCAAGCATGATACGGCTTATATGAAACGTGTGGATCTGTTCCCGTTTCAGGCCTTGATCGATCAAGGTGCCGAGGCCGTCATGATCGGACATCTGCTGGTGCCGGCCGTCGATGCCAAGGGACCGGCCTCCCTGTCGGCCAAGTGGATTAAGGATTGTCTGCGCGGAAGCATGGGTTTCCGCGGCCTGACGGTAACCGACGGCCTTGAGATGAAAGGTGTGGCCGATGGCGTGAAATGGGGGAGCGGCGAAGTGGAAGTTCGGGCCGTGGAGGCCGGCGAAGACGTGTTGCTTTTGCCGGCTTCTCCGGATGTGGCGATAAAGGCTATCGCACGGGCGGTTCGTCACGGCCGTATTCCTGTAGCCGCCATAGATTCGGCTGTACACCGTATATTGAAACTCAAAGCCGAGACGTTGGGCGCGTTTGTCTTGCGGTCGGCCGATTCGGTCGGTATCCGCCCCGTGTCTTACGGCGATTCGTTGTCCTTGGTGCGGGCGTTGAACAATCCGCGCATACAGGCCTTGCAGAACGAACTCTATGCGCGGGCCCTGACCGTTGTGGAAGACGAGCGCGGCGTTTTGCCGTTGCGCTCCGTCCGTTATCCGGCCAAAGCCTGTGTCCATATAGGCGATTATACCGGGCGGGTGGAAATCCGCAAGTCAACCGGGGCCTTGCATGCGGATGTCTTTGGCCGCATGCTGGAACGTTATGCCGATTTCGACCATTATTATATAGACCGGCGAATGCCGGCGGACAGCCTAAGGGGACTGTTGTCGCATTTGAACCGTTATGATTTGACCGTCATAGATTTGGGTGGTACAAGTTCGTATCTGAGCCGCCGTTATGGTATTACGGATGCCACGTTGGCATTTTTGCGGCTGTTGCAGGCGTTGCCGGGTGAAACCGTATTGGCGTCGTTCGCGCCGCCTTATGCGTTGGGATTATTCGATAAATTGTCGTTCTCGGCCGTGGTCTGCGGTTATCAGGATGTGCCGGCCGCCCGTTCCGCTATGGCGCAATTGTTGTTCGGCGGTATCGCAGCGCAAGGCCGGTTGCCGGTTCGGGTCGGTACGCGTTATCCGTTGGGGACGGGGCTGACCACCGAAGCCGCGTCGCTCTCTTACGGTCTGCCGGAGCAGGTCGGATTCAGCAGCGCGGATTTCCGTTTCGTCGATTCCCTCGTGCAGCACGGTATCGATACGGCGGCCTATCCGGGGTGTCAGGTTCTGGTAGCCTATAAAGGTAAAGTTATCTACGACAAGAATTTCGGACATTTTACCTATGCGAAGAAACAGCAGGTGGGGGATGCCGATCTTTACGATTTGGCTTCATTGACCAAGGTGCTGGCCACGACGGTCGCCTACATGCAGCTTTACGACCGCGGCGTTTACCGTCTGGACCAGGCGATTTCGCGCGCCGTGCCGCGTCTGTTGCGGACCGACAAAAAGAATATCACGTTCCGAAAATTGTTGGCGCATGAATCGGGGCTGAAACCGAGTTTGCTGACCTCCAAGCCGGACAGTTATCCGAATCGCGATTACCTGAGTGGGGAACGTGACGAAGAATACATATGGCCCGTGGCCGACAGTCTGTACCTGCACCGTCGGGCGCGCCGCGAACTGCGCGAGGAAATGGACAAGATGCCGTTGGGGCGTCCGACTTATCAATACAGCGATTTAGGGTTTCAGTATCTCTACGAAGGTTTTCAGTTCCTGACGGATGAGCCTCTGGAAGACTACGTGCAACGGCATTTTTACGATAGTCTTGGTTTGAACCGATTGACGTATCGACCGTTGGATAAGTTCCCGTTGGCGCGCATCGTGCCGACCGAGTGTGATACGGTTTGGCGGCACCGCACGATTCGCGGCTATGTACACGACCCGATGGTCGCGTTGTTCGGCGGCGCCGGCGGGTCGGCCGGCCTGTTCGGTACGGCGCACGATGTGGCCGTGGTGGCTCAGATGCTGTTGCAGTACGGACAGTACGGCGGTTACCGTTATATAGACAGCGCGACGGTGGCGCTGTTCGGCTGTGCGGATTTTTCATCGGCCAAAAACCGTCGCGGCGGTGGTTTCGACAAACGGCCGTTGGAGGAAGACGCGCCTTCGCCTTGCGCCCTGTCGGCATCACCCCAAAGTTTCGGCCACAGCGGTTTTACGGGGACGTATTTCTGGGTCGATCCGGAAAAGGAAATCGTTTATGTCTTTCTTTCCAATCGCGTGCATCCTTATCCGCATCCCAATCTATTGCTGAGGTTGAGCATACGGACCGACATTCAGGATTATATTTACGGGTTGTGGCGGAATCTGCCGGAAAACAGGCTGGATATGCCGGAACTTGGGCCTGAGCCCGTATCCGTCGATGCGGCCGCGTCGGAAAACCTATAGGAAGACGCATCCGCCGACGTGATCGGCGGATGCGCCGGTAACGCTGCGGAGGCAGTTGATGCGGTTTTGCAGACGGAGTAAACCGAGAAATGCGAAAATCAAGGCTTCCTTGTATTCGATGAGCATGGCGTCATCGGTCTCGCACACCGCTTTCGGGCAGGCTTTACGGATGTTTTCCACAAGAAAGCCGTTGAACGCGCCGCCGCCCGTGATGAGCATACGGCCAGCCCGTTCGCAGACACGTCCGATTTGCGCTGCGATATGTTCCACAAATGTGCGGAGGATGTCCGCTTCGGAAAATCCTTGTTCTATATAATTAAGGTAAATCGGTTGCTGGACGCGTTCGAACCATTCCCGTCCCAGCGATTTGGGCGGAGACTGCCGGTAGAAATCCAGTGCGTCGAGCCTTTCGCGCAACGCTTGTATTCTTTTGCCGTTTGCGGCCAGCGCGCCGTTGCGGTCGAACGGCAAGCCTTGGCGTCGCGCCAGAGTATTCAGCGCCATATTGCAGGTTGTGATGTCGAAAGCCTTGCGTTGCCCCTTTTCTTCGTATGAGATATTGGCGATCCCGCCTAAATTGAGGCAATACGCATATTGGCCGAACAGCAGGCGGTCGCCTATCGGTACGAGCGGCGCGCCTTCTCCGCCCAGGGCGACGTCTTTGTCCCGGAACTTGCCGACAACGGGCAGTCCGCAGACGGCTGCCACTGCCGCACCGTTGCCGATTTGCAACGTCAAACCCTTGTGCGGTTCGTGGAATACCGTATGGCCGTGCATGGCCACCGCCTGTGCCGTCAGGTCGTGGGTCTGCATGAAAACAAGGATTTGTTCGCCGACGAATCGGCCGTATTCCACATCTAAAAAACTCAATTCCAATCCGGAGAGCAAATGGGCTTCCGACAGTCGTTGACGCCAGGCTTCGGGATAGGGGCGGCTTTCGGCCGCTTCGATATGGAATTTCAGTCCGTCGGCCGATTCAAAAACGACCGAAACCAAATCCAGACCGTCCAGCGAACTGCCGGACATCATGCCGATGATACGGAAGGGGAAATTCAACGTCATAAGCCGAAAGCATCACAAACCCTTGACATGCGGCTTGCCGGCCACGAAGTCTTTGAGGTAAAACGGTACGAAATAGGCTGTGTCCTCAAACTCGCCCGCATGGTAGGCGCGGGTTGCGAGGGGGGCCATATAGCGGGCGTTCGGTTCCCAGCCGGGTAGAAAAAACAGGTTGGGGCGCTGGCCCAGGACCGCCCGGCATTTTTCGGCGCCGTTGCCTAAGAAATAGAGTTTCTGTTGCGGTGTGGCGATATATTCGATGTAGGAGCCGGCTTCGATGATGTCGGCCTGCACGTCGCGTATCATTTCGCCCGTACCGGTGTATAACCCGGCGTAAACTTCCATGCGGCCGGCATCGGTCATCGGGCAGAACAAGGCGTTGGCCGCCGTATCGGTATCGAAACTCCGGGCCGCCTCCATCGCCAAAGCCTGCAAAGGGCTTACGGCTATCAGGGGTTTGTTCAACGCATAACACAGGCCTTTGGCGGAAGAGACGCCGATACGCAATCCGGTGTAAGACCCCGGCCCTTTGCTGACGGCTACGGCGTCGAGTCCGGCCGGCCGCAGTCCGCTTTCCCGTATCACTTCGTCCACGAACGTGAGCAACAGGGCCGCATGATCGCGTGTGGCCGCCTTTTCGCGGGCGGCCGTAATCTTTCCCTCGCGGTACAAGGCCACGGAAAGCGTAGAGGTGGAACTTTCCAACAGCAAAATTGTCGGACTCATGAAAAAACAATTTAAAGAGAATGCAAAAATAACGTTTGAGACGTTTCGGAAACGGTCGTTTGGGAAATGTTATCGACAGCCTGCTGTTGAGAACGCCGTCGCTTTTTGATCGACATAATAAAAAAAATCGGAAAACTCTGTATATTTGCGGTTGAATCTCCGGTCGGGACGGAGCCGGTGTCAAACAAATTGAATGAAGCATACAACGATGAAAAGTTTACGGATTGCGGGCCTGCTGTTGATAGTGGCGGGCATGGGGGTCGGTATGTCTGCCTGCCGTCAGGACGCGGGCGGTACCGGCATTATAGTCGAAAAGGAGTACGAGGTGGACGACTTCGACGTATTGCAGGTCTCTACGTTTATGTACGTGACCTTGCACAAGGGGGAGAAAGGCGGCGTGAAAATCAAGGCCGACAGCGCGGTCATGTCGATGATCGACGTTTCGAGCCGGCACGGTTGCCTGTGGCTGGGGGTGGACGACCGCGAGGGTTATGCCAAATTGCTGAACCGTTATACGCGGATAGAAGTCGATATCACTTATACGGACTTGAAGGAACTCATGTGTACGGGGGCGGTCAAGGTCACGATGTTGGATACGTTGCGTTGTCCCAATCTGGAACTCTCGTTGCGCGGGGCCTCAATTCTGACGGGAGCCGTGGATGTCGAAAATAAATTGTTGCTTTCGGTCGTCGGAGCCTCTTCGTTGCAGTTGGCTTATCTGAAAGCCGACCGGGTGGAAATGGAAGTGACGGGCGCTTCGTCGGTGGAATTGAGCGGGCGTGCCAATTCGGCCGATCTCGCCTTCATGGGATCTTCCGTTTTCAAGGGCGAAACCTGGAAGGTGGATTCGTTGTTCATTTCGGCTTTCGGGGCCAGTACGGCCACCGTGTATGCCGTGGACGGTTTGCGGGCGGAAGCCATGGGGGCGAGTACGATCCGCTATGTCGGCGTTCCGGATACGTTGGTGGAATCGGCGACGGGGGCTTCGCGCATTCAGCCGGTATAAGCGATTGGAAAAATAAATGGGAAGCGCTTGCAATTCTCCTAAAATATACCTACTTTTGCGCTTCCAAATTGAAAGGTCAGAACTATGGCAAAGAAGAATAAAGAGGCTCGCGTTCAGGTGATTCTGGAATGCACGGAGCACAAGGCATCGGGTATGCCCGGAACGTCTCGGTATATTACTACCAAGAATAAGAAGAATACGCCGGATCGGTTGGAATTGAAAAAGTACAATCCGATTTTGAAGAAAGTAACCGTTCATAGAGAAATTAAATAGTTGAAGCGTCATGGCAAAGAAAGTTGTTGCAACCCTGAAGACCTCTACCGGTAAGGATTTTGCCAAGGTAGTGAAAGTGATTAAGTCTCCGAAAACGGGCGCTTACGCTTTTAAAGAAGAAATTATACCGAACGATAAGGTTAAGGAATATTTCGCCCAGAAATAGGAACTTGACTTGTCATATTATAAAGGGTTAAATGTGTAAGAGAGTCCCGCTTCGGGGCTCTCTTTTTGTGTTTATACCTTTGGGAATAGAGTGGATTATGGGATTTTTTAATTTTTTCTCCAAGGAAAATTCGAAAGACCGGCAGGATACGTCGAATCTGGAAGCCGGGTTGAGCAAGACGAAAGAAAATGTCTTCAAGAAGATAACCCGGGCCGTCGCGGGAAAATCCAAGGTGGATGACGCCGTGTTGGACGAGATAGAAGAGGCGTTGGTAACCTCGGATGTCGGTGTGGAAACGACGGTCCGTATCATAGAACGTTTGGAGAAGCGTATCGCCAAGGAACATTATCTGAATGCGTCCGAATTGAACCGCGTGCTGTGCGAGGAGGTGGAAACCCTGTTGGCGGAGAATGAAACGCAGGACTTTGCGGTTAAAGCCGAATGTAAACCGTATGTCATCATGGTGGTGGGCGTCAATGGGGTCGGCAAGACGACGACCATCGGCAAATTGGCCCATCGTTTCAAACAGGCCGGGGCTTCCGTTGTGTTGGGGGCGGCCGATACGTTCCGGGCGGCGGCTGTGGAACAGTTGCAGGCTTGGGGACAGCGGGCGGACGTACCCGTCGTGGCGCAGGCCATGGGGGCCGACCCGGCTTCGGTCGCTTTCGATACGCTTAAGTCGGCTGTGGCCAGACAGGCCGATGTCGTCATTATCGATACGGCCGGCCGTTTGCACAACAAGATCAATCTGATGAACGAATTGTCCAAAATCAAGCAGGTCATGAAAAAAGTCGTGCCCGATGCGCCGCATGAAGTCCTGCTCGTGTTGGATGCCTCGACGGGGCAGAATGCCATCGAGCAGACGCGGCAGTTTACGGCCGCCACCGAAGTTACGGCTTTGGCGCTGACCAAATTGGACGGTACGGCCAAAGGCGGCGTCGCCCTCGGCATTTCCGACCAGTTCAAGATTCCGATTCGGTATATAGGGGTCGGGGAAAAGATGGAGGACTTGCGTATATTTGACAAGCGCGAATTCGTGCAATCGTTGTTTATGTAAAACTATGGCGACAATCAAACTCATCAGCTTGGGCTGTTCCAAGAATACCGTCGATTCGGAAGTCATTCTCGCGCATGTGCTGCCGGCGCATTGGACCTGGTTGCCGTCCGAGAGCGCGAAGCATCCGGATATTTTGCTGATCAATACCTGTGGCTTTATAGGCGATGCCAAGCAGGAATCCATTGACATGATTTTGCGCTCCTGCCTGTTGAAGACCAAGGGACGTATCCGGAAATTATATGTCATGGGCTGTCTGGCGCAGCGTTACGGCAAGGAACTGGCGGCCGAGATTCCGGAAGTGGACGCTTGGTTCGGCGTCAGGGAACCGGAAAAGGTCATCGCGTCCATTGTGGGCGAAACCGATGCGGTCTTGGCGGATTTCAATCCGGAACGGCGGGTGCTGACCACGCCCGCGCATTACGCCTATCTCAAGATTTCGGAAGGTTGCGACCGGCAATGCGCGTTCTGCGCTATACCGTTGATTCGCGGCAAGCATGTTTCCCGTCCGCTGGAAAGCCTGCTCAAAGAGGCGGAGGCGCTTGTCCGGCAGGGCGTCCGGGAACTGATACTGGTAGCCCAGGACGTGACCTGTTACGGGTTGGATTTATATGGCCGTCAGCGTATCGCCGACTTGGTGCGGGCCTTGGCGCGCATAGACGGCCTGCGTTGGATCCGTCTGCAGTATCTTTATCCGCATTCGTTTCCGGAAGACTTGCTGCCGTTGTTTGAAAGCGAACCCAAATTGTGCGCCTATATCGATATGCCTTTGCAGCATATTTCCTCGCCGGTCTTGCAGAGCATGTGCCGGGCGACGAATCGCGAGAAGACGATGGCGTTGTTGCATAAACTCAAAGCGGCCTTGCCGGAAGCCGTGTTCCGCACCACGCTGATTGTCGGTTTCCCGACCGAAACCGAAGCCGCCTTTGAAGAACTCAAGGACTTTGTAAAGGAATTCCGATTCGACCGTCTGGGCGTTTTTACCTATTCCGAAGAGGAAGGCACGCCGGCGGCCGCTATGGAAGATGTCGTGCCGGCCGAGGAAAAAGAACGCCGCGCCGACGAAATCATGCGGTTGCAGGAAGATATTTCGCTCAGTCTGAATGAAGCGCGGGTGGGCAAATTGTTCGAAGTCGTCATAGATCGCGAAGAGGGCGATTATTACATAGGCCGTACGCGTTATGATTCGCCGGAGGTGGACGATGAGGTGCTGATAGAGCGGGCAGACGGTAAATTGCAGATCGGCGGGTTTTATGAGGTGCGGATTACGGAAGCGGAAATCCACGATCTGTACGGTCGGGTTGTCGGCGCGTGTTAAGGCGTCCGGCCTGTTAAGCGTGTGATAGGGACGGCCGGCGTTTAAGGCCGGATGTTGAATCCCAAAGAGACGATGGGATTGGCTAATATGCTTTCGGCGGAATTGTTTAGATTCCAGAGAAGTTGCAGTTGCAGGGCGGCTTGTTCGCTGACCGGTTGGTTGTAGCCGAGGCCGACGAGCGGATAAGCCATCCAGCGTCTTTTGTCGTTGCCGGGGCGCGGTTGGTTGAGCCCCATCATTTCAACGTGTAGATAAACATATTTGATGGGATAGAAACGTGCGAAAACGCTGCCGCCGTAAATGAAATACCGGCGGCGTTCGACACTTGTCGGCGTATAATAATTGTAAGCGAAATATTCGAAAGAAAACGATATACCCATCTTGAACATGCGGTGAAACGTATAGCCGACGGTCGGGGCGATATCGATGGCCGTAAGTGAACCGAATTGAACGCCCAAATCGCCGCCGAAAAAGAAACGCCGTTTGTCGAAGCCTTTTTTATAGACGGTCTGGTCCTGCAACTGTTGGAATTTCGTCATTTCCGGGTCGGCCGTCGGAGGCGGCGTTTCGCGTGCGATACCGTCCCGCTCGTTCCGTTTGCTTTGGGATGGCGCGTTCTGTCCAAATTGGGCTTGGACTTCATGCAACGACAGGCACATCAAGAAAAGCAGGCCTATCCAACGGGTCGGATGGAAACGGGTCATATCAAACATATCGGGTTTCTATAAAATAAGGCCGCTCCGAGGTTCGGAACGGCCCTATCGTAAAGCCAAGACGCGTCGGGCGTCGGCTTTTTATTTGTTGACTTGGAACGTACGGTCGCCTTCTTTGAGGAATTTGACGATCTGCGTTGCAGAGGCCAAGCCGGCGTTAATGTTGGCTTCGGCCGTTTCGGCACCCTGTTTCTTGGGGGTCGCGAAATAGCGTTTCCCGAACTTTTCGGCCAATTCGGCGTGGTTGGCCGGCATGATGTCGGAGGCATACATGAAATCTTCGCGTTCAGCCAACATCTTGGCCAAACCGGCTTCGTCGATGACTTCCTTGCGGGCTGTATTGATGACCATACCGTTCTTGGGCATACGGTTCAGGAGTTCGAAGTTGATCGAAGCGGCCGTGTCTTTGTTGGCCGGCAGGTGCAACGAAATGATGTCGCAGGTGCTGTACAGCTCTTCGGCGGAAGCCAAAGCCTTGATGCCGTCTTTTTCGATCGTTTCCTTGTGGCGGCAGTAGCCGTAGATTTCCATGCCCATGCCTTTGGCGATGCGCGCTACGTGGCGGCCTACGTTTCCGTAAGCGTGAACCCCCAGCTTCTTGCCCAGCAATTCGTGACCCGTACCCGGCGTGAATTGGTTGCGGTACATGTAAATCGCCATGCCGATCGCCAATTCGGCTACGGCGTTGGAGTTCTGACCCGGCGTGTTCATCGCGACGATGCCTCTTTCCGTGCAGGCCGCGAGGTCGAGGTTGTCGTAACCGGCACCGGCTCTGACGACGATTTTCAAGTTTTTGGCGTGGTCGATGACTTCTTTCGTGACTTTGTCCGAACGGACGATCAAGGCATCGACATCGGCGACCGCCGTGTAAAATTGTTGGACATCGGTGTATTTTTCGCAGAGTACCAATTCGAAACCGGCACCTTCAACGATTTTGCGGATGCCGTCCACCGCCGCTTTGGCGAAGGGTTTTTCCGTGGCAACTAATACTTTCATGGTTTATTTGCTTTTTGAAATTTTAACTAAAAACGAGGGGGCTGCCCTCCGTTTGCGGAAAACCAGCCCCCATGGATGCAAGTCGGGAATTAAGCGTTTTTCTTCGCGTATTCCTGCATGCAGTTGATCAAAGCCTGTACGCTTTCCTTCGGGCAGGCGTTGTAGATGGAGGCGCGGAAACCGCCCGTGGAGCGGTGACCCTTGATGCCCACCATGCCGGCGGCCTTGGCGTATTCGAGGAAGTCGGCTTCCTTGTCTTTGTATTTGTCTTCCATAACGAAGCAGACGTTCATTCTGGAACGGTCGGCTTTGTCCTTGATCGTACCCTTGAACATCGGGTTGTTGTCGATTTCGTTATAGAGCATTTCGGCCTTTTCGATGTTCATCTTTTCGATGACTTTCAAGCCGCCGAGATCCTTGACCCACTTCAATGTTTCGTGCATCATGAAAATCGGGAATACGGGCGGCGTATTGAACATCGAACCGTCTTTGATGTGCGTGCGGTAGTCCACCATCGTCGGCAACGGACGTTCAACCTTGCCGAGAATGTCTTCGCGTACGATGACGACGGTAACACCCGCGGGACCTACGTTCTTCTGGGCACCACCGTAGATAAGGCCGTATTTGCTGACATCTACGGGACGGCTCATGAAGTCGGACGACATGTCGGCCACCAGCGTGACGGGGCTGTCGATGTCTTCCTTGATTTCGGTACCGTACAGCGTGTTGTTCGTCGTGATGTGGAAGTAATCCACATCCGTCGGGATTTTCCAGCCTTTCGGGATGTAGTTGTATGTCGTTTCTTTGGAAGAGGCCACGATTTCAACTTCGCCGAAGTACTTGGCTTCTTTTGCGGCTTTGGAGGCCCAACCGCCCGTTTCGAGGTAAGCGGCCTTCTTGTTCAACAGGTTGAACGGCACATAGAGGAACTGCGTGCTGGCGCCACCGCCGAGGAACAAGACGTGGTAACCTTCGGGAATGTTGTAGAGCTCTTTCCACAAAGCCACGGTTTCGTCCATGACGGCTTGCCATTCCTTGCTGCGGTGCGATACTTCGATTACACCCATGCCGGTGCCGGCAAAATCCTTCAAGGCTTCGATACCGGCCTGCATCGCGGGCTTCGGTAATACGCAGGGACCTGCGTTGAAATTGTGTGCTACTTTCATAACAGAGTTATTTTAAAATGATTAATATGCTAAGTTCGTTATGTTTCCGTAAAAACGCATCCGCATACGTAAACAATGCAAACTTAGCCCAAATTTTCTAATTTTCAAAGAAACCACCGTGATAAAAGAAAGTCTGAAATCTTTATGCCATTCGCCTTGCATAGACTTTCAACTTTCACTATCTTTGTCCTTTTGGCATGGGATATAAATCCGTAAGGGAAAATAAATTGAAAGGACGATGCGGAATATGGACAAAAAAATAGCGGCGCTGTTTGTCGTCGCGTTGTGGATGGGACTGTCGCTGTCGGACGGGGCGGTGCGGGCGCAGGCGTTTAAATTGCCCGCGTTTACCTCTGAATTCGATTTGAAGTCGGAGGCGACGTTGAAAGTCGGGCCGGCCTTGCCGATGGGCGATTTCAAAAGTCTGCAAAGCACGGCGGGCCTGCCGCAAGGGGCGGGCATCGGGGTCTCGGCCGATTTGTCGTATCAATATTATTTCGTGCCCTATTTCGGTTTGGGGGTTGCGGTAGGGGCGCAGATCTTCGGTTACGATTTCAATACGGCCATAACGGAGACGTATCCCGGCAAGTTGCACAAGACCGGTTGGGAAGTTTATTCGGCCGGTTTGTCGCTCAACGTCCGTGTGCCGGTTATTTCCAAACTCTATCTGATCGGGCAGGTGCAGGGACGTTTCGGATTCATGCTCAGCCCCAAGGCGACGGCTGTAGAGAAGGTGCCCGTGCTCGATGCGACCGGCAAAAAGGTAGGGGTGGATCGTAATGTCACGAAAATCCTCCGTCCAAAAGACAATCTGGATTTTCAGTTAGGGGTGGATTTCGGCCTGCAGTATCGTATCATCAAGAATTTGTTGGCACAGCTGACGGTTGAGTATCGTTATGGGGTGTTCGGCAATTCGCATCGGAACACCGGGACCCCGCTTGACGAAATGCAGACATTGGCGTTCCGCTATTCCGCCCTGTCCATTCACCTCGGCGTGACCTACGCGTTCGGAAAAAAAGACGATGACCGTTAGACGAATGAGAAATACGATTAAAAACAAGGGATACCGCTTGTGTCTGGGCTTGCTGATGCTTGGTGTGGCGGGATTGGAAGGCGGTCTGGCCGCCGGCTCTTTTTACGAATTGAAACGTTCGGACGTGGCTTTTCAGGTGGGCGCCTCCTTTCCGTTGGGGCAATTCGGCCGGACACCATTCGGCCGCGTGGACCGGAATGCGCATACGTTGGATTACAACGGCGCCGGTATAGGCGTGACCTACGGCCTGGCGTTCGATTTTTTCGTGTTCAACGAATATTGCGGACTTTACATTACGTTTCAAGGACATTCCAATAAAACACAGGCGCCGGCCGAGGCTTTCGGTCCCGATCCGGCCACGGTTATGGGAAAACGGACGTGGGAGACGGCCGAAACCGACAAGTGGACGGAGTTCATGGCCATGGCCGGCGGTACGTTCCGGTTTCCGTTGGTGGATTGGCTTGTCGCTACGGGACGGGTGGGCATCGGCTACGCGCACATGCTTTCGCCTTTTTACCGGGCGGCATCCGAGGACCGGCATGTCCGTTATACCTATGATTTCAGTTCCGGCTCCAAGCCGGCGTTCGGTTATACGGTAGGCCTCGGGCTTAAGTTTTTGGTGACGCGAGGTTTCCATATCGACATCAAGGCGGACTACATGGGCTCGACACCGTTCAATTTCGCCAATATCGGCAGTGTGGTTTATATGGAAAGCCTGACAAAACCCGAAGACGGCAAAACGGAAGTCCGGGGGACGCAGACGGCCTATTCTTTCAAGGAATGTTTTCAGGTCGTGGATTTGAGTTTGGGTTTTACCATCGCTTTTTAACGGCTGGCGTTATGCGTAGAAAAGAATTGTACGAAAAGGTGTTTGCCTGTTTCGAGCGTGAGATGCCGGAGGCCGAAAGCGAATTGCATTTCCGGAATCCGTACGAATTGCTGGTGGCCGTCATGTTGTCGGCTCAGTGTACCGACAAACGGGTCAATCTGGTGACGCCCGCTTTGTTCGAACGTTATCCGGATCCGTTTGCATTGGCGGAGGCCGAAGTGGCCGAGATATTCGGTCATATCCGTTCGGTTTCTTATCCCAACAGCAAGAGCGCGCATCTGTCGGGCATGGCCAAGCGGTTGGTGGCGGATTTCGGCGGCGAGGTGCCGCATACGCTGGAGGAACTGACGAGCCTGCCGGGCGTGGGGCGCAAGACGGCCAATGTCGTCATGGCCGTGGCGTTCAATCAGGCGCGAATGGCTGTCGATACGCATGTTTTCCGGGTGTCGGCCCGCATCGGGCTGACGCGCGGTGCCAAAACGCCGTTGGAAACCGAGAAACAGCTCGTCGGATATCTGGCGGAGGATAAGTTGGGGCAGGCGCATCATTGGTTGCTATTGCATGGCCGTTACGTATGCACGGCCCGGAAACCGCATTGCGGGCAATGTTTCCTGACGCCCTATTGCGCCTATTATAAACGGGAGACGGGAAGAGAGGCGATAGATATGACCTCTCCGTCCGTGGTTCCGAATCGGTTGTAACCTAAACGGAGGAAACATGAAATATTATATTATAGCGGGAGAAGCTTCCGGTGACCTGCATGGCGCCAATTTAGTGCGGGCCCTGGTGGTGCAGGATCCGGCGGCCGAAATCCGTTTCTGGGGGGGCGACGCCATGGCCGAAGCCGGCGGCGGAAAGGCGGTCATGGTCAAGCATTACCGCGATTTGGCCTATATGGGTTTTTGGGAAGTGTTGACGCATCTGCGCATCATCCTCGGCAATATGGCTTTCTGTCGGAAAGACGTGGCCGCGTTCAGGCCGGACGCCGTCATCCTGATCGATTATCCGGGCTTCAACCTGCGGATTGCCAAGCATCTGTTTCGTCAAGGCTACAAAATCTATTATTATATCGCGCCGCAGATATGGGCCTGGCATACGTCGCGCGTCAAACAGATCCGGCGTTACATACGGCGTGTGTATCCCGTGTTGCCGTTTGAACCGGCCTTTTATGCGAAACACGGTGTGGAGGCGACGTTTTTGGGGCATCCGTTATTGGATGCGATGGCGCGTTACCGTTTTTCAGACCCGATGGCGGTATTGGCCGATGCGTCCGTCGGAGCCACGGCGGTCGCTGATGTGGCGAAACCGCTGATAACCATTATGCCAGGTAGCCGAAAACAGGAGATAGAGAAGATTTTTCCCCTTATGTTGGCGGCCACGCGGCATTTCCCCGAATACCGGTTTGCCGTGGCGGCCACGCGGCATTTGGATGGGACGTTGTATGCCCGCTATATGTGTGATTATCCGCATATCCCATTGGTCTATGACCGCGCTTACGATTTGCTTTCCGTTTCAGCGGCCGCCTTGGTCAAATCGGGGACGTCCACGTTGGAGACCGCTTTGCTGGGCATACCGGAGGTGGTCTGTTACAAGACCAGCGCGGTTTCGTATCGGATCGCGCGGTTGTTGGTTATGAACCGTATCCGGTTTATTTCGCTTGTCAATCTGATTATGGACCGGGAGGTGGTCAAAGAGTTGCTGCAAGGCGACCTGACCGAGGCGAATATCGTTTCCGAGTTGAATAAAATCTTAAAAAATCCTAAAATAAGGGAAAAGCAATTGGTTGATTATGAAGAACTCCGTGATAAGTTGGGCCGAGAGGGCGCTTCGGTGCGCGTTGCCGGTTCGATTATAGCGGATCTTGAACGTATATAGAATATGAGCATTATGAAAAAAATATTGGTTCGGTGCATGCTCTGTTGGTTCGTATTGTGGACTGGCAGCCGCGCGTACGCCACCGATTTGTCGGTTCGGATTTTTTCCGAGAAACAGTCGGCGGCCTATGTGTTTACAACGGCTTTAGGCGTTTATCATATTTTCGATTCCGAGGAGCAACGGTTGTTGGAATTGCAGGAGGATCAATCGGTGGTTTTGCGCGTGGAGGCGGAGAACATCGCTGTGTTGCAAGGCGATTCGCTGTTAGGGGTTTATCCGTCTTTGTCGTTGGACGGCGAGGGCTTGAAAGCCATTTTCGCGGTTTATCCGGAAGGGGAAGCGGGCGAAGTGCGCTATTACGACGACCATTTGGAAGTGGGGGTGGAGAACGGCCGGCTGTTTTTGGTCAATGTCGTGAATGTGGAGAACTATGTGGCCGGTGTGACCCAATCGGAGGTGCGGAGCATTAGCGATAAGTTGGCATTCTATAAGATACAGGCCATTATCGCGCGGACGTATGCCATCAACAATCTGCGGCGGCATATGAACGAAGGTTATCATCTGTGCGACGGCGTGCATTGTCAGGTCTATAAGAGCCGCAACAATACGCCTTTGATTCTGACGGCGACGGTACAGACGGCCGGCGAATTGATCGTGGATACGGCCGATCAGGTCATTACGGCTTCTTTTTATTCCAATTCCGGCGGCGAGACCGTGGCTTCGGAAGATGTGTGGCGTTACGAGATTCCTTATTTGCGTCCGGTGCGGGATACATTTTCGTTGAGTATGCGGAACGCCTTTTGGGTCAAGGAGATGAGCCGTAAGGATTGGCTGGATTTTTTGGAACGTCAATATAATTATCCGGTCAAAAACACGGTAATGCGCGATAGTGCTTTGTCGTTCAGGCAGATAAGAAGAAAAGTTTATTTTCCCAATCAGATACCGCTCAAAAACATTCGTCAGGATTTGAATTTGCGGTCCACTTATTTCTCGGTCTCCACGCAGGGAGATCAGGTGAAACTCACCGGTCGCGGCTATGGGCACGGCGTAGGCCTTAGCCAAGAAGGGGCGGTGCGCATGGTCGATTTAGGGTATTCGGTGGAAGACGTCGTGCGCTTCTACTATACCGGCGTTTCGATTAAGCACATGGATCAGCTTTCTATCGGCGATTTGAGCGATTGACGCGCTTGATGCGGGTTTATCCGTATCGTCCGTCTTTTTACTTCCTTTTCTTTTGTTACGCGGCGGGCGTGCTGTGGGGCTTGGCTGCGGACGGAACGGCCGGTCCGGTCTTGGGGCGGTTGTCGGTGGCTGTACCGTGGGGTGGGCCGTGGATAGCCGCTTTCGGGTTCTCGGGATTGTTGTTATCGGGTATCTTGTGTTTCGGCCGACGGCCTGCCGTGCGGGCGGTGGCCGCCGTCTTGTTGGCCGCGGGTGGCGGCTATGTCAATGTCGCCTTAAGCCGCTCGGCGGGCGGCCGCTTGCCGGACGCCTGCCTTGACGGACGGAAGCGGATGTATGACGTGGAGGTGGCGGATTTCGGCAAGGCGACTGCCAAAAGTTGGAAAAAGACCGTGCGCGTATCGGCCTACTGCGAAACGGAGGGCGAATGGGTGGCGATCAGGGCGACATGGTGTCTGTATTTTCAGAAAGATTCGGCCGCGGCATCGCTGGCGCCCGGCGACCGTTTGACGGTCTATGCCGCCCCGACGCCCATAGACGCGGCGGTTTATGCGGGATACGCCCGCTCTATGCGCCGTCGTTATATTTACGAAAGCGCCTATGTGCCGCGCAGTGCCTGGCAGTTGGTGGAAACGGCCGCGGGGGATGGCGTGGCGACCGGCGGATGGTCGGGGCGGCATCCGGCGCACCGCTTGCGGCGCGCCGCCGGGCGCCTGCAAGCCCGGTTGACGGCGGGCTTGTCGCATCCTCGTCTGAACGAACGCGAACGCGGTATCGCCAAGGCCTTGGTCTTCGGAGACAAGTCGGATATGGATCCGGAGGTTCATCAGGCGTATCGCCATGCCGGCGTCGTGCATGTGCTTTGTGTTTCAGGCATGCACTTAGGCATCCTCTCGTGCTTGTTGTTGCTTTTGCTCAAAGGGCTTCGTGGGCACGCCGGCCGGTGGATCCGTTTCGGCATCGTCAGTCTGTTTCTGTGGGGGTATGCCCTCGTGACCGGTCTGTCTGCCTCTGTATGCCGTGCTGCCTGCATGTTCACGTTTGTGCAGGCCGGCCTTTGTTTCGGTCGCCGTCTGCCGATAGAACGATCGCTCGTGCTGTCGGCTTGGCTATTGTTGCTCATTCGGCCCGAATGGCTGTTGGATCTCGGCTTTTTGCTCTCTTATATGGCGGTCGGCGGCATCGTGTTTTTGCAGCCCAAGGCTTATCCGGCGGTGGTCGAAAAGCATAAGTTGTTAAAAAAAATCGTTGCGATGAGTGCGGTTTCCTGGGCGGCGCAATGCGCCACCGGGCCGTTGTCCGGCTATAGTTTCGGGCAGTTTCCTGTTTATTTCTGGGTCGCCAACTTGCTTGTCGCACCTTTGGCTTCGGTGCTTTTGCCCGTCGGGTTGGTCACCGGTCTGGCCGGTTTGACGGGGATGCCGGCCGCCGGAACCGGTTGGTTGACGGTGGGGTTGGCCGCGATATTGCAAGGCGGTATCGCGTGGATGAATGATATGAGTCTGTGGATAGAACGATGGCCGGGTGCGATTTTGCCGGTAACATTGTCCGGGTTCGCCTGCCTGTGCTGTTACGGCCTATTGTATTGCGGCCGAATGGCCGTCGTCCGGCGGGAAAAACGGTATTGGCCGTATGTGGGCGGCTTGATATGGCTGATGTGTTGCCTGGCTTGAGCGTTTCCGTATGGCGTACACTCAGGTGTTTTGCGCCGTGAACCTAAAAAAGATATTTTTTCAGGAAATCCGAGGTCTTCTCCTCGGTCGGGATGCCCAATTTCTTGCGAAGATGGTAGATCGTCGTTTCGATGGTCCGTACGGAACGGCGTGTCAACAAAGCCATGTCGCGCGTACTTTGTCCTAACGCCAGAAAAATACATAGCCTCAGTTCCGTTTCGCTCAAATCGGGCGCGAGTTGCGATAAATTTCCGGAGAAAGCCGGATACATGACATCGAACGTTGATTTGCAAGCCGTCCGCACGGCTTCCGTATCGATGGAAGCCATGCAATCCTTGATTTCAGTGTATAAGGCGGTCCGTTTTTCCGCGGTTTTGGCGGTTTCCCATTTCTTCAAGGCGTATTCCAAGGTGCAGAGCGCTTCCGATCCTTGCAGGAATAACAAAGCCTGGTGTTGCCGCGCCACTGTTTCCGCCTCGTCTTCGGTGTGGATGCGAGCCGCCGACAGGATGGCGGGGCCCATTTTGAGCGCCGCCTCGAGGGCGGCCGCCGGATTTGTCATAGCTGTCGGTTTTTCAGTTGATTGATCTGCTTGGTCGTCCGCCAGATTCAAACTGATCGTGCTGTCGTTTTCCATAACCGCCGGCGTGGCTTTGGGCGGTTTCTGCGCGGCCAAACGGCGTCTGCGGTCCCGGCGTCCCAAACTCAAAACCAATACGCCGCCTACGATCAGCAAGGCGGAAACCGTGATGAGAACCAAGAAAAACAACTTCATGATGTTTCGAACTTATTAAAGGTTAGGCGATGGATTCTTCCGCTGCTTTTATGTCTTCGGCCGTCGCTTGTCCGACCGCCAGAATCTGGCCTGTAAAAAACAAGGTTTCGCCGGAAAGCGGGTGGTTGAAATCCAGCGAAACGATATCGTCTTTTATTTCCGTAATCAAGGCCTCATAAGTCGTTTCGTCGGCATCCACAATCGGGATGATGTTGCCTTCGTATATGTTTTCGGCCGCGTCTTCGGGCAAGCCTTCGAGCAGTTCGGCTTTGGGGACGCGTACGAGTTTCTCTTCGTCGTAGTCGCCGTAAGCTTCCGCCGGATTAAGGCTGAATGAAAACGAATCGCCGGGCTGGAGATCCATGATTTTAGCTTCAAAAGTGTCCAGTAAAACGCCATGGCCTATGACGATTTCCATCGCGTCTTTTTCGCCTATTTCCTCTATGATTTCCCCGTCCGCCTTGTCGAAGCGCAACGTATAAGTCAGTTTGACGAGCGTGTCTTTCGCTATTTTCATGCCGTTCATTTTCTATCTAAAACACTAACTTACAAAGGTAGTTAAAAAATAAGAAAAACAAAAAAAAACCTTATCTTTGTTCTCAAGAAAGGAAGATGCGTTGCGGTTCGGCATAGTTCAGGCAAATTTGGCACAGCTTGGTTTGACCTGAGCCCCGGCGGCGTCTCGGTTATGTTAACGGAAAGACAAGTGCTAAGAAAAATCATCACGTATAATGTCAACGGCATTCGGGCGGCCGTGGCGAAAGGGTTTCTCGAATGGTTGGGCGAAAGCGGCGCGGATGTGGTCTGTCTGCAGGAGACCAAGGCGCAACCGGAGCAGATTCCGGTCGAGGCATTCACCGCTTTGGGGTACCGGATCTATATGTTTTCGGCTGAAAAGAAAGGTTACAGCGGGGTCGCGCTCCTGACCAAGATCCAGCCGGACCGCGTGCTGTCCGGCATGGGCATGCCGGATTACGACCGCGAGGGGCGGTTCATCCGCGCTGATTTCGGCGACGTGAGTGTCATCAGTGTCTATCATCCGTCCGGCACGTCGGGCGACGAACGGCAACGGTTCAAGATGCGCTGGCTGGCCGATTTCGAAAACTACGTCCTGCAATTGCGGGCCGAACGTCCTAAACTCGTGTTGTGCGGCGACTACAACATCTGTCACGAGGCCATCGATATACACGACCCGGTCCGTAACGCGAATTCATCGGGCTTTTTGCCGGAAGAACGCGATTGGATGAGCGGTTTTCTCGCACAGGGCTTCACGGACAGTTTCCGTTATCTGTATCCGGAGGCGAAGGACCAATACACTTGGTGGAGTTTCCGGGCCGGAGCCCGTGGCAAGAACAAAGGGTGGCGCATCGATTACCTGATGTTGAGCGATAATTTGAAACCGCAACTGCAAGCGGCCTTTATTTTGCCGCAGGCCGTGCATTCGGACCATTGTCCGACCGGTATCGTCTTGAATATGTAAAGAAAAAACAATACACTATGAAGAGCAAAATGTTTTCGAATGTCGGCCTGTTTCTATTGGCGGCGGGTTTGGGATTTTCTTGTGTCTCGTCCAAGAAGTACAACGAATTGCTGTCCAAAAGCGACGCCTGTGCCCAAAAGGGCGCGTCTTTGGAAAAAGAGAACCTGCAATACAGCGAGGATCTGACCGAATGCAAGGCCAAAACCGATCTATTGGAAGAGCAGTTGCAGGCCGCCCGTACGGAGGCCGATACGATGCGCCGCGATTATCTGTTGTGCAGCGAGGAACTGGCGCAAATGAAAAACAGTTATAAACAGATGGACAGCCGCTATAAGACAACGGTGTCAAGCAAGAATGAATTGGCCGAAGCGTTGAGTTTGCGTGAGGCCGAATTGGCGGATAAAGAAGCCGAGTTGGCGGAAAAGGAGAAAGCCTTGGCGGAGAAAGAGGCACGGGTCAATGAGTTGCAGGGGATTTTGGATCGGAAAGACGCCGAGATGAATGCGTTGTTGAATAAGGTAAACGACGCGCTTTTGGGTTTCAAGGACAAAGGACTGTCGGTTTATACGAAAAACGGCAAGGTTTATGTGTCCATGGCTGAGAAGCTGCTGTTCGCCTCCGGCAGTTGGACGGTGGGGGCGGACGGTCGCGAGGCTTTGCGTGAATTGAGCGGCATTTTGGCCCGCAATCCGGAAATTCAGGTCATGATCGAGGGACACACCGATAACGTGACGATGCGCGGCCGCGGCGATGTCAAGGACAATTGGGATTTGAGCGTGATGCGGGCGACGGCCATCGCCAAAATCCTGCTGGAGAACAAAGAAGTGAATCCGGCGCAGATAGCGGCTTCCGGCCGCGGCGAATATATGCCGATCGCCAGCAATGAGGATGCGGAAGGCCGTGTCAAAAACCGCCGTACCGAAATCATCCTGACGCCTAAATTGGACGAATTGTTCCAGTTGCTTGGGAACTAAGATGGTATCTCGGCCTTTCTGACACACCTTGGAAAGAAAAGGGGGGCATTATATTTTGCCTCCCTTTTTTTGTTGCGACAGCAGTCCGCAAGCGGCTTCTATGTCCTCGCCCCGCGATTGGCGGAGTGTGGCGAAGAGGCCGTTTTTGCTTAGAAAATCCCGGAACAGGAACGCCTGTTCCGGGCTGGGACGTAGGAACGGTTTACCCGGTACGGGGTGATACAGAATCAGGTTGACGCGGCAACCGGGGCAGACGGAAAGCAGTTTGACAAGGGCTTTGGCGTGGCGCAGACTGTCGTTCTGGCCGCCGAACAGAATGTATTCGAACGAAAGCCGGCGTTGGTGGCGGAAGTCGTAGTGTCTCAGCACTGCCAGTACATCGGCTATCGGATAGGCTTTCTGCGCCGGAATCCATCGGGCGCGTTCGTCGGCGAACGGGCTGTGCAGGCTTACGGCCAAATGGCATTCGCTTTCATCCAAAAAACGTTTCATGCCGGGAACGACGCCGACTGTAGAAACCGTGATGCGGCGCGGGCTAAACGCGAAGCCGTCGGCCGCCGTCAGCCGGTTGAGCGCGCGCAGGACTTCGTCCGTGTTGTCAAAGGGTTCCCCCATGCCCATGAAGACGAAACTGGATATGTCGTCGGCGAAAGGGAGACTGTAAAATTGGTTCAGGATTTGGGCGGCCGAGAGCGAGCGGTTGAAGCCTTGGTCGCCCGTGGCGCAGAAGCCGCAGTTCATGCGGCAGCCCGATTGGGAGGACACGCAGAGTGTGGCGCGGTCGCCGTCCGGGATATAGACGCATTCGACATAGGCCGGTTTTTCGCCGGCCTCGCTGATATTGAAAAGATATTTGCGCGTTCCGTCGGTCGAGACACGTTCGTCGTCCGGCGGCAGGTTGCCGAGGCGGAAATGTTGGTTCAGCCATGCGCGGTCCTGCAACCCCAGATTGCTCATGGCGTCGAACGAAGCGGCTTTTTGGCCGTAGATCCATTGGGCGACTTGTTTGGCACGGTAGGCGGGAAACGGTGCGTCGGCCAGCAGGTCGGCGATTTCGGCGGGCGACAGGCCCAGTAAAACGGGGCGGACGTCCGTAGCGGCAGGCAGGTCGGAATTCATGGCTTCAACATTGGCTAAGGACGGCAAAGTTAGATAAAAAATCGTACTTTTGTCCGTTCGAATCATGGAATATGTTTTAGCGCCGCTTGACGGTTTTACCGATTGCCGCTACCGGCAGGCTCACGCCGATACGATAGGTGGACTGTCGCGGGCCATCGCCCCTTTTGTCACGTTGGTGGCGGGGCGGCGCGTGCGTCTGACGCATCTGCGGGATTTTTGGCCGGCGAACAACCGCGGCATGGCCGTGGAACCGCAGATTCTGGGCAATGAGGAAGCCTATTTTCCGGTCATGGCCGAGGCTTTGCGGGCATTGGGATACGATTGTCTGAATTGGAATCTCGGTTGCCCGATCCGTTCGGTGGCGGCCAAACGCCGCGGGGCGGGATTGTTGCCGTATCCGGCTCAGGTGGACCGGTTTTTGGAGCGGGCGTTTGGCTGCGGCGGACTCGACATTTCGGTCAAAATCCGTTTGGGTTACCGCGACCGCGCGGAAATATGGCCGTTGCTGGAGGTCTTGAACCGTTATCCGTTGCGTTATGTGGCCATCCATCCGCGTACCGGTATTCAAGGCTATGGCGGGCAGCCCGATTGGGATTTTTTGGAAACGGTCTTGCCGCACGTACAGGCGCCGGTTTATTATAGCGGCGATATTTTTACGGAGCAAGACGCGCGGCGGTTGAATTTGCGTTTCCCGTCGATTCAGGTTTGTCTGTTGGGACGCGGGGTTTTGGCCGACCCGTTTCTGCCGTTGCGTCTGCAGGGCGAAACGATTGAGGCGGAAACCGGCCGCAAGCGATGCCTGGCGTTAATGGAACGCTTGTATGAGAACCAATTGGCATACGGTATTCGGCCGCAATCCGTATTGAAACGCATGAAACCCTATTGGGTACGGCTTGACCGGCAACGGTTCGGTCTCACGGAAGATTGGATGACGCGTATGAAGACCGTGCAGACGCTGGGCGATTATGCAGATTTAATTAAAGAATATGGAAGCATTTGAGTTAAAATTGGGCAAACCGCTCTGTTTTTTCGATTTGGAAAGTACCGGTGTCGAAGTCGGTCGGGATCGTATTGTGGAAATCGCCATCCTTAAAGTTTTTCCGGACGGTCATACGGAACGTTATGCACGCCGTGTCAATCCGGAGATGCCGATACCGCCGCAGGCTTCCGCCGTCCATCATATTTATGACGCCGATGTGGCGTTGGAACCTACGTTCAAGGCATTGGCGCCGGAAATCCTTAAATTTATCGGAAACAGCGATTTGGCCGGTTACAATTCCAATCATTTCGACGTGCCGCTGTTGGTGGAGGAATTTTTGCGCGCTGAAGTGGATTTCGATATCAAGGGACGCCGGCTCATCGACGTGCAGACGATTTTTCATAAAATGGAGCCGCGGACGTTGAGCGGCGCCTGCCATTTCTATTTGGGTAAACGTTTGGACGGCGCCCATGCGGCCATGGCCGATACGGAGGCCACGTTTGAGGTGTTCAAGGCACAGATAGCACGTTACGAAAGTCAGCCTTACGAGAATCCGCAAACCGGCGAGTTGGAGATTAGCCCGGTGCAGAACGATATGGATGCGCTGGCCACCTTGTCTATGCAGAAGCGTACGGCCGATTTGGCCGGATTCATCGTTTACGATGAGGCGGGGCGCGAAGTATTTAATTTCGGAAAATATAAAGGAATGGCGGTGGAAGCCGTGTTTGAGAAAGACCGCGGTTATTACGACTGGATGATGAAGGCGGAGTTTCCGTTATATACGAAGAAAATATTGACGGGCATACAACTCCGCAAGATGAGCCGGTAGCGGGTCGGAGTCCGGAACCGGACACCGGATTAAAAGGAAAAGGCGCTTGAATTCAAGCGCCTTTTCCTTTTGCAGCGAACCGGACTTATCGTTTGATCAATTTCCGGTTGACCGAGCCGGCTTGTGTCGTAATCTGAACGAGGTAGCCGCCTTTCGGCCAAGAGCTGACGTTGATGGCATGTTCGCGAGTCTGGCAAAACGCGCGGTAAAAATTTTTACCTTGGAAGTCCGTTATGCGGATATAGAGAATATCGAATCCGTCGCATTGAATCAAGAGGTTGTCCGAAGCGGGATTCGGGCTCATGCAAACGGCGTTTTCCAATTTCTCAGCGCTTTCGGTATGGAGCGAGTCATTGAAAAACGCGAAAAAGCGTCTGTTTTTGACGGCGGGGCCGCTCATCGTCGAACCGAACAGTTTGGTGCCGCGTTCATCCTCCCAATGGTCGAACCCATAGCCTTCATTGGGAATGGCTTTCAATGTAAATAAGGTCCGGTTTTCATATTCGCCGATGCCTTCGACATAGCCCCAGGCAGTATCGGGGCGAACCGAGGCCGAGATGGTGTAATAACTTTTTATCAGAACGTCGATTTCGGTTTTTATGCCGGTCAGATCCTTATTGGCGAAAACGGGTTCGATGGCATACCGCAACGTGCCGGGGCGTTGGTTCGTATCCATGAACGCGCGCTCTTGGACATTGTCGGCGATAAGTTCGCCGTTGCGGTACACGCGGTAAGCGTTTACCTCTGTAACCGAATCGGGGGCATTCCATTCAATCCAGACGGTATCGTGGGAACTGGTGGCCTTGAGGTCGATTTTGGCGATCTGGGGACCGAATTGCGGTTCCTCTTTGAGCAGATTCAAAACCGCATAAGCATCCACGATTTTACAATAGGCATTGTAGGCATTGGTGTTCGAGCCCATGTCCTGTCCCGATTGCTGAAGCAGATGGCGTACCTGATCGGTCGTCAGAGTGGAGTCCATCGAGACCATGAGGCCGACGACGCCCGCCAAGACGGGGGTCGCCATGGAGGTGCCTGACATTTCATCGTAATATTTGCCTTCCAATACATTGTCGTCGCCTAAAAGGCGGGTGTATTGATTCTGACAAAAAGTAGTGCTGAAAATCTGCGATTTGTATGTGGCTGTATCCAGGCCGCCGGGTGAAAGGATATCGACCCAATAACCGTAGTTGCTGAAACTCGATTTCCGTTTGTCTGCATCAATCGACCCGACACTGATGACATAGGGTGTGTAGGCGGCGGGATAGTGCGGCGTACTGATGTTGTCGTTGCCGGCGGCGGCTACCACGATAATGCCTTTTTCGTAGCAGGTTTTCATAACGGCTTCATTCGTGATGGCGGAGGCTTCGCTCCCCCATGAACAGCTGATGACTTTGGCGCCGTTGGCCACGGCCCATTCAACGCCGGGATAACTGTTGTAAACGCCTTTCGGGTTGCTGACGTTCGGTCCGCCGATCCCCATAAGCGAAACGCCGCCGCCGATGGAGGATATGCCGATGCCGTTGTTGTTGATGGCGGCGATGGCGCCGGCGCAGTGTGTGCCGTGCGAAAATTCGTATGCCGTACATCCGCCGGAGAAAATGTCGGGTTCTTCGCATTGTTGATCCCGGACGGCGTCGGAAACAGGCGGTTTGGCTTGTCCGACTCCGGTCTTTTTCGTTACGGCGTTGTATTGGCGTTTACCAGGGATTTGGAGGTCTTCGTGTTCACCCCAGATGGCGTTGTCCACAACGGCTACGATGATGTTCGAGTCGCCGGTTTGAATCTCCCAAGCCTGTTCGGCGTGGATCAAATCAAGGTGCCAGCTTACGTTGATGCGTTGTTCATTGCCTATTTTTCCGTAGATAGGGTCGTTGTAGGAAATTTTCGGCGGATTGGCATATATGCGGTTGAACGGGACGCGTTCCACGTATTCGACATCCGGATTCTTTTCCAATTCCTTTATCAGTTGTTCGATACCGGCCTTGGCTTGGGGATCGATCGTGATCAAAAATGTCCTGTCCAAAACGGGATTGTCGAAAAAAGACATGGAAATCGCTTCGGAGTCGATTTTGTATCGGCTGATCAAGTTATTGGAAAAACCCAATAAGGAGGTCGCCACCGTTTTGTCGCCGCTTTTGCTTTGCAACAGTTTTTTCGCGCTGATTTCGCTCCGGTCTTTGAATTTGACATAGAGCGAGTTTTCCTCGTAAAGCGGTGTCTCTTGGGCAACGCTTCGGGTACCGCCCAATCCGATGAAAAGGATGAGGGCCCCGAGGAACCACTTTAATTTTTGTAAGAGCATCATGATATTGTTTTTTTTAGTTTGTTTTTCGTCTCCGTGTTTTTTTTAAAGTAGCATGGCTTTCGCTTTCCGGACGGCCTCCACCAATTTTTCAACTTCGTCCAACGTGTTGTAAATCGCGAAACTGGCGCGGACCGTACCGCTGATGCCGAGCAGGCCCATGAGCGGTTGGGCGCAATGGTGTCCCGTGCGTACGGCTATGCCCATCTGGTCAAGAATCACGCCGACATCGTAATGATGCGCCCCCTGTATATTAAAGGAAATCACGCCGCATTTAGGCTGGTCCGACGCGTAGATATCCAAGCCGCCCAAGGCGGAAAGGCTTTCCGTAGCCGCATCGAGCAACAGACGGTCGTGTGTCTGCACGGCTTCAAAGCCGATGCTCTGCAGGTAGCGGATGGCTTCGGCCAGGCAAATCGCCTCAGCCACGGCCGGTGTACCGGCTTCGAATTTGAATGGCAGACGGTTGTAGTCGCTTTCATACAAGCGGACTTCCGATATCATTTCGCCGCCGAACTGGTAGGGCGGGAGTTTTTCCAGCCAGGATTTTTTACCGTACAAGACGCCTATTCCCATCGGCGCGTACATCTTGTGACCGGAAAAACAGTAGAAGTCGCAGTCCAGATCCTGAACATCCACGGGCAGGTGGGCCACCGCCTGCGCACCATCGACGAGGACCGGTACGTCATGGGCATGCGCCATGCGGATCAATTCCTTGACCGGATTGATGCGTCCCAGAACATTGGAAACATGGGCGATGGTTAGGAGCGCGGGCTTTTGAGCCAGCAGGGATTCTGCGGCCTGCATGTCCAGATACTGCCCGTCCGTCATCGGGATATAGGCGAGGCGGCCGCCTTTTCGGGAAACGGCCTCTTGCCAAGGTACGAGATTGGAATGGTGTTCCATCGGGCTGAGCAACACCGTGCCGCCCTGCGGCAGAAAGGCGGTTCCGAACGTCTGTGCGAGCAGGTTGATGCTTTCGGTCGTACCGCGTGTAAAGACGATTTCTTCGGCTTCTGCGGCATGAATGAAATCGCGAACCGTTTCCCGCGCCGCTTCGTGGGCCGTCGTGGCCTGTTGGCTCAGGCTGTGGACGCCGCGGTGTATGTTGCTGTTGAGGGATGCGTAATACCGGTACATCGCGTCAAGGACGACCTTCGGTTTCTGGGTCGTGGCGGCATTGTCAAGGTAAATCAATGGCCGGCCGTGCACCGTTTGTTCCAGAAGTGGAAAATCCGTCCGGATGTTCCGGTTTATCGTGTTGTTTTCGTAGGGCATACTTCTAAATCGTAGTTCTAGGCTTCTAAAAGCCTGCCAAAGATAAGCATTTCATCTGAAAAAAAACAGAGCCGATGTCGATAAACGGGAGCGGTTGTCGAGAATGGCGGCCGGTCGGTTTTGGGGAATTGGAATAAAAGCGATACTTTTGCGCTGATTTTAGAATCCGAGTGAGTCGGATTGCTGTGAAAAAGTTAAAGTAGTTAACCCGGATTGTAGAAATGAAGAACAAGTATGTCGATCTGATAGAGCAGACGTTTGAGTTTCCGCAGGATGAATTCCGTGTGGAAGACAATGAACTTTATTTTCATGAAGTGCCGCTGATGGATATCATCAAGCAGTACGGGACGCCGTTGAAAATCACGTATCTGCCTAAAATAACCTCGCAGATACAGCGGGCCAAGCGGTTGTTCAATGTGGCGATGGCCAAGGTGGATTATCAGGGTGACTATCATTATTGTTATTGTACGAAGAGTTCGCATTTCTCGTTCGTGTTGGAGGAGGTGTTGAAGAATGGCGTGCATATAGAGACGTCGTCGGCCTTCGATATCAATTTGGTGCAGGAGTTGTTCGCGCAAGGCTTGATAGACAAGGAACACTATATTATATGTAACGGGTTCAAACGGCCGCAATATATCGAGAATATCGCCGCGATGGTGGCGGACGGCTTTCGGAATATCATTCCGATATTGGACAATAAGGACGAGGCGGCTGAATTGGAGGCGGTGCTGGACAGGCCCTGTCAGGTCGGCATCCGTATCGCGTCCGAGGAAGAACCGCGTTTCGAATTCTATACATCCCGGTTGGGCATCCGCTATAATGATATCGTTGATTTCTATAAGGGGAAGATAGCGAAAAGCAAGAAGTTTAAGTTGAAGATGCTGCACTTTTTCATCAATACGGGGATTCGGGATACGTCCTACTATTGGAATGAGTTGTCCAAGAGCATCAATGTTTATTGCGAATTGAAGAAAGTGTGTCCGACCTTGGACTCCATTGATATAGGCGGCGGCTTTCCGATCAAGAACAGTCTCGGGTTTGATTACGATTACGAGTATATGGCGGAGGAGATCGTGGCGCAGATAAAGACGATATGTAATCAACATGGGGTGCCCGAACCGCATATATTCACCGAGTTCGGATCTTTTACCGTCGGTGAGAGTGGGGCGACTTTGTTCTCTATTCTCAATCAAAAATTGCAGAACGACCGGGAGCTTTGGTATATGATTGACAGTTCTTTCATGACGACCCTGCCCGATACGTGGGGCATCAATCAGCGTTATATCATGTTGGCGGTCAATAACTGGGACAAGGAATATCAGCGTGTTTTCCTGGGAGGGCTGACATGCGACAGTCAGGATTATTACAATGCCGAGGCGCACTCCAACGCGGTGTTTTTACCTAAAATACAGGATGACTCGCCGATGTATATCGGATTTTTCCATACCGGGGCCTATCAGGAGTCGCTGGGCGGTTACGGCGGCGTACAGCATTGCCTGACGCCGGCGCCCAAGCATATCATTATCGATCGAGACGAGAACGGCGAATATACGACCAAACTGTTTGCCAAAGAACAAAGTTATAAGTCCATGTTGAAAATCTTGGGTTATTAGCGAGAGACGGTTTCCGGCGGTTCGGAACCGCTTTTCGCGGTTTGCGTACTATATTAAAAAGGTGTATATTTGCGGTATTAATGCACGGATGCAACCCGCTATGAATCTTGTTATGGATTTATGGCGGGTTGTGTGTTGAAAATGCACAAGAAATGAATAGCGATTATTACGTGGTGATTATGGCCGGAGGCGTGGGGGTACGCTTTTGGCCGGTCAGCAAATCCGACCGTCCCAAACAGTTTATCGATATATTGGGTACGGGGAAGAGCTTGATTCAGCAGACGTTCGAGCGTTTTTCGAAATTTTGTCCGGCCGAAAATATTTACGTGGTCACGAATCTCGCTTATCGGGATTTGGTGGCGGAACAGTTGCCGCAACTTAAATCCGATCAGATTTTATGTGAACCCTATCGCAAGAATACGGCGCCTTGCATCGCTTATGCCAATTATAAAATCCGCAAACGGAATCCGGCCGCGACGGTCGTGGTGGCGCCTTCCGACCATGTCGTGTTAAAAGAGGCGGTTTTTTTGGCGGCCTTGCGGGAAGCGGCCGCGGCTGCCGCGCGGAATCCGTGGCTCGTCACGTTGGGCATCAAACCGTCTTACCCGAATACGGGCTACGGCTATATCCAGTTTGACGACCGTGCGGCTGATGCCGCGCATCCGCAACTCAAGAAAGTGAAACTGTTTACCGAAAAGCCGGAATATGAAATGGCGCGTTCGTTTGTCGAAAGCGGCGAGTTTTTGTGGAACGCCGGTATTTTCATTTGGTCGTTGCCGGCTGTTATGGCGGCTTTCAAAACCTATCTGCCTGAGATAGATGAATTGTTCGCGGCTTATGCCGACTTGCTGGATACGCCGCGGGAAGCGGAAGGCGTTGAGAAAGTGTATGTCAGTTGCCGGAGTATTTCCATCGATTACGGGGTTATGGAAAAAGCCGACAATGTGTATGTCGTGGCGGGGGATTTCGGCTGGTCGGACGTCGGGTCCTGGAATTCGCTTTACGAACTGTTGCCCAAGAATGCCGAAGGCAATGCCGTTGTGGGGGCCGAACCGATGACCTACGAGAGTAAGGGTAACCTTGTGCGGGTTCCGGCAGATAAAATCGTCGTGTTGCAGGGCTTGGAAGATTGCATTGTGGTGGAAGACAATGGCGTGCTGTTGGTTTGCAAACGGACGGAAGAGCAGCGTATCCGTCAGTTTGTGGAAGATGTGGCCCGGGAAAAGGGCGAACGTTATGTGTAAATCGGATAAATATAAAGAAAAACAAATAGATAGAATACAATGGATTTCAAGAAAATTCTGGCGGGACTTTTGGCGGCCTGCCTGACTTTAGGGGGTACAACGGTCGTAAGAGCCGATGAAGGCATGTGGCTGCCGTTGTTGTTGAAGCAATTGAACATGGACGAGATGCAGCGATTGGGGGTGAAACTGACGGCGGAGGAAATCTATGCCGTAAACCATTCCTCCCTAAAAGATGCGATTGTACAGTTCGGCGAGGGTTGTACGGGCGAGATCGTTTCGGCCAACGGCTTGCTGTTCACGAACCACCATTGCGGCTACGGCCAGATTCAGGCGCACAGCTCGGTGGAGCACGATTATCTTTCCGAAGGCTTTTGGGCGCAGAGTCTGGAAGACGAGTTGCCGAATCCGGGGCTGACCGTTAAATTCCTCGTGCGCATGGAAGACGTGACGGAAGAGGTGAACGCCGGTTTGCGGACGGATATGGGCGAACGGGAAAGATATGACAGTGTCGTAGCCGCTTGTGCGCGCATCAAGGCGCGCGCGGAAGAAGGCACGCATTACACGGCCATGGTCAAGAGTTACTTCGCCGGCAACGAGTTTTACCTTTTGGTGTATGAGATTTTCAAGGATATCCGTCTGGTCGGCACACCGCCCAATTCCATTGGCAAGTTCGGGGCCGATGCCGACAACTGGATGTGGCCGCGCCATACCGGCGATTTTTCGGTATTCCGCGTGTATTGCGGTCCGGACGGCAAGCCGGCCGAGTATAGCGAGGAGAATGTACCCTATCGTCCCAAACATTTTCTGCCGATGGGTATAGAAGGTATTAAGGACGGTGATTTCGCGATGACGATGGGGTATCCGGGTTCAACCCAACGTTTCATGACCTCGTGGGGCGTGGAACAGGTCATCGATATTCAGGCGCCGGCCATCGTCAAGGTCCGGACCGAAAAACTGGGCGTTTACGACCGCTTTATGGACGCCGACCCGGTGGTGCGCATCCAGTATGCTTCCAAATACGCGCGGGTGGCCAACTATTGGAAATATTTTATCGGGCAGGGTCAGCAGTTGAAGAACAACAAGGTGGCCGATAAAAAACGGGAAATTGAAAAACAATTCGCCGCATTTGCCGCCCGGAATCCCGAATACGCGTCGGTCTTGGCCGATATGGAAGCCGTTTACGCCAAGCAGAACGAAACGCTTAAATTGCGTCTCTATACGGTGGAGGCCATTCTTTCCGGCCCCGAAGTCATACAGATGGCCACGCGGATGCGCGGCCTGGCACGGGCTTTGGAACAGGGGGACGCGGAAAAGACGGAAACGGTTAAAAATAAATTGCTCGCGGCTTTACCCGGCTTTTTCAAGGATTACAATGCCGGTTTGGATCAGGCGTTGACAGCCAAAATGTTTGAGGTTTTCAATCAGGATGTTGAGTTGGCGCAACAGCCGGAGGCCTTCGTTAAAGCGGTGGCCAAATACAAGGGGGATTATGCGGCGATGGCGGCCGCCGGTTTCGCCAAGACGATGATGAACGATCGGGATCGTCTGACGGCCTTTTTGAAAAATCCCGATTTGAAGAAGTTGAAACAGGATCCGTTCTACGCGTGGATGGAAGTGTTCCTGGATAATCTGAGCCAGGTGGACGGCGGCATCGCTGACAGAAAAGATAAGGCTGAACGTTTGTTCATCAAGGGTGTGCGCGAGATGAACCGCGGCAAAAAATATGCGCCCGACGCCAACCTGACGATGCGCGTTTCTTACGGCTCGGTGCGGGATTACAATCCGGCCGATGCCGTGCATTACGACTATGTGACGACGATAGAGGGCATTATGCAGAAGGAAGATCCGACGAATCCCGATTTCCAAGTGCCGGCACGTCTGAAGGAACTGTATGAAGCGAAAGATTACGGCCGTTACGGTGACAGTACGCTCGTGGTCTGCTTCTTGACGACGAACGACATTACGGGCGGCAACTCCGGCAGTCCGGTCATCAATGCGCGCGGCGAATTGATCGGTTTGGCGTTCGACGGCAATTGGGAGGCCATGAGCGGAGATATTTTCTACGAACCCCAGCTGCAGCGAACCATTGTTGTAGATATTCGTTACGTATTGTTTATCATTGACAAATATGCCGGAGCGACCCGCCTCATAGACGAACTCGTATTCGGTGCCGAACCTGCGGCTTCGGCGGCTTCAGAGTCGGAGTCGGAGTCGGAGTCTGAGGCTGAGGCGCAGCCTGCGGAATAATCCTGAAAACGCTTAAAAGACAACGGTTATGGATGAGTTGAAGAACAGACGGCCGGAAGAAAGTTTGGAACGGCAGATGGCGGAATTGGAAGCGGCCAATGAAATGCAGGCGGAAGAAGCCTTGGCGGAGTCTCAGTCTGTTGAAGTGGCCGACGCTTTGGCCGAAGAACCGGCCCCGATGGATGCGGAAGCGGCGGTGGCGGCCGGTGTGGCGGCGGACACGGCCGAGACGGAAGCGGCGGATAAGTCCGGAAACGCGGCCGGTTTGAGTGCCGAAGAAAAAGCCGGCGTGGCGGATATGGATCGTGCCGCGATCGTTTCCCGCTTGGAGAAGATTTATGAAGAAGGCTTGTTGGCGGCTTCTCGGGATTTGGTGGCTTTGTTGCGGGCGACTTACACGGATAAGACGGAAGCGTGGAAGAAAGAGCTGAAAGAACGTATGGCGGCAGAGGCCGCTCCGGCGGAACAGCCGGAAGGAGATGCGCCGCAGCGGACTGAATCCGCGGAGAAAATGTCGCTGACCGACGAATTGGAAGACCGTTTCTTCAAAGTCAGCCGACGGATCAAAGAACGACATGCCCAGGAGCGTGAGGCGCGCGAGCGGCTCATGTCGGAGAACTTGAAGCGCAAGCGAGCCCTGCTCGAAGAACTCAGACAGTTGATTGATTCCGAACAACCGTTGAAGCAGACCTATGATGCGTTCAACCGTCTGACCGAGGCTTGGAAAGAAATCAGGCCGATCGCGCGCGAGGAGGCGAATAATCTGTGGCAGACTTACCATTTTTTGGTCGAAAAGTTTTTCGACAAGGTAAAGATGAACCACGAGTTGCGTACGTTGGATCAGAAGCGCAACCTCGAAGAGAAAATCCGGCTGTGCGAACAGGCCGAGGCTTTGTTATTGGAGGAGTCGGTCGCCAAGGCGACCCAAGCCCTGCATGCGCTGCATCTGCGTTGGAAAGAAATCGGGCAGGTGAGCATGGAGATGAAAGACGAGATTTGGGATCGTTTCAAGGCCGCTTCCGATAAAATCAGTCAGAAGCGCAAGGCCTATTACGATGAGATGGCTGCCAAGATGCAACAGAATCTGTTGGCCAAAACGGAGTTGTGCGAGAAGATAGAGGGGCTTTTGGAAGAAAAGCCGAAAGACGCCAAGGCTTGGCAGGCACTCTCGAAACAGGTGGCCGAATATATGGAATTGTGGAAGAGCATCGGTCGTGCCGCCCAGAAAGACAATGAAGCGATTTGGGCGCGATTCAAGGCGGGCATGGAAAAAATCTTTCAAGAAAAAAAGGTTTTTTATCAGCGGATGCGCGACGAACTCATGCACAATTACCACCTCAAGTTGGATTTGTGCGTGCAGGCGGAGAATATCGCGGAGCAACGAACCGATTATAAGGCGGCGACGCAGGATTTGTTGAAGTTGCAGAAGCAGTGGAAAGAGATAGGCGCCGTGCCCTACAAACACGCCGACAAAATCTGGAAGCGTTTCCGCGCGGCCTGCGATCGTTTCTTTGAGGGCAAGGAAAAAGAGTTCAGCGAACGCAAGGCGCATGAGGGCGAGAATATGGCGGCCAAGCGGCAGCTTATAGAGGAAGTGAAAGCCTTGGCCTGCGAGACGCGCGACCAGCTCGTGCAGGCCGTGCAGGAAATCCAGCGGCGTTGGACGGCCATCGGGTTTGTGCCGATCAAGGAAAAAGAAAAGTTATACGAGGCGTTCCGGACGGCCATTGACGAGAAGTTCGCCGACAAAAACCTCAAGGGCGTGCGTCGGGATTTGGCCGATGCCGTGGCGCAGGTGGAAACGGCCGAAGACGCGTCTAAACTGACGGATCGGGAAGTTCAGGCGGCGGCCAAGAAACTGTTGCAGTTGCGGGCGGATTTGAATACGTGGGAGAACAATATCGGCTTCCTTTCCAAATCGAAAAACGCCGATGTCTTGCGTCGTGAAGTGGAGCGCAAGATACAGAAAACCAAACAGGAAATAGCCCTTTTGGAGGCTAAAATGCAGTTGATACGGAAAAACGGTTAAGCGATGCGGATTGACATTGTGACGTTGTTTCCGGAGATGTTCGAGGGCTTCCTGAACTATTCGATACCGCGTCGGGCGCAAACCAAGGGGCGGGCGGAAGTCGTATTGCACAATCTGCGGGATTACAGTCTGCGCAAGAACCGGTCCGTGGACGATTATCCTTACGGGGGCGGTGCCGGCATGGTCATAGGCGTGGAACCCATCGCCAACTGCATCGAACATTTGGAGGGGGAGCGCCGCTATGACGAAAAGGTCTTCGTCACGCCCGACGCGCCGGTCTTGGATCAGCCGATGGCCAACCAATTGTCGCTCTGCGGTAACCTGCTGATTTTTTGCGGGCACTACAAAGGTGTGGACGAAAGAGCGCGTCAGATGTTCTTTACGCGGGAGATTTCGATAGGCGACTATGTATTGTCGGGCGGCGAACTGGCGGCGGCCGTTTTGGCCGATGCGGTGTTGCGACTGTTGCCGGGGGTGCTGAACGACGAGACTTCGGCGCTGACCGATTCGTTTCAGGACGGCTTGCTGACGCCGCCGATTTATACGCGGCCGGAGGAGTTCCGCGGGCAACGCGTGCCGGAGGTGCTGTTGAGCGGTCATGACGAAAGAATCCGGCAGTGGCGTTACGAGCAGGCGGTGGAAAAGACGCGCCGTCTCAAACCGGCTTTGCTGTCCGGGATGGAAGCGTAAGGCCGCGCGGGGTAGGGTGGCCGCGTTTATAAAAACCAAGCATAACGATGGAAGCATTCAAGGCTTACGATATTCGGGGCGTCTATGGACGCGATTTTCAAAAAGAGGATGTTTACAAGGTCGGATTCTTTTTGTCCGAACTCTTGAATACGAACCGGATTCTCGTAGGTCGGGACGTACGCCTTTCTTCGCCTGAAATCTATGCCTATCTCTGTCAGGGCATACAGGATTCTGGCGCGGATGTCTGCGATTTGGGCGTGTGTACGACGCCGATGGTCTATTGGGCGACGGCCAAGTATGGATTCAAGGCTTCCGTCATGATTACGGCCTCGCATAACCCCAAGGAATATAACGGTCTCAAAATATCGCGGGAGAACGCGTTGCCGGTCGGTTACGACAATGGCCTGAACGAGTTGGAACGCTGGCTTGCCGAGCGGACGGTGCAACCCAAGCCGCAGGCCGGCAAGGGGCGCGTGTCGCCGTTCGACCGCAAGGCGGAATATCTGGCGTTTCAGCGGCAATGGTTGCCGGATATCTCCAATCTGAAACTGGTCATGGACTGTTCCAACGGCATGGCCGCGCTCTTCGCGCGCGATTTGTACGGCGACCGGCCCGTCTATCTCTACGATGAATTGGACGGATCATTTCCGAATCATGAGGCCAATCCGCTGGATCCTGCCAATATAGAAGACTTGCAGACGGCCGTGGCGGAAGAAAAGGCCGACGTGGGGGTGATTTTCGACGGCGATGCCGATCGCGTCATGTTCGTGGATGAACACGGCCGGTTCATATCGCCGGACTTGATGATAGCGGTCTTGGGATATTATTTCTTGAAAGAAAAAGGGTTGCGGGGTAAGGTGTTGCAGGATATCCGTACGTCCAAGTCGGTGCGGCGGCGCATAGAAGCCTTGGGCGGCACAATGGAAATGTGGCGCGTGGGGCGCGCCTATGCCGCGGCCAAGTTGCGCGAGATAGACGGCCTTTTCGGTGGTGAACTGGCCGGACATTATTATTTCCGCGATTTCTATTATTCCGATTCGGGACTGATGGCCTGTTCGCTCATATTGGGCGTGCTGAGCCGCTTTAAGGCCGCCGGCAAACCGGTTTCGGAACTGATGTCGGAAATCGCCGTCTATGTCGGTTCCGGCGAAATGAATTTTAAAATCACGCGGAAAGAAGCGGCGATGGAAGCGCTCAAGGCCGAATTTATGGCCGCCGAGCAAGCGGTTGCCGTCTATGACTTCGACGGCTACCGTATAGAGTTCGAGGATTGGTGGTTCAACGTCCGGCCGTCCAATACCGAGCCCTACCTGCGTTTTATCGCGGAGGCGGTTCATCGCGCGCTGTTGGAGGAAAAGGTGCGCAAGGCCAAAGAAATATTGGCGCGTTTCATCTAAAACGCGGATGGCGGATTCAGGCAATTAAGGAGACAAGAAGCATGAGCAAGGAACATTTGCGGGCGGAAGTCCGCATTCGCAATAAAAAGGCCGAATACGCTTTCTTTCTGTTGGATCGGCTGACGGCCGGCATCGTGCTGGCGGGAACCGAGATCAAGTCGATCCGGCAGGGCAAGGCGGCGATAGGCGATGCGTATTGCTATTTCAAAGACAACGAATTGTTTGTCAAGAACATGTACGTGGCCGAATATACGCATGGCAGCTGTTATAACCACGAACCGCGCCGCGAGCGCAAACTGTTGCTTACCAAAAAAGAATTGCGCAAACTCGCCGGCAAGATGAAAGAAAAGGGGCTGACCATCATTCCCGTCTTGCTGTTCATAGACGACAACGGCCGCGCCAAATTGGAAATCGCGCTCTCGAAAGGAAAGAAAGCCTACGACAAGCGCGAAACCATCAAGGAAAAAGATATCAAGCGCGCGATGGAACGCGCGGAGTGACAGCGTGTAGGCGGTTGCCGGTACCCGGCTTCCGTCCCGTCATCGGATTTCCACATGCGGCAGTTCGGCGCTTTCGGCCAAATCCACGGCTAACGTACTGCCGGCGGTCGGCGTCAGTTTTAATAAGGTTTCGGCCAAAATGTCTTCAAAGTATTTCTGAATGGCTCTTTGCAGCGGCCGTGCGCCCAAGTCCGGATCCCAGCCTTTGTCGATGACCAGATCCTTGGCCTTGTCTGAAATGGTCAGATGGTAGCCCATGGCTTCCACGCGTTCGTAGAGGCCGCGCAGTTCTATTTCCAGAATTTTCAGAATGTCGTCCTTGATGAGGTTGTGGAAAACGACCACTTCGTCCACGCGGTTCAGGAACTCAGGCGAAAACTGCCGTTGGAGCGCCTTGTCGATGACCCCTTGGGCGAAAGAATCTTTTTCGGAGGCTTTGGAGGCCGTGTAGAAACCGACGCCCTGGCCGAATTCCTTGATTTGGCGTGAACCGAGGTTGGAGGTCATGATGATGATGGTGTTCTTGAAATCCACCTTGCGGCCGAGCCCGTCGGTCAGTTGTCCTTCGTCCAACACCTGCAGGAGCAGGTTGAAGATATCGGGATGCGCCTTTTCGATTTCGTCGAACAATACGATGGAGTAGGGCTTGCGCCTTACCTTTTCGGTCAGTTGGCCACCGTCTTCGTAGCCGACATAGCCCGGCGGCGCGCCCACGAGGCGGGAAACCGCGAATTTCTCCATGTATTCGCTCATGTCTATGCGGATGAGCGCGCTGTCTGATCCGAACATCTGCCGGGCCAGCATTTTGGTCAGGTAAGTCTTGCCGACGCCGGTCGGGCCGAGGAAAATGAAACTGCCGATCGGTTTGTTCGGGTCTTTGAGGCCGGAACGGTTGCGGCGGATGGCCCGTGTGATTTTCTCAATGGCTTCGTCCTGTCCGATGATTTGGCTTTGCAGCGTTTTGTCCAATTCGAGCAAACGGTTCATTTCGCTCTTTTCCATTTTCTGAATCGGTACGCCCGACATCATCGAGACGACTTCGGCCACATCCTGTTCCGTCACATCGGTCTTGTTGGCGCTCAGTTCTTCGCGCCAAGCGGATTTGGCCTGTTCCAGTTCGGCTTCCATCTGCTCGATGTCGTTGCGCAACGCAGAGGCCATTTCGAATTTCTGCTGGCGGATCAAGTGTTTGAGTTGTTTGCGCTGCGGCTTGAGCCGTTCTTCAATCGCGACGATCGTCGCCGGGACATGCACGCTGCGGATATGCACTTTGGCACCCGCCTCGTCCAAGGCGTCTATGGCCTTGTCCGGCAGGAAGCGGTCGGTGAGGTAACGGACCGAATAATCGACGCAAGCCTGGATGGCTTCATCCGTATAATGTACGTAATGATGTCCCTCGTAAGCCGTTTTGATTTTCTGTAGGATTTCGACCGTTTCTTCCGGCGAGGTCGGTTCGACCAGCACTTTCTGGAAACGGCGTTCGAGCGCGCCGTCTTTTTCGATGGAGCGCCGGTATTCATCCAAGGTCGTCGCGCCAATGCATTGGATTTCGCCGCGCGCCAAGGCCGGCTTGAGGATGTTCGATGCATCTAAGGCGCCGGCGGTTTCGCCCGCCCCCACGAGGGTATGGATTTCGTCAATAAAGACGATGATTTCGGGATGTTTCTCCAATTCGGCCAAAATGGCTTTCATGCGTTCCTCGAATTGACCGCGGTATTTGGTGCCGGCTACAATCGACGCGATGTCGAGCGTAAAGATGCGTTTGTCCAAAAGCACGCCCGGTACCTGCCGCGCTACGATTTTGAGCGCGAGGCCTTCGGCTATGGCCGACTTGCCGACGCCCGGTTCGCCGATCAGGATCGGGTTGTTCTTTTTGCGCCGGCTCAGGATTTGGGCGATGCGGTCGGTCTCCTTTTCACGTCCCACGATGGGATCCAGTTTCTGTTCTTCGGCGGCGGCCGTCAGGTCTTTGCCGAAATTCGACAGGATGGATTTTCGTTTGGCGGGTGTCTGACCGGCCGTATCGGCGGGGCCTGCCGGTTTAAAGTGGTCGGCGTTCGGCCGGTCGGTGTCGAATTCGTCCATGCCGAGCCCGCCCAAAGAATCGGCCGTTTGATGCGGTTGGTCCCCGGTGGTTTGCCCGGCAACCGAATCGGTGGCGTCCGGCTCGTCCGGTCTATCGACAAACGGTGTGAAACCGGTTTCGTCCGCCTCCGCGTTTTGGTAATTGTCGGTGTCAAGGCCTCTGGCCTTTAGGCCGGCTTTCAAACCTTGCAGGAAAACCTCGTAGGTCAGGCCGAAGCGGTGCAGGACCGTGGCCGCCCCCGACGAGTTTTCCTTTAGGATGGCCAGCACCATGTGTTCGGGTTCGGCCAATTCCTTTTTGTATTGCAGGCATTCCAGATACATGAGCCGGAGGATGCGGTCGGTTTTTTGGGAAATGAGTTGCGGCGAACCGGCCGGCGCGAAAGTCGCGTTCTTGGGTTCGTGTTCGTCTATCCAGGCTTCCAGCTGCTTGCGGACATCGTAGGGGTTGATTTCGAAGTGAGATGAAAGCAGGTCGGTCACAACGTTGTCGCCCTGTCTGAGAATGCCCAAAAGGATATGTTCCACGCCGAGTTGTTTGCTCCTCAGACGGGAGGCCTCCTCATTGCTGTAAGTGAGAATCGTTTTTAACTTTTCTGAAATTTGTGGTTTCAAGTTGCTCATAAGTGTGGAAAGCCGCAAGGGCTGAAATTTATTCAAAAATGACAAAGATACTGCAAGACGGCCACAAAATCAAGCCGTGAAAAGACTTTTTTATTCGTGGGAAATACTTGTTTTATTCCCTTTTTTTTACTAATTTCGTGTGTTTTATGGGCGTGTGGCAAAGCCCTGTCAAATAAAGAGTTATATTTTACATGGAAGGAATAAAAGAAACAGGACGCATCGTGCAGGTGAATATCGAGCAACAGATGCAATCGGCCTATATAGATTACTCTATGTCGGTCATTGTGGCCCGTGCCTTGCCGGATGTCCGGGACGGGATGAAGCCGGTGCACCGGCGCATTCTCTTCTCGATGAACGAAAATGGTATTACCTCCCGCAATCCGTATAAAAAGTCGGCGAGAATCGTGGGGGATGTGTTGGGTAAGTATCACCCGCACGGCGACGGCTCCGTTTACGGCGCGCTCGTGCGTATGGCTCAGGAATGGTCGTTGCGCTATCCGCTCGTTGACGGACAGGGTAACTTCGGATCCATCGACCAGGACCCGCCTGCGGCCATGCGTTATACGGAGGCGAGGATGTGCAAGTTGGCCGAGGAGTTGATGGCCGACATCGACAAGGAAACCGTCGATATGCAGAACAACTTCGACGACTCGTTGAAGGAGCCGACGGTGTTGCCTTGCAAGATTCCGAACCTGCTGGTCAATGGCGCGGCCGGTATAGCGGTCGGCATGGCCACGAATATGGCGCCCCACAATTTGTCGGAGGTTTGCGACGGCATCGTGGCCTATATCGACAACCATGACATTACGGCCGAAGAACTCATGCAATATGTTAAGGCGCCCGATTTCCCGACGGGCGGCGTCATTTACGGTTACGATGGCGTCAGAGACGCGTTTTTGACCGGTATGGGACGGGTCGTGATGCGGGGCGAAGCCGCCATCGAGACCGACGACAACGGCCGCAGCCATATCGTCGTGACCTCGATTCCTTACCAAATCAACAAATCGGAGATGATCAAGAAGATCGCCGATTTGGTGAACGACAAGAAAATCGAGGGCATCAGCGACATACGGGACGAATCCGACCGGAGTGGTCTGCGCATCGTGTTCGAACTCAAGCGCGAGGCCGTGCCCAATGTCGTGCTCAACAAACTGTATCAACTTACGTCCTTGCAGTCGTCTTTCAGCGTCAACAACATCGCCTTGGTTCACGGTCGTCCGCGTCTGTTGAACCTGCGGGATTTGATCCATTACTATGTGGAGCACCGTCACGAAGTTGTGATCCGACGTACGCGTTATGAATTGGCGGCGGCCGAAAAGCGCGCCCATATTCTGGAAGGTTTGCTCGTGGCTTTGGATCATTTGGACGAAGTCATCCGGCTTATCCGCAACTCCAAGACCGTGGAGGTCGCCAAGACGGCTTTGATGGAGAATTTCCAGCTCAGTGAACCGCAGGCCAAAGCCATCGTCGAAATGCGTTTGGGACAGCTGACGGGATTGGAACGTGAGAAAATCCAGCAGGAGTATGCGGAACTGGAAGCGTTTATCGCACATTGCAAGGCGTTGTTGTCGGACGAAAAGATGCGGATGGACGTCATCAAGGCCGAGACGTTGGAAATGAAAGAGAAATATGGCGACGAACGCCGCTCGCGCATCGTCTATGCCTCGGCCGATTTCCGTATCGAGGATACGATTCCCGACGACGATATGGTCATTACGATTTCACGTTTGGGCTATATCAAGCGTACGCCTTTGAGCGAATACCGGTGCCAGACCAGAGGCGGCAAGGGCATGAAGGGGTCCGACGTGCGCAGCGAGGATTTCCTCGAACACGTATTCGTGGCCTCCATGCACAACTATATGTTGTTCTTTACCGAGAAGGGCCGTTGCTACTGGATGCGCGTGTTCGACATTCCGGAAGGGACGCGTCAGTCGAAAGGCCGCGCCATCCAGAACGTCATCAACATCGCTTCCGACGACAAGGTCATGGCTTACATCAATGTCAAGGACCTCAAAGACGGGGAATACATCAATAACAACTACATCGTTCTGTGTACGAAGCAGGGCGTCATCAAAAAGACGTCGTTGGAGGCTTACTCCCGTCCGCGTCAGAACGGTATCAACGCCGTGACGATCCGTGAGGGCGACCAGTTGCTCGAAGCCAAGCTGACGTCGGGTTCGGCCGTCATCATGATGGCCACGCGCGAGGGCAAGGCCATCCGTTTCCCCGAAGACAAGGTGCGTGCCATGGGACGGGTTTCTTCCGGCGTGCGCGGCGTTTCGTTGGGGAGCGAGACCGACGAGGTGGTCGGCATGATTTGCATCGAAGACCCGGATACCGATATCCTGGTCGTTTCCGAAAAAGGTTTCGGCAAGCGTTCCAAGTTTGAAGACTACCGCGAGACGAACCGCGGCGGCAAGGGCGTCAAGACGTTGCAGATTACCGACAAGACGGGGCCGCTGATTGCGATCAAGGATGTGACCGACGCCAACGACCTGATGATCATCAACAAGTCGGGCATCATCCTGCGGACGGCCGTCAAGGATTTGCGCGTCGTGGGCCGCGCTACGCAAGGCGTCAAACTCATCGACCTGCGCGGCAAGGATGCGATTGCCTCCGTCACGCGCGTGGAGATGGAACCGGAGGAGGATGAAACCGACACGGCGGGACTTGATGCCGAAACCGGCGCGACGCCGACGGAAGAGGTCGCCGGTACCGGCCCGGCGGTTAGGGAACAGGATGCGCCGGCGGAATAGACCCCGGCCGAAGGAATGGAAACGGACCATTAACTAACGCATAAAAAAACATAAAATATGAAAAAGATTGTAGTGGCCGTAGCGGTTATCGTACTGTCTATCGGCATGACGGGCAGCGTTTTTGCCCAAAAGAAAGCGGTGAACGCCGCATTGAAGAGTATCAATTCCGGCAAGTTGGATCTGGGAGTCGAGAACATCGAGGCGGCGATTCTGAATCCGGAAACGATGTCATTGAGCAATACGTGGATTGTACGCGGCGATGTCTATACAGCCGTGGCGATGAATCCGTTCTTTGCGAGAAAATACGAGAATCCGGCCGACAAGGCGTTGGAATCCTATAAGAAAGCCATGGAGTTGGATCCGTCGGAAAAAACGCATACGATTTTGGCGCTCAAATTGCCCAATTTGGCCGGCGCTTTTTACGATTTGGGTACCGAGGCGTTTTCGGCCGGTGAATTCGGCGCGGCGACGCTCGATTTTGAAAAGTCATTGTCGGTAACCCAGTTGATGGGGGAGGCGGATTCGGCTTCGATGTTCAATATCGCGCTTTGCGCGGCCAACGACAACCAGTTGGAGAAAGCGGCCGAGTATTACGGCGTGCTTGTGGCCGGTGCCTATCCGATGATGGGGATCTACAATGGTCTGGCCGATGTGTTGATCCGTATGGACCGCAAGGCCGAGGTGGCCCCGTTGATGGATTTGCTCGTGGAACGTTTCTCAGCCGATTCTACGGCCTACGTGACGGCCGTCGGCATCATGCTCAACCTCGGTGACAACGAACGCGCCGAAGTGATTTTGAACAAGGCGTTGGAAAAATGGCCGACGGATCCTTTCCTCTATCTGGCGATGGGCGTGGCTTACGAGAACAGCAAGCAGGGTGAAAAGGCCGAAGCCGCTTACAAGAAAGCCTTGGAACTGAATCCCGACTATGCCGAAGCCATCTATAACCTCGGTGCGTTCTATGTAAACCAGGGCATCGATATCCAGAACCAAGCGCGCAACCTGCCGTTGGACGCCACGGCCGAATACGATGCTTTGTCGGCCAAGGCCAATGGGTTGTTCGAACAGTCGATTCCGTATTTGGAAAAGATCGTGGCGGCTCAGCCGAACAATGTGGATGCGTTGAATACGTTGAGAGGCATTTACATTCAGCTCAACCAGATGGACAAGGCCAACGAAATCAAGGTGCGCGTGGATGCCTTGACGGGGACGGCCGAATAGTAAAAATAGGATAAACCGAAGACCTCGGTGTCCGTGATGGAGCCGGGGTCTTTTTTTTAGTGGCTATGGCGGAAAAACAATCTTCGAGAACTTCTTGGGTCATGTTGGCCCTTTTCCTTATGATAGGCATTCTCATAGGGATACGTTTGAATATGTATGTGGCGCGCAAGGCGGGGCGTCTGCCGATGGGAACCGGCAAGGGGAAGGTGGAGACGGTATTGCATGCGATTAAGGACAATTATGTGGATACGGTCGATATCGTGCGGCTGACGGATGTTTCGTTGCAGGCCATGGTGGCGCAGCTGGATCCGCATTCGGTCTATATTCCGGCTTCCGATTTTTTGAAGGCGGAGGAAGAGATAGAGGGTAACTTCGAGGGCATAGGCGTGCAGTTCCGCATGATAGAAGACACGGTCGTGGTCATCATGCCGGTGGCGGGCGGCCCGAGCGAACGCGTGGGCGTTTTGCCGGGCGACCGTATTATAAAGGTAGATACGGCTGATATTGCCGGAAAAGGGTTGGGGACGGAGGCCGTCATGAAGCGGCTCAAGGGACCGCGCGGCAGCGAGGTGCGTTTGGGGTTGTTGCGTCGGCCTGCTTCCGAACTTGTCTATGTAACGGTGGAGCGCGACGTGATACCGTCTTACAGCGTCGATGTGCATTTTATGGCTGACCCGGCTGTTGGGTATGTCAAGGTAAGCAAGTTTACGCGTACGACGGGCGAAGAGTTCCAGGCGGCCTTGGACGATTTGAAGACGCAGGGCATGAAGGGCTTGATTGTGGATTTGCGCGCCAATGGCGGCGGTTTGCTGAACAGCTGCATCGAGATGGCCGATATGTTTTTGGAGAAAGGCGACCTGATTGTCTATACCGAGGGGGAACACCGGGCGCGTACACGCATCAAGGCGACGGGGCGCGGCCAATACCGCGACTTGCCGTTAGTCGTGCTGGTGGACGAATGGTCGGCCTCGGCGTCGGAGATTTTTGCCGGCGCGATGCAGGACAACGACCGCGCCCGTATCGTCGGCCGGCGGACGTTCGGCAAGGGCCTGGTGCAGGAGCAGATGGATTTGGTGGACGGTAGCGCGGTGCGGCTGACGGTGGCGCGTTATCATACGCCGTCGGGGCGGAGCATTCAGAAGCCTTATACCGCCGGCGACAACGAGGATTACGAAGCCGACCTGTTGCGCCGTTACGCGAGCGGGGAGATGACGGGGGGCGATTCGACGCGGCACGGCGATACCATTAGCTATTATACGTTGAAGGAACACCGCGTGGTATATGGCGGTGGGGGCATCATGCCGGACGTGAACGTGCCTTACCGGACGAGTGACACTTACGTTTATTGGAATGAACTGAGCCGTAAGGGCCTGTTCTTCCAGTTTTCGTTCGATTATGCCGATAAGCATCGCGAAGCCTTGCAGAGCCGCTATCCGACGGCGGCTGATTTCGTGGCCGGTTTCAATATGGACGCCGACTTGTTCGAGGAATTCCTGCGCTATGCGGAAAAGCGGGGCGTGAAGCGCGATCTTAAGAGCATAGCGGCGAACCGGGACAAGATGCAACAGACGTTGAAAGCTTATATCGGGCGCGATGTATATGACGACCTTGGCTTTTATCCCGTTTATCTTCCGACCGATGACGATTACCGGACCGCGATGAAAGCCTTGCACACGATGTAAGTTTGTATCATGTCATAAAAAAAGCGGCCGCATGCGGTCGCTTTTTTTTATGCCTGCCGGTTGTGGCGGAGGCGGCCTGTTCGGGTCGTTCCGCTTTATTTCGACAGCATGATGTTCAGAATCACGCGGTCGGCTTCGTTCATCGCTTCGTTGGCGATGGTGCCGAGGTTGCGGATTGTGTTTTCCACATCGTCTTCGATGATGCCGTTGCTGCCCGGCACGCCCACGCCCTCCAGCGCGAGGATGGCCGCTTGCAGCGCGGCGCTCGTACCGGAAGCCACTTTAAGCGCGCAACCCAATTTGGCCCCGTCGCAGACCATGCCGGTCAGGTTGCCGATCATATTTTTGATGGCGCTCTTGATTTGCGCGAGGTTGCCGCCCAACAGATAGCATACGCCGCAGGCCGCGCCCGTGGAGGCCACGACGCAGCCGCAGGCTGCGGACAAGCGGCCGAAGCCGTGCTTGATGTGGATGGCCGTCAGGTTGCTCAGAATCAAGGCCCGGATGACGTCTTCCTCGTTGGAGCCTAATTTTTCGGCCGTGGCCAGTACCGGCATCATGGCCGTGATGCCTTGGTTGCCGCTGCCCGAGTTGCTCATGGCCGGCAAGAGCGCGCCCGACATGCGGGCGTCCGAGGCCGCGGCCGTCAACGCCATGGCGTAGTTGCTGAAATCGTCGGTCAGTTTGCGGCGGCTGATCCAGGAGAGCAGGGTCGCGCCTATGCCCATGCCGCAGCGGTGGGCGAGTCCGTAATTGGACAGTTCCTTGTTGACCAAGGCCGCGTCTAAGATATAGCGGATGTCTTCGAGCGGCTGCGTTTTGGCGAATTCGAAAATCTCGTCTATCGTCGTGTCGTAGTTTTCTTCGCCCTGCGTCTGTTCGGCTACGTGTTCCTTGCGGAAAACGTCCTTGCCGTTGAGTGTGACGGCTACGATGTTCGTGTGCGCGCCGATGATCTCCACCGTGCAGCAGTCTTGACCGGCAAAGGCCGAAGCCTTGACGTAGAGTTTGTCGCAGTTTTCGGCAATCGTGATGACGACGCGACCTTCGTCAAGATATTTCTGGGCGGCATCCACATGCTGCGGCTGCACGTCGGCCAGAACTTCCAGCATTTTTTCGGAGCGGCCGGCGATGGCGCCTAAAGCCGAGGCAATCGGCAACCCCACCTTGTCGGTGCCGGGAATGCCCACGCCCATTCCGTTTTTATAGATATTCAGACTGGTTGCGATTTCCAATCGTTCGGGCAACGAGCCGAGCGTCTCTTTCGCTTTGGCCACCGCCAGGGCGACGGCAATCGGTTCCGTGCAGCCTACGGCCGGCACCACTTCCTTTTTCAACAGCCGGAGCAACATCTCGGCTCTGCGTGCATCTACCATGCGTTTGTTGTTTTTAAGCCCGCAAATTTAAGCAATATCAGGGAAAGTTTTTTATAAAAAGAGATTTATAAGAGCGGGGGATAAAAAAGTTTGTGAAACCGCAAAAGAGGTTTGGAAATGTCCCGATATATATATAATTGTAAACGAGATAATGTGAATATTGACTTGAACTGAAAAAAGTTGTCACTATACGAGCCCCCAAAGTATAGTAACAAT
>CAJUFX010000010.1:0-33718 GCA_910586395.1 uncultured Bacteroidales bacterium
TAAAACAAATCAGTTAAACCATCTCAAAAGTGTCAACCTTTTTCAGGGATAGTCAAGGAAAAGTATGGCTTGCAAAAATAAACTTGCCAAAAGTTGTAAGTTTAGGTTTAATAAATATGTAAAAAGTTGCATGAATAGTGCGAAATAATCTATAAAAAGTTGTGGAATTAGTGTTGACTATATTGTAAAAAGTTGTAATTTTGCGGTGTAATAATATGTAAAAAGTTGCAATATGCTTAAGCGTAAGATATTTAAGAAATTCAATGATTGGCGGATATCTACGGAGAAGAAAGCCTTGCTCATAAAAGGTGCCCGGCAAGTGGGTAAAACAACGAGCATCCGCGCGTTCGGCAAAAAGTACTACAGGCATTATATCGAGATTAACTTCGAAAAGACCCCTTCGGCACGGGAAGCTTTTGCCGGCGACTTGGACGCCAAGACGATTATCCTCAATCTGTCGGCTATGGGGTACGGCCCCTTTGAAAAAGGGAAAACGCTTGTATTCTTCGACGAAATCCAAAGTTGCCCTGCCGCCCGTACCGCCATCAAGTTTTTGGTGGAAGACGGTGCCTACGATTATATAGAATCAGGTTCACTGTTGGGCATCAACTACAAGGAGGTATCTTCCTATCCCGTCGGATTTGAAGAACAGATTGAGATGTATCCGCTCGATTTCGAGGAGTTCCTGTGGGCGAACGGTGTTTCGGCCAATGTCATCAATTCGCTCAGGGAGGCTTTTGAATGCGTTACACCCTTGCCCGACTTCTTGCACGAGCAGATGATGAAACATTTCCGTCGCTTTCTGATTGTTGGGGGAATGCCGGAAGCGGTCGTGACCTTTTTGTCCGACAATGATTTTGAAAAGACCCGTCGCGTGCAGGCGGCCATATTGGACGGCTACCGCAACGATATTGCCAAATACGCCGGTGCCGAACAGCATTTGGCCAAAAAGGTATTTGATGCCATACCCGAACAATTATGTAAGAAAGACAAGCGTTTCGTGCTGGCCGGTTTGGAGAAGGGGGCCTCGCAGCGTAAGTATGGCGATGCCACGCAATGGCTGGCTGATGCGGGCATCGCCTATTTCTCGTTCAATGTCGGCGCATTTGAACTCCCGTTTTCGTTTTCGGAGAAAAGAAATCTGTACAAACTCTTTATGCTCGACACCGGCTTGTTGTGTAATATGAGTTTGAAAGACATGCAGTTTTCGGTATTGAATGGCGAAATAGACATCAACGAAGGGGCTTTGACCGAGAATTTTGTGGCGGCCGAATTGGTCAAGCGCGGCATATCGTTGAACTACTACGATAAAAAGAGCCGACAGGAACTCGATTTCATTTTCCCGGAACAGAACCGCATCTCGATTATCGAGGTCAAGTCGGGCGACAACTATACGCGCCACGCCTCTTTGAACACCGCCATCGCCACCTATCCCGACCGCATCCATCGTGCCATGGTCTTCAACAAATTCAATGTTTTCGCTAAGCCAAATGAACCATCGAATACTGGTTTTCAAGATGGCCATGGCGAGAAAACGGGTGCGAAAGCGAACGTCCAGAAGGGTGAAGCGTCAGGTAGCGATGCCGTTCGCCTCACGGATGAGGTCTTGTATTACCCGCTGTATATGACGATGTTTGTGTAAGGGAAATAGTATTAATACAGATGTCTTATTTGGCATAGAAAATGTTGTTCTTAGTGAAAGAAGGTAATGGACAGATTCTCTTTCAAAAGGCAAGATAAAAATTTTAAAAATATAGATAATATGAATAAATCAATTGTATATGTGATAACGGATTATCTGAAAGATATTAACACCGATTATGCTTTGATGATAAACGGAGCATGGGGCAGTGGAAAAACCTTTTTCATAAAAAATGCCCTTAAAACGGAAATAGAAAAGATTGTTTGTCCTATTCAAAAAAATAACGGCAAGGAGAAAATCTATAAACAACTTTATGTGAGTTTATATGGCGTGTCATCAGTTGAGGAAATCAAGGAAAGAATATTTTATGCTATAAATCCTAAATTTGAATGGTTTGAAATTGTTTCAAGTAAAATAGTCTCAATGGTAGGAGTTATTCCTATTTGGGGTGAAAGCATAAAAAATATGCTTTCGTGGCAAAAAGAAAAAGCAAATATTAGAGATGCTATTACAAATTATGTTGATAAAGTTTTATTTTTTGATGATTTAGAGAGGATTGATAAAAATAAAATTGACCTTCAAACCGTTTTAGGATATATCAACTCATTGACAGAACACCATCATTACAAAGTTGTTGTAGTTGCGAATGATGAAGTCTTAAGCGATGAGTACAAGCAATTTAAAGAAAAAACTATCCGTTTTTCTTATTGCCATTCTCCTAAAATGGCAGATATCTTCGATAGTGTTTGTGAAAGGTTTAAAGAAAACGAGCAGTATCAAACATTTTTGAACGAGCAAAAACAATTTATCCTGAATATTATTAGAGCTGGTGTTTGCAAAAATATTAGAACTCTTATATTTATTATGGATATTTACCAAAAGATATTTAGACAAACTAATGGAGAATATTCAGAGGAAATAAATCAAGATTTGCTACTTCCATTTGTGATAATTTCTATTGAGGCAAAGAATGGACACACAAAAGAGGAGTTGAAAGATGTGTTGCAATCAATCAACACCTTATCTTTTATGCATTTTTTGCAACGTCATGAACAAGACGACAATAAACCAAGTACCCCGAAAGAAGAATACATGCAGGAACTTGAGGCCAAATATGCTCGATTTGAGAATATTCATACAATTCAATTTTACGATGTATTGTTTGATTTTATTTATAATGGATATGTTGTGCCAGATGATTTGAGTACTATAATTTCTAATATAAGAAATGCATATTTTGCAAAAAGAGAAACCGAAGAGGGTAAACTTGTTGAGCAGATAATAAATTGGACGCTTATACCGGATGACGAGTTTTTAAGTGTAGTTGAAAAACTGCGAAGCAATGTGTCGTCAAACAAATATGATGTATTTGATTTGTTACGTATTTATGCAGCATTTGTTCAAATTGAAACGATGGATATTCATGGATTCAAGCTGTCGGAAAATGGTACCAATACCTTTAAAAGGGCTATTGATAATTCTATGGCAAATCAGCCTTATCGCAGTTCTCTTGATGTGAAATTGCCATTATGGAGTGAATATGATAAAACAGAAGCAGGGATAAAATATAATGATCTGCGACAATATGTGATTGAAATCAATAAAAAGAAAGGAGAAAAATCAAAATCAGATGAAAAATGTGGCATATTGCGTATGATGCGCGACAACAATGCTGAGAAATTCAGGAGATTTTGTGCGGAATATGCTAATAAAGCATTATTTGTTGAGATTCAGGTAGAAGATTTAATAACTGAATTAACGGCAGCGAGTGCAGAAATTAAGCAAGTTTTTTTGTGGGGATTAAACGATTTTTTCCCTGAAAATATAGTAAATCCATCTCAAGATGAACTCGTTTATTTAGAGACAATGAGCGAAGTATTGAATAATTACCTAAAGAAGCAAACACAGAGAAAGGTTAGTTTGGCTAATTTATTTAGAATACAGAACTATTTGGATAAAATTATAGTATCGTATAAAAGGAGATTGGGTATGCAATAGCCATCCTAGTCTGCTGAACAGAGCGAATAAAGGTATTCTAAAAGTTGTATTTTATCCTTTTTACCACAATATGCAGCCGGAAAATTCGCTACTCGGTTTTGACCTTGCCGCGCCCCATCGCTTACCCGGGCGCATCCACCGCAGCATGGTGCTGAGTAAGTTTAAAGTGCGGCGTGGCGAAGTGTTAGGTAATACCGTCTGCTGCCCGGATGAGGTTGTGTACTACTCGCTGTATATGACGATGTTTTGGTCGATGGGATAAGCGGTTTAGTATATGTGCTTTCTAAATAGTGCAAACCTCTTCTATGATTTTTGCATGCGGATACTTGTTCTTGATTATTTCTTGGATTTCTTCTTTCTCCTGGGGAGGCATATCTTTCCCTAAAATTACTTCTATGATGCAACTTTGTGGCAACTCAACGTTTCGTTCGTCGTCGGTTGCCTTATATCCCCACATTTTGTGCAGTCGATACTCCTTTTCAAAACTCCATTTATCTTCCTTAAAGAAGATATTTTTGATGTGCCACGATTTAACATCATCTTTTAAAAATTCAATAACCGGTAGATGATTAACATATTCAACTTTGCCGCCACCTCCAACTCGTTCAAAAAGCATTTCCGAATCAAATCCAATGCATAACCCTTTGTGCTGGTTTGCATACTTTTCCCACATAGCATTATTATTGCAATCTGCAGTCATACTCAATACTCCAAAGCGGTCGTTGAATTCTTGAGTGTATTCAGTAACGATTTTTGAACGTTCATCAGGGTGCGCTAGAGGGGAATGTTTGCTCCAATATCTTGCAAATTCTCTTTTTCCCCGTCTTGATATATTGGGGTAATTACTATTAGCTATTTCTAAAAAGCAATCGTATAATTCGCATTTTTGAGGGAATATTTCTGTGAGGTGGCAGTCGTATTGATCTTCGAATTTACTTGGTGATGAGAAATATATCTTATTCTCTGTTAAGATTTTTTTGTGGTATTGATTGTGCCAATCTCGGTATTTGTATAAAATTTTTGGATGATTAAAATTTGTACCATCAATGGTTTCTCTTCGGTATTCCATATCGGGTGATTTTAGCGTTGGTATATAGTGAATAAACTATTTTAGGACATCCGTGAATTTGTTACAAATTTACATAATAAGTTTGCTATTATCAAATTAAGACATTAATTATATACAAACCTCCCTACGTGTAGGATGATTCCTTTTGCAAAGTAAACATCGTTTTGTGAAAACTGAAAATCTTTACATCTGTTGTGCATTGCCGAGAGGCGGTGCGCTTATATATGTAGCCTAAACGCTATCGAACTACCACATTGACAGCAATAAGGCTATAAAACTCACTGGTGGGCTTGCATGTACTTTGTACTTGCGTAAGGTGCCCCCTAAGTGAGAGGGATGTGGTTGTCCCTGATGGCGTAGGCCGTAGTCTTACGCTTTTTTGGTCATGTGGACATTTCGGGTGATATTGCAGTTGTTTGAGTAAGCAACGGACCTTGTCGTATTGTTTTGCAGTACAAAATGGTTGTCAGTAGCGCCTTTTGATATATTCGTCTATCAGTTTCTTTCTGTGTTCGTTGCTGATTCCGTTATGTACCCGGACTTTGGTCTTTATGTCAGAGAACAGACCTTCCAGAGCATTATTGGTATTGGGAAGGCCTGTTTCAGGATAGTCATAGAACGTCCACAGCAACGGCATGTTACGTTTGATGCTTAGATAGGCACTTCGTAGCCTAGGACGCATGTACGGAGGCGTTTTATGCTTGATCCTCTTGTCGTGGACGCGTTCGTTGATGACGTCTTTATATTTCTCATACCATGCGTCAAAGGCACCGATAAAACTCTCTTTGTCTGTCTTTGTAATGATATTTATCAAGTTCAGCAAATCTTGGGATACATCCAAATCCGGATCCTGCGTCAGATAGCGACGGACTATCAACATCTGATGGAACTGGCACATCTGAACACGGATAGGCTTCAAGGCTTGTGGTAAACCTTTCATTCCGTCTATTACCGCCCCATATATCTTGAAACCGTTACGTTTCAACCATTCAACTCCCTCCACATATTGCGCTATAGTCTCATGATGCACGTATTTATGCCACAAAACGACACCTCGAAGCGCATCTTTTATGACCATCAGACCAAAATCTCGCCCCCAATAGGTCGTGTCCATTTGGATGGTAACCTCTTTGTACTTGGAGACCTTGTGAACGTAACGCATACCTTCCAGGTCGCGGCGTATCGTTTTCTCGTTGACATCATACTTGACGGCAAGCTGCTTCAACGTCTGTTTGCCCTCTACATAGTCGGTTATGACTTGACTTTTGTCGCGACGTAGGCCACTGTCAAAACGACGACCACAAGATAGACATTTATATCGCTGGATGCGGCCTCTCAGACCATTCCTGACCACTTCCGAAGAACCATTTTGATAAGCCGAATGCAGAGGCGATGTCTTGTATCGACTATGCTGAGGCGAAAAAATGGTGCGCGAAAGCGAACCGCAAAAAAGCATTTTTTAACCATATCAATGAAAATCTTTGCAAATATATAAAAATTAAGCTATTGCAAAGTTTTCATCACCCGAAATGTCCACCCCGCCCAATTCTGCCATAATATTATCAGGTAAAAATTGTGTTGTTGATGCCTTTTACTACTATGCATATTTACAATATGCGTATAATGGTTACTGCTGCCTATATGGTTTATATAAACTACACCTCTTCGCTGGCCAAACAACAGACTCCCGCATTGTCTCGTTATCGTTTTGGTAGAGGATAATGTTGTTGTCTTTTTTCAAAATTAGATATATCATCATTTCAGGTTATTAAAACAAACACAATCTTCCCAATATTGAGGAACGAGAAAACCACATCCGGCAAGTATTATACCACCTTCTGACAAATCTCGCATCGTAATATCAACACTTTCATTTACAATACTCATGAATTTATTTGTGCCTTCAGAAAGAACCTCTTAATCTTGAAGATGATAAATCGTATTATTCAGGATATACCTTGAACATATATTCTTATTTGATGGTGCAGAAGTTGAAGTGTATTCATCTCCAAAATCGTTGAGGAAGGTAAAAATAGCATTTTTATCAGCGGATCAATGTCACGCATTTAGGCATCTGAAAGATATTCCACATGAAAACATTCAAGTTCGTTCCGAATAAACAAGGCTATAGCTTTTGCTATCCGATTTTTATCATCAAGTAAAGCAAAGGCCATCTTTGACAATGCCTCGTTCACTTGATGTTTCCCGTCATCACTTAAGTTCATCTTATATCGCTCTTTTCAAGAGATTTTTTTCTACACATCCCCAAATCATATAAATATAGATAATTTCATTGAAAAAGAAACGCAATTAGAAGTTTTTGCATAAAACCATTAGGCGATTTTGTTATTTTTTGGGGAAAATGTATCTTTGTACAGAATTCTGAAATCATATACAAACTTGCAAAAAGCGCAAACTCTATGAAGAAATTAATTTATTTTTTACTATGTCTATTGGGATTGGCATCAAATGCTATGTCTCAAAATCTTGAAGCCTATAAAATACCGAGATTTAGTGCTATTGAACAATATCAACAATTTGTAGGCAAAACCATAACATACTATCCCATCTTTCATGCCTCTTGGGCTAATAAAAAGGCTAACAATTTAGGCTATGATTTGCGCGATTTTTGTGTTATTGCCATTAATGGGAAAACAAAGAATAAGCCCTATCAAAAAACAGAATGGATACTAAAAGATGTGCAGACAGGTATGATAGAAACTCTAACTGTATTTATTGGACATTCTTTCCCATCGTTGGGAGACGACAATCATATCATTGATTTCCATAATTTTCAATTCATCCAATATGACAAATGGAAAGAAGACCAAAAAAACAAAATTGGCACTATATACTCTGACCCTCTAGTAAAGGCTACATATAAATTGGTGGATATATCTTTGAGGAAAATAAAATCTTCAAATGGGAGTATGCTAGAAACAATCTATTCCGTTGAGAATTCAATAACCGGCGAAATCTATGAATATCCCGAATTTTCTATAGGATGGCGCATTTTTGCGGAAGACAAGGCGGGACATCATCACATATTTTTGTCAAAAGTTGAAAAACCTTCAAATCCCCTCGTTAAATTTGGAAAAAAACTGTATTAACTGAAAAATCCTCCAAAGAAGTCACACAATGCAGTTATATTGACAATTTCATAGACATAATTCTTTTTGGTTCTTCAACCGAGATTCATTTCGTTTTGAAAAACATTTCAGAACATACACAAAAATTATTGTGGGATGAAGCTGTTTTCATAAATGTGGACGGAACCACGGCAAAGGTTGTGCATAATGGTGTCAAATACTCAGAAAGGTTTGCGCAACAATCCCCCTCGGTACTTATTAAAGATGCGGTTTTGTACGATGTAGCTTATCCTGTAAATAATATTTATTACAATGAGAAAACAAAGGAGTGGGATTCATACTCAATATACCCTAAGGGAAGACAATCTGGCCAGGTGAAACTTATGCTCCCTATTCAAATTCAAGGCGTAATAAATGAGTATATTTTTATTTTTGATATAGAATATGTTTTCGAACATCCAGATAGAATAAATTTGGACACAGGTCTATAATTTGATGTAGTTTAGTGACTGTCTTTCCCTGAAAAAAGGTGACACTATACGGAGTAAAAAAAGTATAGTGAACAATGAAAAGAGTAACACGAACGAAAATGGAGCACCGCTACACGGAAGCGGGGTACCAATGGGATTTTGTCACCTATGAGAAGTTTGTCTTCGAGGATGTTGACAAGATGCGGATAGTATCGGAGTACTATGAGGGTCATGAACCGGCCTCGAGCGTTGTGAAACGTTATAAACTGAGCAGCAAACAAGTGTTGTTCAGTTGGATGGACAAATCCAAGTTATATGATCGTCAAAGGGCTGTTTTCGGAGACGGGCTGTATGCCCGGGCGGGACGCGTTTATAGAAATCCTGCGCAAGCACGGCCTCATGGTCCACCTGCGCAGGCGGAAACGCTATAAGACGACCGACTCCCGTCACAACTACCGCAAGTACCCGAATCTCATCGCGGATGTCATCCCGGTGCGTGCGAACGAGATATGGGTCTCGGACATCACGTATGTTGAGACGGAAGAGGGCGTATGTTACCTGTCGCTCATCACCGACGCTTACTCCCACAAGATAGTCGGTTGGGCGGTGGGTCCCACCCTTGAAACCGTTTATCTGCTGGAGGCTCTGAGGCCCTTGGTGCGATAGACGAGGATACGGCGCGCGGCTTGATCCATCACTCCGACAGAGGCTGTCAATACTGTAGCGCCGCCTACGTGACGGAGTTGAAGCGTCGCGGCGTGAGCATCAGCATGACGCAGAGCGGCGACCCGCTCGAAAACGCCGTGGCCGAGCGCGCCAACGGGATCCTCAAGACGAATGGATATACAAGATGAAGATCGCCACGCGTGCCGAATGCCGGGCCGTGTTGGAGCGCATCATAGACTTCTACAATACGCAGAGGCCGCATATGAGCATCGGGATGCAGACGCCGGAAGTGGCGCACACGCAGTCTGGCGCACAGCGGAGATGCTGGAAAAACGGATGGGCCATAGCGTAGAATAGAAAAAGTGATTATCTTTGACCGGTCGGAGGTAGCTTCGACAGAGGAGGAATCTCATCGCAAAGAAAGACACTGTAAACTAAATCAGTGAATCTGTAAACCGAAACCGTTGAACCGACGGTAAGGTGTAAACCGGTTCAGGAATACTGTAAAACAAAATAGGAAAACAACCATTCGATTAAGCCGAGGCAATCGAACTTGTTCGAATTGACGAGGCGGAGAATGGTCGGATGAAATCCAACCTCTAAAGTGTCAACCAATCTTAGGGAAGGTTAAGGAGAATTTCATTTTTTGTAATTTTTATGAGTTAGAATTTGTTTTAATCTCAAGGAGACGCTATCTTTGTGGTGTTGATTCCCGATAGCCTCTGACTTGTCAAGCTATCGGGTTTAGTTTTTTTATCTGCCAAGGTTTCACTTTTCTCGGCCTAATAGACCTTTTTCTTCTTTTGCGCCGACAATTGTTACCTCTGTATGCTGAACCGTAATCTTTGCCATGGTCGTATGTTTTATTAGGTCTAGTAGACAAAATGGGTGATGAAATGTGCCCCCAAAGTTCCTATTAGACAAAATGGGTGATGGGAAGTCAGTAGTGTCTTGATAAATACTCATCGATAAGCTTCTTTCGATGTTCTCGGGTAAGCCCGCTGTGCACCCTGACTTTAGCCTTAATGTCCGAAAACACGCCATCGATGCCGTTGTTTGTGTTAGGTATCCCCCTGTTGTCATAATCGTAAAAAGTCCACAGCCACGGCATGTTGCGTTTTATGCTTAGATAAGCGCTACGCAGTCGGGGACGCGTACGGCGGTGTCTTCATGCGTCTGTCGTGGCTTCTCTCATTGAGCACATCCTTGTATCGCTCATACCATAGGTCGAACTCACCGATAAAACTCTCCTTGTCCATCTTCGTCATCTCATTTACAAGACGCAGCAAGGCTTGCGAAGCCTCCATAGTCGCGGCGATTACCGCCGATAAATTGACTGCCACAACTCTTCGCTTTCGCGCACCATTTATTCACGATATAATTGTACATAGCGGTGTTCATGATTTCGCTACGTTCAATTCTCTTCATGGCATAGTCCAAGTAAACTTGGCCTGTGCTCATGTGCTTATAAAAATGGTTGCATTTATATCGTTGAACATGCACTCTCAGGCCATTGTGGACCGCTTCCGTCGAACCACAAAAAGCATTTTTTACCCATATAACTTATGGCCTTTGCAAATATATGAATTTTAATTTATTGCAAAGATTTCATCCTGCCAGATGTCTAATAGGCTTAGTTTCTATGATTAAATATCGTCCGAAACAATTTGTTTTTTTTCTTGTTGAGCTACTTCTGAGTTGATGCCATCTTCGTAACCGACTTGTACTTCTTCATCTGAATTCAACTCCAATACAATGGAACCTTGTTCTGTAGCAAAAAACGATATGTATGAACATTTTTTATTTCTAAGTGCTTGAAGTTCATAGCCGTCTCCCTCGTAATATGGCTTTGAAAAGAATTCATAAGACTTGGGCTTACCATATTTGTTAGTGTAAGATGTCTTAAATGTTTGGTATTCGTCTTTCAAAGAATACCACGAACTTTTTTTAGGAAATTGTACCGCAACCTTCCAAACTATTTTGCTGATTTGTGTTGTTACAACTATTACAGAACAATTGCTTTTCCCAGCAAACTCACCTTCTAATATTGCTCCATTGTCGGTTTGGTATTCTACGGTGAATCCTTGTTTCACTAGTTTAGATATGAATATCTCTAGTTTGCCATCAATAGGTACCCCCTTAAAAGTCATGTGTTCTGTTTGAGCCATAGCAAAAAGGCCAACTAAAGAAAACAAGAATGTCATCAAAATACGTTTCATAGTATCTATATTGTAAGAAATTAGGTGTACAAATATACCATTAACTCTTCATATTCCAAAATATTTCATAAAAAGAGTTCTTGTGGGCAGATTCAACAAGCAAGTGCAATTTCTTAGGTGGTTTGTAGCGTACTGGGAAAATGCATACAGTTGGCGAAAGAGAATCCGCCTTTTGCAAGGCTTTGGGGTGCCTCTTGCTTCATGGGGTGGGAGTTGCGGTCAAAATACTTGACTGCAAAGTTGCAAGTTCTTGATTTGTAATTCAACCGCTGAGAGGTCTGTGCCAACTGTAAGGGGCGTCGTGCTTTGGGATTTACCGTATTGTCAGCGAAACGTGTTTGCCAAGTCCCTCGAAAATCCGGAAAAGGGTGCTCAGTTGCACATCCGATTTGCCATTCTCGAGGCGGGATATGTAAGTCTTCTTAGTGCCGATACGCTCCGCCAGTTCTTGTTGGGTAAGGCCTGCTCTGAGCCGTTCCTCTTTCAGCGTCTCGGCCAGGCAGAACGCTTGCGTCTCCTTATCGAATGCATCGCGTTCGGGGGTACCGGGTTTACCGTATTCCACGTCCAGCAATTCGTCAAGCGTGGTACATTTCATAACGCGTTCTTTTTCAGTCATTCGCTTTTTCATCAAAGTATGCTTTCAGGGAAGACGCCTTAAAAGTAAAGTTAACTAAAAAGTTCACTTTAGGCAAATGACGTCATATTTTTCGCTTTAATTATGGCGAATTCGCCATAATTGCATGTTGAAGCATGCTGCAAATGTAATCTTAACATCTCATAATAATGCTTTCAATTCAAAAGGTGAGACAGTGTCCCATCTTTTCGGAATGCCGTTTAAGTTCTATACGCAACTTGCGCCAAAAGTATTACCTTTGCACCGCTTGTTGTGGCAAGCCCGCGCCGGCGGAATGCGCCCCGAACCTCGTGCCCCACCGCACCCCATACCCCGCCGCACTTACGGTGTCCGAAGCGTCCATTACCACCGCCCGCGCCCAGCCACCCACAAGCGCCGGCCACGGCTACCACCCGCCACCCCACAACCACCATACCACACTGCTATCATGAACACCAAAGCGAAAGGTTATATCCTGGGCGCCATTGCGGCGGCCACCTACGGGCTCAATCCGCTCTTCGCGTTGCCGCTCTACGGGGCGGGGCTCGACCCGGATTCGGTCCTGTTTTTCCGTTATCTGTTCTCGTTGCCCGTCCTGGCGCTGATGATCAAGTTGCGCGGCCGCAACTTCAAGTTGCAACGCAACGAAATCCTGCCCATCGCGCTCATGGGCTTCCTGTTCGCCATCTCGTCGCTCACGCTCTTCCAGAGCTACAACCACATGGCGGCCGGCATCGCCTCCACCTTGTTGTTCGTCTATCCCATCATGGTTGCGCTCATCATGGCCGTCTGTTTCAAAGAAAGGCTTACATGGGCGACCGCGCTCTGCATCGCGTTGGCGTTGAGCGGAATAGCGCTTTTGTACAAGGGGGAGGACGGCGATACGCTCAGCCTGACTGGCGTGGCCTTGGTCATGGCTTCGTCGCTCTCGTATGCGATTTATATCGTGAGCGTTAACCGCCCGATATTGAAGAATATCGCGACGCTTAAACTCATGTTCTACGGACTGGCGTTCGGCATGCTCGTGTTCCTCGTGCGGCTGGACTTCGGCCGGAGCCTGCAAATCGTGCCGGACGGGCAATGGTATCTCTGGGGCTGTCTCGTTGCGCTGGCCGTTTTCCCGACCGTCATATCGCTGACTTGTACGACACTTTCCATCCAGTACATCGGTTCGACGCCGGCCGCCATTCTCGGCGCGTTGGAGCCGCTCACGGCCGTGGTTGTCGGCGTGCTTGTGTTCGGCGAACCGCTTACGCTGCGCCTCGTCTGCGGCATCATCTTGATTTTGGTGGCCGTCACACTCATCATCGCCGGCGGTGACGTCACGGCCTACCTCCTGCGCTTCCGCAAGATGTTCCCCAAGTTGCCGTTCAAAAAGAAATAGTCAGATAGGGAAATTGGCAATTGCACTTTTTTTTGTAATTTAGACGCAGAAAAGAAGGACGCTATGTCTGAAGAGCAGATGAATGATTATCGGTTGACATCGCTGGAAGAACCTGGCGACGAGCGTATGGCTCAGATTATGCGCGAGGTGGCTGAAGAAGCCCGTGAGAGTACGCGTAGGGCTGCCGAGCGGGTAGCTGCCGGCATAGAGGCGGCGACACGGGCCGCGCAGGAGAAGTGGGGCGATGCCATCAATAGAATCAAAAATGGAAACAAGTAAGCATCGGCCAGTATTGATTGTGATAGCCGGCCCTAATGGTTCGGGTAAAACGTCCGTGACCTCCAAAATCCTGCATCATGAGTGGTTGGAGGATTCAGAATATATCAATCCGGATAATGTAGCGCGCGATATGTTCGGCGATTGGAACAATCCGGAAGCGGTTATGAAAGCGGCTAATTACTGCAATGAATGGCGGGAAAGATGTCTTGCTGAAAAGAAAAGTCTTATTTTTGAGACGGTAATGTCTGCGAGTGATAAAGTTGATTACATATTGCGGGCTAAAGAAGCCGGTTTCTTTGTCCGCTTATTCTTTGTTTCTACGGAATCGCCTACCATCAATGCGAAGCGTGTCGCAAATCGAGTGATTAACGGGGGGCACGATGTGCCCATTTCTAAAATCATCTCCCGTTATGACAAATCAATGGCCAATTGTAAGATTTTATCGACCATCGTTGACCGGCTTTATATTTATGATAATTCTATTGAGAATATAGAAGCACGGTTGCTTTTCCGTCTGAGTGATGGACAATTAGTGAAACGCTATGTCGATGCGCTCCCGACTTGGGCGGAGCCGATCCTTCCGTAATAGACTGGTGTCCGGCGGCGACGTCATGACCTACCTCCTGCGCTTCCGCAAGATGTTCCCCAAGTTGCCGTTCAAGAAGAAGAAATAGTCAGATAGGGAAATTGGCAATTGAACTTTTTGTTATCATATATGATGATTTATAGTCGATATTGGGCTATTATTCATCATATTTGCTGATTTGGACTCAAAAAACCGCCCGACCGAAATCTATCGGCCGGGCGGTTGCTTTAAGGCTCCTTTCGGTGCCCGTTAATCCGTGTTGCACGTGCCTGTAAAACCCCATTGCGGGCACCTTAAGGCACCATCGTTTAGGCGAATTACCGTCTGATTTCCAGTTCGTCCATCAGCCGTTGCGCGCCCGCGAATTTGTCGATGATGAACAGGCAGTAGCGGATGTCGAGCGTGATGTTGCGGCATTGGCTCGGGTCGTAGTGGATGTCGCTCATCGTGCCCTCCCAGTTGCGGTCGAAGTTCAGGCCGATGAGTTCGCCCTCGCCGTTGAGCACGGGGCTGCCCGAATTGCCGCCCGTCGTGTGGTTGGTCGCGATAAAGGCCACGGGCAGGCGTCCGGCCGCATCGGCGTAAGGCCCGAAGTCACGCGCCGCATAGAGTTCCTTGAGGCGGTCCTCCACCACGTAGTCGTAGATGTCGGGGTTCTCCTTGGCCATGATGCCGTCAATCGTCGTAAAGGGTGCGTAATGCACGGCGTCGGCCGGCGAAAAGCCCGCGATCTGACCGTAAGCCACGCGCAGCGTAAAGTTGGCGTCGGGGTAGAAGCGGCGTTCCGGCTGCATCTCCATCTGCCCGCGCATGTAAAGCCGTTGCAGCGAGTCGATGCCGGCGTTGAGGCGCGCCGTCGCCGGCCGCACCGAGTTGTAGTACTGGCCGTAAATCAGGCGCGCGTACTTGCAGGCCACGTCGCGCTCCACGGCCTTGACAAAGTTCTGACGTTTGGCGTAAGGCGTGTTGAGCAGCGCGCCGGCCTTGTCGGCCGATACAAACAGGCTCTTGGCGTAGAGGTCTTTCTGTGTGGCCTCGTCGGGTTCCACGGCCATATCCTCCCGGTTCATCGTCAGCAAGGCTCTGAAAACGGCCTCATCCACCTCGGGGTTGTAGTTCTTGTAGAACAGCTCGGCGCGTTGGCGCAGGGCCGCGATGCCGGCCTGCCAGGCCGAGTCGGTCATTTCGGCGGCCGCCACGCCCGAAGCCGTCGAAGTCCCCGCGGCCTCTTCCGCCAAGCGGCCGTAAGCGTAGGCAATCGAAAGCAGTTCCGGCGCCATGCCGATTTCCTGCAACATAACGCCCATGACGTTATAAGGTTCGGCGGCTTGGTAGGCGGCATCCAAAGCCGGCAGCACGCCTTTATAGGCCGCGCCGGCCGGTGTCTCCGTCCAAGCCGTGAACGTCTTTTCGAACGCCTGCTTCTTCTCCACCGTCTTGAGCCGCGCGATGCCCTTGCTTTCGCCAATCCATTTCTTCCAGCCGTTGGCGATGGAAGCCGCCTTGGCCGCATATTGGATGCGGGTCAGCGGGTCGGCGTCCATGGCCGCCTTGATGACGTCCAGCCGCTTGGTGCGCGCCGCGATGCGCAGGGGGTTCTCCACGTCGGCCACCTGTTGCACGGCATACGACGACAGGTATTCCTGCGTGCGGCCCGGATAGCCGAACACGAACGTGAAGTCGCCCGGGTTGAGGCCGCGCAGGCTGATGGGGAAGAACCGCCGCGGTTCGTAAGGACGGTTGTCCGCGCTGTAGGGTGCCGGTTTGTTGTTGATGTCCGCATAGATGCGGAACACCGAGAAATCGCCCGTATGCCGCGGCCAGACCCAGTTGTCGGTGTCGCCGCCGAACTTGCCGATGTTGGAGGGCGGCGTGCCCACGAGGCGCACGTCCTCGAATACCTCGTTCACAAACATGTAATACTGGTTACCGTAGTAGAACGGCACGATGCGCGCCTGGTAATGCGTGCCGGCTTCGGTGGCCGCCTTGAGCGCCTGCGTGCGTTGGCGGATGCTGTCGGCGCGCGTGGCCTCGCTCATTCCGTCGGGCAGGCCGCCCAAAATGGCTTCCGTCACGTCCTCCATGCGCACGAGGAACGTCACCTTGAGCCCGGGGCAGGGCAGTTCCTCTGCCAGCGAGGCCGCCCAAAAGCCGTTGGTCAGATAGTCGTGTTCCAGCGAAGAATGGTACTGGATCTGGCCGAAGCCGCAGTGGTGGTTCGTGAACAGCAGCCCTTGGTTCGACACCACTTCGCCCGTGCAGCCGCCCCCGAAAATCACGACGGCGTCTTTCAGCGAACTGTGGTTGATGCTGTAAATGTCCTCCGCGCTCAGTTTCAATCCTTTGCTCTGCATGTCCGCCTCGTTGCGGTTCAGGAGCATCGGAATCCACATCCCTTCGTCGGCCCGCGCCGGGTTCAGCACGCCGGCCATCATCATGGCGCCCGCCAGTAGCAGGCTCAAAATCCAAAATCGTTTCATATTTGTTATTCCCAATTTTATTTTGACATTTCCGGGTCTCACGTTTTTATGCTGTATAACAAGAATTATCTTTTTTCGAAAAGAAATTTTCTCTTATCTCTTGTAATGGTTAATTTGTTTTTCGTGCAGATATATGACATTAAACCTTGAAATTCGGAAAGCAATTTTTCATCGAATTCCAATTGCTCTGGATTTCCTTGCCCAACTTCTGTCCATTCTTGATATCCGTTTATTTCAATACGTTTTTCTTGAAAGAAAATCAGACATGTTCCACCGGCCTGATTGACACTGGTAGAAAAAGAAAACGTTGTATCACTGTTGAAATTCAAAATGTAAGAAGTTTTGTCGGAAATATTGTCCGACGGAATGTCAAAGCATGTGTTGCCAACCGATATTAATTGCAATTTCCATGCACCGGCCGACAAATCTCCATCTTCGACAGGTTTATTACAACCGGTTAAAAATAGTGGAAGCGACAACAATAATAGTTTGTATGTTTTCATGCTGATCAATATTGGATTATTGGTTATTGGATTGCTATTCAAAGTAGTTCATATCATTATATATTTATGATGAGCAATAAATCTAATACATGCAAATATACGAAATTTTTGTATGTGGACAAAAGTAGGATGACGGGGCGTCAAATTCAATTCTTGTTCTGAAAAACAGAAAACAAACTCCATAAATTTTTCAAAAGGAATTGGCTCAATATATTTTATAAATTCTTCAATTCTCGTTTTATCATTTTTTGCATAATTTATGAAGTATTCTATATTTTAGGGGGACTGATGGGAGTCCTGAATTTAAGGATATTATTGAGCCATAAATATACTAAAATTTTTATCTGATATTTCAGATGAAAATATTGCAATGTCTTCTATGTTATTAAATTTCTTTATGATAATATTGTGATATAAATTATAAATTTAATAAAATAATAAAAGCTGATGGCTGATTTTGTGTGCTGTCTATTTCAGATATATTCAATTTCCGCGTCGCTTTACACCGCCCCTTCGCCCGGCACCTCGCAACCCTCGTGCCGGCAGACGTCCTCCAGTTTGGCGAGCGACCACGGTTGGGCGTAGTTGAACAGCTGTCCGAACGGCTGTTTCAGTTTTTTGAGTAACAATGTGCTCTCCGGCTGAACGTTATGCAGGTTCCACATCGCATCCTCCACCGGTTGCCAGTCGGGGCGTGTCAGTTTGAGGCTGACGAATTGGTCCACATTGTAGATTTTCGTCTCTATGTTCGAGATATTTTCCGACAGAATCTGCCGCCGCGCTTTTGTAATCTGCTGTTCGCCGACTTCATACAGCACGTTGAGGTACTTCTCGTACAGCACGTATTCGTTGAGCATGAACGCCAGGTCGCGGCCGGAGAATTGTTGCCAGAACACCATCGGTTGCGGCGTGGCCAGAAAGCGGCCGAGCATGAACGAGCCGGCATCCAAGCCCGAACGTTTCCGTTCCAGACAGAAAGCGTCCGCATGTTCGAAAAACGTGATTTTGCGGTCGGTGGAAAGGAACTCATAGACGCGGTATTGGTCTTGGTGCGAGCCCATCGAACTCTCCATGAGCTGGCTCACGTATTGGTCCACATTGCTGTCGAACCATTCGTTCACGAACGCCCGCGCCGTTTCCGGATGTTCGCTCATGTCGGTGCGGATGAGCCGGACGAGGTTGTTCAAATCCACGATGTCGGGTACCTCGATCGAGGTCACGATGTCCGTGTATTTCTGATAAGCCTCTTTCATGCGGACGAAAACCGCCTCTTCCTTGGGCGTCATGTCGAGTTGCTTGCCGTTGAGGTAGTCTAAGAAGCGCGCCGGTTTGAACTGCGCGTGCCCCTTGTAAATCGTGGCGTTCTTGCTCGAAAGCGTGATGTCGTCGCCCTCGCTGATGCGCAGGCCGTTTTCATTCACAAGCGACTTGTCTTCCAAGCGGACGCCGTATTTCTGCAGGTTCAGGAAAGCCGGGATGCCGTAGCCGCGGCAGGCCGTCACGACATGGATGGCGGCGGGCGTCATGCTCGCGATGGCGTCCATCTCGCTCAGCACGATCGTGTCTTCCGGCAGGAAACGTTCCTTGCAGAGGCAGATTTTCTCGCCATTGCGTTTCAGTTCCAGCGCCACGGCCGTATTGAAGCAGAGTTTGGCCGATACCGCCGAGCGCGGCAAAACATTTACGCCACGGGCGAAATAGATGAGCGTCTGCAACGAACTGTCGTCGATGCGTTCCGAGAAAATCTGCCGCCGGTGGTACGGCCGTACGAGTTCTCCCACGCGCCGTTTGCCGATCAGGCCGGCTTCGTACAACGCCACCGACGAGAGCAGGGCGGCGCGGCCGGTCAACTCGCTCTCGTTGATTTGCAACACGGCGAACAGGTCGGCCTTGCCTTGGCGGCTCTCCGTGCCGAACTCGATCGTGACGGGCGATCCGAGCCGTTTCTCCAGTTTGGGCAGCAACGGGTCGAAATGATAGACGGCCGGGAACGTCTCCTTGATTTGCGCGCGGTCGAAGTATTCGCAGTCCTGGGGCGAGAGGTTGCCGGTCATGATTTCCTCGCCGAAAATATCGGGATAACTCTCTATCTGCACGCCGAGGCCGGTGCGGGAATGGCGGCTGTAAAGCACGCCCGGATATGACGATTCGCTGCCGATCGTCCAGACCATCTTTTGCAGGATCAGTGACGGATAGGCCGTCTTGCCCTGCATGAACGTCATGAGCAGGTCCTGATTGTTCTGATAGAAAGCGCGTATGTGACGCTGATAGGCGTAGAGTTGTTCAAAGGCGTCGTCTAAATACCGTTTGCCCTGCGGATGTCTTTCGATGAGCCGTTCCGTTTCGGCTATCCATTTCTGGCGGCGTTCCAGAGCCGCCTGTCGTTCCTGTTTGTCGGACGGACGGCTGTGGCGCGCGATTTCTTCGGCCTGCGCCTCGGCTTCGAAAGGGTTGGGTTCGTTGAACAGCATCTTGTAGAGCCCCATGAGGTTGTTCCAGTAGATGCGCGTGGCCATCTGGGCGCCGTGGTCGCGCAACAGGCCTTTGTAGGCCGTGCGGTTCGTGCCCACGTTGAGCAGTGTCGGCATCAGGCCCGGAATATATTGCGGCATCGTGCTGCGCAACGCCATGACTAGCGGGGCGGCCGACGCGCCGAGCCGGCAACCCGTCATGATTTCGAGGTTGCGGACGGCTTCCCGCAGATAAGTCCGTTGCCGTTCCTCTTCTTCGGCCTGTTGCGCGGGTTCGGCGTTGGCGAAACGGGCGGCCTGTTCGAACACCTTCGACGACAGCAGGCTGAAGTCGGGTACGGCATAGCCCGTGCGCGTGAGGTCGGTCAGCATGACGCCCTTATGACTGATTTCATAGACGTTGTGTGTCTTGGGCGATAAGGCGGACGTGACGAATTCCGTATCGATGAGCGGGTGATCCGACACATAAGTCCGGCATTGTTCGTAGAATCTCCGGCGGATGTCTTTCAAGCGGACCTGCGCCTCGGCATCGCCCCGTTCCTCCAAAATCAGCAGTTTGAGGAACTCTTCGGCTTCCGCGCCGCGGTGACGTAGCATGTAATAGACGTCGTACCAGCGCGGCGCGATTTCGGCGGCTTCGGCCGTGTCTTTCGGCCAGCGGTAGATGATGGTGCCGGGCTTGTTGCCTTCCGGCTCGCGGTCTTTCTCGAACTCCCTGGCGCCTTTATCGACAAAGAGTTTGAGCATAAAGTAATTCGGGTAACTGCCGCGGATTTTGTAAGCGATTTTGTTGTTCATGCCGGTTGGGATTTAGCCGCCGTGGGCGTTGCGGGTCGGTTTCGGCCGTCGGTGCCGTGGCCGCATCGGTCGGCGCCGTGGTCGTACCGCCGCGCCGTGGCGATGAGTTCCGCGTCCACGCCCAAGCAGGCCGCCACGTCCAATGCCTGCATCTCGGCGGGGGCGCCGGCGCGGACTTCTTCCACGCCATAGTCCATGAAATTTTGTAGTTGCGATAGGAAATCGGCCGTGCGGTCGTCTTCCGCGCCGGGGATAATGGTTGCGCGGTCGCGGCAGGCTTCCGTCCAGCGTGCCGTGTCCAACCCTTTGACACGCAGGCGGCGCGGTGCGTTGTCCACCGTTTCGTAGTGCGTGCTGACCAAAGCCGCCGAGCCGAAGCCGTCAGGGTGAGCCGTCTGTTCCGCCCTTATGTGTTGCCAGAGGTTGAAAAACGCGCAGACAATCGCGCTGCCTTCGGTGGGGTTGGTTGTCCGGGCCAGTTCGTCGGCCAGAAACAGCACGCGCCGTTTCGACCGCAGTTGTTGCAGAACCTCGTGCAAGGCCAGGATTTCGGCTCCGAACGAGGACAGGCCGCGGCTTTCGTTCTGTTCGTCGCCCACGATGCGGCACACTTCGTCGAAGAGTGTCAGCCGCGCCGTCGCGGCCGGTACGAAGAAGCCGAATTGCGCGAGTGTCTGCGCCAACGCGAGTGCTTTGAGCAGAATCGTCTTGCCGCTCATGTTCGCGCCCGTGAGCAGACAGGCGTCGTTATAGAGCGCGATGTCCACGGTCTGATACGGCCGTCCCTGTGCGCGGCATTGTTGAAAGAGCGGCGGATAAAAAAGGCCGGTGTAGGCGAGGGCGGGTGTGGGCGCATCCGCATCCGCATTCGATGCGGCTTCATCCGTTTCCGTCAGGATTTCGGGACAGCGGCAGTGATGCGCCTGCGCCCATTCCGTTTTGGCGATGAGGAAATCCCATGCCGCGAAGCAGGCCAAAGCCGCCTCCAGTTCGGGTAGAAAGTCGCGCAACCGGCGGCTCAGCGTCGTTCGCACCGTCCGTTCCGTTTCCGCCAGTTTTTCTTCAATTTCCAGACGATCGGCGAAAAGAACCGTTTCGTTTGGGATCGGATTTTGGTTTGAACCGCCGCCGCACAGGGCCGCCCCGTTTCCGCTTCCCGCCACGGGCCCGCCCGCACGGCCCGCCGAACCCGCCATGCCTGCGGCATCCAAGCCGTCGCATGAGCCCGCCGAACCGGTCGTCGCGCCAACCGAAGAACCGTCGCCGTTTTCCGCCGCCACCGCCGCTTTCAGTTTCCGTCGCAGCAAAGGCAGCTGCGGGTCATAACAATCGTAGATATAAAAAGAGGGCAGGCGTTCTTTGAGCGGATCGAGCAGGTCGAGGGCCGCTTCCAAATCCGGAATAGGGTCGAGGTCAATGCCGCTCCGGCGGGCGAAGCGCGCGCTTTCCCCCATCGGCAGCAGCCAGTTTTTGAGTTCGAACAGCTGGATGTCGTCCAACGCCCCGCGTTCCTCCCGCAATTGGCGGAACGTAGGCTGCAGGTCCGGCGTCTGCTCCAAATGCCGCTTGAAATGCGCCAAAGCGTGCGCGTCGGCGCGTTCTGCGAACGCGCCGAATGCCCGCTGCCGCGCAAGCTCCGCTTGCAACGGGCCGGCCTCCGCCGGCCCGTACCATGGCAGCGTCCATACCGCCCGCCTTGCTACGGCCGACCGCAGCGGCAGCGTGTCCATCAACTGCGCGAATCCGAAGATCCGTTTCCGCGCCGTCTCCATCGTCGCCGATTCCATCTACCTACCTTATTTCTTTCTATTACACTTATGTGGTTCCGGTGCGCCCCGTTTCGATCCCCGTAATCTGTTTTTTCGGACTGTCAGCGAGCGCAACATGCTTGTTTTCCGGCACTGGTCCTCAGTTCGGATGTCAGCGCGCATCATCATACGTCCCGCATTGATAGGAGGAAATCCAGACCTCTATGTAGCCGACCTACGAGCTGCCGCACGTGGGAGGCGAAACAGAGCGTCTGGATTCTCTGTTCAGTTGTCAGCGGGCGACATCACCAAACGGAAGCAAGTCCCGTACGGCGTCCATACGAAAAAAGCGGTCCGCACCGGAACCGCTTTTCCCCTACATTCCGGCCGGAGGCCGTAGGCTTATTCCGCCTTCTTGGCGTCAACCACGTTACGCGTTGTCTTGACCATGACGACGGTCGTCGAAGGCGCTTCGAGCAATTCGTATTGGTCGGAAGCCAAGTCACGCACCTTGATTTCATCGAGGATATCCAAGTTGGAAATATCCACGCGGATCTGTTCCGGCATCTGCTTGGGCAACGTGCGGACACGGAGCTTGCGCATGCCTTTATACAGCTTGCCGCCTTTGAGTACACCGGGGGCACTGCCTTCAATGACGAGCGGCACCGCCATCGTAATCGGACGGTGGTCGGACAAAATGAAGAAGTCCACGTGCAACAGGTCGCCGGTTACCTTATGGAATTGGGCTTCCTGTACAATCGTCAGCAATTTGTTGCCGTTCAATTCCAATTCCACGAAGCAGATTTCCGGCGTCGAGAACAAAGGACTCAATACTTTTTCGTCGGCATAAAAATTCTGCGGTTCGCCTACGCCGTAAACTACACAGGGAATCAACCCCTTTTCGCGCAGGATTCTTGCATCTTTTTTCCCTACGTGCTCACGGAGAGCACCGCTAACAGATACAGTTTTCATATAAATAAAGTTTATTAAAGTTTTTTTATCTCAATACGTTCTGGAAATCGGTCTCATAGGCCCATTTCGCAAATTCGATGTCCTTACGCGCCTGCGCTTTCAGAGCCGCGTTTTCGGCTACGGCTTTCGTCAGCGCCTCGATGGCTTCGGCCTTGTTGTCCTGACGGGCGGCGCAAACGGCGAGCAGATAGTAACTTCCGGCCGTCTTCATCTCCATGCAGTTCAGCGTCGCTTTGGCTTGGTCGATTTCACCGTTCAGCAATTGCGCCAGCGCCAGGTTGTAGCGGCAGGTTTTCGCCGACAGTTGGGAAACGGCTACGTTGTAGCGGCCTTCCTTGATGGCGATGATCCCTAAATTTTCCTGAGCTTCGGGGCAGGAGGCGCTTTCGAACAGCGATTTGGCGTTCGTGTAGTCGCCTTTGGCCAAGGCTACGGCTCCCATATTGTTCAGAATGTGGACGTTGTTGGGTTGCATGCCGTTGGCGGTCTCAAGCATCGACTGGGCTTCGTCCGTATTGCCTTCCTTAAGCAAGAGGGCGGCCGCATTCACGTAAGCGCGAAAGTCGTCCGGATAGATACGGATGGCCGAACGGTAAATCGTCAGCTGTTGCGCCGGATCTTCGTTCAGGGTCGCGCCGTAGAGCAGTTCGTTCAACTTCAAGGAATCGGGCGCGGTCAGCGCGTATTCGGCAATCTGTTCGTCCGGACGCTTGGGCTCGAGGAAATCCACGTGGATTTCGCTCCGGCGCAGGGACGGCAGGATTTCGTCTTCGATTTCCTTATAGATGACCGTCATGTTGCGGATTTCCTGTTCGCGCGTCGCCTTGTCGGTGTGCGAGGAAATCACGTTGATGATCGTGTTCTTGTCGGCGATGGAGGAAGCGCGCAGGTCGGCGATGAAGCCGTCCCAGTCTTCGCCCATCGATTTGGTTTGGATGTCCAAATCCTGTTTCAGGCTGTTGGCTTTCACTTTCAGTGCGCGGGCCCGTTGGTTCAGGATTTTGTTGTAGGCATCCTTAAAGTATTTTTCGCCCGTTTTCACACGGTTGTCAGACAGGTTCTGGTTGCGGCTTTCCTCGCCTTCGGGAGAGGCCCAGGCGTTGATCTGCACCTGTTTGATTTGCATGCCCGTTTTGAACAACGAATCCAAGGCCTTGATGCCGGCTTTGGTTTCGGCTTTCTTGTTGAGCGGTAGGTTCCAGTTCAAGTTCGCCATATCCACGAGGAAGAAAATCGTCGCATCGTGCGGGATGACGGTTTCGGTTTCATAACCGTGTTCTTCCGTCGCGAGCGCGGCACCCATGTTGTCGATGCGCGTGGAGGTGATCATCGTACCCTGCGCCACCGGCGTTTCGCCCAGACGGACGTTGCCGGCAACCTGGGAGGCTTCCGCTTCGTTCGTCACCTGCATGTTCTTGGCTTTCTTTTCCATGTAAGCCACGGGATTCAGCACCAGACGGCTCTGATCCATGCCTTCCATGTAGTCGATTTCATCGTTATAGGTAAAACTGCCGCCATTGGCGCTGCCGATCAGCGTGCCTTGCCCTTTCGTCTTTTCGCCTCTCAGCACGACCGGTTTCATCAGGACGGAACCGCCTTCGTAGTTCAAAGCGGGTTGGAGAACGACCACGGCTTTCTTGGCAAAGTATTTCGGCTGGTAGTTGCCCTTGATTTCCACTTTGATTTTATCGCCCTGCATTTCCAACGGATTCGGCGTCGCTACGTATTTGGCCATCGTCGGGTGGTTGGCGACCATCTTTTTGAGGCTTTCGCAGGAACTGAATGCCAATCCGGCTGTCAGCAAAGCGCAAATAAGACTGGCGGTTTGAATTTTTTTCATTGTTTGTCAGTTATTTGTAATTAAACAAGAACTATGCGCGGCTACAACCGCGCATAGTCCATGCTCGCAAATATAGTGAAAGGCGAGGGCAAAAGCAACAGGCGTGCTTGTTTTTGCCGAGCTGTATCCTATATTGCTTAATGATACGCATTTTACGGAGAAACCGAAAACGGCTATTTGTAATCGCTGTAAAGGCTCGAAATGCTTTCGTTGTTTTCCACCCGCTTGATGGCCTCGGCCAACAGTGTGGCGGTGGACAACTGTCTGATTTTTTTAGACGGGCGGGATAACGGAATCGTATCGCTTACAATCAGTTCCTCCAGACTTGACTGTTCGATGCGGTCGATGGCGTTTCCGGAAAGCACGGGGTGTGAAATCATGCCGCGTACGCTCTTGGCGCCGTTGGCCAGAATAAGGTCGGCCGCCTTCATCAGCGTATTGCCGGTATCCAGAATATCGTCCACGAGGATGACGTTCTTGCCGGTCACGTCGCCGATGAGTTCCATGCGGTCCACGACATTGGGCTTGGACCGCTGCTTGTAACAGATGGCGAAACCCGTTCCGAACGATTTGGCGTACATGTTGGCGCGTCGCGTACCGCCCGTGTCGGGGGAGGCGAACATCAAATCCTCTATGTTCAGCGATTTAAGGAAAGGTACGAAAATGGAAGAGGCATACAGGTGGTCCACCGGCATTTCAAAGAAACCCTGGATTTGGTCGGCGTGCAAGTCGATCGTGATGACGCGCGAGACGCCGGAAGCCGTCAAGAGGTTGGCCACCAACTTGGAGGTAATCGGCACGCGCGGTTTGTCCTTGCGGTCCTGACGCGCGCAGCCGAAGTACGGAATCACGGCGATGATCTTGCGCGCGGAAGCCCGTTTGGCCGCATCCACCATCATCAAAAGCTCGAACAGGTTGTCCGCGGGCGGGAACGTGGATTGTACGATAAAGACATCGGCGCCCCGGACGTTGTCTTCGTAGCAGGTCTGGAATTCGCCGTCGGCGAACGTATAGACATCCGACTTGCCGAGTTCGGAACCGTATTCCTGTGCTATTTTCTCCGCGAGGTAACGTGTCGCCCGACAGGAAAAGATTTTGACTTTTGTGTTGGTTTCCATTGTTTTGGTTTTTATTGTATCAAAATGAACGATATGGTTTGGCGGGATTTATCTCAATTGGAAGTCGCGGCCGAGGTATTTTTCCCTTACGTCCGGATCGGCGGCCAGGTCTTTGGAATTGCCTTCCTTAAGGATGCGGCCGTCGTAGAGCAGGTAGGAGCGGTCGGTAATCGACAGCGTTTCGTGGGCGTTGTGGTCGGTAATCAGGATGCCGATATCTTTCGACTTAAGTTGTTTGACGATGTTCTTGATGTCTTCGATGGCAATCGGGTCAATGCCGGCGAAAGGTTCGTCCAGCAGAATGAAACTGGGGTTGGCGGCCAAGGAACGTGCGATTTCGGTCCGTCGGCGTTCCCCGCCGGAAAGGCTGATGCCTTTGGTCTTGCGGACATGTTCTATGCCGAATTCGGCCAACAACTGTTCGAGACGTTCCTTGCGGCGTGTCGGGTCCTTTTCGGTGAATTCCAAAATGGACATGATGTTGTTCTCGACCGACATCTGCCGGAAAATCGAGGCTTCCTGCGCCAAATAGGCGATGCCCATCTGCGCCCGTTTGTACATGGGCAGTCCCGTGATGTCGCGGTCGTCCAGGAAAACGCGGCCGGAAAGCGGTTTGATAAGTCCCACGATAATATAGAAAGACGTCGTTTTGCCGGCGCCGTTGGGGCCCAGCAGGCCGACGATCTCCCCTTGCTTTACTTCGATGTTCACATGATTTACGACCGTTCTCTGGTGATAGGTCTTGACGATGTTCTCGGTGCGGAGTATCATACGGATATGCAGTTTGTCGCGTTATATAATGCCTTCTCTTACCAAATCGTGCAGGTGGATGATGCCGACGTAACGCTGTTCGCCGTCGGTTACCAACACTTGCGTGATGTTGTTTTCTTTCATGATGCCGAGGGCCTTTATGGCCATGTCGTCCTCGTTTATCGTCTTGGGCGATCGCGTCATGATGTCTTCGGCCAGCGTGTTTTCCAACGACAGGTTCTTGAGCAGCATGCGCCGCAGGTCGCCGTCGGTGATGATGCCCGCGAGGCGGTCGCCGTCCAAAACCGCCGCGGTGCCTAAGCACTTGGACGAAATTTCGATGATGACGTCCTTGAGCGGACACTTCAGATCCACGGCCGGTCTTTCGTTCTGACGCGAGAGGTCACGGACACGCAGGTAAAGCTGTTTGCCTAACGTGCCGCCCGGATGGTAGCGGGCGAAGTCTTCGGGCGTGAAGCCGCGGCATTCGAGCAGGGCTACGGCCAACGCGTCGCCCAGTACCAGTTGCGCCGTCGTGCTGGTCGTAGGGGCCAGATTGTTCGGACAGGCCTCGCGATCGACCGTGCAGTTGAGGACGTAGTCGGCCTCCTTGGCCAGAAACGACTGCGTGTTGCCGACCAAAGCCACCAAACGGTTGCCGAAATTCTTTATAAGCGGTACCAACACTTTGATTTCGGGCGTCTGGCCGCTTTTGGAAATGCAGATGACGATATCGTCGGGCTGGATGATGCCCAAGTCGCCGTGTATGGCGTCGGCCGCATGCATGAAAATGGCCGGCGTACCCGTGGAATTGAGCGTGGAAACGATTTTGACGCCGATGTTGGCGCTTTTCCCGATGCCGGTCACGATGACCCGTCCTTTGCAATGCAGGATTTCCGTGACAACGGAAGTAAAGTTATCGTCAAGATAGTCAACAAGTTTCCCAATCGCTTTTTCTTCGCTCAGGATACACTTGCGAACGATTTCCAAAATATTTTTTTTATTTTCCAACAATTCGTTGTAACTTTGAAAGACATTTTGCGGGTACAAAAGTAAGAATTTTTTTATAAAGTTGACGGGTATGGAAGACCAGCGGGATTTTCTCCACGAAGCGTTGCAGCGGATCTTCGGCTTCTCCCATTTCAAGGGGAACCAGGAGGCGGTGATTCGTCAGGTACTGGCGGGGCAGGACGCTTTCGTGATCATGCCGACCGGCGGTGGCAAGTCTTTGTGCTACCAGTTGCCTGCCCTCATCATGGACGGAACGGCCATCATCGTTTCGCCGCTCATCGCGTTGATGAAGAATCAGGTCGATGCCGTCCGCAGTTTCGGTGCCAAGTCCGACATAGCCCATTATCTCAATTCCTCGCTTTCCCGCACGGAGATGAAGCAGGTCAAGGACGACCTGTTGGCCGGCAAGACCAAGATGCTGTATGTGGCGCCGGAAACCCTGACCAAAGAGGACAATCTGGAACTGTTCCGCAGCATAAACGTCTCGCTCGTGGCCATAGACGAGGCACATTGTATTTCGGAGTGGGGGCACGATTTCCGCCCCGAATACCGCCGGATCCGGCCCATCATCGACGCCATGCCCAAGAAAGTGCCAATCCTGGCCCTGACGGCTACGGCCACGCCCAAGGTTCAGAAAGACATCCAGAAGAATCTCGGCATGATGGACGCCAAGGTTTTCCTTTCGTCGTTCAACCGCGAAAACCTTTATTATGAGGTGCGTCCCAAGACGAAGAACATCGACCGCGACATCGTCCGGTTCATCAAGACCTCCGGTTTGAAATCGGGTATCGTTTACTGTCTGAGCCGCAAGAAAGTGGAGGAATTCGCGCAGATACTCTGCGCCAACGGCATCAAGGCCCTGCCGTATCATGCGGGTTTGGATTCCCAAACGCGGGCGGAGAATCAGGACAAGTTCCTCATGGAGGAAATAGATGTTATCGTGGCGACGATCGCGTTCGGCATGGGCATTGACAAACCGGACGTACGTTTCGTCATCCATTACGACATGCCCAAGAGTATAGAGGGCTATTATCAGGAGACGGGCCGGGCGGGCCGGGACGGCGGCGAAGGCCGTTGCATCGCGTTTTACGCCGAGAACGACATCCTGAAGTTGGAAAAATTCCTTAAGGACAAACCGGTGGCGGAACAGGAAGTGGCCAAACAACTCATGGCCGAAACCGTATCGTATGCCGAAACGGGCATGTGCCGCCGCAAGAACATCCTGCATTACTTCGGCGAGGCATATCCGTCGGACCACTGCGGCAATTGCGACAACTGCCGGCATCCGAGGGAGCGCGTGAACGCTACCGAAGACGTGCGTTATTTCCTCGAACTCGTCGAGGAAACCAAGTCGCAGTTCAAGATGGATCACATCATCAACATCGCGATGGGCAAACTGAGTCCCGACGTCAAGAAATGCCAGCACCACCTGTTGCCTTCCTTCGGTGAGGGCGGGAACAAGGACAGGAATTATTGGAAGGCCGTTGGTCGGGAAAGCCTTATCGAGAACCTGATGGAAAAGGATATCGAGAATTACGGCATCCTGAGGCTGACGGACAAGGGACGCGCGTTCATGGACAAGCCCTACGAGGTCAACGTGACGAAAGACCACGATTACGATTCGGATACGGAGGACGCCTTGAAGGGCGAACACAGCGGCCAGGGCGGCGAGGTCGTGGATCATGTGCTTTACAGCATGCTCAAAAATCTGCTCAAGGATATCTCGCAGAAAGAGAAACTGCCGCCCTACGTCATATTTCAGGAGCCTTCGCTGGAGGATATGACGATACAGTACCCCATCACGATGGAGGAGATGACGCACATCACGGGCGTGGGCGTCGGCAAGGCGCAGAAATACGGCCAGCCGTTCATCGACCTGATCAAACGTTATGTGGAGGAAAACGAGATAGAACGCCCGCAGGATTTCGTCATCAAGTCGGTGGTCAACAAATCCGGGCTTAAAGTTTTCATCATCCAGAGCATAGACCGCAAGATCTCGCTTAACGACATCGCGGTCTCCAAAGGACTTTCGTTCGCGGATCTGCTTACGGAAATCGAACGCATCGTGCTTTCCGGCACCAAAATCAACATCGATTATTATCTGAACGAAAATGTCGATCCCGACCATTATGAGGAAATTTACGATTATTTCCTTGAAGCGGAGAACGATTCGGTGGAAGAGGCGTTGAAGGAATTGGGCGAGAACGAGTTTACGGAAGAGGAAGTGCGGCTGGTGCGCATCCAGTTTATATCAAAAGAGGGTAATTGAGCAAATTCAGTTAAATAAACAATTCAAGGAAAAGACATGAGAAGAAAGGTTTTTTTTGCGGTGCTGTGCGCGAGCGCGGCTTTGATGACGGGATGTAACGGAAACAAGGCGGCGGCGCCGGCGGCGGAAGGTGCCGCGGTGGCGGCGGTTCAGACGGGTACGATGACGGTGGCCACGGTCAATACCGATACGTTGTTCGCGCGTTACCGGATGGTGGAGGACGTGACCGCCGAATTGGAAAAGACCGAAAAGAAACTGCAGGGCGATTTGCAGAAACAGGCGCAGGACTTTCAGACCGAATACGAAAATTATCTGAAAGTGGGCGCGACGATGACGTTGAGCGAACAACGCAAGAAAGAAGAGTATCTGACGCAGAAACGTGAGAACCTCGAACAGCTTGGCGCGCGTTACGAAAACCAAATCATGAGTTTGCGTCTGCAACGTATGGAGGAGGTGCAGAACGCGGTTTTCGAATTCATCGAACGCTATAACGCCGAACACGGACAATACACGTTCGTCATTTCCAACGCCCGCACGAGCGGCGTGCTGTATTCGCCGGCCAACATCGATATCACGGACGAGGTTCTTTCCGCGCTCAACGCTGAATACGGACAGAAAAAAGCCAAGAAATAATGATGACGCCTGAGGAAAAGGCGGCCGTTGAGTTTTACATTCAACTGGCGCTTAAGGAGGATGTGGGCGACGGCGACCATACGTCTTTGGCCTGTGTGCCGGAAACGGCGCGGGGAGAGGCGGTGTTGGTGGCCAAGGAGGCCGGCGTATTGGCCGGTATCGAGGTGGCGGGCATGGTGTACCGCCTGGTGGATGCCGGAACCGTGTTCACGGCCTTGAAACAGGACGGCGACCGCGTGCAAGTCGGCGACCGTGTCTGGACCGTGTCGGGGGCTTCCCGTTCCATCCTGACGGCCGAGCGTCTGAGTTTGAACTACGTGCAGCGCATGAGCGGCATCGCGACGCATACGCGCCGCCTCGTGGATATGCTCGCCGGCATGCGCACTACGTTGCTGGATACGCGCAAGACGACGCCCAACAACCGCGTTTTCGAGAAGATGGCCGTGCGCATCGGCGGCGGCAGCAACCACCGCTTCGGCCTGTTCGACATGATCCTCATCAAGGACAACCACATCGATTTTGTCGGCGGTGTGGCGGAAGCCGTACAGGCGGCCCAGGACTACCTGAAGGCCAACGGCCTGCAACTGCCCATCGAGGTGGAGGTGCGGAACATGGACGAGTTGGAGACCGTATTGCGGCACGGCGGCGTACAGCGCATCATGCTTGACAATTTTACGGTACCTGAATTGAAAAAGGCTGTGGAACACATCGGCGGCCGCTACGAGACCGAGGCTTCGGGCGGCATTACGGAAGCGACGTTGAAAGATTATGCTTCTTCGGGCGTGGATTTTATTTCGGTGGGAAGCCTGACCCATCATGTAGCGTCTTTGGATTTAAGTCTGAAGGCGGTACATCACATTTAGCAATTTTATAAAACGAAACGAGATATGGCAAGGACGAAAGTCGATTTGATTTTGGGTGTTCAGTGGGGCGATGAGGGCAAGGGTAAATTCGTGGACGTATTGGCGTCCGAATACGATATCATCGCGCGTTTCCAAGGCGGACCCAATGCCGGTCACACGTTGGAATTCAACGGTATAAAACACATTTTGCAGACGATACCCTCCGGTATTTTCCACGAGGGTAAGGAAAATATCATCGGAAACGGCGTATTGATTGACCCGCATATCCTGCACCGCGAACTGACGGCCATCCGCAAGTTCGACATCGAGCCGAAACAACGGCTTATCCTGTCGGATAAGGCGCATCTGATTCTGCCGACCCACCGTTTGATGGACGCCGCGCTGGAAGCCCAAAAGGGCGACCGGAAGATCGGCTCCACGGTCAAGGGCATCGGCCCGGCCTATACCGACAAGACGGCGCGTGGCGGCTTGCGCGTGGGCGACATCATCCGTCCCGGTTTCAGGCAGAAATACGAGGCCTTGAAACAACAGCATGCCGGCCTGTTGAAGCATTTGGGTTTCGACGAATCCAAATGGATCATCGACAACATGACGTTGGCCGAGTATGAGGCCAAGTGGTTTGAGGGCGTGGAAGAGTTGAGCGGTTACCGCATCCTCTCCACCGAATATTATCTGAACGAGGCCATGAACGCCGGGAAACGAATCTTGGCCGAAGGCGCGCAGGGTTCGCTTTTGGATGTGGAGTTCGGCACCTATCCTTTCGTCACGTCGTCCAATACGACGGCGGCCGGCGTATGCTCGGGCTTGGGAATCTCGCCTTCGTCCGTAGGCCGTGTATATGGCGTTTTCAAGGCATATTGCACGCGCGTGGGCAGTGGTCCGTTTCCCACCGAGTTGCATGACGCCTGGGGCGACCGTCTGCGCGAGCAAGGCGGCGAATACGGTTCCACGACCGGACGGCCGCGGCGTTGCGGCTGGCTCGACCTGCCGGCGCTCTACTATACGATTATGTTGAGCGGCGTGACGGATCTGATTGTGACGAAAGCCGACGTCATGGATACGTTCGAAGAAATCAAGGTCTGCACGGGTTATCGCAAGGACGGCCGTACGCTGGCGCATTTCTCGCCCTTGGATTTGGACGGCATAGAACCGGAATATACGGCGATGAAAGGTTGGCAAACGCCTATCAGCGAGATCAAGCGCATCGAAGACCTGCCCGGCGCGTTCCGCGATTATCTGGCCTTTATTACCGAACAGACCCATACCCCGATCAGCATTGTGTCGGTAGGGCCTAACCGTGTGCAAACCCTTATGGCGTAATGCGCAAGGAGGGCCTCGTCTTTCTTTTCCTCTGTTGGCTGTGCGGTCTGTGGAACGCGGCGGCGCAAACGCTTGCGGAACAGGAGCGGTTGGGACAGGAACGGGTGGAACTCAAACGTCGTCAGGTGCCCAAGGATGTGCGCCGTAACGTGCGTTTGGCCTACCCGTACCATGTCTATAAGGATTGGGCCAAGTTGGATACGTTGTACAGCGTCCGGGTCATATCCGTGAATTACGAAACGGTCTATTTTGATTCCACCGGCGAATGGTTGCGGGCTTACCGGCCCGTCCGTCCGTCGGAACTGCCGTACAAGACGTATTTGTTTCTGAAGGAGGAATTCGGGGTCTATCGGGTTTTGCGTGCCTATCAGGTGCAGCAGAGCGACGATTTAGCGTATTACAGCGTCGAGATGGAGCACAAGCGCATCCATTCGCTCAAAACTTATTTAGAATTCGATTTTTTCGGCGATCTGACGATGTTGGACGGTGAGCCGGTGGGCGGTTCGGGGCAGACGGAGGAACCGGAGGTCTTGTCGCGGGAAGCCATGTTGGCGCTTTACGGCGACGTTTACGATCCGGTGGCCGAGGAGGCGGCTTATGCGGCCGAGGCGGAAGCGGCGGCGCTTGCCGCGGAGGTCGCGGAGATGGTGGCGTCCGCCGATACATTGGCGGTTTCGGAGCCCGATACCGTGATGCCGGCCGTTGTTTCCGACACGGTCGCTCCCGCCGACACCATCGTTTCCGCAATGGACACACGGGTTCCCATGGCCGACACGGTTTCGGTCGAACCCGCCGATACGGCCGTTTCATCGGTTGTCGATACCGCGGTCGTTCTTCCCGATACGGTTCCCCTTATTGATACGGTCGTTCCGGCAGCCGATACCGTCACGGTCCTTGCAACCGATACGGTTCCCCTTATTGATA
>CAJUFX010000010.1:33818-94199 GCA_910586395.1 uncultured Bacteroidales bacterium
CGGTCGTTCCGGCAGCCGATACCGTGGCTGTCCTTGCAACCGATACCGCGTCGGTCGTCCTACCCGATACCGCGTCGGTTCAGCCGTTGGACACGCTGGCCGTCGTTCCTGCCGATACCGTGGCTGTCCTTGCAACCGATACGGTTCCCCTTATTGATACGGTCGTTCCGGCAGCCGATACCGTGGCTGTCCTTGCAACCGATACCGCGTCGGTTCAGCCGTTGGACACGCTGGCCGCCGTTCCTTCCGATACGGCGACGCCGGTAGCTCCCCTCTATCCTGAAATCGTCGGCAAGAACTTCAAAAAGCGTTTCCCCAATGCCGAGAAAATAACCTGGCGGCTGTCCGGAGAGGGGCTCTATCTCGTCACGTTCGACCAATTCGGTCAAGCCATGGCGGCCGCGTTCCGCGAAGACGGTGTACAGGTTTATACCGCCTATGCGTTCAACCGCAAGGAAATGCCGTTGCCGATCGAACGCTATCTGCAGGCTTCGGCCGCCAAGATGAAGATGACGGAAGGTTGGCGCGTCGTGCACGAATCCAAATACAAGCGGATGTTCGCTTCGTCCGAACGCCCCAAAGACTATTACTATGTCGTCATGGGGCGGAAAATACCCAAGAGCAAGAAGTGGCAGTACATCCGCTATACGTTTAACCAGAACGCCCAATTCGAATCCAAGTCAAACTATGTGCAACCATCGGAAAAATAAATTCGGCCCGGCTTTTCGGCCCGGTCGGTGGCCGGTCCGGCTTACGCTTGCGCTTTGGCTGTGCGGCTTCATGGGCGGGATGGCTTGGGCGCAGTCGTTTTCAGGCAACGACATGCGCAATATTCCCGGGCGACCCGGCGAGTGGATTCTGAAAGGCAATGTGGTCATCGTTTCGCAAGGTAACCGCATTTACAGCGACTATGCGGAATACAATCAGAAGACCACGTCCTGCATTGCCTACGGCAATCTGCGTATATTCACCAAAGAAAAGGTTAAGATTACGGGCAAACGCTTGATTTACGACGGTCCCAAGCAGACTTACAATGTGGAGGAAGACGTGGTGCTGGACGACGGAACCGTGGTCATGCGTACGCCTGAACTCGAATTTGAAGGTAAAAACAATACGGCCATCTACGAACACGGCGGCGAGATGACGTCCGGCGAAACGGTCTTGAAGTCGAAGCGCGGTTTTTACGAGGGGCGCACCGAGATGTTCTATTGTTACGACGATGTCGTGATCGTCAATCCGGAATACACGATCTGGACCGATACGCTGCATTACCACCGCAGCGGTTTGGCCAAATTTTTCGGCCCCACCAACATAGAGACGGACGACTACTATATGTACAGCCGCTGGGGTTGGTTCCACCAGGAAAAGGAACAGGTCAGCCTCAAAGACGACGCCTATATCAAGACGAAAGAGACGCAGACGCTTTACGGCGACAGCATTTATTACGATTTGGCGAAGAAGCGCGGCAACGTGCATCGCAACGTCTTTTTGGAAGACACGGCGCAAAACTGTTATGTCAAGAGCGAGTATGCCGAAAACGACGAGGTGGCCGGCTATGCGTTCTTTACGCAGAATCCGCGGGCGGTCATGGTGCAGCAGGAAACCGACTCGCTGTTTCTCGTCAGCGATACGATGCGGCTGACCTACGCCACGGTCTATGATACGTTGTGGACGGGCGGGCGACCGCAACCGGTGGCGGATGCCGACAGACCCGATGCCTCTCAAACCAAGTCGTCCGTGAATAAACCGGGTGGTCAAGCCGCGAAGGGCCATAACGGAAAGGGGCGCAGGAAGGACAAGTCCGACGCCCTAAAGTCGGATCAGACGGGAAAAGCACCGGCCGAGGCACCCGAAATGCCTGAGACGCCTGAGAAACCGCCTTTCAACGTGGAGGAAGAACGCGAGATACGGGAACTTTTGGCCTATCCCAACGTCCGTTTCTACAAAAAGGACGTGCAGGGCAAATGCGACTCCCTGATTTATTTCCGCCGCGATTCGCTCATGTTCATGTTGCGCGAGCCTGTGGTGTGGATGAGCGGCTATCAGGTGGATGGCGATACGATTCGGCTGTGGTTCAAGGAGAACCGGCCCGACCGGGTCTGGGTCAATGAAAATGTCTTTATGGCCGCCCGTGTCGTGCTCAAGCCCGAAGATACGGTCACGCGCTCCAACGCGCTCGAAGTGGAGGAGGGCGAGTGGTTCAACCAGATCAAGGGCAAGGAGATGTGGGGCTATTTCGACGACAGTTCCACGTTCCGTCTGGCCGACGTCGCGGGCAAGGCCGAGGCCGTCTATTATGTTGTGGACGAGGAGAAGATGGAACTTATAGGCATCAACAAATCGTTGAGCAAACGCATCAAGATGTATTTTAAGAACGCCGACATCCAAGGCGTCAATCTTGTGGAGCCGGAACGCACGGCGCTTTATCCCGAACCCGATCTGACGCAGCGGGAACGCATTTTGAAAGGCTTTCACTGGGTGACCGGCCTCCGCCCGCGATCGCAGTACGATCTGGCCCCGGTATGGTAAATCTGTTGATGAATGCCGCCATGTTCAAACGTTGTCTTTCCATTCTGAAACTGGCTCTGCCGGTGCTTATCGCCCAGGCCGGCACCATCGTGGTCGGATTTGCCGATAATATCATGGTGGGACGCTACAGCACCGAAGCACTCGCGTCGGCCTCATTTGTCATCAATACCTTCAATATTGTCGTAATGTGCCTGATGGGATTCTCCTATGGGCTGACCCCTCTCATCGGCCTATTGTTTCCACAGAAACGGTATGAAGAAATAGGCCGAATCCTTAAGGCGGGTTTAGTGTCGAACGTCATTGCGGGGGCATTGCTCACAGGGATAATGGGCGTATTATATTTCCATCTCGACCGCTTGGGGCAACCCGTGGAATTGTTGCCTCTGATCCGGCCGTATTATCTGATTTTCCTTGCCTCTTTGATTCCATTGGCTGTGTTCAATACTTTCGCGCAATGGAGTTTCGCCGTGAAGAACACGGCCATGCCGATGTGGATTCTCCTCTCATGCAATGTGCTGAACATCATCGGTAATTATATGCTCATATATGGCAACTGGGGCGCTCCCGAACTCGGGCTTACCGGTGCGGGGCTGTCAACGCTCGCCGCCCGCGTCATCTCCCCGATGGTCATCATGGCTATCTTTTTTCTGAAACCGTCCAATGCCCGATACCGGGTCGGCTTTATCGGACGCGGCAAGCGTCTGACCCGCGGCCTCGTGCGTAAGGTGGCGGGTACTTCCTGGCCTGTGGCGCTCCAGATGGCCTGTGAAACCGCCGCATTCTCCACGTGCGCCATTTTCGCAGGCTGGATGGGCACTGTGGCGCTTGCATCATTCCAGATTATCGTCGTGATAAGTTCGCTCGGCTTCTGTATCTATTACAGCATCGGCACCGCCATTGCCGTGCTTGTGGCCAATGAATCCGGCACATCATCCTTGCATGCATGCCGTCGTGTGGCATTCGACGGCTATGCCGTGATGCTTATGTGTGCCGCGGTTTCCACCTGCGTTTTCATCTTTTTCTCGCGTCCGTTGATAGGGGCTTTCACCGACGATCCGGTGGTGCTGGTCGCTGCCCGGTCGTTGGTGTTGCCGCTTGTGATATACCAACTCGGCGACGCTACCCAAGTGACGTTCGCCAATGCCTTGCGCGGCACCTCGCATGTGAAGCCCATGCTTTGGATCGCTTTTTTCAGTTATGTCGTTGTCGGGCTATCGTCATCCTATCTTCTGGCATTCCCGGCAGGTCTCGGCACCTTTGGCATCGTGCTGAGTTTTTCCGTGTCGCTTTTCATGGCGGCCATCCTGTTTTTGCGCAGTTTCTTGAAGGTTACCGAACGTACCGGTCTGTACCCTCATTCTGCAGGGGCGTAAAAAGATGGATGCGGTACTTTTCACCCCCCCCCCCCCCCCCCCCCTGCAGTGGCACGGCAAGCGCCGGTAATAGCAGTAAAGTTAAAAACTTTTTCATGGTTTGACTCCTTTCGTGTTAATTGGGTTTTCCCGTCCGGCGGCGCGGGGTTGTGGTTGCCGGGCGGGGAACCGTGGTTTCAGCGGGTTGTTTTGAGGCATTTCAGGCGGCATCCAAATTAAAACGTATATCCGATACCGATGGTCAGGTAGCCTTCGTATTTCCCGTTCTTATCGGTTTGGGTAAGGGAAAAAGGCCATTTTAAAGTGTTGGGGAATGTCTTCAGCCAATGGTCCAGCCGGTAGCCGGCATAGATGGAGAAGCCCTTGATCTGCCCGACGATGCGGAACGTGGACTGAAGGCCGACAAGGGTGTGTTTCCAACCAGGCTGTATACCGGGGTATGTGCCTTCTCCTATAAAATCTCCATGACCTACTTCGTGCATAACGTTGAAGGCTTCGGAGAACGAGAGATGGAGCCAGTCCGTACAGTGTATCTTCATGCCGATGCCGGCGTATGCAACCACCCCCTCTTCGAATTCCGGAAGGAGGAACAGCGAACCTTGATACCAATACATATAATAGGATTTGTAATCCGTTTTCAATTGACGGTATCCGAATCCCGCATGGGCGTAGAAATTGATGCGCTTCGGATTCCACGGAATATCGTACTGATAGGTTAGGTCAAACCGAATCGGCTTATATGTCAAAATATTGTCATAATACCTGATATACGCCAATTTCCCTGTCTGATATCCGTAATCGAAGTACACACTGTGTCCTTTGCGCTGTTGCCACAAGCCTTGGAATTTGGAAGCGCGTTTTGACTGGACGGTTGAAGGGACTTCGGCAGTCGATGACGCCGGTATGTCCTGTGCGTAGCCCATGCCGCCCAGCAACAGGGCAGGCAACAGCAAAATAAGTGATAGGTATCTTTTCATGATGTTTCCTCCTTTTAATTAATTGTTCTTTTTCGGATATATTTGGATTCTTTGAGGGGCTGGTTGTCCGTCTTCAATACGGGGCGGGGTTCTCCAATGATAAATGGTATATTTACCATTTTGTTTTTGAATGACGATATAGCGGCAGGGATGCGCCCAATTGGCATGATAGTGCTCGTCCAAAAAATAGACAAACGCATCGTAGGCTACAATGGAGTTCTCTTTTGACCAGTCCCAAAATTGAATAGGATTGGTATCATGGAAGTCGTAATAATACAACCGATAGTCGTTTTTGTCGGGCGCATTGTGCTTGGCATAGTTGATGGCAATCTTGTCCGCCTCCTTCCGGTTGACGGGCTCGTGTTTGCAGGCGGATAGCGGTAATAGCGATAGAGCTAATATCCAATAAGCTTTCATGATTTTTTTCTTTTCTTGTTTCGGCTCCCCGCCCGTCGGTCGGGCGTCGGATTACACCGCCTTTGGGGCGGGGAGTCGTATTATGAACTCAATTTAAATTCGCCGTTTACGGTCACGTTTATTCGGTCACGACCATGCGGTGGGTGTCGATGACGCCGGTATGTCCTGTGCGTAGCCCATGCCGCCCAGCAACAGGGCAGGCAACAGCAGATATAAAAACTTTTTCATGGTTTGATTCCTTTCGTGTTAATGAAACCAATCGGTATCCGATAATCGGATACCGATTGATGGATTGCTATTTTACATTAAATGTTACATCACTGCCGCTTTCTATCGTAAAGCCGGGTTTGAAATCAAACTCGTTGGCTGTCTTTTATTTTAAAAGTCATATCCGATGCCGAAAGTCAGGTAGTTGTCATAAAAATCGTTGATCGGAAATATGGATTCAGGCTGAGGGTTATGATCCGTTACTTTTTTTTGCCAACGATCTACACGATAACCGAGGTAAATTGACCATTGTTTTATCTGCCCGACAATGCGGATAGAAGTTTGAGAACCAATGAAAATACCATCAAAAAAGGTCAGACGTCTAGATTGATTATACATATCAGGCGTTGTCACATTTATAGTTCTATCTATTACATTAAACGCTTGCGCGAAGGAAAGATGAAGCCAATCGGTACAATGTATCTTCATCCCGATGCCGATATAGCCTCCATAGTTATGCTCATCTTTAAAACAGAGTTCGTACAAACGGTTCATATCATTGGTGTAACTTATATCCAATAGTTTGTAAACGATACCGGCGTAAGCATAGAAGTTGATGCGTTTCGGGTTCCAAGGGATGTCGTATTGGTATTCCAAGTCAAAACGGATAGGCGTGTATTTATCCACCCAACTGTTCCCCAATAAGTCGGCCTGAAAACCGTAGTCTAGACGCAGGTTGTGTCCTTTGCGCTGTTGCCACAGGCCTTGGAATTTAGAAGCGCGTTTGGGACGGACGGTTGAAGGGACTTCGGCAGTCGATGACGCCGGTATATCCTGTGCGTAACCCATGCCGCCCAGCAACAGGGCAGGCAACAGCAGATATAAAAACTTTTTCATGGTTTGATTCCTTTCGTGTTAAGGGAGACTGATGGAAGAACCCACAACTTAAAGGTCTCTTCCATCAATCTCAGATAATTATTTTACTTTAAATATCACATCACTGCCGCTTTCTATCGAAAAGCCGGGTTTGAAATCAAACTCGTTGGCCGTCAAGCGGTGTATTTTTTCAGAATGCGAACTTGAAGCCGATGTTGATGCCGGTGTTGCTGAACGGCAGGACGAAGTCACTGCGCAACCGGTTGTTGAGAATAACTTTGTCCAATATCGGCAACGTTTCTTCCGTACCATCTATCTGGGTCAAATTTACCATGTGATTACGTTTGGCTACAGATGACATCAATGTAAACTGCCATTCGGCGAACATGGAGACCGTGGGCGTGAAGCGGCAGGTTACGCCGAAAGCTGCCGTAAATCCGAAGGAAGTCGTTATCATTCTTTCATAGCCGGCCCGACCGCTGTGATACAGATAACTGGTATCATTCGGCATCGTGACCTGGAAAAAGCCAAGGTTGGCCGATGTATAATGACTGATATGGCTAATCATCACATTAATTCCCATTTTTACATAGGGATCCCATTTTCTGAATCCGGGGGATAAACGTATGGACACGTTCAAATGTCCGTTGTGACTGTTGAAACTATCCCCAAATGTAAGTGTTGTCCATAACGATTTCAGTTTCACATCCGGAAAGTTTTCTGGATACACAGGATGCTGTTCCTCTATAGGTATAGGCAGCCAACTTATATTGCCCGCTGTGTCACAAAAAAAGTCCCGGTAAGTTTGAATGTCCCCCTTGCTGTAGCCTAAACCTATTTCAACGGCTATATAACGATTAAGTCGTATACCAAAGTTTAGTCCTGCTTGCCAACCCTTTCCTAAAGAAGACTTCAATCTTTTACCCGGAGGAAAACCTGTCCAGCAAATATCATTAGGATCGGCAGTGAAAAAAATGCCGTTATATCCTGATCCCATTTTGAAGCCGTATCCGCCGCGCAGGTCGAAATAAAACCGCCTGTCGGCTTTCGGCCAGCCCTTGCGCGGTGTGTAGACCGCCGTATCCGTCGCGTCTTGCCCTGCCGCCGGAGCCAGTTGCCGGGCAGAGAGCACCCCGCCCGACAACAGCATCCAGATAATCAGGCAGAGCGACCTATATATCGCATGCCGTTTCATATCTTTGATTTTTTTACAATTATCTGATCAATACTTTCAATACATACGTCTGTTCCGGGGTTTTCAGCAGGGCCAGATGCAATCCCCTGCTTCCGATGCCGGAGACGCTGCAGCGATCGCCCTCGAAGTCCGTCTCATGGACGAGATTGCCGTCCGGACTGTAAATCGAAAGTGTCTTTTTCTGACGGATGACATGGGGCGCCGAGACCCGGACCTCGAAACTGCCTTGGTTGGGATTCGGATAGAGGCTCCATACGTTGTTCGGCATCGACGGATCGGCTTCGGCCTCGATTTCCGGCGGCAGGGTTTCCCATACCGAGACGTCGGTCCTGTCGGCTTCTTCCGTTTCAAGATTCCGATCCTCCACCCCGTCATCGCTGTGATAGGCATCCGTCTGCATGGCCTGCGCGGCCGCCGCCTCTGCGGCGCACGACTGCAGGATGAAGGACGTGTTCGGCCCCACCGTCAGTTCGCCCTCTATCGTCAACGTCTGTGTGAAGCACAGTTTTGCCCTCGAGTTTCCGTCCAGTGTGACATTCTTGAGCGTGACGTTGCGGTTGAAGGCACGCAGTTCCTCATCCTGGCCTTTGGTAATGTTTTCGTAAGTTCCATCGTCCTGTACGTTCCAATCCGGATAGATATCCCGCACAATCATGTTGTTCTTGCGATAATCGCTGTCGCCTGGTTTTAAATTATCTAAACGATACCATCCATTGCGGGAATCAAAAGCCCCCCATCCCCAATGACAATAGAAAAGTTCTTCTGAACTATAGCCTGAGACATTCCAAAAATGCTTGTCACCGCAGAAATCACATTTATCACCACGATATACCAAGGGACGTCCCGCATCTAAATTCGTCCGGATCAGGTCCGGCCACCACTGTCCGTCGTCCTTGTCGCCGCGCCGCCTTTTGTTGGCATTAGAATACCGGAACTTTTTCAGCCCGGATTCGATGTTGTCTGTATATGTCCAAGAAAATTTGCAGGATGTGTAACGCATATTATTGGCCTCACCACAATCTTCATATAAATGCGCAATAAGATCCGCCTGATAAATCGGTGTTTGGCTGTTGATATACCGGGGCATTTCATCCCATTCGTATTGGGGTGGAAATTTCCAATACCACATGATCTGCGCCATCGCCACCGTGCCGCAACCGGCTGGCTTCTTGCCGAAATGACATTTCTTGCCTCCGGGAGGCATATATTTGTTATAAGCCCTGTGTGCGCCAGATAATGAGTCTCCTTTTTGTCTCCAACCGACCATGCCGCCTCTTGCCGGGTCGTTCAATAGATTGTCCACATAAGTGGTCACCGGCTTGCCTTTGGTCTGTTCGTTCTTCAGGCGTCCCCAGGCGGTTTGGTTGTCGGAATAGTCGGATGACGCACCTTTGGCGGCATAGTCCCGGCGTATTTCCCCGACGATGTCCCGGTAGTCCTGCAACAGTTCTATCAGCCCGCCCGGCATGTCGTTGGTGTCGGCGCTGAAGGTGCCGGACTCACAGAAGGCGAGTACCGGCGGGGCGCTCTCGTCGTTGGAGAGGATGACCCAGCCGCCCTGGTTGAACGTGACGATGTTGATGGTGGCGGCGTCGGATGTGACCGCCTGCATCGGATCGGCCCCTTCCCGGTAGACGGTCTGGATGGTCCGTGTCCTATCGGTGTACATGCGGTTCATGAAGTTGGCCGCGACATTCCGCGCCACCGATTCAGGCACCTGCTGCGCCTGCAGAAGGCCGGCTGTCAGTCCTATGAGCGACAGCCCGCCTAATAGTATATGGTGAGGTCTCATGATATTACGCTTTTAATTAGACATCTGGTTGGATACCCGCGCGCACCGGCACCGTCCCGAGACATCGTGCGGACGTGCGGGGACGCCCTGTACAGCCTTACTTTCCAGCCTTTAATTTTTGTATTTCCGCCTGTAACGCTTCTATCCGCTCCTGTTGTTCCTGGGCGGTCTTGATAAGGAAAGGTATCAGGACGGTGTAATCCACGGTGTAGATGTCGTCTTCCTTTAGATAGGACACGGCTTCGGGTATGACATCGTTTAATTCCTGTGCGATGAGGCCGACACGGTTCAGCCGTCTCGGATCTGCAGAACGTTCACCGTCCTTCTCATCCCGGTAGTTGAATGTGACGGGGCGCAACTGCATGATCTTGTCCGATGCCGGTGTCAGATTCTCTATGTCGGTCTTATAACGGTGATCGGAGATGGTCGATACTCCGCCGGAGGATGAATAGAGTTTCGTGGCATAGAGGCTATGCAATGGCTTGGTGGAACTGCCTATTCCCAGATGATTTTTTGAGCATAACAGGGCTATGGCGGGCCCTAATTCTATGACTGGAGGGCCCACAATTCCCTGGGTCGCACCGGATCTGGAAGCCGGGGATACACTGTATCCGGCAAATTCGATTGCATAGCCGCAAATATTGAATTTGGCGGAATTGCCTTTGAAAAGGAAATTGGGCATATTCACTTCCAATCCGGAAGAAAGTGTAGGGCTGGTGTTGATGTTGCCGAATTTGACCAGATTTTCGTTATAGACACGCATCTGTGCTTGCAAAGCGGATACACCGCTCAAACCCAGTACGAGACCGAGCGCTATGATAATCTTTTTCATGACAATAAAAGTTTTGAAGTTAGACAATAATATGAATTTTAGTTAAAGTCCGTCGCTTTCATCATACGCTTTAGTCGGATTCAATCCGGAAGCGTACGGCTCGTGCGATTTTGGTTTGGGTTAAAGTTTGCTTAGTTCAACAATCCGGCGGTCGGCGGTGATTCGCCTTTTGAAGTGATCCTGCGGGGACGGGTCTGTGAGGTGCCGGTGTCTTAGGTGGAACAAACCCTTTCAAGGCCTCCCGCAGGCAGAGGTGCTTAAGTCGTTTTTGCCGATATGGGCGAGATGTCTGTTCATGGCCCGGCGTTTTTAAGGGTTTGCGTGCCAAGGGACTGCACGGGGGAATGATGGCACAAAGGTAGGGATATTGCTGAGATATGCAAATTGTTTTTGCATGTTTTTCAGATATTTGCATTTTAATTATTTTCGCCGTACCTTTGCCCCTGTTTTTTCGAAGGGGGAAGGTCATTGGGATTTTCGTTAAGAGTTTCTTTGTGTTTGGGTTAAGTCGGTAGTGCGCCAAGTGATTTATTGTCTTTACTCGCCGCGTTGCGCCAAGTGAAGGTAGGAGGCATTTCGGCAGAAGCTGCCGGCTTATTCGTTCGGAAACGATTATTGCGGCACTGCGTGCGCAATAATTTCCATACTTCAACGGATCAATCTGCAAAATGATTTTTGCGCTTGTTCCGTTGAAGTATGGTGCGGCTATGCCGCATCGTTTCCTCACTTCTTTTTTGATTTGCTTCTGCGCTCAATTTTCACTACCTTTGTCAGTTTTTGAGATAATTGAATGTTGCTAATTTGGCGATGACCATGCGTATCCGGGCGTTTATTCCCAATGTACTGACCTTATGCAATCTGCTTTGCGGGTGTGTGGGGATATGGCTGTTGTTTTCGGGGCGTCCCGGGGCGGCGGGCGTATTGGTGTTCGCGGCGGCGGCGTTCGATGTATTCGACGGCATGACGGCGCGTCTGTTAGGTGTTTCGGGGTCGTTGGGCGTACAGCTTGACTCGTTGGCCGACGTGGTCAGTTTCGGCGTTTTGCCGGCCTTGATGGCTTTCACGATGATGCGTTCGCAGGCTTTGGTTTGGGACGGTTTGGCGTTCGCGGCCTTTCTCATGGCTTTGTGTTCGGCCTATCGTTTGGCCAAATTCAATATCGATCCGGCGCAGAAAAGCAGTTTTTCGGGCTTGCCGACGCCGGCCAACGCGGTGTTCTGGGCGGCACTCTGCCTGCATCAGGCGCGGAGCGGACAGGTGTTGGGCGGTTATTACGTCTTGGTGTTGTCGCTGATGTTCGCCGTCCTGCTCGTCTGTCCGTGGCGTATGTTTTCGCTCAAAAGCCGGGATTGGCGCTGGAAAGGACGCCGTTTTTTCTATCTGTACGTGATTTTATCGGTTGCCGCGGTTTGTTTTTCAGGCTTCTTGGGCTTGTGTATCGCCGTCGTGTTCTATCCGGTATTTTCGTATTTGCATTATCATATGGACCGTCCGTTGGAAAATCCGGCGGAAAACTCTGGAGACGAAACCATAAAAATTCAATAATATGAAGTTCATAGCTTATATCAATGTGATGCCGCTCAGAGCGTTGCTGGATCCGCAGGGCAAGGCGGTGACGGCCCGTCTGCATACGATGGATCTGAAAGCCATTGTAGATGCGCGCATCGGGAAACACATGGAACTGGCCGTAGAAGCCAAGGATCAGAAAGCGGCCGAAGCGGCGGTGGAACGTGCCTGCAAGGAGATGCTGCACAATCCGATTATGGAAAGTTATGAGTTTACCGTGGTAGCGGCCGACGAAACGTCCGCTAAGAAAACCCCGGCATCCGCTAAAAAAACGGCAGCAGCCAAGAAAGCCGCTCCGGCTAAGAAAACGGCTGTCGCCAAGAAGACCGCGGTTGCGAAAAAAGCTGAACCGGCCAAGAAAGCTACGGCCGCCAAGAAGACTGCCGCCAAGAAAACGACGAAGAAATAGGCGCGCGGCAACGGGTCTTGGAAAACGATTTTTGAGAAAAATAAAAAACAATAACGAAATGAAAAAAATGGCGTTATGGCTGTTGTCCCTCTGCTTCCTGGCGGCGGGCGCGGTCAATGCTCAGGAAAATCCTGTAAAGTGGAAATTCACGGTGGAACCTGTCAATGAACAGGAGGCTGTATTGGTGTTTTCGGCTACGGTAACCGGCGGTTACCATCTCTATGCCCAGCAGCAGGATCCGCTCGGCCCGTTGCCGACGGAGTTTATCTTTGCGGAAAATGCCGATTATAAACTTAAAGGCAAGGCGGTGGAAAGCCCCGCGCCTGTTTCGGAAAAAGACGAAACGTTCGGCGTGATGGTGCAGTTTTTCAAGAAAGACGCCCAGTTCCGTCAGACGGTTCGCTTGAATGCCGCCAAGGACATGGAAATCAAAGGCACGATCGACTATCAGGTTTGCAACGACGAAACCTGTCTGCCGTTCAACGACATTCCGTTCTCGTTCAACGTCAAGGCGGCCGATTTGAAGAAAGCCGGTGCGCCGGCGGCTGTAGCCGGGCAGCCGGAGGAAGAAGCCATCGCCGAGGCGACCCCTGCCGCTGAACCTGTAGCCGAGGCCCAGGCCGAACCTGCCGTGGTGGCTACGGCCGAGGAGCCGGCCGCTGAACAAACCGGCGAATCCTTGGGTGGCTTCATCCTCATCGCGATTCTGGCCGGGCTGGCCGCCGTGTTCACGCCCTGCGTGTTCCCGATGATTCCGATGACGGTGTCGTTCTTTATCGACAGCGACGCCAGCGGCAAAGGCGGCCGCGGTACCGGCATTCTGAAAGGCGCGATTTTCACGGGCTCCATCACGTTGATCTATACGGCCATCGGTGCCATCGTCGCGGCCACCAAGAGTGCCGATTTCGCCAATGTGTTGAGCACGCATTGGATTCCGAACTTGATTTTCTTCGCCTTGTTCGTCGTATTCGCTTTCTCGTTCTTCGGCTTGTTCGAAATCACGTTGCCGACGGGTCTGTCGAACAAGATGGACGCCAAGGCCGACAAGGGCGGTTACATCTCCGCTTTCTTCATGGCGGCCGTACTGGCCATCGTCTCCTTCTCCTGCACGGGTCCTTTCGTGGCGGCCCTGCTCGTGGAAGCGGCTATGGGAACGTCGGTGCTCAAACCCTTGTTGGGTATGTTCTTCTTCGGTCTGGCCATGGGCCTGCCGTTCTTCCTGCTCTCGCTCTTCCCGTCCATGCTCGAGAAACTGCCGCGCAGCGGCGGCTGGCTCAATTCGGTCAAGGTCGTGTTCGCTTTCGTGTTGCTGGCGTTCGGCATGAAGTTCCTGTTGAACATCGACCAGGTCTATGAACTGCACCTGTTTACGCGTGAGGTCTATCTTTCCATTTGGATCGTGCTGTTCACGCTCATGGGCTTTTATCTGTTGGGCAAAATCAAATTCTCGCACGACAGCGACGTACCCCATATCGGCGTGTTCCGCCTTGTGCTGGTCGTCATTACGTTCACGTTTGTCGTTTACCTGATTCCGGGCCTGTTCGGCGCGCCCTTGAAAATGGTTTCGGCCTTGGTGCCGCCCATGACGGTGCAGCAGTTCGACCTGAGCAAGGCTTCGGCGGCCGCGACGGTGGCCATGCCGGGGGCTTCGGCCGGCGAGGAACAAGTGTTGTGCGGCACGCCCAAATATGCCGACAAGCTGACATTGCCGTTCGGCCTCAAAGGCTATTTCGACTATGAAGAGGGGTTGGCTTGCGCCAAGCAGCAGAACAAGCCGGTGTTCATCGATTTCAAGGGCCATTCCTGTGCCAACTGCAAGAAAATGGAGATGGAGGTATGGACGGACGCACGCGTTCAGGCTTTGCTGAAAAAATACGTCATTGTCGCGTTGTATTGCGACGACCGCACCGCCTTGCCCGAAAACGAATGGGTGACGTCGGTGGTGGACGGCAACGTTAAGAAAACGCTCGGCAAACGCAATGCCGATTTCGAGGTAACGAAATTCAAGACGAACACATTGCCTTATTACCATTTGCTGGATGCGGAAGGTGAACCCATCGTGGCGACGTCTTACGGTTACAACAGCGATGTAGAGGCTTTCATCGCCTATCTGCAGAGCGGTCTGGACGCTTTCGCCAACCGTTAGACGCGGAGGCTGTAAGCGATAAAAAAAGGCTGTTCCGATCGGAACAGCCTTTTTTGTTGGCCGACGGACGGCCGCGGACGGAAATGCCGCCGTCCCGTGTGCGCCTTAGAACGGCAAAGCGTCTTCGGTCGGGTCGTAGAACGCCTCCTCTTTGTCTAAATTCGCAGGCACGGAGGGCAGGACCGGTTCGCCCTTTTCCACGGCCGGCGTTTCGGCCTTGCGGCTGCCGTTGCCGCCACCCAGCATCGTCAGATTTTGGGCTTCGATTTCGGTCACATACCGTTTCTCCCCTTTGTCGTCTTCCCACATGCGGGTGCGCAACTTGCCCTCCACATAAACGGAGTTACCTTTCTTGAGATATTTCTCCGCCACTTCGGCCAGGCCGCGGTAGAGTACGACCGAATGCCATTCGGTTTGTTCGATGCGGTCTCCGTTTTTGTTTTTGTAGGTTTCGGAGGTCGCCATGACCAAACGGACTTTTTTGTTCCCGTTCGCGAAAGTGAAAACTTCGGGATCCTTGCCCAAGTTTCCGATTAAAATGACTTTGTTTACGCCACTCATGATACTTGAAATTTTAAAGGTTTTGGATAATGTACGTTCAAAGTCCGCTTTTATCGGGTCTTTTTCCTTAAAAAATCCAAAAACTTTTCGATGACCTTGGGGACGGCATAGTCTGCCCAATGTTCGCGCGCTACGGGAAAACAGCCGTCCGTGTCGATGCCGGGCGGCCATTGCGCCGTTTCGTAGAAGAACAGGTGCAGCCGCTGATGGCTCAGCAGGTGCGTGTATTGTTTGACGCATTTGAGACCGGGCAGAGGGACTTCGGCCGATTCCGTCTCCATGCAGGGCAGGTCGAACAGGCCTTTCCAGATGTCGTTGCCTTGCCGTCGCCGCAGATAGAGTCCGTCCGGCGTCTTATAGCAATAATGCAGGTAGCGTTCGCGTACGGCTTTTTTCTCTTTCTTGACGGGCAGACGATCCACCAGACCCGCTTTGAGCGCCTGGCAATGCTTGTGATAAAAACAGGCTTCGGGCTTCTGTTGGCAAAGTGCCGAGCGGCCGGGCAGACAAAGCAACGCGCCCCATTCCATCATGGCCTGGTTGAACAGGTCGGGCCGTTCGGCATCAATCTGTTTTTCAAGAAACCGTTTGATTTCCGCGCGGCAGGCCGGCGTATCGATAGGTTCGGTCATGCCGTTGATGCGGCTCACGACACGGAATACGTTGCCGTCTATGACCGGAAACGGTTGCCGGAACGCGAAGGAGAGAATGGCGGCGGCCGTATAGTCGCCTATGCCCGGCAAGGCGCGCACGGCCTCGTAGGTGTCGGGAAACCGCCCGCCGTATCGTTCGCACACCGATTTGGCCGCCGCGTGCAGGTTGCGGGCGCGGCTGTAGTAACCCAAGCCCTGCCATTGTTTGAGGACGGCCTCTTCCGGTGCCTCGGCCAACGCCTGCACGGTCGGAAATGCCGCTATGAAGCGGTTGAAATAGGGGAGGCCCTGCTTGACTTGGGTCTGTTGCAGGATAATTTCAGACAGCCAGATGGGATAGGCGTCCTGGGTATCGCGCCAAGGAAGATTGCGTTTATTGTTTGAATACCAAAGTATTAGTTCTTCTGATAGTAACGACATGGAAACAAAAATAGAAAAAAATGTCGGGAAGTGGCGGTTATTTGCAAAGTTTTCTTATATTTGCACTGCGTTAGAAAATATTTGGAAATTGCTTTAAAAGCATTCCATTGTTTCAAGACGAGTGTATAAACCCATAATTACAAAATAATCATGACAAAAGCAGAAGTAGTATCCGAAATCGCCGCGAAGACGGGTTTGGAAAAAACGGTTGTTTTAGCGACTGTGGAAACGTTCATGGATGTTATCAAAGACAACATGATTTCCGGTCAGAACGTTTATTTGAGAGGCTTTGGCAGCTTCATCATCAAGACCCGCGCCAAGAAGACGGGCCGCAATATTTCGAAGAATACGTCTATCGAAATTCCCGCCCACAACATTCCCGCGTTCAAACCGGCCAAAACGTTCCTGACCAGCGTTAAGAAAAACGTAAAGGCCTAAGTTATGCCGAGCGGAAAGAAAAGAAAGCGGCATAAGATGGCGACGCACAAACGTAAAAAGCGTTTGCGTAAGAATCGCCATAAAAAGAGATAGTTATCTCATTAGAGGATCCTAATATGCAACAGTAGGCGCGCTATGGTGTGCCTACTGTTTGCATTTTATCAAACGGAAGTTGTGTGAATAAGGAATTAATCGTAGATTCGACCGCGCAAGAGGTTGTTATAGCGTTGGTTGAGGATAAACAGTTGGTGGAGTTGCATCGGGAGAAAAGCAATACGATGCACTCGGTAGGGGATGTTTTTTTAGGACGGGTCAAAAAAGTGATGCCCGGGTTAAATGCGGCTTTCATCGAAGTGGGAGCTGAAAAGGAGGGCTTTCTGCATTATCTGGACGTGGGTCCGCAGTTCGCCTCTTTCAACCGGTTTACGCAGTGCGCCATCAACGGTGACCGTGCGCAGACCGACATTCAGAAATACAAGAACAAGGAAGATAGTCCGAAGAACGCCAAGATTTCTTCGGTTCTCAAACAGAACCAAAGTCTTTTGGTGCAGGTTACGAAAGAACCCATTTCAACGAAGGGGCCGCGTCTGAGCGCGGAAATTTCATTTCCGGGACGTTATCTCGTACTGGTGCCGTTTTCCAATAAAGTCTCCATTTCTCAGAAAATCAAGAATCCGGAGGAACGTTCCCGGCTTAAAAGTCTGATACAAAGCATACGTCCGCATAATTTCGGCGTCATTATCCGTACGGTGGCCGAGGGACGGAGCGTGGCCGATTTGGATGCGGATTTGACGGCCTTAACTAAAAAATGGGCGCATATAGAGCGGCAGTTGCTCCATGCCAAAGCGCCGATGAAAGTGTGCAGCGAGATGGACAAGGCCGTCAGCATCCTGCGCGATTTTCTCAATAACGATTTCAATCAGATCGCCACGAACGACCCGCAGCTGTTCGACGAAATCCAGGCCTACATCATGCGGATCGCGCCCGAAAAGAAAGACATCGTGCGGCTGTATAAGGGCAAGGAGCCTATTTTCGACCATTACGGCATCTCCAAGCAAATCAAGTCGTCGTTCGGCAAGGTCGTGAACCTGCGTCACAACGGCGCCTATATCGTCGTGGAACATACCGAGGCCATGCACGTCATAGACGTGAACAGCGGCCACCGCATGAATGCGGATCAGAGTCAGGAAAGCAATTCGTTGCAGGTCAATTTAGACGCGGCTTTGGAAGTGGCGCGGCAGGTGCGTCTGCGCGATATGGGCGGCATCATCATCGTCGATTTCATCGACCAGCGCGAGGCGGCCAACCGCAAGATTCTGTTCGACGCCATGGTCAAGGCCATGGAGAACGACCCGTCCAAGCATACGGTCCTGCCGCCGACCAAGTTCGGGCTGATTCAGATTACGCGCCAGCGATTCCGGCCGCAGACGCAGGTCAAAGTGTTGGAGACTTGTCCCACATGCGGCGGTACGGGCGAAATAAAACCGAGCATTTGCCTGACCGACGAAATCGACAAACAGGTGGATTTCCTGATTAAGGATACGAACGCCCGGCATTTTACCATTGTCGTGCATCCGTACGTGTATGCGTATCTTCGCGGCAACTGGCGGCACGCCCAGCGGAACTGGTGGCGGCTGTACCGACGTTGGATCAAGTTGCGGAGTTACGACTCGCTGAACTTTCTGGAATATAGGTTTTACGATAAAAACGGCGAGGAAATCCAATTATGATACTGACGGCTCAACGCGATATAAGCCTTATCGATTTGCTGTTGGAGGCGTTTCCGGACAGCAACCGCACGCGTCTTAAAAAGGCGGTGCGCTTAGGTTGCGTTGCGAGCGGGGACGGCGCGCTGATGAAGCATGCGGAAACGATGCTGCATAAGGGCGAAAGCGTGACGTTCAAAAAATATCAGGCACGGGAACTCTACCGCGAAAAGGCGCCTTTCCGGATTTTATTCGAGGACGAGGATGTTTTGGTGGTTTTCAAGCCGGCCGGCATCCTGACGTCGGGCCGCACGACCGAAAAGGTGCGTTCGATGTTCGGCATCGTGAACGGCTATGTGTTGCAGAAGACGCGCCATCGGCAACGGGCTTATACGGTGCATCGGCTCGACCGCGAGGTCTGCGGTTTGCTCATGTTTACGAAGAACGAGGAAAGCAAGACGTTTTTGCAGGACCACTGGAAAGAGGTGGAGAAGAAATATTATGCGCTCGTGGAGGGCCGGCCGGCACAGGCGGCGGGTACGTGCAGTTCGTTTTTGAAAGAGAACGCGCGGCAGGTCATGTATTCGGTGGCGCGGGAAGAAGCCGACGCGAAATGGGCGGTGACGCACTACAGGACGTTGCAATACGACGAGGCGACCCATACGACGTTGCTGGAAGTCCGTTTGGAGACGGGGCGCAAGAACCAGATCCGCGTGCATCTTTCCGATATGGGGTGCCCGATTGTGGGCGACCGCAAATACGGGGCGGACGATAGCGTCAAGCGACAGATCCATCTGATGGCTTATTCGCTCGTGTTTCCGCATCCGCGGACGGGACGGCGCGAAACGGTGGAAATAAATTTGCCCCGGGGATTTATGAGTCCGGCGGTTACGGCGTAACGGTCTCGGCATAACGGGGGCATTCGGCGGTGCATCGGCGGGCGGAGGAAAATCGCTTCGCGCGGCCGATAAAAATACGACGGTATGGAACAGGACGCGGAAAAAAGATTAAGGGCGGAAATAGCCGAAAAAGTGAAGCAATACTATGAACTGCGTTTCGCTTCGGCGCCGGCCGACCCGAACCTCGTGCACTATGCGGGGCGGGTGTTCGATGAAAAGGAATTGCAGTATGCCGTAGAGGCTTCTTTGGATTTTTATCTGACCGAGAGCCGGTTCGCGCGCGAATTCGAGCGCCGTTTCATGGCATTTACGGGGTCCAAGCATGCGTTTATCGTCAATTCGGGTTCGTCGGCCAATCTGCTGGCCTTGACGGCGCTCACGTCGCCCCTGCTGGGCGACAAGGCCCTACGCCGCGGAGACGAAGTCATTACGGTGGCGGCGGGCTTTCCCACAACGGTCAATCCCATCCTGCAAAACGGACTCGTGCCGGTGTTCGTCGATGTGGAGCCCGGCACTTACAACGCCCTGCCCGAACAGATAGAGGCGGCGGTAGGGCCTCGTTCGCGCGCCATCATGCTGGCGCATACGCTCGGCAATCCGATCGATCTGGAGGCCGTTTGCCGCATCGCCGAAAAACACAACCTGTATTTGGTCGAAGACTGTTGCGACGCCTTGGGCTCTACTTACCGCGGCCGCAACGTCGGCACATTCGGCCATATCGCGTCCTATTCGTTCTATCCGGCGCACCATATCACGATGGGCGAGGGGGGCGCGGTCTGCACCGATTCGCCGGTCTTGGCGCGGGCCGTCCGGGCCTTGCGCGACTGGGGGCGCGACTGCTACTGCAAGGGCGGCGAAAACGGCCGTTGCGGCCAACGCTATACGCAGCAGTACGGCGAACTGCCGCCGGGTTACGACCACAAATACGTCTATTCGCATATCGGCTACAACCTCAAGGTCACCGACCTGCAGGCGGCCGTCGGCGTCGCGCAGATGGAAAAACTGCCCGCCTTTATCGAAAAGCGCAAGGCCAATTTCCACCGTTGGGAAGCCGGCTTCAAGGCCTGGGAGGATAAATTCATCCTGCCTTACGCCACGCCCGGTTCCGACCCGGCCTGGTTCGCCTATCCGGTCACGGTGCGCGAGAACGCGGGCTTTACGCGCACCCAGCTGACCGACTACCTGTCAAGCAAGGGCGTGGAGACGCGCAACCTCTTTGGCGGCAACCTCTTGCGGCAACCGGCCTACCTATCCATAGACAAGCGTGTGGTCGGCGACCTGCACCATACCGACTACATCATGAACGCCACGTTCTTCCTCGGCACGTATCCGGGGCTGACCGAGGCGCAAATCGCGTATGTTTTGCAACAGATAGCGGATTTTATTAAACGATAGTGAACCGGCGGCGTCCATACCGCGGCGTCCGCCCAAGCGAAAAACAGATAGCGTTATTCAAATCCTGACGTTATGAAAGCAGTCCTCTTGGCCGGCGGCTTCGGCACCCGTCTTTCGGAAGAAACCGATGTTCGGCCCAAACCCATGGTGGAGATAGGCGGCAAGCCGATTCTCTGGCATATCATGAAGATTTATTCGGCTTACGGCATCAACGAATTTGTCGTATGCTGCGGCTACAAGGCCTATATGATCAAGCAGTATTTCGCCGATTATTATCTGCATCAGGCCGACCTGACCGTGGATTTGCGCAATAACGGTATGGAAATCCATCATTCCCATGCCGAACCGTGGAAAATCACGTTGGTGGATACGGGGCTGAACACGATGACGGGCGGCCGTCTCAAACGCATCAAGGACTATCTGAATCCGGACGAACCTTTCCTCATGACCTATGGCGACGGCGTGGCCGACATCCGCATAGACGAATTGCTGAACTTCCACCGTGCGCAGAAGAAACTGGCCACCGTGACGGTCGTTCAGCCGTCGGGTCGTTTCGGCGCGATTACGTTCAACGCGCAGGATGAGGTCAAGGTCTTTTCGTTTCAGGAGAAACCCAAAGGCGACAGCAGTTGGATCAACGGCGGCTTTTTCGTGCTCGAACCCAAGGTGCTCGATTATATCGACGGCGATGACACGATATGGGAACGCAAACCGTTGGAGACCTTGGCGGCCGAGGGCGAACTCGTGGCCTACCGTCACGACGGCTTTTGGCGACCGATGGATACGCAGCGCGAGAAACGGGAGTTGGAGGAGATGTGGGCGGCTCATCAAGCGCCCTGGAAAGTATGGTAGAAAAAACGACTGGTGGCGATATACTTCGTTGAAAAACTTTCACACCTCGGTCACGTACTTCAAGCACGCTCCCTCGGGTTGCAAGTTTTTCGCCTCGTATCTCATCCACCATGCACTTTTTTAGGTATATAACAAATACAATAGAGGCTATAACCGATATGTTTGGCAATTTCTATCAAGGCAAGCGCGTGCTTGTGACGGGGCATACGGGCTTCAAGGGTAGCTGGATCTCGATTTGGCTGCACGAAATGGGCGCGGAGGTCATAGGCGTTTCGCTTGACCCGCAGACCGACCGCGACAACTATGTGCTGTCCGGCATAGGCCGCCGCATCGCGGCCGACGAACGGGCCGACATACGCGACGGGGAACGGATGAAGGCGCTCTTTGCCAAATACCGTCCCGATATCGTCTTCCATTTGGCCGCCCAGCCGCTCGTGCGCCTCTCTTACGAAATGCCGGCCGAGACCTACGCCACCAACGTCATGGGTACGGTTAACGTTTTGGAGGCCGTGCGCGCCACGCCGAACGTCAAGGTGGCCGTTATGATTACGACCGACAAATGTTACGAGAACAAGGAGCAGGTCTGGGCCTACCGCGAGAACGAGCCGATGGGCGGCTATGACCCGTACAGCAGCAGCAAGGGCGCGGCCGAAATCGCCATCAGCAGCTGGCGGCGCAGCTTCTTCAACCCTGAACAATACGAAAAGCACGGCAAGAGCGTGGCCAGCGTGCGCGCCGGCAACGTCATAGGCGGCGGCGACTGGGCGCGGGACCGCATCCTGCCCGACTGCATCCGCGCCTTGGAAGCCGGCCAACCGATCGGCATCCGCAGCCCCAAGGCCGTGCGTCCGTGGCAGCATGTGCTGGAACCCTTGGGCGGTTATCTGCTTTTGGCTAAAAAAATATGGGAAGAACCCACGCGCTATTGCGAGGGCTGGAACTTCGGGCCCGAACCCGCCGGCGCGCAACCGGTATGGGTCGTGGCCGAAGCCGTTGTAAAGGCATACGGTAGCGGTTCGTTGCAGGACCTTTCCGACCCGAACGCCCTGCACGAGGCGCAACTGCTCATGCTCGACATCAGCAAGGCGCGCTACCGCTTGGGTTGGCGGCCGCGCCTCGATATGGCGCGGACCGTCGCGCTGACGGTGGATTGGTACAAACGTTACCGCACCGAAGACGTTTACAATCTCTGTGCGGAACAGATCCGGACTTACGGCCATTTGGCCGCGGCCTCAACAGCAAACGCATGAAAAAGATTCTGCTTACCGGCGGCAGCGGTTTTATAGGCCGCAACCTGCGCGAGAGTTTTCTGGCGGAACGCTACGAACTGGTCTGCCCGTCGCATAAGGAACTGGATTTGGCCGATACCGACAGCGCGGACGCCTATTTCCGCACGCACCGTTTCGAGGCCGTGATTCATGCGGCCGTCAAGCCGGGGCACCGCAACGCCCCCGATCTGAACGACATCTTTTATACGAACAACCGGATTTTCTTCAATCTGGTGCGTCACGCCGACCGTTGCGGCCGCATCCTCAACCTCGGCTCGGGCGCGATTTACGACATGCGGCATTACGAGCCGATGATGAAGGAGACCTATGCGGGCGTGCATATCCCCGCCGACGAGCACGGCTACAACAAATATGTTTGCGGCAAGTACATGGAAAACTGTCCGGAAGACATCGTCGATTTGCGGATTTTCGGCATCTTCGGGAAGTACGAGGACTATGCGATACGGTTTATCTCCAACGCCATCTGCAAAACCTTGTTCGATTTGCCGGTGACATTGCGGCAGGACCGGCGGTTCAGCTATCTGTACGCGCCCGATTTGGCGCCTATATTGGCTTGGTTCATCGAAAACAAGCCGGCGTACAGGGCCTACAACATCACGCCCGACGAGACGGCCTCGCTGGCGGATTTGGCGCGCGGGGTCGTGGCACTTTCGGGCAAGGATTTGCCGATATATATAGCGGCGGACGGCGAGGGGCTGCCTTATACGGGCGACAACGCGCGTCTGCGCGCCGAAATGGGCGACTCCCTGCGGTTCACGTCCATGAAAGAGGCCGTGCGGCAGTTGTACGGCTGGTATGTATCCGTCAAATCTGAATTGGATAGAAATTGTTTGTTATACGATAAATGAGAGCGAGCGATTATATTTTCAAGCGACTGAAAGAGGTCTATGGCGTGGAGCGCGTGTTCATGATTACGGGCGGCGGCGCCATGCACCTCAACGACGCCGTGTATCAGAGCGGGTTGGCTTATACGTGTTGCCACCACGAGCAGGCTTGCGCGATTGCGGCCGAGGGTTATGTGCGGGCGGGCAAAAAACTGGGGGTTGTCAACATCACGACGGGACCGGGCGGCCTGAACACGCTGACGGGCGTCATGGGGCAGTGGACGGATTCGGTCCCCGTGTTGTATATCTCCGGACAGGTCAAGCAATCGACTACGATTTCAGCGTGTCCGGATTTGCCGCTGCGGCAGTTGGGCGACCAGGAAGTGGACATTATTTCGGTGGTGAAGCCGTTGACGAAATACGCGCGGCAAATCCGCAGGGCGGAAGATGTGAAGCGGATTCTGGACGAGGCGGTGCAGACCGCCCTGTCAGGCCGCCCCGGTCCGGTATGGATAGACGTGCCGATGGACATTCAGGGCGCGCAAATAGACGAAAGCGCTTTAACCGATTTGCCGGCGGAAATCACGGCGGCCCTACAGGCCAAAAAACAGCCGCCCGTGGAACAAATACAAAAATGTGTCGAATTGTTGCGGCAGGCCGAACGGCCGGTCCTTATCGCCGGCAACGGCATACGGCTCGCCGGTGCGCAAACGCTTTTGCAGACGTTTCTGCAAAAGCTGCCCATGCCGGTTTTGGGGACGTTCAACGGCATGGATTTGATAGACGAGGCACATCCGTGTTTCGTCGGCCGTATCGGTACGCTGGGGAGCCGCGCCGGTAATTTCGCTTTGCAGAATGCCGATCTCGTGCTTAGCGTCGGTTCGCGCAACAACATCCGGCAGACGAGTTATAACTACGAATATTTCGCGCGCGGCGGTCAATTGGTCTGCGTCGATGTGGATGCCGCCGAGTTTCAAAAGCCGACCGTCAAGCCTTATTTGGGCATAGAGGCGGATGCGGGCGCGTTTTTGGAGGCGTTGTCGGCGGTTTTGCCGCAAAGGGATTTTTCGGCGTGGTTGGATTGGGGAAAGGCACGTCAGGCTAAATACCCCGTGGTATTGCCAGGGTATGCGGCGGCCGGTCCGGTCAATCCGTATTATTTTGTGGACCGTCTCAGCGTGTTGTTGCCTGCGGAAGCGGTGGTGGCCACGGCCAATGGCACCGCTTGTGTGGTCGGTTTCCAGGCTGCCAAAGTCAAAAAAGGCCAACGCTATTTTTGGAATTCCGGCTGTGCGGCCATGGGATACGATTTGCCGGCCGCCGTGGGAGCGGCTTTGGCCAGTCCGGGCAAGACGGCCGTCTGTCTGAGCGGGGACGGCAGCTTTATGATGAATTTGCAGGAGTTGGGGACGGTGGTGGCCAACCGGCTTGATTTGAAACTTATCATCCTCAATAACGGCGGCTATATTTCAATCCGTCAGACCCAAAACAATTTCTTCTCAGGCCGCCATATCGGAATTGATGAAAAATCGGGGCTTATGTTCCCGAATTTTGTTAAATTAGCGGAATCTTTCGGTTTCAAGGCTTTTCGGATAGAAAAGAACGAAGAAGTGGAAGACGGCATACGGCGTATGTTGGCGGAGGCAGGACCGGTGGTCTGTGAAGTCGTACTGCCGGAGGATTATATTTTCCAACCGAAAACTTCATCGGAACGCAAGGCGGATGGCCGTATGGTTTCCAAACCGTTGGAAGACCTTTACCCGTTTTTGCCGAGGGAGGAGTTTGAAAATAACATGATTATAGCACCCCTTAAAGAAGAATGACATGAATGCACTGGAACAACGGATGGTGGATGCCTTGAAAGACCTCAAGGAAAACCATTGTGTAGTAGGCGTAAAAGCGGAATTTGAGGCCGAAGGCACGCGTATGGAAGAGGCGTTGCGCTTGAAAGAGGTCGTGACGAAAGCCGGGTTGGACCTGACGATTAAAATCGGGGGGTGCGAGGCCATACGCGACATGTACGACGCGCGTTCCATAGGCGTGACGCGGATTGTGGCGCCGATGATAGAAACGCCTTATGCGTTGAAAAAATATTTGGCGGCCACGCATATGGTTTATCCGGAGGATGAATGGGGAAATGTGGATTTCCTGATCAACGTGGAAACGATTACGGGTTATCGGAATTTTTCGGAGATGATGGCTCTGCCGGGTGTGGAACAGTTGAAAGGCATTGTTCTGGGCCGTGTGGACATGACCGGGTCGATGGGCTTGACGCGGGAGGATATCAATTCCGAGCCGGTGTTCGATATAGCCAAGGATCTTTGCGTACGCGCCAAGCAACACGGTAAGGAATGCGTCATAGGCGGCGGGGTTTCGGCCGCTTCCATCGATTTTTTCAAACGTCTGCCGCAAGGTACGCTGGATCGTTATGAAACGCGTAAAGTTTTGTTCCAATTGCCGGGAGCGGTAGGCAAGGATTCGGATAAAGGCATTCTGAAAGCCGTCGGTTTCGAGTTGATGTGGCTCAAGAACAAGCAGGCCTTTTACGGATCCATTTACCAGGAAGACGCGCAGCGTATCGATATGTTGCAGAAACGTTACGACAAATTGATAGAGGAAGCCGGTGGACAATACAAGTAAAGCGGCCTTGCAGATGAACCTGTTCGCTCTGCAACACTTCTTCTTTGATCTGGACGGCACGTTGGCCGACTCCAAGGCGGACGTTTTGGGCAGTATTGAACAGGCTTACGCGCATTTGGGTTGGACTTACGATGCGTCCAAACTCCGTATCGGGCCGTTGTTGCCCGACATCATCGCGATGGTTTCCCCCCAGCTCGATGCCGCGCAACGGCAGACCGTGGCACAGACGTTCCGCGCGTTTTACGCGGCCGGCAAATACAGCCGGACCGTGCTGTTTCCGGGCGTGAGGGCGTTTTTGGACAAACTCGCGGCGCAGGGCAAGACGCTCTATGTGGCGACGAACAAACCGAAGCAACCGACTTACGAAGTCTTGGAGACATTGGGCATCAAAGATAGGTTTCTCTATATCGGTACGCCGGATTTCGAGGGCGGGCATTTGCCGAAGCCGGAGGTGCTCAAAGCTATGGTGCGGATGTTCGACATAGACCCCGCGCGGGCCGTCATGTGCGGCGATACGTTGCCCGACATTGAAGCCGGGCGTTATGCAGGCATGCGGACGCTGGCGTTTACGGGGGGCTACGGCGGCCAAGGTTTCGGTTTGGAAAGCCGGGCCGATTTCGTCATAGACACTTATCACGATTTGCTTTGATTGTAGGTTCACACGGAAATATCATGAAAAAAATCTCCATCATAACGGCCTGCTACAACGAGGAAGAGAACGTGGCGATACTGTGCGAAAGGATACGCGCGGTCATGCAGACCTTGCCGCAGTACGATTACGAACACGTTTTTATCGACAACGCCTCCAAGGACCGTACGGTGGCGTTGATTCGCGAGGAGATAGCGAAAGACCCCCATATCCGCTGCATTGTCAACGCGCGTAATTTCGGGCATATCCGTTCGCCGTTCTACGGCATGTGCCAATGTTACGGCGATGCGGTCATCGCGATGGCTTCCGACCTGCAGGATCCGCCCGAAACCATTCCGGCGTTGGTCGCCAAGTGGGAGGCCGGCTATAAGGTGGTCATAGGCGTCAAGAACCAAAGCAAGGAAAATCCGCTGATGTTCGCCGTGCGCAAGTTGTTCTACAACCTGTTGGCCAAGGCCTCCGAAACGGAGCAGGTCAAGAACTTTACGGGTTTCGGATTGTATGACAGGCAGTTTATGGATGTGTTGCGTCAGATAGACGACCCCTATCCGTATTTCCGCGGGCTCGTGGCCGAACTCGGTTTCGAACGGGCCGAGGTGCCGTTTGTGCAGCCCAAGCGCGAACGCGGCAAGACGCATAACAATTTCTATACGCTCTACGACATAGCGATGCTGGGCTTTGTGAACCATTCCAAGCTGCCGTTGCGTTTAGCCAGTTTTATCGGTTTCGGCACGGCCATCCTCAGCCTGCTCGTCGCCATCGTCTATTTCATCTATAAATTGATATATTGGGACAGTTTTGCGGTCGGCACGGCGCCTTTGGTCATCGGGTTGTTCTTCTTCTCGGCCGTACAGCTGTTTTTTATCGGCATCATAGGCGAATACGTCGGCGCCATCCATACGCAGGTGCGCAAACGCCCGCTCGTCATCGAAAAGGCGCGTATCAATTTCGACGAAAAGGATGCCGCTTCACCTAACGGAGCCACTTTGCTTAACGGTTCCGCTTCGCCTAACGGTGCCACTTCGCTAAAAGGTTAAACCATGTCCTCCAAAATCATCGCTCAATTTCAAATGCTGTTCCGCAAGGTTTGGAACATCCATATCATCCGTTTCGGCATGGTGGCCGCGTTGAATACGCTGTTCGGATACAGCCTTTACGCGCTCTTGCTGACCATCGGCCTGCATTACGTGTGGGCCACGCTCATCGGGCAGGTCATCGGCATTATGTTCAATTTCAAGACCTACGGCCGCCTCGTCTTCCGCAACGGCGACAACCGGCTCGTGGGCAAGTTTGTCGGGGTGTATGCGTTCACTTACCTGTGCAATATTACCGGCATTTCGTATTTGGTCAATACGGTCGGCCTGAGCGACTACCTCGCGGGCGGCATCATGGTCATTCCGATAGGCCTGTTGACATTTTTACTTAACAAATTGTTGGTGTTCAAAAAAATAAACGACGACGTAAACGAAAGCGAACAAGTAAAACTGCGGGATATGTTCAAACAATGGTTTTCGGATCGGCCGCGCGGCATTTTCACGCTCTTGGCGGCCATGGCCTTGGTATGGATGGTGGGCGCGAGTTTTGACGCGGGGATGTCCGGCGATGAGGAAATCCACAATGTGCATGCCGAAAATGTCTATAACTTCTATGCGACATGGGGAGCGGATTCGACGGCGGCCGTCATGCGGTCGGACTACAACCTGCCGTCTTACGGGCAGGCGGTCGATAATTTCGCGTATGCGCTGACCCAATGGTTCGGCATAGACGACGTGATGCAGACGCGGCATACGGTCAATGTCGTGTTCGCGTGGTTGGCCATGCTGTACGCGGCTCTGTTGGCCTACCGGTTAGGCGGTCGCAAGTGGCTGCCGGCCATTTTCACGCTCGTGCTGTTCTTTTTCTCGCCGCGCTTCATGGGGCACGGGTTCAACGACCTCAAAGACTCCAATTTGGCGGCGGTCATGCTCATCGGCGTTTACTATATTGTCGTCTTTTTACAGGAGTTCCCGAAACAGCGTGTCACGACGCTCGTCATGCTCGGCCTCTGCATAGGCTTGGCCACGGCCATCCGTATCGGCGGGCTGTTGCTCATCGCGTATTTGGGCTTTTTCGCGCTGGTTTATTTCGTTCGGCAATACGGCTTCAAGTCGTTGTACAAGGGAACGGACAGCCGGCTTTTTTGGCGCAATATGGTCGGTTACGGCCTGCTGACGGCCGTGGGCGGCTATGTTTTGGCCGTGTTGCTGTGGCCGTACGCGTTACAGGCTCCGGTCAGGAATCCGTTAGAGACGTTCACCTCCATGTCGCAGTTCGCCATCAGCATCCGGCAGTTGTTCGAAGGCAGGATGCAGTGGTCTAATCAGTTGCCGTGGTATTATACGTCCAAGTTCATTCTGATGACGGTTCCGACGGCCGTCATGATCGGCGCTTTGATACGGCTCGTGACGGGCTGGCGGCACGGCAAGGGCTTCTGGACATTCCTGCTGTTGTTCTGCTTCGTCTTCCCGGTGTTTTGGATTACCTATACCAAGGCCAATGTCTATGGCGGCTGGCGGCACTCGATGTTCGCCTATCCGACCTTGGTCGTGCTGGCGGGCTTGGGCTTCCACGATTTGACGGAGAAATTTCACAAGCGCGATTTGCGCGTGTTCTGTATCGTATTGCCGTTTGTCCTGCTTTGGCACTCGGTCCGGCATTATATCAAGAACCACCCTTACGAATACGTCTATTTCAACGAGTGGTCGGGCGGAGTCAAAAACGCTTACGGCCAATACGAGCTCGATTACTATTACCACTCCACGCGCGAGGCGGCCGAATGGGTCATGGCGCATGCCGACACGGCGCGATTGGCGCCCGGCGAGAAGTTTACGGTGGTTTCCTGGCACATGTCCTCGCTTAAATATTATCTGACCGATACGGCGCATTTCCAGGCCGGTTTCTCGCGGATTTACGATATGGGCGACCGCGACTGGGATTACGCCGTCTTTACGGTGACGGGCATGAATCCGGACTGGATTACGAACCCCAAGGCCTTTCCGCCCGTCAATACGGTCTATACCGTTGAGGTCAACGACATGCCGATCTGTATTGTATTGGAACGGCAAGACAAGTCGGATTTCTACGGCAAGGAGGCCATGCGCCGCGGTCAGACCGATTCGGCCATTATGTTCTATCGCCATGCCTTGGAGACCAATCCTTACAACGAGCAGGCGTTGGAAAACCTTTCCCAACTCTATTCCGACCGCGGTCAATACGACAGTGCGCTGGTACTCTCGGCCTTTTGGGTTGAGGCCGTGCCGAGCAATACGACGGCCTTGCAGCAATTGGCCAATGTCTATTACGCGCGCCGCGATTTTTCGAATATGGCGGCCGTGGCTTTGCGGATTAAGGAAGTGGCGCCGACCGATATGTTGGGCTATTGGATGTCGGCTTTGGCAAACCTGCAGGGCGGCAACCGCCAAAGCCTGCAACTGGCCTTGAACGATTTGCAGAAAGTAGTCGAATATCGGCCCGACTTCAAGCAAGCCTATTATTTGATGGCGCAGATTTTCCAGACGGCCGGCGATGCGGCTTCGGCCCAGCGTTGCATGGAAATCGTAAACCGTTTGCCGTAATGTGGAACGGCGGTAAACGATTGGATGCGGCGGCCGCCCGTGAGGCGGCGCTGTGGCTGTTGGTGCCGAGTTTGGGGCTTATCAGCCATACCTACGCGCCTTTGCCGCCTGTCCTGTTGTTTTTCGCGGCGGCTTTTCCGTTGGCGTGGTATGGTTTGGACGTTCATTTACACGCTGGTTCGGCCGGCGGTACCGGCGGCATCGGCGGCTTGCGGCCGGGCGTCTGCACGCCGGATGCGCTCTGCCCGGCGCTCCGCGTTTGGCGGCCGTTCTTCGGTTGGGTCGCGCTATACATCGGCTATATGCTGGTCGGGCAATATCTCTTGGGGACTTCCTTGCGTTCGACTTGGGGCGTTATTTGTTCGGCCTGTTACGGTTTGTTGCCGCTCCTGTTGTGGCGGGGCGGGGCATCGGTTTCGGCGGCTCACGGCGCGTTGGCGCCGGATAGACCGGATTCTGTCGGCCAAGCGGCGGTTTCCGCCGCTGAGGTATCTGTCGGGTCATCCGAAAATCTCTTTGTCCGTCATCGGCGGAAATTCGATTGGGCGTTCCGGATCGCTTTGGCCGTTTATACGATAGAGGCGGCCTGGCGTTACGGTATGGCGTGGCTTTCGAGTGAACCATCCGTGTATCAAGGCATTTACCGCTATAAGTTCGGCGGCTTGATGTACAGCGAGAGCAATGCGACCGGCATTCATATCCTGATATGGCTGTTTTTCACGCTTTGGTGGGCGCGTGCCCTGTGGCGGCGCGGTCTGTTAGGTTGCCGGGACAAGGCGCGTTATATCGGCATGGCGGTCTGGTGGCTTGTCTTGTTGGGATTGACGTTGTCGCGCGCTTGTTGGATAGCGGCCGTCATAGGCCTGTTGTATTTCTGCATGCCGGTAAAACGGATCAAATATATATGGATCAGTCTGTCCGTCTGCCTGTTTGCGGCCGTCGCGGCTTTCGTGTTTTTTGTTTATCCGCGCGTGCAGTACGATGCGAGTTTCATTTCCAAGTTCCAGATTTGGTATGCGTTCCTCGATTATTGGCGGCAGGCTTCATGGCCGGAGATGTTGTTCGGCATCGGCTTGACGCGTTCAGAAATGGCGATGGGGGTTTATGCGCACAATTACGGACTGGTCTTTCTCGTCGAAACGGGATGGATCGGCTTTATGCTTATGTTGGGACTGTTTGGCCGTATGTTGTACGACAGCCGTGGGGAGGGGCTTTACCTGCTGTTGCCTTTCGCCGTCGCGACCTTGTCTTCCACGGTTGTGTTCGTGCCGGAATTGTTCTTGTTCCTGAGCTTTATGATGGCGCTTAAATCTTCGGATGAACGCCTGTGCGTGATGGTCGGGGCGGCCGCATGACAGAGGTCTTCCGTCGAATCCCCCGTAAAAAACCGGGTCACCCTAAAAATCGAGTTTAGGACGAATGTGGTTTAGAAAAGCGACTCCGTGAACCGGATATCCTTGATGTTGAGTTGCAACGTCGGCGGCAGGTTGCGCCAGCTGTTTTCCTCGATGCTGTAGCAGATGTCCACGCTCCGTTTCTGCCGGACGATGGCGTCGTAGAGATGCCCGTACTGGAATGCGATACCTTCCTTGATGACGGGATTGCGGTCGCCCAACTCTTGAAACAACGAGGCTTTCAGATGCGTGTTCTTGATGATTTTGGACGTACCGTTGCCGCTGTCCTTGATATGCGTGCTCTTGAATACGGGCAACGGGTTGCGCGGGCCGAAAGGCGCGAACCGGCAGAGTTCCCGGAAAAAATCGGGCGTAATCTCCGAAAAATTCAGTTCGTCATCGATTTCGATTTCCGGCATGGGCACGGTGTCTTGCAGACGTTCGGACACGCTGCGCATGAACGCCTCGCGGAAGGCTTCGTAGTCTTCGGGGCGGATGGAAAGCCCCGCCGCGTATTTGTGACCGCCGAAATGCACGAGATAACGTTTGCAGGCCTCGATGGCGTCGTAAATGTCGAAGCCCTTGACCGACCGCGCTGAACCGACGAGTGTGTCGCCCGTCCGTGATTTGGTGAAGACAATCGTCGGGCGATAGTACGTTTCGGTGAGGCGGGAGGCCACGATGCCGATGATGCCTTGGCTCCAGTGCGGCTGAAAGACGACGGTAACCGGCGCTTTTTTTAATTTTTCGTCCGCGTTGATTTCCGCCAAGGCTTCGTCGGTGGCCTGGTGGTCGAGCGATTTCCGTTCGGTATTGAACGAATTGATTTTGTCACCGATTTTCTGAGCCTCCGCCGGGTCTTTGCACAGCAATAGCTTGATGGCTTCCTTGCCGTTGGCGATGCGACCGGCGGCATTGATGCGCGGGCCGATCAGGAAAACGAGGTCGCTGTTGGTCAGTTCCTTGTTGAAGTAAAGTCCCGTATGGCCGCCTTGGGGCAACACGTGCGAATATTTGAGCAGGGTCTCGATGCCCGCCGAAGGTTTTGTATTGATTTGCTTGAGGCCGTAATAAGACAGGATGCGGTTTTCGCCCGTGATGGGTACGATGTCGGAGGCAATGCTGATGGCCACGAGGTCGAGGAGCGAATAGACGCGTTCGGCCATGACGGCTTCGCGTTCGTGCGGGTTCGGGAACTGTTTCTGCACGCAGGCCTGAATGAGTTTGAAGCCGACGCCGCAACCCGACAGGTCGGGATAGGGATAGCGGCAATCGATGCGTTTGGGATCCAATACCGCGTAAGCCTCCGGAAGCGTGTCGCCGGGGCGGTGGTGGTCGGCCACGATGATGTCGATGCCTTTTTCCTTGGCATAGCGTACTTCCTCATGGTCCTTGATGCCGCAATCCAACACGATGAGCAATTTGGCGCCGCGCTGGTGCACGTAGTCGATGCCGCGCCGGCAGAGGCCGTAGCCGTCTTCGTAGCGGTCGGGAATGAAGAAATCCAGATTGGCGCCGCAAAAGGCTAAAAAAGAATAGACGACCGCGACGGCCGTCGTGCCATCGACATCGTAGTCGCCGTAAACGAAAATCTTTTCCTTGTGGTTGATGGCCTGCCAGACACGGTCCACCGCCTTATCCATGTCTTGCATTTCGAACGGGTCGTGCAGGTCGGCCATGTCGGGATGAAAGAATTTCCGAACCTCTTCCGGCGTTGTCAGTCCCCTTTGGTAGAGCAGTTTGGCGATATGCCGGTTCTCGTGCAAACCTTCGGGAATAACCCCTTGAAGATCGTTTCGTTCAACCCAACGTTTTTGTTGCATAATGAGACAAAGGTAGTGAAAATTGAAAGCAGAAACAAGCGGCTTATTGCAATGCGAAAATAAGCGGGCTAAGACCGCGGCATATGAAGACGGAACAAATATAAAACTCGTTTTATATTTGTTCCATTGAAATATGCGTCGCGTGAGCGCACGAAGTAAGCGAACGCATTTTCGCATTGAAAACGAATTTGTTTTTGACGAAATGCATCCTACCTTCACGCCCTAGCGTAAAGGTCTCGCCATCCTGTTCATATCGCGCACGTAGTGCCGCGATAGGTGTTTTCTCGCGGATTCACCAGCGACTTTTGCCTCAATGCCTCCTACGTTCACGAGTTGCGCAGCAACGAGTAAATAGTAGTGAAAATTGAAAGTTCCTTTTCAAGGCACCATTTTTCGCCTCGGCATACGCTCAAGCAAGTTTGGCGTCTGCTCTCGGCTTAACAAAATGGTTCGTGCAAGGCGAGCGGCATAATGTTTACTTTAATGCCCGGGCCGCCGCCGAACTTCATTGAAAAATAGAGTGGAAACAAGCGGCCCCAAATATCCTGTATTCCAAATTTTGCTGTATTTTTGTTATATTGAATAAAAATTTGGAATAATGAAAACGCTGAAAAACATCCTGTTGGCTTTTGCGGTAGCGGGCCTGTCGGCCGGTTGCTCCGACAACGGCAACCGCATCACTAAAACCTATGGGTTGACGGATTTCGACGCCTTGAATGTTTCCCATGCTTTCGAGGTGGAGGTAATGCCGTCGGACAAGGAATCGGTGGAATTGGTGGTCTCTTCCAAACTGGAGAAATATCTGGTGGTGGAGAAAAAAGGTTCCACCTTGTATATCGGCATGAAAAACAGTTATAACTTTCGTTGGTTCGATATAAATCCTTGCCTGAAGGCTTATGTCTCCCTTAAAGACCTGCGGCAGGTAACGGCTTCCGGGGCTTCGGAGGTGGATTTGGCAGCCGCTTACGACGCCGTGGGTCAAAATCTGGATATAGAACTTTCGGGTGCTTCTTCGTTCGATGGCCGGGTGTTGAATGTCGGTAAGCTGACCGTCGGTGTCTCGGGTGCTTCGGATTTGGATATGAACGGCAACGGCAACGCCATGCTGTTGGAGGTTTCAGGGGCTTCGCATGGCGATTTGGACGAGTTCGTGGTCAAGGATTTTGAAGGCGAGGTCTCGGGGGCTTCCAATGTGGACCTGTATGTAACGGAAACATTTTCGGGCAGCGCTTCGGGGGCTTCCAATATAGAGGTGGAAGGCCGTCCGCAGGTTCTTAAAGCCGAGGAAAGCGGCGCTTCGCATATACGGTTCAAATAATATATTGTATGATATTGCTGAGAATCAAGAATGTATTGCTGCCGATGGCGGTCATGGCGGCTTTCATATCCGTGGCGTGCGGGAACGTGCGGGCGCAGACGGTGGATTCATGGCACGGCAAACTATCCGTCGGACCTACGGAACTGACCGTGGTGTTCCATTTCTCTACGGATGCCGCCGGTCAGCTGCAGTGTACGATGGACAGTCCAGACCAAAATGTCAAAGGCATTCCGGCCCAAGTGGCCTATCTCTCGGCCGATTCCATGTCCGTCCGTGTACCGGCCATCGGTGCTTCTTTCGCCGGCCGCATCGAGGGCGGAAACGTAACGGGTACTTTCTTGCAAAACGGGTATGCCTTTTCGCTCGTCATGGCGCGTGGCGCGCTGGAAATCAACCGTCCGCAGACGCCTAAGGCCCCGTTTCCCTACCCAACGGAAGAGGTGGTGTTTGTCGCGTCGGACGGGGTCAGGTTGTCGGGAACATTGACCATGCCGGCTACGGTTCAGACGGGTACGGTTCAGACGGCTACGGCCGTAAATCAGACGCCGGTCGTGCTGATGGTCAGCGGCAGCGGCCAGCAAGACCGGGACGAGACCTTGTTCGACCACAAGCCGTTTATGGTAATAGCCGATTTTCTGGCGCGTAACGGCATAGCCTCTTTACGGTATGACGACAGAGGCGCGGGACGGTCGGAGCGGGGCACGGTCAATATGACCTTACAAAGTAACAAGGCCGATGCGGCAGCGGGATTGGCCTATCTGCGCTCAACCGGACAATTCGGCAAAATCGGTGTCCTCGGACATAGTGAAGGCGGTCGGATCGCCGCGATGTTGGCCGCGGAAGGCGCGGCGGATTTTATCGTCAGCTTGGCGGGACCCGGCGTAAGCGGCAAGCGGATATTGGTGGAGCAAAACCGGAAAGGGCTGAGCGGGACGGGCTTTCCCGACACCGTCGTGTCGGCATACTGCAACGCCATGGCGCGGCTTATAGACTTGAAAATCCAGGGAACATCCTCTATCGCTATGGATAAACTCTTGGCGGATGCCGGGGCGGAAAACCTGCCCGAATCTCTGAAAACAAACTTTCAGGCTTTGCCGAAAGCGTTGGAAAACAGCTGGATGATCAGCTTTATTCAAGATGATCCGGCTATGGATTTACAGAAAATCCACGCCCCGGTCATGGCCTTGTTCGGCGAAAAAGATATCCAAGTGCCGGCCATGATGAACAAGGAGGCGATGCAAAGCCATCTGCCGGCGTCGCCGGGGAATCTGCTGAAAATTTATCCGGGTCTCAACCATCTGTTCCAACATGCCGAGACCGGTATGCCGGCGGAATACAACACCATCGAGGAAACCATCTCCCCGGAAGTTTTGCGCGATATGGCAGACTGGATTAAGGGAAACGCTGGCGGATGAAAATTGTCAGTTACAAAAATGTAATAGAAAATTTGCAGTTTCAAAAAAAATATCTATCTTTGCAACCTCTTTCCGGCTAACACTTGCTTGCAAGTTTGCCGAAAAGGAAGGAGAGGTCCGGTAGTTCAGTTGGTTAGAATACATGCCTGTCACGCATGGGGTCGCGAGTTCGAGTCTCGTCCGGACCGCCAACACAAGGAGATGCGAGTCTCCTTTTTTCATTTATAATCAAAGCCTTGACATCAGAAAGGCCACGATAAAGGCCCCCTTTGTGTTTAAAAAAAACTTTTGTGGAACGCTATTACACGCCACTTTAGGCGCGATTTAGTTTTTCGCGTGCTACAAAAATTTGGACACATTTTGCCGTGACAAAAAATTTGTAGCACCTGATTTTTCAGACTATTTTTAGTCCCGTTCCGCAACCACCCCTTATGCGTATGCGGTCCTTATGGTAGGGTCACACGAGGGTGAGTTAAAAAACGTTCCCGAATATGAAGCCGGATAGCGTGGCCATGATGATGACGAGGGCGACATAAACCAGGGTTTTCTTGGTGCCCAAGACGCCCCGGATGACCAGCATATTGGGGAGTGAGAGCGATGGTCCCGCCAACAGCAAGGCCAAGGCCGGGCCTTTGCCCATGCCGGAAGCCAGCAAGCCTTGGATAATGGGCACTTCCGTCAAAGTGGCGAAGTACATGAACGCCCCGGTAAAGCTGGCAAAGAAATTGGACAACAACGAATTGCCGCCAACAGCCCATTCAATCCAACTGTTAGGGATGATACCGGCGATGGCCGTATTGTCATGCGTCGAACCGAGTAGGAAACCGGCCGTCACCACACCGATGGCCAATAGCGGCATGATCTGTTTGGCGAATCCCCACGAGGCCAACGCCCATTCCCGGTTTTCCTCATCCCGTTTGTCAAACAGAAGTATGACGGAAAGGGCGGTAATCGCCACCATCATCGGCACCAGCGGAACCAACTTCGCTTGGTTGATGAACAGGTTGGCGAGAACAACTGAAACGGCCGTCGCCAACGCCCCGAGCGCCACCCACAGTACCCGCAGTTTCAATATCCTGACAAGCGACCAGCACAGCAGCAGCGACAAAACCCCGACGATATACCATTTATAGGTGAAGATGCCGTACCAAAGGCCGGTGTCGGAAGCCGCAGGAGCCCCCCAGTTCGCGAACACAAGGATGAGAACCAGCGTGAAGAAATGGAACGAAGTCTGCCACATCGGACGTTTTTCGGGAGGCGGGACGATGTTCATCTGATCCTCTTTCTTGGCTTTCTCCTCCTTGCGGAAGATGAAAGACATCGCCAATCCGATGACCACCGAGAACAGCACGGCGCCGATGATCCGCGCCACGCCCATCTCAAAGCCCAGAATCCGCGCCGTCAGGATAATTGACAGTATGCTGATGGCCGGCCCGGAATAGAGAAACGCGATGGCCGGTCCCAAGCCCGCACCGCGTTTGTAGATGCTGGTAAACAGCGGCAGAATTGTACACGAACATACGGCGAGGATGCCGCCCGAAACGGCCGCCACCGTATAGGAAAGCCATTTTTTGGCGTTCGCGCCGAAGTATTTGAGCACAGAGCCTTGACTGACGAATACGGCGATGACGCCGGCGATGAAGAAGGCGGGCAGCAGGCATAGCACGACGTGTTCCCGCGCATACCATTTCGCAAGGTCAAGGGTCGCCTCTACGGCCGTTTGAAACCGTACACTGTCGAGCGGCAGGAAAAATACCGCCGCGAAGACCGCGATGATCCAAAACAGGATTTTCAATTCCTTTTTCGTGTCCATAATAAGGTGTCTTAAATGCCAAGAATCTGTTTTATCTCACTTTCGGACGGCACATGTCCTTTTATCTTCACAGCCCCGTCCACGACCACCGCAGGGGTTGCCATAATATTGTAACTCATGATTTCCACAATGTCCTCGACTTTCGTGAGCTTGACATCGAGATGGTGCGCTTGGATCACTTTCTCAAAAGCCTGATAGGTTGATTGGCATTTGGCACAGCCGGGTCCCAGTATTTTGATTTCCTTTATGGTCGCTGTGGTCGCTTGGGTTGCAGTGGCCGCGGTGGTCGCTTGGGTTGCTGTGGTCGCTTGGGTTGCTGTGTCTGCAGGGGTCGTTTGGGTCGCTGTGGTCGCTTGGGTTGCTGTGTCTGTAGCCGGCTTGTCTTCGCAACGACAAGTGGCCGCCGGTTTTTCGACCTCTTCAATGATCAGCTTGTCACCGCATGCGCAGGCATAGGACTTCGGCGAGAATAGCGAGGCCCAAAATCCTTTTTTGTTTTCTTTCTTATTTTCCATTTTCTTGCTTTTTACAAATACATAATCACACAATAATATGCACCGATGGCTGTAAACAGGATGCCGACCATCCGGTTCAGCCATTTTTGAATGGTCTGCATCTTGCCGTAGAAACTTCCGATATGCTGTACGCTGAATGCCAATATCCAAGCCACAATCAAGACCGGCAAGGCGGTAGCGACGGCAAAAAGTATCGGTAACAAATAGCCGGCGGTCGCGGTGGCCGACATCGGTATCAACATGCCGAAATAAAACACACCGCTTGTGGGACAGAATGACATCGCGAACAGCATGCCGAGCAATAAGGCACCCCAACCGCCCCTGCGGGCCAGTCCTTCGCCGTGGCCTTTGAAACCGAAAGCGGGCAGTTTGAGTCTGTTGCCGAACAATATGAACAGGCCTACCAGCACCAAGGCCGGCCCGAGAATCAGCTCGCCGTATTGACCGATAAACTTTTGGATACCGAACAGGCTTGACCCTTCTTTCAATATCAAAATCAACACGATACCCAATACCGTATAGGCGACGACGCGGCCAAGCGTATATAGGAGGCCGTTCCGGAAAATCCGGCGGCGGTTTTCAATGTCTTTGCCGATATACCCGATGGCGGCAATGTTCGTGGCCAGCGGGCAGGGCGAAACGGCCGTCAGCAATCCCAAAAGGAAGGCTGTCAAAGCCGGCGTCGTGCTGCTGTCCAACAAGGTCTGTAACCATTCCATATCGTCTATTTAAGAAGTTTCGTAATTTTTCCGGTCAATTCTTGCTTGAAGGTATCCTGTGCCGTGCGTGCGTTTTTGAAGGCGTATTCGGTCAGATTCTCGTGGGATTCCTTACCGTCTTTCCATTGGCAGACAAGCAGGGAAGACCAAGAGACCTCATATTTATCCGCGATTTTTTCATTCTCCGGTTGGGAGATGTCAAGCGATTTGAAAACGACCGTCCCGTTTTCCAATTCATCGGCAAATTGTGTCTCTACCGCTTCTTTCGCCTGCTTTTCTATCGCGATACAGGTGGCGCAACGTTGTTTCCCGTGAAAATACAAGACTTCCACGCGGTCTTTGGGCAAAGTATTCTCTGCCGTTTCGTTTTCTTGGGGGCTGTTGCCGCAGGCGAACATGCCGAGGCACAAGGCCATCGTTAAAATTGCTTTTTTCATGATATTTGTTTTTCGGCGAATTACGAACATTCCCGTTAAGCCAAAGTCCATGCAAGGTGATTGACATGAAGCTTGCTTCAATGTCCGAGTCGCAGCCGGACTTCATTGAAAATAAGCGAGCCTTACCAAGGAACATTGATTAAAAAATGTTACTTGCCGCCACATTTTCCTTTTTTGTCCGCATATTGGTTGAAGAATCCGGCGAAAAGCATGGAAGCGATTTTCCAATTTTCGCGATTGATACAATATTTTACTTTGGGAGCCTCTACTTCGCCTTGTATCAAGCCGGCTTCCTTTAACTCTTTCAAATGCTGGGACACCGTCGCTTTGGCAATGGGCAATACCTCATGGATATTGCCGAAGAAGCAACTGTTTTGTTGAGCCAGAAAATCCAGAATCGCCATTCTGGCCGGATGCCCCATCGCCTTGGCGAAACGGGCTATTTGTTCCTGTTTGTCTGTATATTCTTTGTTTTCCATTTGGATGCCTCGGTACTTGTTGTTTGTTGTTTGTTGTTCGCAAAACTACGAATAAATTTTGACATGGGCAAATGGAAGCGGTTTTGGCGTTTTGTCGTTTTGGCGATGGGGCGTAGGAGTGATAGTGGGCGGGCGGGGTAAGGCGGGGGGGTTGCGATAAAGCGGGAAAAAGCGTAATTTTGTAACCGAGTGGAAAGATTTGGCTGCTTGCAACCACATTAAAAAAAGCTAAAATGCAACCGTTTTGATAAGCTGAGAGCAGAGCCAAGCTTGCTTGTACGTATGCCGAGGCGAAAAATGGTGCTTTGAAAAAGAACGTTTTGATTCAGCCAAACGGGCAGAGCCGAGCTTGCTCGAGCTATGCCGTGGCGCAAAAACGTGCCTTGCAAAGGAACGTTTTGATTCAGCCAATCGGGCAGAGCCAAGTTTGCTTGGGCTATGCCGTGGCGCAAAATCGAGCCTCGAAGAGGGACGTTTTTGATAAGTCGGATCCATCGTGAGGCGGTGGAGCGTAACAAACGGCGGTCTTGAACCTACGTCTTAGGCTTTTGCTGTAAACAGACGGCTTTCCCCATATACATTTTTTATTAACGACTAAATTAAAAGGAGTTACGTTATGGGATTTTTATTCACCTCGGAATCCGTCTCGTCGGGTCACCCCGATAAAGTGGCGGATTTGATTTCAGATGCTTTGTTGGACGAATTTCTGCGCCGCGACCCGGAGTCGAAGGTGGCTTGCGAGACCTTGGTCACGACGGGCCTGGTGGTCTGCGCCGGCGAAGTGAAGACGACGGGTTATGTCGATATTCAGGAATGCGCGCGGCAGACGATTCTGGACATCGGTTATACAAAAGGCGAGTACCGTTTCGACGGGGCTTCCTGCGGCCTGATGTCGGCCATTCACAGCCAGTCGCCCGATATCAACCGCGGCGTGGAGCGCAAAAAGGCTGAAGACCAGGGCGCCGGTGACCAGGGCATGATGTTCGGTTACGCCTGTCGCGAGATGGACAATTTGATGCCGATGCCGATTGAGTTGGCGCACATTCTGTTGCAGGAACTGGAGGGCATCCGTAAGGAAGGCAAGCAGATGACTTACCTGCGGCCCGACGCCAAGAGTCAGGTGACGGTGCGTTACGACGATGCCGGCAAGCCCGAAGCCATCGACACGATTGTGATTTCGACCCAGCACGATGAGTTCGACACCGAGAAGAAAATGCTGGCGCGGATAACCGATGACATCCGGAATATCTTGCTGCCGCGCGTGCTGAAGACCTTGCCGAAACGCGTTCAGAAACTGTTCGATAAGAAGTATAAATTATACGTAAATCCGACGGGCAAGTTCGTGATCGGCGGGCCGCACGGCGACACGGGGCTGACCGGCCGCAAGATTATTGTGGATACCTACGGCGGCCGGGCGGCGCACGGCGGCGGCGCGTTTTCGGGCAAGGATTCTTCCAAGGTCGATCGTTCGGCGGCCTACGCGATGCGGCACGTGGCCAAGAACCTCGTGGGCGCGGGCGTCTGCGACGAGGTGTTGGTGCAGGTGGCCTATGCCATCGGCGTGGCCAATCCCGTGGGGCTGTACGTCAATACTTACGGTACGGCGCATGTCGGGCTGAGCGACGGCGAGATTGCGGAGAAGATTTTGGCGTCCGTGGATTTGCGGCCCTACGCGATTGTGGAACGGTTCGGCCTGAAGAATCCGATTTTCAAGCCGACGGCCTCCTACGGCCATTTCGGCCGCGACCCGTATGAAAAAACCGTGACCTGCTATGATGCCGACGGCAAGCCCTACAAAAAGAAAGTGGGCTTTTTCGGTTGGGAGAAACTGGATTTGGTGCCGGTGTTCAAGAAGTTGTTTTTCTAAACGCGGATGACGTGGGTGGGCCTGACTTGACCCGACAGGATAGGGTTGGATCGCTTGTGTCCGGCAGATATTTGAGAATGCGTATTTTGTAAATTTGAAGAGCATGGATTATTTGCTGACGGGCGGCACGGTTGTCAATGAGGGACAGTGCGTGCCGGCTTCGGTTTGGATAAGGGATGGGCGGATTGCCGGCGTTTTTGCGGTGGCGGACGGGGTGCTTTCGGGTGACCCGACGGACGGTGGGGCTTGTGGGGCTGAGGCACTTTCGGGCGACCCGACGGTTGCTGTTGGCGGCGACCCGACGGGCGGTGGTTTATCAGCGGTCGCGGGTTTGTCGGCGGCTGATGCGGCCGCTTTGGCCAAGGCCGAGCGCATTGATGTGCGCGGTTGCTGGATTCTGCCGGGCGTTATAGACGACCAGGTGCATTTCCGCGAGCCGGGTCTGACCTACAAGGGCGATATTCGGAGCGAGAGCCGCGCGGCTGTGGCCGGCGGCGTGACGTCGTATATGGAGATGCCCAACACCAAGCCGCCGACGCTGACGCAGGCCCTGCTGCAGGAGAAATACGAGCGCGCGGCCGAAGTCTCGTTGGCCAACTATTCGTTTTACATGGGGTGCAGCGAAGACAACCTCGACGAGGTGCTGAAGACCGACCCCAGGCGCGTGTGCGGCATCAAGATTTTCCTCGGCTCCTCCACCGGCAACATGTTGGTAAGCAGCGACGATTATATCGAGAACTTGTTGCGGCAGGCACCGACGCTCGTGGCCGCCCATTGCGAGGACGAGGCGATTATGGCGGCCAACACGGCAGCCGTCAAGGCGCAATACGGCGAAGAACCGCCGTTTTCGGTGCATCCGCTCATACGGAGCGCGGAGGCCTGCTACCGGTCGTCGGCGCGGGCGGCCGAGATCGCGCGCCGTGCCGGCGGCCGTTTGCACATCCTGCATCTTTCCACGGCGCGCGAGCTGTCGCTCTTGGATGACGCGCCCTTGGAGGAGGCCCGTATAACGGGCGAAGTCTGCGTGCACCACCTTTGGTTTACCGACCGCGACTACGCGCAACGGCAGGGCTTCATCAAGTGGAACCCGGCCGTCAAGACGGAGGCCGACCGCGCGGCCTTGCGGGAGGCGGTGCGCCAAGGGCGCGTCATCGTGGCCACCGACCACGCCCCCCATGCGTTGGAAGAAAAGCAGCGGCCCTATTTCAGCTGCCCCTCCGGCGGCCCGCTCGTGCAGCACAGCCTGCAGCTGATGCTGGAGATGGTGCGCCAAGGCGTTTTCAGCGTGGAAGAAGTCGTGGAGGCCATGTGCCACCGGCCGGCCCGGCTGTTCGCCGTGGAGGATCGCGGCTTCCTGCGCCCGGGCTATCATGCCGACCTCGTCGTCGTCCAGTCCGACGAAGCGCCGCATACCGAGCCGGTACACTACAAATGCGGCTGGAGTCCGCTTGCGGACCAGCTGTTCACAACCCGCGTCCGCTACACCTTCGTCAACGGCCACAAGGTTTACGACCGCGGCCATTTTGCCGGCGACGAGGGCGAAGACTTCCCCCGCGGCGAACGGCTGACGTTTGAACGCTAAACGGTTGTCGGCGGGGTTGGTGTCGCCGCCCTGCCGCCCAACCTCCCCGACACGCCTGACATTTGAACTAACATCTTTATCAAACATCTGAATTGCAGGAGAAACGAACTATCCAGAAAATCCGGATAGTTCAACAAGAAGGCAAACGTGAGGTGGAATGTGAGGTTTTATCCTTAATAATGTAGTATTTTTACGAAATCTGAGTGGATTTTATTTGTGGAGTAGAAAATATTTCGTATTTTTGTAGGAAAATTACAATAACGACATAAATTGTATTCCTATGATACGGGAATTCTGGGTAAAGAATTATCTTTCCATCCGCGATAAGCAAGAACTGAGTTTCTTGGCTAAAGGGCCTGCTTCGGAACTGGTGACGGAAGTTTCCGAAGGGGTCTTTTTGTATAAGTTAGGGATTCTGTATGGTCCTAACGCTTCCGGGAAGTCCAATATGTTGATGGCGTTGAATGAGGTTTTCCGTTTGTTGGTACTGCCAAAATCTGATGCGGCGCAAAAGATAAGAGGTTGCATTCCTTTCGCCCTCACCAAGGATGAATCCACCCAAATGCATGTATCCTTTTATGCGGATGACATTAGATACGACTATGATGTAGCGTTCAATGATAGATATATTCTGAACGAGCGTTTGGATTACTATCCCAACAAATCCAAGTCCTTGTTTTATGAACGTAGGTTCATCGGAGATAATGTGCAGGCGGAAATCAAGTTCGGGTCCAGTCTTAAACTGCTTGCTAAAACACAAGACAGTATTCGCGAAAATACCCTGAACAATCACAGTGTTTTGTCCGTTTGTAGAAAAACGGCTTTGACAGAAGATATCGCCCCGTTCAATAGGCTTCATGGCTGGATTATGGAAAAGTATCACGAGGTAGATGGTGATGGCGAAAAAGGGATTGTCGAAATACTGAAGAAGGCTTATGGTGATGCGAAAAAGCGTAAGTTCTATAACATAATGTTGCAAAAGGCCGATTTGAACATCTTGGCGTATAGGCCTGTTATAGAAGATCGCTTTGTGTCTGATGCGCTCCGGGAACGTATCCAAAAGGAAAATCTTCCGGAGGAGATGAAAGAGACCTTGCTTAAACCCACTTTCGAATCAGTGGCATTTACCAATCACTCTATAAATGGAGATTTTGATATTTCTCTCGCATGGCAGTCGAAAGGCACGCTGAAATATATCCGTATTTTAAGGGCCTTGTACGATATGATCACCGATCCTCATGTGTATTATCTGGATGAATTAGGGGAGGATTTACACGCCGACTTGTTGTATTACTATCTCAGCGTCTTTCTCTTTAACTCCGAAAAATCGCAGTTGATTATCACCAGTCAGGAAACTACGCTTCTTTGGCAGGACCTGATCAACGAAAATAGGGGGCTGGTGTGGTTTGTGGAGAAGAACCCGGAGACCGCTTCGTCTGAATATGCCCGTGGCGACTCTTATGGGCTGCACAAGAATCTGTCTTTGTTTAATTCCTATCGCATTGGCCGTTTAGGCGCCAAGCCCGAATTAGGCAGTATCTTTATAGATTTGGAGGATTGATATGGGAAAGTTGCGTCAAACAGCCCTTATCTTGGGGGAGGGTCCTACGGAATTTTTCTACTTCAAGTCCTTGTGCGATGTGTTCAAAAATTTGACCATCAAACCTGATAATCCCAAGCATACCAGCCTTAAGGAACTTGAGGTCAAGATTGCGGATGGCGTGACCAAGGGCTACAATCATATCTTCTGCATTATCGATATGGATACGAAGGATGTAGAACCAGAACGTTCTCAATATCAAAAATTAAAGGCTAAATACGTCCAGCCGGTCAACAGGCCGAAGCAAGGCATATACTGCGAGGTCGAGTTCTTTGAGACCCACCGTTGCACGGAACTGTTTTTCCTCTACTATTTCCGATATACCTCACGTCCATACGCGGATCAAGCATCGTTGCTGAAAGATTTGAACCAAAGTGCGGACTATCAGAAGACGATAGATTTCTTCAGAAAAAGCAAAGGCCTGCATGCTTATTTTGAACGGAATAGCGGAAGCCTTAAGCAGGCTGTGGCCAACGCCGACCATTCATTGGAGGAGAAACAAGAGAATGGCAGGGATTATACATACTCGGAGTTGGGGAGGTTGATGAAGGCATTGGAGACGCTATAAACGTTATTTTATTGACTCTGATCTTGGGATTATAAAATTATTTTTGATATGTGGTCAGATAACGAGACAAAAGAAGATTTATTAGGTTATCAAGTTCATGCGGACTTGCTTAAAGAGGTGGTACTTGATCCGACTATGCTCCCTATTTCTATTGGAATATTTGGCGATTGGGGGTCTGGTAAAAGTAGTTTGATGCTCCTCATGAAAGAGGAAATTGAGCAATGGATGAAGGAAGATGTCCATAAAAAGGAAATGGTGGTTCAGATACAGTTTAATAGTTGGCAGTTTGAAAATTATGAAGACACCAAGCTAACATTGATAGAAACTGTTCTATCAGCAATAGAAAAGGATTTGAGAGAGAAGCAAAATATCATCAAAAATGGAATGGACTTCTTGAAGAAAATCAAGTACCTGAAGCTTGGTATGTTCTTTTTGAAAAAGATTGGTCAGCAGATGGTTCCAGAAGAAATTCTCAAGCTACTACCCACAAAGGAGGAATGGAAAAAGGAGCTAATAGAAGATGATGCGAAGTTGTTAATAGACGATGTAAGTAAAGGTAATACCGCGAAATTTGTTGAGCGTTTCAGAGAAAATTTTGAGAAGATTGTTGATGGTGCTGGCTATCGATCCATTATTGTATATATAGATGACCTTGACAGATGCGAATCGACAAGGATTATTCAGTGTTTGGAAGCAGTAAAGTTGTTTGTGAACGTAAAGCGAACAGCCTTTGTGATAGGAGCAGACGAAAGAATCATTGAGCATGCCATAGAAGAACGCTACAAGCACAAGATAGAAAAGAATACGATATCAAGTCCATATTCTGACTATATGGAAAAACTAATACAGTTACCATATAGAATACCGCGCTTGTCTTATTCAGAGCAGGAAACCTATATCACTTTGCTACTGTGTAGTAAAATAGATGATGAACAATTCAAAACAATACACCAAAAGTTTCTTGAATTCAGGAAGAAAGACAAACACACGAAATATGATATAAAGTGCATACGTCGTGACAACAATAAACTTGAATTTGGGAAAGTGGAGGAACTGTTACCTATTTTACCAATCATGACAAAATTCTTAAACGGTAATCCACGCCAACTTAAGCGGTTCTTGAACACATTTGATATGCGTATGAGAATGGCTAAAGTGGCAGGATTTGAGAATATTAAACCAGAAATACTGGTAAAAATGATGGTGTTGGAATACAACAGCGTGCTTAGAGAAAATATTGATGACCTGTATTGTCGTCAAAGAAATAATGGATTAGTGAGTGACATGGAGGAAGTGGAGAAACAATCTAAGGCAGGGAGGTTAACCAGTGGGAGTTGGACTACACTTTGGAATAAACCTGAAGCCGTGTTGTGGTTGGCTTCAAAGCCATCACTTGCCAAAGTTAATTTACAGGATTATTTTTGGATTTCACGCGAGGCTCTGAAGATAGAAACGCCAATGGAGAACAAAGTGTCGAACGTAGTGAGGACTGCATATATTCGTCTGAAGAAGAACCAGACCGTAAGAGCTATGAAAAGGGCTTTGGCAAAAGAGGTAAAAGAATTTACAAGAGAAGAGAAGGACATGCTGGTTTTGCTGTTACATCAAGAACTCGCCGAGAATATCGGTTCAGGAACAGTAATACGTTTTCTGGATGCAGATGAGAACAATGAACTTGTATCTTCACTCTCACTCCTCAAAATTATGTTTGATGGCATTGAAACGGCAAAGCTACCAGCTACATACGCCAAATTCCTGAAAAAAATGCAAGGAAAGGCTGACTGCAAGAAATATGTTGAAGATATGGAAAAAAGTACAAGCTTGATAAATGCGTTGAAATAATGGGAACATCACAATTACATTCATTAAAGACGACACCTCAGTGGTCTGCTGCTAAGAAAGCTATGACTAGTGTTATCAAGGATCATGGAAACTCACAAAAGCAATCTAAGTTGATGACTGCTTTTAGAACTGCTGTTGGCGATACCTTGTATAGGGGTAGAGGTAATGGTGGAGGAAGAGGTACATTCGGACGGGCTGGTTCCCATGCCTTGGGCAATGTCATTCAATTCATATCTGCAGTCAAGTCTATAGGCATAGGAGGAGCAATTGACGGACTAGGACTTCCACAGGAAGATCGGCCCCAGGATTCAAAAGAGCTGATAAAAGCCTTGTGTGGTCTTACCTCTGTAAATGCCGATGCGTTACATGATGATGAAGCCGCTGTGGAAGCCCAAGAAAAACTGCTCTCCATTATATTTGAACAATGCGATAGTTTAGCGGATATAGAGACTCTGTTGCAACAGGCAGACGCAGATACAATTGATGGCTGGATACTAGATTACGAGGTTGAGTATATTATGGAATATATGGGAGAACTTTTCCAGAGTCATATTTTCGATAAGAATGCCAACCCTGAAACTGTATGCAGCGAGATTAAACAGTGGTTGCGTTCGGAGATAGACAACCGTTTAGAGGATGAGATGCGCCACATAAATGTATTCTCGCTGGAGGGTAAAGCTTATATTGATACATTAACCGCAAGAATTCTTGATATATGGCAATAGTAGAAGTAAGCATCAATTATCAACAGAGTGCGGCCCCAGCAAAGTTCGGGCAATATACCCTCTCGTTTACAGACGAAGTCGGGCAGCAACAGAATGTGGAACTAAAGTTTAATTTTGATGATCTCTGGTGTTTTGCTCGTGATACATCATCTGTGGCATTTGACTTTCTAGTGTTTGCTATGGCAGTTTATAATACAGATAGAGCTGTAAGCCGAGCAAAGTATTCGGAAGAGGGATGGAAACGAAATATCCACCTACGTGTGCCCGTGGTGAATGTTACTGAGATGTCAAGAGGATTAGAAGATTTTTGTAGGGCTGTAAATTTCTTGACTGGCGATGTGTGGGAATTTGAGTTTGTACAAGCTGCTCCTTATAATTATGCGCCTCTTCGCCTCCAATTTGAGAATCTTCAGAACTATGCCAAGGTGTCGTTGTTCTCTGGAGGACTAGACTCTTTAATTGGGTTTATAGATAGCTGTTCACAGTTGCCTGCCGGCAAGAAAGTTTTGCTTATCTCACATGCAGAACTTGGTAAAGAAGGAAAAGATCAGACGAGGATTTTAGGAAAATGTGCAATTTCCAGATTGTTTGAAGGCCAATATGACCGAGCTTTCATTAGTGCCGGACTTAAACTTAGGCGTGGAAATACGTTGCAAACAGAGTCTACGTTCCGTGCACGTTCAATTTTGTTCTTTGCAGCAGGCGTATATTGTGCGAATGCTATTTCACAAAACATGCCACTGACTATTCCAGAGAACGGAACAATTTCGTTGAATATTCCTTTAGATAAGGGAAGAAGGAGCGCATGTAGTACTAGAACAACGCATCCGGTGTTTTTAAGTAGATTGCAGTCTGCTTTGAATGTTATTGGCATTCAGAACCGATTAGACAATCCCTACCAATTGAAATCAAAAAAAGATATGGTGGATGATTGTTGCCTTAATGAAGAACGTAAGCGAGCATTGGCGATATTATGTAGTGATTCATGCTCCTGTGCCAAACGTTCACATAAACGAATTTGGGTTAGAAGGAATGTGCTACATTGTGGGGTGTGTTTGCCATGCTTGTATAGAAGGGTGGCTCTATCTGGTGTTGAAGAGTTAAATAATGAGCAATATGGTTTGGATGTGTTTGCTCCTGCTGAGATTCAGATTGATCGTTCGGATATTAAGAAGAACCGCGACTTCAAGTCATTACTCTATTTCTTGAAAAATCGTTGCACAAGAAAAGAGGTTGAAACAGAATTGATAGCCAATGGTATTACAAGCAAGGAAAAAATTAGTGTCTATTCAGGCTTTGTCCTTCATTCGTATGCGCAAGTAAAGGATTGGCTTCGTGTTCACGCAGATGCAGATATCAAGCAGAGAGCAGGATTATGATTATCGATACTCATTGCCACTTTGACATGATGCCAAATCCTGAGTCTTTTATTCGACAGAGGGAACAAGCAGGAGACATCGTGATAGGAATGACGAATCTGCCTAGTCATTTCAGCATGGGGATTCCTCATGTTAAAACTTATAAGCATATACGATTGGCATTAGGGTTGCATCCACTATTGGCAACGGAGAATAGAAGAGAGATTACTCAATTTAAAAATTATATTACTCAAACTTCATATATCGGTGAAATAGGATTGGATTTTTCAAAAGAAGGTAAATTGCAGAAAAAAATACAGGTTGATGTCTTTCGTGAATTGTTGAGATCATTAAAGGGAACGAAAAAAATAATTAGTGTTCACTCAAGAAAAGCAGAGAGGGAAGTATTAAATCTACTTTGTGAATTTGAAATAGAGAATGTAATATTTCATTGGTATATTGGCCCAACAGATTTGATACCAGATATTTTGTCAAAAGGTTATTATTTCTCTATTAACGAGGCTATGATGGGTTCAAGTAATGGACAAAGCATAATTAAGAAAATCCCTAAAAATAGGATTCTTACAGAAACTGATGCACCATACAACAAAAGGGTTGATATTAAGAGTGTGCTCGCGTATATGCAGATGACAGAACAGGATGTAAGAAATAATTTTATGAATTTAGTTGCAAAAGTCAGATGTGTGTCACAATAAGAAAATTTGTGAGATTTTCGATATACACAACTAATTATGTCGTTATCACATTCCTAAAATCCGCATAATTCGTCATCACTTCGTATGTAATTGTGGAGTTTGCGATAGTGGTGGTGAGCTATCACGGAACTTTCCTCCCCGCAAAGTCCCACGCTTACTCATACCCCACCACCCCCATCGCGTCTATCAAATCCTGATACGAAGTTACCTTGTGGTACTTCACGTTGGATGTGGAGATGGAGTTGAACAGTTTCTCCGCGCAGCTGATTTTGGCTTTTTCTATGGCGGTCAAATCCATTGACGACAGGGAGCCTTTGGTTTCGGCGATGAAGAAGATGTGTTTGACGCCGTCCTTTTTCATGGCAATCGCCCAGTCGGGGGCATAATTGCCTACGGGTGTCGGGATTTGGAACGTTCGGGGCAGTTTGGCATACACCACCACTTCGTTCGCTTCGTCCAGGTCGTGGGCAAATTGCCGTTCGCCTTTGCTGTCGCTGAACACGTAATCGGTGATATGTTTCTTGGCTTCGTAAGCCCGGTCAAAGTCAATTTTGCCCTTTACGGTAAAGATATCGCTGTCGTACTGGCCCTCGGTTCGGTTGTAGTGGATGGCCTCTACAATCATCGTGGCTTTCTGCTCCTTGATGATGCAGACCACCTTGCGGATAAACTCTTCTGGATTGTTTTTGAACAGATACAGTTTGTTTTCCCTAAGTCCTTGCAAAATCCTGACCACCGTGCGGCGCGTAAGGTTCGCGCCTTTGGCGATATCGCCCACTAAGTCGTAACGGACCGTCGAGGTACATACATCGGTCAGCAGATGCGATTGGGAACGGGTATCCCCAAACTCTGTCACCTGTTTTAGGTTTTGTACGCCCTCCACCATGATGTAGCGGAGTTGCTTCACCTCCAATTCCGCGTTAAGATGCTGGATAGCCTTTTCTATCAACTCCTGGCTGTCATAACTAACCGTATAGACATATTGATGGTTGATTTCGTGCCATAAGGCCTGGAACTCGGCTTTGTCGAAATTCTGGTTCAACTTGTTTTCAGGTGTGGAGGTCTTTTCTTCCACCGCTATGTCCTCCAACGCCTTCGGGTCGAAGATGGAATTGATAAGCCGTGTTACGCCCTCGGCAATGGGTTGCAGTTTCTCCGGCAAGGGCACCACCGTTCCGTTCGTCACGGCTTCCCGGTATTTGGGTGTGATATGCTTTTGGTCGTCAATATAGCCGTTGTCTTCCAAATAAATGATGATGCGGCTGGCTTCCGCTTCGCTGACGGTATGGATTTCCTCGCCGATTTTGATGTGTCGGCCGGTGAAATAGGCAACGGTCGCCTGGGTTGCACGCTCGCGCAATACATCGCGCGTCTCGCGTTGCAAGGCCGAGGTAAAGTCGGCATAGCTTTCGTTGGCAATCACCGTCAGTTTGTTCACCTCATGCACCTCGTCGCCCAATAGTTCTGCATCCATGCGCGTGCCGTGCTTATCCACACAGATACGCAGGCCGCGTCCCACTTCCTGGCGTTTGGCCGTAGTGGAGTTGGCGTGGCGCAACGTGCATATCTGAAACACATTCGGGTTATCCCAGCCTTCGCGCAGTGCCGAGTGAGAGAAGATGAAGCGGGTCGGCTCCTCAAAGCTCAACAGACGTTCCTTGTTTTTCAATATTAGGTCGTAGGCCGAAATGTCGTCCGACAATCCGGTTTTCTTCTCCACTTTGCCGTCGATAATCCGGTTGGTCTTTTTGTCTATCGAGAAATAGCCGTTATGGATTTCCTGAGGCGTAAAGCGGCGCAGGTATTCGTTATAGGTTTCATCGAATAGATTAAGCTCCTCGCCGACCAAGCGTGCATACTCCTCTTCAAATATCTGTTGGAAGATGCCTTTTACCTCGTGCCCCTCCTCGTCGTAGCTTTTATATTTCGCCACCTCGTCGATAAAGAAGAGCGACAGGCATTTGATGCCCCGTTTGAAAAGCTGGCGTTCTTTCTCGAAATGCGATTTGATGGTTTCCCTTATCTGCACGCGCTGCATGTTCAGCTCGTTGGTGTCGCCTATTACCTCGCCACGGCGTATGGTGGTGCCGTTCAAGAAGGTTACATAGCCGTTTACGTTGATATCCGATACCGTAAAGCCTTCGTATTCGGCCAGGCCGGAGGTTTCGCGCAGGTTGTCGCCTACGCCGAAGGTCTTTGTCTTGCGCACGATGTTTCCCGAGGCCGTCTTGGTCTCGATCTCGATACGGGCCATGGGCGGCTGTTTGGGCGACAGCACGATGCCGTCCAAATAAAGATAGCTTTCGGTGCCCCGCAGGTTCTTCAGTTCGAAGCCTTTTACATGGATGCGCTTCACTAATTTCTGACGGTAGGCATCCAAGGCGTCGAGGGCGTAGATAGTGTCGTGTTTGGTCTTGTGTGTGGCTGAATAGTTGAGCACGAACAGCGGGTTGAACCGTTTGATACCGGCTTGCGTGGCGTCACCCTCCATCTTTTGCGGCTCATCCATTATGATGATGGGGTGGTTGGCCGCTATCACGTCAATGGGGCGGCGGCTTGCGAACTCGTCGCGCTTGGAGTAGATGATGCGGCTCTCCTTGCTGCGGCCTGCCTCCTTCATCGAAGCGGAAAAGGCCTGGGTGTTGATAATCATCACGCTCAGTCCGGCGTTGGAAGAAAAACTGTCCAACTGTTGCAGGTTGCCGCTGTCATAGACAAACCAGCGGGCTTTCTTGCCGTAATACTCCATGAAGTGCTCTTCGAGCATCCGGAAACTCTTGGCAACCCCCTCGCGGATGGCAATGCTCGGCACCACCACGATGAACTTGCTCCAGCCGTATTGCTTGTTCAGTTCAAACATCGTCTTGATATAGACGTAGGTCTTTCCCGTACCGGTTTCCATCTCTATGTCTAAGTTCACGGCACCCACGCTCTTGGCCAGCGTGGCGGAAGGCGTTATGTCGTAGAGGTTCTGAATGGCGTTGATATTCCGGAGCAAGGTCTTTCCATCCATTTCTATCGGATGATTGCGGTAGCCGGTATAATCTTCCTCGTCAAAGATTTTTTTATCTTGTTTGCCGGGGTCGATGCGATAGACGCTCATTCCGTGCGAGGGCTGTCCTGCGAATACCGCCACCGTATTCTCCACGGCATCGGTCTGATATTGCTGAATTTTGAACTTGAACTTCATAATTTTACAATCTTCCTTAGATAATCCTGCAGGAGGTCTCGGGCGAATAATGCTTGAATATCTGTTCGAAGTTGTCTATCACATTGTCGTTGGCGGCCGAGGCGTCGCGCATTACAAAATAGACAGGATAAAGCTTGGCTATCTCGGTAATGGTCGTTTCGTTTACCTCGCGGTCGAAGCAGGCTATGAGATAATTGTCATCCACAAAATGAACGGTCTTTCCTGCCATTTGTTTGGTCTCAATTTTGGCAGACAGTTCTATACCGAGGTCAAGCATCACTTGAAACACCAGGTCTTCGCTTGTACGGTCGGGCTTTACATTCTCGTTGAAAAGCGATTTTTGGCTGAATTCCTGCGGGGTGTAATAGACCTCTTCCATATTCGAGCTGTCGAGTTTGAGGACCCGGAAGCCGGTGTCAAGGTTTTGAGCCGACAATCCGGATTCTTCCTTGATTTTCTTGCCGGCACGGCGGATACGCTCTTTGCCTATTTCGCAGATGTTCTTGTAACCCGCTTTGTAGGCTTCGCTCTTTTCATCGGTCAGTTCCGGCAACTGCACCATGATGAATTTACGGTTGCCTCCGTCCTCGGCATTGAGTTTCATAACGGCATGGGCGGTGGTGGCGGAGCCGGAGAAGAAGTCGAGGATTAAATCTTCTTTAAAAGTGGAAATGTTTAGTAAATGACAAAGAAGGCTTGATGGTTTTGGGTGGGTGAAGAGTTTTCCCACACCAAATAACTCTCTAATTTCGGTGGTTGCATCTTCGTTCAAGCCATGTTTATCCCACCAAGATTCTGCGCGTAAACGCCCCTCTATCCGGTCCTTTGCAAAAACTCGTTGTACGGGACGGCTATTCCCTGTTTTCCCAAATATTATCCTTCCATCTGCAATCCGTTTTATAACTTCGGTTTCATTGAAAACCCAATATCGTCCTTCTGATGGATAAAAGATTTCACCAGTATTAGGATTAGTTATAGCAAAATATGGCCCTACATGATTGGCAGATAAATCCATTGTGGTCCAAGGACCACGTGGATCATTATCTGGATTAGAATAATTTTTATTAAAATGGTCTTGTGAAATAGGATATCCCAAATCATGAACATTAGATGCATTTTTAGCATAAGCTAAAATATAATCATGAACAGGAGGGATGTACCCCATGTTATTTCCATTGGTTTTCTTTTTCCATAAAATAGTTCCAATTCTATTTGTGATGCCGAAAACTTCATCTATTATTTTTTTTAAATTTCCGACCTCATTATCATCAATCGAGATAAAAATCACTCCGTCGTCAGTCAATAAATCCCTCGCCACCTTCAACCGTGGATAAATCATGTTGAGCCAATCCGTATGAAAACGACCGTTGCTTTCCGTATTGCGTTGCATCGGGTCAATGGTTTGATTGCCATCTCCGTCAAACAAACCACTTGTTCCCTCAAACTCCCCTTTACTTAATGCAAAATCATCGTTATACACAAAGTCATTCCCAGTATTGTAAGGCGGGTCGATATAAATCATCTTCACCTTGCCGAGATAGGTTTCACGCAATACTTTCAGCACATCCAAGTTATCGCCCTCGATATAAAGGTTCTGTGTCTTGTCGAAATCTACGCTCTCTTCCCGGCAGGGGCGAAGCGTCATCGTCGTAGGTGTATTGGCCAAACGCACCGCCGCCCGCTTGTCCGGCCAAGTGAACTGATAACGCTCCTCACCCTCGGTTATAATATCATTCGATAGTTCCGCTTGCAACTTCTCGAAATCGATAGCCAGTTCCGGCTTGCCGTCCTTGCCCAACCGCTCCGTTACGCAATTCGGAAACAAAGCGGCTATCTTCTGTATGTTCGCGCCAATCACGTCTTGGCTTTGCATTTTCAGCTTATCCATTACTTGATTTGTTTAATATGAGGTGCCACTGTTTGGGGAATCCATTCTATACTGAAAGAATCTCCATTACGCTCGGCTTTAAAATGAATAGACTTGGATTCTGTAAGGTACTTGGATTCAACTTCGTAAATGCGACATTCCGAACCATATAAGCACGTTATTTGTAGTATGTTAAATGTATTTTTGTCGTTGTATGTACACTTATAACTACTTGATGGCTCTCGTCCCTCAAATTTTATGTTGCGTTTAACGTATTTATATTCTTCCATTGGTTATTTGATTTTTTAGTTTTTTAATCTTCTCAAAATATTCCCGTTTCCGTCGCGGTTGCTTCTCGTTCGCCATCTTCTTTTCAAGGGTGGCGATTTGGGCTAGTAATTGCGCCCGTTGGTCATCGGCGGAAATCTGCTCGGCAAGAGTATTGCCGCACTTCACCTCAATCTGTCCGATATGCTTTATCATATTCTCCCAAACGGCATCGAGATTCAGGCCTGACACTGGCAGTATGGCACTCTCTGCCGGTTGCCAGGCAGATGTTATCAACCGGGTATGATAGACCGCAAATTGAGTCTGTGTTCCATATTGCAGGGCCAGCACCATATTTTGCGGGATGAGTTTGGTAAGCAGAAGCAGGTTCTTGCTGTCGTACGCCTTGCGTTTCAACTGCACGGCCAGCACATAGCATTCCTTGACCTCCGTCCCCTCGGCCAGTGCCGGCAGCGTGGCCGGTGAAACCACCGCCACGATGTCCATACGGGCTATATCGGCATCGAAACGCTCGCGTTGTGCGGGTTTCCAATCGAACTTCGCATAAAGCACCTTCTTGGGCAACTGCTTCTTTATTTCGGTTGATTGTGGTAGATTCAACATATTAAAATCTAGATTCTTTTAAGTATATAGCTTTTTCTTTAGCTAGAATTATCTCATCCTCGTAATATACGTCCTGTATATATTTAATAGATTCTAAATCAACTTTTTTTCGAGGTGTACAGAATGCGTTGTAAAGGAATTTCGGACAGATATTATCAACCAAATAAATCACGGGTTTTGCTTTATCCTCTCCAAATTCTGTAATTTTTGACATATTTTTTTTAATCGATTCAGAAAAATCTAAATTCAAAGAACTAAAGAAATCAAGACCTTTTATCATATAATAGGCAATAGAACCTAATTCGCCAAAATATCTTGCTCTGTAAGCATAATTTTGTGCTTTTCTAGGCACAGTGGTCAAGTATATTCCTTTGGACTCGTATCTATGCATTGTACTATTGTTTATAGCACAATTCCAATCAGAAAGTTTTAAGAGCAGTTGCTCGCCAAACTGTTTATTATTTTCAGAAAAGTACTTGGATACAAATGCATCGCAATCGTATATTGTAGAATAGAATTTCCATAAAAAAGAACATACGTTTTTACATTCAGTATGAAAAATATGTCGTTCAGAAATAGACATGTCAACAATTCTTGCATCAGTGCCATGGAAAAATGGCGGCAAACTAATTGCAAGAATAGTGTTCGCTGTTTCCTCATCGAGTTTTCTTAAGGATTCAGTTGCTAATAGATCTATCAAATGCATTTTATCGTAAATTTTACTTGATTACCAAAGAACAAATCAGTTCAAAATCATCCAGCCCCTGTATCTCTTCGGTAAAGAGCGAAGCCTGTACGCCGTTGAGGAAACTGTCTATGTCGCTTTCTTCCTTTACGTTGATGATCGAGGCAATGGCCGCGCCCAATAATTCGGAATATGGCCGCATGTCTTTCCCGTCTCGGGTAAGGCGGTTGAATGCCCGGCAAACATCCAGGTCGGGGCTCGTCTGTCCTTTACACAGAAAGCGTATGCGGTCGAGCAGTTCTTTGGGCGAAAGATGGTTCACAATCACCTCTTTCTCTTCCGAGATATACACCATATAGAATGGATGCAGGCGGTTCTTGTGGTCGATGTTCACGCTGTTGTCGCGGTTCTTCAGCACAAAGACCACGCCGGCCGGGGAATCCTCCCGGGCCGGCACCACGGCGTGCAGCCCGAAAGGCGTATGCTCTATGTCGGCATGCTCCTGCATATAGGCCAGCAGGTCAAGACGGAATTCGTTAAGCCCCAAGTCCATGATGCTGATGCCGGTGTTCATCTCCTCTATATCCACCACTTCGCTCTGCAGGCGTTTCAGTTGCTCGCGGCGGTATTCAAGGTCGCCTTTCTCTTCGGGAGAAATGGGGTTGTCGTCGCCCGTCGAGGTCAAGACCGACACTTTCATACGCGCTTCCACGCGCCCTTTGAGGTCGATATATTCGTCAAGCGTTACGTTGGGCCAATAGTTCACCAATTGGATAAACTCGTTGCGGCTGCCTATGCGGTCAATACGCCCGAAACGCTGGATGATGCGCACGGGGTTCCAGTGTATGTCGTAGTTGATGAGGTAGTCGCAATCCTGTAGGTTCTGCCCCTCGCTGATGCAGTCGGTGGCAATCAATACGTCTATCTCCTCGTTGATATGTGGATAGATGGTGGCTTTCTCTTTGGAAACCGGAGAGAATAGGGTCAGTACCTTGTTGAAATCCAACTTCTCGCGTTGAGGTAGCCGCAGGGTGCTGCGGGCCTCTATATCTCCCGTGACAAGGGCCGTGTTCAGTCCGTGCCGTTCCTTGATGGGCTGCGCCAGACAATTGTACAGGTATTCGGCGGTATCGGAAAAGGCCGTGAAGACAATCACCTTCTTGTTGCCAGCGTCTTCCTCCTTCACGCCTCGGTTGATGGGGTTGGCAAACTTGTGGCGGAGGTCGGCTATGAGTTGTTGCAGTTTGCTGTCGTGTTCGGGCGTGATGTCGTCCAGCATCAGAAGTAGCCGGTTCAGATTTTCCAAATCCGCTTCCAAAAACCTGCGCCAGGCTATGTAATCGAGGTCTTGCAGGGCGATTTTGGTTTTCTTGCTTCCGATAAACAAATCGGTCTCTGTGTCCTCCGCGTCTAAGTTCTTTGAAATGTCTTCCATTTCGAGCGTGAACGTTGCGCCTTTTTCCACGAGTTTTAGTTTGTCGAGTGTGGAAACAATCAGCGTACGGATGCGCTGCAAGGTGAGACGGAACGAGTTGACCGAACTTTCCAGACGCTTGAGCAGGTTGATGCTCATCAAACTGCGGATGCCTTTTTCCCGTCCGCTCATGGTGAGCCCCGAATAACCCTCCTCGCGGCTTATATCCATGTATTTTTCCCGGCTGCTGGCCAAAAGGAAATCGGAAGGCGTATAGATGGCCAGGTTCAGTTTGTTGACCGCCTCATAGATTTCGTTGTAATTGATGACGGTATCAAGGTCGGTCAGGTCGGGGCGTCGGGAGATGGGGGCCAATCGTGTGGGGAACTTCCCAAGGTCTGTCGTGTCGTAATATTGTTCGATATGTTTGCGGCTCCGGGCGATGGTCACACTGTCGAGTACCTCGAAGAAATCAAAACTCAGCCGGCCAAGCAACTCTTTGGTGGTGCGTTCCTCCACGGGAAGTTTGGCCCACACGTTATAGGCTAATTGGGCCTGCCGGAAAATATCGTCAATATTGGACGAAGTGTTGAGCAGGGCGTCCATCCGCTTGCTGTCGCCCTCGTAGGCCAGTTGGATTTGGTTCTTCAAATCGTTGAAGCGGTTGTTGACCGGTGTGGCGGAAAGCATCAGCACTTTGGTCTTGACCCCGGTGCGGATAATCCGGTTCATCAGCTGCAGGTAGCGGTTCTCGCGCGGATTATCTTCGTTTTCGTCGCTGGTCATCTTGCCGCCGTTGCGGAAGTTGTGGCTTTCGTCTATCACCACCAGGTCGTAGTTGCCCCAATTGATGTTGGCGAGTTCTTGTCCGTTGGTCTTACCCTCCTTGCGTGAAAGGTCGCTGTGAAAGAACACGTCGTAGCGCAGGCGGTCTTGGACTACGGGATTGTTTAGGTAATTGCTCTTGCAGGTAATCCAGTTGTCGTTGAGTTTTTTGGGGCAAAGCACCAGCACCGTCTTGTTGCGATTCTCGTAATACTTGATGACCGAAAGGGCCGTGAATGTCTTGCCCAATCCCACGCTGTCGGCCAGGATGCAGCCGTTGTATTTCTCCAGTTTATTGATGATTGCCAAGCAGGCATCCTTTTGGAAGTTGTAGAGTTTGTTCCATATCTGGCTATCCTTGAAGCCTGTCGCCTCGTTGGGCAGGTTGTCTTCGGAAAGGTCGTCCAAAAACTCATGGAATATATGGTAGAGTGCGACAAAATAGAGAAAATCGGGTGCGTTCTCTTTGTAGGCGTTGGTGATATTGTCCAGCACTTTGTCCGTTACCACCTGCATCTTGGCGCTGTCGTTCCATATTTGGTCAAATAACGTCAGGTATTGTTCGGAATAGGGGGCTTGGAATTTGTTGATCATCGTATAGGCGTTGTCGCCCCGTTCACAACCCAATTCCACGGTGGTGAATCCGGTGATAGGCATGTAGGCCTTGTCGTCCACCACGGCAAAGCCCGTCATGTTTTCGCCTGTCCGGTTCGATTTGAAACAGGCTTTTTGGCGGATCCAATCGGCGCATTCTTTGGCGATGGCCTTTTGTGAAAGCTCGTTGCGGAGTTTGATCTCGAACTCGGAACCATACAAGTTGCGTTCCCGGTGCAAGCGGGGAATATAGAATTCCCGCTTTTGCTTGTCGGCTTTCTCGGTAACGAAAGTAGGGGAGGTGAAGATGAAACGCAGTTCGTCAATGTCTTTCAATTGCGCTTTCAGTTCTTCGAAAGCATAAATGGAGAAATACGAAGCGGCAATGGCGACCTTGCCGCCTTTGCGCAACTCAGCGACCAAATCGCCTTTTAAAGTCGTGTTGATATTGTCTATTAACTCCATTTCTCTTGGGGAGAGAGCAT
>CAJUFX010000011.1:0-84696 GCA_910586395.1 uncultured Bacteroidales bacterium
GCAACGGTTGCCCCGCAAAAATAGTGTCGTGCCACGACACTATTTTTTTGATAAGGAAATAACGCTACATTGATTTTTGCAAAAAAAGTTTAAATTCATATACTTATAGAAATATTCAATATCGTGCACTGACGGCGACACCGCAAAAGACGACCACCGTCGAAAAACTCAGAACACATTGGAAAAAAATCGGATGGAACGCACCAGGTTACCATTATATCGTTCTGCCGAACGGCAGGATCGAACAACTCTGCGAGGAGGACAGAATCGCCAACGGCGTAAAAGGCTACAACAAAACAACGCTGCACGTGGCTTACGCCGGCGGACTGGACCACAACGGACAACCCATAGACAACCGCACCGAACAGCAGAAAGCCGCCCTCTATTTCTTAGTGGAACGGCTCAAAAGCAAATACCCGAACGCAAGCATCAGAGGACACCGCGACTTCTCCCCCGACCTCAACGGGGACGGCGTGATTTCGGAACACGAATTCATCAAACAATGCCCCTGCTTCGACGCCGCCAAAGAATACGCCGGGATTTAAGCGGAGGCAAGGATTTACGCGGATTCGGAATTTAGTCGGAGGCGGGCAAACGGAATAGGCCTACGCCCGATCGGAACGGCTGAACAGCAACCGTTTCTTGGCGGCGAAATTCCATAACGTGACGATGGCCACGGTCAGGAGTTTCGCCACCATATAGTAAATGCCCCAACATCCGGAAAAAAGCCGCATCAGAACATAGGTCAGCGCGGTACCGCTCAAACCGATTAAAAAAAACAGTCCGAATTCCACATAAGGGTTGACGAACCGGCGGCGGTCGAAAATCCAAACGACGCTCAGAACATACGTGATGATCAATCCGACGAAATTGCCGGCCGCCGCCGCAACGGCTTCCGGAACACCGGCCCATTCGCGCAAGACGACCATCAGGCCGAAATCGACGCAAAACGCCAGTCCGCCCGAAATCACGTAACGCAACAGCTGTCCCAACAACGCGCCGTCGCGGCGTTTCAACAGATCCGCGACTTTATTCCACATCCGGCGCCATCAATTTTTGTCGCGCCGCCGCGCGCTCGAAACGTAACAGGTAGGTTTCGGGCGAGGGCGACGCATAGACGACCGGGAACCATTCCGGATAAGCGCGGACGGCCGGATAGAGATAGCGCACGGTGGAGCCGTAACCCAACTGCTCCAACACCACGTAATCCACCTTTTTATCGATCAAATCGCGCACCACCGCGGCCGGATCCAAATCGTAAGCATAATTGACGGCCACGATGTCCGGCGCAAAATGCACGAAAAACTCCGGCTTCCGGCAACAGACCACCGTCCCTTTCTCCACACTGTTCTGCACCATCTGCGCCAAATGAAAATAATGCGCGTAAGCCGCCGGATACGGCTGTTTGACAACCGCATGCCGTTCCTGAACAGGCTTGATCATCGGCAAGACCAACAAAAGCGGAAGCAAACCCGCCAGACTGTCGGACTTGAAATCGGCGCGCCACCGTCTTTGCCGGATCAGACGGATGCCCGCCCATACGCCTACAAAAAAGAAAACGAACAGATACGGAATCAGAGGCGTGACATAACGCGTACCGTTGCCGCCGTGCCAAAGGGCGAACAGACCGATATTGGCCAGCAGGAACGCCGCCATCGCCCAACGCATACTGCCCAGCGACCACACGCCGTAAAATACGACCGCCACGACGAGCAGCCCGAAAAACCAGGCGGAAAATCCCGTCGTCGCCCAATCGCCGAACGGGAACAACAGGCCTTTGAATCCCTGTACAACGGTATCGTTGACATTGACCAGCATTTTGTCCACCATCTCGCCGACCGTCGAAATCGAACCTTCCTCCGGACGCCACGGGTTGACCGTCATCACGGTGCCGAGATAACGGCCTTCGATGCCGTAAGCCGCATTGCGCAACGACCACGGCAGAAGGCACAGCACGCAGCCGACCGCCGAAGAGACCGCCGCCGTCCATTCCTTGCGGAACAGATAGAACACCACGACCGCAAATAGGACCGAAGCCCCGACCGTGCGGATATAATAGGCGCCGGCCGCAAACAGGATCGCCAGATAAAAAAACGGCGACCGGTAGAAGGGCGTCCGCCCGGTACGGCTTTTCTTATCGTATATATATAGCATGAACAAGGCCGCGACCGTGGCGAACATATAAGCCATTTCCGACATCGCCATGCCCGCGAAATGCAACAGCGAGGGCGAAAACATCGTCAGGACGGCGATGGAAAACGCCAGACAGGTCTGCCCCGTCAACCGGCGGGTCATGACGAAAAGCCCCAGAACCGACAAAAGCAGAAACAGACCGTTGAGGATCTTGAACGCCATGAGCGAATCCAAACCCAAACGGATCAGTATCGACAAAACGGCCGGATAACCGGGCGGAAAATGGCTGGCGGGCGTGCTGGTGCCGTCGGCCGAAACGTTCGAATATCCTTGTCCGTCGGCCAACGCGTGCGCCAGCCTGATATAAGCCACATTGTCGCCGTTCAGATCGAGTTTGGGATCGACCGTATAGGCGAAAAGTCCGATGCACAAAAGCGTCAGAAGCCCGATCAAACCATAAAAGACGGTCTGCTTTTTCATAACTCAACGCTTACGGGAATGATACAGTTTCGATTTCATAAGCCGCCATTTGCAAAGGCGATAGACGAGCGAGACTTTCAGAACACCAAGCCCATAGATACTCGAACGCCTGAAATTGATGGAGGACGCTTCCTCGAAATACTTGGTCGGACACGTGACCTCGCCGATTTCATAACCGGCATAGAAAATCTGCGCCAGCATCTCGTTGTCGAAAATGAAATCGTCCGAATCGACGTTATAGTCGATCGAACGCAATACGTCCGCGGTAAAAGCGCGGTATCCCGTATGGTATTCCGACAGTTTCTGCCGCAGCATCACATTCTCGAAAAACGTCAGCAGACGGTTGGCCACGTATTTGACGATCGGCATGCCGCCTTTGAGCGCGCCGCGGCCGAGGATGCGGGAGGCCAGACAGACGGGATAGACGCCGTTCGCCAACATGTAGGCCATGGAATGCACGAGCTTGGGCGTGTATTGGTAGTCGGGATGCACCATGATGACGATGTCGGCCCCCAATTCCAAAGCCCGGTTGTAACAGGTCTTCTGATTGCCGCCGTAACCCTTGTTCCTGTCGTGTACGAGCACTTCCCGGATGCCGAGTTCACGGGCCTTGCCCACCGTATTGTCGCGCGAGCAGTCGTCGGTCAGGATCACCTCATCGACAATATCGAACGGGATTTCCGCATAGGTCTGCTCCAAGGTCTTTTCGGCATTGTAAGCCGGCATGACGACCACGACTTTTTTCCCTTGTATCATAATGGCAATAGTTTTATGAAAAACGTCCGGCGCGTGAACCGCCCCGTCGGAAACGAACCGGCGGGGACGCTTCACGGCTCACGGCTTACTTCCAATGGATGCGGTCGGCCTTGAACTTGTCTTTGGGTTGGTCATCGCCGGTGGGATAACCTACCGGAATGACGCAAAGCGGTACGTGTGTCGTGGGCAAAGACAAGGCCTGCCGTACGACCTCCACGCGTTCCCGGACGGGATAGACGCCCGTCCACACGGCGCCCAAGCCCATGGCTTCGGCCGCCAGCAATATGTTCTGCGTGGCCGCCGAACAATCCTGCACCCAATATTCGCGCCCCTCGCCGTCCAACATGTATTCCGCGTTGCCGCAGACGACAATGGCGGCCGACGCCTGCGTCAGCATCTTGGCGTACGGCAGGCCGGCTTCGAGTTCCCGTTTGGCTTCGGGCGTGGAAACGATATAAAACTCCCAGGGCTGCGAATTGCGCGCCGTCGGAGCGGCCATGCCGGCCTTGACCAAGGTCTCCAAATCGGCCTTGGACACTTCCTTGCCTTCTACAAAATGACGCACGCTCTTGCGTTGGGCGATATTGTCCAGCACGGTTTCGGCCGTGTTCCCGCCGGCCTTGCAGGCGTCCCCGCCGCAGCAGGCCGTCATACCGGCCGTCAATCCGAAAACGGCCATATACAGGCTTATCGCGCCTGTCTTCAAAAGATTTCTTTTCATGACAATGTATTTTGACAGACGACAAAGGTACGGATTTAATTTGATTTCACTATCTTTGTCTTTTATTGGGTCGCACCATAGACGGACGCACAGAATGATTCCGACACTGGCATACGGCCGTTAATCAATTTGATTTATGCAAACTGTAGTAAGCGGGGTTCGCCCCACCGGCAAAATCCATTTAGGCAATTATTTCGGCGCCATGTGCAATTTCGTGCGCATGCAGGACGAATACAGCTGCTATTTCTTCATAGCGGACTACCATGCCTTGACGACGCACCCGAATCCGGAACATCTGCGCGCCAACAACTATCATATCCTGGCCCATTACCTCGCCGCCGGCCTCGACCCCGAGAAAGCGGCCGTCTATGCCCAAAGCGATTTGCCCGAAACGGCCGAACTCTATCTGTTCCTGAATATGAACGCCTACCTCGGCGAACTCTCGCGTTGCACGTCGTTCAAGGAAAAAGCGCGGCAGAATCCCGACAACGTGAACGCGGGGCTACTGACCTACCCCACGCTCATGGCGGCCGACATCCTGATCCACCGGGCCGACTTCGTGCCTGTGGGCAAAGACCAGGAACAACATCTGGAGATGACGCGCACGTTCGCGCAACGGTTCAACCATGTCTATAAGACCGAACTCTTCAAAGAACCGCAGGCGTTCAATTTCGGCGAAACCTTGGTCAAGGTGCCCGGTTTGGACGGCAAAGGCAAGATGGGCAAGTCGGAAGGCGAAATGAACGCGATATACCTGACCGACCCCGACGAGGTCATCCGCAAGAAAGTGATGAAAGCCGTTACCGACAGCGGCCCGACCGAGCCCAATCAGGAAAAGCCGGACATCATCGCCAACCTGTTCCAGTTGCTCCGCATCCTCTCCACACCGGACACCTATGCCTTTTTCGACGAGCAATACAACCAATGCCGGATCCGCTACGGCGACCTCAAGAAGCAACTGGCCGAAGACGCCATCCGCTTTGTATCGCCCATGCGCGAAAAAATAAACGCCCTATTGGCCGACGAGACGCAACTGCAAAAGACGCTGCGGTACGGCGCGGAAAAAGCCCGCGAAAGCGCCGCCAAAACCGTGGCTGAAGTGCGCCGCATCATCGGATTTTAATTTTTTATGATCAGTACCGCTAAAATACGCGAGCGCGCCGTGTTGGTCGGCTTGGCCACCAACGAGGTCAGCGTGGAGAAAGAACAGGAATACATAGACGAACTGGCGTTCTTGGCCGATACGGCCGAAGCGGAAGTCGTACGCACATTCATTCAGAAAACCGACTTCCCGCAAGGGAAATTCTATGTGGGTTCCGGAAAATTACAGGAAATCAAGACCTTTATCGAAGATAACGACATCGACACCGTCATTTTCGACGATGAACTGTCGCCGGCCCAATTGCGCAATATCGAGGGCGAACTCAAACGCAAGGTGCTGGACCGCACGACGCTGATTTTAGACATCTTTGCGCGGCACGCCCGCACGGCCCACGCCCGCACGCAGGTGGAACTGGCGCAGTACCAGTATCTTCTGCCGCGGCTAACCGGGCTTTGGACCCACTTGAGCAAACAGCGCGGCGGCGTGGGCATGCGCGGCCCCGGTGAAAAGGAAATCGAGACCGACCGCCGCGTCATCCGCAACAAAATCAGCCTGCTTAAAGAGCGTCTGGCCGAAATCGACAAACAGAAAGCCACCCAACGTAAACACCGCGAACAGCTCGTCCGCGTGGCCTTGGTCGGCTATACGAACGTGGGCAAATCGAGCCTGATGAACCTGCTGAGCAAATCGAATGTGCTGGCCGAAAACAAACTGTTCGCCACCTTGGACACGACGGTACGCAAGGTCGTGATCCGGAACCTGCCGTTCCTGCTTTCCGATACCGTCGGTTTTATCCGCAAATTGCCGCACCACCTCGTGGAATCGTTCAAATCCACGTTGGACGAGGTGCGGGAATCGGATATTTTGCTGCATGTCGTGGATATCTCGCATCCCGAATTCGAGGAACAGATGGAAGTGGTGTCGCAGACGCTGAGCGAACTCGGCACGGCCGAAAAACGGCACATCGTCGTGTTCAACAAAATAGACGCCTATACTTACGAAGAAAAGGAGCCGGACGACCTGAGCCCCGTCACGCCGCGCAACTACAGTCTGGACGACCTCAAAAAGACGTGGATGGGCAAGGCGCATACGCCCTGTTTCTTTGTCTCGGCGCATACGAAAGAGAACATCCCGGCCTTTCGGGAGTTTCTGTACGGGGAAATCAAACGCATCCACCAGACGCGCTATCCGTACGACAAATTCCTATACGAAGAGTACTAACACGCACAATTGAGGTGTATCAGAATGACCAAGGTGCAAGGCATGGAGGGCGAGGGCGAAGGAGCGTACTGAAGTACGTGACTGAGCCCGAATCCCGATCATAACGCCGCAGATTGGTTATTATGATACGCCGTAAATAAAAAAAGGCGACCTGATAGAGGTCGCCTTTTTTCGTATCGCGCAAACGCGGTTAATAAACCTTGCCGCGGGCGGTCGAATAGTTTATCTTCAAAGCGTTGGCTTTTCTCAGTTCCTGCTTCACATCCGTCACCATGCCCATCTTGACCGTACGGTCAGCCTTAATGGACGTGGTCAACAACGGACGATCGACTTCGTCACGGGCCAAACGTTCAGCTTCGACAAATGCCATAATTTCATTGACATTGGCCAACTGATCGTTCAACTGGATACGCGGCTCGGTACCGTATTTATGCGCATCAATAGGAGGTCCTACATAAATGTAGCTCACCAACGACTTTTTCTCCAATTTCTGCACCTCACTGGCAACCGGCGGTACAATACGAACGAAGAGGGTCGCTTCCCGCATGGTCGTAATAACCATAAAGAAGAACAACAACATGAAGATGATGTCCGACATGGAGCCGGTATTGATTTCCGGCGTTTCCTTCTTACCGCCTTTATTAAATTTTCCCATTATCTTGCTCCTCCTACATTAACGGCCGTGGGTTCAGCCTCCGATATGCTGACCGGTATGGCTTCCTGAACAGCTTTCTGCTGATCCCCTTTCAAATCGTCAAACTTGGCGCCGAAATACTCCCGTGCCATTTCGTCCCGCAATTCGTGGAAAGCAGCCGTCAGCTCATTCTGAACCTTGATATACATTTCATACGAGGTTCCGCGGTCATTCTTCAGCGAAACAACGCCTTTGGAAACCGGTATCTGCCCCAACAGCGTCACTTCCTTCATCGTCTTTTCAGACATTTTGCTGTTGTTCCCCGGATTGGACATGAACTCTTTCGTCATATCCTTCAGCATCGAAATATCGACATTCTGATCCTGAACCCGCAACTCGTCCTTGAACGAGACCAACACTTTGAAAACATTGCGCTGGTGGATTTCAGGTTTGGGCGCATTGGGCGGAAGCATGGCCGGCAAACGGCGCGCGATACCCAAGTCCGTATCGATAGATGATGTCAACAGGAAGAACGTCAACAGCAAGAACGATATATCCGACATGGAACCCCCATTTACGGTGGGGGCTTTCTTCTTTCCCATAATGCTTACTTTTTAAAGATTTTGGCGATTTCAGTACCCACAAGGGTCACAGCCGTTCCAAAGAAAAGGATATAAAACATCAACATACCGCTCCCAATCAGTTTGGAAGCCGCCATGGAGGTATCCGTCTTTTCCAGGAAAGCCTCGCCTACGTCGGTCGGCGACGAGCACAAGTACGAAATCGCATAAACGACGATCAACGCTATAAAAGCATACAAGGTCGTTTTGGATCTACGGATGTTGTCTATGAACTGCGTGACGGCAAAGAAAAGCAGAGCCGCCAACGCCACGAAGAACAACGCGTAGGTCACGTACATGCCTATATTAACTAATGTATTCATTTCAACGTGTTTTAAACTTTCTTATCCCAATCTGCCGCAGGGGTTTTCCCACCTGCTTCAGGGTTTTCTTACTTGCGGGTGCTGTGTTTTACCATGATGTCCATAAACGAGATGGAGGCATCTTCCATGGCATTGACCAAGCTGTCAATTTTCGCGGCCAAGTAATTATAGAAAGTTTGTACGATGATGGCGACGATAAGACCGAATACCGTGGTCAACAAGGCCACTTTCATACCGCCGGCCACAACCGTCGGAGAAATGTCACCGGCCGCTTCGATATCGTCGAAAGCCTGTACCATACCGACTACCGTACCCAAGAACCCGAGCATAGGCGCTACCGCGATAACGAACGCGATCCACGACATGTTCTTTTCCAAACGCCCCATGGCGACACCACCGTAAGAAACAACGGATTTTTCCATGGATTCGAGGCCTTCGTCCGAACGGAGCAAACCCTGATAGAAAATACTGGCGACCGGACCGCGCGTGTTGCGGCAAACTTCCTTGGCCGCTTCAACGCCGCCGTTGGCCAACGCGTCTTCAACGCGTTTGAGCAACTTTTCGGTGTTCGTCGTCGCCAAATTCAAATAAATGATTCTTTCGATAATCAACGTAAGGCCGATGATGAGCACCAACAGAATCGGGGTCATCCAGCCGGCACCACCCTGAATGAATTTTTCTTTCAATACCTGATGAAAAGTCTTGGATTCAACGGTCAATTCCGTAGCGGTGGCGGCAACAGCGCTTTCTTCCACCGTCGCTTCAGTGGCTTCTATTTCGCCGGTCGCGGCTACCGTTTCTTCTTGGGGAGCGGCCGCTTGGGCTTCTTCCTGCGCCATTACACAGTTCGTCGCGCCGAAAAAGAACAACGCGCCGATCGTGAGCATTCCCATTAATTTTTTCATGACAGATTCAATTTAAATTTAGGTGAGTAAATTTGTTTTTCTTTATTATTGGCGGAGAGATAGGGATTCGAACCCTAGAAGCGCTTTTGACGCTTACACACTTTCCAGGCGTGCGCCTTCGACCACTCGGCCATCTCTCCGAAATTCAACGACTTAGCAAACCCTCTAAGTCCTATTCCCCTTTTTTGAGGCTCGCTAATATACGAACTTTTTTTTAAAAACCACTTTTACGGCTTTCTTTTTTCCGCCCCGCCGCGCCATTCGGGCAAAGCGAATTGCGCCGGATAACGCGCCGTAACGTCCGCATAGGCTTCCAGCAGATAACGGCTGTCGGCCGCCAGATCGCCGGTCACAGGCATCCGGCCCACAATGCGGCATTCCTTTTTCTTATAATCGACATACCCGACATACAAGGGAATTTGCGCCGCCTGCGCGATATAATAAAACCCTTTTTTCCAATGCGGATTACGGCGACGCGTGCCTTCGGGCGTCAAAATCAAGGCCATGGCGTCATGAGTCTGCAACAGACGGACCGCCTCCTCCACGGCGCGACCGCCTCCCGTACCGCGCTCCACCGGCAATCCACCCAAGGCTTTGAGCAAACCGCCTACCGGAAACCGGAAAAATTCTTTCTTAATCATGAACCGGGCCGGCAACGACTTGGTCCAAAACGCCAGACGACCTATGACGAAATCCCAATTGCTCGTATGCGGCGCCACAATCAGGACATATTTGCGTTCGGAAGGCGTAAACGAATCGACCCGCCAGCCGAAGCAACGCAAGATGAATGCTGCTGTTTTTTTCATAACCGCCGTTTTAATTCAAGCCCGGATTCCGATCCGCATCCGGCGCGGGGCGGCCGGGCCACACCGCCTGCGCCGGCCGTCCCTTAGAACGGATAACCGATGCCGAAATTAAATACCAAATCCTTGCCGACGAGTTTCCGGACAACCCAACGCTGCGCCTCGGGCCTGGCCGGACTATAGAGCGGTATGCCCATATCGACGCGGATGATGAAGAAATTGAAGTCGTAACGCAGACCGATTCCCGTGCCGAACGTCAGGTCTTTGTAAAATTTGTCGAATCGAAACTCGCCTCCCGCGAATTCCGGATTGTCCTTCAACAACCATATATTGCCGGCATCGAGAAAGACGGCGCCTTTCAAGCCCGCGATAATCGGGAACCGCTGTTCGAGATTCAACACGAGCGTCATATCGCCCAAACGTTCCATGCGGTAGTTATCCGGGTTGGCATAACTGCCGGGGCCGACCTGATAGAGCGGCCAGGCGCGCAATCCCGTGCTTCCGCCCGCATAAAAACTCTTCTCGTACGGCAGGGATTTGGAATTGAGGTAACTGTAGCCCAAGCCCACCAGCACGCGGAAGACCAGCGTCGCATCGCCGCCGAATACGAAATGATGCTTGTAATCCATCTCCATGCGCGCGTATTGCGAGAACGGCAGGCCGAAAATACGATACTGCCCGGCCTCGTTCTTATGCGCGCCGACTGCCGTCGCGATACCGTAGAGCAGATTGCCGGCCGTTTCCACGTTGAAACGAAAGAAGTTGAAGTCGGCCGCCTCGCCCAACTTTTGGTCGTTATAGACCAGTTGGTACCGCCAGTCGAAAATGAAGTGGTCTTCGTACTGGTATTTCAACCGTAAATTGCTTTGGCTCAACGACTCTATATTTTCCTTAAACCGCTGGCTCACGCGAAGCATCTGTACGGTATTTATTTCTACCGGATTAAACGTTTGCGCTATACGCCCTTTCCGCCAGCTGTAGCCCCATGTGGCCAAAAAGATCCCGCGGGCGTACTCCACTTTGTCCTGATAACTGTAACTGAGCGAAACCGTACTCTTGGTCCGGAAAGCCTTGGCACGGCGTTCCAACGACAGCGGCGCCAGCAGACGCGGGAAATCGAGACTGACTTCCCCTTTGACTTCAAACGTATTGAGGAAACTGCGGTTCCGGTCGTTGTCGAACGTGGACTGCAATTCGTACATGCCGCGCAAACGGATGTTCAGAATCTCGCCGCCGCGGAACAGATTGCGGTCCTGAAACGTGATATTGGCCGCCACACCGGGCATGAAACCGGCCGACGTCGTCAGTTCGGCCTCGGTGCTCAGCCCGAACTTCTTGCCTTCCATCATGTCGATACGGCATTCCAGTTTGTTGTTTTCTTCGTAGGAAAGCGTGGAATCGTAAGCTTTTTCGGAAATGCGGATGTCGGTATAGCCGAAAATGCGCAGGTCGTTCAGGTTGTCGTACGAACGTGCCACCTGATTGGCGCGGTACAAATCGCCCTCCGCCAAAAACGTCTTCTGAACAAGCGTGGACGGCCTGACCTTGGGCTTATGGCGGCGCGTCTGCATCTTTTCGGTCACCACCAAATGATAAGGCGGCCCTTCGCGGCGTTTTTTGCCACGGCCATACACATCGCGATAGACCAACGTATCGACAACAGGGGAACGCAAACCGTCCGGCGATGAAACACGCGGCAGGAAATACACGTCGTCTATATAGTATTTCTTATGTGGCAAAAACAGATACCGTCCCAGACTATCGGTCTCGTTCGACTGTATCTGACGCAAATCCAATGTGACATCCATTTGATGACTGCCCAACGCACTGTCAATCCGATAGGAAATATATTCTTTGTTGAACGCGAAATAGCCCTCGTTGCGCAGGATGCCGGACAGACGCTCACGTTCCTTGTCCAACGTCTCCACATCGTAGATCTGCCCGACTTCGACGAGCGACCGCTGCGGACGCGCCGCCAAAACAGCCGCCACACTGTCGTCGCGGATGATGTTCCGGAACGAACGCAGGCGGTATGGCTCGTTCAGGACGGCCGTATAACGCACGCGCACCTTGCGGTTCTGTTTGCCGATCCGCTTGACATCGACCGAGAAATCAGGTTCGAAATAGCCTTTGTTGCCCAAATAACGACGCATGCGATCCACCGACTGGTCGATGGTCAGACTGTCGAACACCACGGGCGGCTCGCCGTTTTCGCGCAACTTGCGGTTCCACCAATTGTTCACGGAATCTTTGGCGCCGTTGTACAATGCCAATTTGAGACGGATGCCGAGAAAACGGGTGTTCGGTTCCTGCGTGACGAGCCCGACGAGTTTTTTGGACGCAATGCGCTTGTCTTTTGAGGGTTTGCCGGCTTCGCCCTCTATTTTGACGCGGTTGGCGACGAGCAGACTCTCCTCTTCCGGCAATTTTTTCAGCCCCGAACAAGAGGCGAAAAGCAAAGCCGACAACAGAATGAGGCCGTATTTATATCGTCCAACCGTCATTTCAAACGATAGAATAAACTGTTTTAATTTTAATTACGCCGATTCACGCCCTATGCGGGCCAATCGGCCGCTACCGGAAAACGTTGCCTGTAAAGGGCCAACGCCTCCCAATCCAAGGCCACGCAAACCGCATCCTCCGTCCGGTCGCCGCCACGCCACAGCACCCTGCCCTTGGGGCTGACCGCCATCGAGCGGCCGCCGTGCGCCAGACCGTTGGCATCCTCGCCCACGCGGTTGACGCCGACCGTATAAGCCATGTTTTCCACGGCGCGCGCCTGCAACAACAATTCCCAATGCGCGATACGGGCGGTCGGCCACGAGGCGGGAAAAAGCGCCAGATCGTAAGCGTAATCGCGGGCATCCGGAACGGCGGCTATCCGGCTGACGGGCGCGGCGGAATCCGGGGGGGCGGCGGGAGTCGTCGAGACCTCCGAAACGTCGGGGGCGGGGCGCACGAGCCGGTTCCGGCAATAGTCCGGAAACCGCAAATCGTAGCAGATATTCGGCAACACGCGCCACCCGGCCAGTTCCACCGGCTCGTGCGGCGCGCCGGGCGCATAGTCGCGCTTTTCGTCCCCCAGGCCGAACAGATGCCGCTTGTCGTAAAAAGTCGCGCTGCCATCGGGCCAAACCCACCAAAGCCGGTTTACCGCGCGACCTGCGCCGTCGCGCGTCGCCGCCGTTCCGGCGACGACCGCCCCGGTCGCCTCGGCCATGTCCCGCAAACCCTGCCGTACCGTTGCCTCCGCCGCCAAAGCCGCTTCAACCGGCAGCGAAAACCCGGTCGCAAACATCTCCGGCAACACAATCAAATCGGCCTGCGACCCGGCAGAAACCTTTTCCCACGGCCGCAACAGACATCTCACCGCCGACACATTCGTCCCGGCCTCCCCCCATAACGGATTCGTCTGCGCCAAAACAACCTTCAGAACCGATTTCGGTTCACGCTTCATATCCAATCCTTACTGTGAAACCCAACCTTTACCACAAAAAAAGCGACATCGCCGACCGTCTCCGGCCCTCGACATCGCTTTTTCACTACACGTGTCCGTCACACAGACTATTACAACCTCTCCAATTGAACGGTAAAGTGACGCATCAGTTCGGCTTCCCAAACAATCTTGACACCGCGTTTGATTTGGTTGCGACGGTCAAATACGTTCTTGAGCGCCACGGCAATCACGTCCATGTGGTTGTTGGTATAGACACGGCGCGGGATGCACAGACGGAGCAGGTCGAGGCCGCCGAAACGGTTTTCGCGCGTAACGGGGTCGCGGTCCGCCAGAATGTAACCGATTTCGCAGCCGCGGATACCGGCTTCCAGATACAACTCAACGGTAAGCGTCTGAGCGGGGAATTCTTCTTTGGGAATTTCGGTCAGGATACGCGAGGCATCGACAAAAATGGCATGGCCACCGGCAGGACGCTGGTAGGGAATGCCGAATTCATCGAGACGCTTGGCCAGGTATTCCACCTGTTTGATACGGGTTTCGAGGTTTTCGAACTCGGTGTTTTCGTCCAGCCCGACCGCCAGAGCATCCATATCACGGCCGTTCATACCGCCGTAGGTAAGGTAGCCTTCGAAAGGAATGCAGAAACGCTTGGCGCCTTCGTACCAGTCTTCGTGACGGGTGGCGATGAAACCGCCCATGTTCACGATACCGTCTTTCTTGGCCGACATGGTCATACCGTCGGCCAGCGAGAACATTTCCTTTACGATTTCCTTGATCGTCTTGTTTTCGTAGCCTTTTTCGCGGGTCTTGATAAAGTAGGCGTTTTCGGCAAAACGGGCGGAGTCCAAGATGACGCGCTTCTTGTATTTGTCGGCGATGGCCCTCACTTCGCGCAGGTTCTGCATCGAAACGGGCTGTCCGCCAGCGGTGTTGTTGGTAATGGTAACGATGACGAAAGGCACTTTGTCGGCGTGTTCGGCCAAGGCTTTTTCCAGTTTCTTGGGATCCACGTTGCCCTTGAAGGGAATTTCGAGCTGGGTGTCCTTGGCTTCGTCGATCGTGCAGTCAAGCGCGGTGGCCTTGCGGCTTTCGATGTGGCCCTTGGTGGTGTCGAAGTGCGAGTTGCCGGGAACCACCGAGCCGGCGGTTACCAAATGGCTGAACAATACGTTTTCGGCAGCACGGCCCTGATGAGTGGGAATCACATACTCAAAGCCGGTGATGCGCGTGATGGTGTCCTTGAGACGGAAGAAAGACGAGGCGCCGGCATAGCTTTCGTCGCCCATCATCATAGCCGCCCATTGACGGTCGCTCATCGAACCGGTACCGGAGTCGGTGATGCAGTCGATGTAAACTTGTTCGGATTTGAGTTGGAACACATTGTAGTGTGCTTCCTTGAGCCATTTTTCACGCTGTTCGCGCGTGCTTTTGCGGATAGGCTCCACCATCTTGATTTTCCAAGATTCTGCGAAAGGTAATTCCATAATATTGTGTTTTAAATTTTTTCCTCAGAAACAAATTGCCTACAAAATTAACACAAATTATCGTAATAAACGAATAAAACGCAAAAACGGCACGGTATGTATTTTTTACGTAATTTTGCGAACCTTTATGGACTCGAAAAAAACGCGGACATGAAAAACCGACGCATCCTCATTATCTATACGGGCGGCACCATCGGCATGGTGCAGGACCCCGAAACGGGCAGCCTCTCGCCCTTCGATTTCCAGAACCTCATCGGGGCCGTTCCCGGCCTGCCGGCCTTGGGGGCCGACATCGAGGCCTATTGTTTCGAGCATCTCATCGACTCGTCGGACATGGGACCCGACGGCTGGATCCACATCGCGCAAGTCATAGAAAAGCGTTATGCCGATTTCGACGGCTTCGTGGTGCTGCACGGCACCGACACGATGGCCTACACCGCCTCCGCCCTGAGTTTCATGCTCGAAAACCTCGACAAGCCGGTCATCCTCACGGGGTCGCAACTGCCTATCGGCGTTCTGCGGAGCGACGGCAAGGACAACCTCATCAACGCGCTCGAAATGGCGGCCGCCGTGGATGAAAACGGCGAAGCCAAAGTGCGGGAAGTGGCCGTCGTTTTCGGCAGCCGGCTGTTCCGCGGCAACCGCATCACGAAATTCAGCGCGGAGAGTTTCAGCGCGTTCATGTCGGCCAACTTCCCGCCGCTGGCGCAATCCGGCGTCCACATCAAATGGTTCAAGCCGGAAACCGAAGGACAGACCCGGAGCGGCCGACCGCTGGTGGCGCATACGGAATTGGAAGTCCACGTCCTCATCGTTAAAGTCCATCCGGGCATGAGCCCCGAAGCCTTGGGGCTTATCCTGAACACGCCGGGCCTGAAAGGCGTCGTCTTAGCCACTTACGGTTCGGGCAACGCCCCCACCTCGCCCGCCTTCGCCCAAGCCTTGGCCGACGCCGTACGGCGCGGTATCGCCGTCCTCAACGTGACGCAGTGCACCGAGGGCGCGGTGGAAATGGGCAAATACGCCGCGAGCAATCCGCTGAAAGCCGCGGGGGTGGTCAGCGGCTACGACATGACCACCGAAGCCGCCGTCACGAAAATGATGTACGTGCTGGGGTTGGGCCGCCCGTTCGAGGAAAGCCGCCGCCTGCTGAGCACGCCCCTGCGCGGCGAGATGACGGTTTGACTTTCACTACCTTTACGCTTGGCGTGAAGATAGGAGGCGTCTCGACAAAACCAAGCGGTTCACAGAAAACCTTAGCAGATCATCGAATGAGGAACGCGCCTTTACAAGGCGTTTTACCGCTTCCGTTCCAGCCATTCAAACAAGTTTAATGACTGAAACAGTGCGCGAAAACCACTTCGTGCCGTTCCTCATTCGGTTATCATCAACTTTTCCAACCGCTTGTTTCTGTGCTCGACTTTCACTACCTTTGTCGGCTTATTGGTGCCGTAGAGGTGCTTTTTGTTTGTAGAGAAAATATTAATCACTTAAAACTATGCAAAATAAAGGAGTTATTAAGTTCTTCGCATGGACACTTGCGATTATTTGCCTTTATCAGCTTTCGTTTACGTTTTTCGCCCGTCGGGTGGACAAAAAAGCCTTGGTCTATGCCACGGCGCCGGAAGCCGTAGAGCAGGCCAAGAACTTGGCGATGGGCGATGTACTGAAAGAGAAGTACTATCTGGATTCCATTTCCCGCAGCCGCGAGGAATATTTCAAGGATTCCGTCGGCAACGAAGTCATCTACAATATCCTGATCCGGAAATACACCTACAAGGAATGTAAGGCACGTGAGTTGAACCTCGGGCTTGACCTGCGGGGCGGTATGAACGTGTTGATGGAAGTTTCGACGGCCGATGTCGTAAGAGCGTTATCGGGCTACAGCACCGACACGTTGTTCAACCGCGTCATGACGGCCGCGGTAGAACGCAACCGCATTGAGCCGAACAGCAACTTCGTCAGCATCTTCGAATCGGTTTGGAACGAAATGGACCCGAACGCGCAGATGGCTTCCATCTTCAGCTTCGAAATGAAATCGGTCAACGCCAATTCGCCCAACAGCGACGTCATCGCGGCCATACGGGCAGAAACCGAAGGCGCGTTCGACCGCACGTATCAGATCTTGCGTCAACGTATCGACAAATTCGGCGTGGCGCAGCCCAACATTCAGAAACTGGGTTCCACCGAACGTATCCTCATCGAATTGCCGGGCGTAAAAGAACCGGAACGTGTACGCAAACTGCTTCAGGGAACGGCTCAGTTGGAATTTTGGGAAACCTATGAATTCGCCGAACTCGCGCCGGCCCTGCAGTCGGCCAACGAATACCTGGCTTCGGTGGAAAAAGTAACGTCGGATCCGACGGAAAAAGCCGTCGAACCGGTCGCCGAACCGGCTCCGGCCCAGCCGACGCTTGCGGATGCCGAGGCCGAACCGACGGACGGCTTTACGACGAACGCGGCCGAAGACTCGTTGTTCAACGAACTAGCGGCCGGCAATACGGAAACCGCCGACCAATTCGACAGTGAAGCCTGGCGTACCGAGAACCCGCTGTTTGCCGTCCTGATTCCGTCGCTGTATCAGGGCGACGAAAGCCGCAAGGGACCGGTCGTGGGTTACGCGCAGGCCAAAGACATGAAACGCGTGGATCAATTGTTGGAACTCTGCAAAAAACAATTTCCGCGCAACGCCAAATTCGTATGGTCGGTCAAACCGATTCAGCCGAATACCGATATTTACGCTTTGATCGCCCTGAAAGTGACGACGCGTGACGGCCGTTCGCCCCTCGGAGGCGACGCCATTACCGATGCGCGTCAGGACTACGACCAGACGGGCGGCGTGGAAATCAGCATGTCGATGAACACCGAAGGCGCCCGTATCTGGAAAAACATGACGGGTAACAACGTCGGCCGTTCCATCGCCATCGTCATGGACAACGCGGCCTACTCGTGGCCGACCGTCAACGGCGAAATTCCCGGCGGCCGCTCCTCCATTACGGGCGGTTTTACCGTAGAGGAAGGCAAGGACTTGGCCAACATCCTCAAAGCCGGTAAACTGCCGGCTCCCGCCACGATCGTTCAGGAATCGGTCGTAGGGCCGTCCTTGGGTCAGGAATCCATCCGAAACAGCATGATGTCGTTCATCCTGGCGTTCGTCATGGTACTTATCTACATGCTGATTTTCTACAACAAGGGCGGCTTGGTGGCCAACATCGCGCTGCTGATCAACCTGTTCTTCATGTTCGGCGTGCTGACTTCGCTCGGGGCGGTCTTGACGTTGCCCGGTATCGCGGGTATCGTACTGACGTTAGGTATGGCCGTGGACGCCAACGTCATCATCTACGAACGCATCAAAGAGGAACTGCGTGCGGGCAAGGGCCTGCGCATGGCGGTGGACGACGGTTACAAGAACGCCTACTCGGCCATCATCGACGGTAACGTCACGACCTTGATAACGGGTATCGTGTTGCTCTACTTCGGTACGGGTCCCATCCAAGGCTTCGCCACGACGCTCTGCATCGGTATCCTGACCTCCATGTTCACGGCCATCTTCATCTCGCGCCTCATCTTCTCGAAATGGCTGTCCAAGAACAAACAGATCCGTTTCAGCAACAAATTCTCCGAAAATTTCATGGCGAACACGAAGTTCAACTTCATCGCCAAACGCAAATACTCCTATGTCATTTCGGGCGCGCTCGTGCTCATCAGCATCATTTCGCTCTGCACGAGAGGCCTGAGCCTCGGCATCGACTTCAGCGGCGGCCGTACCTACGTGGTGCGTTTCGACCAAGTGGTTCCGACCAACGACCTCCGCGCCACGCTGACGGACGCTTTCGACGGCGACGCCCCCGAGGTCAAGACGTTCGGTCCCTCCAACCAAGTCAAGATCACGACGAAATACAAGGTGAATGAAACCGGCGGCGAAGTCGATAACGACATCGAAAGCAGTCTGTACGAGGGTTGCCGTCCGTTCTTCCTCGATAACATCTCGATGGAGGAATTCAAATCGGAACAAAGCGACAAGATGCTCGGCAAACTGAGTTCGGAAGTCGTAGGGCCTACCGTCGCTTCGGACATCACGCGGTCGGCTTTCATCGCCGTCATCGTGGCCCTGCTCTTCATCTTCGCCTACATCGCCGTCCGCTTCAAACGTTGGCAGTTCGGTCTGAGCTGTTTGATCGGCTTGACCCACAATGTATTGATTTCCATCGGTCTGTTCTCGTTGCTCTACGGTCTCCTACCGTTCTCGTTGGATATCGACCAAGCGTTTATCGCGGCCATTCTGACGATTATCGGTTACTCGGTCAACGACACCGTCGTTATCTTCGACCGTATCCGCGAGAACATGCAACTCATGCCGAAACATCCGCTGTTGGACAACATGAACGCGGCCATCAACTCCACGCTGTCGCGTACGATCAACACGTCCGGCACGACCTTGGTCACGCTGCTGATGATCTTCATCTTCGGCGGCGAGGTCATCCGGGGCTTCACGTTCTCCATCCTCTGCGGTATCCTCATCGGTACGTACGCCTCCATCTTTGTGGCGGCGCCGACGGCTTACGATTTGCTGACCCGCAAACAGCGTAAATTGGATGTAAATAAAGCCAAATAATTTCCAATACACGCCAAAACGTGCTAAATAAGAACGGACGGTTCCGCCTCTGCGCAGAGCCGTCCGTTTTTTCTTGGCATTTTCTCGCGTTCTTGGCTTTTTTTTCGTAACTTAGCCCCCGTTTTCAAATCCGCTTTTGTCTTAATATGAAACATCCTTTGCTATGCAGCCTCCTTGTGGCACTCGGCTTGTTGACCGGTAGCGCACTGTCATCGGCCCACGCTCAAAAAAAGCAGATTCAAAAAGCGGATACGGCTTTTACCTACCATTCGTATTACAAAGCCTTGGCTCTGTACCAAAAGGCGTTTTCGAAACTCAAGAAGGCCGACAAGGCCGAAAAAGACCGCATCCTGTTTCAGATTGCCGAATGCTACCGCTATGCCGGCCAGTGCAAGCCGGCGGCCAGTCAATACAAACGCGCCATCCGGGCGAAATATTATATGTACGAGCCCAAAGTGTTTCTCTATCTGGCGCAACTGCAACTGAATTTAGGGGATTTCGAGGGGGCATACGAAAATTTCGACGCCTATCTGGATTTTATCCCGGACGACAGCACGGCCATTGCGGGCCGGGCCGCGGCCCAACGCATCGAGGAAGCCATGCAGAACCTCACGCGTTACGAAATCGAGAATATCAAGAAACTCAACAGCCGCGACGGCGATTGGGCGCCGCGATACTATACGCCGGAGGGAGACGTCATCACGTTCACGTCCACCCGCGAAGGCGTGACGGGCAAAAAACTCGACCCGTGGAGCGGCCAGCGTTTTTCGGACATTTGGGTCGCCAAAATGGACGCCAAAGGCGAATGGAGTACGCCGGAGCGTTTGGATCAGAACGAAGTGACGAGCACCGACCTCAACGAGAGTGACGCGGCTTTCTGCCAAAGCGGCGGCACGATGTACTACACTTACTGCTACAACACGAAAAAACAAAGGAACCGCTGCATCATCCGTACCTCCACGTTCGACGGCACATCGTGGAGCGACCCGGTGGACGTGAACATCGGCGGCGATACGGTTTCCGACTTCATCCATCCGTTCGTGACCGAAGACGGCGGCACGCTCTACTTCGCCAGCAACCGCGCGGGCGGCGAGGGCGATCTGGACATTTGGTACGCCAAAGGCGGCGGCGGTGAATTCGGCGAACCCGTCAATCTGGGAAGGCCGGTCAATTCGGACGCGAAAGAGGCGTATCCGTTCCTGAGAAACGACACGTTGCTGTACTTCTCCTCGACAGGCCACGGCAGTCTGGGCGGCTACGACATCTTCAAGGCGACGATGCACGACGGCGTTTTTACGGATGTGGAGAACCTCGGCTACCCGATCAACACGAACGCCGACGACTTCGGCATCTGCTTCCTGCCCGGCCTCAACAAAGGCATGTTCTCTTCCAGCCGCGCGGAAGGCCGCGGCAGCGACGACCTCTATTCGTTCTATCTGCCGGACATCATCTTCACGCTCTCCGGCACCGTCCGCAACGACGACAACATGCAACCGCTGGCCGATGCCGAAATCCACCTTTCCGGCTCGGACGGCATGATTATCCGCACGCTGACGAACTCCAAAGGATTTTATCGGTTCGACAACCATCAGATACAACCGCAGACCACTTACCAACTGACCGTCGAGAAGAAAGACTTTTTGGGTGCGGAGGCGACCGAAACGACGGTGGGCCTCATCGCCAGTACCGACCTCGTGCGCGACTTCTCGCTTTCCAAGGTGCCGCAGGGGCCGGTCGTGTTGCCGGAAATCCTGTACGACCTCGGCCGCTGGGAACTCAAGCCGCAATACGAAGACTCGCTGTTCGGCCTGATCCTGCTGCTGGAGAAGAACCCGCGCCTAGTCATAGAACTGGCGTCGCATACCGACGTCCGCCCGATTGCGATGGGCAACGATTCGCTCTCGCAGCTGCGCGCGCAATCGGTCGTGGATTACCTGATTACGAGAGGCATCCACCCGCAACGGCTCGTGGCCAAAGGCTACGGCGCGCAAGTGCCGCGTAGGTTGCAAACAGACTTGGCTTCAACTTTCGGCGGCGAAACCTTCGTGTTTGAGGCCGGCACCGTACTTTCACCGGCATACATCGACTCCCTACCCGACCGCAACCGGCGCGAGGCGGCCCACCAGTTGAACCGGCGTACCGAATTCAGCGTCTTGCGTGACGACTTCATTCCGACAGTCGATGCCGATGAAGCGGCGGGCGGCGCGATCGGCCTCGGCGACCTGTTGCGGGACCGCAGCGTACCGTTCCAACGCAACCCGAACGGCCTGCCCGAATTTACGGTCATCGTGAACGGCATGGGTCTGCAGGCCGTCTTGAGCGAAAAGGCCAAACTGCCGCAAATCAGCACCGATGCCGTCATGCGGCTGTTACAGGCTGAAAAACTGAGCAAAAAACACTTCAAGGACGGGGCCGACGCATTCGACGAAGACGGCGAAGTATTGCCGAACAAACGCGTAAGCCTACAGGAAATCAAAGTGGGCCGTTTTTATATCGACCGCACGGAATGCGTGACGGTGGAAGAACTGCCGGCCGACCTGCTGCTGACGCGGCCGGCCCTGAAGAAAGCCGGCGACTATACGATTGACACGGAACAAGACGAAATCCGGTTTGAATAGAAGCCGGAGACCGGACCGTCGCTCCAACCGGTGCCGAACCCGCACCTGTACCGACGGAAACGGACGCGCCGAAACAAAACAGTAACCAAACCTAAACCATACCTACCATGAACGAAGCCAACAAATACGAACAGCGCGGCGTTTCCGCCTCCAAGACGGACGTAAAGACCGCGATAAAGAATCTGAGCAAGGGCCTTTATCCCAAGGCTTTCTGCAAAGTCATCCCGGACGTGCTGAACGAGAATAAAAAAAGCCTGTTCGGCCCCGCCTACTGCAACATCATGCACGCGGACGGCGCCGGCACGAAAGCGGTTCTGGCTTATCTGTACTGGAAAGAGACGGGCGACCTCTCGGTATGGAAAGGCATCGCCCAGGACGCGATTGTCATGAACACGGACGATTTGATTTGCGCCGGCGCGACCGACAACATGGTATTGACTTCGACGATAGGCCGTAACAAATTCCGCATCCCGGGCGAAGTGGTCTCGGCCGTCATAGAAGGCACGCAGGAATTCTGCGACCTCATGGCCAAGGAACACATCCACATCACGTTCGCCGGCGGCGAAACGGCCGACATGGGCGACAGCATCCGCACGATGGTCGTCGATTCGACCGTGAGCGCGCGCCTGAAACGCAGCGACGTCATCACAGGCGACCGCATACAGCCTGGCGACCTCGTCATCGGTCTGGCTTCGGCCGGCCAAACCCGGTACGAACAGGCCTATTGCAGCGGCATCGGCAGCAACGGCCTTACCTCGGCGCGCCACGACGTACTCTGCAAGGACTATGCGGCCAAATACCCGGAATCTTACGACAACCAGGTGGACGAATCGCTGGTGTACAGCGGCGACAAACATCTGACCGACGCCACGGAAGTACCCGGCATGAACGTGGGGCAACTGTTGCTCTCCCCCACGCGTACCTACGCGCCGGTCATGAAGACGGTTCTGGAGAGTTTCCGCCCGTCCGTGCACGGCATCATCCACTGCAGCGGCGGCGCGCAGACCAAGGTACTCAACTTCATCGACAACATCCACGTGGTGAAAGACCACCTGTTCAAGACACCGCCCGTCTTCACGATGATTCAGGCTTCTTCCCAGACCCCTTGGGAGGAAATGTACAAGGTGTTCAACATGGGCCACCGCATGGAACTGTACGTCAAGGAAAACATCGCCGACGAAATCATCAAGATCGCCCAATACTACGACCTCGACGCCCAAGTCATCGGCCATTGCGAGGCGAGCGACCGCAAACAGGTGACGGTCAAGGGCGAACACGGCACGTACCGCTACTAATTGGAACGATTGCCTCCGACCGCCTGAGGCCAAACGGGCGGGCATTCCCGAAAGCATCGGAATACGGATTTTCAGCCGTATTTCGGTGCTTTTCGCATATATCAACACAATTATTTAATTCTGTTATCATTACAATACATTTCAAGCGTTATGGGAACGCAGTTCGGTTATATTTCAGGTATTTTTACCCGTTTTTGCCTATCTTTGCCACTTTGTAATTTCCCGCATTAGGGCCTAATAAAATATGAGACAGACTTTTACATCATATCATACCGTTTGGGGACGCCTTTTATCCCACGTAGCCGCAGGCTTGTTGCTCTGCGCGTTCGGTATTTCCCCTGCATTGGCTCAAAAGACCTATACGATTTCCGGCGTTGTGACGGATGCGGCCAACAAGGAGACGTTGCCTCAGGCGCACGTCTTGATCGACGGCAAGGCCGGCGTCGGTGCCGTGACCGACTTCGACGGCCGCTATACGCTGACCGTCAGCCAACCGGAAGTCACGTTGCTTTACCATTATATCGGCTACGACGTACACCGGGAGCAGGTCAAGTTCAAAGCCGGCGAAACGTCGAAAGACCTTTCCATCGCGCTCCGCATGAAAGCGACGGAACTCCGCGCCGTCAAGGTGGTGGGCACGCGCTATACGGCCGATGCCAAGACGTCCATCCAAACACTGGAAGTCGTCGGCCTCAAGGAATTGGAGAAGAAAAACGCGACGACGCTCGACAAGGCGCTGAGCAATGTGGCCGGTTTGGCCATCGTCGATAACGAACCGCAGATGCGGGGCGGCAGCGGTTTCAGTTCCGGCATGGGCAGCCGCGTGGGCATGTTGCTGGACGAGATGCCGATTCTGCGCGCCGACGCGGGACGCCCCACCTGGAACCTGATTCCGATGGAGGACGTGGCGCAGGTGGAAGTGCTCAAAGGCGCCTCGTCGGTGCTGTTCGGCTCGGCCGCCATCAACGGCGCCATCAACGTGCGCACGGCCTATGCCAAAGCCGAACCCGAAACCAAAGCCAAACTACATGTCGGCGCCTACAGCAAACCCAAGCAGAAAGACCTCGCGCCCTGGACCAAGAACCTGCCGCTCGTCTATGGCGCGAGCCTCTCGCACGCGCGCAGAATCGGCAAAAAATTCGACTTGACGCTCGGCGCGGAATTCGAGAACAACGACGGCTACCGCGGGCCGGGCCACGCACCCACGACGGGCCCCGACAAAAAAAACGAACTCGTCCGGCAGGAAATGCGCGTACGCACCAACGTGGGCATGCAGTACCGAATCAACGAACAGTGGACGGTAGCCCTGAACGGCAACTTCATGTATTCCGACAACCAAATGTATAACTTTTGGTTCAACGCCGACGAAGGCATCTATTACTCCTATCCCGGCTCGCTGACCCACTTCAAGGATTACATCTTCTTCATCGACCCGCACGTCAAGTACGTGCATCCGAAAGGCGGCATCCATACGTTCGACTCGCGCGTCTTCTATTCCGACAACCACGCGATCGACATGCCGGCCGACGTATTGGGGCAGGACGCCTTTTCACGCAGCGTCTATAACGCCTATCAATACAAAAAGACCTTCAAGAAAGCCGGCAACCTGTCTTTAGCCACGGGCGCGACCAACCAGTTTACGTATTCGTTCGGCGAGGTCTTTTCCGGCAGCCTGGAGAATTTCGGCGAGGGACACCACACGGGCGACAACTTCGCGCTCTTCGCGTTGTTGAGCAAGAAATTCCTCAAGGACGAAAGTTTAGGCATCGAACTCGGCGGCCGCTGGGAACTCTGCATGGTGGACGACTGGATGGAGAATGCGCCGGTCTTCCAACTCGGCATCAACTACGAGCTCAAGAAGTCGCACACGTTCTTCCGCGGCTCCGTCGGCCAGGGCTACCGCGCCGCGACGATAGGCGAGAAATTCATCACCACGAAGGTGGGCATGTTCGGCTTCTATCCCAACCCCGACCTGAAGTCGGAACGGAGCCTGAACATGGAACTCGGCATCCGCCAGATGTTCCGCCTCGGCGCGATCCAAGGCTTTGTGGACGTGGCGGGTTTCCATCAGATTTACGACAACTACATCGAGTTTTTCTTCGGGCCGTGGAACCGTGGCGCCAATACGTTGGAGCAATACGGTTTCCGCTATTTCAATACAGGCCGCGCGACGATTTCGGGCGCGGAGGCCTCGCTGATGTTCGAGGCCGAACTGGCCGACTTCGTCAACCTGCAGACGATGCTCAACTATACGTATTCGCTCCCCGTCTGCCGCGACCGCGACTTCGTCTATGCCACGACCAATGCCGGCTTACCGACCGAGCACCACTACACTTATGAGAACAGCGCTTCAGACCCCTCCAAGGGCATCCTTAAATACCGCATCCAGCATATCGCCAAACTGGACGTCAACCTCAATTTCCTCAAACGCTTCACCGTAGGTGTCGGCCTGCAGTACATGAGCGCGATGAAAATTGTCGATCGCTTGTTTTTGGACTTGGACAAACGGGCGGAAGATCATGCCGGCTGGCTGGACTTGATGCCGAATACCGTCATGCCGTTCGACGGCATGGTCAACTTCATGGAGAAACACAAGAACGGCTCTCTGATTCTGGACTTGCGGGCCAGCGTGGAATTGGGCGCGTTCACAATCGCACTGATGGTCAACAACGTCCTCAACAGCACCTATGCGTTGCGGCCGCTCTGCGTCGAGGCGCCGCGCCTGACCAAACTGCAGGTCGTCTATCGCTTTACCGAGAAATTCAAGGAGAAAAAATCGGAATAATCAACCCATAAGATAAACCCTAAAAAAAGACCATAATGAAAAAGACGTTGGTATTGCTGACCGCGTTATTGACGGTTAGCCTCGCCTGGGCGCAACAATTGCCCGACGGCGGTTTCGAAGAATGGAAAACCGGCAAGACCCACCAAGGAACGACGTATGACGACTTGGCCAATCCGTTTTGGCAAACGTTGAACGTACTCTCCACCTTGCCGCCCGAAATGGGGACCGGCCCCGTGGTTGTTTTCAAAGAGCAAGGCAAACACGGCTATTGTCCTAAAATGGAATCGAACGAACTGACGTTGGGCGAAAAGACAATCTTCCTGCCCGGCGTAGTCGGCGCCATTACCGTCATCATCGACAAACAGACGGCGCAATTCGGCCGTCCTTACACCGGCCGCCCGGAAGCGCTGAAAGGCGTCATGAAATACAAGCCCGTCAACGGTGACTCGGCCGCCATTTTCGTAGAAGTTTACAAAACGAGCGAAAGCGGACAACGCCAAATGATAACCCGCAATGAAGTCATTTACAAAGAAGCTGTCGCGGATTGGACGGAATTCAATATTCCGCTTGACTATCTGTCCGACGAAACGCCCGACTCCATCTGCGTGCTCTTTGTTTCGAGCGCGGGCTACGACTTCGACGACCTGTTCAACTGCAAAGGCCAAGTCGGCAGTACGCTTTGGGTGGACGATTGCCGCTTCGTCATTGACGGCAACGACCCGGGCGCGCCCGAAACCGCGAACGAAGTCCTGAACACGCTTCAAGTACGCGCCTACCCCAACCCGGCGACGGACGTCCTGAACGTGACGGTGGAAGAAAACGCCCAACTGACGGTTTTTGACCAAGCCGGCCGTGTATTGTTGCAACAGCCCGTACAGGCTGGCGAAAACGCACTGAACATCACCGAACTCAAAGCCGGTTTCTACACCTATCGCGTGGCGAACGCGCAGAAAAACGGTTGCGGGAAGTTCATCAAACGGTAATCCACGATTCCGCTTTTATCGGACGGAAGCCGGCCTTTTCAGGCCGGCTTCCGCATTTTATCCCCCTGCCTTTCAGCGAAATTTCGGTAAATTTCCCGTCGGACGGCCTTACGCGCTGCTATACACATCAAATCATTTATTTTCATTATTTTACAGTTATCCCTTATATTAGTGTACGCGCGCGAAGACGAAATTCGGTATTTTAGTCGGGCATCTATGGACACTAACCCTTACTTTTGCACGTTTCAAAAAGCGACATGATATTTTGTTTTACCTCATGTCGCACAAAAACAAGCCAATATGAAAAAGCATCTGTATGCTTTATCACTGTCCCTCTGCTTGGCGGCCGGCTCGCTTGCGACCGCCTTTGGACAGGTTACGGAAAAGAACGGCACGCCTCAGGCCCCCAACTACGATTTCGAGGTTTGGGACAACCCCGAACCCTGGGGCTGGAATTCGAGTTCGTGCTTCGAAGCGGGGAATGCGCCATCGCAATACAAGCGAAACCAATCCATTTGGGCATCCAATGATATCCGTCCCGGGAGCCGCGGGGTTTACTCCGTCCTCATCAAAGTAACCCAATCCAGTTGGAAACATTACAAATTCCCATTCGGAGCCACATCGTACGAGCAAATGGGTTCACTAAGCACCGGTACGCTGTATTACTACGACGACAAGGGCAACGAAAAGTCCTGCATCTACACGAATACCGGCGACAATTCAAAACGCTGGGCGTTTACGGGTCGTCCCGACTCGGTCGTGTTCTGGGTCAAGAAAGGAATCAACGGCGGACGCCCGGCCGACTTCACACTTTATCTCCATAACAACAAGAAATTAGAAGACCGGAACCCGAACGGTACGGCCGTCGGCACCGTCATCGGTTCGGCCGCCTGCAAAATCACGAACACCGACTGGCAACGCATCAGCCTGCCGATAAAATACGCCAACAACGACACCCCCGCCTATCTGCTATGCAGCTTCACGGCCGGCAACAATTTCCGCGAGGTGGTGGAAGGCGACGAACTTTGGGTGGACGATATGCTGTTCATTTACAAGCCGAGCCTGCGCATCGACGCGGATACCGTCATTCCCGTGCCGGTCCGCAAAACCGAAGCTTTCGCCACGCTCGAAATCCCGTTTTCGCTCAGCGGCACGATGAGCCCGTTCAACCTCGAAGCCGACAACATCGTCTATGCCGAACTCTCGGACGCAAACGGTTCTTTCGCCAACCCGCTGACGGTGGGAGAAATGACGACGGACGAAAGCGGCGAAATCGCCGTAAAAATTCCGACCGATCTGCCCATCAGCGCCTCGACCACTTACAAACTGCGCCTGCGCGCCACGAACTACCCGCTGTTGAGCGAAAACACGGTGGCTTTGGACCTGCATTACGTCTATCGCCTGACCGTGGATGCGAACCCCGTCTGGGCCGCGCAAATCAACGCGACCGACACGATTTTGCGCGAAACGGCCACTTATACGGCCGTCTGCGGAAACGTCCTGCCGGGTCTGCACCTGCAAAACTGGCTGTTGAACGGCGAAGCGGTATCGGACGCCCTTTCGTACACGCTGACGATGGATCAGGATTATACGCTGACGGCGCAATTCGACACGAACTACTACGATGTGACCGTTTCGGCGGGCACGGGCGGCGCGATTGACATCGACGGCACGGCCTCCGCCGACGGCGCGAATCCTTACGAAGCCCGGCTGATTCACAATGCCGTCCTAAACCTGAACGCCACGGCCGATTTCGGCTATCATTTCCGCGAATGGCAATTGGACGGCCAAACGCTCTCGACCGAGAATCCGCTGGCTTTCACCGTGACCGACCAAGCCAATCTGACGGCCGTTTTCGACACCAACGTTTACGAAATTTCGTTTACCGCCGTACCGGCCGAGATGGGGACGACGACGAACAGCGGCGCGCACAAACATTTTACGTCCGTGAGTTCGACGGCCGAAGCCGCCGAATATGCCAAATTCCTTTACTGGCGTGAGGCCGGAAAAACGGAAGCCATCCGTTACGAAGCCGAACTGCCGATCGAGTCCGTCAGCGCGGCGGCCGCCTACGAAGCGGTCTTCGCCTCGCAGACGTTCGACGTGACGACGGTTGCCGAACCGGCCGGATGCGGCCATACGACCGGCGACGCCACTTACGAAGCCTTTCCGCTGACGGCGCAGGCGCAAGTGGAAGCCACGACGGCCGAAGGCTATCATTTCACGTATTGGACCTACGCCATAGACGGCCTGAACCAGACCGAACGCCCAACCGAAAACCCGTTCGTCTTCGTGGAGAACGGGCATGTAGCGCACCACTATGCGTTTACGGCGCATTTCGACCTCAACCGCTATGCGTTGACGGCCGACGCCGAACACGGCACGGTGGAAGGCCTCGGTTCGTTCGACCACAACACCGAAGTGACGCTCAACGCGACGCCCGATGACGGCTATGCGTTTGCGGGCTGGTTCGAAAACGGCGACCTGATTGCCGACACCCCGACACTGGCTTTCAACCTGACATCCGACCGGCATCTGACGGCCGTATTCTCGCCCGTGGTCTATACACTGACATTTCAGGTCCGCGGCGACAAAACGCTCGGCCGCATCACACAGCCGGCCGAAGCGGAAGGCCTTTACGCGCATTTCACGACCTTGCGCCTGGCGGCCGAACCGACCGAAGGCAACGAATTCCGCTACTGGCTCGTGAACGGCGACACCGTGGCCAACACCGCGACCCACTCGTTGGAAGTGGACGGAGGAAAGGCCGTGGAGGCCGTTTTCTCGCCCTTGCGCAAACGGCTGACCGTCTTGAATCCGCAAGACGACCGCGGCACGACGACGGGCAACGGGCTGTATGAACACGGCTCGGCCGTGGAAGCGACCGCCGCAGCGGCTAACGGCTACCGTTTCGCCCATTGGACGGACGAAGCCGGCAATACGCTGACCGACAACCCACTTACGATAGACGCCTTGACGGAAGACCGGACCTATACGGCCGTGTTCGAAGCCGAATCGTTCCAACTCTGCCTGACCAACCCGACGCCCGAACAAGGCACGGCGACGATAGACGGCGAAACGCTGACCGACGCCTGTCCGGCTTTCCCGTATCTGCATACGGTGACGCTGACGGCCGCGCCCGCCCCGGAACACCGCTTCGCGGGCTGGCTCAACGCCGGGACGAACGACACGCTGACCGACAACCCGCTCAAACTGACGGTGCGGGCCGACCGGCATCTGACAGCTCTGTTCGACATGGCCGTTTACGCCGTACAGGGCGCGGCCTATCCGGCGGAAGCCGCGGTCATCACGGGCAGCGGCGATTACTACCTGAACGCGACGGCCGTTTTGGAAGCGACACCGCGCTTCGGCTTTGAATTCGACGGTTGGTACGACGAACAGGGCCAATTGCTGACGAATGCAACACGCTTGGAGTTCCCCGTCAGAAAAGCCGTTTACTACGCGGCGCGTTTCAACCGCCTGAACCAAACGCTGACCGTGACGGCCGAACCGGCCGACGCCGGCACGGTCCAAGGCGGCGGAAAGACGCTGTACGGCTACAATACGAAGGTGGAAGCCCTGCCGGCCGAAGGCAAACAATTCAACGGCTGGTTCGACGAAGACGGCCTGTTGGTTTCGACGGAGGCCACCTACTACCCGACCGTGCTGAAAGACGCGACGCTGACGGCGCGGTTCGGCCCTAAAGAACTGAACATCCGCCTGACCTGCGAACCGGCCGAAGCGGGCCGGATCTCGCGCGTCGGCCAGACGGAGGAAGACGGCTTCTTTTACAACCAAGTGAGCCCGCTCAAGGCCGAACCGACCGAAACCTATACATTCAGCCATTGGACGGACGAAAACGGCAACACGCTGTCGGAAACGGCGGTTTGGAACGACTTCAAGCCGACAGCCGACATGACGCTGACGGCCCATTTCTTGCCGCGGGCGTTCAATCCGAACGTAAAAGTTATGCCGCAACAGGCCGGCGAATTGACCGAACTGCCGCAAGAACTGGTTTACGGCCAAACCTATACGGCCAGCATCGCCCGCACGGACAGCCACTACCGCTTCATCGGCTGGCGCGATGCCGAGGGCGGAACGCTGTCAAGCGAACCGGCCTATACGTTCACGTTCCTGAACCGTCCGATCGTGGCGCAATTCGAAGCCTTGCCCGTGAACGTGGAGACCGTCTGCGTACCGCAAGCGGGCGGCGATGTGACCACGACGGGCGAGACCCGCTATTTCGAAACACTGACGCTGACGGCCCGGCCCGCCCGCGGCTACCGCTTCGCCGGCTGGCAGGCCGAAGACGGCGACAGGCTTGGCGAGAACCCGACCTTGGCACGCGTGTTGGACGGCGACCTCCGGCTGACGGCCGTTTTCGAATTGGAATCCTATGACATGGCGGTAACCGCGGTTCCGGCGGCGGGCGGCCGCATCGAATACCCGGCCGAAGCCGAATACGGCCGGAACGTGACGCTGAAAGCCACGGCCAACGAAGGTTATGCGTTCCACGCTTACGAAGATGCCGAAGGCAGAACCGTCAGCTACGAACCCGACTACACGACGACGGTGGACGGCCCGCTGACGTTGAACGCGCGCTTCGAACCCCGCACCTATACGCTCCGCGCCGTCCCGGCCGATAAAAAACTGGGCCAGGCCAAAGGCAGCGGCCTGTTCGCTTTCGGCCAGACCGTAACGGTCAAAGCCTGGGCGAGCGCGGCGGGCTACACGTTCTCGCATTGGAGTACCGAGGCCCAGGGCGGTGACACGCTCTCGACCGAAGCCGAATACCGCTACACGGTTCCGGCCGAAAACCGCACGATTTACGCCTGCTTCAAACTCAAATCGCTGCAACTGGATCTGACGGCCAACCTGCCCGAAGCCGGTTCGCTGCAAGGCGGCGGCCAAAAGACGTACGGCGAGACCGCGACGCTGACCGCCAAGGCCAACGAAGGCTATATCTGGCAAGGTTTCAGCGAACACGGCATCCTGCTGACCGATGAAATGACCTATACGTTCACGATGACGGAAGACCGCCATATCGTCGGCGTATTCGCCCCGATGATGTGGCACGTCTCGACGTTCGACCTGCCGGAAGGCGTCAAGGTAAAAGGCACGGGCGACGTGGCGAACGGTACGGAAGCCGTCATCGAGGCCGTATTGCCAAAAACGCTTGAACTGACGGCTTGGGTCGATGCCGAAGGCGACACCTTGGGCTACGAAAATCCGCTGCGCCTGACCGTTTACGGCGACTTGCGGCTGACACCGGCCTGCACGCCGCGCCGCCTGCCGTTGGCCGTGGAAATGTCACCGGCCAACGCGGGCACAATCGTTACCGACGGCTTTACGGACAACGCGGGCGCATTTGCCTATGGCGCAGACATCGTTCTGGAAGTGAGGCCGGCACACGGCTATACCTTTGCGGGCTGGGAAGAAAACGACGTGCCGATCGGCGACGATAATCCCTATACCTACCGCATCCTGAGCGAAAGCCGCCTCAAAGCCGTCTTCCGGCCCGAAGGCTGGACGATCACAACGGGGACCAACCTCAGCCTCGGCGGCACGACCGCCGGCGACGGCACCTATCCGCAGGGCGATACCGTGGAAGTGACGGCAACGCCGGCCGCCGGCTTCGAATTCACGCATTGGCTGGAAAACGGCGAAATCGTGAGCACGGAAGCCGTCTATCGCTTCGTTTCGAACGATAACCGCCTGTTGCTGGCCGATTTCCAAGTGCATTATTTCCAAATACAGGTGGAAGCCCAACCGGCCATCAGCGCCAAGGTCAGCGGCAGCGGCGCCTACAGCGCCCACGACACCGTGACGCTGAGCGCGACGCCGGCCAACGGCTATGCCTTTATCGGCTGGACGTACGAGGGTGAAACCTTGTCGAACGAGCCGACATACCGCTTTATCCCCGAACGCGACATGCTGATCACGGCGCAAACGGAAAAACTGACGGCCTCGATCAGCGCCGTCGCCTCGCCCGCCGAAGGCGGCACGATTACGGGAGACGGCGAATACCGGGTAGGCGAACGCGTGACATTGACGGCCGTACCGAACGACGGCTACGACTTCCTGCAATGGGTGGACGAGAACCAGAACGTCATCAGTCTGGACAACAAGTCCATCAGTTTCACCGCCGGCGATGACGTACGTTATACGGCCGTATTCGGCCAAAAAGTCTTTTCGGAAGATCCGCATATCGTCATCCACCCGATACCTTTCGGCGGCGAAGTCCACCTGGAAGGCGAAAACATGGACAAGATCATGTGGTTCAACGCTTTCGGCGTAAAAGTAGCGCAATACGAAATCAACTCCAACACGCATACCATCATGCCGACCCACACTTGGCCGCGCGGCCTGTACGTTTACCGTATCGTACGCAACAGCGGCAAGGTGGTCAAAGGCAAAGCGTTAAAACTCTAATGGGTATGAAGCGTTTCCATTTCATCAAAAAAAGGCTCGCTTGCGCAGCCTTTTTTTGTATCGCGGCAGCCGGAAGTCCCGGAGACCTGAACGCGCAACCGCATAACGGCACTGAACAATTGCCCAACCGCGGCTTCGAACTCTACGACAACGAGGGTTCCAAAGACATCGAGCCGCAAGGATGGAATTCGTTTATGACGGCCGTAGCCGGCAACAGCATTCTCGCTTCGGGAAAATCCCAACGGCTGACGAAAGAAAACGGCGGACGGCCGGGTACGAAAGGTGCCTATTACCTGCGGCTTTATTCGACCGAAGTCTTGGGCATCGTGGCGAACGGCAACGTGACGACGGGCCGCATCAACATGGGCAGCACCACGGCCACCGACAAAGCCAATTACAACTATACCGACCGTGAGAACGAAGGGTTCTTCTGGCGGCAGACGACGGTGCCGGACTCGCTCGTGGCCTGGCTTTGGTTCAAGCCGAAAGAATCCGGCGAAAAAGCGCAGGTCAATGTCATCATTCACAACGACAACCGCACGATAGACCCCGGTACCGAACGCAGTCAGGTGGTGGCGCAGGCCAAGATCAATCCGCCGGCCACCGACGGCTGGCAACGCTTCTCGGTGCCTTTCGTCAAGACCGGCGCGACCAACGATGCCCGATACGTACTCGCCTCCTTCACGACCAACCAGACGCCGGGCGGTGGCAAGGCCAACGACGAATTGCTCGTGGACGACATTTTCTTCGTTTACAATCCGACCTTGCGGCTCAATAATTTCAACACGACGGCCATCGGCCTGCGCGACGGCGAAAACGTGACGGTCGAGGTGCCGTTCCGCATCACGGGCACGATGTCGCCGCAAATGGGCGACGACAACATCGTCATTGCCGAATTGTCGGACGCCGCCGGCTCTTTCGCCAACGCCACCGAAATAGGCTGGCTCACGACCGACGAGAGCGGCAGCATCACGGCCGCCCTGCCGCCTACCCTGCCGGTGGGCAACGGCTACCGCATCCGCGTCCGCTCCACGAACTATCCGCGCGTCTCGGACGACAACGGCAAGGATATCGAATTGTTCAGAGGCTACTACATAGAAGGCAAGGCTTCCTCGCCGAGCCGCGGCTCGGTAAGCGGCAGCCAGACCTATAAACAAGGGACACAGGCCACGCTGACGGCCGCCGCGACCCCCGGCAACCACTTCTCGCACTGGAGCGAAAACGGCAGCCGTCTGGAGGGCGTCGGGACGACCTATACGTTTACCGTTGACCGCAACCGCACGCTGACGGCTCATTTTGACACCAACTATTACGATTTCAGCCTTCTGACCGAAGGACACGGACAGGTCTCCGTATCGCCCGAACCCGAACGGGGGCAGTTCGTCCACAATACGCCGGTGCGTCTGCAGGCGACGCCGGACTACGGTTCCCGATTCGCCGGATTCTACGACGGTTCCACGCTGCTCAACAATCAAGCCGACTATACATTCCCCGTCGTACGCGACCTGCATCTGACGGCACGGTTCGAACTGCAACAATATAGCCTGACCGTGACGAGCAACAACGCGGCTTTAGGACGTGTGGAAGGCAGCGGCACCTATAAATTCCAATCCGACGCCACACTCCGGGCCACACCCAATCCCTATTGCCGGTTCGTAGCCTGGCTCAACGCCGAGGGCGACACGCTGAGCCGGGACAACCCGTTTGCCTACCGCGTGGAAGCGGCCGGCCGCGTCACGGGGCTTTTCGCCGAAACGTTTTACCGCGTGACGGCGGCGGCTCAGCCCACCGCGGGCGGCAACGTAACGGGCGGCGGCAGTTTCAGCGCGCAGACGCCGCAAAAAATCGAACTGACGGCCGAAGCCAAAGCCGGCTACACGTTTTCGCACTGGCGCATCGAACGCTCGGACGGGGAGCCGGACGCGGCCGATCTAAGTGCGGATAATCCGCTGACGCTCGTGTCGGGCCGCATCGCGACCAACTATCAATGTACGGCCGTGTTCGAACCGATCCGCTTCCAAATCTCGGCCACGGCCGAACCCGAAGAGGGCGGCAACGTGACGGGCGACGGCCTGTATGAATACCAAACGCAGGTACGTCTGACGGCCATACCGGCCGCGGGCTACCGTTTTTCCGGCTGGCAGGACGCCGTTACGGGCGAAAAGTTGTCCGCGCAGACCGGTTTTGCGTTTCAGGCGACGGCCGACCGACAGCTGACCGCCGTATTTGAACGGGAACGGTACGACATCGCCGCCAAGGCCGAACCGGCCGGCTACGGCCGCGTGGAAGGAGGCGGCGCCTACGCACACGGCGATGAAGCCGTTTTAAACGCACAGGCGGAGGTGGGCTATGAATTCCGTTACTGGTACCGCGGCGGAGCGAGGACGGATACGGCCGGCAAGACGGCGGAACTGACCGTAACGGCGAACGGCCCGCAAACCTATACGGCTTTCTTTACGGTTAAACGCAAGCAGGCCATCGCCAAAGCCGTACCGGCGCAAGGCGGCCGTATTACCGGCACCGGCCTCTACGAAAACGGAGCGACGGCCGTATTGCAAGCCCAAGCCGCCGACGGCTACACGTTTGAAGGCTGGCGCGCCCCAGACGGCTCTCCGGCGGGCGGCACCGCCGATGTCCTGCCCCTTAAAATGGACCGGGACCGCACGGTGGAGGCGGTCTTCAAACCGCGTAACTGTAAGGTGACCTTGGCGGTGGCCGGCAACCGGACCGAAGGCGAAATCAGTTTCGACAACGTGACGTTCGGCACGACGCTCTCCGCCACGCTCCCCTACGACAGCACGCTGACGCTCTACGCCCGGTCGAAGACCGACGGCTACAAGGTGACGAACTGGCTGAAACAGGGCGGCAGCGCGAGTCTGGGCCGGACGGATCAAATCCGCCATACGGTCAAGGGCGATGTGCGCATCGAAGCCGATTTCGGCACGAACTTGGCCACCGTCGCGGTAACAGTCGAACCCGACGGGACGGCCGGTACGGTGACCAATGCCGGCAACCATCCGAAAGGGCAATACATCACGTTGACAGCCGAAGCGGCCGACGGCTATCATCTGGCGCGGTGGCAGGATGAAGCGGGCAGCGAAACCCTCGGCACGAACTTGAAATATACGACCAAAGACCCATTGACCGCTGACCTGAACCTTAAAGCCGTTTTCGAAAAGAATCTCTATACACTGTCGGTAGCCGAAAGCGAACCGGCCGGAGCAGGCACAGCCACTTTATCGACCGACGGCACCAACGGAGCGCGTGAACTGACCCTAGCACATGGCGGCACCTTTATGCTACAAGCGCAAGCGGCCGCCGGCTTCCGTTTCGCGGGCTGGCAAACGGTCGGATCAGACGAGATTTTCAGCACCGAAGCGATTTACGAAGGCGTCGCGACCCAAGACGCCGGTTTCCGCGCCGTCTTCGCGCCCCTGTCCTTCGAACTGACAACCCGCACCGCCGCCGCTTACAAAGGCCGGACGCGCGGCGACGGCCACTACGGATACGGCTCACATGTAACCGTGACCGCCCTGCCGACCGCCGGCCATCATCTCAAGGAATGGCGGCTGAGCGTAGCCGGTTCGACCGACGTCGCGACCGCCACGGAAAACCCCTATACGTTTTCGCTCACAGGCGAAACGACGGCCGAAGCCGTCTTCGACACGAACACCTATACCCTCCGGTTCGAAAACCGGAATCCCGACTTGGGTTCGGCCACGATGACCATTGACGGCCGGATGCAGGACGCCGGCACGTCCGCCGCCGTCATCCACAACGGCAAGGCGACGTTCGCGGCAAGCCCGAAAGACGAGGCGCATCACCGCTTCGCACACTTCGCCGACCGTAGCGGCCGCAAGATCGGCACGGCCAACCCGTGGACGGCGACCGTTACATCCGACACGACCGTCTATGCCGTATTCGAACCCGCCATGTTCGCATTCTCGGCCGAAAGCGCCGACCCCGGCATGGGGGCGGTCACGTACACCGGCGGCATGGAACAGCCGTACCTCGGCTCCGTGACGATTACAGCCGAACCGTTCTACGGCTATGAATTTGTGGAATGGGTGCTGGCGGATGAAAACGGCGAGCCGACGGAGACCCGGTTCTCGACAGCCGTAAGCACCACATTCACGACGACGCGCGACACGGCCCTGCGCGCCGTATTCAAGCCGAAACAGTTTTTCGTGACCTGCGCGGCGGCCATAGACGGCAGCGGCTTCGTGGAGGGCGGCGACAGCCTGTACACTTACGGCGACGAGGCACGCGTGGAAGCCGAACCCGCCTACGGCTATACGTTCTCGCATTGGGAAATCAACGGCGTCCGCATGTCGGACGAGACTACCTACACGTGGAACGTGAACGAAGAGACCCGGGCCGTGGCCGTCTTCACGCCCGTCATGTTCCGCATCGACCTTGGTCTGTCGCCGGCCGACTTAGGCTACACGACCGGCAGCGGCCTCTACGACTACGGTGACACGGCCGTCATTAAAGCCGTTCCCAACGAGGGCTATTATTTCCGCGGCTGGCACAACGGCCGCTATGTCGTATCGCAGGAAAACCCTTACCGCTTGGTCGTCGGCCGCGACAGCAGCTTCACGGCCATTCTGGCGACCGATACGCTGACCGTGGCGGTGCAGACCGTCGGCGAGGGTGAAGCCCGCGGCGCCGGCCGTTTTCTGTTGCGCGAAAACGTGACGCTCGAAGCGGTTCCAGCCGACGGCCATGATTTCCTGACATGGACGGATGAAAACGGCGAACGCATTTCGAACGAGAATCCGTTCGTATTCCCCGCCACGGAATCCGTTACCTATACGGCCGTCTTCCTTCCCAAAACCTATGCCGTGACGTTGAATACCGAAGCCGGCGGCACGCTGACCGGCGGCGGCGAATACGCCTACCTCTCGGATGTCGTGCTGCTGGCGAAAGCCGACAGCGTACACACGTTCCGCTGCTGGCAATTGGATGAACTTTCGGCCGAAGACAGCCTGCTGAACGCGCTCTTCACACCCGAAATCCTGCAACGGGCGCGACTGACCTACCGCGTCGATCGGCCGTTGGGCCTGACGGCCGTCTTCGACGCCTTCACCTACGATATTTCGGCCGAAGCCTCGCCGGCCAACAGCGGCACGTTCAGCGGCACGGGCACGTTCAACCACGGTGCCTCCACGGTGCTCGAAGCCACGCCGGCCGAACACTTCGACTTCGCGGCCTGGACGCTGAACGGCGAAACGGTTTCGTTGGAACCCAAACTGGAAATTCCGTCCATCGAAGAAGACCGGCTGTACACCGCGCTGTTCAAACCGACCGAATATCAGATAGAACTGAAAATCTATCCTACCCAAGGGGGTGTCGTGACCGGTGCTGGTTCGTACCGGTTCGGCGACACGGTCCTGATTTCCGTCAGCATGCAGCCCGGCTACACGTTCCAAAGATGGGTGGACAAAGATTTCAAAAACGTTTCCGATGCGCCGTCGTTTCTGCATGTCGTTGACGGTAGCAATATCTTCACCGCCTCCGTCAAGGCCGCCAACGAAGCGGAGCGCTTGGGCGACAACCGGCTCAACGTCTATCCCAACCCGGCCACCGATTACCTGTATTTCGAAGCCGAAGCCGACCTGCGCCGCATCACGCTTTTCGACGCGCGCGGACGCCTGCTGCGGCAGGCCGAAGCCAACGGACGACAGGCGACCTTGCGCACGGCCGACTGCCCGTCCGGCCTGCATTTCTACCGTGTGGAATGGCAGGACGGCCGCGTCAGCCACGGCAAATGGATACGTTAAACCGTTCGGGGCGCGCAACGGTTGTGCGCCCCGGCGCGTTTGCCCCCTTGACATTACGCCCAATTTACCTTAACTTTGCCTGTTTGTCCCACATCGGGACCCGATTGCGCTATGTTAGATAAATTAGAAGCCCTGAACCAACGTTTCCTGGCGATTGAGCAGGAAATGAACCAGCCGGAAGTGATGGCCGACATGAAGCGGTACATCAAGCTGAACAAAGACTACAAGGATCTGCAGCCGATTGTGGCGGCCTATAAGCGATACAAAAATCTCATCGACAACATCGCCAACGCCAAGGACGTGCTCGCGCACGAGAAAGACGAGGAATTCCGCGAAATGGCGAAGGAAGAACTCAACACGTTTACCGAAGAAAAAGACCGTCTGGAAGAGGAAATCCGCATCCTGCTGATTCCGGCCGACCCGCAGGACTCCAAAAACGCGATTCTGGAAATCCGCGCCGGTACGGGCGGCGACGAGGCGGCCATTTTCGCGGGCGACCTCTACCGCATGTACGTGCGCTATTGCGAGAAACGCGGCTGGAAGATGGAGACCGTCGATTTTACCGAAGGCACGGCCGGCGGCTACAAGGAAATCGTGATGAACGTGATGGGCGAAGGCGTCTATGGCATCCTCAAATACGAATCGGGCGTACACCGCGTGCAACGCGTGCCCGAAACCGAAACCCAGGGCCGCGTGCATACGTCGGCGGCTTCGGTCGTCGTATTGCCCGAAGCCGACGAATTCGACGTGGACATCAAGGCAAACGACATCCGCAAAGATACCTATTGCTCGTCGGGGCCCGGCGGCCAGTCGGTCAACACGACCTATTCGGCCGTGCGCCTGACCCACATTCCGACCGGTATCGTCGTGGCGATCCAGGACGAAAAATCACAAATCAAGAATTACGAAAAAGCCCTGAAGGTATTGCGGACACGCATCTACGAAATAGAGTACCAAAAATATCTGGACGAGATTTCGTCCAAGCGCAAGACGATGGTCTCGACGGGCGACCGCTCGGCCAAAATCCGGACGTACAACTATCCGCAAAGCCGCGTGACCGACCACCGCATCAACTTCACGATTTATTCGCTCGGCAGTTTCATGGACGGCGACATCCAAGAGGTGTTGGACGCGTTGCAACTGGCCGAAAACGCCGAGAAACTCAAAGAAAACGTCGGATAGACCTGACGGCCGCCGTTTTCGATAGCCGGACAGGCCGTTGGAAACAGGTAAACCGACGGCTGTCACAGACAGCCAAACGCATTTTAAAGAACCCTATAAGTTTTTACCGCTATGAACCGTTCCGAACTTATCGCCGAAATCCGCCGGAAAAAGTCTTTCCTCTGCGTGGGACTCGACCCGGACATGAATAAGATTCCCGACTGCCTGAAAGGGGAAGAGGACGTGATTTTCGCGTTCAACAAGGCGATTATCGACGCCACGCTCGACTATGCCGTGGCCTATAAGCCCAACCTGGCCTTTTACGAGGCTTACGGCCTTAAGGGCATGGTGTCGTTGCAGAAGACCATCGACTATCTGCGGCGGTTCAACGTCTTCACGATCGCCGACGCCAAACGTGGCGACATCGGCAATACGTCGCTCAAATACGCGCAGGCCTATCTTGACCCCGCCGGCGATTTCAATTTCGACGCCATCACCGTGGCGCCTTACATGGGCGAAGATTCGGTCAAACCGTTCCTGCAGGTACCGGACAAATGGGTCGTATTGCTCGCCTTGACGTCCAATCCGGGCGCACGCGATTTCCAGAATCTGGAAATCACGGGGGGCGCCACGACGGACGGGATGGGCGCCGCCCGTACGACGGGCCTCGAAAAGCATCTCTACGAACAGGTGCTCCGTACCTCGGGCCAATGGGGCGATGACCAAAACATGATGTACGTCGTGGGCGCCACCCGCGCCGAATTTCTTTCGGACGTGCGCCGGATTGTGCCGAAGCACTTCCTGCTCGTGCCGGGCGTGGGCGCGCAGGGCGGCAGCCTCGAAGAGGTCTGCCGCTACGGCCTCAACGACGAAGTCGGCTTGCTCATCAACGCTTCCCGCAGCATCCTCTACGCCGGCAAAGGCGCCGACTTCGCCGAGGCCGCGCGCGCGGAGGCCGCCCGTATGCAACAACAGATGCAGCCCTATGTCCGTTAGCCTGCGATTGACCGTAAAACGGGCGGCAGGCCTGCTGTGCCTGCTCCTGCTGGCCTTGGGCCTCCGCGCGCCGCGCGCCCACGCCCAAAGCTACAACACGACGTTCGCCAACGGCGATGACGGCTGGGTCGGGTCGGCCATCGGCTACCAACCCAACATGCGCAAGGATTACGGCATCTCCGTTTATTGGAACCTGTTTAACAACCCCATTACGCAAGGTGAACGCAGCGGCCTGCTGTTCAAGGGGAAAAACCTTGGCGGCGACCTGTTCGTCTATGCGTTCCGGCAGATTACGGGCCTGAAGCCCAATTCCGTCTATCAAATCACGTTCAACACGACGATCTACGACCTGCCCAAACAACCGGCGCAAAGCGGCCGGGTCTGCGTCAAGGGCGGCAGCCTGCTCAAGATTCCCGCCCACCTCTACCTGTATCAAGTGGAGAGCAATTTCGACAAGGGCGCTTTCGGCAAAGACGGCGCCGACCTGCAGGTACTCGACTGTATGACGTTAGACAAGACGGGCGGCAAACACATCGTACAGAACTACCGCCGGCCGATTGAAGGCCGCACGAACCATAAAGGCGAACTCTATCTGATTATCGGCTTCGAAGCCGCGCCGGAATTCGTACAAATGCCCGACCTCTTCCTCAGTTTCCTGCGCACGACCTTCACTTACCAGCGGCCTTACGAAAGCGGCGAGCAGGACAACCCCGTCCGCTTGTTCGCGCTGCCGAACAACCAAGGCTTCTATTTCGACACCGACTGGGAAGCCGACCTGTCGATGATAGGCGTCTATAGCACGAGCGGTCACCTCATCAAGGTTATGCCGATCGACAACCCCTATTACGACCACGTGTTGCGTACCGGCGACCTCACACCCGGCATCTACCAGTTCGTCTTCTTCCTGTTCAACGGTTACCGCTACACGCAGGAAGTGCACATCCGCCCGTAGCCGGCTTAACCATAAGCGCCAAACAAGCGCGAACACCAACAAAAAGGGGTTGTATCAAATTTTGATACAACCCCTTTTGAATAGCGCCCTTCATTGAGGTGCGTCAGAAAGGCCCAACCGTAGCCTCCGGCCCCTAAGCCTTGCCACTCGCTTTATTTACCGGGCTTCGCTTCCACTTTTATCTGCAACTCTTCCAGCTGCGCCTGCGCGATGGCCGAAGGCGCGTCCAGCATCGTGTCGCGCCCCGCGTTGTTCTTCGGGAACGCGATGAAGTCGCGTATGCTCTCGGCCCCGCCGAAAAGCGAGCAGAGCCGGTCGAAGCCGAACGCGATGCCGCCGTGGGGCGGTGCGCCGTATTCAAAGGCCCCCATGAGGAAGCCGAACTGCAACTGGGCCTCTTCGTCGCTGAAGCCCAAGGCGCGGAACATGCGGTTCTGCAAATCGCGGTCGTGGATACGGATGGAGCCGCCGCCCACCTCGACACCGTTGATGACCATGTCGTAGGCGTTGGCGCGCACCGCCCCCGGATCGCTCTCCAACAGGGCTTCGTCTTCCGGCTTGGGTGACGTGAACGGGTGGTGCATCGCAAAGAAACGCTTGGCCTCCTCGTCCCATTCCAACAGCGGGAAATCGACGACCCACAACAGTTTGTAATTATTCGGGTCACGCAGGCCCAAGCGGCTGCCCATTTCAAGCCGCAACTGCCCCAACGCGACCTGCGTCTTGCGCGTGGCGCCGCACAGAATCAAAATCAGGTCGCCGGCCTTGGCTTCGGCCGCCTCGGCCGCCGCCTTGATCTGTTCGGGCGTATAGTATTTGTCAATGGACGACTTGAACGTTCCGTCGGGCAGGCACTTGACATACATCATGCCGGAAGCCCCGACCTGCGGACGCTTCACGAAGTCGGTCAGTTCGTCCAACTGCTTGCGCGTGTATTCGGCCGCGCCCGGCACGACAATCGCGCCTATCCATTCGGCCTGATCCAGCACACCGAAAACACCTTGTTTCAACACGGCGTTCAACGGCTTGAACCGCATGTCGAAACGGATATCCGGCTTGTCGGAACCATAGTTCGCCATTGCGTCCTGCCACGTCATGCGCGGCAACTTCCCGATCTCAATGCCTTTCTCTTTCTTGAAAAGGTGTGCGATCAGACCTTCGAACGTCCCCAACACGTCTTCCTGCGTCACGAACGACATCTCGCAGTCGAGCTGCGTGAATTCCGGCTGACGGTCGGCGCGCAGGTCCTCGTCGCGGAAGCATCGCACCAACTGGAAATAGCGGTCGAAACCCGACACCATGAGCAACTGCTTCAACGTCTGCGGCGACTGCGGCAAGGCGTAAAACTCGCCCTCGTTCATGCGCGAAGGCACGACGAAGTCACGCGCGCCCTCGGGCGTCGATTTGACGAGAAACGGCGTCTCCACCTCCATAAAGCCGAGGTCGTTCATATAATTGCGTATCTCGATGCCCAAACGGTGACGCATCTCCATATTGGCCCGCACGCTGGCGCGACGCAAGTCCAAATAGCGGTACTTCATGCGCAATTCGTCGCCGCCGTCGGTATTCTCCTCTATCGTGAAAGGCGGTGTCTTGGAACGGTTGAGCACCGTGAGGCGCGTCACCTCCACTTCGATATCGCCCGTCGGCAGTTTAGGGTTCTTGTTGCTGCGTTCCAACACCTTGCCGTCCACCTGTATGACGCATTCCCGGCCCAATTCCCGAATCTGTCCGCAAAGCGCGGCGTCGGTCTCCATATTGAACACCAACTGCGTGATGCCGTAGCGGTCACGCAAATCGACAAACGTCATGCCACCCAAATCGCGACTGCGCTGCATCCATCCGCAAAGCGTCACGCTGTTTCCGACGTCCGCCAGACGCAATGCGCCATTGGTATGGGTTCTATAGGCTGTCTTCATAATCTTATCTCCTACTTCGTTACAATTTCTCCAAAAGCCTGCCGGCAGACCGGCCAACCGGCGGTCCGTTTATTTCGCCCTGCCCTGATTGGCGACGGCCTCCATCAAGGCCTTGATTTTCTCCGGATCGCCCAAGAATCGGTCTTCGACCAAATTCATGTCGTCATCGAACACGAACAGATACGGTACGGCCGTCGGCAGGTTCAGGCCGATGATGTCCGCATCCGAAATATGCTTGATGTGCTTGATGATGCCGCGCAACGAATTGCCGTGCGCCGCAACGATAATCTCGTTGTGTTCCTTCAACGACGGCACAATCGTATCCTGCCAGTAAGGCACGATACGGTTCACGGTATCGATCAAAGCCTCCGTCAGCGGCAACTCGGCGCGGTCAACCTGACGGTAGCAGGCTTCGCGGTACGGACTGCGTTCGTCGTCGGGGGCCAAAGCCGTAGGCGCCACATCATAACTGCGCCGCCAGATCTTGACCTGTTCGTCGCCGTATTTGGCCGCCGTCTCGGCCTTGTTCAGGCCTTGCAACATACCGTAGTGTTTCTCATTCAGTTTCCAACTCTTTTCCTCGGGAATCCAAAGCTGGTCCATTTCTTCCAATACCGTATGCAACGTCTTGATGGCGCGTTTGAGGTAAGACGTATAGGCCATATCGAAATGCAAACCCTCCGCCTTGAGCAGGCGGCCGGCCTCCCGCGCTTCCTCCATGCCGTGCGGGGTCAAATCCACATCGGTCCAACCCGTGAAACGGTTTTCCTTGTTCCATACGCTTTCGCCGTGGCGAAGCAAAACTACTTTCTTCATACTTCTATTCTATGCTTTACAAACTCTCTTTCAAATCCGTCAAAAACTTGCGCACGCGGTGCAAGCGTTGCAACAATTCCTCTTCGGCCGAATCCGCCACCAGCGGCTTTGCCTTCAATTTCTCTTTCGCGCCCTGCAACGTATAGCCCTCTTCCTTGACCCAATGGTAAATCTTATGGAAATAGGCGACGTCGGTCGGTGTGAAAAGCCGGTTGCCCTTGCGGTTGCGGTTCGGCGATATCACTTCGAACTCCTTGTCCCAAAAACGAATCAGGGAGGTATTGACGTTAAACATCGCGGCCACCTCGCCTATCGTGTAGAACAATTTGCCGGGCGGCAACGCGACGGCAACGGACCGGTCCGCAGACGCGGCCACCGTCACGGCCGGTTCTTCCGCTTTTTCCACCGCAAGCGGGCGTTCCGACCCCGCCGGCTCAACCGCTTCCGCCGAAGCCTCCCGATTATATCCGATCCATTCCTCCATATGCAACGCCTACGACAAACTTTGGTTGATTTCACGCGATTTCTCCAGAATCTCCAGATATTCTTCGGGCGAAATATCGATAAAGAAATAATAGACGGGATTGACATGCTTGCCGTTCACGTGCACCTCGTAATGCAGGTGCGGCCCGGTGGCGTAACCGCTCGTACCGACGGTACCGAGCTTGTCGCCGCGCTTGACTTTCATGCCCTGCCGTACCGCAAGTTTGTCCATGTGGGCGTAAAGCGTCTTATAGCCGAAACCGTGGTTCACGACGCAGCATACGCCGTAGCCCGTAAAACCCGGCATGTTCGCGCCGGCCTTTTCCACCACGCCGTCGCCCGTGGCATAGATGGGCACGCCGCGCGCGGCCGTGATGTCGATGCCCGTATGATGCCGCAGATTCTTGAATATCGGGTGGTAACGCGGCCCATACCCCGAAACGACGCGCCCGTCCTTCTTGTTGACCGGCAGAATGGCCGGCATGTGTTCCAGACGTTGCTGCTTGGTTTTGGCCATTTCATAGACCGAATCCAACGAAACCGACTGCGCGTAAATCGCGGAAGCCAAGGCGTCGGCCTTATAGGACGTCTCGCTGATCATCTTGCCCATGGCGTTATCGGCATAGCGGCTGTAGTCGCGGTACAATTCCTTGGTCTGATGCGGCGGTTCGGCATCAAAGATAATGCGGTACAGGTTGCGGTCGCGCTGCTGCAAATCTTCCAAAACCTCCGTCAACTGGTCGAGCCGACGGTCCAGATAGCGGTACTGCACCGCGCTTTCGTACAAGTCGTGGCGGATGCGGCGTTCCTTGGGGCCTTCGAGAAAATAATACGAAACCAGCAACGCCAAGCCGAAAAACAACGCGGCCGTCAGGACATAACCCGACATCTTCACGATACGGTCGGTCCAACTCGGTTTGTGTTGGGTCACCGTCAGCGAAGAAGCGTCGATGTAAAGCCGTTCTTTTTTCTTAGCGCGCATCGGTTTTTCGGTTAGATGTTTTGCCATTGACGATCGTACGTCCGGGACGTCATCCTCAGGCGTTCGGCGCCGCCTGCAATTTGTTCAACAGCATCGCGGCCGCTTCCTTAAGGCCTTCGGCCCGGCTGCCCACGGCCGACGCGAAAAACGGTTGCCCGCCGCCGCTGCCGCCTATGGCCGCCGCGGCTTCCTTGATGAGTTTGCCGGCGTGATAGCCTTGCTTGACAAGTTCGTCCCCCAACATGAGGTAGATGCCGGGCTTGCCGTCCGACAACCCCGTAATGAGGCATACGCCGTCGGCCAACTGTTTGCGGAGCGCGGTACAGAGGTTGCGGCTGATTTCGGCCGGATAATCGCGTTCGATCCGGATCAGCGGCATGTTGCCAAAGCGTTCCCGACGTTCGAACCAGTATTCGGCCAAATGATGCACACGGTCGTTGATGTGCATCTCTATCTCTTTTTTCAATTTGGTGTTGCCGTCCAACATTTTTTTGACGCCCACGGCGACGTCCGGCCCTGTTTTAAGGACTTCCCTGATTCCCTGCAACGTATCGACGATATTGAACAGGTAGCGTTGCGCCGCTCCGGCCGCCACGGCCTCGATTCGCCGCACGCCGGCCGCCACGGCCCCCTCGCTGATAATCTTGAAGACACCGATCTCGCCCGTGGCTCTGACGTGCGTACCGCCGCAGAGTTCCACCGACGGCCCGTATTTGATGACGCGCACCCGGTCGCCATATTTCTCGCTGAACAATGCCATCGCGCCCATTTCACGCGCCTGGTCGATCGGTAACTCGCGGTGCTCCTCCAACGGCACGTTTTGGCGGATCATATGATTGACGCGGTTCTCCACCTCGCGGATTTCGCCGGCCGTCATCTTCTGGAAATGCGAAAAGTCGAAGCGCAACGAGATTTCGTTGACCTGCGAGCCTTTCTGTTCCACATGCGTGCCCAACACCTCGCGCAAAGCGTGGTGCATAAGGTGCGTGGCCGTATGGTGACAGGCCGCCTGCTGCCTTAGGCCGTTCTCCACCACCAGGCGGAAACGCGCCGACGGGTCGGCCGGCAACCGGTCGGTCCAATGGATAATCAGTTTGTTTTCCTTGCGCGTGTCGCGCACGTCTATGCGTTCGGCTTCGGTACCGTCGGCCGACAGGGCCGCGATATAACCCCGGTCGCCGGCCTGGCCGCCCGACTCGGCGTAGAACGGCGTCTGTTCGAACACAAGCTGGAACTGCTCCTTGCCTTTCTTATTGACCCGGCGGTACCGCAACAGCCGGCTTTCAATCTCCAAGTCGTCATAGCCGACAAAACGGCATTCGCCGCCCGCATGCACTTCCACCCAATCGTCGGAAGTAACCTCGGCCGCGTTGCGCGAACGGTCTTTCTGCTGTTGCAGGCATTTTTCAAAGCCGGGCAGATCGACCCCCAAGCCCTGTTCCTTGAGAATCAACTCGGTCAAGTCTATCGGGAAGCCGTAGGTATCGTACAGCGTAAAGGCGTCTTCGCCGCTGATGGCCTGCTGTTTTTGCGCGCGCGTCTTTTCCATGACCTGCGTGAGCAACTTGATGCCGGTCTCCAACGTTTTGAGAAACGCGTTCTCCTCTTCCTCCACCACCTTTTCGATAAGCGTCCGCTGACGGCACAATTCAGGGAAAGCCGCGCCCATCTGCTCGCTGAGCCCCGGCACGAGTTTGTACATGAACGCCTCCTTAAGGCCGAGGAACGTATAACCGTAACGGACGGCGCGCCGCAAAATACGGCGGATGACGTAACCGGCCTTATTGTTGGACGGCAGTTGCCCGTCGGCTATCGCGAACGAGACGGCGCGGATGTGGTCGGCGATGACGCGCATCGCGATGTCGGCCTCCCGGTCCTGTCCGTAGGGCTTGCCCGCCATTTTGGCGATGGCCTGGATCAACGGCTGGAACACATCGGTATCGTAGTTCGACCGCTTGCCCTGCAACACCATGCAGAGCCGTTCGAAGCCCATGCCCGTATCGACGTGTTTGTTCGGCAGTTCCTCCAAATGACCGTCGGCCTTGCGGTTGAACTGCATGAAAACGAGGTTCCAAATCTCGATGACTTGCGGATGGTCGTGGTTGACCAAATCTTTGCCCGGTACCGCCGCCTTTTCTTCGGGCGTGCGGATATCGACGTGGATTTCCGAACAGGGCCCGCAGGGACCGGTCTCGCCCATTTCCCAAAAGTTATCCTTCTTGTTGCCGAACAGGATGCGGTCTTCCGCTACATGTTCAAGCCAATCGTTATAGGCCTCCATGTCTTTGGCCGTGCCGTCGCGTTCGTCGCCGCCGAAAACCGTCACATAAAGGCAATCCTTGTCGATGCCGACCGTTTCGGTCAGGAATTCCCAGGCGAACGCGATGGCCTCTTTCTTGAAATAGTCGCCGAACGACCAGTTGCCCAACATCTCGAACATCGTATGATGATACGTGTCGTGCCCCACTTCCTCCAAGTCGTTGTGCTTGCCCGAAACGCGCAGGCACTTCTGGCTGTCGGCCACGCGCGGCCACTGCCGCGGCATGTTGCCGAGAAAAATATCCTTGAACTGGTTCATGCCCGCGTTCGTAAACATCAACGTGGGGTCGTTCTTGATGACCATCGGCGCCGACGGCACTATATGGTGGCCTTTCTGCGTGAAAAACGCCAGAAAAGCCGCTCTGATTTCCTGTGAAGTCATGTTTCGTCTAAAGTAACAATCAACCTGCGAAGATACGAAAAATTCGCTAACTTTGCCATTCCTCACGTACCATACGTTGCGTCATGAATAGAAAGATAGCCCTATACGCCTCCGCCGTCAATTTGGCCGCGGTAGCAGGTTTCGCCGTATCCATGCTCTTCCGTTTTGATTTCGGCAGTTACCTTTCTTCCATGTTCATCGCCTTGAGTTTTGTGCCGATGATGAGCGGATATGCCTTTTCGGCTGAAAAAGAGTCAAAGTCAGCCGGTTATGTGGCCGTCGCTTTCGCCTCGATATACGCCGCCATCATTTTATTGGTCTATTACGCGCAGTTGACGACGGTCCGGTTGCAGGATCTGACGTCCGAGGCCTCCATACTGCTTGATTTCCAGCAATACGGATTGATGTTCAATTATGATTTGTTAGGATACGGCATCATGGCATTGGCCACCTTCTTTGCCGGCTTGACGATAAGCCCACAGACGAAAGCGGATAAAGGACTGAAATATATGCTTCTGATACATGGCGTGTTTTTCTTCTCCTGCCTGGTCATGCCTATGCTGGGGGTATTCAAGGCGGACAGCCCGGCCTGGACAGGCATCGCGGTATTGGAGTTCTGGTGTCTGTATTTCAGTTTCATCGACCTCTTGTCATGGCGCTTTTTCAAACGACTTCGGTAATGGTAATAAATCGCATCCCATGTTCAATTTATCAAAATCGCTACGAAATAATCTATCTTGTATAATTCTATACTTCTCAAACTCTGTCTCTGCAAATTCTTTGGCATATTCATGGCTAATTTTCCCAGCATGGTCAAGCAATGGCCTCTCATCACTGGTCAGGTAGGCATCTATTCGTTTTACCCAATCTTCCATCGTCATCGGTATATGCCGTTTTGCCCTGCTTTCCGCAAATTCAAGCACAGCCGTAACTATCCGCCCCATATCTTCCAACTCATTTTGTTTTAGATAGTTCTTGGCTATCCCGACATCGGTTTTTACTATTTTTCCGTCCGGTGCATTTTCCCAAGATGTCAGTCCCATGTGCTCCTTTTCGGCATCTGCACGTTCCACTATCAATTCCGCAGCCGTGTGTTCGTGGACGGCATAATGCATTTTATTCTGTATTTTTCTAAAAAACAATTTTGTAGTAGGTGCCTCTTTGTTATAGTCAATACTCGTGGCGTAAATATCTGTAAGTTTCTGGTAAAAACGCCGTTCAGACAAACGGATTTCCCGTATTTCCGCAAGCAAGTGTTCAAAATAGTCTTCATTCAGGAAAGTACCGTTCTCCATTCGCTTTTTGTCAATCACATAACCACGCAAAGAGAATTGACGAAGTACGAAGGTACACCATTGACGAAATTGGGTCGCACGGATTGAATTTACTCTATATCCCACAGAGATAATGGCATCAAGGTTGTAAAACTCCATCGTCCGACGAATAGTTCGGTTTCCTTCTTTTTGAACTATTTCCATTTTGGAAATAGTTGACTCATGGTTAAGTTCCCCTTCGGAAAAAATATTGGCAAGATGTTTGTTAATGGCTGGTACTCCAACATCAAACAATTGAGCCATCGCTTTCTGCGTAGCCCATACCGTTTCATTTTTATAAAATACCTGAACACCTTCCTCTTTCCCCGCCGCCACAAAAGTCAGGAACTCCACCGTACTGTTTCGTATTTCAAACTTATTATCCATAACAAAACAAATTTAACGAAAAGCTATAAATCTCTTTAGAACTAATCCTAAATTTTCCTTAATCACTATAAAAATCTTTCACTATCAAATAGGTAAGCAACCTTAGATTTTCAAATCGACATATATTTCCTTGTTTTACAACAAATTAAGGATTTCGGAGGGATGGGCGACGATGTGGCAGGCACCGGCGGCGCGGAGTTCGGCCTCGGGACGGAAGCCCCAAAGCACGCCGACCGACGTGAGGCCGCTGCGGCGCGCCGTCTCCATATCGACGGCCGAATCGCCGACGTAAAGCGTTTGTTCCGCCGGCACGTCCAGTTCGCGCAGGAGGTCGTGGACGATGGCCGGGTCGGGCTTGACCGGCGCGCCGGGGCGTTGTCCATAGACGCAGCCGAACAGGCCGGAGCCGAAATAGTGGCGCACGATTTCGACGGCCGCGGCATGGGGTTTGTTGGAAGCCACGGCGAGTTGCATACCGCGGGCGCGCAAGGCCCGCAACAGTTCGGGGATGCCGGCGTAGGGCGCGGTGGCGTCCATGTCGTGGCGGTTGTAGTAGTCTAAGAATTGTTGCAATGCGCCGGCCATGATTTCAGGTCGGCGCGCCGCCTCGGGCAAGGCCCGTTCCACGAGTTTGGCCACACCGTCGCCGACCTTGAAGCGATAGTCGGGCACGGGATGGATGGGATAGCCCAGACGCGCGAGGACGGTGTTCATCGCGGCCGCCAGATCGGCCAACGTATCGACCAACGTTCCGTCCAAATCAAAGATAACGAGTTTTGTAGTCATATTGTTTAACAGTCTTCAAAAAGCCGGGGCGGAAAGTTCTTCGGAAGCCGTCACTTCCTTGACCTCGACCTTGACGGTTGACAGGTGGATGTAAACGAGGTAGGCGCGGACGGGCTTGGCGGTCATGCGGTACAGCAGGTCGCGGTAGGCCGCCACCTGACGGACGTGTTCGGGCTGCGCCTCGCCGGTCTTGTAATCGATTACATAGAGGTCGTCAGGGCCTATGGCCACGCGGTCGGGACGGTATATCCGCCCGTCGCAACAGAGTTCGCGCTCGTTGTAGATGCAGTAGAGAGGCGAAAAACAGGCCTGCAACAGCGGATGCGCCAACACGGCTTCGACCTGCGCTACGGCGGCATCGGGCGTATAAACGGCATTGGGGGCTTCGCAGCCGTCGTCGGCCAAAGAGGGCGCCACGGCCGGCCATTGTTCCGCGACGACGGCTGCCACGGCCGCCCGGTCGAAACGGCGGGCGTCGGAAATGCCGCTCAGCAGGCGATGGATGAATTCGCCCCAAATCCGTTCGGGACGCTTGGCCGCTTCACGATAACTGAAAGCCGGTTCGAAGCGCGGCATCCAGTCGGTCTGCCGGGCGGCCGCGAGCCGCCGCGCCGCCTGCCCGCCGGCCACAGCACCGGCAACACCGGCAACACCGGCATTGGCAACATCGCCCCCGACCGGCGTACCAACCTCCGCCCTATCGGCAACCTCAACCCGCGATAAGGCGACCTCCGCCCTACCGGCAGCCCCAGCCTCAACCCCGGCCTCGGCCGGCGAGGCGGGCGCGGCGGCCGAAGCCCCCTTGGCCTTGGGTTCAGCCTCCGTCCACTCGCTTTCATCGGCTAAATAAGCCGGATAACGTTCCGTAAACCGCGCCCAATAGCGGTTCTCGGCATAGGCGCCGCTGCGTGCGACCTCCTTGCTCAGCACATAGAGCTTTTTCCGCGGCCGCGTCGTCGTAACATACAGCATATTGATGCGGTCGATGACCGCTTTCACGGACTCGGTTTCCGCCTCCGCCCGCGCCGCCTCATCGACGGTCTGCGCCATCGCGTCCTTGACCGACAGCAGCCCGACCGGCAAACCCGCCGCCCCGGAAGAAGTCTCGTCCGCTTCCGCTTGGTTCAACTGCGTCCAAACCCAACCTTCGTTCCGCGGCGCGTCAGACGCAAACGCATAGATGACCACCGGATATTCCAAGCCCTTGGACTTGTGCACGGTCGTAACCCGGACGGCATCGCGTTGCCCGCCCGCCGTCTGCAACATGCTCTTTTCCGCCCAACCGTCTTCCCATTCCCGCACGAAATCCGCCTCGGCGCGCAGGCCCGACCGTTGCACCACATCCATGAACGACAGCACATATTGGTCGGCCTCCGCCCGCAAATTCCAAGTCCGCAAAATATGCTGCAGCTTGTCGTAAAGGCTGCGGCCGCTGCGCGCCAAACCGCGCAGATAACGCAAGCGCCGGGTCAGCGTTTCGTCGTCCGAAGCCGAACCGCCGCCCGAAACGTCGCCCGCCTCCCCGGCCTGCCGGGTCATAAACCACTGCAATTTCCGGCGGGCGGTTTCCGAACGCGGCGCGCCCATATAACGCAAGGCCGCCACCAGCAGGCGGACCGTCAAGGAAGTGCGCAACAGCAGGCTGCTGTCCGTATCGACCTTGACGCCGTTTTCTACCAGGCAGGACGAGACAAGATTGACGCGGTCGTTGCGCGTGCACAAAACGGCCACCTCGCCCGGCTCATGATGCCGCAAAATGGCCTGTATCAGCCGGACATTCCATGCCTCGTAGGTCTCCGGCGCGGCCGCTTCCACCGCCTCCCCGGAAGCCGCCGAAACCCCATCCGCCAAGCCGTCCGCCGCTCCGGAAGCCGAAGCCGCGGCCGTCTTCTCATAGAAACAGACGCGCACGGCCTGCGGATTTTCGGCCGGCAGACACGCCGTTTCCGTCTTGTAATACTGTTCGTGCGCCGCGTAAATCCGTTGCAACCGCTGCCGCACCGCTTCCCATGCGGGCACGGCATCCGCCTTTTCCGGCTCAAATTCTTCCAACAGAAAACGGTAAAACAGATTGTTGAACGCGATGATACCGGCTTCCGACCGCCAATTGGAGACCAATTGCTCGTTTTGCGCCAAAGCCGTATCCTCGCGCAAGGCCAACATCTGTTCCACATTGGCCGAACGGAACCGGTAAATCGATTGTTTGGGGTCACCCACCACCATGTTCCAATCGCCCGAAGCGCGGTTGTTGTCAATGAGCGGCAACAGGTTCTCCCACTGCAGCGTGGACGTGTCCTGAAACTCATCCACGAGGATATGGCGATAGACGGCGCCGACCCTTTCGTACAGATAGGGCACGTCGGTCTGCGCTAAGAGCCCGTGGATTTTGCGGTTGAATTCCGAAATCGGCACGCGGCCCTCCGCCTGTTGCATCCGGCCCTTCAAGTCATCCGCCCGCTTCATGAGCGCGAGCGCATACAGATGCTTTTCCAACGCGGCCTCATAGACGTAACGCGCCGTATCCAAGGCTTGCAGACGGTCGTAATGGCGTTGTATGCCGGCGGCCGCTTCGGTGCGGGACGCATCGGACAGAAAGCCCTTTTCCACGCTTTTGCGCCAGGTGGCCTTTTCCGCGCCCTCCAAAAACGCCCGCAAGACCGCGCGGCCATCCCGCAAAGGGTTCTTGAAAAACGTCCAGAAGCCGCGCGACTTACCCTGAAAATCATCGGCCTCCAAATTTTCGGCCCGGATCAAATCCGTCAGTTCGGTATAAATGGCCAAAGCCGCCTTTTCGCAGGCGCGCCGGCGTTTGGCAAAACCTTCGATGTCCTGCAACAGCACCGCTTCGTCACAGGCCGACAACAGCCGCAGCCTCTCTTCGCTCTTTTCCTCGAACGCCATACCCAACACGCGGTTCAAGGCCGGCGTGATTTCCATGCGCCCCTTGTCTTCGTTTTCGGCCATTTCGTCCAAAAAGCCGTCCAACAGCGCCGTCAGCGTCTGCTGTTGCGGCATACCGTAGGCCGAGAGCAGGCTTTCGCGGATTTCCTCCACCCAGCGGTCGGTCTCTATGTCGGTTTCGTAAGTGCGCGGCAGGCCGAGTTCGAACGCGAACGGCCGGATGACGCGCTGCACGAAACTGTCGATCGTCTGCACGGAAAAGTTGCCGTAATCGTGCAACAGATAACGCAGGACATCGCCCGCACGCTGCAGAAGCACCTCGGCGGACAAACCGGTTTCGGCCTGCAAATCGGCCGCCGCGTCGGCACCGGAAGCCACCTGCGAAAGCGTTTCCATAATCTTACGCTTCATGTCGGCGGCCGCCGCGTTGGTGAACGTAATGGCCAAGACCGCGGCCGCCTGCCGCGCCTGCCAATGGCGGTCGCCCGCCACCGACAGACGGATGTAGGCGCGTGTCAGCGTATAGGTCTTGCCCGACCCGGCCGAAGCCGTATAAACGCTGATTTTATGGGTATCGATAGTTTGCTTATCGGATTTCATCTCTGTTTCTTTAAGCGCCGCGACCCAAAGCCGCGGTTCACAACCGCGACCCAAGGCCACGACTTTTCATGCAGGCCGCGCCCCAAAGCCGCGGTTCACACGCCCGTTTCTACAAACCGCACATATCGGCATAGGGACAATAACGGCAAGCCGTCAAATCCTGTGTAAACGGCCGGTCGCCGTCCGTCATTTCCGTCAAAACGCCGTCCAGCCAATCTTCCAGTCCGGCGATTTTCTCCGCCTCGGGCAGTTCGACCCATTCGCCGTTGAGCGGCACATAACCGCCGTCCAAGCCGGCCAGGGCGTAATTGCAAGCCGCCGGAAACGTTCCCGGCCGGCGGCCTTTCATCACCCAGTACATATAGGCGTACAACAGCAACTGCAAGGCCTTGCCGTGCGTGGGGTCACTCAAATCGGCCACCTCCCTTATCCGCAAATCCTTGGCCTCCACCACACCCGTCTTGTAATCGACCACACGCTCCCCGCCGCGCCAGATATCCACCCGGTCGGCCTTCCCCGCCAACTGACAGCCGCTATCCTTGAAAGGCACCCGCATATTGGTTTCGCAGGCCGCCACGCCGCCCCATTCGCCATCTTCGAGACGGGTCTCGCGCGCAAACGTCTTGGCGAAATAGTGCAGCCAGCGTTCCATCTTTTTAAACTCCAAACCGTTTTTACCGGTCTTATATGACAAACCGGCCAATTCGGCCGTCACGGCGCTTTCCAAACGCGCCGGGAAAGTCTTTTCAAATTCGTCCGCATCACGCGCCGTCAGCCGCCGCCCTATGCGTTCTTTGAAGAAATCTTCCAGCACGCGATGCACGACCGTACCCTTGCGCGCCGCATCCAGGCTGTCGTCAAACTCGCTGCGGTCGGCCAGTTTCAAAACGTATTTGTAATAAAACTGCAAGCTGCAATTCAGATAGGTATGGATGGCCGAGGGGGAAATACCGCTTTGCAGATGCCGCTTCACCGCATCCAAAACCGCCGCGTCCTTAAACACTTCGATCAGGCCGGCGCCCGCATCGCGCAGGGTCGGAAACGGATAGGGCGCCGCATCGGCCGCCATGTCGGGTTGTTCATAAGCCAACTGCCACAGGAAACGGCTCTTTTCCTGTTTCTCGCTCTGCTCGTACAGGCAGACCACGCGCGAGGGACAGGCCAACAGCCGGTAGAAATAATAGGCCTGCATCGCGTTGCGTTCTTTCAAAGTCGGGATATGGCAATGCCGTTTGAGCGCGTCCATGAGGAAGGAGGCTTCGTATTGACCCGACGGCAGAATGCCCTCGTTGAGCGAGAGGATGATGACACGGTCGAAATCCAGCATACGGGTTTCCAGCATGCCGCTGATCTGCACCGGCGCCGCCGGATCGCCCTTATAGTGCAGGCTGAGGCCGGAGAGAGCCGCCATCGCCTGACGTTTCCAGACATAGAACGGCATGTGGATCCGGTCGCAAAGGCCGCGGATTTCATTTTCCCGCGCTAAGTAATCCAAGGCTAAATGCCGGTATTCCTTTTCGTAATCCGAAGCCGTTTGATCCGACAGGCGTTGCAACAGGGCCGTAAGTTGGAGGCCGTAAGTGCGGGCGTCGGTATCGGCGTCGAAGCAGAAATCGCCGATTTGCGACCAGACCGGGGCGGCGACGCAGGCAAAACGCGCCCCTAAGGCCGCCCAGTCCACCTGCGTGAAAACGCCTTGATTCTGTTTGTAAAGCTCGTTCAACTGCTGTTCCACCTCCGCCTCGTCCGGCAAGCCGGCCGCCTTTTCAGCCGCCTGCGCGGCAGAAGCGTCGCCGCCCACGCCCGCAAACGACAGCCGGGCGGTGGACCGCAGCAGGGCCGCCAGCGTCTCCATGCGGATGCCGGCCACGCCGATCTCGGCGGCACGTTCGGCTTCCTCCCGGCCCGCACACAAGGCTTCGACCCAAACATGCGTATGGGTGCCGTCGAGCGGCACGCCGACCGAAAGGTTATACGAAAGCCCTTCGGCTTCGGGCAAGGCATTGAGCAAGGGTTGGAGCAAAGCCTCCTCGTTGAGCACGACGGCCGTCCGGCCACGGAAGCCCTCCTGCAAATACCAGCGGGCGATATAATCCGCCGCCATTTCAGCCTGCCCCGTCCATTGCGGCACACCCTGCACGACGATTTTTTGCCCATGGATGCCGTCGGTCATCTCTTCCGGCACGATATGCCGCCCGATATACGGGTCTTTGGCATACCGCCGCAAAAACAGCCCGGCTTCCTGCAACGGGTCTTCGACATAATAGCGGTCGGCGTCCCAATAGACTTCGGCGCGGCCGGCCTTGACCAACATACGCATGAGTTCCGCCTCGGCTTCCGTAATGGCGTTGAAGCCGGCGAACAGCGTGAATACGCCGGGGCCGGGGGTGGACGCGGCGGCCTCAACCCCGGCGCCGGCGGGCGCGGCTTCCAGGTCCCGCCTCAGCTTTTCCACCGCCCGCCGCTCGGCCAGGCCCGGATAAGCGACTCCTTCGGCCGACAAAGCGGCCGTAAACCGTTCGTAAATCGGCTGGAGTTGCGTAAAGAACCGCAGGTAGGCGGCCTGTATGGCCGACTGCTCGTTCAAACTGAAATCCATGCCCGCGATGCGCTTTTCGTCGGCCACATAATGCAAAACCTCCGAAACGGGCGCCAACTGCGCGTCCAACTGGTGGAAATCGCTCAACAACAAGGCGCCCCACTCCATGAAATCGGCATAGGCGCGCGGCGTTTCGCCCACCGCCTCCATCTGCCGCCGGTAATGCGCATAGAGTTGCAACGACAGCCAGAGCGGATCGGCCGGCCGGAACCCGGACGTCTCGTAAACGAATTCGTCCATCGTCCGGAAACGCGGCAGAAAGAACACCTCGCCCGCCCGCGCGGCGGAAAGCCGCATCGACAGCGTGCGCACGACACGCTGCGACGGCAACACGACCGTCACTTCCGCGTGTCCGGCCGCATGATGCCGTATTTTTTCGGCCAAATCGTCTATGAAGGGTTTATTTCGCATGGTGTCTGTCTTGAGGTTCAGGTAAGCGCGAGGGCTCCGCCCCGGTCGGTCGGGCCGACCGTTTGGATGCCGCGGCGGCCTTGCCGGTCGCCTTGTCAGCCGGTCGCCGCCGGCGGTCCTTCGCTTTCCGCTTGGGCGCGATGGCCGGCCGGACCGGCGGCGGGATTTCGTTAATTTTGCCGCTTTCTATCTGCTGTACAATACTTTCTATCATCAAATCCTCGCCTGTCGGGTCATACATTTGCTTTAAATCATACCCGAAAGTGGAACCGACAATCTGATAGGTAAACGCACTGAATCCGCTTTTGAACGCCTTGAGCAGGGCGTATGAAGAATGACCGGTTTCGCGGCTGATGAGTTTGAAAAGCACCTTGCCCTGACTGACGGTCAGATTCTTCAAATCCGCCAGGAAATCGCGCCGGATCTCGGCTTCGGCCGCCCGCAAAAAAGCGCGGCGGTCGCGCGACCGCGGCAATTTGGCCAAGGAATCCTCGTACAGCCGGAAACGTTCGCCGGCCATGCGGGCATAGGGATAGACCTTCTGCACGCGGTATTTCATCCGATAGTATTCCTGTAAATCGGCCGGCGTCAGGCCGTCCGCATGGATTTCCACTTCCGGTAGAAAACGATAGGCTTCTTCCGAAACGACCGCCGTATCGGACGGACGGCCCTCCGCCGTGTCGGCTCCGCACGCACGCCCCCGCCCGCACACCAGCACCGCCATGCAGACGCCTATCACATACGACTTCATGGGCTCAGTCTTTCCGCCACACGGAACGCGCCACGCAATGCAACTGCGCCCCTTCATTCAACACCCAATGACTGAGACGAACAAAACCATCTGACGGTTCCCCGCCCCATGTCGCCTCCATCTCCTTGCCGCAACGCACCTCCACCGCGGCCGATGGCGGTATCTCCTTTTCATAAAGCACGTCTATCTCGCGCAACGTATGCGTCTTCATGAACTCGAACGGCAGGCCGTCCATCATCCACTGCACATACGACGCCTGCGTCACATGGCCGTTGAAATCGATGTCGTCGAAACGCGCCTTGAACGAGCCGACCGTAAACGGCGGTTCATCCGGCAAAGTGATACGGCCGCGCCTTTCAGCCTTGTCGAACAGGGAGTCGTAGGCCCAGGCCGGCTGCGTGCAACGCGCCGCCTCTTCCAGCATGAACGGCGTCGGCCGGGACGGACGGCGTTTTTCCACGTCGATAAGCATCCATTCGCTATGGGCATGGGCCCGGACGACGTCTCCGACCGACATTTCGTAATCCCGGTTCACAAACAGGCCGTCCACGCCCGAACACCAGGTCCGGAGCCAGACTTCCTCTTCTTTTCTCGGCATATCGGGAATGCGGATATGGATACGGCGGAGCATCCACGTCAGCCCCTGACGGTTCAACATCGGCACATCGACGCCTTCCAGACGCGTATGCTGCTCGGCCACGTCGTTGAAAAAATCGCACAACGTCCGGATATGCAAGCGTTCCTTGCTGTTCGTACAATGCGTATAGATACGGATCTTTTCGCCGTAAACCAAAGGAATTTCCGCCATAGCCTACTCCACTTTGGTCCAATACATCGTGCGCCCCAGCATCGAAAAGCCCAGATAGCCGCGCACCTTCAACCTGGTGTCGCCGACAAACGTCATATAACCCTTATACATCTTGCCGTTCATCGGATTATACACCTTGCCGTGTTCCCACTCCTTCTTCTTGGGATTGTATTCCAGCCCCGTCATCATCTTGATTTGGTCGGCCCTTACGGTCCGCAAAGCCGGATCGGGATTGTTGAAATCCAATTTGGGCGACCCGTCCGGCATATTGGGATTCTTCATCCAGACGACCTGCGCGTAGTAGGTGCCGTCTTCGTCCCGCGCGATTCTGATTTTGCTTTCCTCGCCCGTCTCGTCCTCTACGACGTAATAGACGCCGATAATTTTGTCGGCTTCCGCCATTTCGCCCGCAGGTTGCCCGACCGAAACCGTTTCGTCCGTCCAACCCATGACCCGAGCGGCCGAAACACCCCCGTTCCAGCCGAAAGCACCCCCAAGGCTCAACAACAGAACCGTGACCAAACGTTGCATCATAAAGAATGTAAAAATAAATGGTTCAACACTATAGCTTAAAAGACCGACAGCATTTCACCCCCCGGTCTCCAAAGCGTAAATATACATTTTTAACGGATAACGACAAGAAATATTTTACCGAATCGCACGTCTCGGTCAGGAACAACCGCCTCCCTGCGCGTCATCGTCTTGCGCTCCGAAACTTGGAACTATGCCCCGTCTGTCTTAATTTTGCAATGCCTTTCGACAGAAAGCCTCAGTTGTCGTTTCCGGCCTCATCATGGAAAATTTCGGCATTTCGATGTTATGGTTCTGGACCGCCTATATCGGCGCGACCCTGTTCGGCATGTTGCACTGCATCTTCAACATCTACGTGCGGCACATGCGGCCGATGGACGAAAACGGCATGGGGGAAGCCTACGAGAAGACCAAACCCTGGCATCCGGTTTACAACCTGTTGCTTTACCCGGCGGCGGGCTGGCTTTATATGCGGAGTCTGCCCGACCCCACGTTGCAAGCCGCCCTCCATACGGGCTTGCTTTGGGCGGCCATCTGCATCGTGTTCGACCTCCTCGCCTGGGTCGTCGTCAAACATCCGTGGCGCTTGTCGTACCGCGAATTTTACGTCCGCTACCAACCTTGGATCACGCTGACCTATATCATCATCTTCGCCGCTCCGGTTGCGGGGTTGGCATTTTTACAGGCATAACCCACCGCATACGATGAACACCATACCGAACCATAGCGCCCAAAACGACACCACGGCGCCAAACGACACCGCCCGTACGGTCAAAGAAAAAACCGTCTCGTTTTTATGGCAGCATTTTCTACTCTTGATTTCATTAGACCTGATGACGTTGGGCGTCGCGCTCTGCGTGCGTTCCCAATTGGGCAGCAGCGTGATTTCCTCGCTGCCGTTCGTCTTCTCTCTGGCGGGACCCGTCAGCCGCATGCCCGAATGGACCATCGGCCGGGTTTCCGCCGCTATCTGGTCGGTCTGGCCCGTTTCATTTACCGCCGCGACGGGCCCCGTCCATGACAGCCTCTTCGCCGGAGCCGCTGATTTCTTTGAATTGCCTTTAACTTTTTTTTAACACTCCTGCCCCCAAACACAGAACCATGCCCCGGTCGGCTTGTTGAAAACGACCGCGCGACCGCCTTTTTTATTCCGTTCGGCTTCGTTATCTTTGTGCCGTGGAAGTCGTGGGATGGCATAACCTGCCACACGCCCCGCCTTCCTCAAATTTGATTTGCTAATTATTAAGTATCATGGATTTCAACGCAAAACTCATCAAAATCGAAGAACCCATTACCGGAGAGGGCAAGAACGGCCCTTGGAAAAAACAAAGTTATATTTTTGAAACGGAGAGCCAGTATCCGCGGCAAATCTGCGTCATGGTCTGGGGCGACCGCGCCATCCAAAATCCGGCCATCATGCAAATCGGCAACCGCCTTAACGTCAGCTTCGAATTGGAAAGCCGCGAGTTCAACGGCCGCTGGTACACCGACGTCCGCGCCTGGCGGATTCAGGAAGCCACGATGGGCGCCGCGCCCATGAACGGCATGCCGGCCGGTGCCCCCATGCCGAACGCCCAAGCCGCTCCCGCCGCCAACATCGCGGCACCGAGTTTCCCGGCTCCGGAAGCCCCGGCCGGCGACAGCAACGACGACCTGCCGTTCTAAACCGTAGTCCTGTAACCTGAAAATAAAAAGGTCGGAATGCTCATTCCGGCCTTTTTTACTAACAGTCCACTATGTCTTTTCGTGAAAATATCAATGTCCGCGCCTTGCCGGCTTTCGAAATCGCGGAAACGGTCAATCGGGTTTTGACCGAAAATCCGCGGCTCGTTATTACGGCGCCGCCCGGTGCCGGCAAATCGACCTTGCTGCCGCTGACGATGCTGGCGGGATTGGACGGAGGCGAGGGATTGGACGGAGGCGACGGACGGGATGAACCCGACGGATGCGACAGACAGGGCGGACGGGACGGATGCGCCCCCAAAAGCCGCATCATCCTACTGGAACCGAGACGCCTGGCGGCCCGGCAGATTGCCCAGCGCCTGTCCGACCTTTTGGGCGAAGAAGTGGGCGGCACGGTCGGTTACCGGATGCGGCTCGACACCAAGGTTTCGGCGCGGACGCGCATCGAAGTGGTGACCGAAGGCATACTGACGCGTAGGCTGGTGCAGGATCCCGGCCTCGAAGGCGTTGCCATCGTCCTGTTCGACGAGTTTCACGAAAGGAGCCTGACGGCGGATGTGGCGTTGGCCTTGACCCGACAGGCCCAGGCCCTGTTGCGCCCCGACCTGAAAATAGTCTTGATGTCGGCCACGATGGATACGGAAAGGCTCTGTACGGCTTTGGACGCGCCCCTGGTGGAAAGCCGGGGCAAAATGTATCCGGTCGAAACCGTGTATTGGACCGAGGAGGCCAACGCCACGAACGCGGCCGAACTCACGGCACGGGCCGTCCGCATGGCGCACGCCAAACACCCGGGCGATATTCTGGCCTTTTTGCCCGGAGAGGGCGATATCCGCCGCTGCGCGGAATTTTTGAGCGGCGGTCTGGGCAACACGCAGGTCTGTCCGCTTTACGGGATGCTTTCTTTGGCCGAACAGCGGACCGCCATCCTGCCGCGAAGCGACGGCGGCCGGAAAATCGTGCTCGCCACGCCCATAGCCGAAACCTCGCTGACGATAGAGGGCATACGGGTGGTCGTGGACGCCGGGCTTTACCGCAAACAGGTTTTTGACCCGCGCAACTGCATGAGCCGGCTGGAAACGGGCCGCATCAGCCTCGATATGGCCGACCAACGGAAAGGACGGGCGGGACGGGTCGCCCCCGGCGTCTGCTACCGGCTGTGGCGGCCCGGCGCCGAGATAAACATGGCACCGACGCGCCGCCCGGAGATTTTGGAGGCCGACTTGGCCGGTACCGCGCTCGAGGTCGCGGCCTGGGGCACGCCTTTCGAAGATATGCCTTGGTTGGATTGCCCGGAGCCGGCCCGCGTCGCGCAGGCCCAAACGCTGTTGCAGACGCTCGGCGCCTTGGACCGTCAAGGCCGCATCACGGCGCACGGCCGCGAACTGTCGAAACTGCCGTGTCATCCGCGTATCGGACGGATGCTTCTGAGTGCCGACACGCGCGAGGAGAAGGCGCTGGCGGCGGATCTGGCGGCCTTATTAGAAGAGCGCGACCCGATGGGCGCAACGGGGATGGCGGGCGCGGCAGGTGCCATGGGGGCGACGGGAACGATGGCGACGGCCGAAACCGGCATCGACCTCCGCGTTTCAGCCTTGCGGGCGCAACGGCGGAGAGACGCGGGCGGCCTGTGGGGACGGTTCGCGAAATCCGCCCGGCAGTACGGCCGCTTAGTCGGCGCCGAGCCCGACAACGCTTCGGCCGACCCCTACGCCATGGGCAAACTGCTGGCCGTCGCCTACCCTGAACGCATCGGCAAGGCCTGGCAAGGGGGGCGTGGCAAATTCCAGTTTCCGGACGGCGGCATAGCGGCTATGGACGAGGCGGACACGCTGTCTTCGTCCGAATGGATCGTGGCCTGCAGTCTGAATCAAAAGCCGGGCGGCACGGGCCGCATCTTCCTCGCCGCCCCCTTGGCCTTGGAAGACCTAACGGACCTGCTCGAAACGCGCGACCGCCTTTCATGGGACGCCAAACAAGGTTGTGTCTTAGCGCAGCGCGAACGGCGGCTCGGCGCCATTTTGGCGGAAACGCGACCGTTGCAGGACGTGCCGAAAGAAAAACGCATCGAAGCCATCGTGGAAGCGGCCGCCAAAGAAGGCCTTTCGATGTTCGACTTCGCGGACGAGGGCGTGGAGAACCTCATCCGCCGCATCTCGGCCGTGGCCCTCTGGCATCCGGAACTGAACCTGCCGGACGTAAGGGTGGAAGCGGTTTTGAAGCGCGTCGGGGAATGGCTGCCGCTCTACATCGGCAACTCCCGTTCGGCTCAGGAACTGAAGAAAATCGATATGCGCGAAGTGATTTGGGGCCTGCTTTCCTACGAGGAACAGCAGACGGTGGAACGCTTGGCGCCCGCTTATGTGACGGTACCGACCGGCAGCCGGATCAAGTTGGAATACCGGCAAGGCGCGGAGGCGCCGGTCGTCCGCGTCAGGTTGCAGGAATGCTTCGGCCTGGAAGACACGCCGAAAGTCGATAACGGCCGGCTGCCCGTACTGATGGAACTGCTCTCGCCGGGCTACAAGGCCGTGCAACTCACGTCCGACCTGCGCAGTTTTTGGAGCGGCACTTACTTTGAAGTCCGCAAGGAATTGAGAAGACGCTATCCCAAGCACTTCTGGCCCGACAATCCGCTTGAGGCCGAGGCGACCCGCGGCGTAAAACGGAAGAAGGACAACTGAAAATCTACCAAAAGAAAAAATTCCCGAAATATTTGGAATACCGTTCGAAAAATCGTACTTTCGCATCAACAATTTCCGCCACGCCTCTTTACAATGCGTACCAGGGCGGAACTTTTTTTTTATACACCCGTGACAACATATACTAAACAGCCTATAAGTCTCGCTGACCAAATGGCGATTTTGAAAAACAGGGGACTTCTGTTTGATGACGAACAGGCTGCAATCGAATTTTTGAAAATCATCAGCTATTTTCGTTTGGCTAACTATTGGAGGCCCTTGGAATGTGACAAGGCAAATCATGTATTCAAGCCCAATAGTAAGTTTGAGAACGTCATAACGCTATATAATTTTGACAAGGAGTTACGTTCCCTCCTTTTTTCAGCCATACAAAGTATTGAGATCGCGCTTCGTACTAAAACTATCCAAACAATATCATCTAACTATGGCGCATTTTGGTTTGCTGACGTATCATTATTCTCCAACACCGCTATTTACGTCAAATGCCTTGTCAATATAAAGAATGAGTTAAAACGCTCAAAAGAAGATTTCTTAATCGAACACTTTGCAAAGTACGATAATCCGCTATATCCACCTGCATGGAAAACTTTGGAGGTATCATCTTTTGGAACACTTTCCAAATTATACTGCAATTTATCAGACAATAATCTAAAAAAGCAGATTGCAAAAGAACTTGGTCTGCCACAACACATATATCTCGAAAGTTGGATAAAAAGCCTATCTGTGTTGCGCAACTGCATAGCCCATCATGCCCGTATATGGAATAGGAAATATCCATGGAAGCCACAATTACCTAAAAAGTTGCAAAATCCATGGATTCAAGATAAAGCCATTCCACAAGAAAAACTATACGCCCAACTCTGTTGCGTGGCATATTTGATGAATACCATCCAGCCCAGCAATGATTTCAATCAGAAGTTGAAGACACTATTGGCTGACTATCCTATAGTAGATGTCGCCGCGATGGGATTTTCCAAGTTGTGGCATAACGAACCTCTCTGGAAATAAGAGGCGGCGACGGGTATGGACGCCGAAACGCTCATCAACCTGCAAAGCCGTTACAACTTGTTTCAAGCCCGGAATAACCAAAAGAACCTGATGTTTATCCGCAACATCCAGATGAACCGTCGTTGTCACGCATAGCCGACGGAAGAACCATCTTATAACGATATATACGCAATATTGTCGGCGGGAGAGCCGCGCATAGCCGACGGATACCCGCCCTTACAACGTGCCGAAGGCCTTGAGGTTTTCGGTGAGGCCGAATACGACGAGTTGGTCGTGGGCCTGCAACTCAATAGCGTCCTGCTCCCACGGCAACACTTCATAAACGACGTTCATCCGCCCCAACAGGTTGCGCCGCTTGAGCGGCCGCCGCACGCAGAGCAGATTCAACTTGAAGGCCTCTTCAAAGCCCGCCCGCTGCACTTTCTCCCCCACCATGCTTTCCGGCACCGTCAGCGTCAAGACCGCATGTTTCGCATCGACGGCATAACGGTCTTCGAACAAATCGCGGGTCATCAGCTGCAAGGCGTAATGCAACGCGAAATCCTCTTCGGGCGTGATGATGCGCTCCACGCCTATCGAACGCAAAACCGTGGCGTGAATGGCCGAAATGGCGCGCACGACGATGCGCGAGACGCCGAGGCTTTTGAGCAGAGCCACGGTCTGAACCGACGTGCCGAAATCTTTGCTGAACGTGACGAAAACACCGTCGAATTTCTCCAGAGACAGGGTCTTTAACGTTTCCATATCCGTACTGTCCATACAGACGACGGACGTGACGCGGTCTTTGACGGCTTCCAGCTTCGCCATATCGGTGTCTATCGCCAACACCTCATGGCCCAGATAGGCCAGATTCTCCGCCAAAGAGGCGCCTAAGTTGCCCAAGCCGATAATCGCGAATTTCATAGCATTTCGTTTTTAAGTTAATAGCACCGTGTCGTACGGATAAGCGTAGCGTTTGGGTTCCACATCGCGCGTGATGCCCGTAAAGAACGTCAGCACGCCGATACGCCCGATGAACATCGACAGAATCAGACACAATTTGCCGGCCGTGCCGAACGAAGCCGTCACGCCCATGCTCGACCCGACGGTGGCCGTGGCCGAAATGGTTTCGAACAGCAGGTCTTTCAAACTCATGGCCGGTTCCAAAAAGCACAATACGCCGGTCATAAGGCATACATAGCCGATAAAAAGCGTGATGATGGCAAAGGCCTGCCGTATCGTGCCGCGCTCCAGACGGCGGCCGCGCACCTCCACTTCGTCCCGCCCCCGCACGATATGAAAAGCTGTCAATGCGGCCACGGCCACCGAAGAGGTCTTGATACCGCCGCCCGTGGACATGGGCGAGGCCCCGATGGCCATGACCACCATCGTAAACAACAGGGCCACCGGCGAAAAAAGCGAGGGGGCGTAGGTCGAGAAACCGGCTGTCCGGAAAACCGTCGCGTAAAAGAACGATTCGGCCCATTGCGCCGCCGGCGAAAGCCCAGTCAACGTGTTGTTACGTTCCGAAAGAAAAAAAAGCAACGTGCCGCCCACGACCAAAACAGCCGTCACTGTCAGCACCAAGGCGGTATGTAACTGGATGATACGGGGTTCATGATGATAGACTTGCTGAAACCGGAACAATCGCCTCAACACGTTGCCGAATACGTGACGCAGCAACCGCAGATAATTGAGCACAATCGGAAACCCGATGCCGCCGATGAGAATCAGGCAGGCGATCCAAAAATGCAGGCGGTGATTATGCAGCAACGCGCCGCCCAAACTGTCGGACAAGGGCGAGATGCCGGCGTTGCAATAGGCCGAGACGGCATGGAACACCGCCATATAGATTTCCTCCCGCGCCCCGGACATCGTGCCGGCGATGCTCCGGTATATCAGCCAGGCACCGACGGCCTCGACCATAAACGAAATGCCGATAATCAACGCGAGCGCCCGGAACAGGTTGCCGAGATTCCTCTCGTTGAGCAAGTCTTTCAATACGAACTGACCTCCGACCGACGCACTGCCCATGAACGAAAGCGCGAAAAAGCTCGTGAACGTGATAACGCCGATGCCGCCGATTTGTATCAACACCAAAATGATGATCTGTCCCGCCGGCGTAAACGTCTGCCCGACATCCACGACCGTCAGCCCCGTAACGCAGACCGAGGTCGTGGCCATAAACAAGGCATCGACGAACGAAATGCCGTCGTAGGTGACGCGCGGCAGAAGCAACAGCCCCGTTCCGACGAATATCAAGAGCAGGAAACTCAGGATAAACAAGAAGGTAGGTTTGATTTTCCGACTCACGAGCCCCACACTCATCTGAGAACCATGAACAAACGTAAGGACGGCCAATAAACCGTAAATAAAATAAGGGTGCAGCAGAAAGGCCGTAACCGACTTGAAAAAGCGCGCCACGGCCGAAGGAATCGGCGCGCCGTGTACGGCTTCGGCCACCGGCCCGGCCGCCGCGCCCAACGCCGCCGGTACCCCCTTGGCATACAACAGCCACAGAACGATGCCGTTCAACAAAAACAACAGCCCGTCCACAATAAACAGCCGCGCGCGATAAACGTCCTTGATACGGGTCAGATAACGCAACAGCGTACCCGAAAAGAACAGCCATAGCAACGACGGAAGGAAAGAGCCAACACGGTCGGGCTTGGCGACCGTATCGGGGAAACCGAACTGATAGACCAGATAACTGAAACTGCCGAGACAGCCGAAAAGCAACAGCGTGCGGCTCAAAAAATCGAGACGCGGCAGCCAAGGCGTGCCGTACAGTCTGGTCAGATAACGCAGATGGCGGAAAAACCGCCGGACCGCCTCCCGTTGCCGGCTTACCGCCCGCCGCCCGGTCGTTCTCCGCCGCCGTTTCATGCCTGCCCCTCCCCGCCCAACGGCTTACGTTCGGCCTGCATGACCTGCCACGTGACTTCGACCACCATCTGTTTGAGTTCGGCCATGAAATCGCGCACCGGATAACTGCCCTCCGATATCTGCTTCAACTTCTTCTCCCACTGTCCCGTCAATTCGGCCGATTTAAGCAGTTCGTTGGGAATGATGTCGATAAGCGCCATGCCGAGCGGCGTCGGCACGATGCGTTTTTTCTCCTTGCGGATATACTGCCGCTTGATCAGCGTCTCGATGATGGCCGCGCGCGTGGAAGGACGGCCGATGCCGTTTTCTTTCATCAGGTCGCGCAACTCTTCGTCATCCACCTGCTTGCCGGCGGTTTCCATCGCGCGCAACAGGTCGCCCTCGCTCATATAGCGCGGCGGCTGGGTCTGCTTGGCGGCCACGGAGGGCGTATGCGGCCCGCTTTCGCCCTCCTTGTATTCGGGCAGGACGTTTTCTTTCTCGGCGGCCGCATCGGATGCGTCGGCGCCATCGGCCGCTTCGGCCTCGGCGGGCGCGGCTTCGGTTTCGGCCGTCGCCCCGTCCGCCTGAGCGCCCCCGTTCTTGGCCGCCGGCGCGGGGAAGAGCACGCGCCATCCCTCGCTCAGAATCTGCTTGCCCGTGGCCTTGAACTCGTAAACCTGCGGCTTTTCTGCAGCGGCCGAGGCCGCGCCTGTTTCTTCGGCCACATCGGCAGCCGAGGCCGCGCCGGCCACTTCGCCCACCCCGGTCTCCACTTTCGCATTCACCACCGTGGAGGCGAACTCGCAGTCGGGATAGAACACGGCGATAAACCGGCGCACGACCAAATCCAGCACATATTTCTCGTCTTTCGACAAGCCCGAGGCCGCGGCCCATTCGCCGGTCGGGATAATGGCATGGTGGTCGGTAATCTTCTTATCGTTGAACACTTTGGCGCGCTTAGGCAACTTGCCCTGTTGCAGGAGCGGCTGCACGAACGTGGCGTAAGGCACCAGGTTCTGCAAAATGCCCGGCGCCTTGCCGTAGAGTTCGTTGGGCAAAAAGCTCGTATCGACGCGCGGATAGGTCGTCAGTTTCTTTTCGTAAAGCGACTGGATGAGTTGCAACGTCCGCTCGGCCGAAAAGCCGAACTTTTTGTTGCATTCCACCTGCAACAGCGTCAGGTCGAACAGGCGCGGCGGGGCTTCCTTACCCTTTTTGCGCGTCACCTTGACGATTTGCAACGGAAAACGCCCGACCCGCTCCTTCAAGGCCTCGGCCGCCTCCGCCGTGCCGATGCGGCCCTTCTCGCAGACGAACAGCCCGCCGCGGTACAACGTGCGCAACTCCCAGTATTTCTTGGGAACGAAACGGTCGATGGCTTTCTGACGCTCCACCAAAATGGCCAGCGTCGGCGTCTGCACGCGCCCGATGGAAAGCACCTGGCCGGGTCGCCCGTATTTAAGCGTATAGCCGCGCGTGGCGTTCATGCCCAGCAACCAGTCGCCTATGGCGCGCGCCGAACCCGCCGCATAGAGGTTGTCGAAATCGGCGGCCGGATACAGATGCGCGAAACCGTCCTTGATGGCCTCTTCGGTCAGGGCCGAAATCCACAGCCGCTGAACCGGCACCTTGCAGCCGGCTTTCTGCATGACCCAGCGCTGGATCACCTCCCCCTCCTGGCCGGCATCGCCGCAATTGACGATGCCTTCGCAACGGCCTATCAAATCGGAAAGGAGCTCGAACTGCTTGCGGATACCCTCGTTGTCGATAACCTTGAGTTTGAACGTGGGCGGCAGCATGGGCAGGCACTCCATGCGCCACTGCTTCCAGTCGGGGCTGTAGTCGTGGGGTTCCTGCAAGCAACACAGATGGCCGAACGTCCACGAGACCCAATAGCCGTTCCCCTCCATATAGCCCTGCCGTGCCGTGGTCGCGCCCAGCACCTTGGCGATTTCCCGCCCCACGCTCGGTTTTTCCGCTATGCAAAGGATCATAGGTTATAGGTCTTTAACAAATTTTCGCCGCGAGGCCGCCCACCATGTTGCGACGCCCGCCGCATCATGGCCCGCAACTCCCGCAACACCACATCGCCACATCGCCACATCATCGCCCGCCGCATCATCCATGCAAATGTATGTTTTAAGCCCGAATTTTGCAAAATTTGCAAATTCCCGAACCTTTCCTATTTTTGCGATAATCATCGGGGGCGGCCCTGAACGGGAACCGCCCGATAACCAAATGACTATTTATAAACAAGCAAAAAACAAAACTATGGCTAAGAAATGGATTTGCTCGGTTTGCGGCTACGTACACGAAGGCCCGAACCCGCCCGCCAACTGCCCGCAATGCAAGGCACCGGCTGAAAAATTTACCGAACTGGTTGAAGACGACAGCGTTCCCACTTTTGTAACCGAGCACGTCATCGGGGTGGCGAAAGACTGCGACGACGAAATGAAGAAAGATCTCAACAACCACTTCATGGGCGAAGCCACCGAAGTAGGCATGTATCTGGCGATGAGCCGTCAGGCCGACCGCGAGGGCTATCCCGAAATCGCCGAGGCGTTCAAACGCTATGCGTTCGAAGAAGCCGAACACTGCGCCAAATTCGCCGAACTCTTGGGCGACATGGTTTGGGACACGAAAACCAACCTCGAAAAACGTATGTTCGCCGAAGCCGGCGCCAACGCCGACAAGATGCGCATCGCCAAACGCGCCAAGGAACTGAACCTCGACGCCATCCACGATACGGTACACGAAATGGCCAAAGACGAAGCCCGTCACGGCCAAGGCTTCGCCGGTCTGTACAAACGCTATTTCAAGAAGTAAGCGTCTGACAGTAAACGAAGACGCGTCAGAACGCAAGCGATGACGCGCCAACCGCCTGCCGGTTCAAGCAGACGATAACCGATTCAGGCATCCGCCTGCCGGTTGCGTATCAGAACGGCCGCCTCTTTCCCGGGGCGGCCGTTTTTATTTCGACCGAAACAAAAACACCTTTCTAAAAGTGAAATTTTATCGAAAATTCACTTTTCTAAAAGTGTTTTTATTATATTTGCAACGGAATATATCAATTACGCCGTTATGGATTATGTAGATATTCAACCGTTGGTAAATACATTTCACCGTAAACTCGCCGCAACCGATTTGCGATTCAAACGCTATTTGTACGACCGCATAAATTGGGACGTACGTCTGATAGGCATCAAGGGCGCACGCGGGGTCGGCAAGACAACGCTGTTGCTGCAACATATCAAAGAGACTTTCGCCAAACTCGACGAGGTGCTGTATGTGTCATTGGACAACCTGTGGTTCAATAATCACCATTTGGAAGAATTGGTGGAGTTCCTCTATACGCATGGGGTGGTCAATATCTATTTCGATGAAGTGCACAAGTATAAGAATTGGACGCAGTTGCTTAAAAACTTTTACGACAGCTATCCCGATTTGAATATTGTCTATACAGGGTCGGCCATGCTGGCCATCGACAATTCCAAAACCGACTTGTCTCGCCGGCAGTCGCTATATACGCTCAATGGATTGTCATTCAGGGAATATCTCGCATACGAGGGCATTACTGCCATACCTGCGGTGCCGCTGGAAGAGCTGCTTGAAAACCATACCGGCTATGCCATGAATATTGCATCGAAGATAAAGGTGCTGAAATGCTTTGACGCCTACCTGAACAAAGGCTACTATCCCTATTATAAGGAGTCGGGCGATGATTACCTGATGCGTGTGGCGGAAGTTGCCCGACTAGTCATCGACAGCGATATCCCCGCGGTGGAAGATATCACTTATACAACGGTTCAGAAGATAAAGAAACTTCTGATGGTTATTGCCGGAAATGTCCCCCTCGAACCGAATATCAACAAACTCGCGGCGGAACTGGAATCGACACGCGATCAAACGCTGAAAATGTTGTATCTGCTCGACCGTGCCGCACTGCTCTATCTACTGACGGACAAAGCCAAGGATTACAAACATCTGACCGGCCCGAAGAAAGTATATCTAAACAATGCTAATTTGATGTACGCTTTGTCGGGCCAAATCTCGAAAGGAACGTTGCGTGAAACATTCTTTGCCAATCAAGTGGGAGCCGTCTCCGCTCTGACCAAGCCCAAGCAGGGCGATTTTATGGCAGACGGGAAATATCTGTTCGAAGTGGGCGGCAGCCGCAAGACCTTCGACCAGATAGCGGATCTTCCAAACAGCTACCTGGCACTGGATGATATTGAGACCGGAAGCGGCAACCGGATTCCGCTTTGGACGTTCGGTTGTTTGTATTGATAATACTTTCACCCGGCTGCCACTGCGTCTTGCAACGGGCGCCGCGGCGGTTCATCCTCGATTAAGCGCGTTTTTGGGGAGCGGCGGCCGCGGGCTTCTTGGCGGCAACCGTTCGCTTTTGGGCCGCAACCGCCTGCTTCTTTGCGGCTGCGGGCTTCCCTGCGCCCGCCCGCTTTTTTGCGGCCGCCTGTCGCTTCTGCCCTACGGCCGACTCCCGCTTTTGTGCCGCAATCGACTTGCCTTGGGCCGTAGCCGCCCGCTTCTTCCCGGCCGCGGCCGCCTGCTTCCTCGCCGTGCCCGGCTTTTTGACCGAGAAGCCGAAATGGCCCAGGCGTTCGCCCAGCGCATAGTATTGGCCGTGGCTGTACGCCATCAGGCCGGCGGCCTCCAAGTCGAACTTGCCAGTGGCGGCGTCCATGTAACGGCTGTCGGCCGCGATATGCACGACTTCGGCTATAAACGCATGGTGCGAGCCCAGTTCCAGTATCTGCACGACCCGGCATTCAATCGACAGCGGCGACTCCGCCACAATCGGCGCCTTGACCACGGTGCCGGGCTGTGGATGCAAGCCCATAGCCTCCCATTTGTTCAGATCGCGGCCGGACTTGACGCCGCACCAGTCGGTCGCCTTGGCCAAAGCCTCGGTCGTCAGGTTCAGCACGAATTCGCCGTACTTCTTAATCAAGCCGTAGGAATGCCGCTCCGGCCGTATCGACACGTAACACATGGGCGGGTCGGTGCAGAGCGTGCCCACCCAGGCCGCCGTCATCAGATTGTAATCTTCCGGACTGCCGCCGCAACTGACCAATACCGCCGGCAACGGATAAATCATCGTTCCGGGCTTAAACGTCTCTTTTGCCATAACAAATACTTTTTATAGAACGAAATTACAAAAGTTTTGGGAAAATGTAACGCCGATGATCTGAAGCCGAGAATCAGTTATGGGGAATAATGTATCTTTGTTGGTCAATCCTCTCCTTACCAAAGGTATAAAATTAACCAGCGACACACATCCTATTATGAAAACAGACACTTTTCCATCAATCTTAAACAGATTAGTTGCGGCGACTGCCATTTAGAGTTGGACTTCGGGAGTTTCGTACTTCCTTACAACGCCTCTTATATAGGGGTTGAGCCAATATCATCACTCATCGAGACGGCCTATGCATTACAGACCGACAAATACGACCTCTTAGAAGATTCGGAGGAATACGGACCTACAAAAGAGCATGAAATCATTTGGATGGACGAACCCGGCTATTTACGATTAAGCTTTTCAGTTTCTGCCGACTCCTCCGATTTAACCATCAAAATAGCACAAAATCTTGAGGATACATTTGAAATCCACGAAGCCAACGAAAAGAAACGGGAAATCATTACCATGCCCCAAAAAGTTTTTTTTCGATTCCGTAATCAACGCAGCCCTTAAAGCCTTGAAAAGATATGGTATCTGCGGATTCAATAAGAATTGGAATAACAATTGGGAATTCGGTTCCGATACATTTCCCCTTCATACCCTACTACAACTTTTAGGAGCAGACCAAAAATTAAAAGAGGTTGACAACGAAGAGGGGCTCAAGAGTGATATTTTTGAAGAACTTGAGCTCTTACAGACCGTCCTCAAGCAGATCTAAAGAGCCCCGGTCACGCCAACAGCCATTGCAACACATTGATGCGCCGGATACCGTTGTAGTCGGCATCCGGATCCTCGTCCAACGTCAATAAATACTTGGGGTATTGATCGTTTATCTTTTGCAATGAGGCCAATTCGCGTTTCAGCGTTGCCTCGTCACGCACGGTGGCCGCCACCTGATAATACGCCGGTCCTTCAGTTCCCATCGCCACAAAATCGACTTCCAAATTATCCACCTTGCCGACATACACCTTCTTTTTACGCCGGATCAGTTCCAGATAGACGATATTCTCCAAAATACGGCCGGCATCGAAATTCCGGCTACCCAACAATAACCGCCGTAACCCCATATCCACAAGATAGTATTTCTCCAGGGTCTTCAGATACTGCATACCTTTTATATTATAGCGGTCTGCCCTATATATCACGAAACTTTCCTGCAGATAAGACAAGAATTTCTCCACGGTTTTGACATCCATTTTCCGGCCGGCCGACGTCATCGTATCGGCGATACGTTTCGTTGACAAAATATTGCCGATGTTGTCGGCCACAAAACGGATCACACTCTCCAGCATCGTCACGTCGGCCACTTTATTGCGCGAAACGATATCTTTCAATACAATCGTGCTGTAAATACCGTTCAGATAATCCAACCGTTCCGGCTCCGCCTCTATCTCCAACACATAAGGAAACGAACTGAACGAGATATAATCGGCATATTTCCGAGACAGATTGGTTCGGCTACCCGTTCCCGCCACATATTCTTTGAACGAAAGCGGCAACATGGCGATTTCCACATAACGGCCCGACATCAGCGTGGCGATTTCATGCGAAAGCATATAGGCATTGGAACCCGTCACATACACATCCACGTTTGGCTTGATATGCAGACTATTCACCACATCGGGAAAATCCGTCACGTGCTGTATCTCGTCGAAAAAGACATAAGTCTTCCGTTTGGAAGCCAAACGCTTTTTCACATATTGGTAAAGTTTTTTCGGATCCCGCAAATCGATATAATCATAATCCTCGAAATTGATGCGGATGATTTGCGCTTCCGATACCCCCGAATCCAGTAAGTATTGACCGAACAAATCCAACAACGTTGACTTTCCGCAACGCCGAATACCGGTAATGACCTTTATCAACTTTTTATCTTTAAACGCTTTAAGTTGATTCAGATACAAGTCTCTCGCTATTGTTTCCACCATTTTTCCGTGATGTTTGAGCCAAGCAAAGATACAAAAGTTTTGGGAATACAATCACTAAAACTTACGATTTTTCCAAAGTTTTGGGAATACAATCACTAAAACTTACGATTTTTTCAAAGTTTTGGGAATACAATCACTAAAACTTACGGCAAGGTAAATATTGTATGACCTTTCTGTTTTGCGTATATTTGTAATCCATAAACAGATAGAAGGAACGCCATAACGCCTTTACCATGAAAACACCATCGAATAAAATCTTTCCTTTTATATTACTTATAATCTTAGGTTTTATATTCAATGGCTGTACCATGATGGCTCCCGTTGTCACCAAATCTTCTGATTCAATCCATAATTATCGTTATTTCTATATTACACCGACAGGTAACTATACCTCCGGTTCCGGAGTGTATAGCAATCAATTTGGCACTTATGGCGGAACTGTCAAATCTATTAATCCCGCCTCCATCATCTCAGGAATACTTCTCAAAAAAGGATTCGTCCAAGTAAACGAAGTCAGCCCTACGAATGCAGACAAAACAATGATTATAAACTTCGCTGAAACAGGACGACGACAAATTCTTCTCGGATATTCAATAGAAGTGACCATACAATTTATATCTGCCGAGACACAAGAACCGATATGCACTTGTACAGCCGAAGGTATGGGAGATACGGAAGCCGACGATGTCCGCATTGCGATACAACGCGCCCTCGAACCCATTTTTTAGACGCCATAAAACTTGGAGAATATTCTATGCCAACGACATCCAAACTGGAAAACGATATCACCGCGCTGAAGAATGCCATTGATGAAGGCATCAACAATGGCATCGCTATGGAATTCGCCCCGCAACAACATCTTCTGTCTTTGAAATTTCTTTGTATCTTTGTCTCCTTTAATACAAAGAGGCGGTAAACGCCCGATGCAACGCTATGGGAGCTTTTATACAATGGTGTCTGGATCACCTTAACTATTGGACTATTACACTCTTGATGACCATCGAGAGTTCTTTTATTCCGTTTCCATCGGAAGTCATCGTGCCGCCGGCCGCTTACCGCGCGGCCTCCACAGGCGAGATGAACCTGTTGGCCATTCTGCTCTGCGCCACGCTCGGCGCCGTGCTGGGCGCGCTCATCAACTACGGCCTGGCCGTATGGCTCGGCCGGCCGCTCGTGCTCAAATTCGTGAACAGCAAAGCAGGCCATCTGTGTATGCTAAACGAAGAGAAACTGCATAAGGCCGAAGCCTACTTCAACCGGCACGGCGCCGTCTCGACGCTCGTGGGCCGTCTTATCCCCGCCATCCGTCAGCTGATTTCGATTCCGGCCGGTCTCTCCGGTATGAAACTGTTGCCGTTTATCGGCTACACGGCTTTGGGCGCGGGTATCTGGAACGGGGTACTGGCCGGCCTCGGCTATTGGCTGGAGTCGCAGATTCCGGAAGACCGCCTCATCGAGACCGTAACGCAATACAGCCACGAAATCGGTTACGGCATCGCGGCCGTCGTCGCGGTGGCCATTCTCGTACTCGTCCTGCGCCGGCAGATGAAAAAGAAGCCGGCCGGACCGACGGTTCCGACCGACAAAATCGTCGAGGACGAAACACGTTCGAAAAACGCCTGAATTCAATAAACCCCATAATATTCGCCATAACTTCGGAAAACCCATGAAACCATTCGACCAATTCGGCCAATCGGCCCGCATCGCCGCGCTGACGTTCCTCATCGGCCTGACATCCGTCGGCCAAGCCCAATACACCGTGGAATCGGCGCAAGGCGCGACCGAGATCCCCATGGGACGCGGCCTGTTCTACTATCTGCCTCAGAACGGCATCGAATTACAGATTACCGTCGAAAAGACCACGTATAAGAAAGGTATTTACGGCGACTACGCGGCCAAACTCCTCGGCATCGACAACTACATCAAAGAGGACAAAAGCGTCTATAAAATCGTCTCGGCCGAACTGCGCAACACCGTGCAGCCCGACCCGCAACAGCAATACTGCATCTACGCCAACCGCGCCGACCAGTTCCCTTCCGTAAGCCTATCGCCGGAGGGGGTGCTCGCCACCGTGAACCATCCCCGGCCGCTGTTGAACCAGGCCGCCTTACGCGCGTTGCCGCCGACCTTACCTGTCGCGACGCCCCATCAGGCCCACCGCAGCAGCATCGGTTCGTTAGGGGTCAAGGCACCTTTCGCCGACCTGAACGTCTATGAAAAATACGACACGACTTACGTGGAGGAATGGATCGACACGACGCGCGTCCTGCGGGCCGTCCTGACGCCGGTGGTGGAAGCCAAGAGCCTGGCGCAGAAAGCCGAAGAAATCGCCAACCTCATCATCGAGAGCAAAAAATACCGCATCGACCTGCTGACGGGCCTGCAAGAGGTCAATTACGCGCCGCAGACGATTCAGTTCATGCACGACAACCTGCTTCAGATCGAGAACGAATACATGGAGAGCTTTACGGGCATCATCAGCCGCTCGGAAGAACGGTTCACGTTCCGCATCGACATTGCCGATACGACGACCTGCTACCCCGTGGCCTTTTTCGATGACCGGAACGGCATCCTGCCGATAGAGGCCGGTGACATCGCCTTGATTCGCCCCGAAGACGAGGACGTGCTCTGCGTCAAGCTGTCCCCCCTGCCCTATGCCGGCGACCAAGCGTTGATTTGCGAACAGAGCCGTCTGGATTTGAAAAAGCCGACGCCCAAGGGCATCCATTACCGCCAACCGCAGGCCGTGAACGCCCAGGTGCATTTGGGGACGCAACTGTTGCGGCAGGCGGATTTGTTCGTGGCGCAGTGGGGCGACGTGCTCGTACTGCCCGTGGTGAAAGGGGCGATGATTCTGCTTGACCCGACGACAGGCGCGCTGCTGTACATGGGCCGTCCGTATGAAGCCGACACGCCGCGCGGCGGCTTCGGCGCCGCCGGTCTTTCCCGGCATCCTGAAAAAAACACGCACCATGGCGACCATCCATTCCAAGAGCCGCAAGAATAAGGGGAAAGGCGGCAAGCCGCAACGTCCCAAAGTCAAATACTGCAAGGTCGGCTTTTCCATTTCCGAAAAAGAGAAGAACGAACTGTTGCGGTTTTGCGAACGCGACAACATCGCGCTCAAAGCCTTGTATAAAAAGGCCGTCCGCCTCTACGTCAAGGAAAGGAGCGAACAGTTGCGCAAGGAAGAGGAACTGTCCGAGAACCAACTCGACCTCTTCAAACCGATTCCCTACCAGACCAAATTGAATTTTTGACCTTTATACAGCATGATCATGTTGCCTGCTTTTTTGTCGTCATATTATGCTCCGGGTAAAGCCAAGGTTGCGGCCGGGGGTGCTGAATCTGCGTCCAAGGTTACCGGAGCCACTGCCGGGGGCATAGCCGAAGCTGCCGGGGTTTCCGAGGGGGCCGGGAGCGCGGCCGGGGGCATAGCCGGGGTTGCCGGGGTTGCCGAGGGGGCCGGAGCCACTGCCGGGAGCGCGGCCGGGGTTTCCTGTGGCGCCGAATCCGCGAATGGTGTCGGAGCCGCCGCACCCTTTTTCCTGATGGCGGGTCCCTGCGTTGTCGAAAACGAGGAGATGCCTTTCCAAATCGCGGAGTACATCCAAAAACTGTGCGCTGAACGCGGCATTCCGTTCGTCTTCAAGGCGTCGTACCGCAAGGCCAACCGTTCGCGCGAAGACTCCTTCCAAGGGATAGGCGATGAAAAGGCGTTGAAGGTGCTTTCGGACGTGAAACGGCGGTACGGTGTGCCGATTGTGACCGACATCCATACGGCTGAGGAGGCGGCTACGGCGGCCGCAGTGGCCGACGTCCTGCAGATTCCGGCATTCCTATGCCGGCAGACCGATTTGCTGCACGCGGCCGCCCGCACCGGACGCTGCGTCAATATCAAGAAGGGGCAGTTCCTCTCGCCCCAAGCCATGCAATTCGCCGTGGAGAAGGTGCGGCGGGCGGCTTCCGCCGCCCACGTAGCCGCCGACGTCATGCTGACCGAACGCGGCACGACCTTCGGCTATCAGGATCTGGTGGTCGATTTCCGCAGCATCCCGCTCATGCAGGCCTGCAGCGTGCCCGTCCTGACCGACCTCACGCACTCGTTGCAGGAACCCAACCAAAGCGGCGGCGTGACGGGCGGACAACCCGCCATGATAGAGACGCTGGCCAAGGCGGCCATCGCCGTCGGGTCGGACGGTATCTTCCTCGAAACGCATCCCGAACCGGCCAAGGCCCTTTCCGACGGCGCCAACATGCTGCCGCTCGCCCGCCTGGAAGCCCTGCTGGACAAGATGTGCCGCATCGCCGAGGCGGTGAGGTAGATCAACTTTCTATGGCATAAATCTGTGGAAAACCACAGAAAAAGCATTTTTACCCATATAACTTATAATCTTTGCAAAGAGATGAATTTTAATCTATTGCAGAGATTTCATCACCCGAAATGTCTAATAGGCCTTATTTTTTGTCCACATGACCAATTATAACGCCGTTTTAAGAAAATCCCGAAGATGGACATGCTCGATGCCGGGATATTCGCTGAACCCTCCACTGACAGGGTCCAGAGAAACGACCAACTTCGGATAATTGTCTTTGATAGCGGCAAGATTGCCAAACTCCCGTTTTACAGTGTCATCGGAAGCGAGGAGATAGGTCACCTGAACGTATATCCGCCTATCCGCCTTGGTTGCGACAAAGTCTATCTCGCCGGCGCGAAGAATGCCGACTGTAACTTCAAACCCTTGTCGCCGTAAATGATTCCATACAACATTTTCCATAACCTTTTCAATGCTGCCCCTGATATCAGAGCCGCAAAGATAATTGCGAATGCCATGGTCCGAAAAATAGTGTTTGTTGTTCGCTTCAAGGAGCACCTTGCCATGAATATCAAAACGCTTTATAGGCATGGCGAGAAAAGCGTCTCGGAGATATTTGAGATAGTTCGAAACGGTCTCTTCGCTGATCTTTTCGCCCTTGGAAGTCATGTATCTGACGATATTGGTAACCGATACCGGCTTACCGACGTTGTCGGCGACAAAGCGTATTATATTTTCAAGTTGCGGAACATTGCGGACCTTTTCCCGACTGACAATATCCTTTACAAGAACCGTATTGTAAACACCTTCAAGATAGTCGTTTATTTGCGATTCCCCTTCGGTTTCAAAGGCGGATAAACCGGGTAACCCGCCCATCATGAGGTAGTGCATAAGCGCCTGGTCGCCATCTTCCATATTGTGGAATTGCAGAAATTCGAGATACGAAAGGGCGTAGATTTTTATCTCGATATATCGCCCAGACAGTCGCGTACCCAACTCGCTCGAAAAAACATAGGCATTGCTTCCGGTGGCAATCACCTGACAGCGGTTTTCTGCGTGAAAACTACGAAGTGCGTTTTCATAATTCTCAATATCCTGAACCTCATCGATAAGGAGATAATTATCCCCTCCTTGAGGCAACCGGACAACGGCATAGTCATACAACTGCTCCGCGCTTACAATGCCCCGGAACTCTTGGTATTCCTTATTGATATATACAACATTTGCCTGTGGACGATTCAGGCTGAGCCAATCTTTAAACAGTTCGAGTATCTTGCTCTTCCCGACCCGGCGCTGGCCGACGAGGATAAGCATCATACCACGATTCATCAAACCGGCTATCTTTTCTGTGTATTGCGGGCGAGGAATGAGTTCCATGGCTGTGAATTTTCCTGCAAAAATAACAAACTATACTCGGTAAAACAAGAAAGCACCGCATGATTTACCGATTATACTCTGATAAAATGACGTGCCAAGGATTCGTGCTAGAAACAGACAGCCGAAACCGAAAAACCTGTCTCTGTCGGTAATACACCCCTACACAGAAAACCGTCAGTTTCGAGACATCGAAGGCGGCCTCTTGGTTGCCGTTTTCGCGTAGCGTATCCTGCACCCGCTTGACGCCCTGATTGAACGTTTTGATTCAGCCAAACGGGCCATCGAAAACTTGTTTTCAGATGGCCGTGGCACAAAAACATGCCTTGAAAAGGAACATATTGACGTATTTCATCTCCTTCATTGCCTCCGCCACAACCGGGTTGCGGTAGTCGTTCCTTTCAGGCACCTTTTCTCGCCACGGCATAGCTCGAACAAGTTCGGCTCTGCTCGTTTGGCTTAACGAAAAGGTTTACCATCGGGAAGTTCTCCGGGCGGGCCCCGCCATACAGGCGGCCTACTATTACGGCCTGAACGCCGCCCTCGAGGACCTTTACGGCCGGGAAACCGCATTGGTGGACAATGGCGGCGAAAAGGCCGGGCGTCGGCCGGAAATATCGTTTAAAGACTTTTTGAAGGCCGCCAAAACGGTGTTCAAAGAGAAAGGCTACGACCCCGATCTGCTGAACCGGCAGGAGGTCGTCAATCTCATCAAGGCCACGCACGCCGTCTATAAGGACACCATCGACACCGGGGTGGCCGACAACGACATCCCGGCGGCGATGATGCGCAAGCTTGACCATGACGCCTTCATGTTTTTCGGCTTCAAGGTACACCACGAACTGAGCGAAGTGGGGCTGTCGCTCCGGGACGACAAAGGCCGGGTAAAGGGTTACGATGCTTTCGCGCATGACGTGCGCAAGATACACGACACCTATAACGGAGCCTATCTGCGGGCCGAATACGACTTTGCCGTCACATCGGCGCAGATGGCCGCCAAATGGGGCGATGTGGAAGCCGGGGGCGGCCGGTACGATTTGCAGTACCGTACCGCCGGCGATGAACGGGTGCGCGAGGAACACGCCGCCATGAACGGCATCACGTTGCCGGCCGACGACCAGTTTTGGAAGTCCTATTACCCGCCCAACGGTTGGCGATGCTCGATGAGTTCGACAAGAACTTCGAGCGCGGCAGTTTCTTCGGGTCGGCAAAATGGCCCAAGAGCACACGCCCCGGTGCCAAAACGCCGCTCATCGATAGCAGGGCGTCGCGCCGCTCCATCCGGGGAACCGTCAACCGCAACAGCGTGGCCTTTTCCAGTTCGTTACCTTACGCCTCCATCCACAACACCGGGTTGTGATTCGCTTTCATTTTAGTAATTTTGCGCAAGCGAAAACAGCCCGCTTCCCAACGCACGCTGGAACTGCGAGTTGTGATTCGCTTTCATTTTAGTAATTTTGCGCAAGCGAAAACAGCGAGTCTCGTCGAGGCGGCTATCAAGCATGCGTTGTGATTCGCTTTCATTTTAGTAATTTTGCGCAAGCGAAAACAGCATCAACGCTTAAACACCCTGGCACCCCTTTGTTGTGATTCGCTTTCATTTTAGTAATTTTGCGCAAGCGAAAACAGCATCAGAGTCAACGCGTTCGTACAGGCCGCGTTGTGATTCGCTTTCATTTTAGTAATTTTGCGCAAGCGAAAACAGCTGAATATTTGAAAATGTATTGCGAAAAATAGTTGTGATTCGCTTTCATTTTAGTAATTTTGCGCAAGCGAAAACAGCTTTTATAGGTTTTTCCGTATTCTGGTTTGGTTGTGATTCGCTTTCATTTTAGTAATTTTGCGCAAGCGAAAACAGCCTACGCGGCCAACCATTTGCTCTGCCATGAGTTGTGATTCGCTTTCATTTTAGTAATTTTGCGCAAGCGAAAACAGCAAAGGAATATATACCTTACACGGAGGGGCGTTGTGATTCGCTTTCATTTTAGTAATTTTGCGCAAGCGAAAACAGCGATAGACCATGTACACAATTGTAGATGTAGTTGTGATTCGCTTTCATTTTAGTAATTTTGCGCAAGCGAAAACAGCTCTCCTCCTTTTTCCCTGTACGTTTCTGTGTTGTGATTCGCTTTCATTTTAGTAATTTTGCGCAAGCGAAAACAGCCGACCCGTGGCGAATCAAATACACTGTGTAGTTGTGATTCGCTTTCATTTTAGTAATTTTGCGCAAGCGAAAACAGCGGGTACTTGACCTCTGACATTCGATTCCCGTTGTGATTCGCTTTCATTTTAGTAATTTTGCGCAAGCGAAAACAGCGATAACGATGGGGATGTTTTCCAGGCTGTGTTGTGATTCGCTTTCATTTTAGTAATTTTGCGCAAGCGAAAACAGCATTTCTGAATTATACAATTGTTTTTACAGAGTTGTGATTCGCTTTCATTTTAGTAATTTTGCGCAAGCGAAAACAGCTGACAGCGAAAGAATGCATATCCATGGCATGTTGTGATTCGCTTTCATTTTAGTAATTTTGCGCAAGCGAAAACAGCACTTATATAAACAAGATATAGTATAAAATGTTGTGATTCGCTTTCATTTTAGTAATTTTGCGCAAGCGAAAACAGCACCAGACAGACGTTAACGAGACATTCGGCGTTGTGATTCGCTTTCATTTTAGTAATTTTGCGCAAGCGAAAACAGCGAATGTAAGGTCATAAAACCGAACACGTTGTTGTGATTCGCTTTCATTTTAGTAATTTTGCGCAAGCGAAAACAGCTGATAACGATGGGGATGTTTTTCAGGCCGTGTTGTGATTCGCTTTCATTTTAGTAATTTTGCGCAAGCGAAAACAGCAAGCAGGAATGGCAGGATGTGGACGAGATAGTTGTGATTCGCTTTCATTTTAGTAATTTTGCGCAAGCGAAAACAGCTGAAACGTAAGTCATCAGAATGGAAAGTAAGTTGTGATTCGCTTTCATTTTAGTAATTTTGCGCAAGCGAAAACAGCACATATCGAAAGAAGATAAAGTACACAAAGTTGTGATTCGCTTTCATTTTAGTAATTTTGCGCAAGCGAAAACAGCTCGTAACTGCTTCGGTTATTTCCAGCCATAGTTGTGATTCGCTTTCATTTTAGTAATTTTGCGCAAGCGAAAACAGCGGGGCTTCGTCCTATGTCTCGCTTTATCTGTTGTGATTCGCTTTCATTTTAGTAATTTTGCGCAAGCGAAAACAGCGTAATGGATATCGGTGTAATACCCATAGTGTTGTGATTCGCTTTCATTTTAGTAATTTTGCGCAAGCGAAAACAGCTGTTTTCAGCGTTTTGCAATACCTCACGTGTTGTGATTCGCTTTCATTTTAGTAATTTTGCGCAAGCGAAAACAGCT
>CAJUFX010000011.1:84796-90730 GCA_910586395.1 uncultured Bacteroidales bacterium
GTTGTGATTCGCTTTCATTTTAGTAATTTTGCGCAAGCGAAAACAGCTCATCATAAGCAAATATATGATGTACTGCAAATTACAACATGGATTAGGATTAAAAATCCAGGCTGTTTTCTAGGAGAAGATCCCGCCAATCGGCGGGATTCTTCTTTTCAAAACAACTCCAACTGCTGACCGGGGGCCGACGAAGGCACCGCTTTCTTGCCATAGAAGAGTTCTATGTTACCGAATTGTTTATCCGTTAAACAGATAATGCCGATATGTCCGAATTCCGGTAAAAACGACTTCACGCGCTTGATATGCACCGCTGCATTCTCGCTGCTGGCGCAATGACGCACATAAATGGAGAATTGAAACATCGTAAACCCATCCTTTTGCAGATTCTTTCTGAAATCCACATAAGCCCGCTTGTCTTTCTTCGTTTCTGTCGGCAGGTCGAACAATACCAGTATCCACATAACGCGGTATTCGCTGATGCGTTCTATCATCGTTCCGGATAAACTATACGCCGTAACTCTCCGCTAAAACATTTGTACAGAGAGGCGGTCGTCTGACCGACCGCGACCATGAGCGGACTGCGTTTGCCACCTATAACCACATCCAAAGTCGGAATGGAAAGCAAACGGGCTTTCAAGTCTTTGGTCAAGGTCTCGCAATCCACACCGCTCATCACAATTTCATAGACCAGTTCATCCACATAAGGCCGATAGGGTTCCATAATGTCATCGGCCAAGCAATAAGCGTTATAGCGATTATGGTGATGAATTCCCAATGTGGGCAACAGACCGCTGGCCACCAAACTACGGGCCACAACCGCCCGCAAAATAGCATAGCCGTAATTCAACAGATTGTTCGGAGACTCGCCTTCCCGGCCGCGTGTAAAGCCAGGAAACAGATTTTTCCAATAGTAAGCGGCCGCCCGCCCCTCCAAATTATCCGAATCCCCGCTTTTCACTTCCGAGGCCCAAACTTTCAGGCAACGTACCTCTGCCCCGGCGCAATGCTTCAAGACCGACGCCTGATTCTCTATCTTCATTTTGATGGTCTGTTGCCAAAGTTGTTTGGTGAGCGGAACAGACGCATCCAACTGAAAACGGAAACGTTCGTTCTGCGTCGTATTACCGCTGAGCGGCAACATCAGCCCCGTCGGCATGCTACGGCTGTCGCACGTGACCACAGCGCAATTATTGGCCAACAAGGCCTCCATCAATCCGGTGGTTATCGTAATCTGACAGTTATCAAGAACCACCACCCCCAAATCTTCTATCGGCTTCGTCACCTCCGACTGCCGCTTAAAGGTTTCCGGCACCGTATCATTCTCTTCCACCGCAGGCAATTTGATAACCAACTGCCCGTTTTTCAATGACAGATAAACCGGATTACCGAAATAGAGGGTTTTCTTGATCATGGCTTCAGTGCTTAATATTCGCCTATCGAAACAATTTGTCCGATATGATTGACACGAACTTTTACAACAGTATTCGCAAAACCTATATTCTTACATCTTTTATAAGCGACATCCACTAAATCTTTTTCGTATGAAACCGCCGTTTCTATATGATGACGAAAAATATAATCTCTGACCACATTATTTCCATACGCCACCCTAGATATTGCCTGCACCCTAAACAAATTCGGACTGATAGCCGCATAATTTTTCGGATCCATCAAATCAATTTCTTTAGGATTAAAACCTGTGGTTTCATTGGGAAAAACAAAATATTCATTCTGCTTCATGCTGAACAGGAATCGCCAACCCTCATCCTGTTTATAGGTCTTGTCTATTATCGGCAAACCTTGATTTACCCGTGCGACTGCATCATAAAACGAAACGACTCGATCTTCCAACTCATATTTAGGCTGCCCGTTTTCATCCAATACCGATTGTCCGATTTTATCCAACATCGGCCGACGATATATCGCCACATGATGATTGTTTCCAGTATTCACAAAATCTACCGCCATTTTCGCACCCTCATCATCCAAAATCAAACGTCCCTCTTTATCTTTCTTCTCATGTAAAGCCTGAGCATTGCTAACTCCACGTATCGTAACCCGATTTATCTTAATTCCCTTTTCCTTATTCAGCCAAATCGGATTTTCATCTAAATTTGTAAAAGCCTTTTTGGCGTCATTACCATATTCCGCCAAACGTTTTTTCAACAATTCCAGAATCTTGACATCTATGACTTTATCTATACTTAAATTTTCATCTACCGGTTTCCGTATCGTATAAACCGTTTCCAATGTTACGGTTTTTACCTTTTCCGGTACTCTCCCCGTTTGTTTGGCCTCATCCAGCCACAATGGCTTTTTATCCAAAGCGTTTTTGCCTGTAAACGCTTTTTTCGGGTCTTGGCCATTTTCCTGCAACCGACGTAACAAAGCATCTCGGTAAGCCTTTTTAGTGACGGTCGCTATCTTTTCCGCATCAAACGAAGCATTGACCTTTTCTTCTTTCGTAACATATTGCTGACAGGTTCCATACACCGTTTCCTTGTGCAATTGTCCTCGCGGTGTCTGCTGAATGACTTTACGCTCTCCTTTTTTCTGTTTAATATGATTGGTATTCAATGTAACCACTTTATTCTTGGCCTTGATGGAAATCAATATTTCGTTCAATGCCTCTTTCGCTTCAGCCCTGAATGCCTCTATTGGTTGTACCGGTGCGATAGCCCTCCCCTTTTCAAAATACTTTTTCTTTATCGAATAAGCATTGGTCGTTTCGTCAAAACTGGCATTCTTATTATTGAAATACTGAATAAATACATCTCTCGTAAAGGCTACGGTCAAGGCATCCATCGCATGATGCCGATGATCATTGCGCTTTGTCCAGTCTTTGATATGGCCAATCTTACGGCCGTCTTTATCCGTAACATATTCTACCAAATCCAAAGCCTTGTACTTATCCCAATTCAATTCCTTCATCACATCTATCAGTTCCCAATCCTTACGCAAAGCATCCGTCACGGAGCCGGAGGTGGCCACAACCCGACGGGAAATCTCCCCCAACATGGCCAATGCCTTTTTCGCAATATATTGTGTATTTCGCAAATCCCTGTTAATAAAACCTTCCGGGATTTCAACCTCCGGCATCATCAATTTTTTAAGTTTGGCAGACTTGTCTTTAAACACCGTTTCACAACGATTTTTATACGCTTCCAATCCCTCTTCCCCATATTTTTCTTGCACATAATCATGTGCCGTTTTATTCCCTTTTTCGATATTGACATCCCTATATTCCAAGGTTTTATTAGAAAAAGAGTCGTCAAACAAACGGGCCTGCGGAATGATATGCTCTATATCGATTTCCTTGCTGAACAATTTCTCTCGGGGAATGTATTTATTCGAATACAGCGTCTTATACCCATTATCCTTTAACTCTTCGTAAAGTTTATACCGAATGATGTCGTTCCGGCTCACATAGGCCATATTGTATTCCGTCTGCAATAATTTCCGGATGGCCTCATGGGCTTTCGTATTGCTGGCTATATCCTTGGTCATCTGCTCACGTTCGGCCGCGTTCTTTTTCAATTCCCGCGCCAATTCCACCCGTATTTCATCCGGACGGCCATAGGTCTCCACAACCCCATTGACCACATTGACCATCTGATTGAGAATCTTTTCAACGACCGGATTACGCAAACTGCCCTTGGGTAATATGTCCAATTTATCTTTCAATATCTTACTTGCCATCTCTTCTTTCGTCAAAGAGGATTTAGAGTGACGATAACCGGCATATTCACAGGCCAAACTATATTCATTACCCTCTTTAAGAAAGGGTAGTATTTTCCCTATCGCCTTAGCGCTCAAACTGCCATAATCGTCTTGAAACGACACATTCGCCAAAACAGCGGCATACTCTTTCTCCACGTGGCATAAATCCATGATTTTCTCCACCAATTTACCGTTTCCGGTCGGCGTATCGTCACCCTCGAAAGAATATAACAAATGCCACAACTTGAAATAGGGCGATTGTTCCAACGATTTATTTGTAGCCGCAGGTTCATAATCGAATTTCAAAACAGCCGCATTCCAACCCAATGCCGTAAAAACATCATGGGCCTGCTTGAATATGTCGGCCGCCGGCTTCTTAAAATCAAGTGGTTCATGACCGGACAGTTCCAACATATCACTATAAGCCTCGTACAAAACCGCCCCTGTCTTATTGCCATCTATTTTTTCTTTAAAATTCAAATCCAGCCCCTGCGGTCTGTCAAAAAGAATTTTCAGAACTTGAGACTTGCTCAACTCAGGCCGTATAAACAATTCTGCCGCCAACAACATTTTTTCATCCTGATCAAGCCGTCTGCGCCCTTGCGTTTCCAACAAATCCATTCCATCCGCATCCACCGTCTCCGCGCCTTTTACCGGACGTTTCCACTTCACGCCCGAAACGAACACTTCCATATCATTCAGTGTCTGCCAAATTTTAAATTCCTGAAACAACGGGGATGAACGCGGAATAACCTTACAACCGATTACTTTCTTGCGGGCCTTACCATCTTTGATAATTGCTATTTCCTTATTCTCAAATTCACATATGGAAATCAGCCCCTTTTGGCTTTTTAACCGCCGCTGATAAAAGATAACCGTATCGCGAATTTCCTTTTTCAATTCCGGAGTCAATTCCTGATGAAATTCCGCTTGCTTTTCCCAAATGGTTTCGAACTCATCCAGATAGTCCTGACGGTAAAATACGGTATTGCGTAGGCTTTTATTGGGATCTTTACGCAAAGATTCCATCAAATATTGCCCGACTGTCTGATGATGAAAATACAAAAGCTTGCTACGGTCGCTGATTGCCCCAAGATATCCGCTTGAAGCACTGATTTGCCCGTTTATCTCCTGTAAAACTATAACCAACTCTTCAACTGTCATCTTTTCGGACAAGGCCTTGACCCGCCATTTGAAATTCTCTATTTTTAAGTCCCGTCCTTTGGCTGTACGCTTAAAACCGAAACCTTCCAAATGAAGTGTTTTATCTTCTGAATATTTAGAATATTTATTTAAAATGGCCCAGGTTTGTGACTTATTTTTACCGCGCACCTCTTCTTTGGCTGCGTCCGTTAGTATTTCCGGATAAAATTTTTGCTGAAACCGCCATATTCTATCAAATTCTTCCTGCAAATCGGAACGATAAAAATCCGGAAGATAATTCTTTCCAGACTCCAGAATCTGCAAACACAATTGGCTGGGTGTAAGATTTTCATCATACAATCGCTTGGCAACTTCCATACCGTCTATCAGACTGCCGTCTTCGCCATCTTTGGCTTTTCGACTGCTTTTATACCCCCGCTTTTTATTAATCATCAACAAAACACGGGCAAATTCCTCCAATGAGATTTGTTCCGTCGCGGCCTTTGCCCTTAACCGATAGGTTTCAAATGTCGTTTTATTACCGTTTTCCGACAATAACGTTCCATCCGTAATGAACCCATGTTCTTTGAGGATATTCACCAAGGCTTCCCGGCGAAGTTTGTATCGTTGCAAATTACGACGCATGCTCCGTTTCAACGTCCTATCCGCATTGGTCGTAATACTTTTCCCTTTCTCGAAATTAGACAGTTCATCCACCGTCAATGGGTTAACTCTAACACCCAATTTAACGATACTGGACTTTTCGGACGGATTTTCCGCTTCATTCACTACCGCCCAGCCGATGCTGTTCGTGCCTAAGTCTAAACCCAAAATCTTTTTCATGGCATACATTTTTAGATTTCAAATGTACGTAAAAAGTTTGAATCCTTTTGATTTCAGATTTTTTTCGTATCTTTTACGCTCCGCGTGAAGATAGGGGCGTCTCGACAATAAAAAAAACTCAAACCTGCGGTTTGCGCTTTTCATTGTGCTCGACTTTTCGTATCTTTGCATAATGAAGTTACGAAAAGAGTGTAATTTATTGGAAATGAGCGTAGGTTAATTGCTCTT
>CAJUFX010000012.1:0-78832 GCA_910586395.1 uncultured Bacteroidales bacterium
CGTAGTTACCGTTTGAAAGTATAGTCGTGCTTCTTGTGTCAGTGCATGCTTTTTAGTATTTACATCCAATATACGCAAAAAAACGATACCCCCGTCAGTCCATGTCGGTGGGTTCAGGGCGTACGCTACCCGGCCCTTCTGTTTTCAAAGAAGGGGAGAATGGTCCGGGGGCGACAATGATTCCGGTGGCAGGAGTCGTGGTAGGGCTGATAAAAGATGCGGTCGAGGCATTGTATGACCGCTGCGTGTCAAAAATAACCGTCCTTTCTATACATGATGGTTGATGTTTGTGAATGAATTGGTTTGTTGGAAAATAAAATTACGGAAACTTCGCGTTGGTCCGCGTTTGGCTTTCATCGAATTTCAAACAGGGGGCTGTTAGGATTCGGTTGACGCTGTTCGGATGTAACCTTTACGCCCGGCTGTTCGCCGGACGTGAAGGTGGCTGGCACCTCGACAAAAGCAAGGGCTACCGCTTGTTGCTTGAACCTTGCGAAGCGCCTCGGGCACATAGCGCGTTCCGATAATAGATGTTACCTTTACGCCCGGCTGTTCGCCGGACGTGAAGGTGGCTGTCACCTCGACAAAAGCAAGGGCTACCGCCCTTGTGTCTCCGTTGCATGTGCCTTACGAAAACAAGTTTTCGCCGGCGTATGCAACGATGCCACAAGTCCGGCCTCAGCCGGACTTGCTTTTGTGCTCGGTTTGTGTTACCTTTGCGCCTCGTTAAAAAACTTAAAAGTATTATAAGATGCCTGTAAGAATCAGATTACAAAGACATGGTAAGAAGGGTGCGCCCTTCTATCACATTGTCGTGGCGGATGGTCGTGCACCTCGTGATGGAAAATTTATCGAGAAGTTAGGCACGTATAATCCTATGGCGCATCCGGCTCAGATCGAGTTGGATGTGGACAAAGCGGTGAAATGGATGCGCAACGGCGCGCAACCGTCCGACACCGCGCGTTCGTTGATGTCCGTAAAGGGCGCGATGCTCAAGCATCACTTGCTCCGCGGCGTGGACAAAGGCGCGATGACGTTGGAACAGGCCGAAGCCAAATTTCAGGCTTGGCTGAGCGACAAGGAACAACGTATTCAGAAACAGAGAGACGAAAAGGCTTCGAAGCATAACGCCGGCATGAAGGAACGTCTGGCGGCCGAGGCCAAGATCAAGGAAGCCCGTGCGGAAGCCGTAGCCAAGAAGAAGGCCGACGCTTTGGCTCAGGTTGAGGCGCAGAAAGCGGAGGCGGAAGCCGAAGCGGTTGCCGAAGAAGCGCCGGTTGAAGCACCGGCGGCTGAAGAAGCGGCTCCTGCGGCCGAATAAATTTCGGTTCCGGAAGAGGGAAAGGAGCATCTGTGCAAGCGGATGCTCCTTTTTCGGTATAATAAGGAGATTTATGAGGAAAGAATTGCAGATTCGGTTCGGCGACATCGACCGGCTCGGACATGTCAACAATGCCGTTTACGCGCAGTTTTTCGACATCGGGCGCGTGGAGTTCCTGCAGCGTCATATGCCCGGCTTGCGGTTTGACGGCCGGACGCTCGTGCTCGTGCATCTGGAAACGGATTTTATCCGTCCCGTATTCGAACACGACCGCATCGCCGTGGAAACGTATATGGAGCGGATAGGCGGCAAAAGCATTACGATGATGCAGGAAATCCGCGATGAGGCCGGGGTGTTGCGCGCCCGGTGCCGCAGTGTGCTTTCGACGCTGGACATGGCGGACGGCGGCTCGTTCCCGATGCCGGCGGACTGGCGTGCCGTGTTGGAACGGGCGGAATTCGTGCCGGAACGGAATGCGGTTGCATTAAATACGGAAAGCCATGCCGAATAAAGCGGATTGTTTTTTTCTGGGATATATCGGACGGACGTTCGGTTATCGGGGCGAACTGGTCGTGACGTTGGATGTGGACGATCCGACGCGTTACGCCGATTTGAAATCAGTGTTCGTCGAGGTGAAAGGCAGCCTTGTGCCTTATTTCATTACGGAAATACGGATGCGTGACCGGGATGCGGTCTGGCGTTTCGAGGGGCTGGAGGCGGACGAGGCGGCGCGGCTCGTGGGCTGCGAACTGTATCTGCCGCTGTCGGCCTTGCCGCCGCTGACCGGCAACCGCTTTTATTTCCACGAGGTGACCGGCTTTACGGTCGAGGATAAGGCGGCCGGCGAGATAGGCACGGTAACCCGTATTTACGATAACGGGCCTCAGCCGATTCTGTCGATTGACCACGGCGGCAAGGAAATCATGGTACCGCTCATAGACGCGTTTCTGCTGGGGGTGGATCGGGAAAACCGCCGGTTGAAAATAGCCGCGCCCGAGGGGCTCATCGATTTTTATTTGGCGTAAGCCGCGCCGTATGGCGTTGTTTTACGCGGAAAATCGTATATTTGCTGACGCGCAGATAGACCGGGCGCCTTGGCGGACATGCGGGTCACCTTGATGTCGGCCTCGGTTTTTGTATGTTTGTATCTTTGCCTAATTGTCGTTTTCATGACATTTGAAGAAATAGAAGTTGCCAATTGTGTCAAGATCCTGCAGACGGGCGGCACGTTGCTTTATCCGACCGATACGATATGGGGCATCGGTTGCGACGCCACGCGCCGCGAGTCGGTGTCCAGGGTGTACCGCATCAAGGCGCGGGACGAAGACCGCAGTTTCATCATTCTGTTGAGCGATCCGGCGCAACTGGCGCGGTATGTGGAGGAGGTGCCGGCCACGGCTTACGATTTGCTGGCGGCCGTGAACGACAGTCCGCTGACGATTATCTACCCCAAGGGGCGGAATCTGGCCGAAAACGTCTTGGGACGCGACGGCAGCATTGCGATACGGATTGTGCACAACACGTTCTGCAAGGCTTTGCTGACGGCGTTCGGGAAGCCGATCGTCTCCACGTCGGCCAATATTTCGGGCGAACCGTCCCCCATGTGTTTTTCGGCCATTTCGCCGCATATCGTGTCGTCGGTTGACCATGTGGCGGTCGTGCACGAAGATACGATTGCGGAAACCAAGCCGTCGCGCATCATCAAGTTGGAGGTGGACGGCATGTTTAAAGTCGTGAGGGCGTAAGGATGGGCAAAGGGCGTTGGATCATCGGTCTGTTGGCGTTGAGCCTGTGTGCGGCGAGTCCGTCGCAGGCGGGACGGAAGTATCAGGCCGTACCCTTTAACCCCAAATACGACGAGCAATTGTTTCATTTCGGTTTTCTGTTGGGCGTCAATACGATGAACTTCACGATGAAGACCGACGATTTGGGCTTGCCGGGCGACAGCCTGTTCGGCATCAACCATAAGATGAACCCCGGCTTTTCGGTCGGCGTCATCACGAACCTGCGGCTGGCGCGTTATCTGGACTTGCGTTTTATCCCGACGTTCTCGTTGGGACAGCGCGACTTGATTTATACGTATCAGCGGCCGACCGATCCGGCGCCGGTGCGGGAGAAGAAGATCATCGAGAGTATTTTCGTGGAACTGCCGTTGGATTTCAAGTGGAAGGCCAAGCGTCTGGTCAACTCCCGGCCCTACGTGCTGGTCGGCGGCAAATACACGGCCGACCTGGCTTCGCTGACCAAGCGGCAGCGCGACGTCGAGGATCAGGAATACGAGATGAAACTGCGCAAGCACGATGTCGGCGTGAACGTGGGCGTGGGTTGGGAATTTTACCTGCCGTTCAACAACAAGATCGCCGTGGAACTCAAGATGTATTTCGGCATGTTGGATCTGTTGCAACGGGAGGGCAATATTTACACCGACCGCATCGAGCGTTTGACGTCCAAGATGTTTCAGTTCAATATAACGTTTGAGTAAATAACCATTATGATTCAGGAAATAGAATTACCCATCCGGCCGCGTTGTCTGCACCGCCCCAAGGCTTTTTATCAGGAAGTGGCGGGCAATGTGGGCGTGGAGCCGGAAGATATACGGCATATCGAGATTCTGCGGCAGTCGATAGACGGTCGCGGTCGTTTTCCGATTTATCGCGTCCATATGCGCGTTTATACGGCGCCGGATGTTTACCGCAAGCCGTTTAAGAACGTCAAGTTGCCCGCCATGCTGAAAGGCAAGTCCGTTTTGGTCGTGGGCGCGGGGCCTGCGGGATTGTTCGCGGCCTATACGTTGGCCATGAGCGGCCATAAACCCATTCTGTTGGAACGCGGGCGCGACGTGCATCGTCGTAAGGCGGACGTGGGCGGCCTCTGTCAGCGCGCCGAACTGGATACGGAGTCGAACTACTGTTTCGGCGAGGGGGGCGCGGGCTGTTTCTCGGACGGCAAGCTTTACACGCGTTCCAACAAGCGTGGCGACGTGCAGCATATCCTCGACGTGCTGATCCATTACGGCGCGGATCCGGCCATTGCCTACGAGGCGCATCCGCATATCGGGAGCGACGTGTTGCCCCAGATTGTGGAGCGCATGCGGAACGAGTTGATTCTGTCGGGCGGTGAGGTGCATTTCGAGACGCGCGTGGAGGATTTTCTGCTGGAGGGCGGCCGCTGTATCGGCGTGCGTGACCAAAACGGTAAGGAATACCGGGGCGCGGCCGTGGTGTTGGCCTGCGGCCATTCGGCCGAGAACATTTACGATTGGTTTTATACGCGCGGTTACGCGATAGAGGGCAAGGATTGGGCGATGGGCGTCCGTCTGGAGCATCCGCAGGAGGTCATCGACATGATGCAATACCGGCAGCGTGCCATCGACTGGGAACTGCCGCCGGCGGAATACGGGTTCAGCACGCAGGTAAACGGTCGCGGCGTGTTTTCGTTCTGCATGTGTCCGGGCGGTATGATCATTCCGTCCATGACCGAGCCCGGTCGTTTTTTGGTCAATGGCATGTCCGGTTCGCGCCGGGCTTCCGCTTGGGCCAATGCGGGCATCGTGGTGTCGGTGCGTCAGGCTGACGTGGCGGCTTACGCGGCCGAATACGGGCCGTTGGCCGGGTTGAAGTATCAACAGGCCTTGGAGGAGAAATTCGCGGCCTTGGACCCGGCGATGGCGCCCGCGCAGCGGCTCGTGGATTTCCTGCAGGGACGGGAGAGCGCCAACCTGCCGTCCACGTCTTATCCGTTGGGCGTTTATACCGCGCCCTTGCACGAGATTTTGCCGGATTTCATCGCGGACGGATTGCGGGCGGGGCTGGCGGATTTCTGCGCCAAACGGCCGGTTTTCCATACCGAAGAGGCTGTCATGGTGGGCTTGGAGTCGCGTACGTCATCGACGGTCGTGTTGCCACGTAATCCGGAAACTTACGAACACATCCAAATCAAAAACCTATACCCTTGCGGCGAGGGCGCCGGCTATGCCGGTGGCATCACGTCCTCGGCCATAGACGGGGTCAATTGCGCAAACAAACTGTTATGGAATTTGAAAAGAGAGATCGCGATCTCTATGAATATATAGAGCGGAAAGGGGCGCTCCACCGGCAAGCCGGCGCGCACACCCGCCGCGCTTTCGATTTGTTGAAGACGCAAGCGAAGGCTTACGTGGCGCAGATGCGCGACTGGCAGGCGGCGGGTGTGCCTGAACCCGCGGAGCGGGTTCGCCTCGCCTGCGAGGATAAGGGCGACTGGGAGTTTTATCTCCGTTTTTCGGACGACCTGCTCGTCTTTACGATGCACACGAACATCTTCGAGTTCTCGCGTCAGCACGAGGTCATGAAATTGCCTTACGTCAAAGAGGATAAGGAACGTTCGCATTGCGGCGTCATCTTCATCTACAACTTTTTGGCCGACTCGATAGACTATCACCGCCTGAACGATTCGGGCTACCTGATCGGGCGCGTCTTCATCAATAAGGACAACCATTATTTCATAGAGGGCAAGCAGGAACTGGGCTTGCTTTATTCGCAGTTCAACACGGCTGTTTTTGACGAAAAGGCCGGTCAGAGCCTGTTGCGGGCGGCCATGGAATACACGTCCCATTTCGATTTGCTGACCCCGCCCTACGACGAGATCAAGGAAATGACGGTTGTGGATTTCGAAGAGGATGCGGCCTCCAAGCCTTTGAACTCGATGAAGACGGCCAAACGCTTGGGCTTCCGTTTTCAGGCGGATCAATAGAGCGGTCGGCCGTTGTTTTTAAACCTTAGACGAAAAACGATATGAAAGGGATTATTCTGGCGGGCGGTGCGGGGACGCGCCTGCATCCGCTGACGCTGGTTATGAGCAAGCAGCTGATGCCGGTTTACGACAAGCCGATGATTTATTATCCGTTGTCCACGCTGATGATGGCCGGCATTCGCGATATCCTCATTATCTCCACGCCGGCAGACCTGCCCAAATTCGAACAGTTGCTGGGCGATGGCCGTCAATTGGGCTGCCGTTTCGCGTACAAGGTGCAGGAAGTGCCGAACGGACTGGCGCAGGCGTTTGTGCTCGGCGCGGATTTCATCGGCGGCGAGGACGTGGCTTTGGTGTTGGGCGACAATATCTTTTACGGCGCGGGCATGGGTAAGTTGTTGCAGGCCAATACGAAGCCGGACGGCGGCGTCGTGTTCGCCTACCATGTGGCCGACCCGGAACGTTACGGCGTCGTGGAATTCGACGATAAGATGCGGGCTATATCGATAGAGGAGAAGCCGGCGCGTCCCAAGTCCAACTTTGCGGTACCGGGCCTGTATTTTTACGATAACTCGGTTGTGGAGGTCGCGCGCAACCTTAAGCCCAGCGCGCGTGGCGAATACGAAATCACGGATGTGAACCGCCATTATCTGGAAGCCGGCAAACTCAAGGTGGGCATGCTGGGACGCGGCACGGCTTGGCTCGATACGGGGACGTTCGAATCGCTTATGCAGGCGGGACAGTTCGTCGGCATGCTCGAACAGCGGCAGGGCCTGAAAGTGGGTTGCATAGAGGAAGTGGCTTACCGCATGGGTTTCATCGATGCCGCGCAGTTGCGCCGTCTGGCCGAACCGCTGATGAAGAGCGGCTACGGACGGTATCTGTTGAATATTTTGTAAAAAAAACACCGGAGTCCAGCAACATCGGTCCGACCGGTAGGGGCTGTCAATTAAAAATTTATCGGCATATTATGGCACAGTCATTTGAACAACTTTTGGGCGCGGTGGAAGATCGCATCCGCGAACTGCCCGCCTTCCGGCGGCAACCGGTCCGGCTTTACGAACCGGCCGTCTATACGATGAACTTGGGCGGCAAACGCATCCGTCCGGTATTGGCGCTGATGGCTTGCCAATTGTTCGGCGGTTCGGTCGAAAAGGTGTTGGATCCGGCCGTCGGGCTGGAGGTGTTCCATAACTTCACGCTCCTGCACGACGACGTCATGGACCGCGCGGACATGCGCCGCGGCAAACCCACGGTGCATGTCAAATGGGATACGAATACGGCGATTCTGACGGGCGACGCGATGTTCGCCGTGGCCGTACGGCTTATGGCGGGCGCGCCGGCCGAAAGCCTGCGCGCCGTTTTGCAGGCCTTTGAAGCCTTGGCGGTGGGCGTATGCGAAGGGCAGCAGTACGACATGAATTTCGAGACGCAGGCGCAGGTGAGCATGGCGGAGTACATGGAGATGATACGGCTCAAGACGGCCGTCCTGATAGCGGGCAGCCTGCAAATCGGCGCCGAAGCGGCGGGCGCGCCCGCCGCTTCGGTCGCCCGCCTCTACGCCTATGGCACGCAGATCGGGCTGGCGTTTCAGTTGCAGGACGACTTGCTGGACCTCTATGGAGATGAAAGCAAGTTCGGCAAGAAAATCGGCAGCGATATTCGGGAAAACAAGAAAACTTACTTGTACATAAAGGCTTTGGAGTTGTTATCGCCGGCCGATGCGGCCGCGTTGGAAAAGGCGTTCGCCGAGCCGACACGGCCCGAAACCGAGGCCGGAAAGGTAGCCCTTGTCAAAGGGCTGTACGAAAAGGTCGGGGTCAGACAGCAGTGCGAGGCGGCGGTTCAGGCGATGTTCAAGGCGGCGGAAGCCGAGTTGGATGCCATTCCGGCCACTGAGACCGATGCGGAGGCCTTGACGGTACTCAAACAGTTTACGGCTAAATTGCTGGGGCGGGATTATTGATATTTTTCCAACTTCTCTTGCAGCGCGGCCCATTCGTCCGTCTTGTGGGCCGCGCTGTTTTTCTTTTCTTCGTAAAGGCGGCAGTTCTCGGGTGTGCATTGCGCGGCGTCGGCGATGAAGATTTTGTCCATATCGGCCAGTTCCGCTTCGAGGGCCGCGATTTCACCCTCTAATTTCTCAATGGCGTTGCGGATTTTGCGCGCCTCGCGTTCCTGTTGCTTCCGCCGTTCGCGTTCCTCGGCCGAGCCGGCTTTGGGGGCGGCTTGCGCGGGTGCCTGACCCGGGGCCGCGCCTGTCTGCCCGGGGACTTTACCGGCGGTCGCGCCGGGTGTCGGACGCTTACCGTCCGCCGTTTTGCCGTCCGCCGTTTTGCCGCCGCCCGCCACCGCCTTGCCCGCGCCGGGCGCTTTGCGTTCCAGTTCCTGCAGGCGTTCTATCTTGCGGTCGGCCAAAAAGTCGTTCACGTCGCCCAAATGCAGGCGCACGCGGCCGTCGCGGAACTCATAGACTTTGGTCGTCAGCCCCTCTAAAAAGTCGCGGTCGTGCGAGACCACGACCAGCGTGCCGTCGTATTGAAGCAGGGCGTTTTTGAGGATGTCCTTGGAACGCATGTCGAGGTGGTTGGTCGGTTCGTCCAAAATCAACAGATTGACCGGTTCCAGCAACAGCTTGGCAATGGCTAAGCGCGTTTTCTCGCCGCCCGAAAGCACCTTCACTTTCTTTTCCGTGTCTTCGCCCGAAAACAGGAAACAGCCTAAAATATTGCGGATACGCGTGCGGACCTCGCCCACGGCGATTTCGTCTATCGTCTCGAAAACGGTTTTGCCGCCGTCCAGGAGCGCGGCCTGGTTCTGCGCGAAATAGCCTATTTTGACGGCATGCCCCAACGTGAAGTGCCCGCGGTAATCCGTAATCTCGCCCACGGCGATTTTGGAGAACGTGGATTTGCCTTCGCCGTTGCGCCCCACCAACGCCACTTTTTCACCGCGTTCGATTGTCAGGTCCAGCCCGTCGAAGACGCGTTTTTCGCCATAGTATTTGCCCAGTTGTTCGGCTTGCAGGACCACCCTGCCGGAATGCGGGGCGGGCGCGAAGCGGAACGCGATGCCCGACCGGTCGAACTCGTCGATTTCCACACGTTCCATTTTGTCCAGCATTTTGAGCCGCGACTGCGCCTGACGCGCTTTGGTGGCCTTGTAACGGAAGCGTTCGATAAAGCGTTCGATGTTTTCGATTTCTTTCTGCTGGTTGTTGTAGGCGTTCTGCTGTATGCTGCGTCTTTCCTCGCGCTGCACGACGTATTCGGAATACGGCACGTTGTAGTCTTCGATATGGCCGAGTACGATCTCGACCGTGCGTTTGGTCACGTGATCGAGGAACTTGCGGTCGTGCGAGACGATGACGACCGCGCCGGCGTAGGTCTGTAGAAATTCTTCAAGCCATTCGATGGATTCGATGTCAAGGTGGTTGGTCGGTTCGTCCAGCAACATGACTTCCGGCCGTTTGAGCAGGATTTTGGCCAACTCCACGCGCATTTGCCAGCCCGAACTGAATTCGGTGATCGAGCGGGCGAAGTCGCTGTGCTTGAACCCTAAGCCCAACAGGATTTTTTCGGCTTCGGCCTCCTGGTGGCTGCCGCCGAGCAGGGTGAAACGTTCGTTGGCCTCGGAAAGACGGTCGATGAGTTTATGATAGGATTCCGACTCGTAGTCGGTGCGTTCGGCCAATTCGTCGGTCAGCCGGGCGATCGTCGTTTCCAGCGCGCGGATCTTGTCGAAAGCCGTCAGGGCTTCGTCCAATACGCTGCGGGTGGAGTCGGGAATCATCTCCTGCGGCAGATAGCCGATTTCGTGGCCGCTCGTGACGACGATGCTGCCGCCGTCGGCCTCTTGTTTGCCCGCCAGTATTTTGAGCAAGGTCGATTTGCCCGCGCCGTTCTTGCCGGTCAGGCCGATGCGGTCCTTGTCCTTGATGATGAAAGACAGTCCGTCAAACAGCGTGTTGCCGGAAAAAGAAACCGAGAGTTGATTAATCGAAATCATAGGACAGGGCGTTTTAAGCGTCCGTGCGGTCGTTGGCCGATGGTTCGGTTGTAGCCGGTTCCGCTGCGGCCGTCGTTTCGGCCGTCGCCTCCGGCGTTATAGGCGCGGCGGCCAAGGCCGGTTGCGCGCCCGGCAGTTGCATGACGAGGAACCAGATGAAGCCGACCGTGATCGCGCTGTCGGCCACGTTGAACACGGGGCGGAAAAACACGAGTTCCTGCCCGCCTACGAACGGCATCCATTGCGGGTAGGTCGATTCGATAATCGGGAAGTAGAGCATATCGACGACGCGGCCGTAAAGGAAAGGCGCGTAACCGCCGCCTTCCGGCATAAATTTAGCCGGAGCGAACCAACTGTCTGAAAACAGCAGGCCGTAGAAAGCGCAGTCAATCATATTGCCCACGGCCCCGGCCAGAATGAGGGCGAAGGGCAGGATATACGCCAGCTTATGGCCTAATCGCACCAAGCGAACCGTGTACCAGCTCAACGCGCCAATGGCAAGAATGCGCAACACGCTCAGCAATAGTTTTCCACCGTCTTTGCCCAGGCTGAAGCCGAACGCCATGCCCTCGTTTTCCAGAAAATGAATGCGGAACCACGAGAACACTTCGATTTCTTCCCCTATGCAAAAATGCAGTTTGATCCAAATCTTGCTCGCCTGGTCGATGATGAGTATCAGTGCGGCGAGCGCACCCGCCACCCAAAGTTTGTTTGCGGCCGAAAGTTCTCTTTTCATTCCTGTGGACCGGCTTGGGGCGTGGGCTTGTGTTGTTTGAGTTTGGCGTCGATGCTCAGCGTGGCGTGGGGCACGATGCGCAGGCGTTCCTTGCTGATGAGTTTGCCCGTGGCGCGGCAGATGCCGTAGGTCTTGTTTTCGATGCGGACCAAAGCGGCTTCCAGCGACTTGATGAACTTCTGCTGGCGGACGGCCAAACGGGCGTTCTCTTCTTTGGAAAGCACCTGATAGCCTTCTTCCAAGACCTTGAACGTGGGGGAGGTATCGTTGATGTCGTTCTCGCCGTTGTTCGTATAGGCCTGACGCAGGATTTCGAGGTCGTGACGCGCCTTGTCCAACTTTTCCAATATGATTTCCTTGAATTCGGCCAATTCCTGGTCCGAATAACGCAGACCGGTTTGGCTTTCCGGATTTTCCTTTTTCGTCGTACTCATGGCAATTCCTTCTTGATTTAAAATTTAGCGATGCCGATTTCGGCCGAAACGGTTTCCGTCAGTTCGATCCGGACCGCATCCTGCGGTGCCGCATCGACGAGTTCGAAGGTCTCGGCCAGCGTCTCGGAACAAATATAGTCAAAATTATGGCGAACGGCCTCGGATAGTTCGTCGCCGCAGTGCAGGTGTACCCGGATCCGGTCGGTCACTTCCAGACCGGTGTCCTTGCGCAGGTTCTGAATCCGGTTCACGAGTTCGCGGCTCAGCCCCTCTCCGATCAGCGCCTGGTCGAGCGTCATGTCCAAGGCTACGGTCAGGCTGCCTTCGTTGGCGACCGCCCAGCCGGGAATGTCTTCGGTAAATATTTCCACGTCCGAAAGCAGGATTTCCACGTCCTGGCCCTCTATGTCCGTATGCACCGCGCCGTTCTTTTCCAACTGCCGGATGGCCGTCTGGTCCATGCCGCCGATAAAGGCCGCGATGGGCTTCATCAGTTTGCTGTATTTCGGCCCCAACGCCTTGAAATTCGGTTTGATGGTCTTGGAAAGGATGTCGGTTTCGGTGATGAGTTCCATTGCCTTGACGTTCACTTCCGAGAGGATGAGGGGACGTACCGATTCTATCTGCGGGATGAACGCCGCGTCATCGACGGGAATCATGATGCGTTTGAGCGGTTGGCGCACGCGCAGGTTGTTGCGTTTGCGCAGCGAAAGCACCATCGAGCAACATTGCTGCGCCCACTGCATGCGCGTTTCCAACGCCTTGTCTATCATCGCGGGATCGGAAACGGGAAAATCGCTCAGGTGTACCGAGGCGAACGCTTCCTTGCCGGTCGCGCCGTTGAGGTCCCGGTACAGGCGTTCGCAGAAGAAAGGCGCCATGGGCGAGGCGAGTTTGGCCACGGTCATGAGGCAGGTGTAAAGCGTCTGGTAGGCCGAAATCTTGTCTTGCGTGTAATCGCCTTTCCAGAACCGGCGGCGCGAGAGGCGCACGTACCAATTGCTCAGGTGTTCGTCTATGAAGCGTTGGATCAGACGTCCGGCGCGCGTCGGTTCGAAGTCTTCGTAACTTTCCGTCACCAAGCGGATGAGCGTGTTCAGTTCCGACAGGATCCAACGGTCTATTTCCGGGCGTTCCGCCGCCGGCACGTCGGGCTCCTTGTAGGTAAAGCCGTCGATGTTGGCGTAGAGTGCGAAGAAACTGTAGGTGTTGTGCAACGTGCCGAAGAACTTGCGCTGAACCTCGGCGATGCCTTCGGCGTCGAATTTGAGGTTGTCCCACGGCTGCGCGTTCGTCATCATGTACCAGCGTGTGGCGTCCGGCCCGTATTTGTCGATGGTCAGGAACGGATCCACGGCGTTGCCCAAGCGTTTCGACATCTTGTTGCCGTTCTTGTCGAGCACGAGGCCGTTGGAGACGACATTGCGGTAAGCCACCGAGTCGAACACCATCGTGGCGATGGCGTGCAGCGTGAAGAACCAGCCGCGCGTCTGATCGACGCCCTCGGCGATGAAGTCGGCCGGGAACCGCTGTTGGAACTTCTCTTTGTTTTCGAACGGATAGTGCAGTTGCGCGTAAGGCATCGAGCCGCTGTCGAACCAGACGTCGATGAGGTCGCTCTCGCGTTTCATCGGCTTGCCGGAGGGCGAGACGAGCGTGATGCGGTCCACGTACGGGCGGTGCAGGTCAAAGCGGTTGTAGTTCTCTTGCGAGAAATCGTTTTCAACAAAGGCTTCCAGCGGATTTTCAGCCATGAAGCCGGCCTGTACGGCCTTGGCCGCCTCCGCCTTGAGTTCGGCCACCGAGCCGATGCAAATCATTTCGGAACGGTCTTCCGTCGCCCAGATCGGGAGCGGGATGCCCCAGAAACGGGAACGGGAGAGGTTCCAGTCCACGAGGTTTTCGAGCCAGTTGCCGAAACGCCCGCTGCCCGTGGCTTCGGGTTTCCAATGAATGGTCTTGTTGAGTTCCGCCATGCGCGCCTTGCAGGCCGTCGTGCGGACGAACCACGAATCCAGCGGGTAGTAGAGGATGGGCTTGTCGGTGCGCCAGCAGTGCGGGTAGGCGTGTTCGTATTTCTCGGTCTTGAACGCCAGTCCCTCTTTTTTCAGTTTGACGATGATATCGACATCGACGGGTACCGTTGTCTTGGGATCGAAATCGGGTTCGTACTGCGGTTTGACGAAACGGCCGGCGAATTCGCCCATTTCTGCCGTGAAGCGCCCCTGTTTATCGACGAGCGTCAGCGCGCCGATGCCGCTTTGTTTGGCCACCTTGTAGTCGTCGGCGCCGAAACTGGGCGCGATATGGACGATGCCCGTACCGTCTTCGGTGGTCACGTAGTCGCCGTGGATGACGCGGAAAGCGTCGCCCTCGGCGGGCTGGGCGTAAGGCAACAGCTGTTCGTAGCGTAGGCCCACGAGGTCGGCGCCCTTGAATTCGGCCAGTATTTCAAACGGAATCGCCTTGTCGCCGGCCTGGTAGTCGGAAAGTTGGAGGCCGGCGTTCTTTTCGGGGAAATACGCGTTGAGCCGGTCGCGGCACAGAAGCACCGTGATGGGCTCGGACGTGTAAGGATTGAAAGTCGCGACGGCCACGTAGTCGATGTCCTTACGGACGCAGAGGGCCGTATTGGAAGGCAACGTCCAGGGCGTCGTCGTCCAGGCGAGGAAGTAAGGCGCGCCCTTGGCCACGGCGAAGACCTTTTCGGATTCGGCGTTGCGGACCATCTTGAACTGCGCCGTCAGCGTGTTGTCCTTGACGTTTTTGTAGCAGCCCGGTTGGTTCAGCTCGTGCGTGCTGAGCCCCGTGCCGGCCGCCGGCGAATACGGCTGTATGCTGTAACCCTTGTAGAGCAGGTCTTTTTTGTAAAGTTGCTGCAGCAGGTACCAGACGCTTTCGATGTATTTGTTGTCGAACGTGATGTAGGGATCGTCCAGATTGACCCAATAGCCCATCTTGCGCGTCAGTTCGCCCCAAAGGTCTTTGTATTTCATGACCTCCTTGCGGCAACATTGGTTGTATTCCTCCACGCTGATCTTGTGGCCGATGTCTTCCTTGGTGATGCCGAGGCTCTTTTCGACGCCCAATTCCACGGGAAGGCCGTGCGTGTCCCAGCCGGCCTTGCGTTCCACCTGAAAGCCCTGCAGTGTTTTGTAGCGGCAGAAGACGTCCTTGATCGTCCGCGCCATGACGTGGTGGATGCCCGGTACGCCGTTGGCGGAGGGGGGGCCTTCGTAAAAAACGAACGGTGTATGGCCTGCGCGGGTTTCAAGGCTCTGTTCGAAGATACGTTCCCGCTCCCAGAAACGGCTCGTTTCTTCGGCCATGCGGGGCAGTTCCAGCTGTTTGTATTCTTTGTATTTTCCCATAGTGTTTGTGATAACGGGCGGTTCAGGTGTCTTGCCGGACATTCGGACGCTTCCGGCGCCCGGCAAGACGCGCATAAAGTGCAAAGGTACAAAAAAACAGCCGGATTTGAAAGCCTTACAGGCTTATCTTCAAGCCGACGAAATAGGTGCGGGGCAGGTTGGGGCCGTAGATGTAGCCGGCGTCGCGGAACGTGCCGAGGTCCAAATCTTTCTGGTACTGGTCCAACAGGTTTTTGATGCCTGCGCTGAACTCCATTTCGAGGCTTTTGAGCGCTTTGAGTTTGTAAGACAGCCGCAGTCCCATGTCGCAGAAGACGGGCGTCGTCTTCACGATGTCTTCCGGTACATAGCCGGCGTAGTGTTCCACCAGCATCGGGCCGGTGAAATTGGCCGAGAGCGCGCAGTCGAAGCCTTTGAGGAACGTGTAGCCGAGGCTGACGAAGCCGTATTGTTCGGGCGAGCGGAACATTTTGACCGTCGGTTCCACCGCCGTGTTTTCCGACCATTCGAACGGTTCGGTGTAACGGCTCTGCTGGTAGGTGTAGGAGGCTTGCAGCGAAAGGTTCCATTTCGTGGCCATGTTGAATTCGAGATTGATACCGCCCACGTAGGCACCCGCGGCATTGGTGCGTAAGAGCAGGCGGTTGCCCTCGGCGTCGAACCCGTTTTCGGCCAGCGCGAAGACATGCGTCAGGTTCGTATAGAAGCCCTCTGCCAGTAAGCTGAATTGTATGGTTTTGTTTTCGAGGAAATTGAACTCGGTCGAGACCGTCGCGCTGTGGGCGTATTCGGGACGCAGGTCGGGGTCTATCGTAATCAGGGCCACTTCACCGCCCACGGAGGCCACGTGCAGGTCTTCGTCGTAAGCCTGCGGAGCGCGGTAGCCGCTCGAATAGCCGGCGCGCAGGTTGAGCCAGTGGAACGGTTCGTAGCGGAAATTGACGCGCGGCGAGGCCACGACGTTTTTCATCAGGTTGTGTTTATCGACGCGTACGCCGATGAGGATGCCGGCGTGTTCGGTCTTCCATTCGTTCTGGACGTACGCGCCCACGAGGTGCACGTCTTGCTTCGTGTCGCGGTTGTATCCCAGGATGCGGTCATGCAGGCCGTTGTATTTGTATTCCGCGCCGGCCGAGAGTTCGGCGGGCATGAACCAGAGTTTGTCGAACGCATAGGTGTATTGCGCGCCCGCGATGGCCGTCACGTCTTCGGTCGTACCGTAGGCGTTGGGGTCCTGCTGTGTGCCGTAGTAGCTGTCGCGGTCGATGTTCTGCGCCGAAGCATAGACGTTGAAGCGGTGATGCAGGTCTTTGGACAGATATTCGTATTTGAGGCCGCCGCCGTCGATGCGGTGGGTCGTCGTTTCGGCGATATTGGCCAGATGGGGCGGCCGGTCCAGCGAGTCGCCGCCGCGGCGGTACTCGTGGATATGGTGGTATTCGGCCGTGATCTTGGATTGGGTGCCCGGTTTGTAGTAGGCGCGGAAACCTACGGTGGCCGAGTTGAGTTTGGGAATTTCGGAAAAGCCGTCGAGGTTGCGGTCGTAAGGGCTCCGTTGCCGCGCCATGCCGAAGACATAGACGCCGGCTTTATAGTCGGAGGTGACGAGCGAGGCGTTGAGCGAGGTGTTGAAATCGTAGGCGTTATGGCCGAGGATAGAGGTCGTGTGACCCACGGAGGCCGAATTTTTCAGCGGCTCTTTCGTGATGATGTTCACGACGCCGCCTATGGCGTTGGCCCCGAAAAGGGCCGAGCCGCCGCCCCTTATAATCTCCACGCGTTCGATCATGGAGGGCGGCAGTTGTTCCAGCCCATAGACGTTCGAGAGCGAGCTGAAGATGGGGCGGCTGTCCAGCAGCATCTGCGTGTATTCGCCGCCGAGGCCGTTCATGCGCAGTTGCGGCAAGCCGCAGTTCTGGCAGTCGTATTCCACGCGCAGGCCGGGCTGGCACTGCATGGCGTCGGCCAAGGAATTGGAGGCCATGCGTTCGAACTGCAAAGGGGTCAGAACGTTGACGACGCCGGCGGCCTGCCGCTTGGTCGTTTCGGTGCGCGAGGCCGTCACGACCACGCTTTCCAGGCTAATCATCGTGGGTTCCAGCCGTATCTCCAAGCTCTCGGTTCGACCCGTCTTGGGTTCGACGGCGACTTCCCGGCTTTCGTAGCCGACGGCCGAGAAGCGTAGCGTCAGCGGCCGAACGGGCAGGTGGTTGAGCTGGAAATGCCCGTTGACGTCGGCGGCCGCGCCCATGGTGGTCCCCATGACAAGCACGGTCGAGAACGGGATGTGTTCGCCGGTCTGGGCATCGAGGATGTGTCCGATGAAATTGGCTTCGGAGGGGGCTTGTGACGGCGTCTGTTTTTGAATCGGCGTCCGGGTTGGCGCCTTGGTCTGTGTTTGAGCCTGCGTCTGTCCTGTGGCGAGGCTTGCGGCCAAGAACGCCAGGACGGTCAGAACGGTACGGAGGGTGATATGGGATTGTGTGGAAAGGGGTAGTCTTTGCATGGTTTATAAATAAATCAAGGGTACGGACAATAGGTCGGGGACATGGATCGCATGCCCGTGCTTGCCGTGCGGTTGTTGTAAAAAAAGTTTGAGCGGATGATGCCGAGGCGCCGCAAAAAGGTTTTCCGGAAAAGAATGTCCGGAAGTCTGAAATCAGTCCAAGGCGGGTGGACCGCGCGTAGCGGAATGCGGTTGTTTGGTGGTGGCTCGTTCGCAACGGTTTGATATGAATATTGATACGGCCTGTTGGAATGCCATGCAGGCCAAGCCGGCGGCCACCACCGTGAAGATGAGGTAATCTAAGTGCTGGATGGTTTGGAACTGTTCCGCAGAGTGGCTGTGTGCCGGCGTCGTGTCGGCAGGCGTCTGCCACGGATGGGCGTAATAGTGGGAGTGAACCACTATGGCGTTGTCGAAACGGTGGGCGTGCGTGAACAGCGAGCCACCGACGAAATAGAACAGGAACAAGGTCAGCATCCCGACGGCCAAAACCGTTTTCCGTATTTCGGAATGGAATCTCGTATGTCGGATGGTCGTTGTCTTCATCGTCATGTGGCGGAGAGGCGTTCAAATGCCGTTCAATGCCAAAGGCATGGCGCTCAAAACGCGGCGCAAAATTACATAATTTTTCAAAATAAAAATTTTGTTGTATCTTTGCATCCGCTTTTGGGGGATTAGCTCATCTGGTAGAGCGTTTGGTTCGCAATCAAAAGGTAGTGGGTTCGAGTCCCATATCCTCCACAGGAAAAAGATTCAGAACGCTTTAAAAGAGTGTTTTATGAGAAACGGGCTTTGATAGGGATATCAAAGCCCGTTTTTGTTTTCCGAGAGTGTCCTTTCGGCGGACATATCCGTAGAAAAGTATTGGCGGCTTCGATGCGGACAATGTCGGCGTCCGCCCCGGTGGTGCATGCGGCATCATCGAAGATTACCACGACAAACCCGGAAGGTGTGGCGGCAGGCAATAAGTGCCTTATTCTACCGCGGAACCAGGAACTGGAATACGAGGGCGAGGTATACGCCACCGATGACCAAGGATATTACGTCTATGAGAAAAACGAGCCGCTGACCACTGTATAATAAGAATTATTAATAGAAATGGAGATATTGGATTGACAGGCGGAGTAATACTTCAAGATGATGGTGGTTATATGTCTTTTGCAAGTCCAATCATTGGGAAGAATAAAGAGGCAATCTTCGAGTGCTTTGTCGGAACCCGTACGAAAAATGATGATAATGAAACTGTAAATGAAAAAGTGATAGGATGGCGCAGATTATACTATGGGGGTATAATAAGAGGCTAAAATTCTCTAAAATGAAGCGGCGTGGATGTCTTCATTAGATAGTTTAGTTTTTCCTCAAAAATGATGGAAGCATGAGGATGTGTGTCATCAAGGGTGATATTTCGATATAAGAAACGTTGCGTGGTGTCGTAATAATCAGGCCCCCATTGCATGATGCCATTGGGAAACGCATTCCATATGACGACAAGATATTTGCCATATTTTAGCGACCTCCCCCCCCCTTGTATTATCGGCAACACTTTCGACATAACCTGAATCAAAGGTGGACGTATGGTGAAATGTGCAGTTATGTCCGATGGCGGTATCGTAGGTGCCGTCCTTTAATGTGATGGTATAATGTTTGAATATTGAAGTTACCGATGCATCGAAATCAACATTTTCAGACGAAGTTTGGTAAATCATAGCAACAATTGGGTTATAAGGAAGCTCACGGTGTACATATATGCTGCACGTGTCGGCCGAGGTATCCACTGCGGGTTCGTCCCCGCCGGTAAGGGTGTTGGGTTTGTCTTCGCAGGAGATGGCGATGTAGGCGATGGCGGCGAGAATAAGGAGCAGTTTCTTCATGGCGGGAGTTTGTTTGGATGTGGTTGATAATGCAAAGGTAAACAAAAAAATGAATCTAAAATAAGATGCAAGCCGAACGCAGAACAAGTTTGCTTGATTCTGCCGGGGTGCCGCATTTATAGTAAACGAAGTAAGATATGTCGGTCAAGAAAGTACGTATAAGCGAGTTGCTTTAGTTGCGACACGATGCATCCGATGAAGGTCGCTTTATGCCGGCGGCCGGAAATTTCATCGCGTCGTCTTGCCGTATCGCGGGATGATTTTTTAGGTAAATCTGATTTTTATAAAACGATAAAAATCAGTTTCTTTTAAGGTGTGTTTGGGGGATATGTCTAACGGCCAAAGTATTAGGACTTGCGTTAATGTGGAATTATGCTTTAATTTGTAAGACTGTTTCAATGCAATGCACAAAACCTAACTATATATAACTTATATAAAACTATTGTGATTGTATGAAAAAGAAAAGACTTACCGCCGAAAACGGACGTCCGATTGCAGACAATCAGAATGTCCAGACTGCGGGTCCTCGCGGGCCATTCACGGCTCAAGACCCGTGGTATCTTGAAAAAATCGCTCATTTCGATCGCGAAGTGATTCCCGAAAGAAGAATGCACGCCAAGGGTTCGGGGGCTTTCGGAACGTTTACCGTTACCCACGACATTACCGAATTTACACGCGCTTCGATTTTTGCCGAGGTAGGGAAGCAGACGCCCTGTCTCGTAAGATTCTCCACCGTGGCGGGAGAACGGGGTGCCGCCGATGCCGAACGCGACATACGCGGCTTCGCGATGAAGTTTTACACGGATCAGGGCAACTGGGATTTGGTCGGGAACAACACGCCCGTGTTTTTTCTGCGCGATCCCCTGAAGTTCCCCGACCTCAACCACGCCATCAAGCGTGACCCGCGCACGGGCATGCGTAACCCGACGGCCAACTGGGATTTCTGGACGTTGCTTCCCGAGGCGCTCCATCAGATTACAATTACCATGTCGCCGCGCGGCATCCCCGCGTCTTTCCGTCACATGCACGGGTTCGGCAGCCATACGTACAGTTTTATCAACAAGGATAACAAGCGGACGTGGGTCAAATTTCATTTCCAAACCCTTCAGGGCATCAAGAACCTGACCGACAAGGAAGCCGAAGCCATCATAGCCAAGGACCGCGAATCGCATCAGCGCGATTTGTTCGAGGCCATCGAACGCGGCGAATTTCCGCGTTGGAAGATGCAGGTGCAACTGATGACGGAAGACGAGGCCAAGAAATACAAGATCAATCCTTTTGACCTGACGAAGGTCTGGTATCACAAGGACTTTCCGTTGCGGGACGTCGGCATTCTCGAACTCAACCGCAACCCGGAGAACTTCTTTGCCGAAATCGAACAGGCGGCGTTCAATCCCGCCAATATCGTGGAAGGCATCGGCTTCTCTCCCGACAAGATGCTTCAAGGTCGTCTATTCTCTTACGGAGACGCGCAACGCTACCGGCTCGGCGTGAACCATCACCTTATCCCGGTCAACCAGCCGAAGTGTCCGTTCCACTCATACCATCGGGACGGCCAGATGCGTACCGACGGCAATCTCGGCGATACGATCGCCTATGAACCCAACAGTTTCGGCGAATGGCAGGAGACGCCCTCGCTCAAAGAGCCGCCGATGGGATTGTCCGGGGAAGTCTATAACTACGATGAACGTCAGTATGATGACGATTACTACACGCAACCCGGAAAGTTGTGGCGACTGATGACGGCGGCCGACCGAAAGGCCACCTGCCAGAATACGGCCGCCCAGATGAAGGAAGTGCCGCTCTTCATCAAGCAGCGTCACGTGCGGGCGTGCCACAATGCGGATCCGGAGTACGGAAAGATGCTGGCGGAAGCCTTGGGCATCGATCTGGCGGAAGCCCTCGTGGCGGAAGATCCGGCGCATCCGGCATGGGACAAACGCAAGACGCGTAAATAAGCCTGTTTCTACGGATGATCCTTTGGGATGAAATCCGCCATAGCCCTGCCTGTAAAAAAAGGCGGGGCTATTTTTTTATGCTTTTCGGAACGGCGCGACGGCGCGGTCGAAGATGCCTTGCAGATAGGCGAGCGTCATGCCGTAGTTGCTGACCGGTACGCCGGCTTCCGCAAAGGGTCTCAGCCGTTGTTCCAGTTGTTTGCCCGTGACCATGCAGCCGCCGCATTGAATCACGAGCGCATAGTCGGCCGGGCGGTCGGGGAGCGGGTTCAAACCCGATACGAATTCGAACTGCAGCCGTTTGCCGGTCCGTTGTCGGAGCAGGTTGGGCAGTTTGACGCGGCCGATGTCGTGGCAGTTGGTCTGATGCGTGCAGGATTCCAGCAATAAGATTTTGTCGTCGTCCCGCAAGCGGGCGATATGGGGCGTGCCTTGCAGATAGAGGTCGAACGGACCTTTCTGACGCGCGAGGCAGATGCTGAAGCTCGTGAGCGGCTGTTCGGCCGGCAGTATCGCATGCACCTCTTTGAAGGCCTGGCTGTCGGTGATGACGAGACGGGGCGGCTGCCTGAGGCTTTGGAGCATGGTCGGCAGTTCTTCGGTTTGGCAGAGCAGACAGCCGGCATGCAGGTCAAGGCATTGGCGGCTGATTTGCACCTGCGGCAGGATGAGGCGGTCTTTGGGGGCTTCGGCGTCGATGGGCGTTACGAGCAGGACGAGGTCACCGGCTTGAACCAGGCCTTCCAGAACGGGGCGGGGGGCGGCGTCCGTGCCGGAGGCCAGCACGGTTTTGAGCGCGGCGATGAGCGGGGCTACGGCACCCTGCGTTTCGGCTTCGGGCGTCCCCTGCGCTTCGACTCCGGGCGTAACCAGTGCATCGGCCGTGTGGGCTTCGCTCACCGAAAAGTCCACGATCGGGCTGTCGGGAAATCGCCGCGCTAAATCGGCTTTCAGCGCGTTTGACAGCGGCATTTCGTCCCGCTTGTTGTGCAGCAGTACGGACGGGATGCGCTTTTGCGCGAGCAACGTGCAGATTTCCTGCTCGGTTTGACCGAAATCGTTGTGCGAGAACAGCACGACGGCGGCCTGCAACAGGTCTATGGCGCGGCGGCTGCGTTCCACGCGCTGCAAGCCGACGCCGCCCCCGTCGTCCCAGCCGGCGGTGTCTATCCAGACGCAACGGCCAAGGCCGAAAACTTCCATGGATTTCTTGACCGGGTCGGTCGTCGTGCCGGGCGTATCGGAAACGATGGAGACCTGCTGGCCGGTCAGCAGGTTCATCAGCGCGCTCTTGCCTTGGTTGCGACGGCCCAAAAGGCCGATGAATATCTCGTTGTGCATGGGACTTTAGTTTTCTTTTTCAAATTGTAATCTCAGTAATGCGGTCTGTCTGTTTATTTCTTCTTGCAATTCTTGGGCCGATGGTAAAAGCAATTTATATTTCGTGGCAAAAAGCTGTTCATTGCCTTTTAGGACCGAATATCGTGCTATATTCTCGTCTGTTTCAGAACACAAGACGATACCTATCGTAGGATTATCATCAAGTCCACGGCGTAATTCATCATACATCTTTACATACATATCCATTTGTCCTACATCTTGATATGTGACCTTGTTCAATTTGAGGTCTATCAGGATAAAACATTTTAGGATATAGTTATAGAATACAAGGTCAACATAGTAGTCCTCTTGTGGAGTCCGAATAAGTTGCTGACGGGCAACCAAGGCAAATCCTTTTCCCATTTCCAGCAGGAAATGTTCCATGTTGTCAATAATGGCTTGCTCTAGTTTTTGTTCGGTGTAGCCTGCATTGCCTGGTAATCCAAGAAACTCTAAAACAGTGGGATTCTTGATAAATTCAAACTTTTCTTTCTGATAATTATCGGTGTTTTGCTTCATCTCCCGTTTTACCTCATCTGAACATTGGGAAAGAACCATGCGTTCATAATATTGTGTGTTGATGTTGCGATTAAGTGTACGGAAACTCCACATCCCTTGTGCTGCTTCGTGCATATACCAATTGCGGGCCTGTTTGTCCGTAACCCGTATCAAGCGTTCATAGTGCGACCAAGGAAGTAGAGCCAATTGGTTTTGAGGCAATTGGTCAGACATCATCTGACCTTTTTGTTTGAATGTCTGTTTTTTTTGTAGTTCTGTAGATTGGTCAGACAGTGTCTGACCAATTACATAGTCTTTGAATTCCAAATAAAAACGTCTGAAATTTTTGCAGTTTGTCTCGGAATATCCTTGTCCGAATTCTTCTGTCAATATTTGAGAAGCGATAGCAATTATTCGTTTTCCATATTCGGCTCGCTTTTCTCCATGCTGTTCCTCTTCTACAATTCGTTTGCCTAAGTTCCAATTGGTGTTTACCTGACTGAAATTGATGGCTGCATAGGCTCGTTTTAGATTGGCCCGTACAATATTGCGAAGTTCTTCAACAAAGCGAAGCTCGTTAGATGAAAGCGGCAATGGCGTATCAGTTGTGGATTGTGTTTTTTTCATTTTGTTATGTGTCCCTTGTATTGTCATTGGTTCCGCAAGTTGCGGGCCTGCGGCATACCCGTCGTTTGCATTCCCTAAAACTACAAACTTTTCAGGATTAGGCAAAATTTGTCCGGTCTTTTTGGGCCGGTGGAAATCCGTAAGCCGGTATCCTGCTATGACGCCTACGGAAAAAATTCGTATCTTCGCAAGGCATACGGGTGACCCGACGGGCGGCCGCGGCGGTCGTTTCCCGTCCGCGGCCTGAGATTGGAAGCTTGTGGCGCGAGGCTTTCGGTTGACCTGTGGCGCGCGACTTGCGGTTCGCCTGTGGCCGTCGCTAACTTGATGACGAAGATGCGTATGGAGGAACAAAAAATACGGATTCCGCCGTTTTTAAAGGCGGGTGACAGGGTGGCCCTCGTTTCGCCGGCCGGCTGCATAGAGCCGGCTTGTCTGGAACGCGGCATCCGGCAGTTGTCCGAATGGGGCTTGCAGCCCGTCGTGGGGCCGCATGCGCTGGACCGCGCGGCCTTGTTCGCCGGCCGGCGGGAAGACCGCCTGCGGGATTTGCAATGGGCGTTGGACGATCCGGAAATCAAGGCCGTCATCGCGACGCGCGGCGGCTACGGCACGGCCTCGCTCATAGACGATTTGGATTTTTCGGCTTTTGGCCGCCATCCTAAATGGGTCGTGGGTTTCAGCGACCTGACGGTGTTGCTTTCGCATCTGCAGCGGAACCTGCATGTCGCGTCGCTGCACGCCGCCATGCCGCAGACCTATCCGCAGGCGGTCGAAAAGGCCCCCTTGTCCCATCCGGCTTTGGCGACGCTCCGCCGCGCGCTCTTCGGCGAACCGCTCGGCTACGCGGCCTTGCCGCCGCATCCGGCCGGCCGGGCGGGCGTGGCGCGCGCCCCATTGATCGGCGGCAACCTCTCGGTGCTTTACAGCCTGCGCGGAACCCCTACCGACATAGACCCCGCCGGCAAAATCCTGTTCATCGAGGATCTAAACGAACTGGATTACCATGTGGACCGCATGTTGCTCAACCTCTACCGCGGCGGCTGGTTCGACCGTCTGGCGGGGCTCGTCGTGGGCGCGTTCACCGGCATCCGCGCCGGCGCGCGGCCGTTGGAAGAAAGCGTGACGGAAACCGTGGAACGCTATGTGTCGGCCGCCTATGCCAAGGGCGCGCGCTATCCCGTGTATTACGACTTCCCGGCCGGCCATATCGAAAACCACCACGCGCTCTATATGGGCGTGCCGGCCGAACTGCGCGTCGGCGCGCCGGATCAGGCCGACTCCCTCGTATTCGATACCAATTCAAATGTCTGAAATCATGAAAACAATTGAAAACACCGCCGCGGTCTCCGGCAAGAAACGGCCCGTTTCCGTGCCGGCCGTCCCGAAAGTGCCGAGAACACCGAAAACGCCAGAAACGCCGGCCTCCGCGGAAGACGCCGCCCGTTTGGAAAAGCTTTCCAGCGCGTACAGCCTCTCCGACATGGAGATCTTCATTTTTCCGGACTTGATGTACGCGCTCGTCGTCGCCAATATCCTCTCGCCCGAACTTTGGGCGTGGAAAAATGATCCGTGGTTCGCGAACATCGAGAAAAAGTCGTTCAACTATAAATTGAACCGCATCAAGCAGTATATCATGGATCACTTCGTGTTCAACCTGGACTTGGACACCTGGGGGCTCACGACCAAGGAGACCGAAATCAACCGTTTCAAAGGATTCGTCGATATGGCCGCGCTCAAAGTGTCGAACGCGCTGTTCGGCTACGAGGGCGACAAATACTATTTCGATATCGACATCCGCCGTCATTTCGGTCTGGACCGTTACGACGACGAGCGGATTCCGTATTGGAAGACCGAGACCGTCGAAGCCATGAAGGCGTTCCGCTACAAGGAAGGTTACAGCACCGGCGCGGGCGAATGCGTCTCGCTGGCCGCGCTCTATGTGGCCGCCATGTTCGTGGTCGGCCATATCCCGCTCGAAAAGATGTTCATGATCGCGACGCCGCTTCATTCGCAGAATTTCATGGCCGAGGGCGAGGGCTTCATGACCAACAACCGCCGGATCGTCACGAAAAAGATGTGGTACAACGGCACCGAGATTTCGGCCAAGGCGCGGCGCGCGGTCGAACACGAGAAAATTACGATTGTTTCGCATGTAAGCGGCTATATCCATACGTTTTATGAAAAGGCGACGATTGATCCGGCGGCTTACGGCGATTTTCAAAAGCGTTTCCGCGCCTATCTGTCCGCGCCGCTGACGTTCGAGACGTTCGCCAACTTCTTGTTCAGCCGTGAAAAATATTGGGACTGTTTTCAATATGCGCACCGTCACAACGGCAAGACCTGTTATCTGCCGATGCGCGGTATCTTCAACGCGCAGCGTTCGAGCAAGAACCGTTTCGACAACGAGAGCCGTCCGGCTTTGTTGCAGGAGATGGAGGCGCAGGCGTTTTCGCTTTCGCGCCTGCCGGAAAAAATCGTGATCAACGAGGTGGAGGACTATCTGTATCTGCATCCGGAGGGCGATTTCGCGCAGTATGAACATTACTTCCTGAAAGAATTGCTGATCGGGCATTGCGCCAACGTGCACGAACTGTTCGCGGAACTCAAGGCGTTCCTGCAGGTGGAGCCGCGCTTGCCGGAAGCCGCCGACAAGCGGTTCGAGACGGAGGCGGCCTGGACGCTCGCGCCCGGTTTGACGCGGGAGGCCTGTCACGATTATGTCTATGCGCAGGCGGCGGCCGGCGCGGCGTGGGCGGATCTCGCGCTCTATGCCTACCGCGACATGCTGGCGGTGGAATGGCCGCCGTTCCTGAAAGCGGCCGTCGAACGCAATCCGGTCGGTCTCGCGCTATGCGGCGGCTTGTCGGACGCGGACGTCTATGCACGCCTGCAGGCCTTGCCGTCGGTCTCCATCTACGAGGAGGATTTCCGTCTCGCGCAACCGGACGAAGTATGGAACTACGGGCGCGGCGACGGTTTGGAGAAGGCCGTCGCGTTGCTGTCGGTACTCAAACGCCGTCATCCCGATACCGTCTATCGCCTTACCGTCGGCCAACAGGCGGCCGTCGAAGCCGTCACGGAAGGGGCGGTGCCGGCGTCCGCCGTTTCCTATGTCTTTCCCTCCCGGAAAAAAGTCGGTTCCCGGACGTTCACGGTATAAAAAACCATCCACCATGTCGGACAAAAAAAAGGACCGGTCGCCGGTTTCGGAAAGGGAAAAAGGCATCTGCCGCGTGACGCTCGCGGGGAGCGTCGGCAATCTGCTGCTGGTGATTTTCAAATTCGCGGCGGGTATCTTCGGCCATAGCGCGGCCATGATCGCCGACGCGGTGCATTCGTTGTCGGATTTCGCGACGGACATCGTCGTCGTGGTCTTCGTGCGCATATCCGCCAAGCCGGCCGACGAGGACCATGATTACGGATACGGCAAGTACGAAACCTTGGCGACGGCCGTCATTGGACTGGTACTCTGCCTTGTAGCTGTCGGCATCTTCCGGGGCGGCGTGCTGTCGGTGTGGCGGTTCCTGCATGGCGAAGCGTTGCCGCGGCCGGGGCTGTCGGCGTTGACGGCCGCCCTCGTTTCGGTCGTGGTCAAGGAAGCGCTTTATCATTATACGGTAATCCGTGGCAAAAGGTTGCAGTCGCAGGTCGTCGTGGCCAATGCGTGGCATCACCGCAGCGACGCCTTGTCTTCCGTCGGTACGGCCTTGGGCATAGGCGGCGCGATGTTTTTGGGCGAGAAATGGCGCGTTTTGGATCCGTTGGCCGCCATCGTCGTGAGCTTATTTATTTTAAAGGTGGCGATCCAATTGCTCAAACCCTGTTTGGACGAATTGTTGGAGAAATCGTTGCCGCGCGAGGTGGAGAACCGGATTCGGGGCATCATCCTGTCGTTTCCGGGCGTGAGCGAACCGCACCACCTGCGCACGCGGCGCATCGGCAACCGTTACGCCATCGAAGTGCATGTGCGCATGGACGGCGACCTTTCGTTGCATGAGGCGCACGACCGCGCCACGGCCGTCGAACGGCGGCTCAAGGCGGAGTTCGGCCCGGACACCCATGTCGGCCTCCATGTGGAGCCGGCCGCGGACGTATCGCCCGGGGCGGATCCGGTAGGAACGGCTATGGGGCAATAGGGAAGCGGCGGCGGTTTTGCCCTAAAGCGGCGCCCGCTTGTTTCTGCGCTTAAATTACGTTAATTTTGTGTGCCCTTGATAAGGTGGGAAGCGGGCATGGATTTGGAAAACTACATAAACCATAAAGAAGATATGAAACATTGGATGATTTTGCCGGTGGCGTGCGCCATGTTGTTGGGTACGGCCTGCAAACAGCAACGTCAATCTTTGGATTTGACGAACTTGGACACTTCGGTCGATCCGAAGCAGGACTTCTATCAATACGCCTGCGGCGGGTGGATGGCCAAGAATCCGTTATCGGGCGAGTATTCCCGTTACGGGGCGTTTGACCAACTGCGCGAGACGAGTCAGAATCAGTTGAAGACGCTGATCGTGGATTTGGCCGCCAAGGCGGATAAGGAAACGGGTCTGGCCAAGAAAATCGGCGTGTTGTACAATATGGCGATGGATTCGGTCAAGTTGAACGAACAAGGTATGGAGCCGGTCCGTCCGTTGCTGGAAAACATCCGGGCGTTGGACGGCAAGGCCGCGACGATGAAGGCGTTGGCCGGTCTTCACCACATGGGGATTATGCCGTTTTTCTTTTTCTATGTCGCGCCCGACGTCGAAAACAGCGAAGCCAACCTGCTGAACATCGAACAGGGCGGTTTGGGTATGCCTGACCGCAGCTATTATCTGGAACAGGACGAGAACAATAAGAAGATCCGGGCGGCTTACGTCCAAATGATGGAGAAAATGTTCGTGCTGTACGGCACGACGCCCGACGAAGCCCGCGCCAAGGCGGCCGACGTGCTGGCGTTGGAAAGCCGCATCGCCGCCGCCCATTTCACGCGCGAGGAATGCCGCGTGCCGAAAAACAACTTCAACCGCCTGACGGTGGCCGAATTGCAGAAACTGTTTCCGGCTTTGGATTGGACGGCGTATCTGGCCGAACTCTCGCCCAAGTATAACGTGACCGAATTGAGCGTTTCGCAGTTGCCGACGATGCAGAAACTGGCCGGCATTGTGGAGAAAGCCTCGGCGGAAGAGCTTAAGGCATATTACGAGTGGAATGTCATCCGTTCGTCGGCTTCGTACGTGAGCGACGAAATCTACGCGCAGTCGTTCGATTTCTACGGCCGCACGCTGTCGGGAAAGCAGGAGATGCGCGCCCGTTGGAAACGCGCCGTGGATTTGGTCGATGGCGTTTTGGGCGAAGGTTTGGGCGAACTTTACGTAGCCCGTTATTTCCCGCCCGAGGCCAAAGCCCGCATGGTGGAACTGGTCGATAACGTCAAGGCGGCTATGGATGAACGTTTCGATAAAAACCAATGGATGAGCGATGAAACCAAGGCGAAGGCCAAAGATAAATTGGCTTCCGTGCTGGTCAAGGTGGGCTATCCCGATGAGTTCCGCAGTTACGACGATTTGTTGATCGAAGACGATGCTTTGTTTAACAATGTATTGCGCTCCAATCGGTTTGACTACGACTATATGATGAGCAAGTTGGGCGAACCGGTCGATCGCAACGAATGGCAGATGACGCCGCAGACCGTGAACGCCTACTACAACCCGACAACGAACGAAATCTGTTTCCCGGCGGCGATTCTGCAGGTACCGTTCTTCTATATGTACGGCGACGACGCCATCAACTACGGTGCGATAGGGGTCGTTATCGCGCACGAGATGACGCACGGTTTCGACGATCAGGGCCGTCAGTTCGACAAGAACGGTAACCTGAAAGACTGGTGGACGGCCGAAGACGCCGAGAAGTTCGGCGAACGGGCCCAGCGTCTGGTCGAACATTTCGATCAGATTGTCGTCATCGACTCCTTGCATGCCAACGGCCGTTTCACGCTGGGCGAGAACATCGCCGACAACGGCGGCCTCAACATTTCGTATGCCGCGTTGCAACGCGCGTTGCAACAGCATCCGGAAGGCGAAATCGATGGTTTCACGCCGGCGCAGCGTTTCTTCCTTTCCTATGCCAACGTATGGGCGGGCAATGTACGCGACGAGGAAATCCGCCGTCTGACGATGATCGACCCGCACTCCTTGGGTCGCTGGCGCGTGAACGGCACGTTGCCGCATGTGGCCGAGTTCCTCGAAGCCTTCGACATCCATGAAGGCGATGCGATGTGGCTCGCGCCCGAAAAACGCGCCGTCATCTGGTAAGCGTTTCGGAAATCGTCCGTCGGTTTTTGGGGCGGACATGACCGTTGAGGTAAGTTCAAGGCGGCGGCTCCGTAAGGGGTCGCCGCTTTTGTTGTTTATGTCGAAAAAAATGGTATATTTGTAAGTTGAACCATTTCGTTAAGCCATGAGCAGAAGCCAAGCTTGCTTGGATTATGCCATGGCGAGAAATGGTGCGCGAAAGCGAACGTTTTGATTCAGCCAAACGAGCCCTCGAAAACTTGTTTTCCGACGGCCGTGGCGCAAATTGAGCGTAGCGAAATCATTCACTCCGCTATGTACGATTATGTCGTGAATAAAACGTGCCTTGAAAAGGAAGATTTTGGAAGCGGTCGGAATCCGGTGGCGTCCGTGACGATGGAACCGAAGCCCGTACTTCATGTTGAGAGATAGTTAAGAAACAAAACAGCGGTGCATGGAACAAACGGAATGATAATCGCCGGGAAACGGCGGTCATTTATAATGAACCTAATTATTCACTAAATTTAAGGATTATGAGACATTTATGGAAAACGGCCATCATGGCGGTCGTATTATCGTTGATAGGCGGCTTTATGCCGATCCATCTGCAAGCCCAACAGCGTTATCTGGAAGACAATTTCGAATATAATGTAGGCGATTTGACAGGTCAGGGCGGTTGGTTGTCAAACAGAACTTCTACAAACGATCTTTTGGTCGAGGAGTTGGCCATGAGTTGGGAAAATTATGCTTCGACGGTCAAGGCGGTTCGTTTTCCCGCCGCTTCGGCCGATAAATTGTCCCGACAGTTCAATATGGATTTGATAGCGTCGGGTAGTGTCTATTATTCGTTTCTGTTGCGCGTGCATGATCTGGCGGGAACGAACGCTTTCATAGGCATGGGAGCGGCCGGCGAGAATAATTCGCAGGTGTTCGGGCAGGTCGCCGTCAAGAAAAATGCAGACGATGCGACAAAATTTCATATCGGAGTCGCCCGAAAAGGTTCCGTCAGTACGGCCGATTGGTCTGCGGAGATTTATGATATGACCGAACCTTTGCTGGTCATCGTCAAATATACGTTTGTAGGCGCCGAAGCCAAAGACGATGAAGTCGTGCTGTATGCGGCTCCGGTCTCTTTGGAACAGGAACCCGGAACCCCGACTTCGCGCCATTCTGGAACCAACCAAATGGATTGTCCCGGTATGAACGCGGTTATGTTTTACCCGGCGGGTACGAGTATGAATAAGAATGCCGATGTCAGCATTTCCGCTTTGCGCGTGGCACCCACTTGGGAGGGTTTGTTCGCCGAGACACCCGATGCGCCCAAGCCGGTGTTTTCCGTGCAGTATGTGGATCAGGGCGGGCAAGGGCCCGTTTATGTCTTGCAATACACCAAGACCACGGCGCATTTCACCGTCAAGGCCGAGAACTTGACCGGCGATGTGACGTTGGTGCCGCCCGCACAGGCCGGGATTACATTCGACAAGACGACGCTGTCGAAAGAGAAACTGGAAAGTGCCGACGGCGAGATGCTGACCGTGACGCTGGATGCGGATTTGGTCAATGTCAATCATCAATCCGCCGTTATCGGCTTTCAAACGGAGGGTTTGGACGATCCTTACGGATATACGTTGGAATGGATTGTCCTGACCGTTGAAAAACAGGCTTCCATAGCGGCCTTGAAAGAGAAACGTATCGACGAGACCGCCTATTATGCGTTGGACGGTTTGGTCGTGACCCATGTCGATGCGTCCGCCTACGAAACGGAGGGACTGTATAAATACTACGCTCAGGATGAAACCGGCGGCATATTGATAGAAGATGCCGGTATCGGTGCGTTTTTGAACCGGGTTTACGAGGTGGGCGACCGCTTGCCGTTGATGATCGGAACCGTGACGTCTCCCGGTATGATGACGCCCCTGTCGATGATTTTGGTAAGCGATCCGGGTGTGGCGGTTGCCAAGCGGGTGGCGGTGGAACCCGTTACCTTGACGTTGGCGGCCTTGCAGGCGGACAAGGCCCGTTACGCTTGTGTGTTGGTGAAAATCGAGCAAGTGGAGTTCTTCAACCGTATGGCCGAAGCGACGGCGGAGGGGATGTTTGCGGCCGCCGTGAAGAACTATAAAATCCGCCAGACGGCGGAACAGGCGAATTTTAATGCCAGAACGCTGAACAACACGTTCGGAACGACCAAAATACCGTTGAAAGCGCATCTGACCGGTATTTCCACCTCTGTAGGCGGTACGGTCATCGGCTTGCGTTCGCCGGCCGACATCACGGTGGTGGACGCGGGTGAAACGCCCGCCCCTGGCCCCGGAACCGACCCTGACCCTGGTCCGGACGAACCCGGCGACGAGACGGTGGCCGGTGACAATCTGTTCGTGAACGCCGGTTTTGAGGAATGGGATGAAGCCGATGATTTCTATGTGGAAGGCAAACCGACCGATTGGGAGGTCAACATGGGAACGCCCTCCCCGAATGTTTTCGATATATATAAGATAGAAGGCGTAAAATCGCTGAAAGTCGTTTCTTCCGGTCCGCTGACCAATACGTTGCGGCAGACCGTTTCCGCCCAGTTCATCGCGGGCAAACCGTATCGCATCCGCATACCGTATTATATCGAGACCGGCACCGCCGACGGCCGGAATTTACAGTTGATTTCTTATTGGCAGGGCCCGGCTTCGGTCGGCGAGATGGAGCATGACGCGGCTATCCTCAACAACGGTCAATATCTGACGACCAAGACCGGCCAATGGGATACGTTGGAATTCGTGACGACGGCGCCGGAACAGGCTACCGCGTTTTATTTCTCGTTGCGGCTCAATAAAGGGACGACGGTTTATTTCGATAATTTCTCGTTCTATCGCCTCGAAAAGGCTTCCGAAATCAAACCGCGTTTATTCGTCGATACCAAGTTTATGGGCACGGTCAAGGCTTTCCTTGGACAGTCCGACAGTTCGGCTTATGTCAGCGTCAGCGGCGAATTGCTGACCGCGCCGGTCCGCGTGGCCGTGGAGGGGACGGATGCCGCCTGTTTTACCCCCGGTATGACGGAAATCGCCTTGAACGATCTGCCTCGGACGGTTAAGATTCATTATAAGCCAGTCGCAGCGGGTTTTCATCATGCGGAACTGGTTTTCAGTAGCGAAGGCGCCGAAACCGTCCGCGTGCCGTTGAAAGCGACCGGGCAGGACGAGAACGCCAAACCGCAATTGTCGGTTCTGCCCGAAACCGTGGAAACGTTTACGGTATCTAAACCCGGTGAAATGCAGACCAAACAACTGCGGTTGTCGGCCATGAACATGAAAGACTACGTGCGTGCCAAAGTGGAGGGGGCGGATACGGGGACGTTCCGCCTGAGCACGACGATGTTCCTGCAGAACTTCGAAGACATGCCGTTGGATATAACCTATATGCCGCGCCGGGCCGGCGAACACGATATGACGCTCGTCATCTACAGTTTGCAGGATAAGGTGGAACGGCGCATTCCGTTGAAGGGCGTTTGTTCCGAAACGGTGGAGACCGACTGGGTCGAGACGTTCGAACGCGTGGAAACCGATTTGACTTATGGCGACCGGTATGTCAGAGGCGAAAAAGGGGATTGGCGTTTGGTCAAGGCCGTGGCGGGGCAACAGGGCGACCGCGACGTCTTCAACGGCACGCGGAGCATCCGTTTGGGCGATGCCGGCGCGTCGCTCGCGATGGATTTCGACCTGATGACGGGCATCGAGACCGTGACGCTTTCGGTCGCGGCTTGCAAGGATGCTGCGGAAGCGGCCAAATGGCGTTTGGAAACTTCGTCCGACTTCGGTTTGACGTGGACGGCGGTCGGAACGGAACAGACCGTGGGGACGGCCGGCGTGCCGCAGACTGTGGCGATAGAGGTCAAGCGTGCCGGCGTACAACGTCTGCGTATTGTCAAGACAAGCGGCGCGGAAGCGACGGCGGCCATGAATGTGGACGACATTCTGATTGTGCCGGTAGGCGCCCGTCCGATTTTGAAATGGGATGAAGTGGCGCAGTTGGATGAAACCCGTCCCTTGGATAAACTCAACGAAAATTTCGATGAAACCCGTCACAACAAGCCGTTGGCGTTGTCGGGTTGGCGCAATTTCATCGTCAAGGGCGACCGTCCGTGGTGGACGTATCAGGAAAAAGACAAAGAAACGTCGGCCGTATTGAATTATGCGGCCAAGGCGACGGCTTACAATTCGCTCGCGGATGCGGCCGATCCGTATGAAATGTGGCTTGTGACGCCGGCTTTGAACGGCAAGACGAACGGCTCCAAACTCTTTACGTTCCGTGTGATGGGCGATTTGATGGTCGCCAACCAGGCGGGAGGCGTGGATTGCTATTTTATCGAACGTTTCGGCGATACGATGGCGCGTTCGCGCATCGACCTCGCGATGCCGTCCATACCGGACGAAAACGGCGCGTGGTTCGAATATCATTTGGATATGGCGTTGGTGGAAGATTTGCCGGAGGTATTCTTTATCGGTTTCCGTTTTGCGGGACCTGGCGGCCGGAGCAACGGCGCGACCTATTACATAGACGATGTAAGTTATGGCCGTACCGACGTGGCGCGTATCACGGCTTCCGCGGCACAGCTGGCGTTCGAGGCCATGGCCAACAAGATCGCCGAGAGTGATGCGATGGAGATTAAGGGACTCAATCTGACGGAGGATATCCACGTGACCGTGGGCGGCGACCATCCGTCGAGTTTCACGCCCTCTGTCGAGGTGTTGCCGGCGACCGGCGGCACGTTGCGCGTCGCGTTCATCGGCAGCGAGGCCGGTGTTTATTCGGCTTGGTTGCGCCTGTCGTCCAAAGGCGCCGCCGATTTGTTCATTCCGATGACGGTGCGCGTGAAGCCCTCCGAGCCGACGATTGTTGTGGCCGAAAAAGACAAGACGGTCAAACTGAGCGTGAAGTCGCCGGCCGTCTCCGCGACCTCCGGGCCGATTGTCGTCAATCCGTTCTTCCTGACCGAAGCCATCGCGTTGTCGGTGGAGGGGGACGATGCGGAACTGTTTGCACTTTCGCGTGCCGGCATTCCTGCGGACGGCCTCAACGAGAGTTTTACCGTGACGTTTACGCCGACGGGAGGCAAACCGACAGGCAGTTGCCGGATACGTCTCAAATCCGCCGGCGCGTCGGACGTGTTGATAGAAGTGGTCGGTACGTCGGATCTGGCAAACGAAAGATGGGATGAGACGAAAATCAACGTATGGCGTTCCAATGGCGGTCAGTTCAATGTACAGGCGTCCGGTATGCGTGAAATTCACGTTTATGCGTTGACGGGACGTCGTGTTTACAGTGACGTGGCGTCGGGCGGTTTCAAGACGTTCGATCTTTCGGCGGAAGCGGCGGGCGTTTATATTTTGGAAATCCGTTTCGGCAAGGCCGTGCGGCGTATCCGGATCGTAAGATAGCCTGCCGGCATCGTCGGTTATGCGATGCCGATTGACGTAAAGGCGGCGGCTCCGTAAGGGGTCGCCGCTTTTTTATACTAACGCGGCCTTGTTAGCAAAAAGCGGCCGGGCGGTGTGACTTGCGGCGGAATTATCTCTATCTTGCAGTCGGATTGGAGCGCAGTTTTAGGTTTAACGTGTAAATTGAGTTATGAATACCGCAGAATATCAAACGAAGATTATAGACAAGCTGGACAAGGTCGTGGCCGGTGCCGAGGCGTTGATGATGGATGAGCGCGCGCGGACGACGGCGGATTTCGGACGGTTGAAGTCGGAAATACAGGGATTGTTGGAAGTTGTGACGGCTTTTGAACGTATGTGCCACGGCGAAAACAGCCTGCAGTCGGTCAAGCAGACGATAGCGGCTTTGAAGCGCACGGTGGAGACGGAACGCGCTTCGGTGGAGTTGGAGCCGTCGGCCGTATTCGCCGGAACCGTGTCGGCCGATACGCGCGAAACGGCTGTGCCGGGCGTTTCGGCGGCTGGATTGGAAGCGACCGCCGACGAAGACGAAGGCTTGTCGTTCGGATTCGAGGTATTGCCGACGGGCGCGGAAACATCGGCCGAAGCGGCGGCCGACGTGCCGTTCGAGGCGACGGCGGACGCCGTGTCCGCGGCGGTTCCGGCGGCTGTGGAAAAACCGAAAAGCATAGAGCCGGAACTCGGGTTGAGGTTCGACGATGAACCGGAATCCGAACCGGAACCGTCGTCCGAACCGGTTGCGGCGTCCGGACCGAAGCCGGCCGGGGAGCCTGAACCGGAGGCGGAATTTGAAGCGGCGCCTGCGTCGGTCGCCGTCACGTCCGAGCCGGAACCCGTCGCCGCCCCCGCAGCTTCGGCCGATGTTTTGATGCAGCCGAACGAGCGGAGCGGTGTTGGGGCTGATTTTGACGTGGCGCAACAACGTGCCTTGGAAAAGAATGAGATATTCGAGGCCATCAAGCAGGAGACGCTGGCGCAGTTCTCGGTCAGGGAAGAAGACCAGCCGCAGTCGTATATCACGCAACTGACGGCCATGGCTCAGGCGCAGGTCAAGCCGGGCGAACAGGATATGTCGGGCGTGGCGGTGTCTTCCACGGCCCGGCCCGATGCCGCGCCGGAGCCTGTTTCTTCGGGCGACAGCCTGATGGAGAGCCTGCGTTCCACGCGCGCCAACCTGCACGGCGGCCAGCTCCGCACGATGGTGGACAAATTCAAGGCGCCGCAGACGATATACGACATACAGCATACGCGCACGGTCGATTTGAAAATGGCGATAGGCGTAAACGAGAAATATCTGTTGACTCAGGAGTTGTTCGCCGGCAATGTCAAGGAATACGGTGAGGCGGTGGGGCGCTTGAACGACGCCAAGGATACGGCGGCGGCGATGGCGGTGTGGCAGGCGTTGAGCGCGCAACGCGGCTGGGACGAGAATTCCCTGGCTTACGCCACGTTCTACGATTTGCTCAAACGCCGTTTCCCCGATCTCGCTTAATTTCCGTAAAGCCTTGTTTTCGGCCTGCCCGATCGGGTTCTGCTCGCGGTCGGGACGCCGCGTGTTTTATCCGGGTTTGCGGGGGACTTGTTTCTGCGCCCGATTTGCACTAACTTTGCTAAATGCTGTGGCGTCTGTCCGGATAAGTCGGGCGGATGGCCGCGGGTAATTTGGCAAACTATGGAAAGACAAGGTAAACTCGTGATATTTTCGGCGCCTTCGGGTGCGGGCAAGACGACGATCGTACGTCGGGTGTTGCCGCAGTTGCCGCAGCTGGCGTTCTCGGTTTCGGCTACGTCCCGGGCCATGCGGCCGGGCGAACAGGATGGCAAAGACTATTATTTTCTTTCGGCCGATGCGTTCAGGCGTCGGGTGGCCGCCGGCGAGTTCCTCGAATATGAGGAAGTCTATGCCGGCCAGTTTTACGGCACGTTGAAAAGTGAGTTGGACCGTATCTGGACGCAGGGCAAGGACGTGGTTTTCGATGTGGACGTGAAGGGCGGTCTGCGTATCAAGGAGCAGTTTCCGCAGCAAAGTCTGGCGATTTTCATACAGCCGCCTTCGGTGGAGGAGTTGAAACGGCGTTTGGAGGGCCGTGGCACGGAAACGGCGGAGAGCTTGAAAAAACGGCTCGGCCGCGCGGAAGAGGAATTGAGTTTTGCGCCGCGTTTCGACCTGTGTATCGTCAATGACGACATAGAGCGTGCCGTGGCGGAGGTGCAGGCGGCGGTAACGACGTTTTTGCGGGGTGAGTAACGGGATGCACGATGAGTAGCCGTCCGCTTATTCTTTATTTCGGTTCGTTCAATCCGGTGCATGCGGGGCATATCGCCGTGGCGGAAGCGGCTTTGCGGCATTTCGGCGGTGAGGCCGACCTGTGGTTCATGCTTTCGGCGCGCAATCCGTTCAAGACGGAAGCCGAAATGTGGCCGGACGAAAGGCGTTGGGCCTTGTTGCAGGCGGCTTTGGATGGCCGTGCCGCCATGCGGGCCTGCGATTGGGAACTGCATCTGCCGCGGCCGTCTTATACGGTGCGCACGCTGGAGGCCGTAAGGGCGCGGGAGGGGGCGGATCGGCCGCTGTTCCTGCTTATGGGCGAGGACAACCTGCCGCGGTTCACGCAGTGGCGGGCCTATGAAACGATATTGGATTGGTGCCGCGTGTTGGTGTATCCGCGGGCGAGCGCGGACGAGCCGGCGGAGGCCGCGCGTGAAGCCGTGCCGCAGCTGCAGGCTTCGCTCTCCGCCTATGCCGACCGCTTTATTCTGCTGAGGGGCGTTTTATATCCGCAGTCGTCCACGGCCATACGGGCGCAGGCGGCGGCCGCTGATCCGGTCACACCGATAATGTCGGCCACACCGATAATGTCGGCCACGCCTGCCGCCGCGGCAACACCGGCCGCCCTTATCGGCCATGCGCCGGCCGACTGGGCGCAGTGCCTGCAATGGCGCGGCGAAAAGGCGCAGGCCTTGCGCGAGGCCGCGCGGCAGGTCAAATTGCAGACGGTGGGCCGCGAAGTCTATCTGCGCGGTTTGATCGAGTACAGCAATATCTGCCGCAAGAACTGTTATTATTGCGGCATCCGCGCCGGCAATCCGGCCGTGGCGCGTTACACCGTTACGGAAGCGGAGGTGCTCGCGGCCGTGGAAAACGCTTACCGCGCGGGCTTCGGCTCCATCGTCCTGCAGAGCGGCGAGCGGCAGGACCGCGATTTCATAGAGACGGTCGAACGGTTGCTCAAGGCCGCCATGCGTCTGAGCGATGGCCGCCTCGGCATCACGCTCTCGCTCGGCGAACAGACGTTGGAAACCTATAAGCGTTGGCGTGAAGCCGGTGCCACACGCTACCTGTTGCGCATCGAGACGTCCAACCCGACGCTTTACGCGCAGTTGCATCCGGCCGACCACCGCTTTGCCGACCGGCTCAAAGCCTTGGAGGCCTTGCAGGCGGCCGACTACCAGGTGGGCAGCGGCGTCATGATCGGCCTGCCCGGCCAGACGCCCGAAGACCTCGCCGCGGACCTGGCCTTTTTCCGCGACTTCGGCATCGACATGGTGGGCATGGGGCCCTATATCGAACACCACGAGACGCCGCTCTACGCGCGTCGGCACGAAATTCCGACCCTGGCGGAACGCTACGAACTGTCGCTCAATATGCTGGCGTTGCTTCGGCTCATCATGCCCACGGTCAATATGGCGGCCACGACGGCCATGGCTTCGTTGCATCCGCGGGGACGCGAGGAAGCCCTGCGCGTCGCGGCCAACGTCATCATGCCCAATATCACGCCCGCCCGCTACCGCGGGGATTATTTCCTCTACGAGAACAAACTCTGTATCTGCGAGAGCGAGCGGGACGCCAAAGACCGTATCGAGGCCTTGGTGCAGGCCGCGGGCGGCGAAATCCGCTATTTTGAAAAAGGCGATCCGCAACATTATTTCGAGCGGCTCGCCCCATCGGATGAACCTTGAACAAGCATAATTTTTAACCAACAACGATATGAAAAGACAATCACTACGAAAATCGGCCGCGCGTCTTGTCGCCGGCCTGCTGTGCCTCGGCGCGGGCGCGGCCGTTCAACCGGCCTTGCGGGCGCAAGCCTTGGGTCAGACGGAATTGCAGACGTTGCAACAGAGTTTTGGCAAAGACGCTTCTACACGCGCGATACAGAACGTCCTGACGCAAGACGCCAACATCAAGGCCAATGCGCTCAACCGCGAGCGGCAGGGCAAAATCGACCATTTCTTCAAATACCGCGCCGATGTCAAGGGCATTACCGACCAAAAGCGTTCGGGACGCTGCTGGATGTTCACCTCGCTCAACACCTTACGGCCGGGGGTAATGAAACAATACAACATCGATGCCTTTAACTTTTCGCACAACTACCTTTATTTTTGGGATATGTTGGAAAAGTCCAATCTGTTTCTGGAGAATATGATCCGTACGGCCGACCGCGATCAGGACGACCGTGAAGTCGTGACGTTCTTCCAAAATCCCGTGAATGACGGCGGCGTTTGGAACCTCTACTATAATTTGGCCTCCAAATACGGCGTGGTGCCGGCCGAGGTCATGCCGGAGACCGAACATTCCAACGCCACCTCGCAGATGGTTTCGCTCGTGAACGAGCGTCTGCGCAAGGGCGGCATGCAGATCCGCAAGGCTGCCGCGCAAGCCGCAGAGGCCGGTCGGCCCGACGCGGCCGCGCTCCGCACCATCAAAATGGCGACGCTCAAGGACGTTTACCGCATCCTCAGCCTCTGTCTCGGCGAACCGCCCGCGCAGTTTACCTGGCGTTACAAGACCAAAGACGGCGAAATCAAGGCGTTGGAGAACTATACGCCGATGCGCTTCTACCAAGAGGTCGTGCCGGCCGACTTTACGCCCGACACCTACGTCATGATCATGCACGACCCGACGCGGCCGTATTATCAGGTTTATGACATCGCCAACTACCGCAACACCTACGAGGGCTTGAACTGGGTTTATCTGAACCTGCCGGCCGAAGAAATCAAGAAAGCCGCTTTGGCCTCCATCAAGGCCGGCGAGCCGATGTACACGTCCAGCGACGTGGGCAAGCAGTTTCAGTCGGACGCCGGTCTGCTCGACCCTTCGCTTTACGACTACAACAGCCTGTTGGGCGTTGATTTCAGCATGGACAAGAAAGACCGCATCCTGAGCCGTCAGAGCGGTTCGGCCCACGCCATGCTGCTGATCGGCTGCGATACCGACGCCAAGGATCAACCTGTCAAATGGGAGTTCGAGAACAGCTGGGGACCCAACGCGGGGCATAACGGCTACCTGACGTTTACCGACGCCTGGTTCGACGAATATATGTTCCGTTTCGTCATCAATAAGAAGTATTTGGACAACAAGGCGTTGAAGGCGTTGAAGACGACGCCGGTGGCGTTGCCGGTTTGGGATTACATGTTCTAAGGCCATCCGGCAGACGCTTTGCTTAATTGATGATTTTAGGTTAATTTTGCCCGCGCCGTAGCCCGGCATGCCGCTTGGGCTTATGCCGTGTGGCGGTTCCGGCCACGGTGCGGGTCACATTGTAAAGAAAAACAATACATAATATGATGTACAAGGCAGTTTCCGCCGAAGAGGCGGTCAAGGTAGTGAAGAGCGGCGATCGCATTCACATCCATTCGGTAGCCTGTGCGCCCCAAGGCCTGATCAAGGCGTTGTGCGAACGCGGCCGCCGCAAAGAGTTCAAGGATGTCAAAATCCAGCACCTGCATACGGAGGGCGAAGCGCCTTACAGTGCCCCCGAGTTCGAAGGCATCTTCCAATTGGAGTCCTTCTTTGTGGGCGCGAACGTGCGCAAGGACACGCAAGCCGGTTATGCCGACTATATTCCCATTTTCCTGTCCGAGACCCAGCGTCTGATCCGCGAGGGCTATTGCCGTCCGCAGGTGGCGATGGTTCAGGTTACGCCGCCCGACAAACACGGCTATGTGTCGTTGGGTACGTCGGTGGATGCGACGTTGGCGGCCGTGGAGACGGCCGATACCGTGATAGGCGTTGTCAATCCGCAGATGCCGCGTGCTTTCGGCGATGCGATGATTCCGATGTCGATGATCGACGTGTTTGTGGAAGACGACGCGCCGCTCATTACGGCTCATTTCGCCGAACCGTCCGACATCGAATGTCAGATAGGCAAGAACGTGGCCGCCCTGATTGAGGACGGCGCGACCTTGCAGATGGGCATCGGCAGCATCCCCAACGCCGTTTTGTCTCAGCTGACGAACCATAAGAACCTCGGCGTGCATACCGAAATGTTCGCCGACGGCGTGTTGGGGCTCGTGCGCAAGGGGGTCATCAACGGCGCGGCCAAACGCATCGACAAGGGCAAAATCGTTTCCACGTTCCTCATGGGCAGCAAGGATGTCTATGATTTTGTGGACGACAACCCCGGCGTGTTGATGATGGACGTCGGCTATACGAACGACCCGTTCGTCGTGGCCAAGAACCCGAAGGTGACGGCCATCAATTCGGCCTTGCAGATTGACTTGACAGGCCAGGTATGCGCCGACTCCATCGGGACGAAGTTCTATTCGGGTGTGGGCGGTCAGATCGACTTCATGCGCGGCGCCTCCATGAGCGAGGGCGGTAAGCCGATAGTGGCCATGCCCTCCGTGACGAACAAGGGCGTGAGCAAAATCGCCAATACCTTGACGTTAGGGGCGGGCGTGGTGACGACGCGCAGCAACATCCATTGGGTCGTGACCGAATACGGCGCCGTGAACCTCTACGGTAAGACGTTGCAGGAACGCGCCAAGTTGCTGATTTCGATTGCGCATCCCGATCATCGCGAGGAATTGGACAAAGCGGCCTTCGAACGTTATGGCTCGCACTTCCATTTCGTTAAATAAACGGATAAATCCCGGTCGAAAGACGACGGTTTACCACCAAACGCTCAGCAGTCCGAGGACGATGAGTAAGATGAAGAGGCCTTCCGAAAGGAGGGTCTCTTTTTTTCTGGTAAAATAATCGCCGACGAGATAGGCGGTCGGAAACAGGAACGGAATCGTCGTGAGGGTGGAATCAGCCTTTATCAGTATGAAGAACAGAACGAAATAAACGAAGATGGCGGCTATGGCCGCGGCCCGTTTGCGTTCCAGAATCTCGCCCTCGATCGGATTCTGTTTCAGATAGAGCCAGCCGAGGACAGCCGCGAACAGCAGGACGAGCGTGAAATAAAACGGCAGGCTGTCGGGTGGAAACGGCAAGGCGGGCAGGAACGGTGGAATCTTTTCGAACCAATCCACGAGCAGGCGCGTGTCGTTGAGGAAATCCCAAATGCCCACGAGTGCGAACGGCAGGGCCATGCTGAGGACGGATACGCCCCAGATACGGCCGCGGTTGGCCGAATAGACGAGCAGTATCAGAAATATGCCGGGTAACGTATAGGTCAGCGTCGGACAGAGGAGGACGGCGGTTGCCCAAAGGATGGTGCCGTTGAGGAGGGCGGGCAGCGAAAACTCGGCTTCGTACATCCGTAAGAGGTAGTAACAGGCGAACAGGAGCAGGAAAGGCACGCAGGTGATGGCCGAAAAATCGAAGACGCCGCCTGCCTGTCCATCAGGAAATCCATAGACGGTACGGCAAATCAGATAGACGATGCTGACGAACAGGCTGTTTTTGGATAGCTTGTGCTGTTGAAGACAGAAAGCGACAAAGGCCGATTCCGTCAGGACGAGTAACCAGGACAAATAGGCTTGGTAGTCACCGAAGCCGGTGGCGATGAAGTGCTTGCACCAAAGGCCAAGGGAGAGTATGAACAACAGCAGGCCTTGTTTGGCCGAATTGTTTTTACAAAATCGAATCAGCATGTCGGGGCGGTTTGGAACGGGTTTTATGTCAAAAAAATATTACCTTTGGTTTCGCTACTTTTGAGGTGACCCGGAGGGCGGAAACGTCGGCAGTTGTCTCTTAATCCGCGAAATTACGAATTTTTTTCAAATCAGATGCAGGAATGCGACAAACGGCGGGATGACGGTTGGCCGTCAGAAATGCCGGCGGGTCATGCGGCCTCGGATCGGTCAATCGACAGCGCGCGGGTGCGGGCCATACTGAAACAATACTGGGGCTACGACAGCTTCCGGCCGTTGCAGGAAGATGTTGTCCTGCATGTCTGTGCGGGCGGCGATGCTTTGGCCTTGTTGCCTACGGGCGGCGGCAAATCGGTCTGCTTTCAGGTGCCGGGGCTGGCGCGTCCGGGCGTCTGCATCGTGATATCGCCTCTGATAGCCCTGATGAAAGACCAGGTAGAACATCTGCAACGGCAGGGCATCGCGGCGGCGGCCATTTATACGGGCTTGTCGGCCGACGAGATAGAACTCAGTTTGGAAAAAGCCGTGCGCGGCGAACTCAAATTCCTGTATGTTTCGGCGGAGCGTTTGCAGAACCGCCGGTTTTTAGCTTGTTTTCAGCGGATGAACGTCGGTTTGATTGCCGTCGATGAGGCGCATTGCGTTTCGCAGTGGGGCTATGATTTCCGCCCGCCCTATCTGCAAATCGCCGATTTGCGCGCCTATGCGCCGCGCACGCCGCTCTTGGCTCTGACGGCGACGGCCACGCCCGATGTCGTGACGGATATCGTCGGTCGCTTGCAGATTAATGGACGTCGGGTCTTTCGCAAGAGTTTCGTGCGCCCCAACCTGACGTATTATGCGGCCGAGGAAGAAGACAAACTGGGCCGGTTGCACCGCGCGTTGCGTAAGGTGGGCGGCTGCGGCGTCGTCTATGTCCGTAACCGGCGCAAGACCGTGGAGGTGGCCGAATGGTTGTGCCGCAACGGCGTTTCGGCGGCGGCCTACCATGCCGGCTTGCCGCCCGAGGTCAAGAACGCGCGGCAGGAGGCCTGGATGGCCGACCGGGTGCAGGTTATCGTGGCCACCAACGCGTTCGGCATGGGGATTGACAAACCGGATGTCCGGCTCGTCGTACACCTCGATTTGCCCGATACGATAGAGGCTTATTTTCAGGAGGCGGGACGCGCGGGGCGCGACGGCAAGCCGGCGACGGCCCTGCTGCTGTACCACGCTTCCGACCGCGCCGAAGCCGAGGCGCGTTATGCCCGCGCCTATCCGACGGTTAAGTTTATCAAGCAGGTCTATGAGGCTTTGTGCAACTATGCCGGCTTGCCTGTCGGTTCGGGCGAGGGCGTCGAAAAACCGTTCATGCTGGCCGAATTCGCGTCGGTTTACCGTTTGCCTGCGGCCGAGACGGCGAGCGCGTTGGGCTTTCTGGAGCGTGAGGGCTACGTGCGTTTTCCCGATCCGCTCAAAGCCGCTTCGCGCGTGCATATCACGGCCGAGCCGGCCACGCTTTACCGCTACGAGGTCAGTCATCCGGCCACCGCGCCGGTGCTTAAGGCCTTGTTGCGCCTCTATGGCGGCCGCCTTTTCAGCGACTACGGCGCGGTTTCCGAAAAGGCGATGGCCCGGAAACTGGAAACGACGGAGGCGGAGGTCGTGCGGCAGTTGCAGGCCTTGCAGGCCGGCGACTGTATCGCCTATCAGCCTTTGTCCAAGATGCCCACGGTGTTGTTCCTGCGTTCGCGCGTCGATCCGGGGCGTTACTTTCTGGCGTCGGACGTCTATAAGAAGCGCAAGGAAACAGCCTGGCGCAAATTGCAGGCCATGCTCGATTATGCGGCCGAAGGACGGCTTTGCCGATCCCGTTATCTCGTGGCCTATTTCGGCGAAGAAAGCGATGCGGATTGCGGCCGTTGCGATGCCTGCTTGCGGCGTCGGCGCGGCGGTCTGAGCGATGCCGCCTACGAGGCCATGTACCGGCAGGCGCAGCCGCTGTTGAGCCGCGAGGCGATGGACGCGCGCGAACTCTGCGACCGTTTTCCGGCTTGGGATGAGGACGACGTCTGTCTGTTCTGGCGTTATCTGCTGGAAATGGGCTTTCTCGTGCCGGATGCCGCGCGCGGCGAAGGTTATTTTCGGCTGAAATAGTGCGGGACGGTTCGCCGGCGCGGTTTCCCTATTCTCCCCAATTGCTTTTATCCAGACAGCGGTAGTGGATCGCTTCGGCGAGGTGGGCGGACTGTATGTCGGTTTCGCCGGCCAAGTCGGCGATTGTACGCGCCACTTTCAGGATGCGGTGGTAGGCGCGTGCCGACAGCCGGTACGCGTGGGCGGCCTGGGCGAGCAGTTTCTCGCCGGCCGCATCTACGTGACAGAACCGTTCGATCTGCCGGCCCTGCATCTGGGCGTTCGTATGCAGCGCGTTGCCGCTGAAGCGGTGTCGTTGCCGGGCCCTGGCCGCCACCACGCGGGCGCGGATCTGCGCGCTGCTGTCGGCGGGGCGCCCGGCGGCGCGTTGGGTCAGATCGGCGTAGGGCACGGGCGCCACCTGCACCTGCAGGTCGATGCGGTCGAGCAACGGCCCCGAAATCTTGGCCAGATATTTGTGGATTTGGTCGGGCCGGCAGGTGCAGGCGCGCTCGGGATGGTTGTAGTAGCCGCAGGGGCAGGGGTTCATGGCGCAGACGAGCGTGACGCCGGTCGGGTATTCCACGCGCAGTTTGGTGCGGGCAATCGCGATTTTACGGTCTTCTAAAGGCTGGCGCAGCACTTCCAGCGTGGCGCGTTGAAATTCAGGCAATTCGTCAAGAAACAGCACGCCGTTGTGCGCCAGCGAGATTTCCCCCGGCAACGGGTAACTGCCGCCGCCCACCATGGCCGTATGGCTGATCGTGTGGTGGGGCGCGCGGAACGGCCGCTGACGCAAGAGCGAGGCGGAAGAGCCGAGTTGCCCGGCCACCGAATGGATTTTGGTCGTTTCAATCGCTTCTTCCAGTGACAGTGGCGGCAGGATGCCCGGCATACGGCTGGCCAGCATCGTCTTGCCCGAACCCGGCGGCCCGATAAGCAGGACGTTGTGCCCGCCCGCCGCCGCGATTTCCAACGCCCGCTTGGCCGTTTCCTGCCCCCGGACCTCGGCGAAATCCTTTTCGTTCGTCGTGGCGGGCTGTTCATTCTCCGCCGTGTAGGGTTGCGGTTGCAACGCCAGTTCGCCGCTCATAAAGCGGACCACTTCCTGCAAAGTCCGGCAACCGTAAACGTCCAGCCCCTTGATCATGGCGGCCTCCTCGGCGTTTTCGGCCGGCAGGATAAAACCCTTGAAGCCTTGCCGGATCGCCTCCAGCGCCATCGGCAGTACGCCGCGCACCGCCTGCAGGCGGCCGTCTAACGACAGTTCGCCCATAATCATGTATTCCGACGGATCTTTCGCGAACCGCACCTGTTCCGAGGCCGCCAGTATGCCGACGGCGAGCGGCAGGTCATAGGCCGCCCCTTCCTTGCGCAGGTCGGCCGGCGCCATATTGATGATGATCTTGCGCACGGGAATCCGGTAGCCGATTTGTTCGAGAGCCGTCTCAATGCGGTAGTGGCTCTCGCGCACGGCCGAGTCGGGCAGTCCCACGAGCATGAAATTCACGCCGCTCTCAATGCTGATTTCCATGCGGATGATTTGGGCGTCGATGCCGCAGAGGGCGGCCCCGAAAGTTTTTGTAATCATGGTCGTCGTATTTTTTTTCAGGGCGGAATATGCCGTCCCTAACTATAATACGGACGAAATTGAAAACAGATGAAAAAAGCCGGCCCCGCAAGGAGGCCGGCTGTCGTCAAACAAACCAAACACACAATCTGTTTTGGAGGCGGCGTCCCGGCCAAGGGAGGCCGCCTCGTTCAAAAGCCTGTCGCGGTTCGCGGCTGCGGCAGGCTTCCGTTTTTTAATGCAGGTACACTTTGTAAACCGCCACACCTTGTTCGGTCGCGATGCGGACGAGCAGGATCGCCTTGCCGGCATCGATCGGCAGGCTGAGGTCTTCGCGGCTGTTAAGCGTAAAATGGCCAATCTTTTTACCGGTCAGGCCATATACGTCTATATCCCTGATCATGATGCCATTGAGGTTGCGGACGTGCAGGCAGCCATTGTCCGTCGTAACGTGGAAAGCGGCTTTGAGCAGATCTTCGTTGGCGGCTTGCTTGACGAACAAGGCCGTATAGGTTACATCTGCCGTTACCTTGAACGTATAGGCGGCCTCTTTGCTCAACGTGTCGGCTTCTCTCATCCAAGCGACGAAATCGTAGTTCTGCGCCGCCGTGGCCGTAATCGTGATTTCGGTACCGTCTTCGTAGCGGCCGGCTCCGGTTACGTTGCCGGATTCGGCCGGCGTCACGTTCAGTACGACATCGAACGAGTCAAGCGTCGTGAACGTTTTCGCTTCGCTCATCGCGCTACTGTCGGTGCCGCAGATAGCTTGTGTCTGAGCGATATACGCTGTCTTTTTGGCGAATTTTCCGGCCAAATTCAACGTATCCGCCAACTGATCGAAAATCTGCATCTCGCCGCCGTCTTCAGGCGTTACGTAAACCAAGCGTTTTGACATGTAGTCGGGCTGGTCGGTCGCGGAGATAAACGTCGCGTCGGTCGTCGTTATGTCCGTCACTTCGAAGTTCAGCGGCGTATGGCATTCCTGCAACGTCGAGAAAGTAGCCGTCAGTTCGGCGGGGGCGACGGCCGTATGTTCCGCATCGCAATAGCCGATGACTTTGACGTGGTATTGCGTAAAATCTTTCAGACCGGTGAGTGTATAGGTCTTTTCGGCGGTCTTGGCCGAGTCGGTGTAGGTTCCGGACGCGGCGGGACCCCAGTAAATCATGTATTCCGCCGAATTGCCGTCCCAAGAAAAGGTCGCTTGGTCCGTCGTCGTATTGGAACGTTTCAGATTCGTGAGCGGGAAGCAGGGCGTGCCGGTGTATTCGAAAGCGAAGTCATATATTTCGAACAGCATCATCGGCGCGTTATCGGCATCGGTGCCGTTGGGGTTGTTGAAATAGAGCGCCACCTGCACCTGGCCTTCGATGCCTTTGGGCAGGTTTACCGCAAATTCGCGGCCGTCAACCGTCTCTCCGCCTATCTGATAGGAAGCCAGCGTGTCGTTGATGGTAAATTGGCCGTTTTGCGAGACCAGGACATAGAGCTTGGATTTGGCATATTTTTCGTCCATTTCGCCTTTGATCCATTTCTTCGTGCCATCTTCTTGTGTAATCTGTTGCGCGCTGTTGGCCTTGAACTTGATCGTCTGCGGGAAGTTCAGGCCGTATTCCTCCACATAGAGTACAGGCGTGAGCAGCCAAGCGTGTTTTACAGCTTCACGGATGCCTACAGACGTCGGTGTTTCGTTGGCGTCCAGAGCCGGGAAACTGGCGCTGGGCGAGAAGGCGGAGCCGTCGGAGGGCGTGGCGGCTTCAAGCGGCGCGGCCGGCGTGAGGTCGGCAGGGATGCGTTCGCCGGCTTGGTCTTCCGCATTCTCGTTGACGGTGAATTTGACTTTCAACGTGTTGGACGTGAAAGTTTTCCCGTCCTGGCTTAATTGCGCCTGCGCGTGGATGGTCATCTCTTCCGTTATCTCGATGTCGATAGACGATTCCGATACCGTGGTGGCAGTCGCCTTGTCGAATAGGGTGGGAACTTTCTCGCCTGTTTTATAGATATTATAGAGGATGGAAATTCCCGATTCGGCGATGGCCGTCGTATAGAGGGTGACCTTGGTGTTCGGTTTGACCGCACCGGCCGCATGTGAGGCGGAAAGGATAATGCCTTTGTTGCCGGAAAGGGCCCCGGTATAGGTTGTCATGCCGCGGTTGAACGGGCCGAATCCCTGGCGTTTGACCGTCGTGCCGTTGATGTTTTCTGTATAATCGGGCTCCTGGGTCAGCGGTTCTTGATACGGAAAACTTCTCAGCGTCGAGAACGAAGCGGGGTAGCTGTCGTGAGAATCGCCGAACTTGCTGCCGCAGTTCGCTGCCAGATAAACCGCATAGGTCGTGTTGGGGGTCAGGTCGCTTAGTGTGGCCGTCGGGGTCTTGGTCGTCGCCTTCTTCCATGCGGCGGCCGTGTCGGCGGCCGGCCGGTAGAAAACGGCGAACGAAGAGGCGGCCGGATAGTTGTCGTCCGTCCAGGTGATGGTGGCGCGTTGGTCGGTGGTCAGAGTGTCTGTCTGACGGATGGCACGGGGCTTGTCGCACAATTTGGCTTCTTGGATATCAATCGAAGCGATGGCGTTGAAGATTTCGTAAGCGGCGCCGAAATAGCGGTATCGGATGCGCATGCGTTTTCCTTTGATGCCCTCCTCCTCTATTTTGCATTCGAGCGGATAGTAACCCGCCGGATTGAGGTCGGTCAGGGTGGCACCGGTAAAGAAACCGCAACGAATCCATGCGTTTTCTTCGGTCGCATATTCGATGATGATGGTGTCTGTGTTGTCCGGCTTGGATTTTACGGTAGCAGTCTCGTTCTCGCTTCTCAGCTGCGTCATGTTGTACGTTACGAATACGCGCTCTTTGTCGCAGACGAAAGCCGGCGTCACGATGTCGAATTCGCGTCCGTCGAGGGCTTCGGCATAGAGATACGTCGGAATCGATTTATCGTAGTTCGGCTTCCCGGTACCGAACGCCTTTCCGCAGGCATTGGCCGGTATTTCCGTTTCGCGTGTCCAGCCGAAAGGCAGAGGGCGGAACGTGGTTTTTGCGATATTCTCCCATTGGGGATTGAGGAGGTCCGGCAACGTATAAGGATCGTCGGCGAAATCGATGAATCCCGGCAGGGTCGGATAGGCGGCCCGAACGGAGAGGGTAAGCGCGTTGGGCGCATAGATGTAACGCGTGGGGTCGGCCGTGTTGACCGTATAGGCCGATAGGTAACAGCCTTCGTTTTCCGCCAGTTGTAACGTCATGTCCGCGGCGGCGGTCAGGAGGTCTATGACTTCGGCGTCTTCGCCGATCTTGTCGCCTTTTTTGAGGAGGCCGCTCAATGTCGGCAGGGGCAGGGTCTTGCTTTTAACGAGCAGGACGGCATAGTTATCCGCCGGTTCGACGCTCACATCGACCGAATTGACGGTCGGCAAGCCCGATTCCAGTTTTTTCGGCATGTCGAACGGGGTTGTGAACGGCAGCGTGTGGCAGAGCTCGGAATAGATCGGCGCGCCGTCGCAGTCGTATTTCATGTGGTAGAGGTGGATGTAATACTGCATGGCTTTTTCCAGTCCGGTTGCGGAGATCGCGATAGCCTTGCCCATATTGTAGCCGTATGGCTGGAATTTGGGCGATATGGTGATTTTGGGTTGTGCGTTGCACAGGACGGTTTCGATGAAAGCGCCTTCCGCAGCCGGAGAGCCGATGTTGTCGCCTTTCTTGTACCATGTGCCGTTGGTGAGTGTGTATTGCGGTTCGGCGTCTTTGGAGAGGACCGCTACGATGGTGCCGCTGTTGGTAAAGGCTTCCGCACTGGGAAACATTTCCTGCTTGAAATGAATGCTGGCGGAGAAACTGTTTTCCGTGCTAGTCTGACCGGTAATGTTGTAGTGTTCGGCCGTGTAACGTTCGGCGTGTTCCGGGCACTGAGCCGGATAAAGGAGAGCGATGGTGCGTCCTTCTTCCGGAGAATGCTCGGCATCAATCCGCATCCTGGTTTGTGAGTTTGCAGCGACGACGATGGAATCCCAGCCTTTTTCGGTCTTGGCGGCATCGTTTTGCCCGACGAAGATTTTGTGCTGTGTGCTCGCGACCAAAGGAGTAATGCTCAAGAATTGAGCGCCGAACGGATCGGTGGCCGCGGTCGCTGTGGCCGTTTCGGTAAGGCTGAGTGCGATTTCATAATAATCGCTGCCCATATTGTCGCGTTTGAATTCCTTGGCGGTAAATTCGATGTTGCCGGTCGCCTCGTAGAATTTGAATTGGAAAATCCATTCGTCGCCGTTTACGAGGTAATCGTGTTGTACGGTCAGTACATGGTTGTTTTCCGTTCCTGAAATCAGATAGCAGGCCGGTGCCGTATTCGCCTTTTTCGTTATTTTTCCGGCAGGAGCCTGGGACGTTTTAATATAAGGGATGGCGAATATGCAATTCGTCGCACCGGCTCCCATGGTAGGCGCCGTGGTGTTGTCCGGACGAAGCGGCGTATTGCTGAAATAGGCGCCGCCGAAAGCCGAGACGACGAAGTGTGTCATCGGCCGGCCGCTGAGTTTGAATTCGAAACCGAGCGGAAAGGCGGGGGTCACAAGGGTGGCGGACATATTGCCGGTTCCGGTTTTTGTGGAAGGGGTCTGATCCGTTTCGGAGGTCGCGATAAAGATTTTGTTTTTCAAATCGACCCCGTCAGCCAATTCTTCGCCGAGTTTCACGGTGTTGGCATCCGTACTGATGTCTTGGAATGTTCCTGCAACGGATTTAACCTGATACGCAAAAGCCGGCAGCAGGAACGGCTCCGTTGTCGTTTGTGCATGGGTTGCGGTCGAGCCGATGAGGCTGAAGGCTAAACCCAAAGAGAGCAATAATTTTTTCATGGTATTGAAAATTTAGTTATACATTAAGACGAATCCGGCGTCGTTGTTCGGGATGCCGTCTGTCCGTTTTTTTTGTTGAAGACAATTTGAGGAAAAAAACAAGGCGAACTCCCGATATATATAACACTTTACAACCGTCCGAAAAACGATTGATAACAGCCATTTTGAAGTATCTAATAATCAATATTTTGTTGTGTTATTAAAAAATACTGACAGGCAGAACATAACGGGCGACGTATCGTAGTTTTGTGCCAGAATCTTGTTGTAAAAGTGTGAAAGGACTGGGGTGGCGTGTCTGTCTGTTGGGGTTTGGGTTTTAGGCTTCTTGCGGTATCTTTTTGAAAATTTGCTGTGATTCAATCTTTTAATCCGAGTTGGCTTTGGCGGTGTTTTAAGGCGGTCACGGTTGGTTTTTAGGGGCGGCCTCGGGGCGTGGGAAGCGTCCGGACGTCTTTGTTTTTGAAAAAATCCTTAACTTTGCACCCCTTATAATAAAGTATGGTAAAATAGGCGAATTAAATTTTCAAAACCATGAGCATCAACAAACGATTTTGGGAAACAGTTTTTACCGCGACGACGGTCTTGGCGGCGTGCGGCTTGTTGAACGTGAATCCGCTGGCGGCGCGTTCCGCCGAAGATCCGTCCGAGCCCGGAGAAACCGTGGCCGATACGGTAAGAATCGCTTTGGCGGTCAATCCGGAAAAGGGCGGCACGGCTGGCGGCGGCGGTCGTTATGTGGCCGGCGATACGGTCGGTCTGTCGGCCAAGGCGGCGGAGGATTATCATTTTACGGTTTGGTTGCAGGGCGACGATACGGTCAGTCTCGAAGCGGCTTTCCGGTTGCCGGTCACGGCGGAAATGGCCGCCCGCGATACCATTGTTTATACGGCCTGTTTCGAACACGACCCTCTGGCCGTGACGATACGGACGCATCTGACCGAGGCGGAGCCGCTGACGATGCCGGATCTGTATGCCTATTTGCTGGAAGCCGGCGCACGGGTCAACGACGAAGACGACCGCATCGCCGAAATGAAGGTCTGGGTAAACGGTGACAGTCTTTCGGCGCAATTCGAACCGTTGACGTCAGCGATACGGGCCTGGTACACGCCGAAGGCTTTCGGCGAGACCATAGAGGTCCGTTTCGAGGCGCGTTCCGAAAAAGGCCTGACGGCTTCTTTGGAACGGCGCGTCAAGGTGGCGCAGGGCGATACGGCGGCACCGAACCGCACGGTCCGTTCCATGGATAAGGTCTTGATCAATTTTCCGGAGCCGGGACAGACCAACGGCGGAACCTATACGTTGCCGCAGTATGTGGGCCATTATGAGAGTATCATGGCGCATCTGTATGTGACCTGTCCTAAGTTGGACGGCAACGAAAGGGGCGATTGCGACGATTGGGACCGGGTCGGTTGGATAGAAATCCAGACGCCCGACGGCCAATGGCATGAAATCATCCGTTACATCACGTCTTACGGCAGGGCCTGCAACCACCATATCGACGTGACGGAATTCGCCTCCTACCTGCAGGGCGAGGTGCCGATGCGTATGTATATCGAGACATGGGGTACCGGCGGTTGGGAAATCACGCTGGATTTCGAGTATATCAGCGGCCTGTCGCAGTTCTTATATACGGAACTCGTGCCGCTTTGGGACGGCGTGTTCCCGTTCGGCGATCCGTCCCGCCTGCAGCCGTTGGATACGGTGACGGCCTCTATTCCCGAAGACGTGGCGGCCATGAGTCTGCGCGTCGTGACGACGGGCCACGGCTGGGGACCGAACAATTCCGACAATGCGGCCGAATTTTACGAGGCAGAACATACGATGCTGATAAATGATACGGCCTTGTCGCAACACCTGTGGATGAAGTGCAAACCGAATCCGGACTCCTGTCAGCCGCAGGCCGGTACCTGGCGCTATGACCGGGCCGGATGGTGTCCGGGTGTCATCGCGCCGGGATACCATTATAATCTGAGCGGGCATATTCCCGCCGGTAGCGTGAAACTGGCTTATGTTTTCGATGAGGATTATGTGGATTACTGTCATCCGAACAATCCCGACTGCGTTACGGGCGAGACCTGCGACGACTGCAACGACGGTTACAACCCGATGTACTATATTTCGTCGTATCTCGTGTATTGGTATAACCGTATGTACGAGGGCGAATTCCTGCCGGACAAAGATACGGCGGCCATAGAGATGCGGCGCGCTAACCGGAGCCTGTCGTTGCATGTGTGGCCGAATCCCACGGCCGGCGAATTCAAGGTAAAGGCTGACCGGGATTTCGGTGCGGGCGTGGCGCAGGTCATCGACGCGCAGGGCAAGGTCTATGCCCAGCAAACATTTACGTCCTCGGACGATCTCAACGGCAAGGTGTTTACGCTGGCGGGGTTGCCGGCCGGAACCTATATCGTGCGCCTGCGCGCTTCGGATTGGTACACGGGGGCGGCGGTCATCGTAAAACAATAGGTGCAGGTATGTTGACGATTATCGTAGCCGTGGCGCGGAACGGCGCCATCGGGAAAGACAACGATCTGCTGTGGCATCTTTCGGCCGATTTGAAACGCTTTAAGCGGCTGACAAGCGGCCATGCGGTGCTGATGGGGCGGCGTACCTACGATTCGTTGCCCGTCAAGCCTTTGCCGAACCGCAAACATTTGATTTTGACTTCGGACAAGCATTATCCCGTGCCGGAAGGCGGGGTGCGCCTGCCGGATATGGCGGCTTTCGAGGCTTACCGGGCGGCGCATCCGGAGGAGGAAATATTCGTCATAGGCGGCGGGCAAGTTTACCGCCAAATGTTACCGCATGCCGACCGGCTGTATCTGACGGAAGTCCAGGCCGACTTCGAGGCCGACACGTTTTTTCCGGCGATGGCGGCGGCGGATTGGCGCGAGACGGATAAAAGCGAATGGTTTTGCGATGAAAAGAGCGGGTTGACGTTCCGTTTCGTGGATTACGAACGCGTGCGGACGGTTTGATTCCGCGTCTTGAAAGAAAAAATTATGGAAGAACAACGCTTATATCCGATGAAGTTCATCCCCATTTTCAAGGAAAGGATCTGGGGAGGCGACCGAATCAAGAACGTATTGGGGTTGGATCCGGGCGATATGTCGGCTTGCGGCGAGGCTTGGATGCTTTCGGGGCTGGAAGAGGACGATTCGGTCGTGGCCAACGGTTTTTTAGAGGGCAATACGCTGTCGGAACTGACGGAAGTTTATATGGGCGATTTGGTGGGCGAGGCGGTTTATCGACGTTTCGGTTGCCAGTTTCCGTTGCTTTTTAAATGGATTGACGCCAAAACGGATTTGTCGGTGCAGGTGCATCCGCAGGATGATCTGGCGATGGAGCGCGAAGGCTGTTTGGGCAAGACCGAGATGTGGTTCGTGCGCGAGGCGCGGCCGGGGTCGCGGTTGATTTGCGATTTCAAGGATGGCGTGACGCGCGAAGTCTATGAACGGGCTTTGCGCGACCATCGTATCGAGCGCGTGTTGCAGTCCTGTCCGGTACAGGAGGGCGAGGCTTACTACCTGCCGGCGGGTACGGTGCATGCGTTGGGCGCCGGTCTGTTGGTGGCCGAAATCCAGCAAAGTTCCGACATTACCTATCGGATTTACGACTGGGACCGAAAGGACAGTAACGGCAAGGAACGTCAGTTGCACATAGAGGAGGCCATGGACGCCTTGGTGTTTCCGGGCGATCCCGAACGACCCGAGGGCGGAAAAGAGCCTGGTCATGGCCACTGCCACTGTGGCCACGATCATCCGGAGCATGACCACGCCCGCTGTGAACCCGAAGCCGGCTCCATCTTTTACCGCCGGCAACTCAACCGCACGCAGACCTTGGTCGATGGGCCGCATTTCCATACCGGCTATTTGGGTTTGACCTCCGGCATGGAGAAAGACCTGTCGGACATCGATTCGTTTGTCGTCTATCTGTGTACGGCGGGGCAGGCGGTGCTCAAAGCCGACGGACAGGTCGTCGAAATCGGCATGGGCGAACTCGTGCTGTTGCCGGCCTGTACGGAACGCGTCGCGCTCTATCCCGACGTCAAGGGCTGTGAACTATTGGAAGTCTATATGCCGGCCGAGCCGGCGTCAATGCCATCGTAAAAGACCGTAATATATGAATACCGCACTTTCCATCGTCTTTTTGGGGCTGCTCGTTTTTTTAGCCCATTTCTTTTCGGCCATCTATACGCGCCGGAACATCCCCGACGTATTGTTGCTGATGATTATCGGCTTGTTGTTGGGGCCGGTGCTGCATTGGGTCAGTCCCGACAGTTTCGGCGTAGGCGGATCGGTTTTCGTGGCCGTCACGCTCGTCGTTATTTTGTTCGAGAGCGGCACATCGTTGACCTTGCAGATTTTGCAATCGTCCTGGAAGCAGACCGTCACGCTTTCGTTCTTCGGTTTCGTCATCGCCATGCTGTTGACGGCCGGCATCGGGCTGTTGTTCGGGTTGGATATGCTCAGCGCGCTCATGCTCGGCGCCATTTTGGGCGGTACGTCTTCGGCCGTCGTCATTCCGCTCGTCAAGAACCTGCAGTTGGGCGAAGAGACGCGGACGGTGCTGATTTTGGAGTCGGCCGCCACCGACGTGCTCTGTATCGTTTTCGCCTTGGCCTTTTTGGAGGGCCTCAAGAGCGGCAACGTCAACGTGGGCGGCGTTGTGGGCAGTGTCCTTTCGTCGTTTGTGTTGGCCGGTCTGCTCGGTTTTGCGGGGGCGGTGCTGTGGTCGCGTCTGATTACGAGCATGCGCAAGTTACAGAACTCCATCTTCACGACGCCGGCCTTTGTCTTCATCATCTATGGCGTGGCCGAGATATTGGGCTACAGCGGGGCCATCGCGGCTTTGGTTTTCGGCATCAGTATGGCCAATATCGATACGATACAAAACGGGCTGTTGCTCAAAATTATGGGCGGCAAGGGGCATAAGTTGAACAAGACCGAAAAGATTTTCTTCGGCGAAATCGTCTTCCTGCTCAAAACCGTCTTTTTCGTATATATCGGCATATCCATGGAGTTCAATGATGTGAAATCGTTGCTCGCCGGCTTGGCCATCACGTTTGTGTTGTTCGGCGGGCGTATCGTGCTCACGCGCTTCGTTATGCCCAAGACGGCCTCGGTTTTTGATAAATCGATTACGTCCATGATGATTCCCAAAGGGTTGGCGGCCGCTGTTTTGGCCGGTATCCCGTTGGCGGAAGGCGTGCCCGGCGGCGAGTTCATTAAGAATACGACCTATGCCGCCATTTTGTTTTCGATTCTTTGGGTTTCGCTCATGATATTGCTCGTGGATAAATGGCCGGCCATGCGCCGTTTTTATTTCCTGCTGTACGGGGTCCGGAATCCCGACGGCGAACAGCCCAAGAGTATCTTCATCTCGACCAAGGATGAAGACGACGACGAGGACGATGAGGAAGGTTTCGGCATTTTGCGGAGTTCCCCCTCGGTCGTATTGGGGCACTATGTGATGCCGCATAAGAAAACGGATAAATCGGAAGTGAAAGCCGAAACAGTGTCGGAATCCATGAAGGCCACGTCTGAACCGACGCCGGCCGCCCAGCCGCACGGCCATAAGACCGAGGCATCCGGACATCCGAAACATCCCGATCATCCGCAACAGAAAGCCTGAGTGCCATGAATGTAAACGATGTGGACATCTTTGTGCCGTGCTGTGTCGATCATCTTTATCCGCAGACGGCTTTCAACATGATCAAGGTGTTGAAACATTTGGGCGTCAAGGTGCATTACAATGCCGAGCAGACTTGTTGCGGCAAGGGTGCTTTCACGAACGGCTATTGGGACGAAGCCAAGGAAATAGGCGAGAAGTTCATCCAAAATTTCGGACACGGCCGCTATATCGTATCGCCTTCGGCCGACTGTGTGGGCTATGTCAAGAACCATTACGCCAAACTCTTTTACAATACGGGGCTGCATTTGGAATACCGGCAGTTGCAGAACCATATCTTCGAATTTACCGACTATTTGGTCAATATGTTGCGCGTGACGGATGTAGGCGCGGTTTTTCCGCATAAGGTCACGTATCATGACGCCTGTTCGGCCTTGCGGAACTACGGCATCCGGGAAGAGCCGCGGCTGTTGCTGTCGCATGTCAAGGAACTCGAATTGGTGGAGATGGCCAAGAGTGACCATTGTTGCGGTTTCGGCGGTACGTTTTCGTTGAAGTACGAACCGATTTCGGTGGCGATGACCGAGCAGAAAATCAACAACGCGCTCGCCACGGGCGCGGAATACATCGTAACGACCGAAGTGACGTGTATGGCGCAGATGGAAAGCTATATCAAGAAGCAGAAATTGAATATCAAATGTCTGCACGTGGCCGACGTGCTGTCGTCCGGCATAGGCGCCGACTTGGTTTAAAGACGGTAGGTCATAAAGGTCAATCTGACGTGTTAGTCAACACGTTGCATTTTGGCCTATCTGATACGTTTGTCTTATTCGGGGGCGGCCGCGGCCTGCTTTTCGGGCTTCATCTGCGGGAACAGCAATACGTCCTGAATGGAGTGCGAATCGGTCATGATCATGCTCAGGCGGTCAATGCCGATGCCTAAACCGGCGGTCGGCGGCATACCGAATTCCAAAGCCCGCAAAAAGTCTTCGTCCAGCACCATCGATTCGTCGTCGCCGCGCTTGCCCAGTTCCAACTGGGCCTCGAATCGTTCGCGCTGGTCAATCGGGTCGTTGAGCTCCGAATAGGCGTTGCAGATTTCCTTGCCGTTGCAGATGGCCTCGAAACGTTCGGTCAGCCCTTCTTTGCTACGGTGCTTCTTGGTCAGCGGCGACATTTCGATCGGATAGTCGTAGATGAACGTCGGCTGGATGAGTTTGCCCTCGCAGGTCTCGCCGAAAATCTCGTCTATGAGTTTGCCTTTGCCCATCGAAGCATCTACCGAAACGCCCAGTTTCTGCGCCGTGGCGCGCAGGGCGGCCTCGTCCATGTCCGAAATGTCGATGCCCGTGAAATGTTCGATGGCTTCGGCCATCGTAAAGCGCTTCCATGGCCGTTTGAAGTCGATGACGTTGCCGTCCACCTCCACCTGTGTCTTGCCGTGCAGGGCCAGGGCCACGGCCTCCACCATTTCTTCCACGAGGTTCATCATCCATTCGTAGTCTTTGTAGGCCACGTAGAGTTCCATCTGCGTGAACTCCGGGTTGTGAAAGCGGTCCATGCCCTCGTTGCGGAAGTCTTTTGAAAATTCAAACACGCCGTCGTAACCGCCTACAATCAACCGTTTGAGGTAGAGTTCGTTGGCGATGCGCAAATAGAGCGTCATGTCAAGCGTGTTGTGGTGCGTCTTGAACGGCCTCGCCGCCGCGCCGCCGTAAAGCGGTTGCAGGATGGGCGTCTCCACTTCCAGATAGCCTTTCTCCTCGAGGAAGCGGCGCATCGTATTGACCAAGCGCGTCCGTTTGACGAACACCTCGCGCACCTGCGGGTTCACGATCAAATCGACGTACCGCTGGCGGTAACGCTGCTCGGGATTCGTGAACGCGTCGTAGGTCTGGCCGTCCTTTTCCTTGACGATGGGCAACGGCCGGAGCGACTTGCTCAGCATCGTGAACGATTTGACGTGGATGCTGATTTCGCCCATTTGGGTGATGAAGACGAAGCCTTTTACGCCGATGATGTCGCCGATGTCGGTCAGTTTTTTGAAAACTTGGTTGTAAAGCGTCTTGTCTTCGCCTTCGCAGATTTCGTCCCGTTTGATATAGAGCTGGATGCGTCCCGCGCTGTCCTGCAGTTCGGCGAAAGAGGCCGCGCCCATGATGCGGCGGCTCATCAGACGGCCGGCGATGCTGACTTCCTGGAATTTTTCGGGCGTTTTTTCGAATTCCGCTTTAATCTGTTTTGTATTGACGTTTACCTCGAATTCGGGGGCGGGATAAGGGTTGATGCCTAATTTCTCAAGTTCTTTGAGCGATTGACGCCGGTAAATTTCCTGATCGGTCAGTTCCATGGTTGCCGTTTTTATGCTGTTTTTAACTTAATCCAATACTTGGCAAAAGTACGCAAAAAATGGTATATTTGCAATTTTTGCGGGCGTGTCCGCGTGCGGGCGGAACGGCCGGAAAATGAAGCGGCGGCCCCTATAAACAGCAATTCAGCCATTGGAAAAACCTTCTTCCCATATCAGACGGCTCTATCGCCGTTGGTTCACCGATTGGAAAACCAAATATCGGGTCGTGGTGACGGATCAGAATTACCACGAGAAACTGTCGTGGAATCTTTCGCGGACACAACTGTGGACAACGGTGGGCTTGTTTGTGCTGGCCATCATGGTGGTGACGGTCTGTTTGATTGTCTTTACGCCTTTGCGGCAGTTTGTGCCCGGCTACACGCGCGAGGAACTCATGCACGAGGCTTACGGCAACCGTATCAAGCTCGATTCGCTTCAGAATTGCATAGACGGGCAGGCCGTCGTGTTGCAGCTTATGCAGGCGGCCATCGCCGGCGAAGTCTCCGTGACGCAGGCTTCGGTCATGAAAGATTCGTTGAAAGATTATACGAATGTCGAATACCGGCGCAGTTTGGCCGATTCGTTGCTGCGCAAGGAGATAGAGGCCGCCGACCCTTATGTGGTCAAGGCGATGAGCGCGGCCGGCGACCGCCAGTCGTTGGCCGACAACTGGATGTTTTACACGCCGGTATCGGGCCGGTGCCTGCGGCCGTTCGACGCGCGTTCGTTTACGGGCGTCGAGTTGGAGACGCGGCCGAACGAGTCGGTCAAGGCCACGATGGCCGGCTATGTCGTTTATGCCGACTGGTCGCCGGAGAACGGCTACGTATTGGTTTTGCAACACGGCAACCATTTGATTTCCATTTATGCCCGCAATACGGCGATTTTGAAGATGCCCGGCGAATATGTCGAGGCCGGCGAGGTGGTGGCCATGACGGGCACGAGCCTGCATTTCGAACTTTGGTATAACGGATTCCCGATGAATCCTCAAAATTATGTGACGTTCTGATATGATGACGGAACCGAAATCCGGAACGGCCGGCCGGCCGGTACAGGCCGAAAACCCGCCGCAACGTCTGGCGATCCTGGGGGCGACGGGTTCCATCGGCACGCAGACGTTGGAAGTCGTTCGGCGTCATCCGGACCGCTTTGTCGCGGAGGTGCTGACGGCCGGCACGCAGACCGACCGGTTGATAGAACAGGCGTTGGAATTCAGGCCCAACACGGTGGTTGTAGGTGACGCGGGCTACGAAAAGGTGCGCGAGGCCTTGTGGCCGGCCGGCATCAAGGTGTTTGCGGGCGAAGCGGCCTTGAACGAGGTTTGCGCGTTCGACACCGTCGATACGGTCGTGACGGCCGTCATGGGGAGCATGGGGCTTAGGCCGACGCTGACGGCCGTGGAAAACCGTAAGAAAATCGCGTTGGCCAACAAGGAGACGCTCGTTATGGGCGGCGATTTGGTACGGGCGGCCGTGGCGCGTCACGGGGCGGTCATCACGCCGATAGATTCCGAACATTCGGCCATTTTCCAGTGTTTGCAGGGCGAACCGGCCGATACGGTGGAAAAACTCATCCTGACCGGGTCGGGCGGGCCGTTCCGCGGTCGCAGCCGCGAGGCGTTGCAGTGTGTCAGGCCGGCCGAGGCCTTGAAGCATCCGACCTGGAACATGGGCCGCAAGATCAGCATCGATTCGGCCACGTTGATGAACAAGGGTTTGGAACTCATAGAGGCCGCCCATCTGTTCGGCATGCGGCCGGAAGACATAGAGGTCGTGATCCATCCGCAGTCCATCGTGCACTCTCTGGTGCGGTTCCGCGACGGCGGCGTCAAGGCGCAGTTGGGCTTGCCCGACATGAAGGGGCCGATTATGTACGCGCTTTCTTCGCCCGACCGGTTGCCGGAGAGCGCGGCGCAGACGCCGAGGCTGTCGCTTCCGCAAATCGGCAGCCTGACGTTCGAGGAACCTGACCGCGGGAATTTTCCGTGTCTGGCCTTGGCCGAGGCGGCGGCGAAAGCCGGCGGCGGCATGCCCTGCGTGCTCAACGCGGCCAACGAAGTGGCCGTGGCGGCCTATCTGAATGAAGAAATCGGTTTTATGGACATACCGGCGCTCATAGAGGCGCAATTGGATGCCGCCGGCGGCGCGGGCGCCGTAAGGCGCGGGCGCGATCTGGACGACTTGCTGGCTTTGGACGGCGAAGTGCGTTCGGCCACGCGCCGGGCGATAGAAAACAAAACGATATGAACGGCTTGATTATGGCGGCCCAATTGCTGTTGGGGCTTTCGCTTCTGATATTCATACACGAACTCGGGCATTTCGCGGCCGCGCGTCTGTTCGGTATCCGCGTCGATAAGTTCTACTTGTTTTTCGATGCCTACGGCAAACGGCTGTTCCGTTTCAAAATCGGCGATACCGAATACGGCATGGGCTGGCTGCCTTTCGGCGGCTACTGCAAGATTGCCGGCATGATAGACGAATCGACGGATGCGGACAGCCTCGCCCACGAGCCGCAACCCTACGAATACCGCAGCAAGCCGGCCTGGCAACGTTTCATCGTCATTGCGGCCGGCGTCTTCATGAACCTCGTCGTGGGCATTTTCATCTTCGCGATGCTGCTCTTCACGCGCGAGAAACAATACCTTTCGGTGGAGGAAGTGAACCGGGACGGCGTGCAGGTCTCGGTCTTGGCGCAGAGCCTGGGCTTTGAGACGGGCGACCGCATCGTGGCCGTGGACGGCCGCCGCGTATATCGCTTCGCCGATGTACAGAACCTGCGGTTGCTGTTCGGCGGGGAGGTGACGGTCGAAAGGCGGCGCGCGGCCGAAACCGCTGCAACCGCCGAAACCGCCGAAACCGCTGCAACCGCCGAAGCCGCCGAAGCCGCTGCAACCGCCGAAACCGCTGCAACCGCCGAAACCGCTGCAACCGCCGAATCCGCCGAATCCGCCGAATCCGCCGAAGCCGCTGATCGGCTGACGATACCCATCCCCTCCGATACCTACAAGCGGTTGGCGTCCGCCGGCGCCGAAGCCTATCTGTTCGCCCCCACGGCTTACGCCTTGGAAATAGACACGGCCTTGGACGGCCTCCCCGCCGCTGCGGTCGGCCTTAGGGCGGGCGACCGCGTCTGGCGTGTGGACAGCCTCGTCGGCCTCACGTTCGGCGACTTCCGCCGCTATGTGCGCGAACATCCGATGCAGACTATCTCGATTGGCTTTGTCCGGCAGGGTGACAGCCTGACGGCCGAAGTCGCGCTGGATTCGACCGGCTATGTCGGCGTGCTGTCGCGTTCGCCCTACGCCTATACGCCTTATACGTTCTTCTCTTCGTTCCGTTACGGCGCCAAAGACGCGTTCAACCTGATCGCGGCCAACGCCAAGGGACTGGGCAAGGTCGTGACGGGGCAGGAAAAGGCTTCGGAGTCGATACAGGGGCCCATCGGCATCGCGACGATTTACGGGGCGCAGTGGATATGGCCGCGCTTTTGGTATATCACGGGCATGATTTCGCTCGTGCTGGCGTTCATGAACCTGTTGCCGATACCCGGCCTCGACGGCGGGCACCTGCTGTTCACGCTTTATGAAATCGTGACGCGCCGCAAGCCGAGCGACGCATTTTTGGAACGCGCCCAGGAGTTCGGCATGCTGTTACTGATCGCGCTGATGATTTTCGCGTTCGGCAACGATTTGTTGCGGTTGTTCCGCTAAGGGCGGTCGCTTTGTCCGGCGGTCATTCTGCCGGAACACGGGCGCAAGGCCCGCGATTGTTTCTCGCCTCGCAGAGCGTCCGACCGTCCGAAAAGCGTGGGCCGGGCTTGTGGGAGGCCCGTTGCGGGCAGGGAAACCGGGGCGGACAAGCGGGGTGGCCGGTTCAGACCAAGTAAAAAGATAGATGGCGTGTGAAAACGCCCAAAACATCAAATATATGAGTGATTCGATTAAGCACGAATGCGGCATCGCGTTGATACGGCTGCTCAAACCGCTTTCCTACTACAAGGAGAAGTACGGCAGCAGCCTCTACGGCATGGACAAGATGTACCTGATGCTGGAGAAGCAGCACAACCGCGGACAGGACGGCGCGGGTTTCGCCTGCATCAAGTTCGACATGCCGCCGGGCAAGACCTATATCGATATCGCGCGTTCGGTGACGGGGACGCCCATCAAGGACGCGTTTGCCGAGGCGGCCGACCGCATCAAGGCGAGCGTGCGCGACGAGGCGGTCTATCAGGATCCCGAAGCCTTGAAGATGTGCGCGCCTTTCTGCGGCGAACTGTTTTTGGGACACGTCCGCTACGGCACGTTCGGCGGCAATACGATAGAGAACACGCATCCGTTCATCCGCGAGAGCAACTGGAAGTCGCGCAACCTGATTCTGGCCGGCAACTTCAATTTGACGAATGTCAAGGATTTGTTCCGCAGTTTAGTGGAGGTGGGGCAGCATCCGGTCAATATGAGCGACGCGCGGACGGTGCTCGAAAAGTTGGCTTCGCAGTTGGACCACGACAATCAGAAACTCTACGACGGCTATCGGGCGCAGGGGCTTTCCAAGCCGCAGATTTCGGAAATGATGCCCAAGGCTTTGGATTTGCGCAAGATTGTCTCCAAAGTGGCTTCGGACTGGGACGGCGGCTTTGTCTTTTCGGGATTGTTGGGTTACGGCGACGCGTTCGTCGTGCGCGATCCGAACGGCATCCGCCCGGCTTTCTATTATAAGGACGACGAAATTTTGGTCGTGGCTTCGGAACGGCCGGTCATCCAGACGGCTTTCAACGTGCCGTTGGCCGAGGTGCGCGAACTGCCGCCCGCGGGCATGATTTGGGCGCGCCGCACGGGCGAGGTGGAGATTACCGAGTATATGACGCCCTCCGCGAATCCGCGGCCCTGTTCGTTCGAACGCATTTATTTCTCGCGCGGTACGGACGCCGACATCTATGCGGAACGCAAGCGTTTGGGCGCGTTGCTGTGCGACGATTTGCTCAAGGCCATCGACCGCGATTTGGAGAACGCGGTCTTTTCTTCGATTCCGAATACGGCGCAGGTGGCTTTCCACGGACTTTCGGAGGCTTTGGAACGTTATTGCGACACCATCAAGGCCGAGCGGTTGCATCGGTTGCAGGCTGAAACGCCGGGACAGCCGCTGTCGGCCGAACGGATACGGTCGGTGCTGGACTTCCACCCGCGTACCGACCAGATTGTGGTCAAGGATGCCAAGATGCGGACGTTCATCACGCAGGACAAGGATCGCGACGACTTGGTGTCGCATGTCTATGACGTGACTTACGGCAAGATACGGGAGTTCAAAGACACGCTGGTCGTGCTCGACGACTCGGTGGTGCGCGGCACGACGCTGCGCCGCAGCATCCTGCGTATTCTCGACCGGCTCGGACCAAAACGCATCGTCGTGGCTTCTTCCGCCCCGCAGATCCGTTATCCGGACTGCTACGGCATCGACATGGCCAAGATGGGGGATTTAATCGCGTTCCAAGCGGCTGTCAGCCTGCTCAAATCGTCCGGTCGCGCGGGGCTTATCGAAGAGGTTTATCGGGAGTGTTGCCGTCAGAGTGCGTTGCCGGCCGTCGAACAGGTCAATGTCGTGAAGCGGATTTATGAACCGTTCGGCTATGAGGAGATTTCCGACCATATCGCCGAACTGCTGACGACGCAAGGCATGCGGGCGGAAATCAAGGTCGTTTTCCAGACGGTGGAAAACCTGCACAAGGCTTGTCCGCGCCATACGGGCGACTGGTATTTTACGGGCGATTATCCGACGCCGGGCGGCAATGCGGTTGTCAACCGCGCGTTTATCAATTATATCGAAAACAAGAACGAAAGGGCTTACTGACATGGGAATGACGGAGAAGCCGGCTTCCGCCGGGTTGTCGCGGGAGTGGGCGCACCGCCTGCTGATTACGGGGGGCGCGGGCTTTATCGGCTCGCATGTCGTGCGGCATTGGGTACGCCGTTATCCGGAAACGCTCGTGGTCAATTTGGACGCGCTGACGTATGCCGGCAATTTGGAGAACCTGCGGGATGTGGAAAACGAGCCGAACTACGTGTTTGTCAAGGGCGACATCGGTGATGCGGCCTTGCTGGCGCGGCTGTTTGAGCGCTATGCGTTCGACGGGGTGATCCATCTGGCGGCCGAATCGCACGTAGATCGTTCCATTACCGACCCGATGGCCTTTATCCGGACCAACGTCATGGGAACGGCGCAACTGTTGCATGCGGCCAAGCAGGCCTGGAACGGGGCGTATGCGGGCAAGCGGTTCTATCATATCAGTACCGACGAAGTTTACGGCTCTTTGGGCGAGACCGGTTATTTTACGGAGCAAACGCCTTATAGTCCGCGCAGTCCGTATTCGGCGGCCAAGGCTTCTTCCGACCATTTCGTACGGGCTTTCTTCCATACGTACGGCCTGCCGGTCGTGCTGTCGAACTGTTCGAACAATTACGGCCCGTATCAGTTTCCGGAGAAATTGATACCGCTCGTCATCCACAATATCCGTCACCGCAAGCCGTTGCCGGTTTACGGCAAGGGGCTGAACGTGCGCGACTGGCTGTTCGTGGGCGACCACGTGGCGGCCATCGATGCGATTTTCCATCACGGCCGCTTGGGCGAGACGTATAACATAGGCGGTCATAGCGAACGCCGCAACATCGACATCGTGAAGACGTTGTGCCGTCTGGTGGACGAGCGTCTGGGGCGGCCGGCCGGCGAGGCCGAGGGCTTGATTACGTTCGTGCAGGACCGCGCCGGCCACGACCTGCGTTACGCCATAGACGCCAGCCGTCTGGAGAACGAATTGGGCTGGAAGCCGGCCATGACGTTCGAGGCGGGCATGGCCTTGACGGTCGATTGGTATTTGGACAACGGGGCGTGGCTGGAATCCGTGACCTCCGGCGCCTATCAGCAGTATTACGAGAAGCAGTACGGCAACCGGTAGGACGGGGTGCGAGAGATAGATACTCACGTTCAGTAAAATACAAGTAAAACTTGTTTTTGCGTTCGCTTATTCGTATCTTTAACTTCGTTTTAGATACTCACGCTCAGCAAAATACAAGTAAAACTTGTTTTTGCGTTCGCTTATTCGTATCTTTGCCATCCTCTTACGAAAGGGTCTCGTGGCCGAGTGGCTAGGCACTGGTCTGCAAAACCACTTACAGCAGTTCGAATCTGCTCGAGACCTCTCAAGGCCGCTCTGAAAAGGGCGGCCTTTTTTAGTATGATGAAACGCAAACTCTATATCGAAACCTACGGCTGCCAGATGAACTTCGCCGATTCGGACGTGCTGGCCGCCATCCTCGCGCCGCGCTACGGGCGGACGGACGATTACAAACAGGCCGACCTGATCTTGATGAACACCTGTTCTATCCGCGACCATGCCGAACAGCGCGTGCTGAACCGCCTGCGGGAGTTCGCCGCGATGAAGAAGCGCCGCGCCGGCTTGTATATCGGCATTGTGGGTTGCATGGCCGAACGCATGAAGGAAGAGTTGCTGGAAGAGGCCTTGAAGGTGGATTTGGTCGTGGGACCCGACGCCTACCGTAGTCTGCCGGCCTTGCTCGACCGGTTGGAAGCCGAGGGCGAAAAGGGGCTGGACGTGGAACTCTCCAAAGAAGAGACCTATCACGACATCATCCCGCTCCGCGCCGCGGAAAACAAGGTCTCGGCCTTTGTTTCCATCATGCGGGGCTGTCAGAACTTCTGCACCTATTGCGTTGTGCCCTATACGCGCGGCGTGGAGCGCAGCCGGCCCGCCGACAGCATCGTGGACGAGGCGCGGCGGCTGTTCGAGGCCGGCTACCGCGAGGTGACGCTCTTAGGGCAGAACGTCAATTCCTACCGTTACAACGATACTTCCTTCGCGCGCCTCATGGCCGCCGTGGCCGAAGTAAACCCGTTGCTCCGCGTGCGTTTCGCCACCTCGCATCCGAAAGACCTCTCCGACGGGCTGTTGGAAGTCATGGCGGCCTATCCCAATATCTGTCGCGCCATCCACCTGCCCGTGCAGTCGGGCAGTACGTCCATGCTCAAGCGCATGAACCGCAAGTACACGCGCGAACACTATCTGCAGCGTGTAGAGGCCATCCGCCGCTTTCTTCCGGACGCCAGTCTGAGCACCGACATCATCGCCGGCTTCTGCGGCGAGACGGAGGCCGAACATCAGGAAACGCTGTCGCTCATGCGCGAAGTCGGCTACGACTCGGCCTTTATGTTCAAGTATTCCGACCGACCCGGCACGTTCGCGCACCGGCATTATCAAGACGACATTCCGGAAGAAGAAAAGACGCGCCGGCTCAACGAAATCATCGCGTTGCAGAACGAACTCTCTTTGGCCTGCAATCGGAAATACATCGGCCGTACCGTGGAAGTGCTCGTGGAGGGCGTTTCCGAGAAGCGCGGCCGCCAGTATATCGGCCGCAACACACAGAACAAGGTCGTGCTGTTCGAGCCGACCGAGGCCGTCGTGAAGCCCGGCGACTACGTACAGGTGCGCGTGACGCGCTGTTCGGCCGTCACCTTGCTGGGCGAGTTGGCGTAGGCCTTCTTAAATCCCGGCGTATTCTTTGGCGGCGTCGAAGCAGGGGCATTGTTTGATGAATTCGTGTTCCGAAATCACGCCGTCCCCGTTGAGGTCGGGGGAGAAGTCGCGGTGTCCTCTGATGCTTGCGTTCGGGTATTTGCTTTTGAGCCGTTCCACTAAGAAATAGAGGGCGGCTTTCTGCTGTTCGGTGCGGTTGTCTATGGGTTGTCCGTTGTGGTCCAGTCCGCCGGCGTAGGCCACGTGCAGCGTTGTTTTGTTGTATCCTTTTACGCCGTTGGCGATTCTGTCCTCCTCACAGAGTTGTTCGATCCTGCCGTTCGGCAGCACGATATAATGGTAACCCGGTGCGTTCCATCCGATTTGTTTCCAATGTGTTCTGAGTTTTTCGACGGTGGTCGTCTTTTGCGGTGTCGCCGTGCAGTGCACGACGATGTAGTGAATGTCCCTCATGGTGTTACAGGTATTTGAATTTATTGTATCTATTTGGTTTTCACTTGCTTGTTTTAAAATTTCAAAATTCTTTCGCGTTCAACCGGTGGCTTTCCTTCGGTTTTCCGTCATTGTTTCCGGTTCATTCCGCTCCGTTTTCGAGCCCAAAATTGCCCCAAACCGGCCGAAAATTGAAAAATAGTACGAAGGCTTCGTAATGTTTTTGCGAGGCATTTCCGGCGCCGGTACTTTTGCCGCCTCAAACGAGAAAAAAGGTGGAGATGGAGTTACTGAAAGAGGTGCTGTTGCCGTTTGCGACGGCGTTTTTGGGCGGATTCGCGGGTTGGTTCTTCAAGCGTCATCGTTTGGCGATTGAGAACCGCCAGTTGGACAAGACGGCGGAGGCTCAGGAGATCACGAACTTCGGCGCGGCGGTGGGAACCTGGCAGAAATTGGTGACGGCCTTGGACGACCAGATCATCAAATTGCTGGCGCAAAGAAAGGAAGACAGCCGCCGCATCACGGAGTTGACGCATGAGGTGTACAGCTTGCGTCAACAGGTGGATCGCCTGCAGGAGCAGTTGTCCCGCTACGAAGGTCTGGATCGCGTGGATCGCGTGGATCGCGCGCCGTCGTCTCCGTCGTCGGGTGCAACCGGTTCTTCGGGCGTGTCGTTTCGGTCGTTTCCGTTGTCGGTTGTGGCGTTGCTGCTGTTGTCGCTGCTGTGCGGCTGCCGTCCGTTGCAGTCCGTGGCGGGTACGGACGAACGTTACACGACGTCTTCGTCAGCGCGTCATGTGCTTGACAGCGTGGTGTCGTACGTGTCCGACAGCGTGCTGATCCGCGAGAAAGGCGATACGGTGTATGTGTCGCACTGGCGCACGCGTTACCGCGATCGCTGGCTGGCGCGTTCCGATACGGTGGTCTATCGCGACAGCATCTTTTGCGCGCGTCCTGTAGCCGTTGAGAAGCCCTTGTCCCGCTGGGTCCGTTTTCAGCTCCATGCCGGCCGGGTGGCGCTGCTGGTGCTGTTGGCGTGGCTGTCGCTCAAGGCGTTGCGCCGCTATGTAACACCATTTCGACCATTTTAACTCAATCCATTACAAACCAATTAAAACATTAAAATCATGGGATTACCAGGAGTAAAAATCACATTGGGCAGCGGCGGTCTGGGCCGCGTGTCCTCGAGTTCCGACGGGGTAGCGGGTCTGTTGCTGACCGGCAGTGCCGTAGAGGGTAAATTGGAGCTGAACAAACACTATCAGCTGTCCTCGACGAAAGATCTGAGCACGTATGGCGTGACGTCCGAGAACAACCCCTTGCTGTATAGGGAAATCAAATCGTTCTACGGTCAGGTGGGCGAGGGTGCCGAACTGCACCTGTTGGTCGCGCCGTCCACGATGCGCCTGTCGTCGATGGTGTCGATGGGCGCTGACAGTCCGTTGAGCCGTCTCATCGAAGGTGCGGCTGGCCGCATCAAGATCGTGGGCGTGAACCGCCTGCCGGAATCGCCGGAAGAATCCGACACGACGGAAGGTCTGGACGGCGATGTCATCGCGGCGTGCGCGGCGGCGCAGCAGTCTGCGGAATCCTTTGCTTCGCGCATCATGCCGTTCCGAATGCTGTTGCCGGCCATCGGCTGGACGGGCGATAACACCTTCGCGCCGAACACCTGCAGTTACAACCGTGTGGGGTTGGTGCTGGCGAGCGAGGGCGAACTGAACGGCCAGTACCCCGCGGCCATCGGCATGGTGCTGGGTCGCGCCGCCAAAGCGGAGCCTCATCAGGATTTGGGTCGCGTCAAGTTCGGCAGCCTTGCGCCGACCGGTTATTTCACGGACAAAACGACGTCGTTGGAGAAATATGGCATGGCCGGTTCGTTGAACGAGGCGGGTTATATCTTCTTCGTGCATTATCCGGGCAAGAACGGTTGTTATCTGAACGGCTGTCCGATGGCGACGGGCGAGACGGACGACTATGCGACGCTGAACAACGGCCGTATCATGGACAAGGCGATGCGTTTGGCGTACGACACGTACATTTCCGAAATCATGGACAATATCGCGGTGGGCGAAGACGGCAAGTTGCCGAATGGCGTGTGCCGCTCGTTCGAGTCGATGATCGAGAACGCGGTGTCGGTTCAGATGGAGGGTCAGATCAGTTCGTTCAGCGCGTATGTGAATCCGGAACAGAACATCCTCTCGTCCTCCCGTCTGGAGGTGGAATGCCGTCTGGTTCCGTTGGGCGTGTTGAAGGAAATCAACGTGTTGTTGTCGTTCAGCAATCCGTCGCTGGCGCAATAGCGTAGCGCGGTTCAAACCGATTATTTACAAACCATTAAAAATTAAGAGAAATGACATTTAACAGCAAGGAATACAGTTATTGCGACATCCAGGTGACGGTTTTGGGTCGAGTGCTGACGGGTCTGCGCGGCATCGAATATACGGCCAAGAAAACGAAAGAGGCGGTGTTCGGCGCGGGCGTTACCCCCAAAAGCATCCAGCACGGCCGTCGTGAATACGAAGGCACGCTGACGGTGTTGCAGAGCGAGTTGGAGGCGTTGAACCGCAGCGCGAAGGAAAACGGGAGCGTGGACTGCCTGGATCTGGAGTTCGACATCGTGGTGACGTACGCCAACGGCGGGGTCTTGACGACCGACATCATCCGTTGCGCGTCGATTACGGAGTTCCCGAAAGGGATGAAGGAGGGCGATTTGAACAGCGAGCATGCGTTGCCGTTCATCGCGCTGGGTATCGAGACGGGGCTGTAGCCCAAGCGGTGTGAACCGTGACGCGGAGGCTGTCTTTATGGCGGCCTCCGCCGGCGGTTCATCCGTAAAGTACAAACAATAAAAACGATAAGTAAAGATGGAAAAGAAAGAAAACGGGTCGTCTTTGACGGCCAATGAGAGCGAACAGCGTCAGATTGCGGATTGGAAGCGCAAGTACGGCAAGGTGTTCTGTTACGAGGTGGATGGCGAGAAACTGTACTTCCGTCAGCCTGACCGCAAGACGTTGTCGGCTGCGGGCGTGATCGCGAAGAACGATCCGATGACGTACAACGAGTTCGTGTTGAAAAATTCGCTTTTGGGGGGCGATTCGTCGCTCTTGGATGACAATTCGGTGTTTTACGGTTTGTCGCAGATTATGGACGAGTTGGTGAGCGCCAAGGTGGGCGAGTTAAAAAACTTATAGCGGCCGCGGGCATAGAGCGGGGCGTTTTCTTGTTGGAGGGGGATGCCTTGCTCCGCGCCGATTTCGGGCTGGACCCTTCCGCGTTGAGCGATGCGGAATGGGTGTCCGGCGTCCAACAGGCGTTATGGTTGGAATATTTTCGCGTGAACCTGATAAGTCGGGTTTTCACGCCACAAACAAAATGAATATGAGAGAGATAGGAAAAGGCTTCATGTCATCGATGCAGCAGTCGTTATCCTCGTTTTTCGAGGGTTGGCGCACGTCGTTGCCGTTGTCGGTGTCGCTGTCGGAGCCCTGGTCGGAGGTGCCGTCGTTTCCGTCGCCGGGTATGCCATTGGAGGCGTCCGAGGCGTCGGGTCTGTCAGGACCGTCGGCTCCGCTGGCTTCGCTGTCGGTCGGCCTGACGGCTTGGCAAAGCGTATTTGAAAGCGCGTTCGGGCGTGTGACGGAACGGGTCGGGAGCGTGTTCAGCGGCTTGAAAGAGACGGTAAGCGAGAAGTTTTCGGATGTGAAAGAACGCGTCGGCGGCGTGCTGAATAACGTCAAGGAACGCATGGGCGGCGTGTTCGAGCGCGTCAAGGAGACGGTGGGCGAGAAGTTCTCGACGATTAAGGAGACCGTGAGCGAGAAGTTTTCGGATGTGAAAGAACGCGTCGGGAGTGTGCTGAGTAATGTCAGGGAACGCATGGGCGGCGTGTTCGAGCGCGTCAAGGAAACGGTGAGCGAGAAGTTCTCGACGATTAAGGAAACCGTGAGCGAGAAGTTTTCGGGCGTGAAAGAGCGCATCGGCGGCGTGCTGAATAACGTCAAGGAACGCATGGGCGGCGTGTTCGAACGCGTCAAGGAAACGGTGGGCGAGAAGTTCTCGACGATTAAGGAGACCGTAAGCGAAAAGTTTTCGGGCGTGAAAGAACGCGTCGGCGGCGTGCTGAATAACGTCAGGGAACGCATGGGCGGCGTGTTCGAACGCGTCCGGGAGACGGTGGGCGAGAAGTTCTCGACGCTCAAGGAAACCGTGAGTGAGAAGTTTTCGGGCGTGAAAGAGCGCATCGGCGGCGTGCTGAGTGACGTCAAGGAACGCATGGGCGGCGTGTTCGAACGCGTCCGGGAGACGGTGGGCGAGAAGTTCTCGACGGTTAAGGAGACCGTAAGCGAAAAGTTTTCGAACGTGAAAGAGCGTGTCGGCGGGGCACTTACCGATGTAAAGGAGCGTATGGGCGGCGTGTTCGAACGCGTCCGGGAAACGGTGTCTTCGGCGCCGTCGGTTCCGGGCTTGTCGGCGTCGATCCGGAAAGAGACGCTGCGCACGTCGGGTCGCGCCGCCACGGCGGCAAGCGGCGGGCTTTCCGCGGGTGCTTTTTCGGGTTTGTCCGTGCGTGCTGCCGCGGGATTTTCCCCGTCGTCGGGCACCGAAGCGGTGGGTTTGTCCCCGTTGCGTTTGCAACCCGTGTATGCGGAGGGTCGCGGCGGCGCCGTGTCGTCCGACCGTGGCGCGACGGCGCGTTTCGAGCGGTTCTGCGACCGTGTGGATATCCACCTGCCGGCCGGCACGCCGGGCGAACAGGCGGAATTATTGTTGAACGAATTGATGAGGAGGATTAACGATGCCGTGGCGTAATGAGAATCAAGAAAAGGCCGTAGCCGTGGAACGCATGGATTTGCGCCGTATGCTGGAGCGCGTGAGCGGCTTCAAGGGCCAGGACTTTCCGGCGGGCTGGCTGGGCGTGAGACAGGCGGGCACGTCGGGCGTCCCCGCCGGTGGCGTGTCGTTGGCCGACAACGGCACGGTGTTGCGCAAGAAAGACCTGCTGGGCGGTTATTACTTCCTGCCGGTGAGTTTTTCGTCGGGCGTGCGCACCTACGAAATCGACTGTGCGCTGGTGTCGGCCCGTCTGCGCAAGACGATAGTGCAGACGCCGCTGTCGGGTTCCGGCGGCACGGTCAAGGAGTTGGTGAGCCCCGACGATATGGAGATCAGCATCACGGGCTGTCTGTTGGGCAAGCGCGGCGTGTGGCCGGAGGAGCGTATCATGGGCTTGCGCGAGTTGTTCGAGGTCAATGCGGCGGTGTCGCTCAAATGCGCGCTGACGGACTGTTTCTTCGACATGGACGACAAGGTGGTGCTGACGTCGCTGTCCTTTCCGTCCTCCCAACAGGTGGAAGACATCGTTCCGGTGCGTGTGGAATGCGTCCGCGATCATATTTATGAACTTAATATCCGGTAGATATGTTTGTGTTGCAAAGCAAAATCCGTATCGGTGGCGCCCCGCTTCCCCGTATCGCGTCGGTGGAGGTGTTCCGCAGCGTTCGCAGCCTGGGGGCATACGCCCTCATCACGGTGCCGTCCTCTTCGGTGTTCGCCCCTCAGGGTGGCGTTGGTGCGTTGCGTGGCGAGGCGGTGACGCCGGCCGCCGTCGGAGACGCCGTGGAGATAGAGTTGGCCTACGGTACGTCGTGGCGTACGGAGTTCCGCGGCTATGTGCGTTCGGTGTCGTCCGCGCGTCCGTTGGAAATCGTGTGCGAGGACGCGTATTACCTGACGCGCGAGCGCAGGGTGAGCCTGACGGGCGGCCCGGCCAAACTGGGCGACGTGTTGGGCGACTGCGGTCTGGAAGTGGGCGAGGCGGCCGACAGGGAGCTGCACAACTTCGTGGCGGACGAAGAGCCGGTAATCCGGGTGCTGGAACGGTTGCGTGCGGATTTCGGGCTGGACGTGTTCTTCGATACGGCGGGCAAGGTGTATGCCGTGGAGCCGGGCGCGTACCGTGCGGGTGAAGTCCGTTACGAGATGGGGCGGAACGTGCTGTGCCGCGATGGCGGCGGTCTGACGACGTTTCTGGAACCCTATGCCGCGCCTTGCATGGAGGCCGAGGTAAGGGATCCGGTCTATCCCGCGCGGGACGGCCGGTATTACGTCACGGGCGTGCGTACGGTGTTCGGGCGCGGTGGGGCGCGGCGGACGGTGAGCCTGTCCGAAATCCTTTGAGAACGTGAAACGATTATGAAAAGCTTAAAAATAAACGATATATGGAGAGTGTATTTCAATTCTGGCAGAACGTGACGCGCAAGACCAAGGCGTTGATGCCGCTGCAGGTGTTTGCGGCGCAGGTGGAGGAGGTGGACGAGAAAAAGCGCACGTGCAGGGTCAAGGTAAACGAGGGCGTGAGTTTCGAGGACGTGCGTCTCTACGGCCTGACGGACGAGGGGCTGAAAGGCTTCTGCCTGATACCGAAACAGGACAGTATGGTGCTCGTGAGCCGCATAGACAACGGCAACGATTTGTATGTGACGATGTTCAGCGAGGTGGACAAGGTGCTGGGCACGATAGGCGACAAGACGGAGGTGGCCATCGATAAGGAATCTCTGGCGTACAAGGTCGAAGAGACCGAGGTCGCGCTCAAGTCAAACGATATACAGGTCAAAACCAAGGGCGTGACGTTTACGGTCTCCGACAAAAAGGTGACGGTCGATGCCGACGAAATCGTGTTCAATGGCGGGGGCAATAAAGGATTGGTCAAAATCAAGGAATTGACGGATAAGATAAACGGGCTGATAAATGCGTTTAATGATCATACGCACGTCATTGCTGAAATCGTTACCACCGTTACCGCCTCCTCTGAAGTTGCAGGACCTGTAAAAGGGTCTGGAACGGTTACAAATGTTGAAGCTCCCAAAACGGCTTCACAGGTAACGGAATTCAAGATTGACGATTACGAAAACCCCACCATTAAACATTAACCCTTATGACAGATATCAAACATACGGAAGACGGCGACCTGGACCTGAGCGGCGGCGATCTGGCCTATGCGGTGTCGGACGTCCAGCACCGCAAGGACATCCTCCTCTCGCGCAAGGGCGACTACAAGGAGCATCCAGCCTTGGGGGTGGATGCGGCCGACTACGTGAACGAGACGGACCCGGAGGGCCTCTTGCGCACGATCAGAAAGGAATTTACGTCCGACGGGATGCGGGTGACGAAAGTGTCGCTCAACGCCCGCGGCGAATTGGAAACAGACGCGCATTATGAAAACAGTTAAAGTACAAGCGAACCAAAGCCTGTTCGATCTGGCGGCGGAACACTACGGCACGCTGGAGGCCCTGTCGGAACTCTTGGAGAACAATCCGGACCTGGAGAACGATATGACGGCGCTGAACGCGGCTGGCGTGAGCACGACGGGGAACCGCGTGCCGTTCCGGCTGGACGTGGCGGTCAAGCCCAACTTCGCGCTGAGGATCGACGAGACGAGCCGTCTGATGGACGGCAAGACCATTCAAAAACTAACCAACGAAATAACAACTTACAAAACATGGCAAACACAATCGAAGAAATCAAGAAAAAGATAGAGGCCGCCGTAAAGGAAAAACTGCCGGAACTGGCGCGGAGCGCGGCCTCGCGCGTGGCCGAATGGAAGCTGTGGACGTACATCGTGGCGGTGGCGCTCCACGCTTTCGAACTGATTATGGACAATTTCCAAAAGGAAATCACCGCGCTCACGACGCGTATCACGCCCGGCACGGTGCGCTGGTATGCGGAGATGTGCAAGCGTTTCCAGAACGGCAACAGCCTGTCGTTCGACGAGAGTACGGGCCTGCTGTATTACAAGGAGGATTTTCCCGAGTCGAGCCGCATCATCAAGAACGTGGCGATATCGGAGGGCATGGACGAAGCCGAAACCACTGACGGACAACCGGCCGATGGCGTTCCGTCCGGTCGGAGTTGCCTCCATATCAAGGTGGCCAAGGAAGAAAACGGCAAGATTGTGGAACTGAGTCCGGAAGAGTTGCGTAACTTCGAGGGCTACATCGACGCGATCAAGTTCGCGGGCTGTCAGACCAAGGTCATCAGCACGAAGGCCGACCGCGTGTATTACAAACTGACGGTGTATCACGACCCGGCCGAGCCCAACGATCTGGTACTGAAGGGGGTCGAGACGGCCCTGTCGGACTTCAAGAAGAGCATCGATTTCGACGGCATCCTGTACCGTCAGAAGTTTTTGGACGCGGTGATGGCGGTGACCGGCGTGGTGACCTGCGTGTTGGACGACTTCAAACAGCACAGCAGCCGCGACGTGTCGGAGGACGACTGGCACGACATCGACACGCACGCCGAGCTGGAGGCGGGCTATTTCGACTATGCGGACGGCTCCGTGGGGGGCTTGGAAAGCGAGCTGACGATCAGCCCGATCAACAACCTGTTGAAAGACAAGACGGAGGGCACTCCATCCGATACGCCCAATATATCCAACTAAAACATCAAACGTTATGGAACTAGACATAAACAACCTGATCTATCAGCTATTGCCGCAGCACAAGCGCCTGCCGTCGCGTATGCGCTGGCTGACGGCGTTGCTGAGCCCGCTGACGGAGAAGTGGGAAGAGTTCACGGCCTGGCGCACGGACTCGCGCATGCTGGTGAACGTGAACAGCCAGACCGAGGTGCTGGCGGGCTACCTGCGCGCCAAGTTCGACTCGCCGGAGCGCATCGGCATAGAGAGTTACAACGACGAACTGCTGTGGATACCGCTGACGACGGATTCGGAAGAGCATCTGGTGGAATTTTCCAGAACCGACGAAGAGAAGGGCGGCGCGGAAAACCTGCCGGAGCCCCTCCCATATCCGGCCATTCCGTTGCGCTCCGAGATACGGCGCAAGTTCGGGGACGTGGACTTTATCGTGTACATCCCCATGAATGTGGACCCGACGCTCGTCGCGGCGGAGATCGACAAATACAAGCAGGCGCTGATCCGCTACCGGATCGTGCAGGCCTAAAAGGAAACATTGAATTATAAACAAATAAAAAACAAACGATTATGAAAGAACATGTTCAGGATTACGGCGTTCGCAAATGGGCGGGCGACGATTTGATAGAGTTGCAGTCGGAGCCGCTGTCGGCTCTGCAGGCGTTGGTGGCGCCCTACGCGCCCTGCATCCTCACGGGCTGCGAATTGGAGACAGTGCCCGACGGTAACGGGGAGGGCAGTCCGGCCTACCGTCTCCATGCGGGCTATGTGGCCCTGAAAGGCCGCAAGACTGTTGAAAACAGCGCGGGTACCGGGACCGACGGGACGGACGCCGGTGCCGATGGTACGGATACCGGCTCCGGCGTGGAAACGGCGGCCGTGACCGCTGAAAACGGGGATACGGCCGCGAGTCAGGACGAAGAATACGTCAAGATCGTGCGCGTCGAGGCGCAGACGGTTCACCAGCCGACCGTCTTTTTGACCTTGGCCTGCACGCCGGTGTCGCGCGCCTACGGCAACGGGGAGAACAAGGCCATCGCCTACGACTATACGGCGGAGGTGTGCGACGTGTTGAGCAAGGTGGGCGACCGCCCCTATCTGGCACTCGCGGCCGATGCGGACAACCCGCGCCTGCCCGACACGCTCGGCGTCACGAAGAAACTCAATTCGGTGGACGGCGAGGCCAAGGATGTGGTGGTGACGTTTACGGAAGATGCAGGAAAAGACGCCCCTGAAGACCTGCAGAGTGGCCTGACGCTCGGAGTCCTGATAAGCAGGATTAAGAAATGGCTGGGGAAGAAACTCAATTCGGTGGACGGCGAGGCCAAGGACGTGGTGGTGACGTTTACGGAGACCGTCGCGGAGACGGACTCTGTGCCCGACCGGCCCGAATTGAAAAGCGGTAGCCGTCTGGGACTCTTGATGCGGCAAATCCGCAAGTGGTTCGATGAGTTGAAAGACTTGAAGGGATTGGCGTTCAAGGATAAGGTGGCCAAAACGGATTTGGACGCCGATTTGCAGGGAGAACTGGACGGCAAAGCATTATCGGTGCATCCTCATGACGTAGCGACAACTTCGTTGGACGGATTGATGTCGGCCACAGATAAATTGAAACTGGATGGCATTGCTGACGGTGCAACTAAAGTGCTCGTGGATTCAGTTTTGAGTTCCTCGTCAAAAAATCCAGTACAGAACCAGGTCGTGAATGCCGCGTTGGCGAGCAAGGCCGACAGCGGTCATCGTCATTCGTGGGATAGCGTCACGGACAAGCCATCTATTGCGTTGAGCGGTCACACGCACGCACCAAGTGATATTGGCGCGGCTCCAGCCTCGCATAGTCACTCTTGGGATAGCGTCACGGGCAAGCCATCTATTGCGTTGAGCGGTCACACGCACGCACCAAGTGATATTGGCGCG
>CAJUFX010000012.1:78932-80054 GCA_910586395.1 uncultured Bacteroidales bacterium
GCGTCCACAGCTGTTGCCTCCACAACCGCCGCAGGCCTGATGTCCGCCGCCGACAAGTCAAAGCTTGACGGTTTTGTCAGAGGCTTTAGGGTTACAGTCACTGGTTTTGGCAACTTACGTTTGATATGGACAAGAACAACGGCATCTGGAGATGTTGAGGTATATGCGGATTTATCAGGCAAAGCACTCTGATTGGACGTTTTGTTTGGGCGATTATCACTGTGGTATGGGGCGTTCGATTAATAATCCATATTCCTATGCCAAACGCAAAGGCGCAGAACTGACACAAACAAGGATTCTTCGACTCCTCTTTTGCAGATTCTGTGCCTTTGTTTTGAGTAATATCACAGAATTAGAGGCATTACCTTACCGCGACTTTCCACCGCCGGCCGGCAGCGGAAACGATGTAGATACCGATTTGTTTGAAGGGAATAGCCGTGTCATGGCCGCGATAGACACAATGGCCGTCCATTGTAAATACCTCAACTTCGCCAACTGCCTCCGATAAGTAGATGGTTCGGTCTTTGGCGTATATACGAAGCTTGGAAGCCCTTAAATCGTGTCCATTCGCCACAGAATCGATGGTGTAGGATGCCGAGGCGACCTGCGATGGAACGGTCTTGTAAATGGCGATGGCCTTTAAGGTTATGGCTTCGTTAATGCGGATGGGTTCCGTATATTCCAGGGCATTGTTGTCAGGTTCGCTACCATCGGTCGTATAGATGATGCGGGCGTCGGGCATGGTTGTGCTTAGGCTGACGGTGGTGCCTCGTTTTATTTTTCCGGATGCTATTGAGAAAACTGGCCTTGCCACGGTATCCATTGTGTAGGATGCCGAGGCGACCTGCGATTGAACGGTCTTGTAAATGGCGATGGCCTTGATGGTCATGGCCTCGGTAATGCGGATGGGGGCGGCGCACACCCACGCTGTTTCGTCCGGTTCGCTGCCATCAATCGTATAATAAATCTTGGCGTTAGGTGTCGCCGTACTCAAAACCAAGACAGTGTCGGGCCAAACCGCGGCTCCAGAAGGAATGGAAAATGTTGGCCTTGCCACGGTATCGATGGTGTAGGATGCCGAGGCGACCTGCGATTGAACGGTCTTGTAAATGGCGATGGCCT
>CAJUFX010000012.1:80154-83072 GCA_910586395.1 uncultured Bacteroidales bacterium
ACCAAGACAGTGTCGGGCCAAACCGCGGCTCCAGAAGGAATGGAAAATGTTGGCCGCGCCACGGTATCAATGGTATAGGTCGCAATGGCGATATGGGATTTGAACGTATCCTGAATGGCGATGGCCTTGATGGTTACGGCCTCGGTGATGCGGATGGGGACGGTGTAGGGCAATGCCGTTTCGTCCGGCTCGCTGCCGTCGGTCGTATAGTAGATGCGGGCGTCGGGTGTCGCCGTACTCAGGACAAGGGCGGTGTCGGGCCAAACCACGGCACCGGAGGGGATGGAGAATTGCGGTCGCACGACCGAATCCACAACCGTCAGGTCGTAGTAGGCGGATAGAATATCGTTATAATTCTCCCCTTCCAAGACACACTTTAAATGCAAGCGATAGTTCCCGGCCTTATCGAATGTGAACAAGCCATAGTCGTGGTCTTCTGCTCCGTCTGAATATCGGCTTTCCACTTTCCGCCCGTCTAAAAATATAGTGTATTGTTCGCAGTACCTACAATCGCTGAGATGCGTTTCGCCGCTCAAATCCAAGAGATTCCCGACCTGAAGTGTCGGGGCGTTCAGGAATTGTGAACAAACCAAGTCATTGATAACGTGTTGAGATAAATTAACCAAAGTCGATATCGGAATATGGTTGCTGTCGCATGACAATCCGCTTAATTTCATGTCTTCCGGAATCTCTATGGTAGAGAATCGGTTACAGGAAATCTCCAACACTTCCAGTTTTTCGAGTCCGCGGATATCCAAGGAGGAAAGCCGGTTATTGCGGCAATATAGATTCTGCAAGTTTTTACATGGGCTTAAATCGATATAATCCAATTTATTATAGTTGCAATTGATAGAGGTTAAGGCGGGGCAGTCATTGAACGTCAGGGCGGTCAATTGGTTGTAATCGCATTTCAATTCTTTCAGGGCGGGGTTACCCGATACGTCCAATGCTTGAAAGCGGCAGTTGATTGCGAGTATTTGAGATAATTTTGGGTTCTCCGTGCAAGTCAGATGCTGTAACGGCAGATTCGATACATTTAAAAATTCAAGGGAGTCGTTGCAGCGGACGGTCAAGTTGGTCAAGGCCTTGAAGTCGGAATGCCACAGATTTCTTAGGCGTCTGTTGTAACTGCAATCCAAGGTTTCCAATGAAATATAATCTTCTCCATCGATATCCAATATATCGTTGTGGCTGCAATCTAAGTAGGTTACGTTGGAGACATCCCCGAACCAAAATGCGTCTAATTTGTTGTGGCTGATATCTATAAATTTCACGGCCGGACAATTGAAAATGAGCAAAGAGGTAAGGTTGTTGTATGCCACATTGATGGTATCTACAAGGGGACAATTCCGTAGTTGCAAATTACGGTAAGTGCTGTCAATACGTATATTTGTAATATGTCCGGACGGATTGAGCGCATAAAGATAGATAAGGTTAAAATAATTGCTTCGCTTGATACTGGGAACCACTTCTATTTCATTTTCATTTTCCACGAGAACGGTATCAAAGTCTCTAGAAGTCCAATGGATAACGAATTTTTCACCTGGGGTTGCGGAAAATCTGATTTTGGGGAGACGCTCTTCATTAAAAGTATAGAGGTCAATGCCGAGTAAAATGACGGAGTCCAATTTGCTCTGCGTATCACCGGCTTCTTCCTGCGCGTTGAGCGTGTTGCCCATCCCCAATACCAATAACCCTATAAGTGCGAATAACTTTTTCATGATGCTCGAGAGGTTTGTTTTGCATAATTTTCAAAATCGGGTGTAGGCTGATGCCGCATCCTATTTTCAAAACCCAAATATACGCAAAAAAACGACACCCCCGTCATGTTTGTCCTGTCAAATCAGCATGTTCAGGATTACGGCGTTCGCAAATGGGCGGGCGACGATTTGATAGAGTTGCAGTCGGAGCCGCTGTCGGCTCTGCAGGCGTTGGTGGCGCCCTACGCGCCCTGCATCCTCACGGGCTGCGAATTGGAGACAGTGCCCGACGGTAACGGGGAGGGCAGTCCGGCCTACCGTCTCCATGCGGGCTATGTGGCCCTGAAAGGCCGCAAGACTGTTGAAAACAGCGCGGGCACCGAGACCGATGGGACGGACACCGGCTCAGACGGTGCGGAAACGGCCGCCGTGACCGCTGAAAACGAGGCAACAACCACCGCCGAAGAATACGTCAAGATCGTGCGTGTCAAGGCGCAGCCGGTCAATCAACCGACCGTCTTTTTGACCTTGGCCTGCACGCCGGTGTCGCGCGCCTACGGCAACGGGGAGAACAAGGCCATCGCCTACGACTATACGGCGGAGGTGTGCGACGTGTTGAGCAAGGTGGGCGACCGCCCCTATCTGGCACTCGCGGCCGATGCGAAAAACCCGCGCCTGCCCGACACCTTGGGCGTCACGAAGAAACTCAATTCGGTGGACGGCGAGGCCAATGAAGTGGTGGTCGGCTTCACTGCGGCCGCCGACCGCACCGAACTGACTACCGGCAGTAAACTCGGCGTTTTGTTCGGGCTTGTTAAAAAATGGTTTTCCGACCTCCGCGCACTGGCGTTCAAGGAAAAAGTTGCCAAAACGGATTTGGACGCCGATTTGCAGGGAGAACTGGACGGCAAGGTGGACGAGGAGGAAGGTATGGGGCTTTCGCAAGCCAATTTCACTACAGAAGAAAAACTTAAACTGAAAGGTATTGAGGATAATGCGAATAATTACGTCCACCCGACTCACGCTTCAAAATCGTCAGGTTTGTATAAAATAACGGTGGATGGAAGCGGACATGTCTGTGATGCGACATCCGTCATCAAATCGGATATAACGGTTTTGGGTATTCCGGGGCAAGATACAACGTATTCGGTTGCAACGACTTCCTCTGATGGATTGATGTCATCCACAGATAAAAGTAAACTGAATGGCATTGCCTAT
>CAJUFX010000013.1:0-56545 GCA_910586395.1 uncultured Bacteroidales bacterium
GGGCGCTGCGCCGCCACCTCGCCCAACAGTTTTTGCATCAACACGGTATCGTCGGCCGTAGAAAGATTGTCGGGATGATAATCCATCCCCGCGAGATAGGCCATGACCAACAGGCGGTTGCTGATACTCTTGGAACCCGGTATCAAGACACGCCCCGACAGAGCCCCCGGTTTAAAACGAATAGACAGCGTCTCCATGCTCCAGAATTTCCATGGCGGCGGACAGCGGCACCTTGACCATATAATCGCCGCCGCCGGGCATCGTCAGCAGAATCGGCCGGATATCCCCGGCCACGTTTTTCTTATCCTGCCGCAAATAACCGGCCATGGCCGTCCCATCGGCCGGCCCATACATCGGACGCCCGTAATAATACGTCACTAAATCCCTGATTTTCCGAAATAAGTCCGCATCAAAACCACGGATACCGATCGACATATAAAGTTCATAAACCATACCCCAGGCCACGGCGCGGCCGTGCGGCACCGGTTCCCCCTTGGCCATATACAACGCTTCGAACGCATGGCCGAACGTATGTCCGAAATTGAGCAAACGCCGCGGCCCCACCTCGTTGAAATCGACCGTCACGATGCGTTTTTTGTCCTCCACGGCCTCCACAATGGCCTCCAAGGGCAAACGAGCGGGATTGAACATCGCCTCCAACGCTTTCAAACCAACATCCGCATGAAAGAGCAACTTCATCTTGACCATCTCCGCCACCCCCGAATAATACTCCTCTATCGGTAAGGTCCGCAGAAAACGCGGATCGATATACACCGCCTGCGGACGAACGAAAAGCCCCGCCATATTCTTGACTTCTCCGACATCGACCCCCGTCTTGCCACCTACAGAAGCATCCACCATGGCCAAAAGCGAGGTCGGCACCTGTATGAACTGAATACCGCGCTTGTACGTGGCCGCCATAAAACCGCCCATATCGCCCACGACGCCGCCGCCGATGTTCAACAGCATCGCCTGTCGGTCGAAACCGGCCCGCAACAAGGCTTCCCAGCCCTGCATCACCTGCGAAATCTGCTTATGCGCCTCGCCCGGCTCAAAACAGACCGTCGGCACGCCATCGCCCGACGGTAAACCGCTTTCCCGTAACAACGGCAAGATTTGCGGCCAGATACGGCTATCCGAACAACAGCCGACCTGAAGCCCGCGCCTCTCCGCCGACGACACCGTCTGCGCCAACAGCGGCAAGGTCTCGCCTATCTGAATGCAGGTCGTTTTATCCGTTATCGTATAATAAACGGTCGGATTACCCGCCACCGACATCACTTCGTGCCGGACCGCTATCCGCTCCGACTCGCCCTTATGGTCTTTCATCCCCGCCTCCCGCTTCACGGACCTTGAACGTACGGCTTCCGTCAGCCTCCACCACGACATCGACGCGCACATGCGGAAAATCCAGCAGGGGCTCGATGCGTTCCGGCCACTCGACCAAACAGGGTTCGCCGCTGAAAAAGTACGTTTCGTACCCGATGTCATAGGCTTCCTCCAACCGGTTGATCCGATAGAAATCGAAATGATAGACCGCTCCGCCGCCGGCACGCGCATACTCGTTTACAATCGAGAATGTGGGACTCAATACCGGCTCCACCACGCCCAACATACGGCAAAACGCTTGAATGAACGTCGTCTTGCCCGCGCCCATCTCGCCGTAAAACGTCCAAACGGACCATTCGGGGTACAACGCGTGCAACCGAACGGCCAAATCCGCCAAGTCCTCAGGCCCGATGCCGTTAAAAATCCGTTCCCGCATCTTCTCCGATTAAAAATTATCTCGGCCGCATGACGGCAAACGGCACCATCATTTCCTCCATCGAAATCCCGCCATGCTGTATCGTATCTTTGTAATAGCCGACATATTGGTTGTAATTGTTGGGATAGACGAAGAAATCGTTTTCCCGGCAAAATATGAACGAGGCCGTCATGCTGACTTTCGGCAGGAAAATATCGGCCGGATAACGCACGTAAAAGACCTGTTTGGGATCGAATTCCATATTGCGGCCCACTTTGTAACGCAGGTTCACGCTGGCTTCGCGATCGCCTTTCACGCGTACCGGGTTCGAGATCCGGATGGAACCGTGGTCGGTCGTCAGGACGATGATGGCCCGCTGTCCCACGAGATGTTTCAACAACTCGACAAGCGGCGAATGTTCCACCCACGACAATACGAGCGAGCGATACGATTCTTCCTCGCTCGACATCTCGCGCAAGAGTTCCACCTCCGTACTGGCATGCGAAAGCATGTCCACGAAATTATAAATGATGACGTTGAGCGGCGTCTGCAACATACGGGGCAGATAATCGAGCATTTTCATACCATAACCGTGATTCAACACCTTGTTGAACGTCACACGCGGCTCCTTGCCGTAACGTTTCATGTACTCTTCCAGCAATTCCTTTTCGTGCTGGTTCTTGCGCTCGCCGGAGTCTTCCGATACCCAATACTGCGGATACTTGCGCTCTATTTCGGACGGCAAAAGACCGGCGAACAAACTATTGCGTGCATAATGCGTTACCGACGGCAGAATGCTCATATACGTCGAGTCGCTGATGACCTTCACATAGCGTTCCAATACCCCCTGCATGATTTTCCAATGATCGTAACGCAAGTTATCGATAACGAGCATGAATACAGGCACATCGTCGCTCAACAAAGGGAAAAGTTTCTGTTTCAGAACCGTATGCGACATTTCAAAATCGTTCTCCCCTTTCCGTCCGTTGATAAAATCGATATAATTCTTCTCTATATACTTAGAGAACAAAAGATTGGCTTCCTGCTTCTGGGCTTTCAGAATTTCCAACAACCCGGCATCGCCCGCCTTGGGCAACTCCAATTCCCAATACGTCATCTTCTTATAGACGCGCTCCCATTCCTGATAAGTCAGACCGGCCGACAATTCCATGCCTATACTCCTGAACTCCTGCTGGTAGGTCATGCTCGATTTCTCGCCTTCCAGACGCGGCGCCTCCAACTGTTTCTTGATGGCCAGGATAATTTGCCCCGGATTGACCGGCTTGATCAGATAATCGGATATTTTCGACCCCAAGGCCTCTTCCATAATCTGCTCCTCCTCGCTCTTGGTGACCATGACCACGGGCAAAGATGGCAACATCGTCTTTATTTCGGTCAACACTTCCAGTCCCGACATACCCGGCATCTGCTCGTCGAGAAAAACGATATCGACGGCTTCCGACCGCAACGCGTCTATCGCATCCCGGCCGTTATTCATCGTCAATACTTCGTAACCTTTCTTTTCCAAAAACATGACATGAGGCTTGAGCAAATCAATCTCATCGTCTATCCACAAAACCCTTACTCTATCCATATTCTATTTCGTTTCTACTATGATATCGTCTCTTACTTTATAAACAACACAGCAAATGTTTCTCATCCGCCTTCATGACGAAATGCCGGTCCAGCAATTCGGAAACCGTCGTCAGATCGACGACCTGCCCGTCCTTGCGCCACACGCGTATGCCGTCATCCTCTTTCGTGTCGTACTTATACGTCTTCGTACTCAAACCTTTCTCATAAAAGAAATAAGGCAACAAAGCCGCGTCTTCGATCTTCCCGAGCGTTTCCGCCTTTTTCCGATCGACATAATCCGCCTCGAACGGGACATTCCGCAATTCCGACTTGAACAGACGGCGGCTCAGCAAACTCTGCGACAGAATCCGCAAAACGACGTCCGGACTCTTCGTCCAAACCTTGAGCGTCATCCATATGTCACTGTCGTCCGTTTCCGAGAAAGGCGCCAGCAACGTCTCGTCCGCCTCCCGCCCGGACGGCCGGCGCAGCAACTGCAACAAAGCCGGACTGCCCGCCACCTCCCTGTTTTCCATTAACAAAAACCGTGCCCGGTCCAGAGCATGCCCCAGCATCAATTCGGCACAGACCGACGTCTTGTGCAGATACACCTGCCAAAACATCATGCGGCGCGACAAGATAAATTTCTCAAGCGAATAGATGCTTTTTTCCTCAACGACCAACTGCCCCTCGTGCACATTCATCATCTTGATGATGCGTTCCGTCCCGACCACGCCTTCCTGAACGCCCGTATAAAAACTGTCCCGGTTTAGATAATCCAACCGATCCACATCCAACTGTCCCGAAACAAGCTGATGCAGGAACGGCTTGTCGTAAGTCCCGTTGAAAATGGCCATGGCCATATCCAAGCGGCCGCCCCATTCCCGGTTGAGCCGACGCATGATGAGCCGGCTGACCGTCTCATGCGAAACCGACGGCAGCAACGTGTGTTCCAATACATGCGATAAGGGGCCATGCCCGATGTCGTGCAACAGGATGGCCGCACAGGCCGCGTCTTTTTCCTCGGAGGAGATCCGGACGCCTTTGGCCTGCAACGTATCCAAAGCCTCTTTCATCAGATGCATGCACCCCAACGAATGGTTGAAGCGCGTATGCACGGCGCCTGGATAAACGAGAAACGAAAGCCCCATTTGGACAATCCGCCGCAAACGCTGAAAATACGGATGACTGACGATATCGTACGCCAATTCGGACGGCAACTGGATAAAGCCCCAAACCGGATCGTTTACTATTTTGTTTTTATTCATACAAATCCATACACGACAGCGCGAACCGCGAAAACCGCCGGCCAATGCAAAACAGCCGGCGGGCACGTCGAACTCCCGGCCGATTTACAAAGATACGAAAAAAAAAGCTTTTTTATAAAGCCGGCGTTGACGAACCCCCGTTGCGGTCTTTCAAACGGAAATGCACTTTCGCTTGTCTCTGCGCTCTCCTTTCACTATCTTGGCATAAGATAGGATGCGGCTCGGCATAGCGCAAGTGCTTATTTATAGAAAACGTTTATCGCTCACTTCGTTCGCGATTTAGCCACACCCATACGTAACAATCTAAAAACATGCTTTCCGCTTATTCCGTATGGGTATGGCATCGCTTCGCTAAAACGTTTTCTATTCCGTCGGCCACTTGTCTCTGCGCTCTCCTTTCACTATCTTTGTAGCCTTAATCCCGCTGCCGCATCCGACAAACGGATTACAAACGCCAAGAACCACGACGTAAAATACTTCTTATGTTGACATTCACGCTATCCCAAATCGCACAAGCCGTAGGAGGCACCGTAGAAGGCAATGCCGATGCCGAAATCCTTACCGTTTGCAAAATCGAAGAAGGCTGTCCGGGCGGCCTCAGTTTTTTGGCCAACCCTAAATATACACCGTATATTTACGAAACCAAAGCGACGGCCGTTTTGGTCAATGCCGACTTCGTGGCGGAACACCCCGTATCCGCCGCCTTGATCCGCGTGGAAAACGCCTATCAGGCTTTCGCCAAGCTACTCGCGCTATATAACGAACACACGATGCCGGCCGAAGGCATTTCTTCGCTGGCATTCATCGACCCCACCGCCAAGATAGGCGAACATGTCTATATAGGCGAATTCGCCGTCATCGCCGCCGGATGCGAAATCGGCGACGGCGTCAAGATTTTTCCGCACTGCTATGTAGGCGCGCACAACCGCATCGGCGCGGGAACCATCCTGCATGCCGGTGTCAAAGCATATGCCAGCAACCAAATCGGGCAAAACTGTGTCATCCATGCCGGTGCCGTCATCGGCGCCGACGGCTTCGGCTTCGCGCCCAACAACGGCAGCTACGACAAAATCCCCCAGACGGGACATGTCGTTTTGGAAGACAATGTGGAAATCGGCGCAAACACCTGCGTGGACAAGGCCACGATCGGTGCCACGATCATCCGCAAAGGCGTCAAATTGGACAACCTGATCCAAATCGGCCACAACGTCGTGGTCGGCCAAAACACCGTCATGGCCTCGCAAGTCGGCATCGCCGGATCGACCAAAATCGGCGAAAACTGCATGTTCGGCGGCCAGGTCGGCGTGGCCGGCCACGTGCAGATCGCCAACGGCGTCATGCTCGGCGCCCAAAGCGGCGCCCCCGGTTCCATCCGCAAAGAAGGGGCGATATTGCTCGGCGCGCCGCCCATCGATGTGGAGATTTTCCGCCGCTCCTCGGTGCATTTCAAGAACCTCGACAAAATCGTCAAACGTCTGGACGAACTGGAAAAAAGACTTGGAAACGCCGAATAACGAATTGGAGAGCGGATGCGTCTTGCTCCTTGACAAGCCCTACACCTGGACGTCTTTCGACGTCGTGGGCAAAGTGCGGGCTTGGGCCAGACGCCGATGCGGTAAAAAAATCAAGGTCGGCCATGCGGGCACGTTGGATCCGTTGGCTACCGGCCTGTTGATTGTCTGTACCGGCAAATTCACAAAACGCATCGAAGAATTCCAAGCCCAAGAAAAAGAATACACGGGTACTTTCGTTTTGGGGCACACAACCCCGAGTTACGATTTGGAAACGGAGCCGATACCCGGAGGCCCTTACGCGCACCTGTCGTCCGGAGACCTGCAGGCGGCCGCCGAACGGCTGAGCGGCCCGCAGCAACAAGTGCCGCCCGTCTTTTCCGCCGTAAAAATCGGCGGTAAAAAAGCGTATGAATACGCCCGGAAAGACAAAGAAGTCGTACTGCAGCCCAAGCCCGTTACCGTCTATACATTCGAGTTGACACGCATTGCGTTGCCGGAAGTCGATTTCCGCATCGTCTGCAGCAAAGGCACCTACATCCGTTCGTTGGCACGGGACTTCGGCGAACTTTTGGGATGCGGCGCCCACCTTTCCGCCCTCCGCCGCACACGCATAGGCGAATTCGACGTACGGGACGCCGTTTCGCCACTTGAGCTGGCGGCGCCAACCGTCTGACAGGCGGCACAACAGGATTCCTTCTCGTTCCTCACGACTACTTGCTTTTGCTCATAGTTTTCACTATCTTTGCCGACTTTTAAAGAAGCGTGTTCAAATCCACTAAAATCATTGATTATGAAACTATCACAGTTTAATTATAATCTCCCAAAGGAATTGATTGCCGACAAACCGTGCCTTGACCGCGACGAATGCAAACTCATGGTCGTGGACCGGAAAAAGCAAAAAATTGAACACAAGACCTTCAAAGACATCCTCAAATACTTCAACGAGGGGGACGTGTTCGTCATGAACAATACACGGGTTTTCCCCGCCCGCCTCTGCGGCGAAAAGGAAAAAACCGGCGCACAGATTACCGTATTTCTACTGCATGAACTCAACCGCGAATCGCTGTTATGGGACGTATTCGTCGATCCCGCCCGCAAAATACGCATCGGCAACAAACTCTATTTCGGCGAAAACGACGAACTCGTGGCCGAAGTCATCGACAATACGACTTCCCGCGGACGCACGTTGCGCTTTTTATACGATGGTTCTTACGAAAACTTCAAGAACCTGATTTACAAACTCGGCGAAACGCCCCTACCTGAACACATCCTCAAAATGCGCTCCGTCGAACCCGAAGACGAGGAACGCTACCAAACGGTTTACGCGACGGAAGAAGGCGCCGTCATGGCCCCCACCGCCGGCCTGCATTTCAGCAAGAGCCTGATGAAACGCCTGGAAATAAAGGGCATTGATACGGCTTTCCTGACCCTGCACTGCAGTTTGGGCAACACGCGCAGCATCGACGTCGAAGATCTGAGCAAACACAAGGTGGATTCGGAACGCCTGATTATCCCCGAGCAAACGGTAAACACCGTCAATCAGGCAAAAGAAAACAAAAAGAAAATCGTAGCCGTAGGCACGACCGTCATGAAAGGCATGGAAACTTCGGTCAATATTGACGGTTTCCTTAAATCGTACGACGGCTGGACCAACAAATTCATCTTTCCGCCTTACGACTTCCATGTGGCCAACGCCATGATCACGAACTTTCACCAACCGTTCTCGGCACTGATGATGATGGTCTGCGCTTTTGGAGGCTATGAACTGATTATGAAAGCCTACGAAGAGGCGGTTGAAAAGAAATACAAATTCCTGACGTTCGGCGACGCCATGTTGATTCTGTAACCGGTCCGCCACACGCCTTGCCATGAAAAATAACATTTGCACGGCCATCATCGTCGCCGGCGGCAAAGGCCTGCGTTTAGATCCGGCACACCCTAAGCAATATCTTCCGTTGGCTGGAAAGCCCATTCTGATCCATACGCTCGAACGTTTTTACGACTGCGGCCTGTTTGAACGGTGCGTTGTCGCATTGCCCGCCGCCGACCTGGCGGGTTGGCCGACCTTATGCGGACGCCATCACCTTGACCGCGCCTTTTTCGAAGCCGTGGCCGGCGGAGCGACACGCTTTGACTCCGTGCAAGCCGGCCTGGGCGCGCTGACCCGACATTATAATAATACCGCAGCCAAAGCCTCGAATGACATCTGGGTGGCCGTACACGATGGCGTACGCCCGCTCATAGGCAAAGCCTTTCTGCAAGCCTGCCTGCAGGCCGCTTTCAAGTACGGCAACGCCGTACCGGCCCTGCCGCCCGTAGAAAGCTTCAGATACCTTGAAACCTTGGACACGACGGAGGCCGCCAACCGCCCCATTGACCGCAACCGCCTGCGCAGTTTACAGACACCGCAATGCGCACGTTTATCGCGGCTGTCGGCGGCTTTTGACCGCGCCGCCGCCTTGCCCGAAACCGAAAAAGCCACCCGCTTTACCGACGAAGCCACCGTGCTGGAATATGACGGCGACCGCATCCATCTTTGCGAAGGCTCCCCCTTCAACCTTAAAATCACCCGGCCGATCGACCTGCAATGGGCCGAACTCGCGCTGACTTCCGGACTTTGAACGAAGACGCACAGACCGCACGAAAATACGACACCTATTCGGACATGACCCCGATCGACCGTAACGACAACGCCTCCAAAACCATTTTAGGCATAGACCCCGGCACCCTGCTCATGGGCTTCGGACTCGTCGAAGCGTGCGGTTCCCGCATCACCTACATCGACATGGGCGTACTGGACTTACGCCGCGAAGACGATCCGCTCGTCAAGCTCAACCGCATACAGGCCGAAGTAAACCGCCTCATCGACCGTCACCGTCCGGACGCCCTCGCGATTGAATCGCCCTTTTACGGCAAAAACCCGCAGTCGCTTATCAAACTCGGACGCGCCCAAGGCGTGGCCATCGCGGCCGCCATGGCCCGCGGACTCCGGGTTTTCGAATACGCGCCCCTCCGCATCAAACAATCCATTACCGGAAACGGCAACGCCTCCAAAGAACAAGTATGCCAAATGCTGTACCGGATCCTGAATCTGGGCGGTGACCGTCCCAAACATTTCGACGCCAGCGATGCCTTGGGCGCGGCCGTATGCCACGCGCTCCAAAACCGTTTCGAAGATCTCGCACAAGCTTGCCCGGCGCCCGACGGAATTAAACAGTTGCGCGCCACCGGCGTCGGCCACAAAGCCGGAGCCGGGCATAAAAAAAAGCCCTCCTCGTGGGAGAGCTTTCTCAATCAACATCCGGACCGCGTCAAGTAAAGGAAGCGACCGACAGACAGCCCGCTACAGCTTTTCGGCAATCGCCGCCGCCAAGGCCTTGAATTCATCCTCGGACAATCGCAACTTTTCCTTACGGAAATCAATATCGTTCACACCGTGTATCGGTACGAGATGGATATGCGCGTGCGGCACTTCCAACCCAATGACGCTCATCCCGATCTTAGGCGCCGGACAAACCTGAATCAAGGCTTTCGACACCTGCTTGGCAAAAGCCATCAGATGTCCGAGTTCCTCGTCGCTCAAATCGAAAATATAATCGACTTCGCGCTTGGGCACCACCAACGTATGCCCCTTGGCGATAGGCGAAATATCCAAAAAAGCGAACGCATGTTCGTTTTCCCCCACCTTATAGCAAGGAATCTCGCCGGCAATGATTTTTGAAAAAACTGTGGCCATATCTCCGTCGTATTTTTTATGTTCGGACAACCCTATCGCGAAATCTCCGTAATCTCGAACGGAATCGTACCGGCCGGCACCGTAATATCGACCTTGTCGCCGACACACTTACCCAACAAGCCTTGCGCGATGGGCGAACTGACGGATATCTTGCCGGTCTTCAAGTCCGCTTCGTTTTCCGGCACAAGCGTATAGGACATCTGCGCGCCGTTCTTAAGATTCTTGATTTTCACCGTTGACAACAGCAAAACCTTGGACGTATCCAATTTGGACTCATCCAAAATCCGCGCGTTGGCCAGTTCCTGCTGCAATTTCGCGATTTTGAGCTCACACAATCCCTGGGCTTCCTTGGCGGCATCATATTCGGCATTCTCCGACAAATCCCCCTTGTCACGCGCCTCCGCAATCTGCTTGGAGATATTGGGACGCTCCACTTTCACGAGACGGTCCAATTCGTCTTTGAGTTTTTGCAAACCCTCCTTGCTGTAATACTTAATCTGTGCCATAACGCTGTAAATAAAAAACAAAAAACCCCCGCGAACACATCGCAGAGGCATCCAATACATAAAACAACGGGACAAAGGTACGCTTTTTTTTTGAATTTGCGAATCTCTCGGTTTTTATCTAACTTTGGGGAATCATGAATGGTTTATTTTCCCGTCCGACCGTCCGGTGCAGCCTTTCTATCGGGTTGATTTCCGTTGCCGCCGTCTTGTTCTGCGCCTGCCCCGGCCCGGACGAATTCCGAAAGGTACCTGTTCCGCCCGTACAACTGCGGATCTACCCTTACGGCATGGACAATGAACTCGGACCGGTCGGCAACCATAAGACCTTCCCGAATTACGGCTACGCCGGCATCGTTGTCTATCACTTTACCGAGACCGACTATCTGGCCTATGATCTGGCCTGCCCCAACGACTACGAATACGGATGCCAAGTAACCTACCGTCCCCGGGATCTGAACCTGACCTGCGAAGGATGCCGGGACTGCAAGGATTGCGGATCGGGTTGCGGCACCGTGTACAGCATCCTGACCGGCTTTCCGGAGAAAGGGCACCGGCCCAATCCGCTACATATTTATTCTACCCGCTGGGATCCCGCGACCCAAACGCTGTTGGTCTATAACTAAACAAAAACTCATAACCATGAAAAGAATCTTTTTTTTCGCCCTGGCTTTCTGCGGCCTCATGGCCGGACTGCACGGGCAGGCTTCCATCACATTGCGGGACGGCAGCCTTAAGAGACTGACTCAAGAAGAGCAGGACAGCATCGTATTCGTACACCCGACTTTTACGGACGGCACCGTACTGTTCCGTAACGGCCAACGCAGCCAAGCCGAGATGAATTACAACTGCTACAGCCAGCAACTGCTGTTCAAACAAAAGAACGCCAAAGGTGAAACTGAAATTTTAAGCGTCTCGAACATGCCCGACATCATGATGGTCTCCATCGCCGACATGACGTTCATGCCGGTCGGCAACACACTGGCGGAAATCCTCATCGACGACCGCGTCTCGCTGCTTTCCTCGCGCAAGGTATCCAGCACGGAAAAAAAGACCGGCGCTTACGGCACGGGCGGCAATACGGCCTCCATCAGCAACCTGACGAGTTTTGACGCCGGCTCGGCCGTATCCCAAGGTTCCACGGCCGACGGCGGCTCGACCGCCTATGCCTCTTCCGGGGCGGGCGCTGGCCTTGACCGGAGTTCGTTCGGCCCCAATTCCACGCTGACGGTCAACACCCGACTTTTTCTCATGAAAGACATGAAAATCATCCCGCTCACAAAAAAGAACCTGCTGAAATCCTTCCCCAAAAGCGCGGCTTTCATCGAACAATATTTCGCGAACAACAAAGTGGATTTGTCCGACGCCGAACAAATGACGACTTTGATAGGCCTGTGCCTGAACGAAGAGAAAAAATAGCGTCTTTCCGTTTTTCAACCTATTCCGATATGAAAGGGCGGCTCGTGCGGAGCCGCCCTTTTGCTTGAAACTTGAAAATAATCCGAATTTTTCCTAACTTTGCGCGTTAAACCGGCGTTATACGCCTTATGATTCTTTGTATCATTCCGCGATAAAGATACAAGGATTCAGTTTTTTATGATATGAAGAAACGCGCCTTTGTATTCGTTTTGGGCGGTTGCCTTTGGTGGGCGATCGGTTGTTTTGTCGGATTACAGGCGCAACAGAACGTGCAATTTACACAATATATGCTCAATACACTGTCTTATAATCCGGGTTTCGCAGGCCTTTCCAACGGTCTGTGCGCATCCGCGCTATACAGGCAACAATGGGGCAATATTTACGACGGCACGGGCGAAGACAAGACCCGGGTATCCCCGTGGAACATCCTTGTTTTGGCGGACGCGCCCGTCAAAGTGCTCAAAGGCGCGTTGAGCATGGAAATCATGTCGGACAACATCGGTTATTTCAGCGACATTACGTTCAAATTCGGATACGCCTACCACTTGCAGACTTCCTTCGGAAAGATCGGTCTGGGTGTTCAGGGCGCGTTCCTGAACAAAAAAGCCAAATACAGCAATTTCAAACCCGAAACGTCCGGCGATCCGGTGTTGGACGGCAAAGGCGACGAGAGCGCCTTTTTCGGCGATGTCTCGGTCGGCGCCTACCTGCAAGGGTCCCGCGATTATTTTGTCGGTGTGTCGGTCAGCCGTATCATTCCGCAACATAACGAAGATTTGGGCTACCGTATCCAATGCCCGCTCGTTACCGTAAACGGCGGTTACAATTTCGGCTTCCCCTCGTTGCCGAAAGTCCAGTTCACCGCCACCGGCTTCCTGCAGACCGACTTCAAGGCTGTAGATTGGAGTTTGAGCGCCTTGGCGACATTCAACCGGTTGTTTTGGACCGGCCTTTCGTTCCGCATGGATGCGGTTTCGGTGTTGGCCGGCGTCAATATTTCGAAATTCCGTATCGGATTGGCATATGATATTGCCACAACCCGGCTGATCAAAGCCTCCGCCATGGGTGGGAGCCTTGAAGTATTTGTCAAATACTGTTTCAGTCTGGACGCGGACAAGGTCAATACCGAATATAAAAACGCGCGATACCTTTAATTTGTAATTTTAATACCTTCACATACCTATGAAAAACCTGAAGAGTTTGTTAGACATCCGGAACACGACCCTCCTGCTGATCGGTTTGTTCCTGATGTTCGGCTGCGGCGGCGGAACCAACGGTGAATTGGTCGGTCTGCCGGGACGGGCGAGTTTTGAACAGCCTACTCCTTTCGGCATGGTTTACATTCCCGGCGGCAGTTTTATGCGCGGCACGGGCAGCAACGACCCGTCCTATCAGTTGCTCAATGCCAGAAGAGTCAGTATTTCGGCTTTCTATATGGACGAGACCGAAATCACGAATAACGAGTACCGCCAATTCGTACAATATGTTTCCGACTCGATCATGAGACGGATGTTGGGCGAAACGTACCCGGAATTCCTTATAGAATCCACCGATGAGGAAAGCGAAACCGAACCGGCCATCAACTGGCGCACCAAACTCAAACCCGGTATGGAAAACGACGAAGCCTTGGCCGACTTCTATCTGCCCGTGGAGGAACGCTTCGAACATCGCAAGGAAGTGGACGTCCGCAAGTTGAATTACGTCTATTATACATACGATTACGAAGGTGCCGCGCGTAAAAGCAACGATTTTTCCGAAGTTACGCCGGATCCGGACATCTATTACGGGTCGTTCGTCAGTCGTCCGCAAAGCATGCTTTCGCGCCAGCGTTTCGTCAGAAAACATATCGTGAACGTCTATCCCGATACGCTCTGTTGGATTTTCGACTGGTCGTATTCGTACAACGAACCGATGGTGGCCAACTACTTCAGCAGCCCCATGTACGACCACTATCCCGTTGTGGGCGTCAATTGGAAGCAGGCCAACGCCTTCTGCGTCTGGAGAAGCCGCATGTACAACGCCGGGCTGAGTGCCAAAGGATATCCGAACGCCCAGTCGTTCCGCCTGCCGACCGAAGCCGAATGGGAATACGCGGCACGCGGTGGCCTGAGCGAAAATCCGTATCCGTGGGGTGGGCCTTATGCCCGCAACATCAACGGTTGCGTTTTGGGCAACTTCAAACCCGGACGCGGCAACTATACGCTCGACGGCTCGCTCTATCCCTGTATCGTAGGCCATTATTCGCCCAACGACTGGGGATTGTACGACATGATGGGCAATGTTTCCGAATGGTGCATCGACGCTTACGACGAATCCATCGCCAACGTTCACGACTTCAACCCCGTATTTACTTACGATGCGGCTGATGAAGACGGCGTCGGTCTGAAACGTAAAGTCATCAAGGGCGGTTCGTTCAAAGATTTCGCCGAATTGGCCAAAATCCAATACCGGGCCTTCGAATATCAGGACTCCTGCAAATCGTATGTCGGCTTCCGTTGCGTCCAGTCCTATCTGGGACGTGGCAAAAACGCCGGCAACACGTCGGGATCCAACGTATATTAAAAATCAAAATAAGCACGTATCACTTCAAAATCCGTTAACGTAGAATCATGGGAATAGCGAAAATCGTCGAGAGCAAGGCGTATAAAACATTCATGGCGTACCTCTATGGTTGGGGGGCTTCCATTGTTATTGTCGGCGCTTTGTTTAAAATCAACCACTATCCGGGGGCCAACCTCATGTTGATCGTCGGCATGAGTATCGAGGCCATCATCTTTTTCTTTTCGGTATTTGAACCGCCTCACAAGGAAATAGATTGGACGAAAGTTTATCCCGAACTGCGCGAAGGCGCCGAACCTGCGACGGAAAGCCCGGCGAGAGGCGGAGGCGGCTCCTCGAATCCGTTTTCGGCCAAAATCGATGAGATGTTCGAGAAGGCCAATATCACGTCGGAAATGTTCGACAAACTGGGAGACGGACTGGCCAAGTTGGCTCAAACGACAACGGCTATCAACAACGTGACGAACGTTGTAAGCGCCAACGACCAGTACGCCGGTGAGCTGCAAAAGATGACCGACCAGCTCGTCAAACTCAACGACTTTTACGCCAATCAGATGCAAGTCTCCACGAAACAGATGGAAGACACGCGTAAATTGCAGGACAACATGAACGTGATCATGGAGAACCTGAGCAGTTCGCTGGAAGACGCACAGAGGTACAAAACGGAGATTAACGAATTATCGCAAAAGGTAGCGGCGCTCAATGCCATGTACGGCAAAATGCTGGGGGCGTTATCGACGGTAAACAACAAATAAGGGGCACGAGTCTATGAGTGGACAGAACGAGACGCCACGTCAGAAAATGATCGGGATGATGTACCTGGTCTATACGGCGTTATTGGCTCTTAACGTTTCGACAGACGTACTGAAATCCTTTCTCGTCGTGAACAACGCGATGGAAGAAACGATTGTCAACATCGGCAAGAAAGTGACTTCCGCCTACGATATGATGCAGAACGCCTATGTCGTCAATCCGGCCAAGACGCAGGATGCATGGGACAAGGCGCAAATCGTGAAGCAAAAGTGCGAAGAAATGCGCAGCTATCTGGACGAAGTGAAAACGGGCCTGATCGCCGCCTGCGAACACGTCCCGATGGAAGTTGCCGCCACATTGACCGCCTATGACATCCAACGCCAGGATAATTTCGATGATCCGACGCACTACTTTATCGGTGAAAGCGAAGACGGTTCGGCCGGCGAAGCCCATGTTTTGAAACAGAAACTGACGGCATTCCGGAACGACATGCATGAAATCCTCGGCGCGGACTCGACGAAAGTGCCGCTGGACGCGTTACGTACCGATAAAGAATATGAGGTAAGTTGGGAAATGGAACATTTCTACCACATGATCGTTGTGGCGGACTTGGCCATGCTCAACAAATTCTATTCCGAAGTCCTAAACGCCGAATTCAACGTCGTTTCGCAACTTTATGCCGGCATCAGCGACAACGACTTCAAGTTTGACCAAATTGAAGCGCGCGCCATTGCCAAATCCAACTATGTTATGGTGGGGCAACAGTTCGAAGCGGAAATCTTCGTGGCGGCCTACGACTCAAAATCCGAACTGTCGGCCACGATTGGCGGCACGACCTATAAGGGAGAGAATGGCGTCGTCAAGTTCAAACGGGCGGCGACAACGATAGGCGAACAGAAAGTCAGCGGCATGATTGCGGTGCCGGCCGCTTACGGTATCAAGGAATATCCGTTCTCCATGTCGTATATCGTAGCGGAACCGACGGCCACCGTATCGGCCGACGCCATGAACGTATTGTATGTGGGCGTAGATAACCCGATTTCCGCCTTGGCGGCCGGCATCGCCGACGCCAATACGAAAGTGACGATGACGAACGGCACGCTGACCAAGGAAAAAGCCGGCAAATACATCGCCCGCGTAACCAAACCCGGCGTACAGGCGGTCATCAGCGTCTATGCCGTTGAAAACGGTAAAGAACAGTTGATGGGCAGTCAGACCTACCGCGTGAAGCGTGTCCCCGACCCGGTAGCGCGCATCAACGGTCAGGCCGAAGGAGTAAAAAACATCGACAAGAATACGTTGGCCAATGCCGGCGGTCTGCTTGTCAGCATGAAAGACTTCGAATTCCAGTTGTCGATCCGGATCGGCTCTTTCAGTCTGCAGATTTCCAAAGGCCAGGAACTGACGAACGTCATGCGTTCGAACAGCAACCGCTTCACGGACGACATGGTGCAGAACATCCAGCGCTGCAAACGCGGCGACAAGATATTCATTCAGGATATTGTAGCACAAATGCCGGACGGCAACCGGTCTTTGGGTGACATGATTTTAACGATTAAGTAAATAAAAACAACGAACGCGATATGAAAAGGATCACAGTGCTCAGCCTGTTGGCGGCTTTCGTTTTGACGTTGGCCCCGCACGAAATTTCCAAGGCACAGGTTTTGGAAGACACCCCGCCGCGCGATAACTTTTTTGAGAAGGAAAATACCAAAGACCGCCTCCCGCGTCCTTACGTATATGTGAGGGAAGCGGATGTCTATATCAAGAACCGCGTTTGGCGCATGGTGGATTTCCGTCTCAAAATGAACCAGTATTTCTATTATCCCATCTATCCGGTTCAAGACCGAATCAGTTTGATGAGCCTGATTATCCAAGGCATGGAAGACGGTACGATCGTCGCGTTCGACCCGATTACGGACGACTTCACGAAACAGCTGACGTATGAGGAGTTCATACGCCAGAATACGTCCATCACCGAATTGGAAAAAGAAGACTTGGACAATCCCGGTACATTCTACACGACGTACGACACGTCGTCCTTCCGCGTGGAGAACGTCAAGATGATCCGCATCAAGGAAGATTGGTTTATTGATAAACAACGTTCGATAAGGGATATCCGCATCTTGGGGCTGGCACCCGTCATCCAGCAATTTGATGAAAGTACGGGCGAATTCAAAGGTACGCAAACGCTCTTTTGGCTGTATTACGATTACCTGCGGCCGTTGTTCGCCAAGACGGAATCGTTCAACCGCCACAACAGCGCGATGCGTCCTTCTTACGACGACGTATTTGCTTGGAGCCGCTTTTTCGAAAGTTACATCACGAAAATCGACAACCAACAGGACCGTAGCATTTCCCAATATGCCCAGGGCATTCAAGTTATGCTGGAAGCCAAACGCATCGAAAATATGCTGTTCGAAATAGAGCAAGATTTGTGGTCGTACTAAGATGACGACCTACTGATGGCGGATCGCCATCTGCAGAAAAGCCGTCCGAAATTTCGGACGGCTTTTTTTCTACCCGATCTCCTGTTTTTTTATTACATTTGCGGTTAAGGCTTCGAGCCGGAATACGCCATGTACGATTTTTTATCCACGAACATCGAATACCTCAAGGGGGTCGGCCCCGCCCGGGCGCAGATCCTGCGACAGGAGGCGCATATCCATACGTTCGAGGATTTATTATACTACTTCCCTTTCCGCTACATCAACAAAAACAACATCGTCAAAATCGCGCGGATTCAAGACGACCAAACCTATATCACGGTGCGCGGCCGCATCGTGGGGCTGAGCGAGAAAGGAGGCGGCCGACAAAAACGCCTCGTGGCGAGCCTGCACGACGACACCGGCCATATCGACCTCATCTGGTTTTCCGGCCTCAAATGGATAAAGGACAAACTCAAAGTCGGGCAATGGATTTCGGCTTTCGGAAAACCCAACCTGTACCAGCATCAATTTTCGCTCGCCCATCCGGACGTAGAGATTCTGCCGCCGAACGCCGACCTCAATCCGCCGGCCGCTCCGGCTTCGGCCTTGGAACCGGTCTATTCGACGACCGAGACGATGAAGAAAAAGGGCGTGACCGTCAAGAGCCTGGCGCAGATGACGCGCCAATTGTTCATTTCCGGAGCGGGATCCATCCCGGAAGTCCTGCCTAAAACGGTACTTGAAAAATACCGCCTGTTGCCGCGGGAAGAAGCCCTGCGGGAAATGCACTTCCCCACGTCGCCCCAACAATGGCAGAACGCCCGGATTCGCTGCAAATTCGAAGAATTATTCCTGCTTCAAATCAACATTCTGCAAAACAAACTCGCGAAAAAACAACAGGCCGGATTTGTTTTCGCGGACGTGGGCGAACAATTCCTGCATTTCTTCAACCACAACCTGCCGTTCGAACTGACGGGCGCGCAAAAGCGCGTTATCCGGGAAATCCGGCAGGACACCAAAACCGGCCTGCAAATGAACCGGCTGCTGCAAGGCGACGTCGGGAGCGGCAAGACGATGGTCGCGCTCATGGTCATGTTGCTGGCGATAGACAACGGCTTTCAAGCCTGCCTCATGGCACCGACCGAAATCCTGGCGCGCCAACACCACCAAAGTTTCCTGAAATTCCTGAAAGGTCTGCCCGTCCGGGCGGCCCTGCTCTGCGGCGCCACGCCGAAAGCCGAACGAAAACCGTTGCTCTTGGCGTTGGCGCAGGGCGACATTCAAATCCTGATCGGCACCCATGCGTTGCTGGAAGACGAGGTCGTATTCAAAAACCTGGGGCTGGCGGTCATAGACGAACAGCACCGGTTCGGCGTGGCGCAACGCGCCAAACTTTGGGCCAAGAACAGCAAGCCGCCGCACGTCCTGGTCATGACGGCCACGCCCATTCCGCGCACGCTGGGCATGACGCTCTACGGCGATTTGGACACGTCCATCATAGACGAACTGCCACCCAACCGCAAGCCGATACAGACCGTACATTTTACCGACAGCGCACGCCTGCGCGTCTTTGCGTTCATGAAAGAAGAAATCCGCAAGGGACGACAGATTTACGTGGTCTATCCGCTCATCAAGGAGTCCGAAAATCTGGATTTGAAAGACCTCATGGATGGCTACGAATCGATTTCGCGCGCTTTTCCGTTGCCGGAATACGCCGTGAGCATCGTCCACGGCCAAATGAAACCCGACGTCAAGGCCTACGAAATGCAACGCTTCATCAAAGGAGAAACGCAGATTATGGTTTCGACGACCGTTATAGAGGTGGGCGTGGATGTGCCCAACGCCAGCGTCATGGTCATCGAAAACAGCGAAAGGTTCGGACTCGCGCAACTGCACCAGCTCCGCGGCCGCGTGGGGCGCGGAGCCGAACAATCGTACTGCCTGCTCATGACGGCCGACAAACTGAGTGCCGATGCGAAAAAACGCATACAGACGATGGTGGACACGCAAGACGGTTTCAAAATCGCCGAAGCCGACCTGCAGTTGCGCGGCCCCGGCGATCTGCAAGGCACGCAACAGAGCGGCGTATTGGAGTTGCGTATCGCCGATTTGGTGGAAGACGCCCCCATCGTGCAAGCCGCCCGCGCCGCCGCCATGGAAATTCTGGCGGACGATCCGACATTGGCATCGGAAAAAAACTTACCTTTGGCCTTGGAAGTCCGCCACCGGAAACGGGAAAACTTTTGGGCAAAAATCAGTTAAAAGAGAAAGTCCGCAAAGAAGCACATGGAAAACAAGACGCTGGATATATGGGGGGCGCGCGAGCACAACCTCAAAGACCTTGACCTGCATCTGCCGCACGAATCATTGATTGTGCTGACCGGCCTGAGCGGCAGCGGCAAGTCATCATTGGCCTTCGACACGATTTATGCCGAGGGGCAAAGACGCTATATGGAAACGTTTTCGGCCTACGCCCGCCAGTTCATAGGCCACCTGGAGCGGCCGAACGTGGACAAAATAGACGGCCTCAGCCCCGTTATCGCGATAGAGCAGAAAACGACGAACAAGAACCCGCGCTCCACCGTCGGCACGATTACCGAAATCTACGATTTCCTCCGCCTGCTGTACGCACGCATAGGCGAAGCTTATTCGTACGTGACCGGCGAGAAGATGGTCAAATATACCGAAGACCAGATTCTGCAACTGCTGACTGAAAAGTATGCGGGACACGACATCCTGATTCTCTCGCCCTTGGTGAACGGCCGCAAAGGCCACTACCGCGAGTTGTTTGAATCCGTGCGCAAGCAAGGTTTTCTCAAAGTGCGTGTGGACGGCGAACTGACCGACCTGACGTTCGGCATGCACTTGGATCGCTACAAGGTACACGACATCGAATTGGTCATAGACCGGGTCACGCCTTCCGAAAAAACGGAAAAACGCTTGAAAACCAGTGTCCGTACCGCCCTCAAACAGGGTAAAGGATCGCTCATGGTTTACGACCCTAAAGACCGAAGCGCCGTGCACTACAGCAAGAATCTCATGTGTCCGACCTCCGGCATCTCCTACCCCGAACCTGAACCTAACACGTTTTCTTTCAATTCGCCTTACGGCGCATGCCCGCACTGTAAGGGGCTGGGCATCGAATGGCAACCTGATCCCGACCGCCTGATCCCCGATCCGGCGAAAAGCCTGAAACAGGGTGCCATTCGCCTGATCAGCGACAACGAAGACGCTTCGTGGAAAAGCGAACATCTCGGCATGGATTGGATAAAATCCGAATTACGCCTGATTGTGAAGCAATTCAAGTTGAACGAAGACCAATCGCTCGCTTCCTGGCCGCAAGAAGCCGTGGATACGCTGATTTACGGCAGTCCGGCCTGGCGCGCCCGCCTGGCCGAGACGGAAAACGAGACCGGCGTTCCGGGCGCGGCCACTCCACCGGACGAAGCCGCCGCCAAAACCAAGTCCAAATCCGATGCCGAAATCAAAGGCCTGTTTTGGTATATCGCGCAGTTGGCACAGAACGGGAACATTCCGACACTGCAACGCTGGGCGGAACAGTTCATGACGAAAAAGACCTGCCGGCATTGCGGCGGCACCCGCCTGCACCCCATGGCCCTGCATTACCGCATAGACGGCAGGAACATCGCCGAACTCGCCGCCATGAGCCTGGAAGAACTGGCGGAATGGACGGGACATATCGAAAGCAAACTCGCGCCTTGGCAACAGCAAATCGGGCACGAAATCCTACGCGAAATCAACCACCGCATCCGCTTTCTGCTGGACGTGGGCATAGGCTACCTGAGCCTCAACCGCGAATCGACCGGCCTCTCCGGCGGTGAAAGCCAGCGCATCCGTCTGGCGACGCAAATCGGTTCCCACCTGGTGAACGTATTGTATATTTTGGACGAGCCAAGCATCGGCCTGCACCAGCGCGACAACCTGAAATTGATACATTCTTTGCAGAAACTGCGCGACATGGGCAATACGGTGCTGGTCGTCGAGCACGACGAAGAAATGATGCGGGCGGCCGACTATATCGTGGACATCGGACCCGGCGCCGGTGTCAAGGGCGGCAAAATCATGGCGCAGGGCCGTCTGGAAGAATTTCTGAAACAGGATTCTCTGACGGCCGACTACCTGAACGGCAAACGCCAAATCGAAATACCGGTTCAAAGGCGACCGGGAAGCGGGGCTTTCCTCGAACTGACCGACGCCGTCGGCCATAACCTCAAGCACGTGCATTTCCGCCTGCCGTTGCAGACGTTCACGTGCGTCACCGGCGTTTCGGGCAGTGGCAAATCCTCGCTCGTGAGCCAGACGCTGCTGCCCGTGCTGAGCCGTCATTTCTACCGTTCTTCGGTACAACCGCTCCCCTACGGCGAGATCCTCGGCCTGGAACATATCGACAAGGTCATAGAAGTGGATCAATCGCCTATCGGCCGCACGCCGCGCTCCAACCCGGCGACTTATGTCGGCGTATTCGAAGATATCCGCAAGTTGTTCGCCAGCCTGCCGGAAGCCAAAATCCGCGGCTACAAGGCCGGACGGTTTTCGTTCAACATCCGCGGCGGCCGTTGCGAACGTTGCGGCGGCGCGGGGGTGGAAACCATCGAGATGAACTTTCTGCCCGACGTTTACGTAACCTGCGAGGAATGCCACGGCAAGCGCTATAACCGAGAGACGTTGGAAATACGCTACAAAGGCAAGTCCATCAACGACGTGCTGAATATGAGCATCGCACAGGCCGTGGAATTTTTCGAGAACATTCCGCATATCCTGACCCGGATCAAAGCCTTGGACGAAGTGGGACTGGGCTACGTCGCCCTGGGGCAGCCTTCGACGACACTTTCAGGCGGAGAAGCCCAACGCATCAAACTGGCGGCCGAACTGGCACGCAAAAGCACGGGAAAAACGCTGTACATTCTGGACGAACCGACGACCGGCCTGCATTTCGAAGACATCCGCGCCCTGCTCCAAGTATTGCAACGGCTCGTCGATCAAGGCAATACCGTTTTGGTGGTGGAGCACAACCTCGACGTGATCAAATGCGCCGACCATATCATCGACATAGGGCCGGAAGGCGGACGGAATGGCGGACAAATCGTAGCCGAAGGCCGTCCCGAAGAAATCGCCAAAATCAAAAAAAGTTACACAGGCCGCTATCTGGCCCCGCTGTTGACAATCTGAAAATCATTTACAGAATATAACCGAAACCATGAATACGAAAATCCGCATCCGCTGCGAAAACACCAATATCAGCAAGGAATACCCCCGCGGGATAACGCTGAAAGAAATAGCCGAAGACCAACAGATAAAACTTCAGGACGACATCCTGGGGGCGACGGTCAACAACCGCATCCGGGAACTGGACTACGAACTTTACAATCCCAAGAGCATCCGGTTCATCGACATCCACGATGCGGACGGTTACCGCATGTACATGCGCTCGCTGATTTTCGTCTTAGGCAAAGCCGTACGGGACTGCTATCCGCAACTGGCGTTGCGCGTGGAACATTCGTTGCCCATCGGCTATTACTGCGAACTGGACGGACTGGAACACCTGGCCGGCGGAAGCCAAGACGAATCCGCCGCGAACCTCGAACGCACGATACCGCTCAGCATCGTGACGACCCTCAAACAACGCATGCAGGAAATCGTCCGCGCCGACCTGCCGTTCGAACATCAGGAAATCCCGTCGCAAGAAGCCGTCACGCTGTTCCGTGAACGGAATTATCCGGCCAAGGCCATGTTGTTCGAAACCAGGCAACAGGCTTATTCCTCCGTCTATTATTTAGACGGGGAGCCGAACTATTTCTACGGCGGGCTCGTTCCTTCGACCGGCTATTTGAAAACCTTCGACATCGACCGTTACTTCCAAGGGTTGATCATCGTTTGGCCCGACCACATTGAGGAACTGACGAAAAACCGACAGCTCGTTTTGAAAAACTACATCCGGGAACGGAGCGAAGGCGGCACCAAACTGTTCCGCATCTTTCAGGAGCACAAAGACTGGTTGGAAATCATGGGCGTACCCTACGTGGGCTATCTCAACAAGGAAGTGCAGGAACAAGGCCCCGGGCGTCTTATCAAGATTTCGGAAGCCCTGCAAGAGAAGAAAATCGCCCACATCGCCGACGAAATCGCCAAACGGCCAGACTGCCGGCTCATCCTTATCAGCGGCCCCTCTTCGTCCGGAAAAACGACCTTTTCCAAACGGCTGTCCATCCAACTGCAAGTGCTGGGTTACAAGACGGCCGAAATTTCGATGGACGACTATTTCGTGGACCGCGACCATACGCCGCGCGACGAAAACGGCGACTACGACTTCGAAAGCATCGGGGCCGTGGACATCCCGTTTTTCACGCAACAACTCAATGAACTGCTCGACGTGGAAACGGAGCAGACCGTAGAGATGCCCGTCTTCGACTTTATCAGCGGAAGCCGGAAATGGGGGCTGAAACAAATCCGCATGACGCCCCAGACCGTCCTTATCGTGGAAGGCATACACGGGCTGAATCCGCAACTCTCGGCCGGCATCGACCCGAAATACATCTTCAAGATTTTCGTTTCGGCCCTGACCCATATCGCCATCGACACGCAAAATCCGATTCGAAGCACCGACAACCGTCTGATACGGAGAATCGTGCGAGACAACAACTTCCGCGGCAATTCGGCTTTGGACACGCTTCGCCGCTGGGAAAGTGTCAGACGGGGCGAAAACAAGAACATCTTTCCCTATCAGGAAAACGCCGACATCATGTTCAATTCGGCCCTGCTGTTTGAACTCTGCGTGCTCAAATCCTACGCCGAACCGTTGTTGCGCGATGTGCCGGAAGCCTGTCCCGAATACGCCGCGGCGACTTCGTTGCTTAAATTCCTGTCGTTCTTCTGCCACATTTCGGAAAAGGAAATACCGCCGACCTCCATTCTAAGGGAATTTTTAGGCGGCAGCAGTTTCATATACTAATTTTGAGTATATTAGCATGACCTTAGCCCAAGTTTGATTTTAAATTAAACAATTAAGAATGAAAGCATTCAGTTCCGCATCGGAAGTCTATAAACTATTCCGCAAACATCGGAAAGTATGTACGGATACCCGCAACATCATACCCGACAGTCTGTTTTTCGCGTTAAAAGGCGATAAGTTCAACGCCAACACGTTAGCCGCGGAAGCCCTCGAAAAAGGCTGCGCCTACGCCATCGTCGATGAAGCCAAATACGCGAAAGGACCGCAATATATTCTTGTGGAAAACGTACTCGCCTGCCTGCAGGAGACGGCACGCCTCTACCGGCGCGACCTTTTCATTCCGTTTATCGGCATTACGGGTACGAACGGCAAGACAACGACCAAAGAACTCATGCGCGCCGTCCTCTCGGTGCGTTTCCGCACGTTTGCGACCGAAGGCAACCTCAACAACCACATCGGCGTACCGCTGTCCATTCTTTCCATTCCGGCCAATACGGAAATCGCGATCATCGAAATGGGCGCCAACCATCCCGGCGAAATCGCGGATTTATGCCGCATTTGCATGCCCACGTTCGGTTTGATCACCAATATCGGCACGGCGCATTTGGCCGGTTTTGAATCGTTCGACCGCATCGTGGAAACCAAAACCGCGCTCTACCGTTTCATCGAACGCACGAACGGCAAATTGTTCGTCAACGCCAACAACCCGTTGCTGCTCAAACAATCCGCGGCGGCGGAACGCTTCCTTTACGGTTGCAAATCCAACTACTATACGCAGTTGGAAAACCTGAACACCGAGCACATCTACTTGCACGCCAAACTATCCGGACCTTCTTCCGCGCCTAACATCACGGAAATCGCGACGCGCCTCATAGGTGCCTTCAATCTCGACAACGTGGCGGCCGCGGCCTGTACGGGCCGTTATTTCGGGCTCAACGACAAGGAAATCAAACAAGGCATCGAAAGCTATACGCCGCAGAACATGCGCTCGCAAATCATCCAGACGCGGGAAAACATCGTCGTGGCCGATGCCTACAACGCCAATCCGTCAAGCATGCTGCTCTCGCTGGAAAGCTTCTTCGAGATGCGCACGCCCCACGCCAAAGCCTTTATCCTCGGCGACATGATGGAATTGGGGAAATTCGCCGATCCGGAGCATCAGAAAATCATCGACCTGTTGAAAGAACAGCGGGCCGACAACGTATTCCTTATCGGACCGCACTTCGCCAAAGTGCAAACGCCCAAAACGTTCAAGAATTTCGAATCGACCAAAGCCTTTTTGACTTATTTGAAAGATAATCCGTTGCGGCAACACTGCATCCTCATCAAGGGTTCGCGCGGCATGCAATTGGAACAAGTCATCGACATGTTATGAAAACCCTACGTCCCCTCTTGACCGTTGTCTGGATTTGCCTGTCGCTCGGCGCCGGCCTGCATCCGACGGGCCGTTTGGCGGCTCAGGAAAGCCTGTGCCTGGACTCGTGTCTGCAATGGGCCGTACAGAACTATCCGCTCGTGGAACAGTTGCAACTCATCGACCGTTCCCGCGACTACAACATCAAAAACATCAACACGGGCTATATCCTGCACGCGAACATCACGGCTTTCGGCGGCTACATGGAAGGCTTGCCCGATTTGTCGGCCATGGGCATGGAGGTCGAACCCTGGCGTTTCGCCGGCATCCTGCAGGTGGAACAGCCGATTTGGGACGGCGGCCGCATCGAGAATCAGAAAAAAATCGCGCGGGCCGAAGCCGAAGTCAATAAAAGCGCGGTCGAAATCAAGATAGCCGAACTCAAGGAAAAGGTCAGCGAGATTTATTTCGGCATCCTGCTGGCCCAAACGCAACGCGAGCAGTTGCAATTACAGACGGAGACGCTGGAACAATCGCTCAAAACGTTGCAATCGGCGGCCAAAGCCGGCAGCGCGTTTACCTCGGACGCCGACGCCGTGGAGGTCAAACTCCTGCAAACCGAGCAACAGGGCATACAATTGCGCCGGTCGGAACGCGCCTACCGCCGCATGCTGTCGATTTTCATCGGCCGGACCATTCCTGAAACGACCGTGCTGGAAGTGCCCGCCATCGTGCTGCGTAGCGGCCGCGAATTCGACAACCGCCCCGAAATGGCGCTCTTTGAACACCGCAAGCGGCTGTTGGACGCCTACAATCCCGGCGCGGGCGAGGTATTGCCACGCGTCAGCCTGCAAGGCATGGGGCTTCTGACGGTCCCCCAACTGAAAATGCCGAACGGCGGCGACTGGAACCATCTGCTCTTGGGCGGCATCAACGTAAGTTGGCCGATCGGCGGCCGCGCCTACACGATGGGGGTGGACAAAAAACGGCTCAAAGTGGAGAAAGACCAGGTGGATCGGGAAAAAGAAAGTTTCGAAATGGGACAGCGGATCAATCTGACGCGACAGACCGAACTTTTGGCGCAATGGGACGAGCTCATCGCCTACGACGACCGCATCATCGACATCCTCGCGCGCCGCACGCGTACGCTGGAAGCGCGGTATAAAAACGGCGTCGTGCCGATTGCCGACTGGTTGCAGGCCGTAAGCGAAGAAAGCGCGGCCCGGCAGAACAAGGCCCTGCACGAAATTCAGAAAATGATGACGAGTTACCAATACAACCGTGAATTGGGCTATTAGCAATTAGAAAATACTTATCTGAAAGGATGGAATTATGAAAATCGACATACGCAAAACCGGTTGGCGACCATGCGCGTTGCTGTGCGCAAGTAGCTTGCTGTTTCTGACCGCCTGTAAGCAAGGTGAATTCGACTATGACGCCACCGGCGTCCTGGAAGCCGATGAAATCGTGATTTCGGCTCAGGCCAACGGCGAAATCATGGCATTCGACATTGAAGAAGGCGATGCCGTGGAAGCGGACATTGCGGTCGGCTACATCGACACGACGCAACTTTACCTGCAGAAATGCCTGCTGATGCTGGGCCAGAAAGCCACCAACAGCCAGAAGCCCGACATCAACAAGCAGGCGGCCGCCACGCGCGCCGCGCTGGAACACGCCCGGGCGGAAGCCAAACGCCTCGAACGCCTGCAAAAGGAGGATGCGGCGACCCAACAACAGATTGACGACATCCGTTCGCAAATCAAACAGCTCAAAGCGCAACTGGACGCGCAGGTGGCGGCCATGGAACGCAATATCTCGGGCATAGACGCTCAAAGTTCGGCCCAAGACATCCAAATTGCCCAAATGGAGGATTACATCCGCAAAAGCCTGATCCGAAGTCCCATCAACGGCATCGTTTTGCAAAAATACGCCGCAGCCGGCGAACTCACGGCGCAGGGACGCCCGCTCATGAAAGTGGGCAAACTCGAGACGATGACGCTCAGAGCCTATGTGTCCGCGGACCAGATGTCGCGCATTAAAATCGGCAGCGCGGCCACCGTCTATGCCTACAGCAACGGAGAGTACCGGGCCTATGCAAGCACCGTGACGGCCGTAGCTGACCGCGCCGAATTCACGCCCAAAACCATACAGACTCAAGACGAAAGAACCAATCTGGTGTATGCGGTCAAAATCCGCGTTCCAAATACCGACGGCCTGCTTAAAGCAGGCATGTACGCCGACGTAGCCTTTGCCGAAAATGCCGACTAGTATCGCCATAACGCAAATCAGCAAACATTTCGCGGTGGGCAAGACCGGCCGCGTGCAGGCTCTGCACCCGTTTTCGCTCGACATAGAGGAAGGCGAAATTTTCGGCCTGCTCGGTCCGGACGGTTCCGGCAAAACCACGCTGTTCCGCATCCTCACGACCTTGATGCTGCCCGACAGCGGCACGGCGACCATAGGCGGCTACGACATCGTCAAAGACATCAAGAAAATCCGGGAAACGGTCGGCTATATGCCCGGCCGCTTCTCGCTCTACCAAGACTTGAGCGTGGAAGAGAACCTGCGCTTCTTCGCCACGCTGTTCAACACGACCGTGGAAGCGCATTACGACTTTATCAAGGATATCTACACCCACATCGAACCGTTCAAGAAGCGCAAAGCCGGCAATCTATCAGGCGGCATGAAGCAAAAACTGGCCCTGTGCTGTGCTTTGATTCACAAGCCCAACATCCTGTTTTTAGACGAACCGACGACAGGCGTGGACCCCGTATCGCGCAAGGAGTTCTGGGACATGCTCCAACGGCTCAAGGCGGACGGCATGACGATTTTGGCCTCTACGCCTTATATGGACGAAGCCGAATTATGCGACCGCATCGGCCTGCTCCAGAACGGACGCTTTATCGGTTGCAATACGCCCGAACGCTTGCGCGCGGAATTCACGGCGCCGTTGCGGGCCGTCCGCGCTACGGAAATGTCGCGTCTGTTGCGCGACCTGCGCGACTACCGCTATTGCCGCAGTTGCTACGCTTTCGGCGAATTTCACCATATCAGCCTGGCCCCCGGCTTCAGCGACGAAGACCTGACCGGCTATCTGAAACGCCTGCATTTCTCACGTTTGGAAATCCATCCGCTCGAACCCACGATAGAGGACTGTTTCATGGCACTGATGCAGGAAGGAGGCAGCCATGACGCCTGACATGCCGGCCGTCATCCAAGTGGAAAACCTGACCAAGCGCTTCGGCGATTTCACGGCGGTTGACCACATCTCGTTCGAAGTACGCAAAGGCGAGATTTTCGGATTTTTGGGCGCGAACGGCGCGGGCAAGACGACGGCCATGCGCATGCTCTGCGGCCTGAGCCATCCCACCGAAGGCCACGGTACCGTAGCGGGCTTCGACATCGCCAGACAACAGGAAGCCATCAAGAAGAACATCGGCTACATGAGCCAGAAGTTCTCGCTCTACAACGACCTCAAAGTCTGGGAAAACATCCGCCTCTTCGCCGGCATCTACGGCATGAAGCCCAAGCAGATCGCGGCCAAGACCGACGCGTTGCTGAAACGTTTGGGCTTTATGGCCGAAAAAAACACGTTCGTGGAAAAACTGCCGTTAGGCTGGAAACAGAAATTGGCGTTTTCCGTCGCCATTTTCCACGAACCGCAAATCGTCTTTTTGGACGAACCGACGGGTGGCGTCGATCCCATCACGCGCCGACAGTTTTGGGAACTGATTTACGAAGCCGTGGAACAAGGCATCACGGTCTTTGTGACAACTCACTATATGGACGAGGCCGAATACTGCGACCGCGTTTCAATCATGGTGGACGGCCGCATCGAGGCCTTGGACAGCCCCCGCGAACTGAAGCAGCAAATGAACGCCCGTTCCATGGACGAAGTATTCCGACAACTGGCCCGCAAGGCCCAAAGAAGCGCAGACTGATGAAACAATTTTGGGCATTCGTCAAAAAAGAATTCCTGCATATCTTCCGCGACCGGCAGACCATTCTGATTTTGTTGCTGATGCCGGTCGTGCAGGTATTGCTGTTCGGCTTCGCCATCACGACCGACATCCAGAACACGTCCGTCGTCGTACTGGATGAATGCAAGACGGCGGAAAGCCGTGCGCTGTTGAACGAAATCGGTTCCGGCCGCTATTTCGACATCGTGCAATACATCGAATCCGACCGCGACATAGACGCCATTTTCAAAAAGGGGAAAGTCAAAATCGCCATCGTGATCCCGCAAGACTGGAGCCGCCTGACCGGTTCATATCAGGAAGCACCGTTGCAATTGATTATCGATGCCTCCAACCCCAACGAAGCGAGTATCCTGACCGGCTACCTGCAAAGCATCGCGGCGCAATTCGGCGGCGCGGAACCCTTAATCAACGTCGAGACCCGCATGCTTTACAACCCGCAGCTCAAAAGCGCCTATACGTTCGTACCCGGCGTCATCGGCCTCGTGCTCATGCTCATCTGCACGCTCATGACGTCGGTCTCCATCGTGCGCGAGAAAGAGACGGGTACGATGGAGGTGTTGCTGGTATCGCCTTCCAAACCGCTCTACATCATCTTCTCCAAGACGATTCCCTATTTCGTCATCGCGCTCATCAACATCGTGACCATCATCCTGCTCTCGATGTTCGTCTTCGGCGTCCCCATCCGGGGCAGCATCGCCTTGCTGTTCGGCGTCAGCATCACGTATATCTTCGCCTCCCTCGGACTGGGTTTGCTGATCTCGACGATTTCGCAGACGCAGCAAATCGCGATGATTATCTCGCTCATGGGGCTGATGCTGCCGACCGTCCTGCTGGCCGGCCTGCTGTTCCCGATCGAGAACATGCCGTTGCCGTTGCAATGGTTCTCGACCATCGTACCGGCCACATGGTTCATCGACATGACCAAAGCCATCATGATCAAAGGCCTCGGCATCGGCCTGATATGGAAACAATGGCTCATATTATTGGGCATGACGGTACTGTTTATCGGCATCAGTGTCAAACGCTTTAAAATCCGGTTATCGTGAGGACGTTCCTGTTTCTTTTGGAAAAAGAGTTCAAACAGATTTTGCGGAACCGCATCATCCTGGCCATGATTATCGCGTTGCCGACGATACAGTTGGCCATCCTGCCGCATGCGGCCACTTACGAAATCCGCCACATCAACTTGGCCGTCGTCGATAACGACCATTCGACCTTCTCGTCGAAACTGACCGGCAAACTGAGTGCCTCCCGCTATTTCAACCTCGTTTCGGCCGGCACTTCCTACGAAGAGGCTCTGGCACTGGTGGAAGACGGGGTGGCGCATCTCATCCTGGAAATTCCGCCGCACTTTGAAAAAGAACTTCGCCTACTGGGCAAGACCCAGCTCATGATTGCCGTAGATGCCGTGGACGGCACGATGGGCAGCATCGGCTCGTCCTACCTGAACCAAATCATACAGGATTTTTCCATGAGGCTGCTGGCCGACGGCGAAATCGCCTATCCCACTGAAATCGGCTTGCAGACACGTACCGAAGTTATACCGCAATACCGCTACAACACACAACTCGACTACAAGACCTATATGGTGCCCGGCATACTCGTCATGCTGCTGACGCTCGTGGGCGGCATACTCGCCGCGCTCAACATCGTTTCGGAAAAGGAACAGGGCACATTGGAACAGATCAACGTGAGCCCCGCCCCCAAGCAATTCTATCTGCTGGCCAAGGTCATACCGTTCTGGATCATCGGCCTGCTCACACTCGGCATCGGCCTGCTCATCGCCCGCTTCATGTACGGCATCGTATTGGCCGGCAGCCTGCTGACACTCTACGCATTCGCCGCCGTCTATGTCGTGGCTTTCACGGGTTTCGGACTTCTGATTTCCGTCTCGTCCAAGACCCAGCAACAATCGATGTTCATCGCCTTTTTCTTCCTGCTGATTTTCTTCCTGATGGGCGGGCTGTTTACCCCTATCAGCAGCATGCCTTATTGGGCGCAGGTCATCACTTGGTTCAATCCGACGGCCTACCTCATAGACGTAGTCCGGCTCATCGTCATGAAAGGCAGCGGCTTTGCCGATTTGTTGCCACAGTTTTTCTGTATCTGCGGCTTCGCGGTGGTTTTCAACGTGTGGGCGATTTTCGGCTACGACAAAACGGCTTAAATCCGCCAACCCGGCCTCAGAACTCTACGTCCAGTTTGAGATTGACTTGAAAAGGCGTCAGCCGATTCGGGATTGCGAACGCACGGCCGTCGAACGTATTGATCCACGTATAGGAAATCGTATTGTTCATTTGGAACATATTGAAAAGTTCCAATCCCAACCATATATTTTTGATATAGTAAATGGGATTCTTCCGACTGTACTGCCGCTTGGCGCTTTTCAACTGGAACGCCATCCCGAGATCGACGCGCTTGTAGGAAGGCAACCGTTCGTGGTCGCGCCACTTCATGCGTTCCGGATCAATCAGACGATCGACGCTACCGGAAGGCATACCGGTGGCGAACACGCCGTTGACGTAAACCTTCATGTTGTTGTTGCGCAGAAAATAGTCCTGAAAGAAAACATTGACGGCAAACAACTGATCGGTCGGACGCGGCACCATACCGGTCTGTATCTTGTTGCCCGTGGCCTCGTCCATATACGTGATGTCGTCGCTGGTCTTGAGAAACGATACGCTGATCCACGACTCCGCCCCCTGCACGAATTCGCCGGAAAGCCGCAAATCGATCCCCGCCGCATAACCGTAGGCGCAATTGCGGCCCATGTAGCGGATACGCACATTGTCCATCTCGTAGGGGTTCAAATCGTAGAGATACTTGTAATACGCCTCGCCCGTAAACTTGAACGGACGCTCCCATATCCGGAAACCGACTTCCGACCCAACCACGACATGAATCGATTTCTGCGCCTTGACATCCGGATGCAGGTTGCCGTAAACATCGCGCAATTCCTTGTAAAGCGGTGCCTGTACATAGTGGCCGACGGCCAGACGGAACATCGTCGGGGTCTTCCATTCGGGACGGTACGAAAAATTGAGACGCGGGCTGACGCAGAACTCCTTGTTCATGGACCAGAAAGACATACGCACGCCGGCATTGAGCAGGAACTTCTGACCGCTGCCGAAATCGAACGTCCCTTGGGCGAAGCCCGTAAGCCGGTGCGACTGCATGCGGTGGTTCGAATAATAGCGCGTCTTGACCTTGGGGGCCTCCAAATCCGGATCCTCGCCGGGACGGGTATGCCAATCGCCGGGCAGGACGTAGCCGGCCGAATCTTCCATGCTCCACTCGTCTATGCGGTCAATGATGTCTTCATAGCGGTAACGCATCCCCCACTGGATATAGGCCGGTTTCGTCGTGTAGGCCGCCTTGTAGGTCAACGAAGCGATGATGCCGTTGAGATAGTTGCGGCCGTGATTCAGGAATGAACCGGCGCCTATCGGTTCGCCCTGACTGCCGAAACTGTCGTCCCCCTCGTCGGCCACGGCACTGAGCAGATAGGCGCCCTCTATATCGTAATTTTCCCGTTCTATCGTATTGAAAAAACTGAACGTCAATTTATTGTCGAATTTCTCAGACGTCTTGTTTTCCCAACTCAAAGCCCCGAAATAAGACGTGAACACATCGCGTTCCTGCCCCTCGAACGCCACCGTAAACATCAACGGATCGTTATAGGCGCCTATGCGCGTCTGCTGCGTCGTCGGCACGAATTTATAGACATTATAGGCCACATTGCCCAGCAACGACAATTTGTTGCGCTCGTTGACCTTATAGGTCATATAGGTCTGAAAATCGGTAAACGATGGCTTGTAATTGCCCTTGCGGTCCAGACTTTTGAGCACGTATTGCGTGGCCTTGTGCCGCAGGCCCAGCAGATAGCCGAATTTATCATCTTTCGTACGCCCTTCCAAATGCAGATTGCCGCCCATGAAATTCAAGCCGACGGATCCGCCGAAATCCTTGGGCTCCCGATAACGGATATCCAATACCGACGACATCTTGTCGCCGTATTTGGCATCGAAACCACCGCTGGAGAAGTTCGTTTCGCCCACCATGTCGGGATTGATGAAGCTCATGCCTTCCTGTTCGCCACTTCGGGTCAGAAACGAACGATACACCTCTATGTCATTAACATATATCAGATTCTCGTCGAAATTACCGCCCCGCACCGAATACTGGGAACTCAACTCGTTGTTCGAATTGACGCCGGGCAGGGAACGCAAAACCTCTTCGACCCCACCCGTTATGCCTATCATGCGTTTGGTAATGAGCGGGTCTATTGTCACGAACCCCTTGCGACCGAGCTGGCTGCCGGTAACCGAAACTTCCGAAAGTTGATATTCCTTGCTTTGCAACCGCTGTTGCATATGTTTGACCTCGCCCTTGGAAACAATCAGCGAGCGGGAAACCGGATTATAGGCGGCATGCGAGAAACGCAGAAGCAACGAGACGCCGGACGGCACGCGCAACTCGAAAAAGCCCTCGGCATCGGTCACGCCCCCAATGGGCTTGGCCTGATTGACCACGCCGACGGAAACGAATTCCAGCGGACGGCCGTTCTCGTCCACGACCCGGCCGCGGAGAATGCCCTCCGCCCACAACGAACCCATGCCCGCCAGCCCTAAAATCAGGCAGCAACACAAAATCCGGAGCGCTTCCCTACGGCTCTTCCGCATAACTGCCATATTCCTCAAACTCGTCAAGCTGGTTTTCTTTTCGATCCTGTTTTTTCTGCGCCCGCCATTTCTGAATGAACTTGGCCCAGGCGAAAGGATTGAACAGATTGTTGGGAGCGACTTGCCCCTGGTAATAGAGTTTATCGACTTGCTGCTGCGTCAAATCCCGGTAATTCATGCCGGCATCCATCTTGCCGGCCTTGGCCAGCTCGCGCATCGCGGCCAGCGTGAAATTCTTACGCAGAATATCGGCGTTCGTCTCCGGCAGTTCGAGATTGACGAAAGCCTCGCGGAATTTTTCCTTGGACGGCCACGGATAAATGACGGTTTCCGTCAGCATGATCGTGTCCTGCACCATGCTCTGCACGACCGAATAGCGGTCTTCGCGCAACGTATCCGAAAGATGGAGACGAACCGGCCGGTAACCGACCGACGTGAAAACTATGTCGTCGCCGACCATGGCCGCGAACGTGAAAAAACCGTTGATATTGGAAATGGCGCCGCGGTTCGTACCCTCTATCTGTATCGTGGCGTAAGGCAGGGGCGTCAAATCCCTGGCATCGACCAACACGCCGGAAAACTGGATGACGCGCTCTTTTCTGCCCGAATCAGCGGCATACAGGACGGACACGGCCGAAAAAAAACACAGGAACGCCAGAAAGCCGCCCTTGAACAAGCCTTTCACCGCCTGCCGACGGCCATATGAATCGCATGACAACATGGAGCAAAGATACGTTTTTTTTGGTTGTTTTCAAAAAAAAGACTACCTTTGCACTCCTTTTGCATAAAACGTATTTATAAACCATAAAAAGCTAAGTGTCATGCCCAGCGGAAAGAAAAGAAAGAGACATAAAATGGCGACCCACAAGCGTAAAAAACGTCTGCGCAAGAATCGTCATAAGAAGAAATAGTTTCTCGGTCTCGCACCTTTAGCCATCTGCCTGTTTGTGCAACTTGGCTTTCATAAAAAAGGGGAACTCCGCATGGAGTTCCCCTTTTTGTTTCAAGGCGGACACCTCTAAACCGTCCCGCCGTCATCCGGCCGGTATTCCAACAAATCGCCGGGCTGACAGTCCAACACCTTGCAGATGGCCTCCAGGGTGGAAAAGCGCACGGCTTTGGCCTTGCCCGTTTTCAAAATGGACAGATTCGTGGCCGAAACGCCTATCCGTTCGGCCAGTTCGCCAGACGAAATCTTGCGCTTGGCCATCATCACATCCACATTCACTATAATCGGCATATACTGTCTTTTTTACATTGAACCATGCCCCGGCGGACGCCCCCCCGAATCCTGATCCGGACTTTCCGGGGCCGTTCACCGAAACACCGGAGCGTTCTATTCCGCCTCCGCCGCCTGCGTTTCCACGACCGGCCCGGGGACGGCCGCCGGTTGCGTGGCGCCTTTCAGGTAGGACGGCAGGCTCAGCCCCGCCATCTTGAAAAGGTCTTCCATGGGCGGCACGGACTTCATCATGCCGGAAATGAAATTGGCCGTTGAAGTCGAACCGCCGCCGTTGCCCTTGCCGTTGGCGTCCCATACCGTCACCTTGTCTATCTTGATGCCCTTGACGGCCTCCACCTGCGTCTTGACGAGTTCGGGCAGTTTGTCGGCAATCAGCATGAGTACGGCCTGTTGCGGATCGCCGGCGGCCGCATGCACCATCTGGTTGAAACCCTCGGCCTGCTTGGAAAGCACTTCCAGCATACCGCGCGCCTGCGCGTCCATCTTGGCGAAAATGGCGTCGGCCTCCCCCTTAGCCATACGGCGGATTTTCTCAGCCTCGGCTTCGGCCTCGATAATGGCCTTTTCCTTGTCAATCTGCGCCGGCACGACCACATTGGCCTGACGCGTGGCTTTTTCCCGCTCGGCACGCGCCAACTCCGCGTCGCGTTCGGACTTGTAAGCCTCTTCCATCGCCTTGGCGGCCTGCACCTTTTCGGCCGCTATTGCGATACGCGCCGCCTCGGCCTCCTTTTCGCGGCGGTTGGCCTCCGAATTGGCAATCGCGATTTTGGAATTGTTCTCGCCTTCTATGGCCTTGGCATTGGCGTCGGCCGTACTGATACGCGTGTCGCGCACGGTTTCCGCAATCCGGATATCCTTGTCCCGGTCGGCCTCGGCCTTGCCGATTTCACCGTGGCGGTTCTGCTCGGCCACGCTCTTCTTGGCGTCGTTGATGGCCTTGGCGGCCGCCTCTTTACCCAACGCCTCGATATAGCCCGACTCGTCGCGGATGTCGGTGACATTGACGTTGATGAGTTTCAGACCGATCTTGCGCAATTCAGCCTCCACGTTCGCGCTGACGTTGGCGAGGAATTTGTCGCGGTCGGCATTGATTTCCTCGATATCCATCGTCGCGATGACGAGACGGAGCTGCCCGAACAGGATATCGGTCGTGATGCTCTGGATGCTTTCGATCGACAGTCCCAAAAGACGCTCGGCCGCGTTCGTCATATTGTCCGGTTCGGTCGAAACGCCCACCGTAAACCGGCAGGGTACGTCCACGCGGATATTCTGCTTGCTCAACGCATTGGTCAGGTTGCATTCGATGGAAATAGGGGTCAAATCCAAAAAAGCGTAATCCTGAAACACCGGCCAAATGAACGAGGCGCCGCCATGTATGCAACGCGCCGACGAACGGCCGCCGTTCTTGCTGCGCCGCGTCTTCCCGTAGATAACGAGGATTTTGTCGGACGGACAACGTTTGTAACGTTTGAGGATGGCCGTGAACGTGACGAACACGACGGCCACGATAATGAGAATCAGATAGACTGCCATGATGTTATGGTTTTAATTGGTTATTATATCCGTGTTCATGAATGGGGGCCGGCGGGCAACCGACGAAAGCAAGATATGTCCCGGCGACTACACAATCAGCGAATTGAGTTCCTCTACCAGCAACGTATGGCTGTTCAAGACCTCCACGACCTTTATCGGCTTACCCGTTTTGATTTCGTCCCCGTCCGTCACGGCATGGTATTCGCGCACGGAGCCGTTGATCGTAATCTGCACCTGACCTTCCCCCTTGCGCTCGGCCGGAATCGTCAGATAGACCTGCCCCTGACAGCCGGTCCCCGACTCAAACACGTTGATGTTGCCCGATTGCTGCATGGAACTGAGCCATTTGAACAGATACATGACCACGGCCACCAACGCGACGCCTATGACGATGGAAACCAGCATCAGCCAACCGATGGAACCGATATGGTCGCGCAAGAGAATGGCCGACCAACCGAAACCGAGCAGAAAATTGACCAAGTTGCGGAACGTGTAGAGGTTCATGCCCGGATCGGCGTCCAGGGTGGCCAAATCGTCGAAACCCGCGGAGACATCCCCGTCAAAACCGCCGTCCCCGCCGCCTATGCCGACAAATGTCAAAATACTTTGAATAACGAATATCAGCGAAGCCGACAACGTTATACCCCACAGCACCTTCATCAGAAGGTCGAGGGAGTCCCACCAAGTTGCTATCATCATATTTATATTTATTAAGGAGTCCTGTTCCCAAAACGGCGGCACCCCGACCGTCCGACCGTTTGCAACAACAAAACTACAAAAAAATATCGAAAAACATAAATAATTATAAAAATCTCAGAAAAAATTTTCACGCTCGTGATTTTTTCCAACACCGCCCCGTGCATAACATTTGGTTTTATGAAAAATAATAGCGACCTTTGCACTCCTTTTTGTGAAAGAACTAAAAACCTAATTGAGCCATGTCGAAAGTTTGTGAAATTACGGGAAAACGGGTCATCAGCGGTAACCACGTATCGCACTCCAATATCAAGACCAAACGCAAATTCTACCCGAATCTGCAGGTCAAGAAGTTCTACGTACCCGAAGTGGATGCTTGGGTCACGCTGAAAGTATCGGCGCGCGGCATCAAGAACATCAGCAAGAAAGGCGTTTACAACTGTCTTTTGGAAGCTGAAGCCAACGGCTTGATTCGTTTATAAGACGATTCGAATCTTCTCAAAGAGGATTCCATCGTTTCCATATCGGAAGATTTTTTCATATCGAAAGATTTTCAAGAGCCATCCGCAAGGGTGGCTCTTTTATTTTATCCCGTTTGCGGGACAAGACGACGGACGGCAAGGACAAGCGACGGACAGCAAGGACAAGCCGACGGGGAGACCGCCGCGAAAGAGCCGGCGCATGACCGGAGCCGGCATACGGCCATGCGCCCGTCACTTGATTTGAAAATACCAGCGGACGCCGAGATAGACGGCATATTCATCCACATGCCGTTTGCCCAACAATACCTCAACCCATTCCGGCTTGTAATCGTAGTAGCGGTACATGAACGCGAGGTGGGCGCGCAACGGCAGGCGCGCGAACGGCATATACTCGACGGCGGCCGAAACGCCATAACGCGCGAACATGCTTTCGCGCAATTCCGTATCGTAACGGTAATCGAACGTGCCTTTGAGAATGGCGTTCCAACGCGGATGGAAACGGTATTCCACGTTCAGGGCCGCCGACTGATCCTTCACATAATGGTTCAGCACCGTATCGACGCCGAGATTCGGATAATGAAAAGTCGAAGTCTCTATATAACGGCCGGTATAGTAATCCAACGTGGCTTTCCATGGTCCTTTCTGAAACTTCAGGCCACCCGTCACGAAAAACAGATCGTGGCGCACCGCGTTGTTGAACAGCGTGACCGAAACGGCGGGTTGAAACACGCCGTTGAAGAAATCGCCGACGTAACGCAACGTCCACGCGAACGAATTGCGCGTATCGGTAAAATTGACGGGACTGCTGTTGATGACCTGAAAAGCCACGTGCTGGTTGTAGAACCGATAATCGAGGCTAACCCCCGTCCCCACGCCGTCAATCTTGTCGTTGATGACGGTGGCCACATACATGTCGGCATAATTCTGATCGTACTCCCAGGCCGCGAACAAAAGGTCCTGACGTCCGACGGTCAGGCTGAAATTCTTGATATCGAGAGCCACCCAGGCCTTGTTCAACGCACTGCCCGCATTGTCGCGGTAGGTGCCGCCGGAGGACGTCAAACGCAACTTGACGTAATAGCGCACTTGCGGCAAGACCCGGCCGTCAAACACGAGTTTGAGGCTCGGAATGTTGAACTGCACGTCGTTTTCGCCCGCCCGGTTCTGCACCAGCTGCAGATCCACACGGGCATCGATGCCGAAGCCGAACTGGTTCCAAAGTTCGGAAAAGAACTTGTGCGCCTTGGTTTCCCCCACCGCCTTGACGACAGCCTTATCCACCGCGCTGTCCACGGCCGCGTCCACAGCCTTGTCCACGGCCGCGTCTATGGCGCGGTCCACGCGGGCTCTTTCCGCGGAATCCAACGCCACCTGCAACGTGTCGCAATAAGCGGCGACGGTATCGGCCGGAACCGACCGGGGGAACGCCACAACCGACGTCCCCGTGCCGGACGCCAAAGCCGGGACGGACAGGTTAGACGCAAAAACCGACGTCATGGCGCACAAGGCCGCCCCCCGTAAAACCATCCGCCGCCAATAGACAAATTTCGTGTTCACTCCGCTCGTATTCATGCCGCTTCCAATCAAGGTTTATAGCCCGAAATACGCAACACGTCCTGAGCCGGCCGCGTCCACAGTTCGGGATCGTCGGCCGGCACACGCTGCAGATAACGGCTCACGATACGCCAGCCGATATACTGCACGAGCCGGGGCGGCGCGTCCTCAAACGCCAGATTGCCGGGACCATCGTTGATATAATGTTTAGTCCGGTTCAAATCGGTTTCATAAAGCAACCGCTCTTTCATCCAATGATGCCACAACGCGGCTTCATTGGCCTTGCACCACTGCCACTGCGCCTCGTCGTAAAACAGTTTCTGCCTTTCATCCGTTTCCGGCAACAGCCGGTCCACGATACAAAGGATTTTACCCTGATAGACGATTTCGTCCAACAGTGTCCCCATGGCCGTCAGCCCCTGAGCCGAGGCCGGTTCAAGCCCCTCCGACAAGCCGTCCGAAGTGGCGGCCGCCCGCGACGGAAGCCGGGCGACGGCCACGGCCTGCGCCACTTCCACAGGTAGAGCCGCAGGCCCCATGCGCCGGGCGATGTAAGCGGGAAAACCCGCCTCGCGGTAAGCGGCGGCGCGGTCGGGCAAGTACAGGTCCAGCCCCAGCGAAAGCACGCTGTCGGCATAGACCACGCGGCGCGGATAATCCAAGCCCGAAATATACGTATAGACCTTGGGCGGTTGCCAATCCGGGAACAAGACCCGCGCCCGCGCGAACATGCGGCCTAATTCGGCTTCCAGATGGCCGCCGTCACCGTAAAAGGCCTCGACTGCCGCATAAGTTTCCCGCACCCACGGGTCCTGCACAAAAAGCCGCAGTTGCAAGACATTCAACGTATCGGATAAATCCGCCCCGGCCAAATAAGGCGGATATGCCGCGGCCAAAGCCGGCAAAGCCGATGCCACGCTATCGGGCGGCAAGGCCATGAGCGCGCATTCGTAACGATGCAGGTGCACCGGAAGAGGCGCAGGCGGTCTGTTCCGGCCGCAACCGGAAACCATCAACAGCAAAAACACCGTGAACGCGGAGCCAAACGCCCTAACGGCAACGTTTTCCCGCTTTACATTCAGACTTGGTCTCTTCATGTCGTGAAGTTTTATATGGATCCGCCCGGCTTCGACCCAGCGGCAGATCACACTAAAATATCGTGAACCGCAACAGAAACTCGAAATGTCCCATCGTGAATTTCTGACCGGCAACGCGCATAACCGTCAGAAGTTCGTGTTCGTAACGCAACGCGATGCAGGCGAACGCATAATGCAACCCGCATTCCAGCCGAAGCCCCATCGAATTGAGCCAAGGTTGGTCGAGAACATTCTGCCGGTTGATGCTGATATACGGTTCACTCCCCCTATTGGACGGAAAATTACCCACGACACACCCCAACAATGTCAGATTCATCGTGGACGTCCGCGGCCAAAACCGGTACCCCACGCCCACGGCCGGCACCAAATCGATATAGTCGGCCTTTATCTCGAAGTCGCCGTACGCGGTATCGGCCGAATGGCCTTTGGCCCGCAACGTGGCCGATCCGACGCCCAATTCCAGATGCAGGAACCACTGTCTGGATTCGGCGAAATCCCATTCAAAAAACGCACTGCCGCTGAAGCCGACTTTGGTTTTAGGCTTTCCGAACGTCCAAGGCGTTCCCTTGGCCGGATAGGTCGTATGGACGCCACCGCCCGCCTGTATGCCGAAATGAATGTCATCAGAGGCCGTGGAAACGATGGTGGATTGGGACCGACCGACCGCCAAAAGCCCAAGCAGCATGCAAAAACAGAGCGGGATGCGTCCTGCGACTGACCGACGGCCACCGCTTTTGCTTTTTTCCGCTTTTTTGGCGTAACTTTGCATATTAGGATAAAATTGCAGTATCCCCGATGGGGTTTTCGCTAATTTTAGAACAAAATTAGATAAAAAAATGAAAAAAACAGCATGGATTCTGGTAGCGGCCCTCCTTTTGGACGGTGCCGTGCCGTGCTCGACCTCCGTCGCGGCCCAATCCAACAAGCCCGTTTTCATCGACAGTCCGGCCTACGTACTGCAAAACGGCGGCGGCACCGGCACATCGGCCGAAGCCACACGACCGGCCACGACGGCACAGACGCCCGCAACAACGCCGACGACCGCAACGTCTCGGGCCGCCGCACACAGACCGGCCGCGACGACGACCTATGCCAACGCGTCCGGTTCAGAAACAACCGCCGCCGTTGCCGCGAAACCGACGAACAAGACAACGGCGCAATCCAAAGCGGACAAGCCGCGCAGTCCGTTGGCGCGCCAAGGCAAACTCGTGTACGTTTCTTTCGACGTCGCGCCCGTTTTCAACTGGTACGCCAACATCGCCCGGCCTTTCGACCGCAAGGGATGCCGGGTCATCGTCAATCCCACGCTCTCGGTCGATTTCGATTTGGGCTATTATATGTTGCTCGGAACCGGCGTTTCGTTCAACACCACCGGCGGCCGCCTGCAATTCCCGTCCGATTACGTCAATCAATACGAATCGTCCGGATTTTCGTCTTACAATCAAGTCTTGCGTTCCTATACGGTTTCCTATATCGAGATACCGCTCGTCTTCCGCGTCCAAAGCGACGACATGAACGGTTGGCGCGTTTTCGGATCGGTGGCCGGCCATTTCGGCGTACGCGTCCTGGCCAAATACCGCGACACCTACGATGATTTCGCCTACCGCCCCCCTCTTACTGACGCCCCGCAAACGCCGCTCTTAAACGGCACACTGATACGCGAGGGAAAGTTCAACAAGCAGACCAACCTTTGGAGCGTAGCCTTGGGACTCAAATTCGGCGCGTCGTATCAAGTGGCCGATGCCTTGGCCCTGCGCTTCGGCATCGGTTACCGTTACGGTTTCCTCGACGCTTTTACCAAACGGCACGAACAACCGAACGGCATCTACCCGCACATGAAACCGCAGCAATTCGAGATTTTCGCGGGCATTACTTTTTAACGGGTGACCCGACGTTTTTGAGCGACCCGATACTTTGAACGACCCGATACTTTGAGCGACCCGATACTTTGAGCGACCCGATACTTTGAACGACCCGACTTATAAAACCTATATGCCTTGACGCAAACCAATAGCCACCATACGACATGAAACGCATCATCCTACTCCAAACGGCCTTTTCGGCCGACGACATAAACGGAAACCAACGCGTCATCGCCGAAGCCTACGGAAAGGCCGCGGCGGCCGGCGCCGAGATCGTGGCGGCGCCCTTGCAGGCGGTCTGCGGCTTTCAGCCCGGCCGGCGGCTGGCATCGCCCGCCTACGTCAAGGCTTACTGCGCGGCGGCCGAAGAACTGATAGCCGCCACCGGCAACACCCTGCTCGTCTTCGACCTGCCGCTCCTGTTGCAGGACGGTAACTATACCCCCCTGTTTATCGCCGCGCGGAACGGACGGGCGGAACGCGCCGCCGGCCGCCTCGCGTTTCAACTGGCCGACGGACAGAGCGCCTTGGTCTGCGCCGCCAACGAGGCGCATGCCTATCCGGAGGCCGAAACCACCAAGCCCGACCTTTTGCTTTTGCCCGATTGCCACGCACTGGCGTTAGAGCGGGAAGCCGAACGCGACCGACGGTTGCTGCGGGCGGCCGCCGCAGCCGCAACGACGGTCTATGTCAATCAGGCCGGCGAACTGGACTACCATATCCTCACCGGCGGTTCTTCGATTTTTACCGACTACGGGCAAAAACGCACGAGCCTGCCGCTGTTCGCGGAAAGCCTGCCTGACCGGCCCGCTGAGCGGCATGCGGCCGCACCCGCCGCCCCGGATTACACGGACCAAACGGCCTTGGTGCACGACGCCTTGGTCTGCGGCATACGCGACTACGGCCGCCGCAACGGCATAAAATCGGCGATTGTCGGCCTGTCGGGCGGCATAGACTCGTCCGTGGTTCTGCCCTTGGCCGTAGAGGCATTCGGGGCGCAAAACGTCTTCGGCCTCATGATGCCGTCCCGTTTCTCGACCGACCATTCGGTAAACGACGCCGTTCAGCTGGCCCGCAATACGGGCGTCGGCTACGAAATCATCGCGATTGAACCGCTTTACACGACCTTCCTGAAACAACTCGAGCCGGTCTTCAGGAACACGCCTTTCGGCTTGGCCGAAGAAAACCTGCAGGCCCGCATACGCGGCAACCTCCTCATGGCCGTCTCTAACAAAAAAGGCGGCATCGTCCTCAACACCTCGAACAAAAGCGAATCGGCCTGCGGCTACGGCACGCTTTACGGCGACCTCTGCGGCGGCCTCTCCGTCATAGGCGACCTGTATAAAAGTCAGGTCTATGACCTGGCGCGCTACCTCAACCGCGAGCGCGAAACCGTGCCGCCCAACTGCATTGCCAAAGCGCCGTCGGCCGAATTGCGGCCGAACCAGAAAGACAGTGACTCGCTGCCCGACTACGATTTGATAGAACGCATCCTGCGTGCGCATTTAGAACAAGGCCGGACGGCGGCGGAAATCATCGCGCAAGGCTTGCCGCAAGCCGACGTGGAACGGGTGTTGCGACTCTTGCGCAACAGCGCGTACAAACGGTTGCAGACCCCGCCCGTCCTGCGCCTGACCGATACGGTGCTGTCCGATTACCGGCCGTTTTAAGCGGCACAGGTTTTGCAGATACCCGGTTTATAACCCCCAAAACGGGCCGGATCCGTCCGCCCATACGATAGAAACTTATGCCTTTATCAAAAATAACCTTAGTCCTCGGCCTGTTGCTGACAGCCGAAACGCTGACAGCCGGAATCCCTATGGCTGGACAGCCGTCGGCCGGCCTCCCCGCCGCGACACCGGATGCCTCGACCCAATCCGCCACAGCCTCCGGAGGTATCCTGCTGTCCGACACGCTCCGTTGGGAAGCCGGTCCCTACCGCCTTGACCGCGGCTTCGACGCTGAAGTCCTGATGACGGTTTCGTTCGAGAACGCCGTTTCGGAAGGAACGGCCCGTTTCCCGCTGCCCGTCTATTATTTCGACCTGCCGGCCGACGGGGTCAAACAAGCCGGCGCGGCCGCGACCTGCGGCTGGGACACAGCGGCATACCGGACAGCCTATCCTTGGGAGGCCCGCCTCATACAGCCCTACGACGCTTTGGTCGGCGATGAATTCGAACTGCGATGCGCGCCGGCCGAATTTCGCGGTACGTTACGGCTTGCCGGATTCATTTTCCCGATTCGGCGCGACCCGGCCTCGGGCACCTACGAATTGCTGACATCGTTCCGCCTGCGCGCGGCGGCTTCCGGAAACACAGCCGCCCATACGACGCCCCTTAAACCGGCCGCCAAAAATCCCCGTACGGCCTCCATGCTTTCTTACGGTCCCACGTTACGCGTCGGTGTGGAAAACAGCGGCGTTTACCGCGTCACGTACGCGGACTTGCAACGCGAGGGCCTTTTGCAGGCGCCGGTACCGAGCGACCGAATCGCCGTTTACGGCAACCGCGCTGGCATGTTGCCGACACTCAACACGTCTGATATTTACGACGATTTGACCGATTTGCCAATCGCGATGTACGATGGCGGGGACAATCAGTTCGACCCCGGCGACTATTTCCTATTCTACGGCCAATCGCCCGTCGTCTGGCACTATCGACCGGACTCGGACGACAGCCGGCCGGCATTCACGCATCAACAGCACAATTACAGCGACCGCACGTATTATTTTATCGGCGCGAACCATCCGCGGGCGGCCGCCCGCATCACCGACGCTCCGCGTCAGGAACCGGCCGGCGACGAGACCGACCTGACGAGTTTTCCGGACTATCTTTGCCATGAGAAAGACCTCTACAACATCGTTGCAGGCGGACAAGCCTGGTACGGCGAGTCTTTCAACACGTCCGGAGAGAACGTTACCGTGCCGCTGACGCTGATCGACCCGAGCGACGAACCGCTTGGCACGATACCTTCCGGAAACGACGCCAACATTCAGATGCGGACGGCCGCCAGCGGCCTGATACCCGGCGGACAAGGCCGTCTGGACGTCAAGGCGGGTGCTTTGGGCGGAACCATCGTTTTGGCGGGCACGTCGGGCAACACCCGTTCGGCCGGCCTCCATACCGGCGTTTTCCGCCATACGGCCGCGGACCTGCCGGTCCGGCTCACCTATCATAAATCGGGCAACGCCTTGCGGTCTTACCTCGACTATATCGAAATCAATTACCAACGGAAACTCCGCCTCCATCGCGGCGAATTGCTGTTCCGGCATCCGGCCGCCATCGCGGCGGCGGCCAACTTCCGCATCGAGAACGCCTCCACCGCAACCCAAGTCTGGGACGTGACCGATCCTTACGCCGTCCGGCGTTTGCCGACGGTCGCCGACGCAGGCGGCTCCGCCATCCGTCTGCGCGCGGGCGGCGAAGATTCGTTGCAGACGTTTCTGGCGTTCGACGGCTCCGTTTCCAACAGCCCCGTTTTCGGCGGCATCACGGCTCAACAGAACCTGCACGGATTGCCGCAAACGGATTACGTCGTCGTAACACCGCCCGAATTCCTGCCCCAGGCGGAGGAAATCGCGCGCCTGCACCGCGAACGGGACGGCTATCGCACAACCGTCGCCACGACCGAGCAGGTTTACAACGAATTCGGCACAGGCACCCCCGACCCTTCGGCCATCCGGCTGTTCATGAAAATGTTTTACGACCGGGCGACGCAAGAGACCGACCGACCGAAATACCTGTTGCTGTTAGGCGACGCCTCCTACGACGTCAAGAACAAACTCGGCACACGCACCAACCTTATTCCGACCTTCGAGGTGCCGGAGGCGTCCAGCGAAGAATCGCCGGCGACGGACGACGGCTTCGCCTATATGGGACCGGACGAGGGATTGGAACCGGCGCGGGAGGGCGGTTATTTCTCGTACAACGGCATCATCGACATCGCGGTAGGACGTCTTCCGGTCAAAACGACGGAAGAGGCGGAGGCCGTGGTCCGCAAGATAGCCGATTACGGCAATCCGCATTACCTACGGTTGACCGACTGGGAACAGAAACAGGGCAACTTAGGCGATTGGAGACAGGAAATCACCTTCGTGACGGACGATGATTTCGAATCCGTTTACGAATACACGATCAACTTCACGAACAGCGTGGCGGCGGCGAACCCGAATTTCAACCTCGAAAAGATTTACGCCGACTCGTACATCAAACGCTCGGACGCCGTCAACGCGGCCTATCCCGAAGCGCAGACCGCCCTGCGCCGCCGCATGAACCGGGGCGCGTTTTTCGTGGGCTATATCGGACACAGCGGCTGGGACGCTTGGGGCGACGAAAAATACCTGACGCTCAACGACATTCAGCAATGGGAGCCGATTCTCTCCTACCCGATGATGTTCGCTTCCTCCTGCACGTTCGCTTATTATGACCAACCCGACAAGACTTCCGGCGCGGAAGAGGCGGTGCTGCATCCCGACGGCGGCGCGATCTCGATGATCGCCTCCACGCGGTCGGCCTCGGTCGGCACGATTGAATACGTGCAACACGATTTCCTAATTGGCAGCCTTGACCGCCGCCAAGGACAACACCCCACGATAGGCGACGCCTTCATGACCTGTAAAATCAACAACCGCGACCGCTCAGGCACCGGCATCTTCATCCTTTTGGGCGACCCCGGCCTCAAAACGGCCTTGCCGCGTTACGACATCCGCACGCTGACGCTGAACGGAAAACCGGTAACGGACGTCTGCGACACGCTCAAAGCGTTCTCGCGCATCACGGTAACGGGACAGATCGAAGACAACGGCCAACGCGTGACCGACTTCAACGGCACGGTCCAAATCAAAATCTTCGACAAAACGAGCCACCTGAAAACCCTCGGCAACGCCCAAAGCCGCGGCGGATTCAATCAAGTGGTGGAATATGACTTACAGAACAATCAGCTCTACCGAGGTTCGGCCGAAGTGAAAGACGGCCTGTTCTCGTTCTCGTTCTTCGTGCCAAAAGACATCGCCTATTACTACGGCCCCGGAAAAATCAGCTATTACGCTTACTCCGACACGAACGGCGATGCGGGCGGCGCGTTCACCGACCTGACGGTGGGTGGCTTCAACACGGACATAGAACCCGACACAACGGCGCCCGTCGTGAAACTCCATATCAACAAGAGCAACTTCCTGCCCGGGGCCGAGGCCGGCGCCTCGCCCATCCTCTATGCCGAAATCAGCGACCGCTACGGCCTGAACACGACGGGCGTCGGCATCGGACACGACATGACGCTGGTTATAGACGGCGACTATAAGAACGCCATTGTCGTAAACGACTTGTTCGCCTACAATACGGGCAGTTATACGGACGGCACGCTGACCTATCCGCTTTCGTTACCGGAGGGTGAACACACGATAGAACTCAAGGCCTGGAATATTTTCAACGTGTCCGGTACGGGCACGCTGACATTCGGTGTAAACGCCTCCGACAAGTTCAAGGTAACGGCCTTGCGCGCCACCCCCAATCCAAGCCTGCAGGACGGCGAAGTCCATTTCTATTTCACGCATAACGGCGTGGGCGGCATCGACCGCTACGAATTGCAGATTTATGACCTCTACGGCCGTAAAGTGGCCGGATTCGAAGGACGGGAATCATCTTCCTACGGCTACTCGGTAGGCCCGCTGACCTGGCCGACCGGCACGGCCGGCTTGCAGAAAGGCGTCTATGTGGTCCGCGTTGTGGCCTATAACCGCGAAGGCGCCAAGAGTTCGCTGAATACGAAGTGGGTTTTAAGATAAACGCAGCGCGGTGGCTTGGGATTCTTCTTGGCCCTACTTTCTCGGGCCTATGAATCGGTCTCCATTGAAATGAATCATATGATCCGGTGTGTCGGAAAGCCAAACTTCCGTTTCCCAAGCGATATCGTCAATGTGTTTCTTAAATTCCTTCGCGTTTGGAAAAGCTGTCACATAAACGATGCCATAAGGACAACTCTTGGTAAACTCTTCCAGTTCAACCATGCGTTTTGCAGAAACCGGTCCGTGGGAAGTAACAACCTCTATCAGGAACAACCAGCCATGTTTTTCATCGCTGATGACGATGTCCGGCAACTTTGAATGCTCCGTGATAGGAAGATTAAGTGCCGCCAGTCCGGCGGCATTCATATAAAAGTCCTTATCCTCCGTATCACCGATATAAAGCAGTTTTCCCCCGGGAGCAAACCGAGGGGCAAATTCCTTAACAACCGCAGCCTGCACTTCATTATGGGTTCCGGGAGAAAGGTAATACTCATTGCCATCAACAATCAGCGGAATGCGGTACATATCGCGTTCCGCTGCATATTTTTCGCGCAGCAGCACCGTATCCTGAATAAATTTCTCGACTTTCTTCTTCCAATCTTTCTTACCATACGACTTAACCACGGCCAACGCTTCTTCCGTAATAGCATAATGCGCTTTGGGGCTATTGACCGGTAAACCAGGATTATCCGGATTATAGTTGGCAACCGCCGCTTGAACGAACTGATGCAAAACCTGGCGACGAAAAGTCTCACGGGTATTCGGGGCATAAGGAGCAGTAGCTTTATAATTGTCATTCACAAAAGCCATAATCTCCTTCGTGATGCGTTGGCTGGTGCGCGTCGCATTGCTCCATGGGGTTTCTTCCCTGATGCTGCAAAGCGCCAAAAGCGTCAAAGCCGACATCTCATTCTGCTGAGCATCCGGAAGCCCCAACGCTTTCAAAATCTCTTGTGCCGCTGCTATTTTGCTCATTATTATAGAATCTTAAAGTAGTCCAGGACCAAATCGTTGATGTAGTCGATGGAATAATCGTTTCTCAATATAATCTTCCGGCCAATCTCCCTTATGGTCTCAATCGGCGGAAGGGGCATCATCCTAAGTTCCGTAGCGCTTACATTGATATTTCCATTGAAGGTTCTGAACCAGGCATCAAACAATTCGCTGTCCAACAGAGCCGTCAAGCCCATCACTTCATCTCTGCGGAGGTGCCCTTTAGGTCTGTAAATATAATTCAATTTGTTCTCAATTCCAACAAATTCACTCTTCGTCACATTGCCGAAATACGGCGCCGCAACCAAACGGCTGCTGTCATCCTTGGAACTAAACCGCCTGAGCAGCACATAGTTTTTGTTCAAAAGAAGAGCGGCTTTCGTTTCCGGTGTCACTCTGATATACTGTCCCTTGTCTTTCTTCCGCACCGGATGGTCACACAGCATTTTCACAACATTGTGGAGCCAGTAAAGCGGTACGGTATCACTGGTCGGTTCATTCACAATGTAATCGCCCGCACGGAAAGCGACTACCGGCCCCGTCGAAATCTTGATGCCATACTTCTCCATAGTCCCATCCCAGGAGCGAAAAAGGCGCAAAATGGCTTCATCACGGCCATTCAGGGGAAGGTAGACGACCTTTTCGCCAGACGTCACATCCACAATATCACCGGCCGGGTATTCTTTCTGATACGGAGCCCACAAATCACTGATACCATGACTGAAAGACACAATAATATTGGTGATGTCGCCAGCAGGATGCATCTTCATAATCACCAATTCCTGAAGAACCTCATCTTTTGAGAACGTATCTTTCCTCGTATTGAAAAGGTGGATAAAGTCAATGTGTACCTGACTGAACAGGAAATCCCGGAACGACTGGAAATACCGACCCGATGCAAAGCTTCGCGGAGTGATGAAGATCATCTGGCCTTCATCTGCAAGCATCTTGGCGCAGATGGCCATAAAAATGGCATAGATGTTTGTCTGACCATCTACAATCCTGGCGCACGACCGGGTATGCTCATCACTTTTGGCAAGTTTGAAATAGGGCGGATTAGAAATGATATAGTCGTATTTCTCGAATCCGAACACTTCCCCAAAGAGTGTGTCAGCCCCACCGAGGCATTCACATTTGTCCAAGACAAAATCCTCTTCCCTGAGTTTGAATTCCAAGGCCACCTTTTTTTTAGCACACCAAACCTGCAGATAGTTCAATACCACTTTTGTGAACGGGAGAACCTTCTTGTCTGTTTCGTACAAAACCAAGATAATATGCTCCGGAGTAGTTTCTTCTACCTGATACTCTATCAAAGCGCAAGAAAGAATGGCCAGCCCGCAACCAGGATCCAAAACGGAAAACGCTTTCTTCTTGGAAGGCGTTGCCAGCCTCCCCATGAACGCAGATATGGCAAGCGGCGTAAAGAACTGACCTTTGCACTTCTTATCTTTCTGAATGGATGCATTGGCATACTCCCGCCCGAGCCTCTCGGCAAACTGAGCAGGCTTCTCCCCTGCAAGCGGAACGATATGAGCAATCTCCATAACCACCGGTGTTTATCCGTATAGATTACAAATTTACAGATATTTTTCGATAGCCCCTCATTGACCGACTATTTTTATTCAATGCGTAAGAAATATACACTCCCACCCAAATGTACAACAGGCCTTAACGATGGTATCATCCCTTGGGAAAACATAAAAAAAGCGGTCTCTTTCGAGATCGCTTTTCTTTTTTACATCGCCGCAATTACATCGAAACCTTTTCAGCTTCCGACTGCAGATGCTGGATGTAAATGGCTTTTAGTCGACGTTCCCGGGCCACCACCGAAGGTTTCGTGAACTTCTGGCGGTTTCTCAACTCTCTGACGACACCCGTCTTGTCAAACTTACGTTTGAGCTTCTTCAAGGCACGTTCGATGTTTTCACCCTCTTTAATAGGAACAATGATCATACTAAATACCTGTCCTTTCTTAAAATGGTTAATAAATATTTTGACGGCGCGAAATTACGACAATCCGTTTATAAAACCAAATCCGCCATCGCTTACGCCGAGCCGACAGACGCGACATGCAGCCGGGCGCGAAAGTGCCATCCGAACAGCGACCGCCGGTTACCAACAGGCATGTGTTTAAAATCCGATGACGCAGGCCCGCGGACCAACGCGAAGTTTCCGTAATTTTATTTTCCAACAAACCAATTCATTCACTAACATCAACCATCATGTATAGAAAGGACGGTTATTTTTTACGCGCAGCGGTCATACAATGCCTCGACCGCATCTTTTATGAACCCTACCACGACTCCTGCCACCGCATGGTATGGAAGAAACACACCTATCCGATATACTTTTATACGTATCAGACCCATCTGAACTACCTCAAGGTAAAGATACCGTCCGGATTCAATAACAACCCGCCCTTACCGCAAGACCTGTGGAATGCGATAACCGACGGCAGAGGAATCGGAGGCAACGGAAGCAGTCACAAAGCATTGGCAATTGCCTACCTGCACTACATTCAGACGATGGTCGAAGAAACCATAGCACAGATTCTGGCGGCAAAAGATCTTTCTCCCGAGGAAGAAGCCGCCTATCAACTGTGTCTGGAAAACGCTCTGAAAACCCCATCGGAAACACATACCGACAAACCGAAAGCCCGGAGAGGCCGACCGCCCAAAGCGAAGGACGTCCGCCCTACGGCCGACACGCCGGATGAAACCGCACGGACGCCGAAAGTCCGGAGAGGCCGACCACCCAAGGCGAAGGACGTCCGCCTTACGGCCGACCCGCCGGCAGAAACCGCATGGACACTGAAAGCCCTAACGACAACCGCAACGCCTGCAACGACGGCAACGACTATAACACCTGCAACGACGGCCATTCAAACGCCCTTCACCACCGTTACCGCAACACCTTCCGGACAACGGCACGGCTATCCGACCGTCGTAACGACCGCCACGCTCCCGCGAACGGCACCCGCCCGCTGCATGTACAACGACCGCCCATGGCTCTTGCTCCGCATGCCCGACACCGGCTACGGCAAAACCGACTCAACCACCGCGCTACCGCTACGCGACGCCATCGCCCGCGACATCTCGGCATTCGGCACGCTCGTCAAACGAAGGCCGCCGACCTGACGCTTGACCGACTTGCCGAAATGACAGGCAACCAGCATCCGCCGGTGCCGTCTTTCCCTAATCATTGTCGCCCTCCGGGCCATTCTTCCCTTCCTTGAAAACAGAGGGGGCCGGGTAGTGTACGCCCTGAACCCACCGACATGGACTGACAGGGATGTCGTTTTTTTTCATATATTTGGGGTTTGCAAATAGGATGCGGCGTCAGCCGACACCCGATTTTGAAAATTATGTAAAACAAACCTCTCGAACATCATGAAAAAGTTATTCGCACTTATCGTCAGCCTATTAACTTTAGGCATAGCAGATGCACTATATGCGCAAGAAGAAGTATGGCACACCTACAAATTGGCAGACCTCTCCGATTACGGTTATACTACTTGGAGTATCCCGAAAGGCAATGAAAATAAATTTTTACTCGTCGTTGATAGTTTTGCTTTGACTGGGCATCGTATAGTATACAAAATGTACAATCAAGATCATTATTCCGTGCTTTTTACTAAAATAGACCAAAAATACAAAGACAAGATAATTACCCGGGTATCGGCCTGTAAGGAAGATTCACTACCAAGGGAATATTCCTTTGTTCCCAACAAAGACCGGGACTCTTGGATGATTGTAGATAGTATGGAATTCAACGACACTACTTCTTTCATCGTTGAAACCCCCTTTCCCGCTTATCTGGAATGTTACACGACGTGCGATGGGACCGCCTGGGGTTACAGAAGCTGTTACGAACTCACACGTCGGAAATGGGGGAATGGCAGTCAGCCATATAGTAGTTTAAAGTTTAAAAAACATGCATTTAATCGTTCCAGCCTTAGTGGATCTTACGATACATATACCTATAATTATATTAGTGGTCAGTATTACGCGGGCATACCTTATCCTATTTTAGTTGCCACTACAGGTGACGGGGTTCCAATCCGCGTTTATCAGCGTGTAAACGAACCCTGTTGCAATGAAGTTTCCGGTGTTAAAGTGGTACAATTGGATTCCACCAGCGTTTCTGTCGTCTGGAATGAGGCCCACCCCAAGCCCGCTATCGGGTATAAAATAGTTATTGAAACTAAAGATCATCTCGTTATAAAGGAAGATACGATATCCGGAGACCTTACCGCCTATTCCTACAAAGGCTTACAGGATTATACCGATTACATCCTTTCTGTCACATCCGTATGTGGAAAAGAATTTACCAGCGATTCTATTCCCATCCGTTTTCGTACTAAATTAACTTACTGCCGTTCGGTATCCAATGTGATTTCAGAACCGCAAAAGTCTGATGTGTCTTTGAAATGGACATCACCGGTTTTGCGTGATGACTATCCCAACATTTTTTATCGGGTTGCCATCACCGGTGAAAATGGCTTTTCCATGCGTCAAGAAGTGACGGATACTCAAAGTAAACCTTTTTGTCCCGATTACACTTGTCTCCCGTCGAACACGTCTTACACTTATGCCATTACCACCGTTTGTGACGAAAATTTTGTCAGTGATACCGTTATTGGCCAATTTACGACGCTCCCCTGTGGGACAGTAGAACCAGTAAAGATATATGATAAGTATAACTATGCCCGTTTAGCATGGTCATACGATCCTGTTTTTTCAGGTTATCATGTTCGTCTGACAGCCCCGGATACAGATATGAAGCCCATAATAGACAAGGATGTTAAATATAGCAATTATGAATTCAAAGAGTTGTCTTCCAACACAACCTATGCTTATGAAGTAACCCCATACTGTGTTAATGGAGGATTAGGAACGGTGAGCACGGGGAAATTCACGACCTTGCCTTGCCTGCCGGTTACCGGTGTCCAAATTGAGCCTGGTCAGACAGATGTCAAGTTATCTTGGGATGCCCCGGAACCAAAGCCACATAGTTACATGACAGCCATTTTTGACTCCCTAGGGAAGAGGGTATATTTGTGGGAATCGTTTTCCCCAAATAATAGTGCCCATCGATTAGAGCCAAATACCACTTATCAATATAGCATTACCACCCATTGTTCCACTGTCGCCGGAAGCGAGAGTGAACCTGCCACCGGAGAGTTCACAACCTTACCTTGCCCGTCGGTTTCCAATGTCCGGGCAGAGGTCGGTCTGACGGGCGTAAAACTATCTTGGGACAAGCCGGCATCTGAACCGTATGGCTATCGCGTGATTTTAACCGATGAAGCGGGGACAACCGTGACGGATAGTACTGTTTCCACTAATCCATTTTCGTATTCTAATTTGGAACCGAACACCACCTATCACTACAGCATCGCCATCCGTTGTACTGAAAACAGTGCGGGAGTGCCCGTCACCGGGGAGTTCACCACACAGACTTGCCTATCGGTTTCCAACATACGGACGGAGGTAGGCCTGACAGACGTAAAACTGTCTTGGGACAGCCCGGAATCAGAACCATATGGGTATCAAGTAATTTTAACCGATGAAGCGGGACAAGTAGTGACGGATAGCACCGCTACGGCCAGTCCTTTCGCGTATTCGAAGTTGGAACCGAATACCACCTACAAATACAGCGTTTCGGTAAAATGCACCGAAACCATTCTAAGCGAACCGGTAACCGGTGAGTTTACGACGCTACCTTGTTTATCGGTGACCAATATCCGGGCAGCGGTAGGACTGACAGACGTAAAACTGTCTTGGGACAAACCGGCATCAGAACCCTTTGGTTATCGAATGATTTTAACCGATGAAGCGGGACAAGTAGTGACGGATAGCACCGCTACGGCCAGTCCTTTTGCGTATTCGAAGTTGGAACCCAACACCACCTATCACTACAGCGTTTCGGTGAAATGCACCGAAACCATTCTGAGCGAACCCGTCACCGGGGAGTTCACCACGCTGCCGTGCCCATCAGTTTCCAATGTCCGGACGGAAGCAGGTCTGACGGACGTGAAACTGTCTTGGGAAAGTCCTGAATCAAAACCGTATGGATATCGCGTGATTTTAACCGACGAAGCGGGGACAACCGTGACGGAAAGCACCGCTACAACCCCTCTATTTTCGTATTCAAAGTTGGAGCCCAACACTACCTACCATTACAGCATCGCCATTCGTTGTACAGAAAACAGTGCGGGAGAACCCGTCACCGGCGAGTTCACCACGCAACTTTGCCCGTCGGTTTCCAATGTCCGGACGGAAGCAGGTCTGACGGACGTGAAACTGTCTTGGGAAAGTCCTGAATCAAAACCGTATGGATATCGCGTGATTTTAACCGACGAAGCGGGGACAACCGTGACGGAAAGCACCGCTACAACCCCTCTATTTTCGTATTCAAAGTTGGAGCCCAACACTACCTACCATTACAGCATCGCCATTCGTTGTACAGAAAACAGTGCGGGAGAACCCGTCACCGGCGAGTTCACCACACAGCCATGCGGACAAGTGAACAACGTACAGACGACAGTCGGAATGACCGACATCTATTTCACTTGGGAGGCTGACAACCATTACGCCTACTTGGTGCTGACCGAATCCAGCAGCGGCGACACTGTCCTCAACGAACCTTACGCCTATGGTTCATATGCTTTCGACGGATTGGAACCGAACACCACCTACCGGTACAGCATCGCACTGAAATGTACCGAAAACAGTGCGGGCGAACCCGTCACCGGGAAGTTCACCACACAGCCATGCGGACAAGTGAACAACGTACAGACGACAGTCGGAAT
>CAJUFX010000013.1:56645-60412 GCA_910586395.1 uncultured Bacteroidales bacterium
GGTACAGCATCGCACTGAAATGTACCGAAAACAGTGCGGGCGAACCCGTCACCGGCGAGTTTACGACGTTGCCCTGCGGACAGGTAACCAACGTGAATATTAAAGCGGAGAAAAACTCCGTAAAACTGAATTGGAATGCTCCTGAATCCGAACACTCGGGTTACAACGTAACCCTAACACGAAATTTCCACCCTAACTCTGTGCCTATCGTATCACAGGATATCACCCAGCCATCCTTCTTTTATAACAAATTGGAATCCAATACATCTTACAACTACAGCATCGTTGTAAAATGTACAGATGGAATTTTGGGTGAACCGGTCACAGGCAGTTTTAAGACTTTAAAAGATGTAAGCAACACGATTGACGAAACGCTGGAGGCCGCACAGATTTATCCAAACCCCAATACCGGTGAGGCGGTTATTGAAACGAAAGAACCCATTCGCATGGAGATTTTTTCTCCCACCGGCATCTTGGTTGAAACAAAAGATGTACCGATCGGGAAACAGGTCATACGGTTCACCGAAAAAGGCGTATTTATGATACGGCTTTCAAACCCATCGGGGATAACAACAAAAAGGATAGTTGTGCTATAGGAAACCATAAAGAAATAATACACAATTTTACATATTTAAGAAAAAATAAAATGACGCCTCGTATACATAATAGACATAGACCACAAACCCTCCGACGTTCTGAGCCTTCTCCATCGACCATGAAGCACCGCAGTTGCTTCAAACGGAATTCAGAATTCGCCCTATTCATTGCAGTTTTGACGATATGTTACGGATTGCTGTTCGTGATATGGGAATTTGCGGACATGCCATTTGCGGGATTCTCCGACTTCATGACCATCGCGTTTCAATGGAGCATCGTCACACTAGCGTCCTTCCCATTATTTCTCCTACTGAGTCTCAACAAATACCTATTCGCCATCTCGTTCCCAATTATCGCATTACTGAGCGGCGTTTTCGCCTATTTCCGTCAAGCATTGCATATTACACTGACTCCCATGTTAATAGATTTGGTATTAGTGAATGACATAGGGCTTGGCATAGACTTGATTTCGTGGAAACTTTTACTCTTTGTTGCGACAGCCTTGCTGTATGCATCAGCAGCCGTTTATTGGCGTTGGTGCAGGGCACGTCTTGACAAATGGTGGATCTGGCTCGTTGCCTCCCTTTGCCTACTATATGCCGTACACCACACAGGCCGTATCGTCCGCCCAGTATCAAACCGCATGCCAGCTTCGTTCTACTATGTAACTGAGACCTATATAAGACAGCGTGCAAAACAGACAGACCGAACGGATTTTACCGAAACTGTGCATAGGGAAACCGATACGTTGACCATCGTGGTCGTATTGGGTGAATCGCTACGGGCCGATCACCTGCAACTGAACGGGTATGCTCGTCCTACCACCCCCTATCTCGCGGCCAAGACCACCGTCCACTCCCTTCCCCACCTATACTCCAAAGAGGTCTTCACGCACACCAGCCTACCGGTTCTCTTGACTCGGGCCGATAGCATGAACGACTTACGCGCTCGGACCGAGAAATCCTTTATCACGCTCTTCCGCCAAGCAGGTTTCAGAACCGTCTGGCTCGCGAATCAAGAGCCGGTTGATACTTATTCCGACTTTATGCACGAAGCCGACACCTTGATCTACGCCAATGGCGGCAAGAATGTGTATATGTTTGATAAATGGCTGGACGACGCCCTATTGACGTCTTTCCAATATGAATTGGAGCAGAAAAACCCCAAAAAACTACTCGTTCTCCATACGATAGGTTCACATTGGTGGTATAATTCCCATTTTGAAGAAGCGGTATTTTCTCCCGTCCTCGGTTCACGAATCGTATCGGCGAACAGCCAGGATGCCTTTGTCAATTCGTACGACAACACGATACGTCATACCGACCGATTCCTACACCAATTGATTGAAGAACTGCAAGACAAGACAGCCATCCTAATTTATGTTTCTGATCATGGTGAATCACTGGGCGAAAACGGAAAATACTTGCATGCCGAAGACAACGAACCCTTGCATTACCCAGCCGCTTTCGTTTGGTATTCGCCGCAATACGCCCGTACATTCCCCGATAAGACGGAGGCCCTTAAACAGCATGCCGACCAGCCCTTGAATACGGGCTTCCTATTTCACAGTGCATTGGATGCCGGCACGCTACATACGGTCTATCTGGATACTACCCGGAGTATATTCAGACAAAACCCAGTTGAGAATCGTTTACAATAATATGCTTACTCTTTGAAATAAACATTAGAAGTGACTTAAGGCAAAGACCAAATATTGGCCTTTGCCTTAAGTTCTTTTTTAATATTTTGAACCCTAACATAAGTCATGCACTACACACTTCTCTCCATGCAATAAAACACTAGCAATATCAGCTTTATTTAACTTTATATTGCATTATTCATCATGCATCGTAACGAGTTGCTTCTTCTACAAAATCCACATATACAACATTAGTGTCAACCCAGGTGAAAATCCATAATCCTACTTATCAAGACTCCGAGCGTCAGGCACTCTGCAAATTTTCCGAGCCGGTTTCTTCCTCCGTTTCCGCAAACACCGCCACCACCTCCTTGGCCTCGCCGCCATTATGAAGAGTCCTACACTTGCGGCTACTTGACTGTATAATTCAATTTTTTGCTTACGTTCGACTTCCGAGACCTCACGCTTCCCCAGGCCGCCCCGAACAGTCTCCATCCCGTACGCACACGGCGATGATAAGACTCATAAGTGTCTTTTTTCAAATCAAAATCATCTTGATAACACTGACCCGGACTGATATAACAATAGGTTAAGTCTTCCACCAATGCCGTCACGCCGTTTTGTTCCGAAGCAACGTCATCAAGCTGCTCCAATGTTGGCGCCATACAAACGATGGAACGCCGCCGGCATTCAGCCAGGACATTGCCTATCGTTTGATTATATAATTTTTTCAAGACAGTAAGATCAAAATCCCGCCATGCCGTTTCGCCCAATTTCTGTACCGGTCGCAACTGTACAATATCGGGCTGAACCCTCCGCCACACCTGCCAAAAATTATCACCAGAAAGGTCGTCCACATTAAACGAATTGACTGTAAAATTGAAACGAATCTTAAAATTCGGCCTTTCGGCCTTGATTTCGGCCAAAATATCGATCAGTTTTTCAAAATCGGAAAAATCCGCCCCCGGCATAAGATATTCATAAGTTTCTGCCCGCATGCCATGCGCTGAAAGCGTTATCTCATTCAAACCGGCCGCTACAAGTTGCGGAAGATCGATTCGTCCTGATACAATAAGTTGTCCGTTGGTCGTAAGCGAAATGTAAGGGATGCCAGCACGTTTTCCCCTAACAACGAGATCCAGCAAATCAGAATAAAGCGTAGGTTCCGCCCCGCATCCAATTTGAAACTTCAAAGCCCGATGAAACAAAGCCCGTTCCACTCTGTCCAATTCCGCCTTCGAGAAAACACGGCCGCCATAATTTCTCTGCCATCGTACTTCATCGCTGAAATAACACATACGGCAACGCAAATTGCACGCCATAACAGGATCGAGATAAACGCCGATCAATCTGCGGCGGCTCACATGCAACCCCCACAACCCTAAAATTTTGAAAGGAGTCGGCAAACGGTCAGTCGCCACCAACTTTATCAAACGATAAATATTCATCATGAAACAAAGGTACACATTTAAATAATAAAAAGCATGCACTGACACAAGAAGCACGACTATACTTTCAAACGGTAACTACG
>CAJUFX010000014.1 GCA_910586395.1 uncultured Bacteroidales bacterium
TAAAACAAATCAGTTAAACCATCTCAAAAGTGTCAACCTTTTTCAGGGATAGTCAGGGATAGTCATTCTAAGCGAGGGGACGAGTGGAATTATGTGAAAAAACGACGTAATTTTTATGTAATTATGTGAAAAATTATCTGAAAAACATACTGGATTATGTGAAAATTGTTATATTTGCACATTCATTTATAGGTTGTTATGGATAAAATGCTGAAACGGAAGATTGAGGCGTTCCTGCTGGAATGGAAGAACCGTCAGGGAAAGAAGCCTTTGATAGTAAAGGGCGCGCGGCAGATCGGGAAGACGCGCTCCATCGAACAGTTTGCCAGACAGCATTATAAAAATGTCGTGCAGGTCAATTTTGTAGAGCAACCTAAATATAAAGGTATTTTTGAGGATGGGTTTGAGGTGGACAGTATTCTGAAGAACCTGTCTCTGTTGAATCCGGATTTTACTTTCGTGTCCCGCGACACGCTTTTTTTCTTTGACGAATTGCAGGCTTGTCCGAACTGTGCGACGGCCTTGAAGTTTTTCAATCTGGACGGACGTTTTGATGTCATTTGCTCCGGATCGCTCATGGGGATCAACTATAAGGAAATCGAATCCAATAGCGTTGGCTACAAGGAAGACTATGAAATGCACTCGATGGATTTCGAGGAATTTCTTTGGGCGAAAGGCTATCCGGAGGCTTTTGCGGATGAACTCTACCGGCACATGGCCGAAGTCCGCCCGTTTTCACAATTGCAGTTGGAGGTCCTTTTTGAGCATTTTCGCGAATATGTGACGCTGGGCGGTATGCCGGAGGTGGTCAATACGTATGTGCGGAACAAGAATTTCAGTGGAACCTTGGGGATACAGCGGCAGTTGCTCGCCGATTATGAGGAAGATATAACCAAATATGTGGCGGGTTTGGACAAGGCGAAAGTGAAGGCTGTCTATAACCATATCTCTACGTTTCTGGCCAAGGAGAACAAGCGGTTCCAGATTACCAAGATAGCCCGAAATGCCAGAAACCGGGATTATGTCGGCTGTGTGGAGTGGCTGGCCGATGCTGGCGTGATAAACATCTGCTATTGCATGAATTATCCGGAACTACCTCTGAAAGGGAATTATGTGCCGTCTTTATATAAGGTCTATTTTAAGGATACGGGGTTGCTGATCGCCTCTCTGGATGAGGAGGCGCAGGAAGATTTGCGGGCGAATAAGAATCTAGGAGCCTACAAAGGCGCCATTTATGAGAATATAGTGGGAGATATGCTGGTGAAGCAGGGCTATGATCTCTTTTACTACCATAGTGACAGGCCTGCCGTGGAGATGGATTTCTTTTTGCGGGATGCGGATTCCCTTATACCGGTTGAGGTGAAGGCTCAGGATGGTGCCACGGCGTCTTTGAATAACTTGTTGAAAGATGACCGGTATCCGGATGTGAAATATGGCATTAAGTTGGGATATAAGAATGTCGGTTTTAACGGCAGGTTCTATACGTTTCCATATTTTCTGGCCTTTCTGTTGAGGAAATTCATTGCTGGCCGGAAGTCTGCGGAACCGGTTGCTTGAAAATGGTCTGGTGCAGGTTCAAGACGTTTGGAAAATTCGAGGAAGGATAGATGCAGGATTTTGCGGCCATAGATTTCGAGACGGCCAACAACGAGCGGACGAGCGTGTGCAGCGTGGGCGTCGTGGTGGTGCGGCAGGGCGAGATAACGGACAGGATTTACCGTCTGATCAGACCGGAGCCGGACTACTATTTATATTGGAACACGCGCGTGCATGGGCTTACGGCCGCCGATACGGCCGATGCCCCCGTCTTTCCGACGGTCTGGGCCGAGATTGCGCCGAAAGTGGAAGGCCTGCCGCTGGTGGCGCACAACAGCGCGTTTGACGAGGGTTGCCTTAAGGCCGTGTTCCAACTCTACCGGATGGATTATCCGGACTATAAGTTCCACTGCACCTACAAGGCGGCGCGCCGGCAACTCGGGCAGGTGCTGACCAAACTGCGGCTGCCGGTCGTGGCGGCCTATTGCGGCTACGAGCTCGAACAGCATCACCATGCGCTTTCCGACGCCGAAGCCTGCGCCTGGATTGCCCGCGAATTGCTGTGAGGCGCGGCTTGGCGCGTCGCTCACCTTTCACTATCTTTGCAACAGATAAGATAAAGGACAAAAAACTATATGAACATCTTTATTACAAACGACGACGGCATCCATGCGCGCGGCATCCGTCAGTTGATAGCCATCGCGCGGGAGTTCGGCGATGTCTATGTCGTGGCGCCCGACGGACCGCAGTCAGGTAAGTCGCACGCCATCACGCTTTCGGTGCCCATGCGGGCCAAGCCGTTGCCGGTGGAGGAACCCGGGCTTGTGGAATATGCGTGCAGCGGCACGCCCGTCGATTGCGTCAAGCTGGGCTTGCGCGAACTGTTCAAGGACAAGCCGATGGACTTGTTGCTGTCGGGCATCAACCACGGCTCCAACGCGGCCACCAACGTGCTGTATTCCGGCACGATGGGCGCGGCCATAGAGGGCATCATGGAGGGCGTGCCGGCCATCGGCTTCTCGATGGCTACCTACGACCAGCAGGTCTGCTTCGATCCGGCTGTGGACAGTGTCCGCACGATTATCCGCCAGATGATCGCGCATGGCCGCGTGGGCGACTGCTGGAACGTCAATATCCCGGTGGGCGAGGTCAAGGGCATCAAGGCCTGCGTGCAGGCGCACGCCACTTGGGACGAGCGCATCCTGCGGCGCGAAGACCCGCACGGTCGCCCCTACTACTGGTTGGAGGGCGACTTCGAGAACGACGACCCGCGCACCGACACCGACTCTTATTACCTCGACCACGGCTATGTGGCCGTCGTGCCCGTCACGGTCGATATGACGGACCGCGCGGCCTTGAGCCGTATGGGCGGTTGGTTTTGATGGAAAAGGTGCCGGACTGACGTTTTGGCAGAAAAAGGGTGCGTTCTGCCTTTTGGCACGCGCTTTGAAAGGAGGAGAGGCGTCCCGCGGATGAAAATGCGGGGCGCCTTCTTTGTAAGGCGTCGGGTCACCCAGAACGCGCCACCGGCATGGACGGCAAGCGCAACCGTCGGGTCACCTGGAAAAAATCAAACAAGTATAAACAATAAAAACAGATAAACATTATGGGAAAGATCATTGGAATTGACCTTGGCACGACAAACTCTTGCGTGGCGGTCATGGAAGGCAGCGAGGCGGTGGTGATACCTAACAGCGAAGGCCGTAGAACAACCCCGTCCATCGTGGCGTTTGTAGAAGGTGGCGAACGTAAGGTTGGGGATCCGGCCAAGCGCCAGGCCATCACGAATCCCCATAAAACCGTATATTCGATCAAACGTTTTATGGGCGAATCCTTCGACAAGGTGGGGCCGGAAATCTCCCGGGTACCTTATACCGTGGAACGGGGCGACAACAACACGCCGCGCGTCAAGATAGACGACCGTAGCTATACGCCTCAGGAAATTTCGGCCATGATTCTGCAGAAGATGAAGAAGACGGCCGAAGACTATCTGGGTACGGAGGTGACCGAGGCCGTGATTACGGTGCCGGCCTACTTCAACGACGCCCAGCGTCAGGCCACGAAAGAGGCGGGCGAAATCGCGGGCTTGACCGTACGCCGTATCATCAACGAACCGACGGCCGCGGCTTTGGCCTACGGCCTTGACAAGTCGGACAAAGACCGCAAGATCGCGGTATTCGACCTCGGCGGCGGTACGTTCGATATCTCGATTCTGGAATTGGGCGACGGGGTGTTTGAAGTTAAATCGACCAACGGCGACACCCACTTGGGTGGCGATGACTTCGACCACAAGATCATCGACTTTTTGGCGGAAGAATTTTTGAAGGACGAGGGCGTGGATTTGCGTAAGGACCCGATGGCCCTGCAGCGGCTGAAAGAGGCGGCCGAAAAGGCCAAGATCGAGTTGTCCAGCTCCACTTCGACCGAAATCAACCTGCCGTACATCATGCCGGTGGACGGTATGCCCAAGCACTTGGTCAAGACGCTGACGCGCGCTAAGTTCGAACAGATTTGCGACGACTTGATCCACCGCACGATCGAACCTTGCAAAAAGGCTCTTTCGGATGCCGGCATGAGCACGTCCGACATAGACGAGGTGATTTTGGTCGGCGGTTCGACCCGTATTCCGGCCATTCAGAAGATTGTGGAGGAATTCTTCGGCAAGGCGCCCTCCAAGGGTGTGAACCCCGATGAGGTCGTGGCCGTGGGCGCTTCGATTCAGGGCGGCGTCCTGACGGGCGAAGTCAAGGATGTGCTCCTCTTGGACGTGACGCCACTTTCGTTGGGTATCGAGACGTTGGGCGGCGTGTTCACGAAGTTGATCGAAGCCAACACGACGATCCCGACGCGCAAGTCGGAGACGTTCTCGACGGCGGCCGACAACCAGCCTTCGGTCGAAATCCACGTCCTGCAGGGCGAACGTCCGATGGCGGCCAACAACAAGAGCATCGGCCGTTTCCACCTGGACGGCATACCGGCCGCGCCGCGCGGCGTGCCTCAAATCGAGGTGACGTTCGACATCGATGCCAACGGTATCCTTAACGTATCGGCCAAGGACAAGGGCACGGGCAAGTCGCAGCAGATCCGCATCGAGGCTTCTTCCGGCCTGAGCGAAGAGGAAATCAAGCGCATGAAGGCCGAAGCCGAGGCCAATTCGGAGGCCGACCGCAAGGCCAAGGAGGCCATCGACAAGAAGAACGCGGCCGACGCGATGGTGTTCCAGACCGAGAAGCAGCTTAAGGAATTCGGCGACAAACTGCCGGCCGACAAGCGCGGCGCGATCGAAGAGGCCTTGAAGGAAACCAAGGAGGCCTTGCAAAAAGACGACGCGGCTGCCATAGACGCGGCTCAGGCCAAGTTGAATGCGGCTTGGCAGGCGGCTTCCGAAGAACTGTACAAGGCGCAGCAGGCGGCCGGTGGCGCGCAGGGCGCGGCCGGATTCGACGGCGCGGCCGGTGCTGCCGGTGCAGCCGGCGGGGCGCAAGGTGCGGGTGCGGCCCAGTCCGACAACAAGGGCGCCGAAGACGTCGAGTTCGAGGAAGTGAAGTAAGTTGTGTTAGATTGTAATCACTGCAAATGGCGTGTAACCCAATGGTTGCACGCCATTTTTTTTATAGCGGAACATCTTTCGGGATCGGTACGGGACGTGCCTATTTCCCAAAAGGAAACAGTCGTAAATCAAGGTTTCAAATATCTTCAAGGAAGGGGAACTTGAGCGGGAAAGAGTATTATGCAAATTTTGCATAATACTCTTTCAAAATATAAGCCTGCTTGGAAGCCGGATGACGTTTATTCTACCGTAATCTTCTGTAGATAGAACACGTTGCGGCGGCTGGTGCCGAGCCGTGTGTTGCGGATTTGCTGATAGCCGAAGGCGAGGAAGTGGCGGCCGTACCAAGGCGTCAACACGCCGCCCCAGCTTTTCTGCACCTTGTCGTCTTGGTAGAGCGGTGGCAGTTGAAAGGCCGTCGGTTCATCGGAAGCGCCGTAAACCGAACCGAGTACCCGGTGGGCGAGTTGGTCGTCAAGCGGATAGACGTAAAGCGTCCGGCCGGTCGAGTCGGCCGCCCATTGGCTGTATTCGGTCAGGTCGTCGTAGCGGCGGTTGCGGTCCAAATCGAAAACGGTTTCCGAAACGGCGTGTCCGAGGCTGTCGAAACGCGCGAGAAAGCCGTCGCGGAAGCGGAAACCTTCGAAATAGGTGCGCGTATAAGGCACCATGCGGCCGTAAGCATCGTAATACATTTCGGTGGTCGTATTGACGAGGCGCGTATAGACCTCGCCCAAGACGTAGAGCGGGGCGCCGGGCGCGGTTTCGGCATCGGCGGCCTGCCCGACGCGGATCTGGGCCGTAAAGGCCGGAATGAGCGTGCGGCCTTTGGATTTCTCCCGTGCGCGTTGCAGGTCGTACCAGGCTTCGCGGCTCAGCCGGTGTTCGAGGTCGGGGAAGTCGTAGTAGGCGCGTTTCCAAAACGTCAGCCGTTTGGGCTCGGCGGCCGGAGAACCGGCTGTACCGGCCGCGGCATCCGCCGTAACGCTCCCACGTCCCGTCTCATAGAGTGCGGCGAACAGGCCGGTCGTCTCCGAGCCTCGGTCGTAGGTCGAAACGGTCTGTTTCTCGCGGCTGAGGTGGTAGGTGCCGCCGAGCCACAGGCGGCCGTCGGGCAACACGCTCATTCGGGCGTCGATTAGGCGCAGTCCCTCGTCCGGCGGCAGGAGCTCGAAACCGCTCAGGTTTTCGCCTTGCCAGCCGTACCGGCAGAGCGTCAAGCCGTTCTGCCGCAATTTGCGGTCGCGGAACAGCGTATAGATTTGCCCGGTGGCCGTATCCACGGCAATGTGGCACCATTCCATGCGGTCGTCCAAGCCCAAGGGGGTGCGCGACAGGGGGGCGCCGCCCTCCGGCAGGTAATACCAGACGAACTGGTCTTTCTCCATGCTTAGAACGCCCCAGCCGTCGCGCCGCATCTGCACCGAAAGAATCTCCAACTTGGCCGGCAGCTCCACCGGCAGATAACGTAACCGCCAGGCGCCGTCGGCCAGGCAGACCGACAGGGCGGCCAAAGGCCGTGCCGATTTGTAATGCGGCAGGCAGGAAAGCGCGAAATGCAGGCTGTCCGAGCCGAGGCGGTAGCCGATATATTGGTATTCGGCCTCCACTTCGATGGAAGTCTGCCAGCGTAATCGTAAGTTTTCGTCGTAAAAAGCGAGCGAACGTCCGGAGATAGACGCCCCGATGGCGTTTTGGTTCATGACGACCGCCACGCCCAATTCGTTTAAGGGAAGAACGGTAAAGGGACGGTCGTCTTCAAATACGGCCGTCTCCACGCGCAATACGTCCCGGCGGAGGCTTGTTTCCGAAATATGCGTCCGTGCGGCCGTTTCAGGCATGTTGCGCCGCCGTGCCGCCCGTCCGTCAGGTTCGGATTGTTGTGCCCGCGCTGCAGGCATCCATCCAATGATGCCGCTGCAAAGCAGTAGCAAACAAAGGAAAGGGCGTAAGCGCATGAAGCGGAATGCGAAAATTAGTAACTCATATAGTCGCCGCCGATGGGGGTGTCGGGCGCAGGATGAACCTGTGGCTTCTTGGTGCGGAATTGCTTCTGATACGGCGTAAAGCCACAGACTTCTCCGCCGGAATAGTTGGCTTGTTGCGTCGCGCAACTGCAAAAACACAGGCTTAAAACCATCAGAACCGTTAAAAGCAGAACCGTTTTCTTCGTCTTCATAGTCGTGCAAGTTTTGCGTTGCACATGGTGTGCGTATAAGTACCAAGTGTGCAAGAAACGACAAAGATAGTGAAAGTCGAGCGTAGAAACAAGAGCCTATATAAAGGAAATGTTTTGGCGAAGCCATGCGCAAGCGTAACAATCGCAAGATTTGTAAGTGGTTTCGGTGGCGTATGGCTTATGGCTTATCGCGAACGAAGGGCTGCGATAAACGTTTCCGTGTATAACGCCAGATGGCTTTTGCCGAGGTGCATCCTGTCTTCTTAACCGAGGAGCATCCTGTCTTCTTAACCGAGGTGCATCCGATCTTCGCTAAGCGGAAGGACGCCCTAAAGCCTAAAGACAGAGATAAAAAATTTCTTATAAATATGGTATATTTGCGTATCGGCTGCGCGCTCCGTTTTTCCAAAGCGTGGGATAGGCGGGCGGCTAAAATGTTATAAAACATAATTTCAATGGACATATTGCAGACCAAAGAGGTGGTCAAACGTTATGCCAACCATTTGGCGTTGGACCGCGTTTCCATCACCATACCCGAAGGCACGGTCTATGGCCTTTTGGGGCCGAACGGCGCGGGCAAGACCACGCTGATCCGTATCATCAACCAGATTACGGGGCCCGACGAAGGCGAGGTGTGGCTCAACGGCGAAAGGCTGTCGCCCAAACATATCACGCAAATCGGTTATCTGCCCGAAGAACGGGGCTTGTATAAGAAGATGAAAGTGGGCGAACAAGCCGTCTATCTGGCGCAACTCAAAGGTTTGTCCAAGGCCGAGGCTGTGCGCCGGCTCAAATATTGGTTCGAGAAATTCGACATCCTCTCGTGGTGGGACCGCAAGGTGGAGGAACTCTCCAAGGGTATGCAGCAGAAGATTCAGTTTGTCGTCACGGTGTTGCATGAACCCAAACTGTTGATATTCGACGAGCCGTTCAGCGGTTTCGACCCCCTCAACGCCCAGTTGTTGCGGGAAGAGATACTTGGGTTGCGGGACCGCGGCGCCACCGTCATCTTCTCGACGCACAACATGGCTTCGGTGGAGGAAGTCTGCGACCGGATCGCGCTCATCAACCGATCCAAGAAAGTGTTGGAAGGCAAGGTGGAGGACATCCGCCAGTCGTTTCACGCCAATCTGTACGAGGTGGTCATGGAAACGCCGGAAAAGGCCGATGATTTTCTGAGTCGCGACATGGAAGTGTTGGAGGTGCGGCCGCAGGACAAGCCGCATTACCTCTCGCTCAAATTGAAGATAGAGGGAGGCCGTTCGACGAATGAACTCCTGCGGCATCTTATGGCGCACGGCCGCGTCTGCGCGTTTAAGGAAGTGTTGCCGAGCATGAACGATATTTTTATTCAAACCGTAAAACAAGCCAACGAACATGAGCAGAAATAATACGTGGGTCATCCTGCAACGCGAATATTTGAACCGGGTCAAGAAAAAGAGTTTCCTGGTCATGACCATTCTCATGCCCTTGCTGTTTGTCGCGCTGATATTCGCACCGGCTTTGTTGAGCAATGTGGGCAAGCAGAGCAAATCCTATCTCGTGGTCGATGAAACCGGCGCTTATGCGGCTTCTTTCAGCGAAGCGACGAAAGACCGCTATACGTTTGTGGCCGATACGGCGGCCGCGTTCGACTCTTTGCGGGCGGAGGTCTGCGACGGCGTGATTTATATCGCGGCTTCGGGTTTGGAATCCAACCGGCAGAATGTGGATTTCTTTTATATGACGTCCGAGCCGAGTATGGAGCAACTCAACGGCATTTCTTCGCGGATGACGTCGTCCTTGCGGCAGAAACTCATGCAGGAAGTCGGCGGCATGAGCCCGGAGGCTTACGCGCTGGTCAATGACGCGGATGTGGAAATCGGTGCCCGGAACATGGAAACGGGCGAGCAGACGTATTCGGAAGTCAAGACCGTGCTTGGCTATGTGTTCGGCTTTCTGATATACTTGTTTATCTTTATGTTCGGCGGCATGATTATGAACGGTGTCATAGAGGAAAAGACGAACCGTATCGTGGAGGTGCTGATTTCATCGGTGCGGCCGATGCAGCTCCTGACGGGTAAGATCGTCGGCATTTCGTTGGTCGGTCTGACCCAACTCCTGATATGGGGTGTGCTGACGTTCGTGCTCATATTCGTGGGCGGCCTGGTGTTCGGCGGTCAAATCGATGCGGAGAGTTTGGCTTCGGCACAGCAGATGGCGGCGGCCGGCGCGCCCATCGAACTGGATGCGATGGGCAAGGTCATGGATATGATTCATTCGGTGAATCTGAGCCGGTTGTTCGGGATATTCATCGCTTATTTCATCGGCGGCTATCTGCTGTATGCGGCTTTGTTCGCGGCGGTGGGCGCGGCCGTCGAGAACGAGAACGATACGAGCCAATTTATGTTGCCGATTACGATACCTCTGATTCTGAGTATCGTCGTTTCGGTCAATATTCTCAATGATCCGAACGGTCCCGTGGCCTTTTGGTTCTCGATGATTCCGTTCACGTCGCCTATCGCGATGATGATCCGCGTGCCGTTCGGCGTGCCGGGTTGGGAGTTGGCGCTGTCGTTGGGATTGCTCGTGCTCGGCTGTATAGGTACAACTTATGTGGCGGCCAAGATATACCGCGTGGGCATTTTGATGTACGGCAAGAAGACGTCGTATAAGGAATTGTGGAAGTGGTTGAAGTATAAGGCTTAATAGAAAAGGAACCGTTGGGGTCGGCTGTTGGGCGATGTTCCGGCGGTCGGTCCGGTCGATGCCGGTTTAACCGAGGGGTGATGGCTATATGAAAAGCAAGACGGATAAGGCGATGCCGATATTGGTTGTGGACGACGAGGCGTTGATCCGGCAGAGCCTGCGCGACATCTTCGAATACGAGGGCTACGAGGTGGTGGAAGCGGCCGACGGGGCGGCGGCTTTGGCTCTGTTGGCCAAGGATGCGTTCGCGGCCGTGTTCTGCGACATCAAGATGCCCAGGCTGGACGGTGTCGGGCTGTTGGAAAAGGTGCGGGCTTTGGCGGCGGAATCCACGGCCGCGAATGCCTGGGCGCCGAGCCCGATCATCATGATTTCCGGACACGGTGACATCGAGACCGCCGTCGATTGTCTCAAGAAAGGCGCGTTTGACTATCTGTCCAAGCCGTTGGATTTGAACCGTGTGCTCGGTGCGTTGCGGCGGGCTGTGGATAATGAGCGCCTTACGCGTCATGCCGAGAACTGGAAGCGGGCGGCGGTCCGTCAGTTCGAGATGGTGGGGCGGAGCAAGGCGTTGAAAGACGTTTTGGATATGGCCGACAAGGTGGCGAAGACGACGGCCAAGGTCTTGATCGTGGGGGAGAACGGTACGGGCAAGGAGTTGCTGGCGCGCCGTATCCACGAGGGGAGCGCCGTGGCTGACGGCCCCTGGGTGACGGTCAATTGCGCCGCCATTCCGTCCGAACTCATCGAAAGTGAACTGTTTGGCCATGAAAAGGGCGCGTTTACGTCGGCCGTCAAGCAACGCAAGGGGCGTTTCGAGCAGGCCGATGGCGGCACGCTGTTTCTGGACGAAATAGGCGATATGAGCCTGGCGGCGCAGGCCAAGATGCTCCGCGTGTTGCAGGACCGGCGTATCATGCGCGTGGGCGGGGAAAAGGAAATCGAGGTGCGGGTGCGGGTCGTGGCCGCCACGAACAAACAATTGGAAAAGGAAATCGCCGAGGGACGATTCCGCGAAGATCTGTACCATAGGCTGAGCGTTGTCAAACTGCGGATGCCGCCCTTGCGGGAGCGGCCGGAAGACATACCGCTGCTCGTCGAGAGTTTCGCGGCCGAATTGTCGGTCGATTTGGGCAAGGGGCCGTTGGATTTCAAAAAGGATGCCTTAAAGGTTTTGCAGGCTCAACCGTGGCCGGGCAATATACGTGAATTGCGCAATGTCGTGGAGCGTCTGTTGATTTTCTGTGAGAATGCGGTTACAGCCGCCGATGTGGAGAAATATCTCTGAAATATCGCTTAAATTCGTAACTTTGCGACCTGTAAACGACTAAAGAAAAACAGTCCGGATTGTCGCTGCCCGCAAGGGGAGAGGAAAGTCCGGGCAACACAGAGCCACCATACTTCCTAACGGGAAGGCGTCCGCGAGGGCGACAGACAGTGCCACAGAAAACAGACCGCCGGCGGTTTCCCCGCCGGTAAGGGTGAAAACGCGAGGTAAGAGCTCACGCCCGGCTTAGCGATAAGTCCGAGGGGTAAACCTTATGGGTTGAAAGATCAAATATACCGTATGTCAAGGCGGGCTCGGCCGAAGACGGGGGGTAGATCGATGGAGGCGCGGCGTGAGCCGCGTCCTAGATAAATGACAATCGCCGGCATTTTCGGATGCCGGTACAGAACCCGGCTTACAGGGCTGTTTTTCTTTTTTTTACCTGATTTTATTCCGGAGGTCGGATTATGATGCGGATTTCGGTCGTGGTCATCACGCTCAATGAACAGGAAAATATTGGCCGTTGCATCGATTCGGTGCAAGGGGTGGCCGATGAGGTTTTGGTTGTGGACAGCGGATCTACGGATGCCACCTACCGTATCGCGACCGAAAAGGGGGCGCGTTTTATCTCGCATGCCTGGGAGGGTTACAGCGCGCAGAAGAATTATGCGAACGGAGAGGCGGCCTACCCGTGGATATTGTCGTTGGATGCCGACGAATGTCTTTCTCCGGCATTGCGGCAGGCGCTGTTGGATTATAGGTCGGAGGGGGCGCGGGAACCGTCGCCGGATACCGTATTTGAGATGAATCGCCGGACGGCCTATGGCGGGCGGTTTATGCGGCGTATTTGGAACAAGGAATATAAAGTGCGTCTGTTTCATAAGGATATGGCCGCTTGGGAGGGGGATTATGTCCATGAAAAACTGGTTTATGCCGCACCGGCTTGTAAAATCCGTATAGCGGGGGATTTGTTGCATTATTCTTACGCCTCGGTTGATGCGCAGGTGGCGCAACTCAATAAGTTCAGCGATCTTTCGGCGACGGAAGCCTTTGCCGGAGGCCGCCGTTATGGCCTGTGGACCGGTTTGTTGAAAGCTCAATGGGCGTTCTTCAGGGATTATGTGTTGAAAGGCGGTTTCGCCGATGGCGGGGATGGTTTTGTCATTTGTAGCAACAACGCTTTTTATGTAGCCTGGAAAAGCTTTAAATTACGGCAACGGTATATGGAGGAGCCCCTCTATGCCCTCAGCCGCGATCCGGCGGATTTGAGTCGGAATTTCGAGGGGGCTTTTCTGATCGCCTGCGGTGGTACGGAGGCGGAAGTGTCGCAGGGCTTGCCGATGGCGGGCATGTTGAAAGCCAAATATCCCCGTAGCCGCGTCCTGTTCATGGCGCATGCCGGGGGACGGCCTGTTGTGGCGGCGGCCGCCGCAGTGGATGGATTTGTGGATGGAGATGGTTTGCGTGCTCTGCCGCCGGAGGAGGCGGTGGGGCTGGTGCGTTCGTGGCGGTTGCGGGCGGCGGTTGTCGTTCAGGGCGATCCGGTTTGGGGGGAGTGGCTGAAAGCGGCGGCGGTGCCGTTGCGGATTGGCGATGCGCGGGACCGCTGCATGCGGCCGTATCTCAATCGGCGCGTGGCGGTGGCCCGTTATCCGGTCCGGGTGCCGGCGGCCTGTGCGCATACGGTCTTGCTCCGTCCGTTGGGAATAGCGCCCTGTCTTGTGCCGGCTACCTTGTCTTCTGTCGATTAGTTCGTGATAATTGTTAGCAAAAAAGTCGCTTTTCAAGTGCCGGATACGGAAAATATTTGCTATCTTTGGCTTCGTAAATAGGCACGTTCGAAAGGCTTGGCGGCACATGGAAACTGCGCCTGGAACGTTTGCGAAAATAAGGATTTTTTATGCCTGAAATGACATTGAGTTCGGAAGTCGGCCGCTTGCGGGGCGTGGTGTTGCACCGTCCCGGTGTGGAAATCGAACGCATGACGCCGGCTACGATACACGAAGCCCTGTACAGCGATTTGTTGGGATGCGCTACGGCCCGCAAGGAATATACGCAATTGGAGACGTTTCTGTCCCGGATTACCAAGACTTATTATTTCGACGACCTGTTGGCCGAAACGCTGGCGGATGCGGAAGCCCGCCGGACCTGTCTCGCGCATCCGCTGTTCGCGGCATTGCCCGAGGCGGAAAAGGCTTTCATGCAGGGGTTGGATGCGGCGGCCTTGGGCCGTTATCTCATAGAGGGACCGGCGCGGATAGACGACCCTGAGCGGCAGTGGCGTCCGCTTTACAATCTCTATTTCACACGCGACATAGGCGTGCGTTTCAACGACCGGAGCCTGCCGACCAAAATGTCCACGGCGGTGCGCGCGCCCGAAGCGGCGCTGACCGGCTTGATTTACCGTTATCATCCGTTGTTCGCCAAACAGACGCGGTGGGTCGATCCGTGGGCGGAAAGCCCCGGCGCCGCTTTGGAGGGCGGAGACTTCCTCGTGGCCGATAAGGATGTTTTCCTTATCGGCCAGGGCGCGCGTTCCAATGCGGAAGGCGTTCGTCAGTTTATCCAGTTGCGTTCGGCTGTTTCTCCGGAATTTCACGTGTTGACGCAGGAGTTGCCGCACGAACCGGAGTCGTTCATCCATCTGGATATGGTCTTCACGCTGTTGAGCCGCCATCACTGCATGGTCTATAAGCCCTTGTTGGAAGGCCGTTTCAAGACGCGCCTGCTGACCGTTCGCGACGGCAAGGTGACGGAAGAGGCCGTGCCGCATCTTTTAGCCGGTTTGGAACGTTTGGGCAAGTCCTACGAACCGGTTTTCTGCGGGGGCGGGGACGCGCTCTACCAGGAACGCGACCAGTGGCACAGCGGCGCCAATTTCTTCGCCGTCGCGCCGGGGCATATCCTGGGCTACGGCCGCAACAGCCGTACCATTGACGCCTTGGCGGCGGCCGGTTTCGAGGTAAAGCCTGTTGAAGCCTGTCTTGACGGCCGTATGGCGTTTGACGTGGACGATGAGACGCATCGTGCGGTCTATACGGTGGAAAGTGCGGAACTCGTGCGTGGCGGCGGCGGATGCCGTTGCATGACGATGCCGATTGACCGCACCGCGTTGTAGCGGAGGCCAGACGGTTCGCATCTGGCGGCCGCCCGGGATCGCGCTTCACGGAACATCCGAAAAACTATAACTTTAAGTAAATATAAAATCCGTTATACCAATGAATCAAATGACCTTCGGCGTCGTCGTTTTTCCGGGTTCGAACTGTGATCACGACATGCAGTATATGCTGGAGCATCTGCTGAACCAAAAAGTGGAAATGTTATGGCACAAGGACACGAAGTTGCCGAAAAAATGCGACGCTATCGTGTTGCCGGGCGGGTTCTCCTACGGAGACTACTTGCGTTCGGGTGCTTTGGCGCGTTTTTCCCCTATCATGAGCGAGGTAATGAATTTCGCCGACAAGGGCGGTTACGTCATCGGTGTCTGCAACGGTTTCCAGATTCTGTGCGAGTCGGGCTTGTTGCCGGGCGCGTTGCTGCACAACAATAACCGTAAGTTCATCTGCAAGAACCAGTACCTGAGCGTGGTGACGAACAAGAGCGACTTTACGTCCCTGTGTGCGAACGGGCAGGTCATTAAGGTGCCGATTGCTCATGGCGAGGGGCATTACTACGCCGACGCCGCCACGTTGAAGCAGCTCAACAAGGAAGACCGCATTCTGTTCCGTTATTGCGGCCCGGAGGGGGAGATAACCGACGAATTCAATCCGAACGGTTCGGAGGAAAACATCGCCGGCATCTGCAATGCCAAACGCAATGTGTTCGGCATGATGCCGCACCCCGAACGTTGTGCCGACGCCGTATTGGGCAATACCGACGGTCGCATTCTGTTCGAATCCCTGATAGCGGGCAAATAAGATGTTGCGCGGGGCTTACGATCCGGATGCGGTGGAGGCCGGTTGCGACGAGGCCGGGCGCGGATGTTTGGCTGGGCCGGTGTATGCGGCCGCCGTCATTCTGCCGCCGGATTACGCGCATCCCTTGCTCAACGACTCCAAGAAACTGACGGCTAAGCAGCGCGAAGCATTGCGGGGCGATATAGAACGCGACGCCTTGGCATATGGCGTCGCGGCCGTTTCGGCTCAGGGCATCGACGGAATGAACATCCTGCACGCTTCGATTTTCGCGATGCACAAGGCTTTGGACAAATTGTCGGTTCGTCCGGAACACATCCTCGTCGATGGCAACCGTTTCAAGCCTTATGGTACGGTACCGTACCATTGCATCGTCAAGGGGGACGGGCTTTATCAGTCGATTGCGGCGGCCTCGGTTTTGGCCAAGACTTACCGCGACGAATTTATCGGCTATATGCACCGCAAATGTCCGCAATACGGTTGGGACCGGAACAAGGCCTATCCGACGGCGGCGCATTACGCGGCGTTGCGGCAATACGGCCCGACCGTCTATCACCGGCAGTCGTTCAAACTGCAACCGGATTTGACATTGTTCTGAAGTTCGAATCAATTTTTGAAATCTAAAAAAACATGGCACAGACCACTTCCATACCCAAGGGAACGCGCGATTTTTCGCCTTTGCAGATGCGGCGGCGACAGTATATTTTCGAGACGATACGGCAAGTATTCGCCTTGCACGCCTATCTGCCGATCGAGACGCCGGCCATGGAGAACCTGAGTACCTTGATGGGGAAGTATGGTGAGGAGGGGGATAAACTGTTGTTCAAGATTCTCAATTCGGGCGATTTTTGGGCGAAGGCGGCCGGAACGGCTTGGGACGGGCTTGAGCCTGGCGAACGCGCCGTCAAGTTGGGAAACAGGATTAGCGAGAAAGGTTTGCGCTACGACCTGACCGTGCCGTTCGCGCGCTATGTCGTGCAACACCGCAACGATCTGACGTTGCCGTTCAAACGCTATCAGATGCAGCCGGTATGGCGGGCCGACCGCCCGCAACGCGGCCGTTACCGCGAGTTTTATCAATGCGACGCCGATGTGGTCGGATCCACGTCTTTGTGGCAGGAGGCCGAATTGGCGCAGATGGTGGCGGAGGTCTTCGCGGCCTTGCAAATCCCGGTCACGCTTAAAATCAACAACCGGAAGATTCTGGCGGGTTTGGCCGAGTATGTCGGTTGTCCCGACAAGATAGTCGATATAACGGTGGCTATCGATAAACTGGATAAGATCGGTTTGGACGCCGTGGAGGTCGAAATGGCGGAAAAAGGCATTGCGGGGGACGCCTGGCGGAAGTTGGCGCCGGTGTTGGAGTTGAGAGGGTCATTCGCCGAAAAAATGGTCTATATGCGCGGATTGTTCGCGCAGGTGCCGGTCGGCTTGCAGGGCGTGGCCGAATTGGAAGAGTTGTTCGGCTACATCGCACAATGTGTGGAAGGGTTGGACTATGAATGGGATTTGAGTCTGGCGCGCGGCCTCAATTATTATACGGGCGCGATTTTCGAAGTCAAGGCGCAGGGTGTGGAGATGGGCAGCATTTCGGGGGGCGGCCGTTACGATGACCTGACCGGCATTTTCGGCATGAAAGGCCTGTCGGGCGTCGGCATTTCGTTTGGCGCCGACCGCATTTACGACGTATTGGAGAGTTTGAACCGGTTTCCGGCCGATTTGCAGTCGGGGCAGGCGGTTTTATTCATACACTTCGGTCCGGAGGAGGCCGCGGCCGTACAGGCGGCGATGCGGACCTTGCGGGCCAACGGCATAGCCTGCGACCGTTATCCCGAACCGGCCAAGTTGCAGAAGCAGTTTGCCTATGCCGACAAGTTGCGGATACCGTTCGCGGTGATGGTGGGGGAGCGCGAACGCGAGACGGGGCGGTTTTCGGTCAAGGACTTGCGCAGCGGCGAGCAGCGCGACATGGACTTGAATGAATTGATAGTGATGTGTAAACGCTGATGGTGCTTGTCCTGCGCTCGTTAAACTTCGCTACGCTTGTTTCGCCGCGGTGCTTCCCTTGGGACTGCGGCTCGTCGCCGCGATTGTCCTTACGGGAACGCCGACGGCTCATTGGCCGACGCTACGTTGGTCGCCATGCAGTTCATGACCGACAATAAGAGAAAAAAATAAAATAAAGCAGTAGATATGGACAAGAAAGTATTTGAAATCACATTGGCCGATTTGACGTTCGACCAAGTGGATGAAATTCTCAAGAACGATTATGCGATCAAGCTCTCCGACGAGGTCATCGCGCGGGTACAGAAATGCCGCGACTACCTTGACAAGAAGATGGAAAACCAGACCGAACCGATTTACGGAGTGACGACGGGTTTCGGTTCGCTTTGCAACCATTCGATTTCCAAGGAACAGCTTTCGCAGCTGCAGAAGAACCTCATGATGTCGCATGCCTGCGGCACGGGCGACTTGGTGCCGCTCGAAGTCGTCAAACTCATGTTGCTCATGAAGATTAAATCGCTTTCCTACGGTCATTCCGGCGTGCAGGTCGTCACGATCCAGCGTTTGGCCGACTTCTTTAACGAAGGCGTTTATCCGGTGGTCTATCAGCAGGGTTCGCTCGGTGCTTCCGGCGACCTCGCGCCGCTCGCGCACCTCTGCCTGCCGCTCATCGGTTTGGGCGAAGTATGGTTCAATGGTGCCAAACATCAGGCTTCCGTCATTCTGGAGCATTTCAAATGGCAACCGATCGAACTCCAGTCCAAGGAAGGCTTGGCGCTGCTCAACGGCACGCAGTTCATGAGCGCGTTCAGCGTACACAATTTCTTGAAGGCCAAACGCCTCTCCGCTTTGGCCGACCTGATCGGCGCGATTTCGCTCGAGGCTTTCGACGGCCGCATCGAACCGTTCTTCCCCTCGGTTCACGAAGTACGTCACCACAAGGGGCAGATCGATACGGCGGCGCGTTTCCGCGAATTGTTGGAAGGCAGTGAGATGATCAAACGCAAGAAGGAGCATGTACAGGATCCGTATTCGTTCCGTTGCATCCCGCAGGTACACGGCGCGTCCAAAGATACGATCGAATACGTCGGCCGCATCCTCTCCGAAGAAATCAACGCCGTGACCGACAACCCGACCGTATTCCCCGACGAAGACTTGGTGGTATCGGCCGGTAACTTCCACGGGCAGCCGTTGGCTCTGACGCAGGATTTCCTCGCCATCGCCGTGGCCGAACTCGGCAATATCTCGGAACGCCGTACCTATCAGCTCATCGGCGGCAAACGCGGCCTGCCCAACTTCCTCGTCAAGAATCCCGGCTTGAACAGCGGCTTCATGATTCCGCAGTATGCGGCGGCCTCCATCGTAAGCCAAAGCAAACAGCTCTGCACGCCGGCCAGCGTCGATTCCATCGAATCTTCGCAAGGCCAGGAAGACCATGTGAGCATGGGTTCCAACGCGGCGACTAAGGCGTTCCGCGTCATGGACAATGTGGAACGGGTTCTGGCGATCGAGTTGTTCAATGCGGCGCAGGCGTTTGAATTCCGCCGTCCGGTCAAGACGTCGCCTGTATTGGAAAAGGTGTTGGCGGCTTACCGTCGCGAAGTGCCTTTCGTCGATAACGACACGGTTATGTATCCGCTCATCGAACGTTCGGTGGCTTTCCTGCAGGATTTCGGCCTGTAAGGACGCAAACGCATCCGGAACTAAGAACCGTCGGCGGGCATCGCGGCCTGCCGGCGGTTTCTTTTTTTTGTACCGCCGCACATAAAAAAAAGGGTTATGCCAAAATGTAAATTTTGACATAACCCCTTTTGTAAAGGTGTGGTAGAAAGGTCAAGATGCAAGGCGTTGAGGGTGAGGGCGAAGGAGCGTACATGCGTACGTGACTGAGCCCGAATCCCGATAATAACGAAGCAGATTGGCCTTTATAACACGCCGTAGGCGGTCGGCTTAGTACATGCCGTCCATACCGCCGGCCGGCATAGGAGGCATCGGCTTTTCTTCCTTGATTTCAGCCAACACGCATTCGGTCGTGAGCAACATGCCGGCAATCGAAGCGGCGTTTTCCAACGCAACGCGCGTTACCTTCGCCGGGTCAATGACGCCCGACTTGAACATGTTTTCGTATTGTTCCGTTCTGGCGTTGAAACCGAAGTCGTCTTTGCCTTCCTTCACCTTGTTGACGATGACCGAACCTTCCAGACCGGCGTTCGCCACAATCTGACGGAGCGGTTCTTCCAGTGCGCGGAGGATAATCTGAACGCCGATTTTCTCATCGTCGTTCTCCACTTTGAGTTTTTCCAACGCGGGGAGACAGCGCAGGTAGGCGACGCCACCGCCGGGTACGATACCTTCTTCAACCGCGGCACGTGTGGCGTGGAGCGCGTCGTCGAAGCGGTCTTTCTTCTCTTTCATTTCCACCTCGGAGGCAGCGCCTACGTAGATAACCGCCACGCCGCCGGCCAGTTTGGCCAGACGTTCCTGCAATTTCTCGCGGTCATAATCCGAGGTCGTTTTTTCGATTTGCGCTTTGATTTGCGCGACGCGGGCCTTGATTTCGTCTTTCTTGCCCTTGCCGTTCACAATCGTCGTGTTTTCTTTATCGACCGTCACTTTTTCGGCCTGACCCAAGAAACTCAGGTCGGCGTCTTCCAGTTTGAGGCCTTTTTCTTCCGAAATGACGGTCGCGCCGGTCAGAATGGCGATGTCTTCTAACATTTCCTTACGGCGGTCACCGAAGCCGGGCGCTTTGACGGCCGCGATCTTCAACGATCCGCGCAGGCGGTTTACCACCAACGTGGCCAAGGCTTCGCCATCCACGTCTTCGGCGATAATCAACAGCGGACGGCCCGTCTGAACCGTCTTTTCGAGTACCGGCAAAAAGTCTTTCATGACCGAAATCTTCTTGTCGTAGAGCAGGATGAACGGGTTGTCGAACACCGTTTCCATCTTTTCGGTATCGGTCACGAAATAGGGCGAAATGTAACCGCGGTCAAACTGCATGCCTTCCACAACCTTGACTTCCGTTTCGGTGCCTTTGGCTTCTTCAATCGTGATGACGCCCTCTTTCTTCACTTTCTGCATCGCTTCGGCAATCAGGCTGCCGATAGAGGCGTCGTTGTTGGCCGAAATCGTGGCTACCTGTTGGATTTTCTCCACGCTGTCGCCTACCTTTTGGCTCATCTTCTGCAGGTGTTTCACCACCTCCGCCACGGCTTTGTCGATACCGCGTTTCAGATCCATCGGGTTGGCGCCGGCCGTCACGTTTTTCAAGCCGGTGCGGACAATCGACTGGGCCAGAATCGTGGCCGTCGTCGTACCGTCACCCGCGATGTCGTTGGTCTTGGAAGCCACTTCCTTGACCATCTGCGCGCCCATGTTTTCCACGGTGTCTTTCAGTTCCACTTCTTTGGCCACCGAAACGCCGTCCTTGGTCACGTGCGGCGCACCGAATTTCTTATCTATAATGACGTTGCGGCCTTTGGGGCCCAACGTTACCTTAACGGCGTCGCACAAAGCGTCCACGCCTTTTTTCAAACGGTCTTTGGCTTCCTGGTCGAATAAAATTTCTTTAGCCATGGTTGTAAATTTTTAAAGTTCTTGATAAATGACGGAACCGGCGTTTTGTCAGGCCCGGGCCGTCGGTTAATAAGGGTGGTGGTCCGTCGCGGACCTACCTTGAATAATTATATAATGGCGAAAATATCGCTTTCGCGCATAATCAGGTAATCCTTGCCGTCAATTGACAGTTCGTTGCCCGAATATTTGCCGTAAAGCACCTTGTCGCCTTCCTTGACGGTCATCGGTTCGTCTTTCTTGCCGGCGCCGACGGCTACGACAACGCCTTTCTGCGGTTTTTCCTTGGCGGTGTCGGGAATGATGATGCCGCCCGTGGTTTTCTGTTCAGCTTCCATCGGCTCAACGACCACGCGGTCGGCCAGCGGTTTGATTTTTACTTTGCTCATGATGATTGATATTTTTATATTCTAAATTCTAAGTGTTAAGGCCATTTGTACCCTCAAGCAGGCGGTAGGCTGTTTAGCAGAAAGCGTGCCATAAACCGAAGACTGACATTTTTGCAGGCGTCAGATGTGTATGGCGGTTGGCGGCACGTTTGATTTTGCGAACAACCACGCTGTCACGCAAACAATAAGGGAACGCAGAAGTGTTTGATTACCGAGATGATAAACCCAAGAATCAAGGCATTGACAAGGACAATTGGAATCGCTTTTTTGTCAGATTTTCCTATCATCACCACCATCGGGATCGCCATCAGCAATGCCACGACGGGGCCTACTAAAAAGTCGTTTATGCCCAACTGTGGAAGTGTGGTGTTGAAAATAATGAATGTCACGACCACATATTGGAGGAAAGCGGACCAGCAATCCGTCCGGTTCATTTTTTTCAAAAACATGGGAAGCGCGTCGATCAGCCCGATGACCGCTCCTGTCAGGAGGGTGAAACCTAATTCCATAATTTTAATTTTTAATGGTTTATATAAACTAAGGCGTGATTTTGGACGCAAATATAATTGAATTTTATTTATGAGGTGCCGATGGGGCTTTCTTAGGTGAAGTACCGGGCGTCTGGAAAATTTGTTTCCGAAATAATTTAGAATTATCTTAGCCTACCTTTTCTGAACGGGCGTTTGGTTCGACGGCAAGGGCCTGGCGAATTGAACATTAGGGCGATCAAGTGTTGTAAAATATTTATAAACAAAGAATCTAATATGAAGGACAAACTGACAATCGCGCTGGTAGCGCACGACCACCGCAAGGCCGATATGGTCGATTGGGTCAAATATAATGCGGGCTATCTGGCCAAACATCATCTGGTCTGTACGGGGACGACGGGCAAATTGGTCAAAGCGGCATTCGACGAGGCCGGCATCGCGGCGGATGTCACGTGCATGCACTCCGGACCCATGGGTGGCGACGCGGAAATCGCCGCGATGGTGGTGCGCAACGAAATTGATTTTGCGGTGTTTTTGATTGACGATTTGAATGCGCAACCGCATGAGGCCGACATTCAGATGTTGTTGCGGCAGTGCCGTCTGCACAATGTGCCGATTGCGTGTAACCGCATCAGCGCCGATTTGATTATTTCGAGCCAACTTTGGCAGGATCCGGATTATGAACCGATAGCGCAGAGTTATATTCGTTTTGAACGTGAGTAAATGCTGTGTGGACAGTGACGCGTGCCGGCGTGGAAGTCGTGGATAAAACTGAAAAATCATGCGGATTGCATCGAACGCGTTGGCGGATGTCCGGCGGTTTTATATAGAGGAGTTGGCGAAACGCTATCCGGCGGAAGAAGCCGGGGCGTTGTTCGACTGGGCGGCCGAAGAAATTTTGGGGCAGCCGCGGTCGATATGGCGCGCGCAGGCCGACCGGCGTGTGAGCGAGAGCGAGTTGTTGCGCTTCTTTGAGGCGGTCAAACGTTTGCGCAAGGGGGAGCCGGTGCAGTATGTCTTTGGGCGGACTTATTTCGACGATATGGCGTTGGCGGTGTCGCCGGCGGTCTTGATTCCGCGTCCGGAGACGGAGCAATTGGTCGGCTTGGTGGCGGACGAGTTGGCGCAAGGGGGGCGCGGCCGTGCGGCCGCGCCCTGTAGCGGGCGGGCGCGTGTCTGGGATGCTTGTACGGGCAGTGGCTGTATTGCGCTCGCCCTCTACCGCCGCTTCGGGGGCGCGGTGGAGGTGTGGGGCTCGGATATTTCGGAGGCGGCCTTGGCCGTGGCGCAAGGCAATGCCGAAGTCTGGGGGCGGATTCAACCGCCGTCCGCCGCCTCATGCCGCGCATCCTCGGCCGTTGGTTCGGCCGCCCTGGACACCGCGCGCCCCGAAGCGGCGCCCTTGCGCCTGCTCCGTCATGACCTTTTGGCCGAAACGCCCTTGCCGGGCCCTTGGGACATCATTGTCAGCAATCCGCCCTATGTGCGCGAGAGCGAGAAGGCTTTGATGCACGAGAATGTCTTGCAGCACGAGCCGGCTTCGGCTTTGTTTGTGCCGGACGACGATGCGTTGCGGTTTTACGAGGCCTTGGGGCGGGGCGCGCTTGCCGGATTGACCGAAAATGGCGTGCTGTGGGCGGAAATCAACGAGGCGTTGCCGGATGCGCTGACGACGCTTTACCGCGGCTTGGGGTTCGCGACGGTCGAAATTCATAAAGATTTCCGCGATAAACCCCGTTTTGTCCGCGTCCGGCGTTGAGCCGCCCCGCGCCACCCCCCGCTTCCCCGCGCCGCCCCGCGCATCCCCGCTTCCCCTCTTCCGCGCATCCCAACGCGCTTTCGCCGGCAACTGCTGCCTTTCGTCGCTGGCACCGCGGAGGTGTCTGATGCTCCTGCAGGCACACTGCCGGCTTGTCCACCCCGCGCCGTCCCGCGCTTCTGTCCCGCCGCCCCCGCTTTCCGCGTCCGAATAGGCCGTTTAGCTGAAAAAGTGTATCTTTACGCCCATGTTAGCGATTATAGACAGCGGTTCCACCAAGACGGACTGGTATTTCATCGGCACCGGCAGCCGTTTTGGCGAGGACGAGATTCATTTGACGACGCGGGGGCTCAATCCTTATTTTGTCAGTCCGGAAGAAGTTGGGCTTTGTTTGGAAAAAGAGATTTATCCGTTTATAGACAACCGGCAGGTCTCCCATGTGTATTTTTTCGGATCGGGATGTGCCGATGAGTATAAGAAGACGACGCTCTATACGCCTTTGGAGGATTTTTTTCCGGAGGCCGAGGTGCAGGTGGAGAGCGATTTGCTCGGGGCGGCCGTGGCCTTGTTCGGGCGTGAACCCGGCATAGCGGGCATTCTCGGAACGGGGGCGAGCACGTGCCGTTACGACGGGCGGCGGATTGTGGAACGAATGCCGTCGCTGGGCTATATCCTCGGCGATGAGGGTAGCGGCGCCCATATCGGCTTGCAGTTGCTCCGCGCATACCTTTATAAAGATATGCCGATGGAACTGACGCAGGCGTTCGCGACATTTTGTCCGGGAACGTCGGGTGAATTGTTGGACAGGGTCTATAAGGACGATAAGCCGAACCGGTTTCTCGGCTCGCTGGCGGTGTTTGCCGGAGAAAATCGGCCGCATCCGTTTATACAGAAACTGTTGCAGGCGGCCTTTGACGCTTTTTTTGAAAAACAGTTGTTGAAATACGATACCGTCCGCACGTTGCCGATCAAGTTGCTGGGTTCGGTCGCTTATCATTTCCGCGAGGAACTGAGCGCGGCGGCCGGTCGTTTCGGTATGGAAATTGCAGGGGTGGCATCCTCGCCTTTGGCGGGGCTGATACGCTACTATAAAGACAAGCATAAATAAACAATCCTATATTATGAACATGAAAAGAATTTTCTGCGGCCTGGCCGTTGTATTGGGCGCGGGCTTAATCGGCTGTCCGGAAGCGATGGCTCAGAAAGCGAAAAAACAGAAAAACGTAAAAGAAGAAACAGTTATGGCACAGGAAGTGAAAGAAAAGGATACGGTCAGTTTCCTTTTGGGCTACAATTTGGGCAGCCAGATTGCGCAGATGCCCTATGAAATGGCAATGGAAAGTTTTATGGAGGGATTCCATAAGGCGGTTAAGGGAGAAGAAAGCGGGGTCTCTGACGAAGATGCCAACCGCATTCTGAGTGCTTGGCAGATGAAGATGCAACAGGAAATGCAGATGCGTCAGCAGGCCGAAAACGAGAAGCAGGCGGCGGCCAACAAAGAGGCCGGCCGTAAGTTTTTGGAAGAAAACGCCAAGAAAGAGGGGGTGCAGCAAACGGCCAGCGGCTTGCAATATAAAGTGAATGTCATGGGGACGGGGGCCAAGCCGGCCGCGACCGACAAGGTGAAAGTGCATTACGAGGGCCGTCTGATTAGCGGCGAGAAATTCGACTCGTCCATCGACCGTGGCGAACCCACGAGCTTTCCGCTCAATGCTGTCATCAAAGGTTGGACCGAAGGTTTGCAACTGATGCCCGTCGGTTCCAAATTCACGTTCTACATTCCGTCCGACTTGGGTTATGGCGACCGTGGGGTTTCGTCGATTCCGGCCGGTTCGACCTTGATTTTCGAGGTGGAATTACTGGAGATCAACCCGGCCGAGTAGATTAGCATCTTCTCTTGAAGAAAAGAAGCCTGTCGGTATCTGTCGATACCGGCGGGCTTCTTTGTTTTCGGTATCCGGGCTTTTCATTTGAAAGGCGTCCGCTGTTGAATGGATCGCCCCAGTGTCAATTCGTCTATGTATTCCAAATCGTCCCCCACGGCGATGCCTTTGGCGAGCGTCGAAATAGAGACGTCGGAATCCTGCAGCAGGCGCGAGATGTAAAAGGCGGTCGTATCACCGTCCGGCGTAGCCGGCAAAGCCAGAATCACTTCCTCTACGGCCTCTGTCGTCACGCGTTCCGGCAAATCCGCCAGATGCAGGTGAGAGGGGGAGATCCCGTCCATGGGCGAAATCAGGCCGCCCAATACATGATAACGGCCGTTATAGACTTGGGTGGCTTCTATGGCCAAAATGTCGCGTATGTCGCTCACCACGCAGAGCAGGTGTGGATTACGTTGCGGTGAAGCGCATACCGGACAGACTTCGGTTTCGGAAATGTTGTGGCAGTGGCGGCAAAACCGGATGTCTTGCCGCAGGTGTATGAGCGACTCGCCGAGCCGTGTGGCCAATTCTTCGTCCTGTCCCAATAAAAACAAGGCGAGGCGCAGGGCGGTCTTGCGGCCGATGCCCGGCAGGCGGTGCAGTTCTTCGACGGCTTTTTCCAAAAGCGGCGGTAAGGCGGAATCCATAGATGCAAAATTACGCAAAAACAAACTAAATTCGTAATTTTGTCCGTTTATGAAGAAAACGGGAACCTATTATATACTGTGGGGCGGAGCGGGCGTATTCGCAGTGGCGGTATTGTGCCTCCTGACGTCCTGCGGGCGATGCCGGATCGGACAGACGGAGAAGAAAGCCATCGACTTGATACAGGCCTATGAACGGGAAATTGCGCCTTTGGACAAGGGTATCGCTGTAGCGGAATACGAGGCGGCGAGAGGCGGGTCACCTTATGTTTACGACCGCTTGGGCGATTTGCGTGTGGAGAGGGCCTTGGCTTTGTCGGCTTCCGAACGTTTTAAGACCGTGGCGCGTTGGCATAGGGAAAAGACGTTTGACGACCCTTATCTGTCGCGTCAGATAGGGCATATTTATTACAATACGTTATTCTGTCAGGCCGATACGGCTATGTTGAAACGGATGGCACGGCTGGAAACCTATCTTTATGAACAGGTTATACGTTTCTTGGCGGAGCCGTCCGGTGCGGAGGAAGCGGGGGATATGGTATCGGCCGGAACGTTTAAGCCGGCGGCGCAGCAAGCCGTCAAGGCGTTGCTGAAAGATTCGATTGTCGCGATGGTGCATTGCCGCAATGCCGTGGTACGCCAGGCCGGTTTCAATGATTATTACGACTACCAGTTGGCCCGTATGGATTTGAATCGGGATTCGCTCGAAAGCTGGTTTCATACGTTCGATACGATGACGAAAACGTCTTTTCTGCATTTAAAGGATGGCATTGATGACGTTTTGGCGGCCCGTTACGGCATACCGGCATCGGCCTTGCAGTCAGGGCATTATCAGATGACTTTCTTTCAGGATATATTTAATTTATACGATATCGGGCAGTCGCGTTCTTATGAAAACAAGAATGTGGCGAATTTGGCGACCGGTTTTTTCGAAAGCATCGGGTTGTATATACGGGATATATTTCTGCGCAGCGATATGCGGCCGCGGCCGGGAAAAGTATCGTTTGCACACTGTTACGATTTGGACCATCGCGGTGATGTACGGTTGTTCTGCAGTCTGGAGCCGAATATGGAGAGCATGAGCGAGGTTTTGTGTCAGGGCGGTTTCGCGCTTTATCGGGAAAATGTGTCATCAACATTACCGTATTTGCTTAAAAATATGGACTATTCGGTGCTATGCGAAGGCGTGGGGCGGATGTTCCGGCGTATGCCCTTTAATGTGAATTGGTTGCAAGGCATGGGCATTATGTATATGCCCACGGATGCGCGTCGAGTCCGGCTCGAATCCTATATGAATCTGCACGCCCAGCAACTTATTTTTTGTCGTTGGGGGCTCGTGATGTACCATTTCGAACGTGCGCTGTATCGGGATCCCGATCAGGATCTGGATGAATTGTGGCGGAAATTGGAGAAGACGTATCAGTGGTCAGATCGGCCCGCCGAGGCGGAAAACGAGGGGGACAGTTGGGTCACGAAATGGCATCTTGTGTTGCGGCCGTGTTTTTATCAAAACTATCTGTTGGGAAGTGCGGTGGCATGTCATCTGAACGCGTATGTCTGTGATTCGATTCTGCAGACGCCCGATTACTGGACGCCCGATTATATGACGATGGAGGAGGTCGGGGCTTTTTTGAAAAACAAAATATTTTGGCACGGAGACGCTTATCCGTGGTATGAAATTTTGGAACGGGCTACCGGACGTCCGTTTTCGTTACAATATTACGCGCAGTGGTTGGTAGGCTCGGAGCCGTATGCCGAATGGCGGGCGGAAGAGGATGCGGTCGAGCAGGCGCGTCGCAGGAGGTATCTGTCAAGGAAACATAATCAATAGGAGATGGCGGTATGAGTGCCTGGATGATTGTCGCGGTTTTTGCGGTCTATACCGCCTTGCTGTTTGCGATTACCTTTTTGACCACGCGCAAGGTCAATAACGATTCGTTCTACCGGGGAAACCGGAATTCACCTTGGTTTGTCGTGGCTTACGGTATGGTCGGGGCGTCGTTGTCGGGCGTGACGTTCATGTCGGTGCCCGGTAATGTCATGCGGGAAAATTTTTATTATTTCCCGATGGTTTTGGGTTTTATAGCCGGTTATGTCGTCGTGGCCACCGTGTTGCTGCCGCTTTACTATAAGTTGAACCTGACGTCCATTTATACTTATATAGATAAACGTTTCGGTACGGCGTCCTATAAGTCGGGGGCCGCCTTTTTCCTGTTGTCGCGCAGTTTAGGGGCGACCTTGCGTATGTTTTTAGTCATAAGCGTATTGTATGAATTTGTTTTCAGACAGTTCGGTTTGCCGTTCTGGGGGGTGACGGCCCTGTTCATTCTGCTGATTCTCGGTTATACGTTCAAGGGCGGTATCCGGACGATTGTCTGGACCGATACGTTGCAGACCACGTTTATGCTTTTGGCGGTCATCATATCCATCATATGCATCTGCCGGTATGCCGATTGGTCGTTTGCACAAATGTTGGAACAGGTGCGGCATAGCCCGTATTCGGAGGCTTTTCAGACCGATCCGACGCATAAGCGTTATTTCCTCAAGCAGTTTGTCAGCGGATTGTTCGTGACGGTGACAATGACGGGGCTCGATCAGGATATGATGCAGAAGAATTTGAGTTGCCGTAATTTGAAGGATGCGCAGAAAAACATGTTTTCGTTCAGCGCGATTCTGCTGGTGATGAATATATTTTTCCTTGTTTTGGGGGCGATACTCTGTCTTTATGCCGTGCAGAACGGCATACCCTGCACCGATACCGACTATCTTTTCCCCGAAATCGCGATACGGCGTTTGCCGGTGCTGGCCGGGCTGACGTTTATGATAGGCGTGCTGTCGGCCGCCTATTCGAGTGCCGACGGTGCGATGACCGCTTTGACGACGAGTTTTACGATTGATATTCTGGACGTTGAAAAGAAGCGTTACAGCGAGGAGCGGGTGCGCAAGATCCGTTATCGCGTGCATTTATGTACGGCCGTGGTATTTTTCCTGTTCATCATGATGTTTTACGCTTTGAAAAGCGATGCCGTCATCAACATGGTTTACGACATAGCCTCTTATACCTATGGGCCGCTTTTGGGTTTGTTTTTTGCCGGTATTTATACCAAATGGCGGGTCAAGGACCGTTGGGTGCCGTTTGTCGTTTTGGCCTCTCCGGTACTTAGTTTTGTTATTGTTCAGATATGTAAAGGTTTAGGCTATAATTTCGGTTTTGAACTTTTGTTGCTCAATGGAGCTTTGACGGTGTTGGGGATAGGACTTTTTAGGCAAAAAACACCGGATTCGGCTAAAAAATAGCGAAGGACGAAAAAAAAGTTGAAAATATTTAATTCTGATTCTCTGTTAGTTGAGATAAGGATGATGAAAAATCATGCGGAATGTTTCGACGAGGATTTGCAGGTATCAAAAAAAGTCGTACCTTTGCAGTCCTGTTTCGGAAAAGGGGCAGGAAAGTTCAGCGAAAAAGTTGCATAGATAAAGGTCGCGGAGGCGGCGGTTATCTTCTCATTGCCTGTACGGTTTACGGGGCGGATAAGCCTTGTGTATTGTCG
>CAJUFX010000015.1 GCA_910586395.1 uncultured Bacteroidales bacterium
ATTGTTACTATACTTTGGGGGCTCGTATAGTGACAACTTTTTTCAGTTCAAGTCACTTTTCCGAAAGCGGCATTACGGGCCGAACGATGGCGGCCTACAGCAAGGCTTCGCTTCCGCGCCGCGGCCATGGTAAACCGGTCCGACGGTATATCCCTACTCCCCGAACATGTCTAAGGCGGTGTTGACCCAAAGTTCGAGGTCGCGGGTGTAGGCCTGGCGCGGGTCGCGGTCTTCGGAGCGGGCGCGGCCGAGACGGACGACGATCATGTTCTCGTCGGGAATGACGATGATGTACTGCCCCAGGATGCCGCGGCAGTAAGGCATCGTGTGGCCGCGCAGTTCGGCTATCCACATCTGGTAGCCGTAATAGGTGCAGTGGTTTTGGTCGGCGAGGCCGCGGGGAGCGCTTTCAGCTGACCCGACAGGCTCGGCGTGATCAGCGGCAGCAAGTTCAGCGGCGGGTTCAGGGCGGTTTTCGGAACCTACAGAGGCGGGCCTGGAGCCGGGGTCGGAAATGTCAGAGTCAGGGTCGGTGTCGTTGCGGCGGGGCAAAGGCTCGCCGGTGCCGTCGTAGGTCAGCAGATAGTCGGCGGGCGTCACGGCGGCGCGGATATAAGCCGAATCGACGAGCGGCACGCCGTTCCAACGGCCGTGCTGCAGGATCAGCTGGCCGATGCGGGCAAAGTCTCGGGCGTTGCTGTTGAAGCAGCAGAAGGCCTTTTCGACGCCCTTACCGTCGGTGGACCAGATGGCGTCTTCCTCGGCGCCAAGTGGCCGCCAGAGTTTCTCGGAGGCGTAGTCGGCCAGCGGCCGGCCGACGGCCCGCGTCAGCACCATGGCCAACAGTTGGGTCACGCCGCTTTGGTATTCAAAATACACGCCCGGCCGCTCCTTGAAACGCGCGCGGTACAGGATGGCTTCGAGGTCGCCGCCGTAGTAAATCTGCGTCGTGGGAGAAAAAAGCGAGGCGGCCGACTCATCCCAACGGAAACCCGCGCTCATCGTGAGCAGGTCGCGGATGCGGAGCGGCACGGCCTCAAAACTCCACCCGCCGGGCAGGAAATCGGCCACCGGCTGTTCCACACTTTGGATATAGCCGTCGTCTATCGCGCAACCTATAAGCAGTGAAACCACGCTCTTGGCCATCGAGAACGAATTGCTCCACAGCGTGTCGGCATAGCCGTCCCAATACTGTTCCAGCACAATCTCGCCGTCCTTGACCACGAGGTAGGCCGTTGTCTCCAGCGCGGCGAAAGCCGCCTCCGCCGAATCGGGGATACGGGCCGAAGCCACACCGGGCGCGTACGGCCACGGCTGCGGGTCGCCGGCCGCCACGATGGCGCGGCCGAACAGCGGATAATGGTCTATCTTGGGGATGCGGTAGCGCAGGGCCGGCAAGATGTAATCGTGACGCGGCATGGCGAGAAAGACCGCCACGCCCGACAATACCGCCAATACGGCAACCACTATCCAAAAACGTCTTTTCATAACATAACCTTAAATGAGCGCGAAGCGACAAGCCACAAGGCGAAACCCAACTGCAATCCCGACCGCAAGTTACACGAACCACAAACCGCAAGCCGAAACCAAACCGCAAGTCAAGCCCCAAGCCAAATCTCAGCCCGTCACCCCGCCAAATACAACAAAACCGGCGTCAAGCGGCCGCCGCTTCCTTACCCCCGGTGCCCGTCTCGCAACAAATCGTTCACGGTCTTGACCGGCGTAAACACCTCTATCGGTTCCTCTACAAAAATCGTAATCCAGTCGGCCATCGCGCCGTTCCACAAGCCGGGCAACTCCATCGCCTTGATGTCCGTGCCCTTGATGGATTTCCGCGCGATAAAGCCCGTTTCCGGATCCACAAACCGACGCAAATCGAATTTCTTGCCGGTATAGTCACGGACACTGCATACGATATCGACAGGGTTGAAATGCGTGGAAGAACTGAATATCGCCTCCTGGGCGGCATCCGCATGGTTTATCTGAGACGCCTCCACAATCTGCAGGCTTTCCACCGGCCAAAGCCGTAACGAATCGCCGGCTCCTTCGGAAACCGCATCCGTTCCACCCGCAGCAACACCCGTAACCTCAGCCCCTCCATCGGCCGCTGCGAACGTCCTGACACGCGACACCCAGAACGGCCCGCCGCCAGGTTCCCCCTCGTTGCGCACCATGCCGCACACGCGCATCGGACGGTTCAACAACGTAAACAGATAACGCGCACGGAGTTCCAACGGCCATGTCATAAATTCTTTACATACACGAATTTGAAAATCATCGTTCAGCAGGTCGAGCCATTCCCGCCACGGCATTTCCGCCAACTTATGCTTTTTCTGAATCACGGCAGCTTCCACGCCGGCCGGTTCGCCCAAAGCCGCAGCCAGATGTTCCATGATCGCGAACACGATATGGCGTCTCTGCAACAGGAAATCCGCCATGGCCCGCTTATAGGTCAGCGCAACCGCGCGCTTGGTCCCGATGCAGACATTGTCGATGTTCTTGATGAAAATCAAATCGGCGTCGATGTCATTCAGGTTCTCTATCAACGCGCCGTGACCGCCGGGGCGGAACACCATGCGTTGCTGTTCATCACGGTAAATCCCGTTGTCGGTCGTGACGGCCACCGTATCGGTCGAAGGCTTCTGCACCGAATGATCCACATGATAACGCAGACCGTATTTCTTCTCATATTTCGGCTGAACCTCCGCCACTTTCTTCAAGAATAAATCCCTATATTCTTCCGAAATCGTAAAATGCAGATGACAATGCCCGTTGACGGCGGCATATTGCGCGGCTTCGTCAAAATGTTCCTCCATGGCCGTGACGGAACCGTCTTCGTAAGTATGGAACGGCAACAATGCCTTGGGCAGCCGGCCATAACCCATGCCCGATTCCAGCAGGCATTCCAGAATCGGCAGGAAATTCCGCCGGTTCACGGCCGTCTCCAGCAAGTCGAGGCCGGTCCGCGCCATCAGCGTCTTTTTGAGTTCGGCATAAAACGGGAACCGCGGCAATTGGTCGAAGAACGCCTGCGTGGCCTCATCCAGCACGATGTCCGAACCGATGGCCGTTCCCCCCGAACCGGCACCGACCGCGCCCGAAACCGCCAAGCCTGTCGCAGAATCCGCGTCGGATTCCGCCTTCAACCGATTATACAATGCGTACAAATCCTTGAACATGCGCGTCGCCGCACCGGAAGCCGGCACGAATTTCACGACCTTGAAACCATCGTCTCCACTATAGAAACGATAGGGATCTTCATGACCGTCGAGCAAGCAGGCAGGCAAAGCCACAATGCCGTTGCCCACCGTAGCGCAGGCCGCTAATTTCGCGGCCGGAAAGCCCTGTTCAAACTGCGTTAACTGTTTTTCCAGAACATCGCGCGAAATCCCCTTCGCCTTCAACTGTTCCAAATCCTGAACCGAAAGTCCGTTGTTTGCCATAATGATTGTTTTATTTGAGTTTTTTACCCGGTTTCGTTTGACCCGACCCGCAAAGTCGGTGCAAGGTGAGTGAAATGAGCTTGTTCCATATCCGAACCGCGGCCCGCGATGGGCCTGCCCACCGGCAGGCCACCGTCGGGTCAGCCGTTTACACAAATCCCCGTCCGACCTAAGCCGAAACGGGGATTCCCATCTAAGTCTGATGAACTACGGTTGCCGAAGCCAAGGCAGCGGTCCGAGCCGTTTCCTTTTCCGCGCCCTGCTCCGAAGCCGAAGCCGAAGTCGAAGCTCCGGCCAGTCGGTGCGGCTGCCCTCGCAAAACTTTACGCGCATGTCCGCGTCCGCCGGAACGTACCCGCGCGACCATCCGGACCACCAGGCCGGCCGTCAGCCCGCAAAGCAACAGCAACCCCATAGCGTCTTACTTCTTCAGTGCCGCGGTCAGCGCCGGCACAATCTTGTGCAAATCGCCCACGATGCCCATGTCGGCCACCTCGAAAATCGGCGCAAATTTGTCTTTGTTGATGGCGATAATCAATTCGGAGCCCTCCATGCCGGCCAAGTGTTGGATCGCGCCGGAAATCCCCAAGGCGAAATACAGGTCCGGACGCACGGTCTTGCCCGTCTGCCCTACCTGACGCGCGTGTTCCGTCACGCCGGCATCCACCATCGCACGCGAGGACGAAACCTCGCCGCCCAACGTCTCCGCCAAGGCCTCGAGCTTTTTGAAGCCCTCGGCCGAGCCGACGCCGCGGCCGCCGGAAACCAAAACCTTGGCCGCCGTAATATCCACGAGGTTCTTCTGTTCCTTGACCACCTTTTCCACCTTGACGCGGAACTTGCTGCGGTCGAAATTCACCTTGAACTCCTCCACCGTACCCTTGCGGGCGGCATCGGCCGCTTTGGCCATCATGACGCCCGGACGCACCGTGCTCATCTGCGGACGGTTCTCGGTACACATGATCGTGGCCAGCAGGTTGCCGCCGAAAGCGGGCCGCGTCATCATCAGGTGATTGGTCCCTTCTTCTATGGCCAATTCCGTGCAGTCGGCCGTCAAGCCCGTCTGCATACGCGCCGCCAGCCGCGGCCCGAGGTCACGGCCTATCGTCGTGGCGCCCAACAGCAAAATGCCCGGCTTTTTGGCATCCACAATAGCCTTGATGGCCTGCGCGTAGGGTTCGGTCGTATAGACGTCCAAATCCGGGTCATCCACCAAAAGCACCTCATCCGCGCCGTGCGCAATCAGCGTTTGGGCCAAATCCTTGATGCCCGAACCCAGCACGACGGCACACACCTTTTCGTTCAAGGCGTCGGCCAAGTCGCGGGCCTTGCCCAGCAATTCGAGAGCGACATTCTGTATCTTGCCTTCCCGCTGTTCGGCAAACACATAGACGTTTTTATAATCAGCAATATTCATCGTGAGCCCTCCTTAAATGATGTATTTTTCTTTCAGTTTATTGATAATGAGTTCGACGGCTTCTTTCTCATCCACCTCGAACACCTTGCCGGCCGCCTTGGCGCCCTTCGTAAACGACTTTTTGACCTTGGTCGGCGAGCCGCTCAGACCGAGTTCGCCCGGATCGACCTTGATCTTGTCGGCCGTCCAGATTTCCACCTCCTTGCCGTAGGCATCGACGATGCCGCCCACCGACATGTAGCGCGCCTTGTTGGCCGAAGCGAGCACCGTCAGGAGGCAGGGCGTATCCACCTTGCAGATCTGATAGCCGTCTTCGGTCTGCTTCTGTACCGTCAGCGTCTTCTTGCCGTCGTATTCCAAACCTTCCACATAACTGATCTGCGGCAGGTCGAGCCATTCGGCTATTTCCGGACCCACCTGGGCCGTATCGCCGTCGATGGCCTGACGTCCCGTGATGATCAAGTCGTATTCCAATTCCTTGAGCGCGCCGGCCAAAGCCTTGGACGTAGCCAACGTATCGGCCCCGGCAAATTTGCGGTCGGTCAGCAGAATCGCGCGGTCGGCGCCCATCGCCATCGCTTCGCGCAAAATGTCGTCGGCCTGGGGCGGTCCCATCGTGATGACCGTCACCTCAGCCCCGTATTTGTCCTTGAGCTGCAACGCGTATTCCAGACCGCCCTTGTCGTCCGGGTTCATGATGCTGGGTACGCCGTCTCTGATCAGCGTTCCCGTCACCGGATCCAACTTGATTTCGGTAGTATCCGGCACCTGTTTGATACAAACTGTTATTTTCATAATTTCCGTTTCTCTTTTTATGGGTGACCCGACGCTTGACGTTTTGAACCGTTTTGAGCCGCTTTCGCGTTCTTACGGGTGACCCGACGTTTTTTGCGGTTCAACCCTTCGCCCTGCGCGGCATGCGCGATGTTCGCGGCGTTGGCAACGGGTGACCCGACGTTTTTCCTATCCCCTTATTTCAACAGATTGGCGGAGATAACCATGCGCTGTACCTCGGACGTACCTTCGTAAATCTCGGTAATCTTGGCGTCGCGCATCATGCGTTCCACCGGATATTCGCGCGTATAGCCGTAGCCGCCGTGCAGCTGCACCGCCTTGGTCGTCACTTCCATCGACGTCTCGGCCGCGAACAGCTTGGCCATGGCCGCGTCGGCCGAATAAGGCAACTTCATGTCCTTTTTGTAGGCCGCGCTGCGCACCAACAGGCGCGCCGCCTCTATTTTGGTCTTCATGTCGGCCAGTTGGAACTGCGTGTTCTGGAACTGCGCGAGCGGACGCTTGAACTGCTTGCGTTCCTTGGTGTACTTGACCGTCTCGTCCAACGCGCCCTGCGCGATGCCCAAGGCCTGCGAGGCGATGCCGATACGGCCGCCGTCGAGCGTCTTCATCGCGATGCCGAAGCCGCCGCCTATTTTTCCGAGCACCTGGTCCTTGGAAACGCGGACATCTTCGAAAATCAATTCGCAGGTCGCCGAACCGCGGATACCCATCTTCAATTCCTTCTTGCCGATGCTGAAGCCTTTCATGCCCTTTTCGAGGATGAAGGCCGTGATGCCTTTCGTGCCCAACGATTTGTCGGTCATCGCGAAAATGATGAAAACGTCGGCATACTCGGCGTTCGTGATAAAGATTTTAGTACCGTTGATGATATAGTCGTCGCCGTCGGCCACCGCTATCGTCTGCTGGGCGGAAGCGTCGGTGCCGGCGTTGGGTTCGGTCAGGCCGAAAGCGCCGAGCCACTCGCCCGAAGCGAGTTTGGGCAGGTATTTCTGTTTCTGCGCGTCCGTGCCGTGTTCCATGATCGGCGCCACGCACAAGGACGTGTGGGCGGAAACGATGACGCCCGTCGTGGCGCAGACGCGGGAGAGTTCCTCCACGGCCATCGTGTACATCTGGTTCGTGGAGCCGGCGCCGCCGTATTCCTTGGGCACCGGAATCCCCATGAGGCCGATCTTGGCCATCTTTTCAACCGTCTCCACCGGGAAACGTTCCTGCTCGTCCACTTCCGCAGCCAACGGCTTCACCTCTTTTTCGGCGAACTCCCGGATCATCTGCAGAAAGAGCTTTTCTGGTTTGGTTAAACTAAAATCCATATTGTTAAGTTATTGAATAAATCAAACAAAACCCGAACGCCACACATAGCGATGCTAGGGTACAAAGATAGTGAAAGGAGAGCGCAGAAACAAGCGACCTCCGCCTCCGCGAACCCGGCGGAGGGAGTGAGCGGGTGGAGTAAGACTATACTTGAAATCGGCCTTTAACCAGTTCCCTTTTTAGAAATTCATAGTTGTAGGCAGGACTCTCGATATACATTCCGGTTTGGGGTTCGGACACTTTTTTAAAGGTCTCTGAATTATACCATATGGCGATAGCCTCACTGAGCGAAACCTTATTGTCCCGCATGAGCCATCCGATAATATCGGTGGAGATAGCCTCAAGCAGAAACTGAAAATTCTTTTCCATTGTCATACGATTCGTTTCAAGTAACTTACAGCGGCACTATTGTGAAAGAAATATTGCGTGCTAAGCTCTTTGTATTCCAATCGCTTCACTAATTCCGATATGGATATGAAGCCATCTTGGAAAAGTCGGAAAGACACTACAACCGAATCATCGGCTATAGGTCCTATAACAATATCATAATCATGAGCGGGATGAGCGATATTCTCATTTCGGTTCATCATCACAAATTCAGCCCATTCCTCAGAGGGTTTATCAAAAACCTTAACCTTCAGATTTTGGGTTGCCTTTTCGTAATCAAACTCAAATGCGGATATACATTCGGCTCCCCCTGCCCGCATCAACCGACGGATGGCCATATTTCGGGCGTGTTGCAATGTATCTGTCAAATAGAACCCACAGCCGAAATCTTTGAAAGGATGACACTTTTCAAAGTCAATATGATCAATCATCACATTAGATCCGTGATAAAGTTTCATCCTATTCCTCCTCCATTACGTTTGCAAATGGCGGTAACATCTTCAACCCAGTCATTTACCGACAATGTGTGCTCTGCTGCATAACACCTTTCCAAAAAGTCTATGCCTTTATAACGAAGAAGATAGTTGGACGCCTCCTTTATCGTCAAAAGATGACGTTTTGCAAATTCACTGATTGCCGTGACGATATATTCAATAAGCGCTTTGCCATATCGGACTTTAGGGGTAAGTACAACCGTCACTTCCGCATCGAGTGCATTCGCCACGCGATTGATGGTATCGAATGTCAACCCCTTTCCGCTTTCAATCTTGGAAATAGTTGCGCGACCGACCCCTATCCGTCCTCCGACCTCAGCCTGAGTGATACCCAACTCGGCCCTTCGCTGTCCGAAAAGTTTTCCAATATTGTCGAGTTTATCTGTCATTTCGTAATTTTCCGCAAAGATACAAAATGTTTCCTATATATGAAACATATGATCCCGAAATAATGCCGGCTTAACGACCTCCGCGAACCCGGCGGAGGGAGTGAGCGGGTGGAGTAGGCAGAATCCTTTTATTCCTCCATCAATTCTACTTCTGCAATATTGTTTGTGCTGATTCCGATAATTACATGGTCGAATCGTGTTTTATCTGTAAAAACCTTAACGCGAAGAGCCGCATTATTCGTATTTATCCCGGCCGCGATATTTTCCATTATTACCTTCTGCTCTTCTTCTGTTGCAATAACTTCCAATACATACACATCTCTCACTCCTTCCCCCCTAATTACAACCGGGACTTTCAGTTCTAAGTGAAGGCAATGCCGGTGCAAGGTGGAGTGCTGACACCAACGAACCCTACCGGGTTTACAGCAGGCCAAAAACAGACCGTCCGACCGCCCGCGATGATGACACGGACGGCCGGACGGCTATCGGATAAAGAAAGGAATCTGACTTGCGGTCACGCGGCCCTACGCCTCGTGCGCCTGCTGCGCCGCCACGGCCGCCTCCACGGTCTCGTAGAAGTTGGTCTCGCCGATTTGGGCGTAGAGCGGACTGCTCATCAGAGCCGCCTTGACGGTCGGGTTGGCGCCGGCGAACACGATGCGGATTTTTTCGGCCTGGCACTTGCGGCAGAAGTTTTCAAGGTTGCGCAAGCCCGAAGCGTCCATGAACGGCACGGGCTGCATATCGACGATGCGCACCTTGGGGCTCCGCTGCACGAGCTTGTTGGCTTCGTCGAACTTGTTGGCCACGCCGAAGAAGAACGGCCCGTTGATGCGGAAGATATCGACGCCTTCCGGAATCGTGCGGTTGTCGTGCACGTCCGACAGCGAGGGCGCCACCTGGTTGTGGAAAATCTGCACTTGCGAAGCCTTGGAAATACGGCGCACGAACAGGAATAACGCCAGCACGAGGCCGATTTCTATCGCGATCGTGAGGTCGAAGATAACGGTGAGGAAAAACGTGGTCAAAAGCACCGCCACTTCGGGACGCGCGTTGCGGAACAGGCCGCGGAACGAACGCCATTCGCTCATGTTGTAGGCGATGACGACAAGCACGCCGGCCAGACACGACATCGGAATCATCTTGGCCCATTTGCCGAAGAAAAGCAGTATCAACAACAATACCACGGCATGGATAAGCCCGGCCACCGGCGTGCGGCCGCCGTTGCGGATGTTGGTCATCGTACGCGCAATCGCGCCCGTGGCGGGGATGCCGCCGAACAGCGGCGTCACGAGGTTGGCGATCCCTTGGGCGACCAATTCCGTATTGGAATGGTGCTGCTTGCCCGTGGCGCCGTCGGCCACCATGGCCGACAACAGCGATTCTATCGCGCCCAGCATCGCGATCGTGAAAGCCACCGGCAACAAGGCGCGGATGTCGTCGAAACTCAAATCCGGCCACGAGGGCGCGGGTAGCGTCGTTTTCATCTCGCCGAAACGCGAGCCGATGGTTTCCACCGGTAGGCCGAACAATTGTACGGCCACCGTCGCCAGAATGATGGCGATAAGGGCGGGCGGTATCGTCTTGCTGACCTTGCGCCACAGAAAATGAATCAGCACCGTGCCGGCGGCGATGCCCGTCGCGTACCAGTTGATTTTATCGAGATTTTGGAAATAGCAGATCCATTTTTCGTGAAAGGCCGACGGCACGGACTCGATGCCGAGCCCGAAAAAGTCGTTCATCTGCGTGGAGAAAATCACGACCGCGATACCGCCCGTAAAGCCGACCACGACAGGGTACGGGATGAACTTGATGACGTCGCCGAGTTTGAGCAACCCCATGATGACGAGCATGGCGCCGGCCAAAAGCGTGGCGATGGTCAGCCCCGCGATGCCGTATTTGGCCACGACGCCGGCCACAATGACGATGAACGCGCCGGTCGGCCCGCCGATCTGCACCGTGCTACCCCCCAAAAGCGAAATCAGGAAGCCGGCCACAATAGCCGTAATGAGCCCCTGTTCGGGCGTCACGCCGGAAGCGATACCGAAAGCGATGGCCATCGGCAACGCCACGATGCCCACAATGAGGCCGGCCAGCAAATCTTTTTGGAAATCCTGACGGTTGTAGTTTTTCAGACTCGTCAGAATCTGCGGATAAAAAATATCTTTGATTTTCATCGTTAAATGGTTTTTCAAATTCAAATATGGCCGACCGCAACGTGTTTTCGGGTGACCGCCATCCACGCGCGGGCCGGAGCCCGGCGACCGGCGGGTCCGCCATGGCGGCCGAAACAGGCCGGGGCCAACAGACCTCACGGCACGGGATCGTAGCCCGAACCGCCCCAGGGATGGCAGCGCGCCAGCCGCTTGACCGTCAGCCAACCGCCCTTGAACGGCCCGTATTTCCGCACGGCCTCCAACGCGTATTGCGAGCAGGTGGGCGTAAACCGGCACGAAGCCGGAAACCAGGGCGAAATACCGTATTGGTATATCCGGATCAACAGCAGAAACAACCATTCCAACGGCCGGAAAAGCAACCGCCACCCGGCCGCCGCCCGCCCGTTAACGTGTTTCATCCTGTCTCCTCCCGCCCGTACGGGGCGCACGTTCGTCCAAAATCCGACCGAGTTTGTCGGCCGCCTTGTCCATATAAACCTGCATGTCGGCCTGCTTCAAAACAAAGCCTTCCGGCGTCTTGCCGATTTTTGTGAAAATAAACGCGACGAGCAACGTCTGCCGCCCGCTTTCCGAAAAAACCGGCACGGTCGCCGAGGCCGCCGTGGTCACCGGTTCTGCCGAGACCAAAGCCGGTTCTGCCGAAACCAAAGCCCGCATCCGTCTTTCCGACAAAGCCGTCCAAACCGCCTTGCGCGCGCGGAAACTCTCGCGCATGAGCCGTTTCAACCGGTTGCGGTCCACCGCGTGTTTAAACGAAGATTTGGGAGCCGAAAACATGACCTTGACCGGTTCGGGACTTTCGTCAAAAGCCGTAGGGTCACACAACAAGGCGCAGACTTTGAGCATATAGGCGCCCCCGGAAATCCGAAAACGCCGGCCCCGCGCAAAAAGAGCGGAAACGGTTCGTTGCCGATAAAGGCGTTCCGCCTTGCCGAGCGCAGGCATTTACTTCTTTTTCTTCTTTTCCATGACCGCCAAAGCCGCCGCGCGGTTGGCCGCCACCTTGACCTCTATCGTCTTGCCGTGCAACGACACCTTCTGCCGCTTTTCGGCACCGCCGGCCGCGGTCTTGGACGTGCTGCGCGCCACGCGCTCGATGACCGCCTCGAGATTGTCCGCCGCCTTGGCACGGCTACGCGAAGCCGGTTCTTTTTCAGACGCTTCGGACGCCTTGGCTTTGGGCACATACTTGTATTTGGCCGGCATCTTCTCCAAATCGCCGCCGGCCTTGTAATAGTCGGCCAGGAACTGTTCGATGGCCTGATTCATGGATGAAGCCGTTTCGGTGGGTGCCGCGATATTGACATGGAAACCGGCTTCCTCCACCGCGTTGCAGACCGTTTCGCCGTAAGCGGCTATCAACACCTTGCCCTGCTTGAATTTGGGATAGTTCGTTTTAAGCGAACGGATACCGATCGGGCTGAAAAACGCCAACAAATCGTAATCGTTGATGTCGATTTCGGAAGCTATTTTTTCAGGAACCGTACGGAACAGCGGCGCTTTGGTATATTTGACGCGAACTTTATCCAACGCGTTCGGCAATTCGGAACCGCTCTCCTCCGAGCACGGCAACAAATAATTTTCATCCTTATGCCGGCCGATCAGCTGTATCAAATCGCCCAACGTCTGCTTGCCATAGAAAATCTTACGTTTACGATATTGGATATAGTTCTGCAGATAAAAGGCCGTCGTCTCCGAACTGCAGAAATACTTCATCGTGATGGGAATGACCACACGCATTTCTTTAGCCATCCTGAAAAAATGATCGACGGCGTTGCGGCTCGTAAAAATAATGGCGGTGTAATCCAACAGATTGATTTTATTTTTCCGGAATTCCGTTGCGGTAATACCTTCCACCTTGATGAACTTACGGAAAACAATCTTAAGACCGAACTTAGACGCTAACTGTTTGTATGGCGATTTTTCATAATCGGCCGGAGCCGGCTGGGAAACCAACACATTCTTTATTTTCAGCATACTCCAAACGCTTTCGTCCTTATGCTATTACAATGCCCATAAGCTTGTAAAAGCACAAAAAAGGCAAGATTTCAAGGGCGCAAAGGTACAAAAAAATATGGAGGTAAGAAAATCGGCTTAACTGACGGCTCAGGACGAGCAATTTGAACCAACGGAATAAAAGTATCAGAATATAAGCGACGGCCAACACGATAAGCGCAAACGGAAGGAAACGCGGCAGGCCGAATGAGACCAACAAAACGGGCAAGGCCCACAACACCCAGAAAAACAGATAACCCGTTTCCAAACGAATGGCCGCCGCACCGAAAGCGGTTTCCTTGAACAGCCCGGAGATACCGTAAAACAACAGCCATTTGCAAGCGAAGACGGCGGTCACATAGATGATAAGCCGCACCAGTATTTCCCGTTCCGATGCCATGAGCCAGGCCGGCAACGGGCCGAAACGACCGGCCGTCAGTTCGGGATGCGCCGCCCATTGATACAGATACAGGCTGACCGTGACAAATCCGACGGCAATAAGACTGAAGGCATAAAAACCCTGACGGTCCAAATTACCCTGACGGCCCGGCGCCACTTTATCCAACGCCCGCCAATCGAATAAAAAGCGGAAGTAAGCCAACAGGCGGGGGGCGTTCTTATACAGCAGATAGGCGTAGAGCAACAAGGCCGCCAACAAATAGAGTTCCGTGTCATAGACGGCCTTGTCGGGCATCGGCAAAAGCCGTTCGTTCTGCACCGCGAGCCGGTGCGGTTCCAAAAACGTCATAAGCCGGCCGGGGTGTTTCGGGTTAATGAATGAAAGACGTTTTCGAGGCTATCGGCCTCCTGCCGCAGCGTCAGGATGGTCAGCCGACGCGCCACGGCCCATTGAAACAGGGCGGCGCGCGGGTCGGCGGCTTCCGCGGCGGTTTCTCTGACGGCGGTTCCGGCGCCATCGGATGCCGGCTTCAGATAGACCTTATAGACCGTACCCTCTCCCGCCGTACGCGCCACAAACGGCAGATTCTCCAAATCTGCCCGCTGCATGGCGTCCGGCGCCGACGCGAATTCGACATGCAGGCACGCGCCGCCCTGTCCGTGCAACAGGCTCCGCGTCGGCGCGTCGGCCACGCGACACCCCTTGTTGAGCAGAATGATGCGTTCGCAAACCGCCTGCGCCTCCTGCATGATATGCGTTGAGAGAATCAAGGTCTTTTCGCGCCCCATCTCGCGGAGCAACGAGCGGATTTCCTCTATCTGATTGGGGTCGAGCCCCGTGGTCGGTTCATCCAGGATCAACACGTCCGGATCCGGCAACAACGCCTGCGCCAGACCGACCCGTTGCCGGTAGCCTTTCGACAAATCGCCGATATGCTTGTGCGATTCCGTACCGAAACCCACACGTTCCAACACTTCCTCCACCCTGCCTTTGAGTCGGTCCAAGCCATACAGCTCGCCGACAAACGTCAGGTATTCGCGTACGAACATTTCTTCGTAAAGCGGGTTGTGTTCCGGCAGATACCCCACATGCCGCCGCACCTGCATGGCCTGCATGCACGTATCGTAACCGCAAACCGCGGCCCGCCCCGACGTCGGCGACAGATAGCCGCACAAAATCTTCATCAGCGTCGATTTGCCCGCGCCGTTCGGCCCCAGCAGTCCGACCACGCCCGGCCGGTCGATGACAAACGACACACCGTCGAGTGCCTTCTGCGTCCCGTAAAGTTTGGTGACGTCCCGTACGTCTATGATGGGTTCCGTATTCATTTCAGTTTTTCGACAGGCTTCCCCGCATAAGGTTCAGCCGACCGGCTTAATAAGGTATCTTCTCGTCATATTGCGCCCAGTCCGCGAACGGCAGTTTGCCCTCCTCGGCCATGACGTTGAAGCAAGGCAGACTGCGCTTGTGGTATTCCAAAGGCAACTCCCGGTACAGGAAATCGTCGTCGAAACCGGCTTGCGCGGCATCGTGCCGCGTGGCCGCGAAATAAAGCACGTCCAGCCGCGCCCAATAAATGGCGGCCATGCACATCGGACAGGGTTCGCAACTCGAATAAATCTCGCAACCGCGCAACTCGAACGTCTGCAAACGACGGCAGGCCTCGCGTATCGCGTTCACTTCCGCATGCGCCGTCGGGTCAAGGCTGCGCGTGACCGTATTACCGGTCTCGGCCACAATGCGGCCGTCTTTCACAATCACGGCCGCGAACGGGCCGCCGCCCGCACGGATATTCTGCGCGGCCAACTCAATGGCACGCTGCATAAATTCAGGATTCATCGTTTCGGTTTTATCGTTTTCGAATACCGCCGGCTGAGCCGATGTCTGACCCGATGTCTGACCCGCCGCCTGTCGGCCCGCATCCGCCGCATTCAATTTGTCGGCCACCGTCACACAGCCGTTCGCCGCACGTCGTTCCTTTTCAAGGCTCGTTTTTGCGCCACGGCATAGCTCGAGCAAGCTCGGCTCTGCCCGGTTGGCTGAATCAAAACGTTCCTTTTCAAGGATCGTTTTTGCGCCCATACCGGTCAGCCCGCCGAACACCAACCGAAACACCAGTACCAAACCCAAGGCCAAGCCTGAATACAACAGAATCTGTATGGGACGCGACGGTTTTTTATCCATATGCTCTTAGTTTTCTTTCGGGTCGGCCGTATCAGGCGCAACCGCATCCCCCTTCGGTTCGGTCGGCGAAACGGAAGTGAGAATCCGCCGGTATTCGGCCTTGTCGTTCAGCAAACCGATGGCCGTTTCCACCCATTCGTCCTGCCGCAGTTCGGCCTGCGCGCGCCCTTTCTGGTAATAATAACGCGACACGATCTCCTCGAGCAACGCCTCCGAAATGGCTTGTTTCTCGCGGAGCAAATCGCCTTCCTTAGTTGCCGCCACCGCCTGTTTCAACGCCTCGTAAGCCGCCCTTACCGCCTCCGAATCCATGCTGTCGGCCGTCAGCCGACTTCCCATTTCCTCCAGCAACATCTCGCTGCCGGTCCGATACGTATAGTCGCGTTCCCGCATAAATTGCAAAAACTCGTCGTAAAGTGCGTCCGTCACGGCGAAACTGTCTATCGGCCCTATGTCGGCATGTTTCCGCTTATAGGCGTTGGCGAAATCGAAGATATGGAATTTGGTCACCAACGTACCCAGCGCATACCCCATGGTCGGAAACGCCTTTTCGATGTCCGGCTCTATGCCGTCGCCGTCATAGACCGTCCTTCCGCCCTTGGTCTGGAAAGCCGTCCGCAACGAGTCGGGAATCTTCTCCGCGCGGCCGTCCTCGTCCTTATGGCTGTAGTCGATGGCCTGCACGCAACGGCCGCTCGGAATGTAGTATTTCGAGACCGTTACCTTGAGCTGCGCGTTGTACGGCAACGGCAGGATATTCTGAACCAACCCCTTGCCGAACGTCCGCTCGCCTATGATGACGGCGCGGTCGTAATCCTGCAACGCCCCCGAAACGATTTCGGAAGCCGAGGCCGTGCCGCGCGAAGTGAGGATAGCCAACGGCAATTCCTTGTCCACGGGATTTTCCGTCGTATAGAATGTATTGTTCTTGTCGCGCTGTTTGCCACGCGTACTCACGACCGGCAACCCTTTGTCGCAAAACAGGTTCACGATTTTGACCGCCTCGCCCAACAGACCGCCGCCGTTATAGCGCAAGTCCAGAATCAATTGCGTCGCCCCCTGCTTTTTAAGTTCCAGCAAGGCTTTCTTGACCTCGTCGCCCGCACCTTGCGTAAAGCCGTCCAAACGGATATAGCCCGTATGGTCGCGCAACATGCCGCTGTAAGTCACATTATCGATTTTGATTTCCTGACGGATGAGCCGCACGCTGATCGGGTCACGCACGCCTTCGCGCTCCACGACCAAATCCAAAGCCGTACCCGCCTGCCCCTTGAGCAACGCGCTCACCTCCTCCACGTTCCGGCCCTTGGTGTCTTCGCCGTTGAGCCGCACGATTTTGTCGCCGGGCTTCAAGCCCGCCCGGTCGGCCGGGAACCCCTCGTAGGGGTCGGCGATATGCACGTAGCCGTCGCGCCACTGTATCAACGAACCTATGCCGCCGTACTGCCCCATCGTCAAAATCTTGTAGTCTTCCATATCGGCCTCCGGAATATAGACCGTATAAGGGTCGAGCGTGGCGAGCATGGATTCCAATGCGTTCTGTATCAAATCGCCCGTCTGAACCTCATCCACATAATTGATGACGAGTTCCTTATAAATGGAACCGAAAATTTCGAGATGCTTGAGGAGATCGAATTCCTTGCTTTCCGCCACGGGCGAAACACCGCCCGCCGCGCCCCCGCCGTCCATGACTTCCGTGCCGCCCGCCGACGCCTGCGCCCGCAAACCGGCCGAAAGTCCGCCGCTCAGCAGGCCGCTCCAAATCAGACAGCCCCCAAGCAGAATCCGAACTCCCGCCAACGATAAAAAACGATTTGTTTTCATATTACGTCCTTCTCTGACCATCATTCCCGAAAAACGACCGGCAACCCGGCCTTCTTCCCAAAATCAGATTGCCGCTTAAAAATCCATCATGGCCCGGTACAGGCGTTGGGTCGGCAGGCCCATGACATTGAAGAAAGAACCTTCGATATGTTCCAACGCCACATAGCCTATCCATTCCTGCAGGCCATACGCCCCGGCCTTGTCGTAAGGCTTCAGTTTATCGACGTAATATTCTATTTCTTCGAGGCTCAACACCCGGAACGTCACTTCCGACAGTACCGAAAAATTCTCCTGTTTCCGCCGGCTGCGCAGGCATACGCCCGTAATGACCTTGTGGGTCTGGCCCGAAAGCGCATAAAGCATGCGTACGGCTTCTTCCCGGTCGGCCGGCTTGCCGAAAATGCGGCCGTTGAGCAGCACGACGGTGTCAGCCGTCACAAGCAACGTGTTCTCCGGCAATCCGTCCAAATCGAAAGCCTGGGACTTCTTGACCGCGATAAACTCGGCCACGTCTTCCTGCGCCATCGTGGCGGGATACGACTCGTCCGTATCTTTGACTTGAACCTCGAACTCGAAGCCCATTTTTTCCATTAACTCCTTACGACGCGGCGAGGCGGAGCCCAACACCACGTGATAAGGGTATTGATGAGGCATTATCATAATCCGCCCGTTTTAAACCGTCATAATGTCTTTTTCCTTCTCGGAAAGCATCGCTTCGACCTTGGCCACATACTTGTCGGTCTGGTCCTGGATGTCTTTCTCGGCCTGCTTCGTCGCATCTTCGGGCAAACCGTTCTTGCCGAGTTTCTTGATTTCCTCGTTCGCGTCGCGACGCGTGTTGCGGATCGTCACCTTGGCCGTCTCGCCCTCGCCCTTGCAGCGTTTCATCAAATCCTTACGGCGTTCTTCGGTCAGCGGCGGCAAGGAAATACGTATCATCTCGCCGTTGTTCTGCGGCGTAAAGCCCAGGTTGGCGGCCATAATCGCCTTTTCCACGGCCGCAATCATGTTGCGTTCCCACGGCTGAATCGTAATCTGCTTGGCATCGGGCGTATTGATGGCGGCAATCTGGTCGAGCGGCGTCATCGTGCCGTAATAATCCACTTTGACGCCCTCCAACATCTTGGGCGACGCCTTGCCGGCGCGAATCTGCGACAATTCTCTTTCCAAATGCGCCAAAGCGGCCTCCATCTGTTCTTTCTGCTTGCTCATGCAAGCCTTTACTTCTTCCGTCATATCGTTATCGTATTATATTTCCATTTTTTGGTTTGAACGCGGCCCCCGCACAAGTCCGCCTCCCCGGCCCGCCACGGGGCCGATCCCGCAAAGTCCGTGCAAGGTGAGCGCAGACGCCAAGCTTGCTTGAGCGTATGCCGAACCGCCGCCGAACTTGTAACACGAAGTGTTAAAGGCCGCCCCCGCGCGTCTTAGGTTCAGGCTTCTATCAACGTGCCTATCGGATCGCCCGAAACCACCTTGAGCAGATTGCCCGGCACGTCCATGTTGAACACATAAATCGGCACGTTGTTCTCCTTGCAGAGCGTAAAGGCCGTCAGGTCCATGATTTTAAGTCCCTTGTTGTAGGCCTCGTCGAACGTCAGGCGATCGTATTTCGTCGCCGTCGGATCCTTTTCGGGATCGGCCGTATAGACGCCGTCCACGCGCGTGCCTTTGAGCAACACATCGGCCTTGACCTCCGCCGCCCGCAACGCCGCGCCCGTGTCGGTCGTAAAGAACGGATTGCCCGTACCGGCGGCCATGATGACGATTTTGCCAGCCTCCAGCGCCGCTATCGCGCGGCGACTGCTCATGCGCGCGCAAATCGGATCGACGGCCAAGCCCGAAAGCAACTCCGCCTCCACGCCCTGCCGGCCCAATTCGGCCTGCAAGGCCATGCTGTTGATAAGCGTGGCCATCATGCCCATATAGTCGCCCTGAATGCGGTCCATACCCTTGGCCGCGCCTTGCAGGCCGCGGAAAATATTGCCACCGCCTATCACAATGGCAATCTGACAGCCCTGACGGTGGCAGGCGGCAATCTCCGCCGCATACTCGCCCAGACGTTTGGCGTCTATGCCGTAAGCCTGTTCCCCCATCAGCGACTCCCCGCTCAGTTTGAGCAGGATCCGTTTGTATTTTTCCATAATCGCAATACGCTTGTTACCCCGTGGTTTCTCAATTTCGCTTGAAAACCCAATCCAGAAACGACAAAGATAGTGAAAGTAGAACGCAGAAACAAGCGACTGACCAGTCGCTTGTGGACTTAAATAAAGACGAATACAAACGTAGTTTAGGATTCGGCTGAAATTTAAGGACAACAAGTGAAAATTTTATTTTCGCTTGTTTCTGCTGAGACGCATCCTATTTTCTGTAAAGATAGTGAAAGTAGAAAGTCCGTGCAAGCCGAAAGCCGTGAAATTTATTTCAATGGCTGAGGCGCAGCTAGACTTCATCGAAGATAACGCAGAAACAAGCGACTGACCAGTCGCTTGTGGACTTAAAAAAGACGAATACAAACGTAGTTTAGGATTCGGCTGAAATTTAAGGACAACAAGTGAAAATTTTATTTTCGCTTGTTTCTGCTGAGACGCATCCTATTTTCTTATCGCTTCACATGCCGGCTGGCGAGATAAGCCTGAAGAATCGGCATGAAGCCGTCTTCGATAACAGCCGGAATGTAATCGACGGCATACCGCTCGCATAAACGCCGCAATTCCGTCTGACGGATTGTCCGGCGTTCCTCGTAAGCCTCCCGGATGTCATGCGGATTGAGCCGCACCTCCTCGCCAGTCTCCATGTCTATGAAACGATACGGACGGTTGTCGTATTGCAACCGCAGTTCCTTGTCTCGGCTCTGCACGTGAAACAACAGGACTTCGTGCTGTCGGTGGCGCAGATGTTGAAGTGCCGCCGTCAGCGCGGGAGAGGCGACAACCGGATTTCCGGCCAACGAGGTTGCCGGAAGATCGCCGTCCACCCGATCATCCGCCTCCGACTTGTCGAACATGTCGCTGAAAAGAACGACCATCGACCGTTTAGGCATCTTCTCGGCCAACAAATGCAAGGCCGCCGTCAAATCGGTCGTCTGACCGGCAGACGGCCTACGGGCCGCGTCATACCAATACGACAGCCTTTCCATGATATAATGCCAATGATAAGCCCCCGACTTGCAATCGGACATAAAATCCACCGTATTCGAAAAAGTATTCAGACTTATCGCGTCACGCTGCTTATAAAGAAGATAACTCAAAGACGCCGCCGCGCCCACCGCGAACCGCAATTTATTGAAACCGCCCTGCGTTTCCTCCGCCGATGGGAAAAACATGGACGACGAAGTGTCTATCAGCAAGTGACAGCGCATATTCGTCTCCTCGCTGTATTTTTTCGTAAAAAGACGGTCGGTGCGCGCATACAGACGCCAATCCACATGGCGCGTGTCCTCGCCGGCATTATAAGGCCTGTGTTCAGAAAACTCAACCGAAAAACCGTGAAACGGGCTCCTGTGCAGCCCCGTCAGAAAGCCTTCCACCACCGATTTGGCCAAAAACGCCAGATTGCCGATGCCGTCTTGAAAATCCGAAACAAACGGCGCACCCATTTCCCTTGACATCCGAATCGTCGCTATAAGTAAGATAGTTAAGATTAAGAAAAAAAGGCAATACGCCTCCCGACCTATTGCCTTTTATCTTTTGCAAGCATGACCGGCATGCCGCAATGCCTACAACTGAGCGTCCAATTTGCTTACCAGATCGCTCTTGGAGGTTTTGCCAACCTGCTTGTCAACGATTTCCCCGTTCTTGATAAACAAAACCGTCGGAATGTTTCTGATACCGTATTTTTTCGTAACGGCGGGGCATTCGTCCACATTGACCTTACCTACAACCGCCTTGCCTTGGTATTCGTTGGCGATTTCTTCGATCGTCGGGCCGAGCGCCAAGCAAGGACCGCACCACTGCGCCCAGAAATCCACCATCGCCACTTTGTCCGCTTTCAATACCAATTCCTCGAAATTGGCATCCGTAAATGTTTGTGCCATAACTATAACGTATTTGATTGTTAATACTCGCTTATTACGGTTACCCAACCGGCAACCATATCGCAAATATAGAGATAAAAGCCGAATTACAAAAATATCGCGCTCCGGCACGTTCCGAGCCACGACCCCGCCGACATAATCGGTTTCCCGTCGAATCCCCAATCTTTTCCGTACACGATGAGGCCAGACGTCCTCCCGGACGATTATCGCGGAAGCCCCCATACTTGCGGAAGACAAGGCATCAGCAACCAGAAGCCCATGACATTATCCATCCCATGGCAAAACAAACATTCAGGCATAGTCACAAAATAAATAAAAAATATGTTTATAAATTAATAAAATGCTAAATAATACACTAAATATTTTTTTATAATTTTTACATGAATATTAATTATAAAAAATTAAATAGTATTATAAGATGAAAAATATAAAAATCTCTTATATAAAATATAATAAATTTAATCCCCAATTTATCCCACCGTTTCACCCTTCCCAAAAGCCCATTTTCTCACTTGCTTTCCGAGACGATGATTTTTTTCACGACCCGTGCGGTTTTTATTGAACCTCGAATAAAACTAAATCAAACAATAAGTGATATTTATAATATCCCCTGCTCTCCAAAAGAGGGTTCGAATTGGGTCAATTCCGGAACCTGCTCGATGAAGATACCGCCGGGGAT
>CAJUFX010000016.1 GCA_910586395.1 uncultured Bacteroidales bacterium
TCATGCACGGTTCTTAGAGGGGAAAGCCCCAGCAATGGGGCTGACCTACTCGACAACAAAGCCGTAGTCCAAGTCTCCCCCTAATTTTGCAACATCTATTCCCGCAACTTGGTAAAAAACTAAAATCAAATGAAAACGAAGACATTGAAATCATGCGTTGCCGCACTTCTCCTCGGTCTCTCCGCCATGACGACGGCCTGTAAGACCTGTCCGCAACAAAACGGTTCTGCCGAAACTAAAACATCTGCCGAAACTAAAACAAACGACCATATGAATACACGAACCCTGACCCAAACCTGGGACAAGACATTTCCCAAAAGCACCAAGGTGAACCACCGCAAAGTAACGTTCAAAAACCGGTTCGGCATCACGCTGGCCGCCGATCTCTACGAACCCCGGCAGACAAACGGGCAACTGCCCGCCATAGCCGTGAGCGGTCCTTTCGGCGCCGTCAAGGAGCAGGCCTCCGGCTTCTATGCTCAGACACTGGCGGAACACGGCTTCATAACGATGGCGTTCGACCCGTCTTTTACCGGCGAAAGCGGCGGCGAACCGCGCTACGTAGCTTCGCCGGATCTCAACACCGAAGATTTCAGCGCGGCCGTGGACTTTCTCAGCATGCTGCCCGAGGCAGACGAAAATCGTATCGGCATTCTCGGCATCTGCGGCTGGGGCGGCTTCGCCATCAACGCCGCCGCCAACGATCCGCGCATCAAAGCCACGGTAGCCGCCACAATGTACGACATCAGCCGCTGTCGCGCCAACGGCTATTTCGACGCGATGACGGCTGACGAACGCTATGCATTGCGCGAACGGCTCAACGCGCAACGCCTCGAAGATTATAAAAACGGCCGTTATACACCGGATGGCGGCGTGGTCGATCCGTTGCCCGAAGACGCCCCGCAATTCGTGAAAGACTACCACGCCTACTACAAAACGCCGCGCGGTTATCACGAACGGTCGCTCAACTCCAACAACGGCTGGAACCAAACGTCCTCGCTCGCGTTTCTCAATGCGCCGATTTTGGCTTACAGCGACGAAATCCGCAACGCGGTGCTGGTAATTCACGGCGAAAAGGCGCACTCGCGTTATTTCAGCGAAGACGCTTTCAAAAAACTGAAAGGCGACAACAAGGAACTGTTGATTATTCCCGGCGCGAGCCACGTGGACCTGTACGACAATCCGGACGCCATCCCGTTCGACCGCATGGCAGCGTTCTTCAACAAACACTTGAGATAAGACCTTGAAATCGCCCGAGCCGTCTGCACGACGATCCGACACTTCGGTTGACCATGCAGTTCAGCGGCGGTTCGGCAAAATGAAAATAAAATTTTCCTTTTGCCCTCACCTTGCACGAACTTTCGACTTGCATAGACTGTCGCCATTCACTATCTTTGCGGACTTAGACGCATTCCAAATCCTTTTGCCATGCTATCGATATTCCGTTTCAAAACAACTACCGCCCCGATTCTGTCGGGTATCTTCTGTCTTTTGGCCTTGACCTGCGGACAGGCGCAATCGCAACCGGAAGTGGCGCGGTCGGTTTCCGACACCATTACCGCATCGCCGGCCGCACCATCGGAACGTCCGGAACGGCTGCCCCGAAACAGACGCCAAGCCAACAAGGCGGCCGCGGCCGATACCGTAACGACGCCCGCCCGTTTTCCATCGTTGACGCTGTTTGAGGCCGAAATAGACTTGGATTCGTTGCTGATGCAGGCCGATACCGTGCCGCCTGCCCCTGATACCGTGATGCCGCTGGGCGAAATCCTTCGGCGAATCACCCATGACGAAGCCTTGGACAGCCTGTTGCAGAAACGCCTGGCGCATTATAAACAGCATCCGACCCAAGGCTATAGCGTCCTGTTTTTTTCAGCCAGCGGTAACCATTCCGGCGTAGCCGCCGAACAAGCCGACGAATTCTTTCAGTTCCTCTACCCCGATACGCCGACGTACCTCAGTTACGATGCCCCTTACTATAAACTCAAGGCCGGCAATTTCCGCACGCGGCTCGAGGCCTCGGCTTTCCTGACACAGATACGGAACGATTATCCGAACGCCTTTGTCGTCAGAGACGTCTTGGACATCAAGCATCTGCTCCATATGGAAGAACCGGCCCCCGTTCCGGAACCGGCGGACGGAGAAACCGAAACCGTTCCTACCGAAACGGATGAACCCGTTTTGGAATTCTAAAATCGCCACACGGAAGCGATCGGCCTGTTGAAACGCGCCACGGCCTCGAACTCCTATTCGTCCGACTCCGTGGCATCCGATTCCGCTACGTCGCCGCAGACCGTTACATGGCAACTGCCGTCGGCGAAATAGCGTTGCGCCGCCTGCCGTATCTCCTCCGGCCCGATGTTTTCCAACGTTTCGGCGAACGAGCGGTAAAACCCATCCGTCAGGCCGAACATCCTTAAAAATTTCCACTTCTCGGCTATCTCGAAAATGCCGTCCATATCGCGCAGGAAATCGCCTTGATAGACGCTCCGCACGATATCCAATTCTTTTTTACCCGGCTTCCTGTCGCAGAGTTTGCGCATCTCGTTCTGAATTTCCCGCACGACCTGCCGGCTGCACGCCCGCTTGACTTCGGACGCGACAATCCAGACCGTATGCATGCGTAGAGGCAGAATATAGGACGAAATGCCATAGGTATAGCCTTTTTCCTCACGTATATTCTGCATGATACGGGAACCGAAATAGCCGCCGAACAGATAATCCAAAACCTTGAACGTCGAAAAATCGGCATCCGTGGGCGGCATGACGACCTTGCCCATGCGCACCGAGGCCTGCAGGGCGCCGGCCTTGGGCACGAAGCCGAAGCGGGCCTGAGGCAAACCGGAGCCGGCCGACAGACGCACGGGGGCGGCCTGCCCCACCGGAAAATCGCGTCCAAAACTTTCGGAAAGCGCCCGCACGGCATCGTCGCCATAGCCGCCCGCCACCACGATAGCCGCATTGGCCGCCACGTAGAACCGGCGGTAGAACGCCTCCACATCCTCCCGTTGCAGACGGTCGTAATCCGCCCGCTCAATGCTCATGCCGTAAGGATGCCGCGCGCCGAACACCTGCGCGAAAAACGCCCGCCGCGAAATCTCCGACACCTTCTGCATCGCGATGTCGAACTGGCTGCGCTGTTTTTCCAAATACAACTGCAGTTCGGTGGCTGAGAACACCGCTTCCTTGAAAATTTCCTCGCAAAGCGCGATGATCTCGCGGCTGTACCGCGCCAACGCATAGATGACAAGCGACGATTGGTCGCGGTCCACATATTTCTCCATGTAGGCGCCGTAATAATCGAAGCGTTCGGTCATGGCATCGGCCGAACGGCGTACCGTAGCCTCCAGCAACGCGTTGCACGCCCGCGCCTGCACCGGTTTGTCCTGCAAACTGCTGCCGGCTTCGAAAATAAATTCCAGACGCAACAACTCCGAATGAGCGTCCGGAAACAGATAAACCGGTATGCCGTTCCCGAGCCACAGGGTCTCGGGCATGAGCTGGCTATAATCGAATTTCATGATTTTGCTTTCGTTTGAACCTTGGCGGATGCGGCCGATGCCACGGATGCGGCACCGGCCGCCGTATAATAAAGCGTCGTGGCGTTCTCTTCCCGCAGGTACCGTTTGACGGCGGCCTGCATGCGCGCGCCATCGACGGCGGCGTATTTCTCCATTTCCGCCGAAAGGTTTCCGGCTCCACCCATGAGTTCGAAATAGCAGAGATTCGTCGCCTTGTCCAACGCCTTGAGGTTGGAAAACAGCAAGGCCGTTTCCAACTTATTCTTGATTTTTTCCAATTCCTGATCCGACGGCAGGCTGCCGGCCAACGTACCTATTTGCTCCTGCAGGGCGGCTTCCGCCTCGGCATAGCCGACGCCTTCGTTCAAACGGCCACGGATATAAAAAACGCCCGGATCGATGTCGGCCGAGACATAAGCGTCCAATTCATTGAACAACCGCCGCTTTTTGACAAGATCCACATAAAAGCGCGAGGATTTCCCGTTCGAGAACAAATCGGAAATCAAATCGAAAACATAAAAATCCGGGCTCATACGCTCGCCTATATGATAGACTTTGTACAAAGTCGAATGCGGCACGTCGCGCACGACCTCCATACGCCGCGCCGCGGTCTGTTCCGGCTCCGGCGCAAGGGCGCGTGGCACAACACCGCCGGAAGGTATTCCGCCGAACCATTTCTCGCTCAGCGCAAATACTTCTTCCGCCTCCACCGGGCCGGCCACGGCCAGAATAGCGTTGTCCGGCCTATAATAACGGTTGTAAAACGCCTTGATCGCCGATAGCGGCATATCGGCTATATGCGCCGTATCCTTGCCGATTGTAGCCCAGGCGTACGGATGCTTCGCATAACAGAGCGGTCGCAACAACAAATCCACATCCCCGTAGGGTCGGTTCAGATAGCGTTCCTTGAACTCCTCTATGACGACCTCCTTCTGTATCTGAACCTTTTTAGGCGAAAGCACCAGATTCCGCATCCGGTCGCTCTCCACTTCGAACGCCAATTCCAGACGTTCCCGGGGCATTTGCAGATAATAATTCGTGAAATCGTTGTTCGTAAACGCGTTGTTTTCTCCGCCCGCGCCCTCTATCACCTCGTCGAAATCGGGAAAACGCCGTGTGCCGCCGAACATCAGGTGTTCCAGCAAGTGCGCCAGCCCCGTATGCGACGGATCCTCATCTTTCGAACCGACATCGTACAACAGGTTGAACGCCGCCATAGGCGTTGTCGTATCCTTATGCGCCAACACTTTCAGACCGTTGGCCAACACTTTTTTCTCAAACGCGATTTCCATAGTTATCTGCACAAATCCAGACCGATGTCCGTACGGCTGTATTTGCCGTCCATTCCGATGCGGTCCAACAACGCGTAGGCCTTGCGGCGCGCCGCCTCAATGTCTTCTCCCCAAGCGCCGGCCGACAGGATGCGGCCGCCGCCGCTCCGCACCGCGCCTTGCGCATCCCGTACGGTACCGGCGTGAAAAATCACCCCGTCGCCGACTGCGGACACGTCCGGCAACCGGATTTCCGCCCCCGTCTGCGGTTTGTCGGGATAACCCGGCGCCGCCATAACGACATGGACGGCCGTCCGCGGATCCGTCCGCATCCGCTGTTCGCCCAGACGGTGCATGCAAGCCGATTCCAGCAAATCCACGAGGTCGTTGTCAATGCGCATCATGACCGACTGGGTTTCCGGATCGCCCATGCGCACATTGTATTCGATCACATAGGGTTCGCCCGCGCAAACCATCAGGCCGAAAAAGATGAAACCGGTGTACGGAACCGCATCCCGGCGCAAACCGTCTATCGTCGGCCGCACAATGAGCCGCTCCACCTTTTCGCGCAATTCATCCGTAAAGAACGGCACGGGCGAAACCGACCCCATGCCGCCCGTGTTCGGCCCCGTGTCGCCGTCGCCGATACGCTTGTAATCCTTGGCTTCCGGCAGTATCACATAGTCCTTGCCGTCGGTCAGGACAAAAACCGAAACCTCGATGCCCGACAGAAACTCCTCGATGACGACTTTAGCCGACGCCTTGCCGAATCTGGCATGACACAACATATCCTCCAACGCGGTTTCAGCTTCTTTCAAATCATTCAAAATCAAAACGCCTTTACCCGAAGCCAAGCCGTCCGCCTTTAACACGTAAGGCGGTTTCAAGCCAGCTAGGAACGCCTTGCCCTCCGCCAGCGTCGCTTCCGTAAAACTGCGGTAAGCCGCCGTCGGAATGTGATGGCGTTGCATAAAATCCTTGGCGAAATCCTTGCTACCTTCCAGCGTCGCGCCCGCGCGGCCGGGGCCCACGATGCACAAGTCCCGGAAGCCGGCGTCGGCGGCGAAATAGTCGCGGATACCATCCACCAAAGGTTGTTCAGGCCCTACGACCAGCATCCCCACTTCGTGTTCTATGATGAAATCCTTGACGGCCGCGAAATTCTGCAGCGGCAGATCCACATTTTCGGCATAAGCCTGCGTGCCGGCATTGCCGGGCGCGACATACAGCCGGCCTATCCGCGCGCTTTGCGCCAGTTTCCAGGTCAAAGCGCTCTCACGCCCGCCGCCGCCAAGAACTAAAACATTAACTTTCATGATATTTACATTATTTTGAACCACCGGCAAAAATACGCATTTATTTGCTTTTTTCTCATCAATTATCTACTTTTGTCCGTTATTATAGCCTTTCATATCTATGAAAACATCACGTCTTTTCCGAATTCTGCCGGCTTTGGCTGTCGGCCTGTTGCTTCCGCTCACGGCCTGCAAACAGGAAAAACCGTTGCAACTGCAAGGCGTCTGGCAGGAAGCCTCTTATTGGACGCCCAACGATTCCTTAGCGGCCGACACGCTTATCCATACCTATACGCTGCGCAACATCCGCTTCGATTGCGACCTCTCGTTCCGGCTCGAACAGACGACCTATCATCACCCCATACAAGACGACCCCGCCTTGAGTACGGAAAGTTTCACCGAATACATCAAAGGCGATTATATGACGACGGGCAAAGCCATCACGATGACGGGACTGTATTACACCGACAACACCTACAACACGGTCGCGGACAGCACCAACACACTCTACTCCTACGGCACTTACCAACTCGAGACATCGTTCAAACTGGACGACAAACGCCTGACCCTCGGTGCGACGACGCACGAAAATCCGACACAACATACGTTCTCGCAGACTGAAGCGCTTGAATGCTATTAGCCGTTCATAGGACGGTGTGCCATAAAGGCCAATCTGCGGTGTTATTATCGGGAACCGGGGGGCGTCATTTACGTCAGTAACCGACGCCAAACCGAGGCAATTAAGATTTCTTAAATTGCCGAGGTGCGAAGGAGGAAAAACGTAAGTTTAAACGCATCCTCCCCTCAATGCCTTGCACCTTAGCCTCTCTGACACACCTAACGAAAAGGGGGTGTACCAAAACATAAATTTTGGCACACCCCCTTTTCGTACCGTCCCCGACAGGACAACCCAATCAAATGCTTGCCTTACGCGTCTATATTCGCATAGGTGGCGTTCTGTTCGATGAATTCGCGACGCGGCCCCACTTCGTCCCCCATCAGCATCGAGAAAATACGGTCGGCTTCCATCGCGTTTTCAATCGAGACCTTGCGCAACGTCCGGAATTCCGGATCCATCGTCGTATGCCACAACTGTTCGGGATTCATTTCACCCAGACCTTTGTAACGCTGGATATGCATGCCTTTCTGCTGACCGTCCGGGCCGGTGAACAAGGCCGTTACCTCGGCACGGTCTTCCTCCGTCCAGCAATAACGTTCCTCCTTGCCTTTCTTGATAAGATAAAGCGGCGGCGTCGCGATATAGACGTGGCCGTTTTCAATCAAGTCGCGCATATACCGGAAGAAAAACGTCAGAATCAACGTCGTGATATGGCTGCCATCGACATCGGCATCGGTCATGATGATGACTTTATTATAACGCAGTTTGCTTAAATTAAGCGCTTTGCTGTCTTCTTCCGTCCCGATCGTCACCCCCAATGCCGTATAGATATTCTTGATTTCCTCGCTGTCGAAAGCACGGTGCTCCATCGCTTTCTCCACATTGAGAATTTTACCCCGCAACGGCAGAATGGCTTGAAAACGCCGGTCACGCCCCTGCTTGGCCGAACCGCCGGCCGAATCTCCCTCGACGAGGTAGAGTTCGCATACGGCCGGATCTTTCTCCGAACAATCGGCTAGTTTGCCCGGCAGGCTGTTGGCCGAAAACACGCTCTTGCGCTGTACCATTTCGCGGGCTTTACGCGCGGCATGACGCGCCGTGGCGGCCAAAACCACTTTTTCCACAATCATCTTGGCCTCTCTCGGATGCTCTTCGAGAAAATAGGAAAGCATCTCGCTCACCAACTGTGATACGGCCGGCGTCACTTCACTGTTGCCCAATTTCGTTTTCGTCTGCCCCTCGAACTGCGGCTCCGAAACCTTGACCGAAATAACGGCCGTCAGCCCCTCGCGGAAGTCATCGCCCTTGATTTCGATTTTCTGTTTCTCCAATTTCTCCAACAGACCGGATTTCTTGGCGTAATCAGTCAACGTACGGGTCAGCCCCATACGGAAACCCGTCAAATGCGTACCGCCCTCTATCGTATTGATGTTATTGACATAAGAGTGCAAGTTTTCGGTAAAGCCGTCGTTGTACTGCATGGCCAATTCCACGGGAATACCGTTTTTTTCGCCCTCTATGCAAATCGGCTCCTCCATCAGGTTCGTCCGGTTCGAATCCAGATATTTGATAAAATCCTTCAGACCGTCGGCCGAATAAAAACTCTCGGAAAGCGGCTCGCCGGCCTCGTTACGCTGACGGTAATCGGTCAGCGTCAGCCGCAACCCCTTGTTCAGGAACGCCAATTCCCGCAAACGCGCCGCCAACGTCTCATAACGGTAAACGGTTACGGAAAAGACTTCGGCATCAGGCTTGAAATGCACCGTCGTACCGCGCTTGTCCGTTTCTCCCGTTTCCTTGACGGCGTAAAGAGGCCGGCCTTTCTCATACTCCTGCATGTATTTCTTGCCCCCACGGCAGACTTCGACGGTCAGATGCTCGGAAAGCGCGTTCACGCAAGAAACGCCTACGCCGTGCAGACCACCGGAAACCTTGTAACTGCCTTTATTGAATTTACCGCCCGCATGCAACACGGTCATGACGACTTCCAGCGCCGAACGTCCCTCTTTCGGGTGCATGTCGGTCGGAATACCGCGGCCGTCGTCCGATACGGAAATGGAATTATCTTCATGGATGCCGACTTCCACATGCGTGCAATAGCCGGCCAACGATTCGTCGATGGAGTTATCGACCACCTCATATACCAAATGATGCAAACCGCGCTCGTTGATATCGCCTATATACATGGCGGGACGCTTGCGCACGGCTTCCAGCCCCTCGAGAACCTGAATGTTCTTTGCGGTGTATTCCCCATTGTCGGAAACAACGGGTACATCATTCTCTAATTCGCTCATAACAAATGAAATTATTGTTAGTTCAATCCCCCAAAACCACGAATGGGAAAACCGTCCGCAGACGCATCCTGTTTGGGCATACTATGTATGCAAAAATAGCAAAAAAAACACGCAAAAACAACCCCGGAGAACGCTTTTTTCAATCGAAAAAACGCCAAGCCAGACCGAAGCGGAAACAACGGTCGTGCAACGGATAATGAGGGGTTTCGAAATAGTTGTACGGCAACAATCCCTGCGCCACATTCTGCAGTTTCAAAAAGACGTTCATCCGCTTGATGCGGAAATTTACATAGAGATCCATCAATAATGAATTGCCCGTCTCAACTTCATCCTGCCAATAGTAGGCGTTCCATGCCGGCATATAGGCGTCCGCATGATAGGCCGTGTTATAGAAAAAATCGACTCCCACCTGAATTTCCGCCAGATTCTTGATGGGAATACGGCCGTACAGCGACTCCCGCATCGAAAACAGCGGCAGATGCATGTAATTTTCGTCCGAGACATAGGCAAACATCAGCAAACTGTTTAATCCTATATATTTGCCTATTTCCAAGTCCTTACCGACCGTCACGTTGCCCACGCAAAACGCCTTGTCGGCCTGCACCGGCCCATCCTGCTTATAAAACACATAGTCGGTCTTACGGGCACCGTAAGCCTTAAGCCACCATCCTTTATACGAAAACTCCAGCCCGGCGAACAACTCGACCTCTTTCCGCCAATCGTGCCGCCAATAAAAATGATTAGAGAAATGGTAACTTTTCATAAACTCCGGCGCATGGCGGGTATAGCCGACAAAGAGCTTGACGCCATCGTTGCGCAACAGGTTCAAGCCACCGTCCTTGAAACAGTACTTGGCATAAAAACGGGCCAGATAATCGCCTTGGTTGTAGCCACCGGCCCCGAAATCGGCATAGGCGTCCAAGACGACACGGCGGGCTATGACGCCCTGCAGTTCCGCAAACGGATACCAACTGTGCCACTGCTGGCGGTAGAGCATATCCCGCTGTTGCACATACGTAAACTTGCCACCGGCCGCCAGTTTAAGGAAACGGCCGTCTAATTGATCCACGTCGCCGTAACTGTAATAGAGCCGCTGGGTAAGCTGCATATCCCAAGAAGTATCCCGCGACTGGGTCTCATTGACCCAAAAGTCCGTATAGTACCCGTCGGCAGCCGTCGTCCGGTCCACATACGTCCGCCTGTAATCATGCACCTCGAACGTATGCGCGATAAACCCGTACGAGCGGTCATTCTCCGGCAACGTATCCTTACGATCCACATAGATATGATAGACTTGCTTGAGGAAATACGTATTGTCGCGCCAACGGCTGTTCGTCCCCTCGGAAAACCGGATCGGAATGCTCAGCCGGTTGGAAGTCAGGTTCTCCGTAAACAGGCTGTCGTCTATAATGCCGCCGTTCTCGCCCACCCGCGCCGTATTGCGGATATAGCCGAACTGCAAGCGGTAACGCGCGTCCCGCGTGAAGAAATTGCCGTAAAACCGCAGATTATGTTGCAACGTATTGCTATTGACATAAACGCCCTGCGACTGCAACACGTTATAGTCCACCGTCAGGTTCAGCCCCCGATAGACGTTCTGACTATGCGTCACATTAAAGACATGCAGGTTCTTGCCGAAGTTATTGACGTAATACAGATTGGAATAAGGTATTTTGGTCTGATAAAAACGCGTGTTTTCGATCGTGTACATCCAGGACGAAAACGGATTATAACGTTCTTCATATCCCGTGGCCAAACGCGGCTTATAACCGAGCACCTGATCGGTCTGCCCTACCTCACCGCGGCCATTGCGGAAGTCCTGATGCGCATAGACCTTATCGTAAATCTGAAACTGTGAAAGCGGATGTTTTGTGCTGTCCAAGGCCGGCACAGAGACTTGTAACGGACTGTCGTAGAAATAATAGGAAGTACCGTGCATACGCGCCATGGACTCCCGCCGGGCGCGCCGTACCGAATCCCGGGCTGCCGAACTCGTATTGGCCGTATTCTGTATCGCGCCCTCTATTTTGGCCGTATTCTGAGCCGCGACCGGAAAGGCCGCACCTATCGTCCAATAAGCCAGCCACCCGATACACAACCTTTGCAATGTCCTATTCTTCATGTCGCGCGCCCCGTTACCACTGCCTGATCAAATGCCGCATGATGGTTTCCACGGCACCCGCATGTGCCTGCACGTAACCGGCGGCGGTTTCCGAGGCTTTCCGCCAATCGGCCGGATTGCTCAGCCGCCGCAGACAGGCGTCGAGCTCTTCCGCATTCCGCACCGAAAAGGCCGCGCCGGCCCGCACCAGATCCACGGCTTCGGAAAACCGTTCGTAATTCGGACCGAACAAAACCGGCAAACCGTAAACGGCCGGTTCCAACGTATTATGAATCCCTTTGCCGAAACCGCCGCCTATATAAGCGATATGTCCGTAACGGTATAATTTGGATAGATGACCGACCTCGTCGATGACCAATATCCGGGCCCCGTCCAAAGCCGCCTGCCATTCGGCCTGCGGCAACCGAGACAGACGGGAATAGAGAAAACAGCCTTCCACACGTCCGGACGCTTCAATATGCTGGATCCGGCTTCCCTTGATTTCATGAGGAACGACGAGCCAGCGGTAATCGCCCATCGAAGCGGTATGGCAGTCCCGAATCAAATCGGCGTCCTCATCCCATACGCTACCCGCCACGATGAGCGGCGATTTGGCGGCGAAATAGGCGACGATCGGAAAATCGGCGGCTTCGTTTTTAAGCCGCACGACACGGTCGCAACGCGTATCGCCGGCCACATAAGCCTGTTGAATACCGTTGCGCCGCAAACAATCCGCAGAGGCTTCGTCCTGCACGAAAAAAGCCGTAACCCGTTGCAGGTGCCGTTTAAACCAACGCGCATACCAACGGAAAAAATAATCGGAAGGCCGGAAACGCGCGGCGACGAAATAGTGCGGAATCCGCCGGTCCGCCATCATCCGCATGAAATTGAACCAATATTCGTATTTAACGAATATCGCGGCCTGCGGACGGACAATATCGAGAAAACGGCGGGCATTGCGCGGCAAATCCACCGGCAGATACGCCACGACATCGGCCAAGGGAGTCGCCCGGCACATTTCATAACCCGAAGGCGAAAAAAACGTCAACAATATCTTTTTTTCCGGATAACGGGCACGACAGGCGGCCAGCAATTCACGCCCCTGCTCGAATTCCCCTAACGAAGATACATGAAACCACAATACGTCGGCCGTATTGCCGGCAAACGCCGTCTGCAGGCGCGTTTCCCAATGACGGCGCCCCTCCGTCCACCGCCGCGCCTTCACATTCCAGCGCCCCGCCAACGCTATGCCGACGGCCATACACCGGATACCGAAATCGTACAAGAACCGTATCATCGTTCTCTGCTTATCTTGCTATGGTTTACCGCCTAAACGGAAAGCGATATACTTGATGGTTTTGCCGGCCGCCAACCAAATGCCTTCGTAATACGTCTGCACGGCGCGCGCCAAATCGAATACGGGCGCGGTTTCCCGATACAGGTCATCCGTATGCGCCACGATTTCATAGCCCGCCGGACGCACCACCTCGTTTAACGTATAATCGTAGAGGTCGGGGTCGTCAGTCTTGAGATGCACAAGACCGCCCGCTTGCAGGATACGGCCGTAACGCGCAAGAAAATCAGGCGACGTCAAGCGTTTGCGCGGTTTGTTCGGCTGCGGATCGGGAAACGTCACCCAGATTTCGGAAACTTCGTCCGGCGCAAACATCTTTTCGATGAATTCAATCTGAATGCGCGCGAACGCCACATTAGCCAAGGTCCGTTCCAACGCGTTCCGACACCCGCGCCACAACCGCGCCCCCTTGATGTCCACCCCTATATAGTTGCGCGTCGGATCCAATTGCGCCAACCCTACCGTATAGTCGCCTTTACCGCATCCCAACTCTAAAACGAGAGGCGCCGCATTCTTGAAATGCGACGCGCCCCATTGTCCTTTTATCGCCATATCCGGCGTCTCGGGAACGCTCGGCCATTGAAACAGATTCGGAAACGTTGCGTTCTCGGCGAACCTGAGCAGTTTCTTCTTTTTCCCCAAGATCGAGCGCCTTACTTATGTTCGTAAATCCAACCGTCCATGCCCGCACCGCTCCGTAACTCGTTCTTGAAACGGATGGCCGCCCCCTTGTCATAGAATTCCTTAATACTTACCTTGTAGATATTCTTCTGGGCGTCGAACAAAATCCGGGCGTCGAACGTACCGGTCTGCGCCAATTGGCCGTAAACGCGGCGGGCGTTGTCCAAATTGGCGTAACTCCCCACAATGATATAGAATTTGCCGAGTTCAGGCCGGTTGACGCCTTCCGCCAGACCGCCCGTTTTGGCAACGGGCTTCGTCGCGGCAGGTTTCGCCGGAGCTGGTTTGGCGGCAGGCTTCGGTTTCGGCTCTGGTTTGGCGACCGGTTTGGCGGCCGGTTTGGCGGCCTGTTCCCGACGCGCTTGGGCTTCGGCAGCCCTCTTTTCCCGTTCGCCGGCCTTAAAAGCTTCTTCTATCGCCGCGTCCTCACAACTCTTTTCATTGACGGTAGAACGCGTTTCCACAGGGTCGGTCACAGGTGCCGCCCCGCGGTCATAAGTGGATTCGCCAAGAATAATGTCCTCTATCACGGCCGCATCCTTACCCGTTGCACCGGGAAACGGCTTAAAAATCAATAACAGAACGGCCAACAATATCACGATACAACCGCCTACGCCGACCCACATGAGCATCGCCTGACGTTTCTTGCGCAAATCCTTGTGATATTCGCCCCCCATATTCTCCGCCTGTTCCATCTCGTCTTCAAAACGGGTGTCCTCGTCCAGATCATCGGAATCCGGGGTTTCGCCCACTTCTTCCTCCGTCCTACCCTGCCGCGAAGACGCGGCGGCGATGGGTTCCAACCCGAAACGATCTTCCGTATCCTGTTCCGCCGACGGCAGGAAATTCACTTTACCGTCGCTGACTTCGAATGTGCCGATACCGGGCAACGTGGCCACTTTTATCGACTTCAAGGATTTGAGAATATCCTTGACCCATTCGTCCAATTTTTCCACGGCTTCCTGTTCCGTCCCGTTCATACGGAACGCCACATGGTTTATAAAATCCTTGCCCTTTGGCGCCACTTCCTCAAACAGAATACGATAACGACCATCCGTTCCTGCTTCGGCATAAAATACGCCCAAACCCGGAACCGCCGCCTTGCGGCTCGCATCTTCCGCAAAGAAATCTTTCAAATAATCCGTCATATTCATAGTTTCCACATTTTTTTTAACGTTTCTATATCTTCCGGCCTATCGACCGAAACACTTTCATAATCCGTTTCGCATCCGTAAATGGTATAACCGTTTTCAAGCCACCGCAACTGTTCCAAGCTCTCGGCCTTTTCCAAACGCCCCGTCTCCAGCGCGACCAACTCCGCCAATACTTCGCTACGGTAGGCATAAAGGCCGATATGCTTGAAATAAGGCGTTGCGTGCAACCAAGCCCCGGCATCGGCCGCCGCATCGCGCTGGAACGGGATGGCCTGACGCGAAAAGTACAAAGCCCTGCCTCTCACATCGCGTACAACCTTAACCACATTCGGGTCGAACAGGAAATCAGGCGACGCGATGCGTTTGACCAACGTCACGATGTCTTTTTCCGGGCCGTCCTCAAACGCCTTCACGACGGTCTCTATAGCCTGCGGGGCGATAAACGGCTCATCGCCCTGCACGTTCACGATAACATCCACCTCTCCGATCTCCGCCTTGACCGTATCGGCATACGCCCGATAACACCGCAATGTACCGTTGGGCAAATCCGGCGACGTCATGCAATAACGGGCGCCGAAACTATCCAAATGGGCGGCAATCCGTTCATCGTCCGTCGCCACCCAGACGCCGGCCAGCCCCGTACACCGGCACACTTGTTCATACACACGGCGTATCATGCTTTTACCCATGATATCCGCCAAGGGTTTCCCCTCGAAACGCGAGGAGCCGTAACGGGCCGGTATTATCGCTATCGCTTTCATTGATCTAAAACAACCCGTTGATCTGTGCGTCGATGTTTTCAATAACAAACCCTAAATCCTCGGGTTTGTGCGAAAAATCCAAATGATCCACGTCCACAATCAACAATTTCCCCTTGTAATCGCTAATCCAAGACTCGTAGCGGTCGTTCAGGCTTTTGAGGTAGTCCAACCTTATGCCGCTCTCGTAATCCCGGCCGCGCAACTGTATCTGCCGCACCAGCGTCGGCACGTCGGCACGCAGATAGACCAATAAATCAGGCGGCTGGACAAAAGAATTCATCAATTCGAACAACGAGGCGTAATTTTCGAAATCCCGCGTCGTCATCAGCCCCATGGCATGCAGGTTGGGCGCAAAAATATAGGCATCCTCGTAAATCGTACGGTCCTGCACGACGTTCTTTCCGCCCTGCCGTATATCGACGATCTGACGGAAACGCGTGTTGAGAAAATAAACCTGAAGATTGAACGACCAACGCCGCATATCCTCGTAAAAGCTGTTCAGATAAGGATTGTCCTCCGTATCTTCATACAGGGCTTTCCATTTGTAATGCTTGGCCAAAAGACCCGTCAGGGTCGTCTTTCCGCTGCCGATATTCCCGGCTATGGCAAGGTGCATCATACCATCCTACAGTTTTTACGTCCTGTTGTTATATCCGCCTGTCACCGTTCCCCCCGACGGACACCGGGCCGGAATAACTGGTTTTCCTTCGGTTTTCAAGCATATAGTTCGCAAAGTTACGTAAAATCTCCGGAAAAGGCTAATAAAAGGGAGAAAAGCCTTTGAAACACCTGTTTATAAGAAATTTACAATCAAAAGAGAACAGGCGAGAAAACTGGGTAAGGCCAAGGGAAGCAGGCTTGTGAAGCCGTTAGGTTTTCAGATGAGGAAGATCAGACTCCTCGGATGATAAAAACAGGAGCTACCAGAAATTCATTCACTGGAGATCGAGGGGAATGTTGGAGTTTCGGACACACCGAAACCGCTTGCTACGCACGTTCCGAATCTCGGGAAGCGGCATCCCGTTGGTCTGTACCGTAAACCGTAACCGCCATGGAAAACAGGAATATGGAACATAAGGCCGACAACAAGAGCGGTCGCCCGAAAAGGAAACGGCGGAGACGTCAAGCTATCGCACCGATGTGCATGTAGATCTCATTCCTGACCATATTTTCTAACGAATAAATCCCGATTTGATTCTCCCCATGCAATCATGGCGTCAAGGATAGGCAAGAGCGACTGCCCGAGTTCTGTAATGGCATATTCCGAACGTGGTGGAAGTTCAGGATAAATGGTTTTAACGACAAGACCATCATCCACCAGTTCTTTCAGTTGTAAATCGAGTACGCGCGGTGTAGCCTCAGGTAGAGCCTTGTGCAATTCACTCGGACGCATTGCGACATTGCGGAGTTCATCCAATATGCAAGACTTCCACTTAGAATCTATCAGGCTCATCGTCAGCCGGAGTGGACAGCTTAAATCGACAGGTATTTTTCTTTCGTACATTTTTCGCTATTATAAATGCAAAAGTAAGCATAATCCCACACAATAGAGATATACTGAAAAATAATTCGGTATATGAATAAATTTTCGGTACTTGCCTGCTCCGGCATCACACTGTAACTTTGCGGACGATTAATAAAAAAAATAAAATATCATGAGAGATTCAATTAAAGAATACGAGGCAGTACAGGAAGCCGCCTTAAAGTTTGTAAAAAGTGTGGCAGAAGGCAATAGCAAATATGCACGCGAGTTGTTTA
>CAJUFX010000017.1 GCA_910586395.1 uncultured Bacteroidales bacterium
AAAACTTATAGCGATCTTTTCGCTATTGCTTGGTTTACAAAATGTCAATGAACTTTGACTTTCCTTTCGGTTGAACTGGCGTTCTCTCGAAAAGGAGTGCAAAAGTACAACTCTTTTTTTAATCCGCAAACTTTTTTCTGCTTTTTTTTCAAAAAAAACGGGGCAGTATAAACTACCCCGTTCATTAACAACAATCTAACAATCCAAAGAAATTTCACTTTTTTTAATGAATTTCTATCATCCGGTCGTTTTTCCGACGGTCTTCCTCGCTCATTTTCGGCAACTCGACCGTCAGAATACCGCTGTCCACCTTAGCCGAAATCCTGCTTTTATCCACATTTTCAGGCACTATAAAGTTTTTCTGAAACTTGGTATAGGCAAATTCGCGCCGCAGATAGCGCACCTGAGACTTTTCAGCTCCCTCTTCAGCGGCTTTAGCTTCTTCTTTTTCTTGCATTTGCACTTCCGGCCGCCGTTCTTCCGCCTCGGTTTTCTTCTCCACGCTGACCATCAGACAACCGCTGTCGTCCAAGCGCAGGCTGAAATCCTCGCGGCTCATGCCGGGCATCGCCAATTCCAACTCGTAGGCTTTTTCGGTTTCCTTGATATTGATAGCCGGGGTCGTCAGTTGCATTTTAGGCAACAATTCGTTTTCGAACAGACCGGCCAACATGCCGGGCAACCAGTTTTCATTTCTCTTAAGTAACATCATGATTTTGTCCTCCTGTTTTTTTGTTTTCTTTTTTATCCCGCCTCCGACGGCAACCGCCGACGACGGAGACCGCTTCGTGCGGTACGCTTTGCGTTAGAACAACTCCCGTGCCGAAACGGAAAACCGTCCAACCTAGCCCAAAACAAGACAAAAAGTCATTAAACACAAAGAAACAAGACAAATTGACACAGCTTATTCCCCGCCATTACACTATCATCACCACCACAAGCCCCACCCCACCTTGCACCGCCCATCCATTATACTATATATATTATATAGGTAGCATTGCGAAAATTTCAAGTCCGGCCGTTTTTTACTTTTTTTTTACGCTTTTTTATTTTACCTTTGCACTCGTTTTCGGGATGGGGTTCGGAAAAGCAAATGACCCCGACACAATACCCCGGACGCCAATATTGTCCTATGGTGTAATTGGCAACACGTCAGATTCTGGATCTGAAGAGTCTAGGTTCGACCCCTAGTAGGACAACCACTTCCGCCGACGGTTTTCGCCGGCTTTTTTTTTAAATATTACGTACCTAAACCGCCTGCCCATGCGTCTATCGCTATTCTACGCCTACGTAGGACTAAGCTTGTTTCTTTTTGTATCCTGCCAAAACCGCACATCCGCTCCGGATGAAAGGCCGGTACCGAGGCAAGTCCAAACATTGCATCCGGAAAGCCGCACACTGACAGAAAGTTACTCCTGTATCATCGTCGGCAACATGGACGTCGCCATCCGCCCGAAAATCACAGCCTTTATCGAACAACAGCATTTCAACGAAGGGGATTTCGTAACGGAAGGGCAACTGTTGTTTACCTTGGAAGACGTACAGATCAAAGCGGCCATGAACGTGGCCGAAGCGAACATTCAGGTGGCGACCGCCCAAATGGAGACGGCCGAACTGACGCTCAAAACCAAAGAAGCCTTACATCAGCGCAACATCATCAGCGACTACGACCTGCAGCTGGCGCGCAACGAGGTCAAGGTCAAGGCATCGCAACTGGCGCAGGCCCAAGCGCAACTTATCAACGCGCAACGCGAATACGCCTATACCCGTATCACCAGTCCGACCGACGGCATCGCCGGCGTCGTGACGATGAGCCCGGGCAACCTGATCAGCCCTACTTCGGAGAAAGCCTTGACGCAGATTTCCCAAATCAGCGTGATGCGGGCTTATTTTTCGATGAGCGAACGCCAGGCCCTCGCACTCTCGCGCCAATACGGTACGTTTCAAAACCTGATCGCCCAGATGCCGCCGATTCAGCTGCGGCTCTCGGACGGCAGCCTGTTTCCGCACATGGGCAAACTCATAACCGTGAGCGGCAGCGTGGACGCCAGCACGGGCGCCATCCGCGCGCGTGTCAATTTTCCCAACCCGGAATACAGTCTCAAAAGCGGCTATACCGGGACAATCTTGATTCCCTATACCGTGGATTCGGTGTTTGTGATACCGCAAAACGCCACGTTTGAAATCCAGAACCGCCGTTTCGTCTATGTGCTGGATACGGCGAGCCACCGGGTCAAATCGCGCGCCATCGATATCCACCCGCTCAACGACGGAAAGGATTTTGTCGTGCTTGACGGCCTAAAAAGCGGCGAACAAATCGTGACGGAGGGCGCGGCTTTCCTCAAAGAAGACCAGTTGATAGAACCGCTGCCGGCCGAAAACATCGAAAAAGCCGGGACAGCCGCAGCCGCCACGCCGGGTCAGGCCGAAAAAACCGCCGCAAACGCCACAACCGCCGCCCACGCGCGGCCTTAACCCGAACCGCCATGAACGTAGAGATTTTCATCAAACGGCCGGTTCTTTCCACCGTCATTTCGGTTTTAATCGTCATTTTGGGCTTGATTGGCTTGGTCTCGCTGCCGATTGAGCAATACCCCGACATCGCGCCGCCGACCATCAACGTATCCACGACTTATACGGGCGCGGACGCCCGCACGATTCTCAACAGCGTCATCGCGCCCTTGGAAGACGCCATCAACGGCGTGGAGGATATGAATTACATGGTCTCCAAAGCCACGAACGACGGCGGCGCGCAAATCACCGTCTATTTCCGGCAAGGCACCGACCCCGACATGGCGGCCGTGAACGTGCAGAACCGCGTGGCCAAAGCCACGAACCTGCTGCCGGCCGAAGTCGTGCGCGTGGGCGTGACGACGCGCAAGCGGCAGACCAGCACGCTGCTCATGTTCACGACCTACAGCCCCGATAACCGCTACGACGAGACTTTCATCGAAAACTACCTCAAAATAAATGTCGTGCCGCAGATCATGCGCGTCAAGGGCGTAGGCGACGCCTCGGCCTTCGGCTCGCACGACTACGCGATGCGGATTTGGTTGCGGCCGGACGTCATGGCGCAGTACAAACTTGTGCCGGCCGACATTACGGCCGCCCTGGCGCAACAGAACATCGAGGCCGCGCCCGGCAAATTCGGCGAGAACTCGCAGCAGGCATTCCAATACATGCTGCGCTACAAGGGCCGTCTGCCCGAAGCCATCGACTACGAAAACATCGTGCTGGCCGTCAAGCCCAGCGGCGAGGAACTCAAACTCGGCGAGGTGGCGCGCGTGGAGATGAGCGCGCTCTCGTCCAACATCATCAGCGGCGGCATGGGGCATCCGGGCGCGACCGTGGCCGTCTATCAGATGCCCGGCTCCAACGCCACCCAGGTCATCAAAGACGTGGAGGCCGTCATCGAAAAGGCCGCCAAGGAGTTTCCGCAAGGCATGGCCTATGCCGAAATGCAGAATTCCAACGACTTTCTCTACGCTTCCATCCACAAGGTATTGCAAACGCTCATAGAAGCCTTCCTGCTCGTCTTTCTCGTCGTTTACCTGTTTTTGCAGGACTTCCGCTCCACGCTGATTCCGGCCATCGCCGTTCCCGTGGCCATCATCGGCACATTCATTTTCCTCAAACTGTTCGGTTTCTCCATCAACCTGCTGACGCTCTTCGCCCTCGTGCTCGCCATCGCGATTGTCGTGGACGACGCCATCGTGGTCGTGGAAGCCGTACACGCCAAATTGGACCAGAACTACGATTCGGCCCAAGTGGCCACGATCGACGCCATGCACGAGATTTCGGGCGCAATCGTCTCCATCACGCTGGTCATGGCCGCCGTCTTTATCCCGGTCACGTTCATCAGCGGCACCTCCGGCATTTTCTACACCCAGTTCGGCATCACGCTGGCCGTGGCCATCCTCCTGTCGGCCGTCAACGCGCTGACGCTCTCCCCGGCCCTCTGCGCTATGTTCTTGAAACCGCACGGCGAAAAGCCGGTGGAAAAACGCCGGGTCATTGACTATTTCCATGCCGGATTCAACCGCCTGTTCGATACCGCGACCCAACACTACAAGAAATCGGTCAACCGTTTCATACGCCATCCGTGGCTGTCGTTCGGACTGGTCGCCGTCTTTGCCGCCGCCCTGTTCCTGCTGATGCGCCATACGCCCAAAGGACTGGTTCCCAACGAAGACAACGGCGTCTTGTATATAGGCGTGACGCTACCGCCGGCCACGACGCTGTACCAGACCGACCTCGTCATGAACCGCATCGACAGCCTCATCGCGTCCCACCCGGCCATCAAGTCCCGTTCCAAGATAACGGGCTTCGGCTTTATATCCGGCAACGGCAGCTGTTACGGCAACTTTACGATCAACCTCAAACATTGGGACGAACGGCGGGACTACCCGCTCAAACGCGTCACGGCCGATTTCAATAAATTGCTGAAAGACGAAGTGCGCGAAGCGCAGATCATGATTTTCTCACCGCCCATGATTGCGGGATTCAGCGCGACGAACGGCTTTGAATTCAGTTTGCAGGACAAACATGGCGGCGAAATCGACGATTTTTACGAGGTGGCGTTGCGTTTCATCGAAGACTTGAACAAACGGCCCGAAATCGCGTTCGCACGCACGTCATTCAACCCGCACTTCCCGCAATACATGGTGGATGTGGATGTACACAAATGCAAACAAGCCGGCATCGGCCCCTCGGACGTACTCTCGGTCATGCAAGCCTACTTCGGCGGCCTGTATGTCTCCAACTTCAACCGTTTCGGCAAATTGTACCGCGTGATGCTGCAGGGTGACCCGACGATGACGACCGATCCGGAAGCCATGAAGAAAGTGTTTGTCCGGACCGCCAAGGGCATGGCGCCCATCGACCAATTCCTGAAAGTGGAACGCGTATATGGTCCTGAAAACATCAACCGTTTCAACCTCTTTACCTCCATTGCCGTAAACGGCGTGCCGGCCGACGGCTACAGTTCCGGTGACGCCATCCGTGCCATAGAAGAAACCGCCGCCTCCGACCTGCCCACGGGCTACGGCTTCGAATTTGCCGGCATCACGCGCAACGAGCAGGAAGCCGGCGATACGGCCGGCCTGATTCTCGCGCTCTGCCTCGTCTTCGTCTATCTGCTGCTCTGCATCCAGTACGAGAGTTACATCCTGCCGCTCTCGGTCATCCTTTCGTTGCCGTTCGGTCTCGCGGGCTCGTTCCTCTTCGTGCGAATGCTTGGCCTGAACAATAATATCTACCTTCAGATTTCCCTGATCATGCTCATCGGCCTTTTAGCCAAAAACGCTATCCTGATTATCGAGTTCGCCTTGCAACGCCGCCAACAGGGACTGAGCATAACTTTGGCGGCCGCAGCGGGCGCGACGGCACGGCTACGCCCCATTTTGATGACCTCCTTAGCCTTGATTTTCGGTCTTTTGCCGCTTGTCTTCTCGACCGGCGTCGGCTCGAACGGTAACCGCACGATCGGCGCGGGCGCCGTAGGCGGCATGCTCATCGGCATGATTTGCCAAATTTTCGTCGTACCGGTATTGTTCGTTGTCTTCGAAAAATGGCAGGAGCGGTTCAAACCCCTCACGCCGCCCAAGCCCGAACCACAGCCCATTCCGGTCTATAACCGGACGACGGAATCGGAGAACGAGACGGCGGATCAGCAGTATTATCTGGAATAAAAAAAGAGGCGTCCGCAGGTAGCGGACGCCTCTTTCCGTTTCAGGGCTCCGGGAACACCGTCCCGCCAGCCCGCAGGCCTCAGCCGGCGGAGGCCGCACGCTTCTCCTGACGTTTCCGTTCGTTCTCGTCCAGGATAATCTTGCGCAGACGCAGGCTCTGCGGCGTAACCTCCAGATATTCGTCGGCGCCGATATACTCCATATATTCCTCCAACGACATCTTGCGCGGCGGCACCAGACGCACGGCATCGTCCGCGCCGGAAGCCCGCATATTGGTCAATTTCTTGCTCTTGCAAACATTTATCACGAGGTCGTCCTGACGGATGTGTTCGCCTATGACCTGACCCGCATAAACGTCTTCGTTCGCCTCGATGAAGAACGTGCCGCGGTCCTGCAGTTTGTCGATGGCGTAAGGGAACGCGTTGCCGGTCTCCATCACGATGAGCGCGCCGGCATTGCGCAGGCCCATTTCGCCTTTCCACGGTTCATAGCCTTTGAGACGGTGCGCCATGACGGCTTCGCCTTCCGTCGCCGTCAGCACGTTGTTGCGCAACCCTATCAAACCGCGCGACGGAATCGTAAATTCCAGATGCGCCCGGTCGGCCCGCGTCTCAATGCTGACAATCTCGCCCTTGCGTTGGGTCACCAGTTCGATGACCTTGCCCGAAAATTCTTCCGGCACCACCACGGTCAGTTCCTCCACCGGCTCGCACTGCTTGCCGTCGATTTCCTTGAGGATGACCTTGGGCTGCCCCACCTGCAACTCGTAGCCCTCGCGACGCATCGTCTCGATGAGCACCGAAAGGTGCAGGATGCCGCGGCCATAGACCAACCAGGCGTCCGGCGAAGCGGTCTCCACGACGCGCAAAGCCAGATTCTTTTCCAATTCCTTGAACAGGCGCTCCCGCAGGTGGCGGGAGGTCACGAACTTACCTTCGCGGCCGAAAAACGGCGAGTTGTTGATTGTAAACAACATGCTCATCGTCGGTTCGTCCACGGCCAAGGGTGTCAAGGCTTCGGGCGCGTCCGCATCGGCCACCGTATCGCCGATGTCGAAGTTGTCCAAGCCCATGATGGCGCAGATTTCGCCGGCCTCGACGGGCGTCTTGACCTTTTCCTTGCCCAAGCCCTCGAACACATAGAGTTCCTTGATCTTTTCCTTCTGAACCGTGCCGTCGCGCTTGATGAGGCTGACGTTCTGCCCGGCCTGCAGCGTGCCGCGGTGCAGACGCCCCACGGCGATACGGCCGATATAGGACGAATAATCCAAGGACGTAATCATGAGCTGCGTATTGCCCACCGGCGGTTTGGGCGCCGGAATATGCTTGATGATCAAGTCCAAGAGATAGGTAATATCCTGCGTCGGCGTCTTCCAATCCGGCCCCATCCAACCTTGCTTGGACGATCCGAACGCCGTCGGAAAATCCAACTGGTCTTCGTCCGCCCCGAGCGTGAACATGAGGTCGAACACTTTTTCCTGCGTCAGTTCGGGTTCGCAATTGGGCTTATCCACCTTGTTGATGACGACGATCGGTTTGAGGTGCAAATCCAACGCTTTCTGCAAAACGAACCGCGTCTGCGGCATGGGGCCCTCGAACGCATCCACGACGAGCAGAACGCCATCGGCCATATTGAGCACGCGTTCCACCTCGCCGCCGAAATCGGCGTGCCCCGGCGTATCGATGATATTGATCTTAAAATCCTTGTAACGAACCGAAACGTTCTTGGCCAGAATGGTGATGCCGCGTTCACGTTCCAAATCGTTGTTGTCCAATATCAGATCCTGTTTTTCCTGATTGTCTCTGAACAGATTGGACTGATACAGCATACGATCGACCAAGGTCGTCTTGCCGTGGTCAACATGTGCTATAATGGCTATATTTCTAATTTTCGTCATATATAAAACTGCTCCGTCACGCGCGGCGGCCGGACGGACTGCCCCGCCGCCGGCACGGAGAATGAGATTGATTGTTCGCTGTAATCTTATTTACTGTAATCGTAAAAACCGCGGCCCGTCTTACGGCCCAACAAACCGGCCCGTACCATTTTGCGCAACAGCGGATGCGGACGGTACTTGTCCTCGCCGAATTCGGCATGCAACACTTCCATAATGGCCAGGCATACGTCCAAGCCTATCAGGTCGCCCAAGGCCAACGGGCCCATCGGATGGTTGGCCCCCATCTGCATGGCGGCGTCGATTTCTTCGCGCGTGGCCACGCCGTCGGCCAAAATGCCGATGCCTTCGTTCACGAGCGGAATCAGGATGCGGTTCACGACAAAGCCGGGGGCTTCGTTAACGGAAACCGGCGTCTTGCCCATCTGCTTGGCCAGTTCCGTTACCGTATCGTGTACGTTCTGAGCCGTCAGCTGCCCCTTGATGATTTCCACGAGCTTCATCATCGGCACCGGATTGAAGAAGTGCATGCCGATGACGCGTTCCGGATGCGCCACCGAAGCGGCCAGTTCGGTAATCGAAAGCGAAGAGGTGTTGGAGGCTAAAATAGCGTCTTCCTTGCAAAGGCCGGCCAATTCGGCGAAAATGGTTTTCTTGACGGCCATGTCTTCCGAAATGGCCTCGATGAACAAGTCGGCGTCACGGACGGCATCATAGTCCAACACCGGCTTGATATGTCCCAGAATCTCGTTTTTCTTGGCTTCTTCCATCTTGCCTTTTTCAACGAGTTTCGTCAAGGATTTTTCCACAATCTTGACCGCTTTGTCGAGCGAAGCCTGCGAACGGCCTTTCATATAGACGTCCATACCGGACTGCGCCATGGCCTGTACGATGCCATGCCCCATCGTGCCGGTGCCTATCACACAAATTTTCATAATGATTATAATTTTAACAGTTTATCTCTTTTTACCGGTGACCCGACACGCGGGCGTTCCGATTTCGGAAGCCCCGACAAACGGGTGTATCCGATTTCAGTCTGAACCGGCCTTAACACCCTTTGAACGCCGCCGCACGTTTGTTCAAAAAAGCCTGCATGCCCTCCTTTTGGTCTTCCGTCGCGAAGCAGAGACCGAACAGATTGGCTTCCAACGCGATGCCGCTATCCATATCGGTATCGCAACCCTTTTGTATCGCTTCCTTGGCATAGGCTACCGCCATCGGCGCCTTGGACGCGATTTTCTCCGCCATGGCCACGGCCGTTTCCAGCAAGGCTTCGGGTTCGCACACGGCATTGACCAGGCCGCAAGCCAAAGCGTCGGCGGCCGAAACCGGGTCGCCCGTAAAAATCATTTCCTTGGCCTTGCCCAAACCGACAAGACGGCTCAGACGCTGCGTGCCCGAGAAACCGGGCGTGATGCCCAAGCCCACCTCCGGCTGACCGAATTTGGCTTTGGCCGAAGCGATACGGATGTCGCAGGCCATGGCCAATTCGCAGCCGCCGCCCAAGGCGAAACCGTTTACGGCCGCTATGACCGGTTTATTCATCAATTCGATGCGGCGGAACACCTCGCTGCCCATCTCGCCGAAAGCCTTGCCTTGGGCGGCGTCCATCCCCGCCATTTCGGCGATGTCGGCGCCGGCCACAAACGATTTACCCTCGCCCGTGAGGACGATGGCGCGCGTTTCTTGCTCGCAAGCCGCTTCGGTAAAGGCGGCGTCCAATTCGGAAAGTACTTCGCCATTGAGGGCGTTGAGCGCTTCGGGACGGTGAATCGTGATGATCTGCACCGCACCCCGCTGTTCGATGATCAAATATCGGTAAGCCATATCAGGTAGATTTTGCCATGGAGCCGCGGGGAACGCGCTTGGGCCGCGTCTTCGTTCCCGAAGCCCCGGCCCAAGCG
>CAJUFX010000018.1 GCA_910586395.1 uncultured Bacteroidales bacterium
GATAGTCGATACGTGCCGCATGTCGTTCGACCTCGACCGTGGCGGAAGCCGGGTTGTCGATCGTGTTGTCGCCGCAGATGTAGACCTTCTCGTCCAGATGGCCGTCCGAAGCCATCACGAAATGCGAATACTCGCCGTTTCTTTCCATCCACGCCCGCTTTTGCAAGAAGTCGCGTACACCCCCCAGCGTCAGGTCCTTGAGCTGCGGGCGGATGTTGCCCGTGTTGGTAATGACCAGCAGGTCGTACCAGCCGGCGGGCAACCCCACCAGCACCGGCTCGGTGCGGTTGTCGCCCTGCATCGCGTCGCGGTCGAGGTAGATGATCTTGTCGACCGGGGTCGAGGCGGGCGAGTTCACCCCGTCCGTGCCCCGATAGAAGAGCAGCATCAAATCGTCGATGCGCGTTTCGTAGTCCTGCCCGGGCTCGTAGCCGTCGCCGTTCTCTCCCCCGGTGGGGTTCGAACGGGTGAGCGGAGCCTTGGCATCCGGACAATGGAGCGTCAGGCGGAAGTAGTTCGCCTCTGCAGGCTTCTCACCACCGTCGTCCCGTTCCATCCGGTACTCAGCCGAACAACCGGCAGACAAAAGGCCGCCGGCCGCACAGGCATATATCAATAATTTATGTGCAATGTTCATACCTTATCGTTTTTGTAGTTTATTCATTCCGCGCGTTTCGCCTTGATTTGTTCGAGGTTGGCACGTGCCGCTTCTCCGCATACGGCACTGTGTTCCAATCTTTTCAAGATCGTTTCCGCACCGTCGAGGTCGCCACGCAGCATCCGGACGGAAGCGAGTGCCAACTGTTTCTCGTCGCCTTCGGCGGCCTTTGCAAGATAGCTCTCCGCACGGTCCAATTGTCCCGTCCGGATCGCCGTGTTGGCGGCGTTCAGGTTGGAGACCGGATCGTCGGGGAACATGCGGACGGCGATTTCGAACACTTCATTATATTTGTCGCTTCCGGCCTCGAAAAGTTGCGCCACCATGAACATTTCGTTCAGGCTGAGCTTCTTCGGGTCCGTATAGACGAGCGACTTCGCCTCTTCGGCCGTGAAGTTGCGGATGTTGTACTTCACCACGTAGTCCGAATGGCGCAAGGCGGGGTAGACATCGCGCAGTAGGATCTTGTAGGACGTGCCCCCGTTCAACGTCTTCAGCTTCCACTCCTTCTTGTCGAGATCGCGCGGTTCGGGATTGCGGATGATGGCAAGCAGTTCGGCCTTGTCGGGCAGGTTCATCTCCTCCAGCCGTTTTTCCAGCCCTTCCCAGTCTTCCGGTTCGAAGTCGACGCTGAACGTGGCATGTTCGAACCGGTAGAGGCTCTTCACGTAGTCGCGCAGGGCCTTGGCACGGTTTTCCGCCAGATAAGTATTGTTGGCGTACGTCCCTTCGGGAGAAGCGAACCCTTTGATCCATACCTCCGTGATGGTAGCATAAGGGTCATCCTTCACCGACTCGATCGTGGCCCGGATGGCGGCCAGCTCGCGCGGGTTGTTGCGGTAGTCGGGATAGATCGTGATCTTGTTGACCGGGAAGTCGAGAAACGCCTTGCCCTCGATCGAACGCGCCTTGACCGCTTCGGCTTCGGGCGTGCGGTAGGCGAGCAACGGACGGAGCACGACCGGTTCGGCGAAATTGATCGGGAAGAGCGGCGAACGGTCGTTCATCAGGTTTTCCCAGCCGCAACCGCAGACATCCGTCACGAGTGCCACTTCCGACTTCTTCATCCAAGGAGCCATCGGCGTGCGGGTGGTATATTCGAAAGTCTGTTCCTTGCCGTTCTCGCGGCGCAGTTCGTATTCATTGTGTGTCCCGTAAGTACGTCCCGTGCGTTCATACAGGATATGCCGGTCACGGCCGCTGACGATGAGCGGAGTAAGCGCACGTGCACTGTCGCCCGCCGTCACGACCGGCGTGCAGACCACGCTTCGATTTGAGGGAACCTCTATTTTGCTCAGGTCGAATGTCATACCGACAATCAACGTACTGTCGGCCTTTTCAACAATTTGGTCTTTCACTTTGATTGTCTGTGCCTCGGAGGCGGTTACCGCCAGCAAGCCTGCCAACGCGGGCAGTATCGTTCTGTACATTTTCATAAGATGACGGTATTAAAATTGATAAATTAAATTGATGGCAGCCTGCGTGGGGCCGAAATAATGTTTCTTGACATACTCTTGCCGGCGGCCGCAATTGGTACAGGGATATTTCTCCGACTCAAGGTAGAGGTATCCCACACCGACGGTCGCTTCCAGGTTCCAGTGCCTGGAGAGCAGCCAGGAATACCCGTAGCTGATACCCGCACCTGCACCCCAACCTTGATGGCGTTCGTTTTCGGTACCGAGCAGCTTGATGTCCGATACATTATATAATATGTACGGGACATGCAACCCGATGAAATGTTTGTAGAACGTTTCGCAGAACCAGTAGCGCATCTCCGGATGGAGTCGCCAATGCTTGAGAGATTTGCCATAGCTGCCGTCGTCCTTCTTCCCATCGAACGGGTTCAGGCCGGTTTCTATGTCCAAGCTCCAATGACGTGCCAGACGGAATTCCGCACCGGCATTAAAAGTTGCC
>CAJUFX010000019.1 GCA_910586395.1 uncultured Bacteroidales bacterium
GTCGTCCTTTATATCGACGAGTATGGCGTTTAACCGCAAACAACGGCTGCGGGACAACATCGAGGCGATACGGACGGCATTCATCCTTGACAGGGAACGGAGAACGGCAACCCCCGAAGAACGTGCGTTACTTCAAAAGTATTGCGGTTTCGGCGGGCTGAAATGTATCCTGAACCCGGCAAGGGAACTGACGGACGCCGTCCACTGGGCGAAATCCGACCTCGAACTGTTTGCCCCTACTGCGGAACTGCACAGGCTGGTACGCGGGAACAGCAAGGACGATACGCAGTACAAGCGGTATGTGGACTCGCTGAAAGCGTCCGTGCTGACAGCCTTCTACACCCCGAAAGAGATAACCGACACCATAGCCGATGTGCTGGCGGATTACAGCGTCCGCCCAGCCCGCGTGCTGGAACCGTCGGCGGGTGTCGGCGTGTTCGTGGACGCCGTGCTGCGGCACAGTCCCGATGCGGATGTGATGGCGTTTGAGAAAGACCTCCTCACGGGTACTATCCTGCGGCAGCTCCACCCCGACAAAAAGATGCGCATAGACGGTTTTGAGAAAATCGAAAAGCCGTTCAACAACTATTTCGACTTGGCGGTGTCCAACATCCCGTTCGGTGACATAGCCGTGTTCGACGCCGGGTTTCAAAGGAGCGAATCTTTCGGCAGGCGTTCGGCGCAAAAAGCCATCCACAACTATTTTTTCCTGAAAGGGCTGGACACAGTGCGCGACGGCGGCATCGTGGCGTTCATCACCTCGCAGGGGGTATTGAACAGCTCCAAGACCTCCGTGCGTGACGAGCTGTTCCGTCAGGCGAATCTGGTATCGGCAATCCGCCTGCCCAACAACCTGTTTTCGGACAATGCGGGGACAGAGGTGGGCAGCGACCTTATCGTACTGCAAAAGAACCTGCGCAAGACGGAACTGTCGCAGGACGAACGGCTGATGACCGTGATACAGACGGACACGAAGACAAACCTGACGGACAACGCCTATTTTGTCCGCCATCCCGAACGGATCGTGCATACGTCCGCTAAGTTCGACACCGACCCTTACGGCAAGCCCGCTATGGTCTATACGCACGAGGGCAAGACAGCAGGCATCGCGGAGGACCTGCGCCGTATGCTTGACGAGGACTGCCACATGAGGCTTGCCATGCGCCTGTATTCGGGCGCAATCGGGCAAGCGGGGGAGCGAAAAGCGGTTGCCGTTGAAACCAAGCCGGAACAGCCTGCCATGAAGCCGGAAGCGACAATTACGGCACGGACGGAAGAAGCCCGAACCGAAAAACCGCAACCGATAGAGGAAAAGCCGGAGATAGAGCCCCGCAAACCGAATTATCAGGCGGGCGTGCAGCTCTCCCTGCTCGACCTCTGGGGAATGACGGAGGAAGTCCGCAAGCCGGAATCCCCCAAGAAGAAAAAGGCGTCGAAAAAGGAAAGCACGGCAAAACGCGCCGTCCCCAAACCGAAACCGCAGGTTACCGCCGCGCCTCCCGTTGAAACCGTCAAGCCTGCAACCGGAAGCAAGGAGGCAAAGCCGGATAATATCGTCAAACAAAGCGACCCTGACGATATTTACGCCACGCTGGACTGGGACACCAATCCGCCCATCAACGGCTTCTACGAAACGATGATGAGCCTGACGCCGGAGCGGCGCAAGGCTCTACGTCTTGAAGCGGAACGGCACAGACAGGAACAACTGAAAAAGTCGGGTGTCAAGGACACGCTGAATCCTGCCTTTGTGCCTTCGTTTGATAACAAACCGGAGAAGGAAACGGCACAACGACCCGAAGCACAGCCGGAAGCAACTCCCGTTCCCGTTACGGACAATAGCCCAAGTGAGCAGGCAGCCACTTCACTTTTCCCTGAAATTGAACCGGAAAAGCCGAAGGAGGAAGCCCCTGACCTTATGCCGCGCCCCTACCACCGCACGCCGGAAATGCACCTGCGTGAAGGCTCGCTGGTGGCAAGCAGGGCACGCGACATCGGTTATCTGAAGGACATCACGCCCTACGGCGCGACATTCCATCCGCTCGGGCTGACGGGGTTTCAGAAGGAGAAAGCGTTGCTGTATGTGTCGCTCCGTGACGCATACGAGCGGCTGTACCGCTATGAAACGAACAGGCGCGAGGCAAATCCCGTGTGGCGTGAACACCTGAACACCTGCTACGACGAGTTTGTCATGCGCTACGGCAACCTCAACGCCAGACAGAACGTGAAACTGGTGATGATGGATGCCGGAGGGCGCGACATCCTTTCGCTGGAACGTGCGGAGGACGGCAGGTTCGTCAAGGCGGACATTTTCGAGCGTCCCGTTTCCTTCTCGGTGGAGAGCCATGCCAACGTAAGCACTCCCGAAGAGGCACTCTCCGCGTCGCTCAACAAGTTCGGCACGGTCAATCTCG
>CAJUFX010000020.1 GCA_910586395.1 uncultured Bacteroidales bacterium
GCTTCAGCCGCGATGATCTTCTCCTGGGTTGACTTGCGCTTCTTGTGGATATTGTTAAGCTCCACAGTCTGCGCTATCACCGCCGCCGTGAGCGTCGGGTCGGTCTGTTGCGCCATCATGTCCGCTCCCGGAATGACAAGGAGGGAGAGAGCGAGCAGGGCTGTTTTCGGTTTGATAGTCTTCATCGGTCAGTCATATTTTTAAGCCGGAGGCGCGTTGCTCGGCGAGGTTATCGTCACGGTCATGTTTGGTAGGGAGTATCTTGATTAAGGAGCGTTTACCCAGCAGGCAGTCGTTCCAGTCCTTGAAGTCCTTAGGCGGCTGCCACTGCCCCATGCGGTAACGCACGGAGATATGCGGCTCAAACTGAGTGTAGGCGGAGCGGTCGGGCGACACCGGAAAACTCTTGCCTTTGGCCTCCACCATCAAGCCCTCCGGCGTCTTGGTGATTTTGAGCGGAATGTCCTCGACAAGAGCCATGAGGCGGAGTCCGTTGATGCGTCCGGCAAGGTCGTTGTCGAAGCAGTCGTAGGCACGGGCGTTTGGAAAACGCTCCATCACGCCCAGCACCTGACGGTCGGAGAACGTGCCGCCGAGGGAGACAAGGGCGATGTCCTCGCCTAACCGGGGTCGGTTCAGTTGGAAAAAAGCCATTGCGTCAAAGGCGGATTCACAGAAGAACACATGACGCACGAGGCCGTTGTTGCCGTGCGACAGGTCGGCCACCCACGCCGCCGTGGAGGAATTGGTGCCGGCGGCCTTTGACTTGTAGCCGCCCATGCCACGGATCTCATATCCCACAGTCTTGTCGCTCCCGGCTTCCGTGTAGGGGAAGCCGATGTTGTAGCCGTTGAAATTCTCGTTACGCCTGTCTGACACAAGGGAAATGAACGGGGCGAGAGCCTTGACCGTATCTGCCGACAGTGCGCGCTGTGCGAACAGCCGGGGGATATTGGCCGCGTCCAGATCCTTGACACGGTAGCGCGAAGGGTCGAACACCTGAGGCGCGGATGCCGAGCGTACATAATCCCTGTCGCGGTCATAATCTGGCTCCGGCATATTGGCGAACTGCGCCATCACTTTCGCTATCTTCTGCCATTCGGTAAGCCCGATGACATTGAACGATGAAAGGTTCTCGCGTATGAACGACACCACGTCACCCTTTGAGCCGTCCCGCCGGAAGAAAGTCTGCGAAGCCTTGTCGCGGCGGTTGCTGACGATGATTGTGTCGCGCTTGTCGCGTCCCTCGCCCAGCACAAGCTCGATGTACCGGCCCACACCAGCCTTGCGGTCGAGGCGGTAGCCGAGCGAATAGGCGACATCATCAATACCCACACGCGATTTAAGTTCCTTGAACTTGACCTTATAGTCAGCCGGTGCCATAGCTTCAGACGATTGAGAGTGACTTGGAGGCGCGGCGGTCGATGCCTGCTATCTCCGATTCATAATTCTTGCGTATCGCGCTTCCGAGGAATATGTCTTTCTCGCGTTGGTCGGTGAGCTGGAAATACATTCTTGCGGTTGAACGCTTGATAGGCTTCATGCCGAGATCGACACCGTTGTATGAGGCACGCAGGGCAAAGTCGCCGGAGCGGGTCTTGATTATGGCGGCGTTCTTGAACGGGCATATCTCGTCCTCCAAAGGAGCCATCAGAGGGTCGTTCTTCGCCAGATAAGGCTGTTCGCCGAGCGATATGCGCTGTGCGTCCACACGGTCGAGTATCATTTCCGAAGCCTTGTTGACATCGGCCATCACGGACACGATGAACTTCGGCTCCTGTCGGAGTGCCCCAATCCATGAATCGAGGTAGGCCGCCGAGTTGTCGGTGACTCTGGAGTCGAAGCCCATGGAGTGGCTTATCATGGCCGCTGTAAGCTCGGCCACCAGTTCCTCTTTCGCATATTTCGGGTCGCCGAACTTCGCGCCCGCCTCACGGTTGAGCCTTTCGGGTGTCATGGTGGAGTGCGTCATCTCGTGTAGCATTGTCGAGTAGAACTCCATGCCGTCGCGGTATATGTCCTCCGGAGTCGCGCCCTTGTTGAACTGCTGCTTCATGGGAAGCACGACAATATCACGCGAGGGGGAATAATACGCGCCTTTCTCCTTGCGATCGGCCTGTATGGGACAGAGCCATGTCTGCTCGGCAACCATGCGGTCGAGTGCGCCGTGGGCGTACATACCCTGTGTGTCGCGCATTTCAGGCACCTTGAAGCGGTCGAGTAGTTTCTGCACCCTCTCAGGCTGTGCCTCACGGAAATTGGTCTGGTCGATGTTGTAAACCGGGAACGCCTTGACAAAGGGTATCACGTCAAGATTTTTCCGCTCGTCACGGCTCATGGCGCGGTACTCGTCGGAGGATATTCTCTTGCCGTCCTTGTCTCGCACCATCATGTCCCAGTA
>CAJUFX010000021.1 GCA_910586395.1 uncultured Bacteroidales bacterium
ATGTCATGGACACAATCACCAGCACAGTACGCTTGCGGTTGCGGCCCAGGTTTGCTAGCGCCATAAAGTGGAGCTTCGCGCCGTGGGTCGATTTTTTGTCTTTGGCTCTGCGCTTTCCAAATGCTGTCGTATCATTTTCCGTGTAGCGGATGGCCTCAATTGCCGAAACCGTTCCGGCGATCTTCGCGGGCTTGCGGACGCTGACAAAGACGGTAAAAAGGGCGAAAGCAGCAGAACCAATGAAAATCAGAGGATTTACCGTTACTTTAACACCGGCGTCCGCAGTATAACTCGTTCCGTTCATCAGGAAAGGCACCAAGGCCCGGCCAATGAAGAAGCCCACCAGCAGGCCGATGGGAATACCAATCAGGGACAGCCGGAGCGCCTGCCGGTTGATTAGACGCTTAATCTGCCGCTTTGTTGTACCCAGCGTTTTTAGCTGTCCGTAGGACTGAATATCCTGAATAACGGAAATCTGGAAAATGTTGTAGATAATCAAATACCCTGTTACGACAATCAACGCGACGCCAACAAGGCCGGAAATCAGCATGGCAGGATTGTCCGTTAATGCGCCGCTCTGATAGGCCGGACTGACACGGGCAATCACATAGTTGCCGTTCTCCTTGCTGCCGCCCATCGTGTCGCAGGTATAGCCGGTTTCGGAAAGCAGCTGATGGAGTTGGGCTTCTATATCGCCTGTTCCTCTGAACATCACATAGGCGGAGACAACGCCGGAATAATCATTGTCCACGGGATAGGTATAGGTCAAAATGTCCGAATGGGCGTCCACAAAGGCTTTCGACACGACCAGCCGCCCGATGTTGCTCAAGCTGTCCGTTTCCCAAAAGCCGCAGAGGGTGAAATCGGTGGTATATAACTGTCCCTTTACTTCATAGGTCAGAGAAACGGTTTCCCCGATCTGCGCCGGGACGCCCAGGGCGTCCAATGTCTTTGTGTCCGCGATGATCTCGTTTTCTGCTTCGGGCCGATGGCCTGTTGTGGGGGTGTAACGGGCAAATTCCAATGCGGTATCGTCCATATACCACAGGTCAGAGCGCCAGCGTTCCAGGCCCGGATTTTTCAGCCGGTAGGAAACAGCCTTTGTATAGGCGATGCGGTCAATCAAGAGATTTCCCGCCACATCGCCGTAAACTTCATCGCTGATATAGTTTAAGACCGCCTGCCCATCGCCGCCCGCCTTGCGGATGTTCTGATCGTGAACGGTGTCCATCAGGCCGGAACCCAGGGTGAAGATCGTGGTAAAAAGTATGGTTGTCAGAACGATTGCGATAATCGCAATGATATTTCTGCTCTTGCTTGCTTTGAAATAGCGGCCTGACAGCTTTTTTATGACAGCGCCGTTGTTGTTGCCGAATAAAATGTCATTCATCGTCAGCGCCCCCTTACTCA
>CAJUFX010000022.1 GCA_910586395.1 uncultured Bacteroidales bacterium
GGGCGTATGCTCGAAGCATTCTCACCCCCGTGTGTCACCGAAACACACCTGATAGAAGCCGAAATCTGCGGGATGCCGTTCCGTTCCAAGTCCTCGTCCGTCGTAATACCAGGCTGGCGTGCCGTGTTCGACCGCAAGGAGGACCGTGGCGAGGATGAATCCGATGACAATGCGGCTTGCCCAGCCTTTTCAGTTGGTGACACCGCGCCGGTTTCGGGGCACGGGCTGGCGCAGAGGAAGACCATGCCGCGCCCTTTGTACACCGAGGCCACCCTCCTTGCCGCAATGGAATCGTGCGGCAAGGGTATCATCGACGAGAAGGCGCGCGAGGCTGTCCGCGACATAGGCATCGGCACGCCCGCCACCCGTGCGGCTATTATCGCCACTTTGGTTAGACGTGACTATATACGACGCTCAGGCAAGAGTATCGTACCCACTGACAAAGGTCTGGCACTGTACGATGCCGTGAAGGATATGCTCGTGGCGGATGTAGGCATGACAGGCAGCTGGGAAAACACACTGTTGCAGATTGAACGGCACACTCTTGAACCCTCTACATTCATGAACGCCATCGTCGGCTATACACGCAAGGCCACCACTGAGATTCTCGGAATCACAGTGCCTGTCACCCCGGTGCATTCCCGCCCATGTCCCAAATGCGGCAAAGGGAATGTCGTGATACGGGCTAAGACCGCCCGGTGCGACAATACATCCTGCGGTCTGATGGTGTTCAGACGATTCTTGAACAAGGAACTCACGGACGGCCATATCGAGCAACTGCTGTCATCCGGCAGGACTAAGCTGATAAAGGGGTTCAAGGGAAAGAAGGGAAATTCATTCGATGCCATGCTCGTTTTCGACCGCGGCTACAATGTCACACTCGTTTTCCCGGACAGGAAGACTTCAAGAAAGAGATAGGACAGTGAATGCCGTCATTCGGATTCGGAGGCGAAGTTCGTGGCTCGCCGGTTTCCACCGTCAAGGCCGGGCCTTGCGGTACGGGCAAAAATCATCCTCGCTGCGCTCCGGTATTTTTACCCGTAGCCTTGCCTGTGGAGGCGCGCCACGGGGGAGCCACCGAAATCCGGATGACACCGTGTCACCCCGGTAAATATATACAGTTATGAAAGCATCTGCACTTATCACAAGGATCACCGGTATGGGTTGGCTGTGGAAAGCAATCCTGATACTCGCTTTGGCCGCCGTGTTCGGATACCTCTATACAAGGGGCGTATCACCTGTATGGGCGGCGTTGGCGATAGTCTTTTTCAGGGGATTCTTCCGATTCCTCTATAAGATTGCCTGCATCATAGTGGCGGCGGCTCTGCTGTTCGCCATAAT